>NZ_LDJG01000030.1 GCF_001431425.1 Stenotrophomonas nitritireducens
CCGCGCCGCGGTCAGCGGAACAAGCGCTTGAGCGTGCGCCCGAGCCAGCCGCCTTCCTCGTGTTCGCGGGCGAACTTGTTGAGGTGGCGCTTGACCTGTTCGGCGTAGGCCTTGTCGTCGCCGCGGATGTGGTTGAACAGCCAGCGCGAGAGCATGTTGCGCAGCTCGTCGGTGATGTCCTCGCCGGCCTCGAAGCGCATCCGATATTCGGAAACGCGCTTGATGAACACCTCGTGCACGCGCTTGTGCGCGGCGCAGAACGGGTAGCCGGCCTCCTCCATCAGTTCTTCCTCGAAGGCGAAGTGCGACAGGGTGTAGTCGATCAGCTCGTCGATCACCTCGCCGACGGCGACCCGCTCCAGGCTCTTCTGGGTCACGTGCAGGTGATTGAGCATCTCCACGATGCGCATGTGCTGGCGGTCGATGACCTCCACGCCCGTGTTGAGATCGTCCTGCCAGACCAGAAGTGCCAACGCCGTTTCTCCAGATGAGTGCTGTCGGGGCGCACTCTAGGGACTGTCTCTTATACCACATATGAAGCTACCGACGAAGAA
>NZ_LDJG01000031.1 GCF_001431425.1 Stenotrophomonas nitritireducens
CTGCTGGCCGGCGTGGTCACCACCGCCGATCCGCTGGTGGCGTTCAAGGACGTCGACGTGGCCCTGCTGGTCGGCGCCCGTCCGCGCGGCCCGGGCATGGAGCGCAAGGACCTGCTGCTGGAGAACGCCAAGATCTTCACCGTGCAGGGCAAGGCGCTCAATGCCGTCGCCAAGCGCGATGTGAAGGTGCTGGTGGTCGGCAACCCGGCCAACACCAACGCCTACATCGCCATGAAGTCGGCCCCGGACCTGGATCCGAAGAACTTCACCGCCATGCTGCGCCTGGACCACAACCGTGCCCTGAGCCAGCTGTCGGCCAAGACCGGCAAGGCCGTGGACAGCTTCGAGAAGTTCACCGTGTGGGGCAACCACAGCCCGACCATGTATCCGGACTACCGCTTCGCCACCACCGGTGGCGCCTCGGTGGCCGAGCTGATCAACGACCAGGAATGGAACGCCAACACCTTCATCCCGACCGTCGGCAAGCGCGGCGCGGCGATCATCGCCGCCCGTGGCCTGTCCTCGGCCGCGTCGGCCGCCAATGCCGCCATCGACCACGTGCATGACTGGGTGCTGGGCAGCAACGGCAAGTGGGTGACCATGGGCGTGCCGTCCGATGGTTCCTATGGCATTCCCGAAGGCGTGGTGTTCGGTTTCCCGGTGATCACCGAGAACGGCAAGTACAGCATCGTCAAGGACCTGTCGATCGACGACTTCTCGCGCAAGTACATCGACATCACCCTGGGCGAGCTGGAAGAAGAGCGCGCCGGCGTGGCCGACCTGCTGTAACCGCAGCGGTCCGGTGGCATGACGAACGGGGAGGCTCAGGCTTCCCCGTTCTGCTTTGGGTAGTGCCTGCCCGGTTGCCGGCCAGCGGCCGACCCTATGCCCGGTGCCCGGGCTCTGCTCTCCATTTCCGTACCGCATGTATCCCGACATCGCACTGCATTACATCGACGATGCCTTCCTGGTCGCTGAAAAGCCCCCCGGCCTGCTGTCCGTGCCCGGGCGGCTGCCGGAGAACCAGGATTGCCTGGTGTCGCGATTGCAGGCGGTTTACGCGGACGTGCTGACCGTGCATCGCCTGGACCAGGTGACCTCCGGGTTGATGCTCCATGCGCGCGGCAAGCAGATGCAGGCGGCGTTGTCGGCGCAGTTCGAACAGCGCCGCGTCGGCAAACGCTATGAGGCCGTGGTCGAGGGCGTGGTCGAGGGCGATGCCGGCGAGATCGCCTTGCCGCTGATCTGCGACTGGCCGAACCGGCCGAAGCAGAAGGTGGACCATGAACACGGCAAGCCGGCGCTCACGCGCTGGCGGGTGCTGGCGCGCGATGCGCCGGCCTGCCGCACGCGGCTCGAACTGGAGCCCGTCACCGGGCGCAGCCACCAGTTGCGGCTGCACCTGGCCAGCCTCGGCCATCCGATCGTCGGCGACGTGCTGTACGGCGCGGCTGCTGCCGCGCGCGTACATCTGCATGCGCGCCGCCTCGCATTCGCGCATCCGCTGACCGGCGAGGCGGTGGCGTTCACCTCGCCCTGTCCGTTCTAGCGCCTTCGGCTTTCGTCGTACGACCATCGTCGCAGGGAGCGGCGATCCGCGCGGGACTATGCTCGAAGCGGACCAGGCAGGTGCCGGAGGACGTCGTGCAATACGAGCAGATCCATCGCCGTTCCATCGAGGAGCCCGAGGCGTTCTGGGCCGAGGAGGCCAGGGCCATCCACTGGCATCGTCCGCCGCGGCAGATCCTGGACTACTCCAATCCGCCGTTCCGGCGCTGGTTCGTCGGCGGCCAGACCAATCTCTGCTACAACGCCGTTGACCGCCATCTGCAGGAGCGCCCCGACCAGCTGGCGCTGGTGGTCGTTTCCACCGAGACCGGCACGACCCGCGAGATCACCTACCGCCAGCTGTACCGCGAAGTGAACGCATTCGCCGCGGTGCTCAGGCAGCTGGACGTCGGCCGCGGCGACCGCGTGGTGATCTACATGCCGAACATGGCCGAGGCGGTGTTCGCCATGCTGGCCTGCGCGCGCATCGGTGCGGTGCATTCGGTGGTGTTCGGCGGCTTCGCCGCGCACAACCTGGCGCTGCGCATCGATGACGCCCGGCCGAAGCTGCTGATCGCCGCCGACGCGGGCATGCGCGGCGGCAAGGTGATTCCGTACAAACCCATGGTCGATGCGGCATGCGCCGAGGCCTCCAGCCCGCCGCCGAAGGTGTTGATCGTCTCGCGCGGGCTGGATGCGGGCATGGCCCGGGTGCCGGGGCGCGACGAGGACTATGCGGTGCTGCGCGGACAGGTCGGCGACGCCGAAGTGCCGGTGGAATGGCTGGAATCCAACGAGCCCAGTTATCTGCTCTACACCTCGGGCACCACCGGCAAGCCGAAGGGCGTGCAGCGCGACGTCGGCGGCTACGCGGTGGCGATGGCGCAGTCGATGCGCACGGTGTTCGACTGTGCGCCCGGGCAGGTGATGTTCTCCACCTCCGATGTCGGCTGGGCGGTGGGGCATTCCTACAACGTATATGGGCCGCTGATCGGCGGCTGCACGTCGCTGCTGTACGAAGGGCTGCCGACGAATCCGGATCCCGGCATCTGGTGGGCGCTGTGCGAGCAGTATGGCGTGCGCACGATGTTCTCCTCGCCCACCGCGATCCGCGTGCTGAAGAAGCACGACGTGGATTTCATCCATCGCCACGACCTGTCCGACCTGAAATACCTGTTCCTTGCCGGCGAGCCGCTGGACGAACCCACCGCACAGTGGATAGGCAATGCGCTGCGCAAGCCGGTGATCGACAACTACTGGCAGACCGAGACCGGCTGGCCGGCATTGACGCTGCTGCCGGGCCTGGACATGAAACCGGTGAAGTTCGGTTCGCCGGGCTTTCCCAATCTCGGTTACCGGATGAAGGTGATCGACGAGCAGACCGGCGCTGAAGTCGCGCCCGGACAGAAGGGCGTGCTGGTGATCCAGCCGCCGCTGCCGCCGGGCTGCATGAGCACGGTCTGGAACGACGACGAACGGTTCCTCAAGAGTTATTTCGGCCATTTCGACGAGTTGCTGTACAGCTCGCTGGACTGGGCCATCCGCGACGAAGAGGGCTATACGTTCATCCTCGGCCGCACCGACGACGTGATCAACGTGGCCGGGCACCGGCTCGGCACGCGCGAGATCGAAGAGGCCGTCAGCAACCACCCACGCGTGGCCGAGGCGGCGGTGATCGGCGTGCACGACGAACTGAAGGGGCAGGTGCCGCTGGTGTTCGTCACGCTCAAGCAGGCTGCGGCCGCGGAAGAGGTCCCGGCGTTGTCGGCGGAGATGGTGCGGCAGGTCACCGCGTCGCTCGGGGCGGTGGCGCGCCCGGCCCATGTGCATATCGTCAATGCGCTTCCCAAGACACGTTCGGGTAAGCTGCTGCGGCGTTCGCTGCAGGCCCTGGCGGAGCGGCGCGACCCGGGCGACCTGTCGACACTGGATGACCCGGGCGCACTCGAGGAAATCCGCCGCGCGCTGGGGATATAGCGCGGGCCGCAGGGCGGCGATCGCAGGGGGCGGTGCGTACGCATGCAGGCACGACGGGGCGGGGGCCCCGCCTGCGGTCCGCGCGCATCGTGGTTGCGGTGCACAAATGCGGGAGGGGGAATGGCGTTGATCCATGCCAAGACGGCGGCTGGCCGTCGCGAGATCGAAGACCGCGGCCTGCGCCTGGCGCCGGCGCTGCGCTCGGTGCTGTTGCTGGTGGACGGGCAGCGCGACAGCCGCGAACTGCAGCAGATGGCGCAGGGCCTGCGTGCGCCGGAGGACGTGCTGGAGCAGTTGCTGGCACTCGGGCTGATCGAGGCGGTCGGCGGCAGCGTCGAACGCGCGCCGCAGGTGCCGGTCACCATGCAGCTGGGCGACGATCCGCTGCGCTGCCAGCAACTGCGCGACTGGATGGCCGAGTCGGTACGCAGGCATCTCGGGCTGAAGGGGTACCTGATCCAGCTCAAGATCGAGCGCAGCCACAACGCGGTGGGTCTGGAACAGCTGTGGCCGGAAGTGGCGTCCGCCCTTGGGAAGGCCAAGAGTCCGGCGTTCGCCAATCGCTGGCTGGAAGAGACCCGGGCGCTGGTAATGGCGTGATGCCCGCGGTGGCCGGGGCGTGTGGCGATCCCGCGCGTCCCCGGCTGCCTGCCGGTGGCCGGCACTATCATGCGGCCTCTTACCCAGGGAGTCCCAGGCATGGAACGACAGGACGGCGACGGAACCGGCACCGCGGGATGGGACGCCATCAACGCGGCATTGTGCGCGTTGTATCCGGGCCAGGAGCCGAGGCACTACGGCACGCTGGTATCGCACACGCTGGGCGGCGACGACCCGCTGGACGGCATCAGCGTGTACTGGAGCGAACTGCCGCGCCCGCATTGGCACTACGTCACCTACGGCTTCTCCGAGCTGTACGGCAAGCAGAGCGACGATCCGCAGGAAAGCGGTTTCGGCTTCGAACTGACTTTCCGCCTCGCCGCCGGCGAGGGCGCAGGCAGGGTGGGCGACGTCCCCATGTGGCCGCTGAACCTGCTGCAGAACGTGGCGCGCTATGTGTTCGGCAGCGGCAATGTGTTCGAGGCCGGGCATCATCTCGATGCCAATGGCCCGATCGCGCTGGACGTCGATACGCAGCTGCGGCACCTGGCCGTCGTCGCCGACCCGCGCTTGCCGGCGATCGACACGCCCAACGGGCGCCTGGATTTCCTGCAGATGGTGGGCATGACCGACGAGGAGATGGCGGCGATCAGGCGCTGGTCGACGCTGGGCGTCATGGCCGCGCTCGAACCGGCGATGCCGTCGTGGATCACCGTGCTTGAACGCGCCTCGCTGCTGCGCGATCCGGCGTTGGCCGAACAGGTGGAGGCCGGGAGCCGCCGCGAAGGCTCCAGCACCGGCATGCTGTTCGTGGACACGCTGGACTGGTCCGTCGATGGCGTGCGCACGACGCTGGTGCTGGGCGCGGGACAGGTGGAAAGCGTGCTGGAACTGCTGCCGCTGCGCCTGCACCACGACCGGCCGCTGGTGGTGCTCGGCAGGGAGCGGCAATGGCGGTTCGAGCCGGGCACGGCGGACGACCTGCAACTGGACGACGACGGCGCGCGCTGCGTGCTGTCCGACGCCACGCTTGCGGCGATGCTGGAGGATATCCGCGCCGAGCGTGGCGTCTATCCATTGCCGGGCGGAAGGCTGCAGGTGGAAGTGGTGCCGACGCAGCTGCGCGACGGTCGTGGCAACGTGATCCGCGAGATCGGGTGAACCGGCCGCCAGTGCGAACCACCGTCATTGCGGCGGGGCCGGACGGCGGCCTGCCGCCGCCAGCGAGAAGACGAACACCGCGCCGGCATCGCTCGCGGCCAGTTCGATCCGGCGCTGGTGCAGCTGCAGGATGCGATGCACGATCAACAGGCCGAGACCGCCGCTGTCCGGGCGCCGGCTGTCGAGCGCGGACGGCGCGCTGAACAGCTGCGCGCGCCGTTCCGGGGCGATGCCCGGGCCGGTATCGGCGATACGGACCTCGACCTCGTCGCCGGCGGCCCTCAACGCGACCGTGATGTGGCCGCCTTCGGGCGTGTGGCGTATGGCGTTGTCGAGCAGGTTGGTCAGCACCCGCTCGACCAGCCCGAGGTCGGCCTGGACGGCAGGCAGGCCCGCCGGGATGTCCGCGGCCAGCGATTGCCGCCGCGCCCCGGCTGCCAGTTCGAATTTCTGGAACACGTCCTGCACCAGGTCCGGCAGGGAGAACGCCTGCGGCTCCAGCACCACGCCGCCGTGCTCCAGCCGCGCCAGTTCGAACAGCGCCTGCGCCAGGTGGCCGACCTTGTCGCTCTGCGCCAGCGCGATGGACAGGTAGCGCCGGCGTTCGTCGGCGCCGAGCGTGGCGTCTTTCAGCGCCAGCGTTTCCAGGTAGCCGTGCAGCGACGACAGCGGCGTGCGCAGGTCGTGGGAAATATTGGCGACCAGTTCGCGGCGCTGCTGGTCCTGCTCGCGCAGCTGCCGCCATTGCTCGGCGATGCGCTGCGCCATGTGGGCGAAGCTGTGCTGCAGGACGACCAGTTCGTCGCGTTCGCCCGGGCGCGGTGGCGCGGATGGCGCGGGCAGCGCGGGAACGCCGGCCTCGACATCGAAGGCCTGGATGTCGCGGGTCAGCCGGCGCAGCGGCCGGGTGATCCAGCGGAAGGCGACGACGCCGGCCAGCAGGCCGACGGCCGCCACGATCGCCAGCGACCACAGGGTGGTGCGCAGGCTGGCGCTGGCCGCGATGTCGGCCGCCAGCGCCTCGCGTTGTTCGCCGGCCAGCACCACGTAGATGTAGCCGACCTGCTGGTCCTGCACGCGCAGCGGCGCGGCGTTGAATACCTTGCGTCCGTTGCTGCTGCGCGGATCGTCGCCAAGGATCGGCAGCGGCGCGCCGGCCAGCAGCGCCCGGACCGGCGCCAGGTCGACGCGGTCGCGCCTGAGGTGGCCATCCGGCGCGTCGTGGCCGAGGATGCGGCCCTGCTCGTCGAGCAGGTAGACCTCGACGCTGGGATTGACCGCCATCAGCTTGCCGAACAGCGCACGCACCTCGCCGTCGCGCAGGCCGCGCGCATCCATCAGTTCGCCGCTGCGCGCGATGTGTTCGGCCAGGCCGCGCGAAAGGCGCTGCACGGTTTCCTGTTCGTGCATGCGCGTGCTGCGCATCTGGATCCATGCCAGCGCGCCGCAGCACACCAGCAGCAGCGCGCAGAACACCAGCGACAACCGCTGGGAGAGCGTCAGCCGGTTCATTCGCCGCTCCCGCCGCCACCGGCCAGTTTGTAGCCGCGCCCCCACACGGTGAGGATGCGGCGCGGCGCGGCCGGGTCGCGTTCGATCTTGTTGCGCAGGCGGTTGATGTGGGTGTTGACGGTGTGTTCGTAACCATCGTGGCGATGGCCCCAGACCTGGTTGAGCAGGTCCATGCGCGAATACACCTGGTCCGGATGGCGGGCGAAGAAATGCAGCAGGTCGAACTCACGTGGCGTCAATTCCAGCGCATCGCCATCCACCTGCGCGGTGCGCGCGACCGGATCGATATGGATGCCGGCCACGTCGATCGCGCCGGCATCGATGCGCGCGTTCTGCGCCATCGCCTCGACCCGGCGCAGCAGCGCCTTGACCCGCGCAACCAGCTCCAGCATCGAGAACGGCTTGGCCAGGTAGTCGTCCGCGCCCAGTTCCAGCCCAAGGATGCGATGCACCTCGCTGGCGCGCGCGCTGGTGATGATGATCGGCGTGTAGCGCGGCATCGCCCGCACGTGCCGGCAGATTTCCAGGCCGTCCACGCCGGGCAGCATCAGGTCCAGCACCAGCGCGCTCCAGGCGTCGCTTTCAAGCAGGCGCAGGCCGTCGTCGCCGGTGGCCGCATGGGTCACCTCGTAGCCTTCGTCGCGCAGGTGCATGCGCAGCAGGTTGGCGATGTGGACATCGTCCTCGACGATCAGCACGCGTTTGGCGCGGTTCATCGGCACGTCCGGCCGGCTGGGAGATGGCCTCCATTGTCGGTGCAACCCGGCGCCGATGTGTCACGGAAAATTTAACTCCGCGTGAGGATTCGTTGATCGCCACGGGCGCAGCATGGCCGCATCGTTCCTGCCTGGAGACCAGCCATGTCCCTTACCCGTCGCAGGCTGCTGGGCATCGGCGGCGCGGTGGCCGCGGCCGGCCTGTTCGGCGCGGGCGCCTGCAGCCGTGCCGCCCCGGTGCCTCCCGCCGGACAGGGCCGCTTCGAAGTCGTGCACAGCGACGCCCAGTGGCGCCGGCAACTGACGCCCGCGCAGTACGCGGTGCTGCGCGGGCAGGGTACCGAGCGTGCCTTCAGCAGCCCGCTCGACCAGGAGCACCGCCGCGGCACCTTCCAGTGCGCCGGCTGCGCGCTGGCGCTGTTCTCCTCGGCCACCAAGTTCGACAGCGGCACCGGCTGGCCGAGCTTCTGGGCGCCGCTGCACGGTGCGGTCGGCGAGGACCGCGACACCACCTTCGGCATGTTGCGGGTGGAAGTGCACTGCCGGCGCTGCGGCGGCCATCTCGGCCACGTGTTCGACGACGGACCGCGTCCTACCGGGTTGCGCTACTGCATGAACGGCGTGGCCATGAACTTCGTCGCGGCCTGAGCGCCGCCATCCCCGATTCCACCAAGGACTCTCCATGCTCCTGCTCCTGCTGGCCTATCTCGGCGGTGTGCTCACCCTTCTCAGCCCGTGCATCCTGCCGGTGCTGCCCTTCGTGTTCGCGCGCCCGGACCGGCCGTTCCTGCGCAGCGGCCTGCCGCTGCTGGCCGGCATGGCGCTGATGTTCGTGGTCGTC
This sequence comes from Stenotrophomonas nitritireducens, assembly GCF_001431425.1. Classification (GTDB taxonomy): domain Bacteria; phylum Pseudomonadota; class Gammaproteobacteria; order Xanthomonadales; family Xanthomonadaceae; genus Stenotrophomonas; species Stenotrophomonas nitritireducens. Next base: position 8,356 of record NZ_LDJG01000031.1, read on the forward strand.
GCCAGCCTAGCGGCGGTCGGCAGCCGCTGGGTGGTGCAGGCCAACCAGGCCGGGCGCTGGATCGCGCTGGTGGTGATGGCGATCTTCGCGCTGGCCTTGCTGTGGCCCGCGCTGGCGGGCCGGCTGCTGTCGCCGCTGCAGCGTATCGGGGGACGGCTGGATGCGTCGGCCGGCGACGGCGGTGGCATCGGCAGCTCGCTGCTGATCGGCGTCGCCACCGGTCTGCTGTGGGCGCCGTGCGCCGGACCGATCCTGGGCCTGATCCTCACCGGTGCGGCGCTGCAGGGGGCGAACATCGGCACCAGCGGCCTGCTGCTGGCTTATGCCTTAGGGGCGGCGACATCGCTGGCGTTGGCGCTATGGATCGGTGGCCGCGTGTTCGCCGCGCTGAAGCGGTACCTGGGCGCGGGTGAATGGATCCGGCGCGGGCTGGGCGCTGCGGCGTTGCTGGCGGTGGTCGCGATCGCCATGGGCTGGGACACCGGCGTGCTGACCCGGTTGTCGACCGTAAGCACCGCGCGCCTGGAGCAGGGGCTGCTCGACGCGCTGCCCGCGCATGAACCGGAGGCGGGCGGTTCGATGATGATGATGGCCGCGAGCGATGCCGCGCCGCCGGCGTTGCCGGTCGAAGGCACGCTGCCGTCGCTGGCCGGTGCCACCGGCTGGCTCAACAGCCCGCCACTGGATGCGCAGGCGCTGCGTGGCAAGGTGGTGCTGGTCGATTTCTGGACCTACTCCTGTATCAACTGCCTGCGCGCGCTGCCGCATGTGCGCCAATGGTACGAGCGCTATCGCGATCACGGGCTGGTGGTGGTCGGCGTGCATGCGCCGGAGTTCGCGTTCGAGCGCGACGTGCGCAACGTGCAGCGGGCGGTGCAGGACCTGGGCGTCACCTGGCCGGTCGCGCTCGACAACGATTTCGCGATCTGGCGCGGCTTCGGCAACCGCTACTGGCCGGCGCATTACTTCATCGACGCGCAGGGGCGCATCCGCGCCCATCATTTCGGCGAGGGCGATTACGAGGAATCCGAGCGGATCATCCGCGCGCTGCTGCGCGAAGCCGGCAGCGCCTTGCCCGACGACGCGATGCCCGCCATGTCCGCCATGTCTGCGCCGCGCGGTGGCGTCGAGCGCGAGGCGGACATGGGCAACCTGCGCTCGCCGGAAACCTACATCGGCCATGCGCGCGCGGAGAATTTCGTGTCGCCCGGCGGGCTGCGCGCGGGCAAGGCGTTCGACTACACCGTGCCGGCCACGCTGCGACTCAACCAATGGGCGCTGGGCGGACGCTGGATCGTCGGCGATGAGGATGCGCGGCTGCGACAAGGGGGCGGCCGCATCGCATTCCGCTTCCATGCGCGCGACCTGCATCTGGTGCTGGCGCCGGAAGCAGCCGGCAGGCCGGTGCGCTTCAAGGTGCGCATCGACGGTCATGCGCCAGGCGCCATGGCCGGCGGCGACGTGACCGCCGATGGCGATGGGCAGGTGGACGGCAATCGCCTTTACCAGCTGATCCGCCAGGACGGCGCGGTGGAGGACCGCAGCTTCGAGATCGAGTTCCTCGATCCGGGCGTGCGCGCCTACGCCTTTACCTTTGGTTGACCCAAGGAGGCCGGCGATGAAGCCTGCGATGGAAAAATGGGTTGCCGGCGGCGTTGCCGTCCTTGTCGCCGGCTTGCTGGTGGCGGGAGTGCTCAGCCTCGATCGCCCGGTGCACGCCGCCGCCGTAGCGGTGCGCGTGCCAGCGCCTGCCGGCATCGCCGATCTGCGCCAGCCCGGTGTGATGCATGCCCGCGTGGTATTCGCCGGTGGCTGCTTCTGGGGTGTGCAGGGCGTGTTCCAGCATGTGAAGGGCGTGGAGAGCGCGGTGTCCGGTTACATCGGTGGCAGCGCGGCCGACGCCCGCTATGCGCGCGTGGGCACGGGCACGACCGGCCACGCCGAAGCGGTGCAGGTGACCTACGACCCGGCGCAGGTCGGCTACGCGCAGTTGCTGCAGGTGTTCTTCTCGGTGGTGCACGACCCCACGCAGCTGGACCGGCAGGGGCCGGACCGTGGCAGCCAGTATCGTTCGGCGGTCTATGCCGACGACGCGGCGCAGCGCGCGGCGACGCTGGCCTATATCGACCAGTTGCAGCGCAGCGGCGTGTTCGCCGCGCCGGTGGTGACCCGGGTCGATGGCGGCAAGCGCTTCTATCCGGCGGAGGAATACCACCAGGACTATCTCGTCCTGCATCCGGACGCGCCCTACATCCGCATCAACGACCTGCCGAAGATCGAGGCGCTGAAGCGGCAGTATCCGGCGCTCTACCGTGACAGGCCACGACGGGTGGCGACCTTGTCGGTGCGTTGATGGCAGCTCCGGCGGGGGAAACGCGACGGGCCGCCGGTGGTGCCACCGGCGGCCCGTCGTTCATGCGGCGCTGCGCGCTTACTCCAGGCCTTCGGCCTTGAGCGCCGCCTGCACGGCCGGATCGGCCTGCATGCGCTGTTCGAAGCGGTCCAGCGCGTCCATGCCGGCCAGGTCGATCTTGAGGCCACGCGCCCAGCGCAGGGTCACGTAGGTATAGGCATCGGCGATGGACGGACGCGGCGTGCCGCCCAGCCAGTCCACCTGCGCCAGGCGGTCGTCGAGGCGCTGGTACAGGGTCTTCAGCTTGTCGCGCGAATTCTGCTGGGTGCGGGCGATGACCGCCTCGTCTTCCAGATACTTGGTCGAGCCGAAGATCGGGTAGTACACCGGATGCAGGTCGGCATTGACGAAGGACAGCCAACGGTTGACCTCGGCGCGGGTGCGCGGGTCGCTGCCGCCATCCAGACCGGCGGCCGGCGCCTTGTCGCAGATGTAGTGCAGGATGGCCGCGTTCTGGGTCAGTACCCAGCCGCCATCCTCCAGCACCGGCACCGCACCGGCCGGGTTCATGGCCATGTACTCGGGCGACTTCATGGTCGCGTAGTCCACGATCTGCACCTGGAAGGGCAGGCCGGACCAGATCAGCGCGATGTGGTCGGCCAGGGAGCAGGCGCCGGGCTTGGTGTAGAGCTTCATCGGGTACCTCGGGGGTGGAATGATCCCCGCATTATCGTCCCGGGCGCGTCGGCTGGCGTGACTGCCGCCGTTACGCGGTGGCTTCGCCGCGTCAGGAGGCGCGCGGCTTGAGCGACTGCACCTTGTAGAAGGTGTGCCCGCCGATGGTGGCTACCTGGTAGGCATTGCGCCAGCTCGGGCTGGCGATGGCGTGCGCGGCGAAATGGCTGGCGCCCGGCACGATCTCCTTGCGCTGGCCGGCCGGCAGGGCCCAGTTGCGCTCGGCGGCGAAGGCCACGTCCACGGCCTCGGCCCAGGCGTCGTTGTTGCGCAGCTGGGTGTCCGGCGCCACCAGCGTCGGGGCGAACTGCTTGCGTGCGGTCACCACCTGGCACATCGAGTCGCCCCACAGCCCGCTGTCGAGGCGGCGCAACGCGACTTCGGCCACGGCCTGCTGGCCGCGAAGGGTCTGGTCGCGGGCTTCCAGATAGACGGTGGTACTCAGGCACAACGAATCGGCGGCCGGCTGCGGCAACAACTGCGACAGCCAGAGAATCCAGGCCAGTTTCATAGGTCTCCTTGCTCCGTGTGGGCCGCAACCTGCCTGTTCCTCGGCATGCGAGGAGAACCGGACGACTGGGCTTGGCGTCATGGGGAGGCGGCCATGGCATCGGGGCCGCCCCGTGGGCAGTCCCCGATCACCGATCCTGGGGCTGCGCCGTGCTCACCAGAACTGGGGGGTGAGCAGAAAGTCGGCGCAAGGTAGGGGGCTGATCCCAAACTCATCCTGAATGCGGATTCTTGACATTCAGCTTCGTTGCAGAGACCGGAATTGCCGCCGGAGTGCCGCGGAAGGCGTTTCCTGACCGGCTCCAGGTGTGTTTTGTGCCAGGAAAAAACGGCAGGAAAGCCGCTTTCACGGCGAAGTCGCCCGAGGGGCGCAAATAGCGCGGGCGCCATGAAAAACAGGCATTGGCCGCCGTGGGATGGCGCATGCGTGCCGGCGTGGGAAGCCGGCACCGCGCGACGATTTCCGGGCGGCCCGCCGATGTCCGTATGCATCGGCCACCGGCAGGCCATGGCGATCGGGCCGGAATCGGTCAGGGGGGAGTGGGGGCTACAGCGCGGCGGCCACGCGGCTGCCCTGGTCGATCGCGCGCTTGGCGTCCAGTTCGGCGGCGACGTCGGCGCCGCCGATGACATGGGCGCTGACGCCGGCCGCGGCCAGCGCATCGGCCAGCGCACGCATCGGCTCCTGCCCGGCGCAGACCACCACGGTGCCGACCTCCAGCAGCTGCTCGGCGCCATCGACGCGGATGCGCAGGCCGCGGTCATCTACTCCGAGGTACTCCACGCCCCCCAGCATCCGCACGCCCTTGGCCTTGAGCGTGGCGCGGTGGATCCAGCCGGTGGTCTTGCCCAGCCGGGCGCCGGGTTTGCCCGGGCTGCGCTGCAGCAGCCATACCTTGCGCGCAGGCGCCTCCGGCTGCGGCCGCGCCAGCGCGCCGCGGCTTTCGAAGCTCGCATCCACGCCCCATTCGGCCATCCAGCGGGCCGGGTCCAGCGACGGCGACGGGCCTTCCTGCACCAGGAACTCGCCGACGTCGAAGCCGATGCCGCCGGCGCCGATGATGGCCACCTTGTCCGCCGCCGCGACACGGCCCTGCAGCACGTCCAGGTAGCTGACCACCATCGGGTGGTCGGCGCCGGGGAAATCCACCCTGCGCGGCGCGATGCCGGTGGCCACCACGACCTCGTCGAAACCGGCCAGCATCGGCGCGTCCACCCGGGTGCCCAGGCGCACGTCCACGCCGGTATCGGTAAGGCGGTGGCGGAAGTAGCGCAGGGTTTCGTGGAACTCCTCCTTGCCCGGGATGCGCTTGGCCACGTTGAACTGGCCGCCGATCTCGTCGGCCGCGTCGAACAGGGTGACGGCGTGGCCGCGTTCGGCCGCGACCGTGGCGCAGGCCAGGCCGGCCGGGCCTGCGCCGACCACCGCCACGCGCCTGGCGGCGGTGGTCGGGCGGTAGACCAGTTCGGTCTCGTGCGCGGCGCGCGGGTTGACCAGGCAGGTGGCGCGCTTGTTGACGAAAATATGGTCCAGGCAGGCCTGGTTGCAGGCGATGCAGGTATTGATGGTTTCCGGCCTGCCGGCGCGGGCCTTGGCCGGCCACTGCGGGTCGGCCAGCAGCGGCCGCGCCAGCGAGACCATGTCGGCCTGGCCGTCGGCCAGCACCCGCTCGGCCACGTCGGGCATGTTGATGCGGTTGACCGCGATCACCGGCACGTTGACGTGCGGGCGCAGCTTGGCGGTGACGCCGGCGAAGGCCGCGCGCGGCACCGAGGTGGCGATGGTCGGCACGCGCGCCTCGTGCCAGCCGATGCCGGAGTTGATCAGGGTCGCGCCGGCGGCTTCGATGGCGCGGGCCTGCTGCAGGATTTCCTCCCAGTTGCTGCCATCCTCCACCAGGTCCAGCAGCGACAGCCGGTAAATGATGATGAAGTCCGGGCCGCAGGCCTCGCGGATGCGGCGCACGATCTCCACGGCGAAACGCATGCGCTTGCCGGCGTCGCCGCCCCATGCATCGCTGCGCTTGTTGGTGCGCGGGGCAATGAACTCGTTGATCAGATAGCCTTCCGAGCCCATCACCTCGACGCCGTCGTAGCCGGCCTCGCGCGCCAGCCGGGCGGCGCGGGCGTAGCTGGCGATCTGGCGCTCCACGCCCCGCGCCGACAGCGCGCGCGGCGTGAACGGATTGATCGGTGCCTTCAGTTTCGACGGTGCCACCTGCAGCGGGTGGTAGGCGTAGCGGCCGGCGTGCAGCAGCTGCAGGCAGATGTGGGCGCCATGGCCGTGCACCGCCGCGGTGACCTGCCGGTGCCGGCCCACTTCCCATGGCCAGGACAGCTTGCTGCCGAATGGCGCCAGCCAGCCGGCGATGTTCGGCGAGAAGCCGCCGGTGACCAGCAGCGCGGCGCCGCCCGCGGCACGCTCGCCGAAATAGGCGGCCAGCTTGGGGAAGTCGCGGACATGGTCTTCAAGCCCGGTGTGCATCGACCCCATCAGGATGCGGTTGCGGAGCCGGGTGAAGCCCAGGTCCAGCGGCGCGAACAGATGGGGATAGGCGGTGTCGGTGGCTGGCGTCATGATGGATACGCTTGCGTACGGATCGCACCAGCGTGCCGTGAAACCCCGCCTGCGGCAAGGGGCTCAGTCCGTCGAAGGCGCCACGCTCGGCGACGCCGCGGCAACGCGGCGGTCGAACAGGGGCAGGGTGATCCCGCACAGCGGCCCGATCAGCAGGGCGAAAGCCAGGGTGCCAAGGCCGGCGTTGCCGCCCAGCAACCACCCTGCCGTGAGCGCCGTCGCCTCGATCAAGGTGCGTACCTTCCAGATGGCCCAGCCGCTGCGCGCGTGCAGGCCGGTCATCAGCCCGTCGCGCGGCCCGGGGCCCAGGCGCGCACCTATATATAGGCCGGTCGCGATCGCCAGCAGCACCAGGCCCGCGGTAAACAGCAGCACCTGCCAGAGCAGCCCCTGCGCGGCGGGCACCATGTACAGGCCGAGCTGGGCGCTGGGGCCGATCAGCAGGACGTTCAGCACCGTGCCCAGCCCCGGGCGCTGCCGCAGCGGCCACCACATCAGCAGGACGGCGACGCCCACGAGGTTGGTGACCAGGCCGAAAGCCAGCCCGCTGCGCAGCGAAACGCCCTGCGCCAGCACGTCCCAGGGCGCGATGCCGATACCGGCGCGGATCATCAGCGCCGAGGCGATGCCGAACAGGAACAGGCCGAGCAGCAGCTGCGACAGGCGCAGGAAGAACGGAAATGACGGCATCGGCATGTGAAGGCGAAAGTAAGGAGGAACGGGGATGGAGGAGGACGGGTGAAGGGCGTCCGCCTCCCATGCCCCGCGCATCGGGCATGCGTCCGTTGCTTAGTCCCAGCCTTCGAGCACCAGCTTGCCGACGGTGCTGCCCGATTCCAGCAGCCGGTGCGCTTGGCGCAGGTTGGCCGCGTTGATCGGACCCAGGCGCCGGGTCAGGGTGGTGCGGAGTTCGCCGGCATCGATCAGGCTCGCGGCGCGGGTGAGGATGCGGTGCTGCTCGATCATGTCGGCGGTACGGAAACGCGCGCGGGCGAACATGAATTCCCAGTGGATGCCGATGCACTTGGCCTTGTAGGGGTCGCCGATCCGCAGCTCGCCGGCTGGTTCCACGACCAGGCCGACATGCCCCTGCGGGGCCAGCAGTTCGCCCAGCGCCTGCCAGTAACGGTCGGTGTCGGCCAGGTTGAGGGCGGCGTCCACCTGCGCAATGCCGAGCGCCTGCAACTGTGGCGCCAGCGGCTGGCGGTGGTCGATGACATGCCCGGCGCCCATCTGCAGGCACCACGCGCGGGATTCTTCGCGGGAAGCGGTCGCCACCACGGTGAATCCCGCATGGCGGCCCAGCTGGATCGCCATCGAACCCACGCCGCCCGCGCCGCCGATGATCAGCAGCACCCGGCCGGCGTTGCGCCGCCCGTCGAGCTGGTAGGGCATGCGCTGGAACAGCAGCTCCCAGGCCGTGAGCGTGGTCAGCGGCAGGGCCGCGGCCTCGGCGAAGTCCAGCGTGGCCGGCTTGCGGCCGACCAGCCGTTCGTCCACCAGCTGCAATTGCGCATTGCAGCCGGGCCGGGTGACGTCGCCGGCATAGTAGACCTCGTCTCCCACCTCGAAGGCGGTCACGCCGGGACCGACGGCCAGCACGGTGCCCGCGGCGTCGAAACCCAGGATGCGGGGCGGGGTTTCCTCGCCCTTGCCCGAACGCCGCAGCTTGGCGTCCACCGGGTTGACCGAAACGGCCTGCACGCCCACCAGCAGGTCCTGCCCCTGCGGCGCGGCGGGTGGGGGCAGCTCGAAGTCCTCCAGGGCGCGGGAATCCTCGATCGGCAGGTAGCGGCTCAGGCCGGCAGCTTTCATGGGAAAAGTTCCGTTCGGTGAGGGGAGATCGCCATGATACGCAGGGGCCGTTCAGGCAAGGGTGACATGGGGCAATGCCGTTGCCGCCATCCGGGGCGGCAAGCCGGCATCTCCACAGGGTGCCGTCCATGGTCTTGAAACGCCCGTCAGGCTTGGCTCTTGCGCGCTTTTACCAAGCTGTATAGGGTGGCGCTTCACCGGCTCTCCGAAGTCCGGGGCTGCGTCATTTGTTACGCAGCTGTTAACGTCGTCTTCACGGCTCAGCGCATAATGTGCACCGCGTTGGCGTGCGGAAACGGCCATCTTTCGGACGCGACGAACGAAATCGCTGTGCTGGACCATGCCATTACCGGTTTCATACCCCCGAAACAAGGAGTTGTATTCATGAACAAGAAGATCCTTACCGCCGCGCTGCTGGGTGGTCTGGCATTTGCCCAGGCCGCGTCGGCACAGGAATTCGACGACCGCTGGTACCTGACCGGTTCGGCCGGCTTCAACTTCCAGGACAGCGATCGTGGCACCAATGACGCTCCGTTCGTGACCCTGGGCCTGGGCAAGTTCATCAGCCCGAACTGGTCGCTGGACGGCGAGCTGAACTACCAGAACCCGAACTTCGACAAGAACCAGGACCTGAACTGGTCGCAGTACGGCGCGTCGCTGGACCTGCGTCGCCACTTCATCCAGGACGGCCGTGGCTGGAACCCGTACCTGCTGTTCGGCCTGGGCTACCAGAAGGCCGAGGAAGAGTACGTCATCAACTCGCCGAACTCTCCGGCCAAGCGCAAGGACGGCAACCTGGCCGCCAAGGTCGGCGCTGGTCTGCAGACCACCTTCGACAAGCGCATCGCCGTGCGTGCTGAAATCGCCTATCGCGCCGATTTCGACGACCAGAGCGTGAACCCGCGCCTGGCCGGCAAGGACAACGACTGGTTCGGCGACGTGCTGGCTTCGGTCGGCGTCGTGATCCCGCTGGGTCCGGCCCCGGTCGCCGCCGTTGCTCCGCCGCCGCCGGCTCCGGTCGCGCCGAGCTGCGCCGACCTGGACGACGATGGTGACGGCGTCAACAACTGCGACGACAAGTGCCCGAACTCGCAGCCGGGCCAGATCGTCGGTCCGGATGGCTGCCCGGTGCCGGTGTCGATCGACCTGAAGGGCGTGAACTTCGACTTCGACAAGTCGACCCTGCGTCCGGATGCCGTCGCGATCCTGAGCGAGGCCAGCGAGATCCTGAAGCGTTACCCGGAACTGCGCGTTGAAGTCGCCGGTCACACCGACTCGAAGGGTACCGACGCCTACAACCAGAAGCTGTCCGAGCGTCGCGCCAAGGCGGTGTACGACTACCTGGCCGGCCACGGCGTCGACGCTTCGCGCATGATCGGCCCGATCGGCTACGGCAAGAGCCGTCCGATCGCTCCGAACACCAACCCGGATGGTTCGGACAATCCGGAAGGTCGCGCCAAGAACCGTCGCACCGAGCTGAACGTCCAGAACTGATCGGACGTATCGGTTGATCCGAACAAGGCCCGGCGCAAGCCGGGCCTTGTTTTTTCTGCCGCCGCCCGGGCGGCATGGCTTTCCGATGCCGTGCGCCGGCGAAGCGGAAATCGTTCCCGGCCCTCTTCCGCATGCATGGCGCGGTGACCTGGCGCCGCGTGGCAGGACGATGGCGGGCGATCCGGTGGATGGCGCCTGGCAAAGCGCGCATCGAATGGTTGAAAGCCCTGTGGGGCATGCCTACACTCGCGGCGTTCTCTGCCCGAATGGAATTACCGATGCTGCGTATCGCACTGGCCGGCGCCATGGCCCTGGTTCTCATCCCCGCCGCCCACGCAGCCGTCGATTGTTCGGCCAGCGCCGTCGTGCCGCCGCCGTTGCCGGCCACGGTGATCGAGCCGGTCGCCGTTGAGCTGTATGCCCGCCCGGGGCAGCTGGGCATGCCGGCGGGGGTGCTGACGTCGAATTTCAGCGACGACCAGTCGCTCGACCGCGTGCTGATGCGCCTGCGCGTGGAAAGCTGCAACAACGTCGCCAGCGCGATGCCGGCGCGCCCGGCGATCAACGCCAACGACCCGGCGGCCTACAAGCCGCAGACGCAGTACGACAACACGCCCTGGCGCTTCGACATGAGCCAGAACGGCAAGCGCATGACCGCCGACGAGTTCGACGCCTGGATGAAGGCGCGCGGTGTGCGCGTGGTCAAGGCGGCGGCCCCGGCCGCCGAAGGTGCGGCGGAAGCCAAGCCTGCGGCCGAGATCAAGTAACGCAAGCTGCCCGGATGCCGCGCAGGATTTTCCCGGATGCCCGCCCTGTCAGACAGGGCGGGCATTTCGTTTCGCCTTCCGGAAACGGCGCAAGGAAGACCCCCGCAGCGCAACCGGCACCGCGCCACGGCCTGGCGCGCGTGCTGTCCAAGGCGGGCGTGTGCTCGCGTGCCGAAGCCGCGCGCCGCGTGCTGGCCGGCCGGGTCGGCGTGGATGGCCGTGTGGTCCGGGACCCTGAATTCCCCGTGGTCCTCGCCCGGCAACGCATCACGATGGATGGCGAGCCCATCGAAGCGGTGCGTCGCCTGTATGTCGCGTTGAACAAGCCGCGGGGCCTGGTCACCACCGTCCGCGACGAGCAGGGCCGGGACACCGTCTACCGCTGCTTCGACGGTGCCGGCATGCCGTGGCTGGCGCCGGTCGGCCGCCTGGACAAGGCCAGCGAAGGATTGCTGTTCTTCAGCAACGATCCGGAATGGGCGGCACGGTTGACCGATCCGGCGACCGGGCCGTTGAAGACCTATCGCGTGCAGATCGATGGTGTACCCGATGCGGCGCAGCTGGCGCGCATGCAGGGCGGGGTCGAGGACGCCGGCGAGCATCTGGCGGCGCATTCGGTTGCCGTCCTGCGCCAGAGCGAGCGCACTGCATGGCTGGAGATCGTGCTGGACGAGGGACGCAACCGGCATATCCGGCGCCTGCTGCAGGTGCTGGGATTCGAAGTGTTGCGGTTGGTGCGGGTGGCGATCGGGCCGGTCCAGCTGGGCGAGTTGGCCAAGGGGCAGTGGCGCATGCTGGAAGCGGAAGAGCTGGAAGTGCTGGCGGTGCGTTCAGCGAAGTCGCTCGCCAATTCATAAAAATATCCATTTAATTCATGTAAATAGCTTGATTTCTTCAAGTTGATGATTAGGCTGTGGGCATGTTCTTCAACGAGGTCCAGCGGCCATGCCTGCTTTCATCCGCGGTGTTCTCATGGCGCACGCCCCTGTGCGCCATCCTTCGGACGGCCTCGCCGTGAAAAAAGGCTTTCCTGCCGCTTTTTTCCTGAGTGTGGCGGCAGCCGCGGTTCTGGCCGGATGTGCGTCGTCGGGCAAGCCGGTCGCGGCGGCCATCGAGGAAAAGCCGGTGACGGTCACGGTGGAAGCACCGATGGCGGAGAAGGATGCGCAGGGCAATTACCGCTTCCTGATGCAGCAGGAAGGGAAGAACATGAGTGCCGACCAGTTCGACGCATGGATGAAGGCCAACGGCATCCGCGTGGCCCGTGGCAGCGCCGCGTCGGAAAAGCCCGAGACGGCGACGCCGGCGGCGAAGCGATAGCGCTGAAGCAATGCCTGGCGGGGAATCGCTCCGCCTTGCGCGGGACTGAAACGAAACAGGCGCCCTTGGGCGCCTGTTTCGTTCGCGCGGACTTCGGTCAGCCCTTGATGACCCCCAGCTCCCTGCCGATGCGGGTGAAGGCATCGATGGCGCGGTCCAGGTGTTCGCGGCTGTGCGCGGCGCTCATCTGCGTGCGGATGCGCGCCTGGCCCTTGGGCACCACCGGGAAGAAGAAGCCGATCGCGTAGATGCCTTCTTCCAGCAGGCGCTGGGCGAACTTCTGCGCCAGCGGCGCGTCGTACAGCATCACCGGGCTGATCGGGTGCACGCCCGGCTTCACGTCGAAACCGGCGGCGGTCATCTTCTCGCGGAAGTAGGCGGTGTTCTCGGCCAGTTTCTGGCGCAGGTCGCCGGCCTTGTCGAGCATGTCGAAGGCCTTGATGCCGGCGGCGACCACATGCGGCGGCAGCGAGTTGGAGAACAGGTACGGGCGAGAGCGCTGGCGCAGCAGCTCGATCACCTCGGCGCTGGCGCAGGTGAAGCCGCCCAGCGCGCCGCCCATGGCCTTGCCCAGGGTGCCGGTGATGATGTCGATCTTCTCCAGCACGCCCTTGACCTCGGCCGAGCCGCGGCCGGTGGCGCCGAGGAAGCCGGTGGCGTGGCATTCGTCGATGTGCACCAGCGCGTTGTACTTCTTCGCCAGCGCGGTGATCTCGTCGAGCGGGGCGATGAAGCCGTCCATCGAGAACACGCCGTCGGTGGTGATCAGCTTGGTCCTGCAGCCGGCCGCATCGGCGGCCTGCAGCTGCGCTTCCAGGTCGGCCATGTCGCAGTTGGCATAGCGGAAGCGCTTGGCCTTGCACAGGCGCACGCCATCGATGATGGAGGCGTGGTTGAGCGCGTCGGAGATGATCGCGTCGTTCTCGCCCAGCAGCGGCTCGAACAGGCCGCCGTTGGCATCGAAGCAGGCGGCGTAGAGGATGGTGTCGTCCTTGCCGAAGAAGTCGGCAATCTGCTTTTCCAGCTGCTTGTGCAGGTCCTGGGTGCCGCAGATGAAGCGCACCGAGGCCATGCCGAAGCCATGCGTGTCCAGTGCGTCCTTGGCGGCCTGGATCAGGTCCGGGTGGTCGGCCAGGCCCAGGTAGTTGTTGGCGCAGAAGTTCAGCACGGTGCGGCCGTCGTCCAGGGTGATCTCGGCCGACTGCGGGCTGGTGATGATGCGTTCGGACTTGAACAGCCCCTGCGCGCGGATGGCGTCCAGTTCCTCGGCGTAGTGCCGGGTGAGCGGGGAGGTGTTCGCGGTGATGGTCATGGCGGGATCGTGCGGTGAATGCGGAACCCGGATTGTAGTGCCGGCCGCTGGCCAGCTGCCTCGTGCCCCGGCATTCAAGCGGTTGCCGCCCGGCGGCCGGCGCCACCTGGTTGTGCTGGAGGTCATGGGGAATGGCTATAAGCGCCGCGGCCGAAGTCATTTCCCGGTCGGCGTGTGCGCCCGCAGCATCGACCCTCCATCCCCCGCCTGCATCAAGGAGCCGTCCATGACCGCGTCCCCCCTCCCGTCCACCGTGCCGACCAGGAAGCTGTTGTCCCTCAGCCTGGCCGTGGCGCTGTGCGGGATGGCGGCATCGGCGCAGGCGCAGCAGCCCACGGTGGAACAGCTGCAGCAGCGCCTGGAGCGGTTGGAACGCCTGGCCGGCGTGTCCGGCGGCGCAGCCGTCGAAGGCGCCGGCCTGGTCGATCTGGACCAGCGCCTGCGCGTCCTCGAACGCCGCCTGGAGCTGCAGGAAGAGGAGCGCGTGACTGCAGCCAAGGCGGCGCCGAAGATCGCGGTCGACCAGAAGGGCGCGGCATTCAGGTCCGGCGACGGCAATTACGAACTGAAGCTGCGCGGCCTGTTGCAGGGCGACGCGCGCGCGTTCTTCGGCGGCAACAGCCAGAACGACACCTTCCTGCTGCGCACCGCGCGGCCGACGCTGGAAGGCTCGCTGGGCAGGCTGCTGGCCTACCGTTTCACCCCGGAGTTCGCCGGCGACAGCGCCGGCATCGTCGATGCCTATGCCGACCTGCGCTTCGATCCGGCCTATACGGTGCGGGTGGGCAGGTTCACCTCGCCGGTCGGGCTGGAGCGCCTGCAGTCGTCGTCGGCGCTGGTCGATGTCGAGCGCGCGCTGGCCAGCGAACTGGCTCCCAACCGCGACCTGGGCGTGCAGCTGCAGGGCGAAGTGGCCAAGGGCAAATTCAGCTACGCGCTGGGCGTGTTCAATGGCGCGGTCGATGGCCGCGATGCGGCGACCAGCAATCCGGACGACGATCTCGAGGTGGCCGGGCGCGTGTTCTTCGAGCCCCTGAAGGAAACGGACAGTGCCTGGGCGGGGCTGGGCTTCGGCCTGGGCGCCAGCGCGGGCGGGAAACATGGCGCCGGCAGCAGTTTCCTGCCGCGCTACCGTACACCGGGGCAGGCCACCTTCTTCAGCTACCGCGGCGCGGTGCTGGCCGATGGCAGCCACCGCCGCTGGTCGCCGCAGGGCTGGTTCTACCGCAACGGGTTCGGCCTGCAGGGCGAGTACATCGTTTCGCGGCAGGAAGTGGCCCGCGACGGCCGGCGTACGGCGCTGGAACACCGCGCCTGGCAGGCCACCGCCAGCTATGTGCTCACCGGCGAGGACGCGGGCTACCGCGGGCCGACGCCGTCCCGGCCATTCGGCAGCAACGGCGGGCTGGGCGCGTTCGAACTCACCGCGCGCTACGGCGTGCTGGATATCGACGATGCGGCGTTCCCGTTCTATGCCGACCCGTCGGTCTCCGCCTCGCGCGTGCAGGCCTGGACGCTGGGCGCGAACTGGTACCTGACGGCCAACCTCAAGCTGGCGACCAACTACCTGCACAGCCGCTTCGATGCCGCTCCCGGCGGCATCGCCCTGCCTGCCGAGAAGGCCGTGTTCTCGCGCCTGCAGGTTTCCTTCTGACGGAGCATCCCCCATGACGCAGACCTTCCGTTTCCGCGCCCGCCTCGCCCCGCTGGCGTTCCTGTTGACCCTGGTCGCCAGTGGCGCTTTCGCCCGCGACGTGCAGCTGCTCAACGTGTCCTACGACCCTACCCGCGAGCTGTACCGCGATTTCAACGCGGCCTTCGCCCGCCACTGGAAGGAAACCCATGGCGACACCGTCACCATCGAGACCTCGCATGGCGGCTCCGGAAAGCAGGCGCGCGCGGTGATCGACGGCATCCAGGCCGACGTGGTGACGCTGGCGCTGGCCTACGACGTGGATGCGATCGCGCAGAAGGCGCGGCTGCTGCCGGCCAACTGGGAATCGCGCCTGCCCGACAACAGTGCGCCCTATACCTCGACCATCGTGTTCCTGGTGCGCAAGGGCAACCCCAAGGGCATCCGCGACTGGCCGGACCTGCTGCGCGCCGGCGTGTCGGTGGTGACGCCGAACCCGAAGACGTCCGGCGGTGCGCGCTGGAACTACCTCGCCGCCTGGGCCTATGCCGGGCACATCTTCAACGGCGACCGCGCACGCATCCTCAACTACATGCGCGCGCTGTTCCGCAACGTACCGGTGCTCGATACCGGCGCGCGCGGCGCCACCACCACCTTCGTCCAGCGCGGCATCGGCGACGTGCTGCTGGCCTGGGAGAACGAGGCCTTCCTCGCGCAGGAGGAACTGGGCCCGGACAAGTTCGAGATCGTGGTGCCCAGGTTGTCGATCCTGGCCGAGCCGTCGGTGGCGCTGGTCGACCGCAACGCCGACCGCCACGGCACCCGCGAGGTGGCGCAGGCCTACCTGCAGTACCTGTATTCGGCCGAGGGCCAGCGCATCGCCGCGCGCCACTACTACCGCCCGCGCCACCCCGAACTGGCCGATCCGGCCGACGTGGCGCGCTTCCCGCAGGTGCGGCTGGTGACCATCCGCGAAGCGTTCGGCTCGTGGGAGAAGGCGCAGGCCGAGCACTTCGCCGACGGCGGCGTGTTCGACCAGATCCAGGCGGGCAAGTAAGTGAATGCCGGTGCGCAGGCGTTGCCGCCCGTGCGGCGCCAACGCCGGGTGCTGCCCGGCTTCGGCGTCGGCATGGGCATCACCGTGTTCTGGCTGGGGCTGATCGTGCTGATCCCGCTGGCCGGCGTGTTCCTGCGCGCAGCCGGGCTGGGCGTGGACGGCATCTGGCGCATATGGAGCGAGCCGCGCGTGCTGTCGGCGCTGCGGCTGAGCTTCGGCACCGCCTTCGCGGCGGCGGCGTTCAACACGCTGATGGGTACCTGGGTGGCCTGGGTGTTCGTGCGCTACCGCTTCCCGGGCCGGCGCCTGTTCGACGCGATGATCGACCTGCCGTTCGCCCTGCCCACCGCGGTGGCCGGCATCGCGCTCACCGCGCTGTACGGTGGTCAGGGCTGGGTCGGGCGCTGGCTCGAGCCGCTGGGCCTGAAGATCGCCTACACGCCGCTGGGGATCATCATTGCACTGGTGTTCGTCGGCCTGCCGTTCGTGGTGCGCATCGTGCAGCCGGTGCTGGCCGAAGCCGAACGCGAACTCGAGGAAGCGGCGGCCACGCTGGGCGCCAGCCGCTGGCAGACCATCGCGCGGGTCGTCGTGCCCGCGCTGTGGCCGGCGATGCTGACCGGCTTCGCGCTCGCCTTCGCGCGCGGCGTGGGCGAGTACGGCTCGGTGATCTTCATCGCCGGCAACCTGCCCAACGCCACCGAGATCGCGCCGCTGCTGATCACCATCCGCCTGGAGGAATTCGACTATGCCGGCGCCACCGCCATCGCCGCGGCGATGCTGCTGCTGTCCTTCGCGGTGCTGCTGCTGGTCAACACCCTGCAGGCGCGCCTGCAGCGCAGGGGCGCGCGATGAACGAACTGGTATCGGAACTGCCGGTGCATGCCGTGGATGAAATGGCGGTGCGCACGCCGCGCAGCGTCACTACCGAGCCGGGCTGGGTGCAGGCGCTGCTGATCCTCGGCGCGCTGGGTTTCCTGCTGTCGTTCCTGCTGCTGCCGCTGCTGCTGGTGTTCGCCGAGGCGCTGCGCGGCGGCGTGCAGGCGCTGTGGAGCGCGGTGAGCGATCCGGACGCGCTGTCGGCCATCCGCCTGACCCTGCTGGTCACCGCCATCGTGATTCCGTTGAACCTGGTGTTCGGCGTCGCCGCGGCCTGGGTGGTGAGCAAGCACCGCTTCCCCGGCAAGCGCTGGCTGGTGACCCTGATCGACCTGCCGTTCTCGGTGTCGCCGGTGGTGGCCGGGTTGGTGTTCATCCTGCTGTTCGGGCGCGATGGCTGGCTGTGGCCGTGGATCGAGGACGGGCTGCGCCTGCACCTGCCGCTGGCCGGCGAGGTGTTGCTGCAGCTGCCGCGCATCGTGTTCGCGATTCCCGGCATCGTGCTGGCGACCACCTTCGTCACTTTCCCGTTCATCGCCCGCGAGCTGATGCCGCTGATGGAGCAGCAGGGCAGCGACGAGGAACTGGCGGCGCTGACCCTGGGCGCCAACGCCTGGCAGATGTTCTGGAAGGTGACCCTGCCGAACATCCGCTGGGGCCTGCTGTATGGCGTGCTGCTGTGCAGTGCGCGGGCGATGGGCGAGTTCGGCGCGGTGTCGGTGGTGTCCGGGCATATCCGCGGGCGCACCAACACGCTGCCGCTGCACGTGGAGATCCTCTACAACGAATACGCCTACAGCGCCGCGTTCGCCTGCGCCTCGCTGCTCGCCGGCACCGCGCTGCTGACGCTGGCGCTGAAGACTTTCCTGGAATGGCGCCACGGCCAGTCGCTGGCCGCCGCGCATCGCCCGAGGTGACATGAACATCCGCATCCAACAACTGGGCAAGCGCTTCGGCGCGTTTCCCGCGCTCGACGGGGTCAGCCTGGACATCCGCAGCGGCGAACTGCTGGCCCTGCTCGGGCCATCGGGTTCGGGCAAGACCACCCTGCTGCGCGCGCTCGCCGGGCTGGAACAGCCGGAGCAGGGCCGCATCCTGTTCGACGGCGAGGACGCCACCGCGCTGAGCGTGCAGGCGCGCCGCGCCGGCTTCGTGTTCCAGCACTACGCGCTGTTCCGGCACATGGACGTGCGCGCCAACATCGCCTTCGGCCTGGAAGTGCGGCGCGGCGCCGGCCGCTGGCCGAAGGCGCGCATCGACGCGCGCGTGGAGGAACTGCTGGCGCTGGTGCAGCTCGACGGCCTGGGCGGGCGTTATCCGACGCAGCTGTCCGGCGGCCAGCGCCAACGCGTGGCGCTGGCGCGCGCGCTGGCCATCGAGCCGCGCGTGCTGCTGCTGGACGAACCGTTCGGCGCGCTGGACGCGCAGGTGCGCCGCGACCTGCGCCGCTGGCTGCGCGAACTGCACGACCGCACCGGGCTGACCACGGTATTCGTCACCCACGACCAGGAAGAGGCGCTGGAGCTGGCCGACCGCGTGGCGATCCTCAACCGCGGCCGCATCGAGCAGGTCGGCAGCCCGGGCGAGGTCTACGACCGGCCGGCCTCGCCCTTCGTATATGGCTTTGTCGGCGAAGCCAACCGCCTGCCGGCGCGGGTCGAAGGCGACGTGCTGGACGTCGCGGGCGCGCGCTTGCCGCGGCCGGCGAGCCTGCCCGAGGCGGCCGCACTGGAAGTCTATGTACGCCCGGAAGACATGCGCGTCGGCGATGCCGGCGACTGGGTGGGCACGGTGCTGTCGGTGCAGCGCAGCGGCGCCCGGGCACGGCTGCGGGCGCGCCTGCGCACGTCTGCCGCGGAGGTGGACGTGGAGGTCGAACTGCCGCCCGATGCGCCCGCCTATGCGGCGGGACAGGTCGTCGCGCTGGCGGCGCGGCGCCATGGGGTGTTTCCGGCGTCCGCCGGCGGTTAGCGAGGGTTGGCGCGGGAGGCCGGATCCGGGGATACCGGCACGGAACTCTGGCGCTGCGGTGCTTTTTGGTTAAGAATTCGTGAATTCTGCGCCATGGCGGCGCCGATCCCCATTCCCGGAGACCCGCATGATTCCCTGCAAGCGCCTTGCCGCCGTTGCCTGTGCTGCCCTGATGTCCATCCCGTTCGCCGCCTGCGCCGAAGATGCGGCGTCGCCCATCAGCTGGGAAGTCAGCGCAGTGTCGGACTACCTGTTCCGCGGCGCCTCGCAGACCGATGAGAAGCCGACCGTGCAGGGCAGCGTCACCTGGACCACGTCGAGCGGCCTCTATGTCGGCAGCTTCGCCTCCGGCGTGGATTTCGGCGAAGGCAGCCCCGACGTCGAAGTGGACTACTTCGTCGGCTATGGCTTCGACATCGCCGACAAGGTCAATGTCGATGTCCTGCTCAACCGCTACACCTACCCGGGTGCGAGCGAGATGGCCTACAACGAGCTGGTCACCACCACCACCATCGCCCAGAACTGGAAGGTCAACGTCAGCTACACCAACGATGTGTGGGGCAGCAGCACCACCGGCTGGTACTACGGCGTGGGCGGCGAGTGGGGCCTGCCGAACGACTTCACCCTCGACGCCAACGTCGGCCGCAGCGTGTTCAACGACCGCGACGTGGCGCAGGACTACACCGACTGGGGCGTGGGCGTCGGCCGCAGCTTCGGCATCGCCAACGTCTCGCTGGGCTACTACGGCACCGACGGCAAGGGCCGCGACAACTTTGGCAAGCTGGCCGACAGCCGCGTGGTGCTGACGGTGAAGATCGCGCGCTGAGCGCGGACGACACTGCCGCAATGACAAAGGCGCCGCATGGCGCCTTTGTCGTTTCCGGGACGATGCTCCGTCACGGCGCCATGGTGTGGCGCTGCGCATCCACCCAGGCCAGCCAGTTCCGGTCGAGCGCCTCGATATCGGCACCCAGGCGATGGCGTGGACCGTTTGCCGCCAGCCAGGCGTCGAAGTTCATGCCATCGGCCAATGCCTGGCTGATTTCGCCCAGCAGGTCCTGCCTGCCGCTGCGTTCGATCAGGAAGTCGGCGACCGCAAGGCTCTGCAGATAGAACGCGGCGTGGGCTTGGGCGGTGTCGCCGGACAATGTCGCCGTCATGACGCTGTTGGCAGCCTGGCTCCCGTTGCGCGCGGCAAGCTGGGCGCGATAGTCCGCCCCGGCGAGGGGGTGCGGGCTGGCCAGGAATTCGCTCGGCGGATGGACCTGCGCCGCCGCTTCCCGCAGCAAGGCGCGGAACTGGGAGCGGCGGTCGGCCAACATCGCTTCCGGTTCCATCAGGATGGCGCAGGCTTCGTCCAGCCAGTCAGGGGCGGGGGTTGCATAGCGTGAGCCGTCCGGCGTGGAGCGCGGCCAGAACGCGGACTGGTACAGGGAATGGCCCAGTTCGTGGCGTAGTACGTCGCCGCCGCTCTGGCTGGTGCGAAGGGCAATCGCACGCACCTGTTCGTCCGGCAGGCCGGGCATGCTCTTGCGAAGGCTTTCTTCGATCATGGCCGCCTTGGCTTCGGCCGGTATCCAGGCACGCAGATAAGGCAGGGCATGCTGGGAGGCGAACAGATCCTGCTGCGCTTTCGGGAAATGGGCGCTGACTACCGTGGCGCCGGCGGGAGCGGCGCGCCCCAGATAACGCTGGAAGGTGGCCGCGGCGGCGGCGCCGTCATCGGCGGCTCGCCGGGCGGCCTGTGCGGAGTCCGCATAGAACCAACCGTGTGGCGTGGCTTCGCAGGCAAGCGCAGGCAATGATGGAATCTGCGGGCATGCAGAGGTGTCCGCAACTGGAGAGGCGAGCAGGGCGGCCAAAAGAAACAGCGTGTCCATATGCGGGTAGCTCCATGCGTGGGAACGGCTATGTGACCTTGCGCGGATACGGAAGTTCACGATGCCTTGCGCTGCGGGTCGTTTGTCGCCCGCAATCGGAAAAGGCGCCTTGCGGCGCCTTTTCCATGCAGCACCGGGCGCTGCCCGGTGGGGTTTCCCCATGAAACCCGCCGGCAGGCCTCAGTTCCAGCTCAGCACGACCTTGCCGGCCTTGCCCTGTTCCATCAGGTCGAAACCTTCCTGGAAGCGGTCCACCGGCAGCTGGTGGGTCATCACCTTGCCCAGCGGGAAGCCGGACAGCACCAGCTGGGTCATCTTGTACCAGGTCTCGTACATCTTGCGGCCGTAGATGCCCTGCACGGTCAGGCCCTTGAAGATGATCTTGTCCCAGTCGCAGCCGGCGCCCCTGGGCATGATGCCGAGCATGGCGATCTTGCCGCCGTGGTACATGCAGTCGAGCATGTCGTTGAAGGCGCGCGGGTTGCCGCTCATCTCCAGGCCCACGTCGAAGCCTTCCATGTGCAGCTCGGCCATCACGTCCTTCAGCGACTGGTTGGCGACGTTGACCACGCGGGTGGCGCCCATGTCGGCGGCGAGCTTCAGGCGGAAGTCGTTGACGTCGGTGACCACCACGTTGCGCGCGCCGATGTGCTTGCAGATGCCGGCGGCGATGATCCCGATCGGGCCGGCGCCGGTGATCAGCACGTCCTCGCCGATCACGTCGAACTCCAGCGCGCAGTGCGCGGCGTTGCCGTAGGGGTCGAAGAACGCGGCCAGCTCCGACGGGATCTGGTCCGGGATCGGCCACAGGTTGGTGGCCGGCATCACCATGTACTCGGCGAAGGCGCCGTTGACGTTGACGCCGATGCCGACGGTGTTCGGGCACAGGTGCTGGCGGCCGCCGCGGCAGTTGCGGCAATGGCCGCAGACGATGTGGCCTTCGGCCGAGACGCGCTGGCCGATTTCGTAGCCGGTCACGCCCGGGCCGATCCCGGCGATGCGGCCGACGAACTCGTGGCCGATGGTCAGGCCCGGCTTGATGGTGCGCTGGCTCCACTCGTCCCACAGGTAGATGTGCAGGTCGGTGCCGCAGATGGCGGTCTTCTCCAGCTTGATCAGGACCTGGTTGGGACCGGGCACCGGTACCGGCACTTCTTCCATCCAGATGCCCTTGGTCGCCTCGCGCTTCACCAGCGCGCGCATCGTGTTCTGTGTCATTGCCGAAAACCGCAGTGGGAAAGAGCGCCGATTATATGCTTTCGGCCGTAACCGCCCGTACCGGAGGACAGGGGCGGCGACAACGGTTGCAACCGCTACAATCGACGTTTACATCGATCGGGGAACCGTCTCATGCGTCTGAATCTTCTCGCTTTTTCCGTGGTCGCCGGGCTTGGCCTGGCCCAGGCGGCTTCTGCCGCCGAGGGCATGTGGGTGCCGCAGCAGCTGCCGCAGATCGCCGGGCCGCTGATGAAGGCCGGGCTGAAGCTGGACCCGCTGCAGCTGAGCAACCTGACCGGCGACCCGATGGGCGCGGTGGTGGCGCTGGGCGGCTGCACCGCCAGCTTCGTCTCGCCGCAGGGCCTGGTGGCGACCAACCACCACTGCGCCTATGGCGCCATCCAGCTCAATTCCACCGCCGAGAAGAACCTGATCAAGGACGGCTTCAGCGCGGCCAGCTTCAAGGATGAGCTGAGCGCCGGCCCGAACGCGCGCATCTACGTGCTCGATGACATTACCGATGTCACTCCGCAGGCCAGGGCCGCCATCGCCGGCGCCGGCAACGATCCGCTCAAGCGCACCGAAGCGCTGGAAGCACTGGAGAAGAAGCTGGTGGCCGAGTGCGAGGCCGACGACAGCTACAGCTGCACGCTGTACAGCTTCTCCGGCGGCAACACCTACCGCCTGTTCAAGAACCTGGAAATCAAGGACGTGCGCCTGGCCTATGCGCCCCCGGGCAGCGTCGGCAAGTTCGGCGGCGACGTCGACAACTGGATGTGGCCGCGCCACACCGGCGACTTCTCTTTCTACCGCGCCTACGTGGGCAAGGACGGCAAGCCGGCCGCGTTCTCGGCCGACAACGTGCCCTACCAGCCCAAGCACTGGCTGAAGCTGGCCGAGCAGCCGCTGGGCGAGGGCGATTTCGTGATGGTGGCCGGTTACCCGGGGCGCACCGACCGCTACGCGCTGGTCAGCGAGTTCGAGAACACCGCCAACTGGACCTACCCGACCATCGCCAAGGCCTACAAGGACCAGATCGCGCTGGTCGAGGCGGCCAGCAAGGGCAACCAGGACATCGCGGTGAAGTACGCCGCGAACATGGCCAGCTGGAACAACACCAGCAAGAACTACGACGGCCAGCTGGACGGCTTCAAGCGCAACAACGTGCTGGCGCACAAGCAGCGCGAGGAGGCCGCCGTGCTGGAATGGCTGCGCGGCCAGGGCGCCGCCGGCAAGCCGGCGCTCGATGCCCATGCGCAGCTGCAGGCGCTGGGCCGGAAGGCCCGCGCCAATCAGGCCCGCGACATGGACCTGGGCATGCTCAACCGCACCGGCATCCTGGGCACCGCGGTGCGCCTGTACCGCCTGGCCATCGAGAAGAGCAAGCCGGACGCGCAGCGCGAAGAGGGGTACCAGGAGCGCGACCTGCCGGCCATCGAGGGCGGCCTGAAGCAGATGGACCGCCGTTACGTGGCGGCCATGGATCGCCAGTTCCAGCAGTACTGGCTGGAGCAGTACGTGGGCCTGCCCGCGGCGCAGCGCCTGCCTGCGTTCGACAAATGGCTCGGCGGCGGCGATGAGGCGGCGGTACGGGCCGCGGTGGCGCGCCTGGACGGCACCCGGCTGGGCAACCTGGACGAGCGCCTGAAGTGGCTCGATGCCGACAAGGCCGCGTTCGAGGCCAGCACCGATCCGGCCATCCAGTACGCGGTGGCGGTGATGCCGGCGCTGCTGGACCTCGAGCACCAGCGCAAGGTGCGCATCGGCGAGGAACTGGTGGCGCGTCCGCTGTTCCTGCAGGCCATCGCCGACTACAAGCAGAGCAAGGGCGAGTTCGTCTATCCGGACGCCAACCTCTCCCTGCGCATCACCTTCGGCAACGTGAAGGGCTACACCGGCCTGGATGGCAAGGTGCAGCAGCCGTTCACCACCATCGAAGGCGTCGCCGCCAAGGAGACCGGCGTCGATCCGTTCGATTCGCCGAAGGCGCTGCTCGACGCGGTCAAGGCCAAGCGCTACGGCGGCCTGGAAGACAAGCGCATCGGCAGCGTGCCGGTGGACTTCCTGTCCGACCTGGACATCACCGGCGGCAACTCCGGCTCGCCGGTGCTGGATGCGCATGGCCGCCTGGTCGGCCTGGCGTTCGACGGCATCTGGGAGTCGGTAGCCAGCAACTGGGTGTTCGACCCGGTGATGACCCGCATGATCTCGGTGGACCAGCGCTACATGCGCTGGATCATGCAGGAAGTGGCGCCGGCGCCGCAGCTGCTGAAGGAACTGGACGCCGCGTCGAAGTAAGCCGCGCCTGCGTTTGTCCGAAAACCCCGGGCGGGAAACCGCCCGGGGTTTTTGCATCCGCCAACACACGCGGAGCAGGGCCGGCATTCTCCGGTAGAGCGGTGCACCGCCCCGCTGGGGCTTTGCCGGTAAATCCCCGCCGGGCGTCGCCCGGCGCTACAGAACCGCGGCCGCCGTGTAGAGCGGGGCATCGCCCCGCTGGGGCCTCGCCGGTAAATCCCCGCCGGGCGCCACGCGGCGCTACAGACCCGCGGCCGCCGTGTAGAGCGGTGCACCGCCCCGCTGGGGCTTCGCCGACAAATCCTGACCGGTGCCGCCCGCCGCCACGGAACCGCAGCTGCCTTGCAGAGCGGGGCACCACCCCTGGCTGCGTGGAATCAGCGGTACGGACCGGGCCCGCGCCAGACCAGTTCCCCGCGCCGGTATACGTACATCACCGTGACGACCTGGCGGGCATCGCCGATGGACTGCAGCTCCGGTGCGTCGGGGGCGAGCAGGCGGCACTTGCTGGAGCCGCGCTTGAGCGCGACTTCCGCCGGGCAGACCATCAGGTAGCTGGTGCCGGGCAGGGGGATGGACAGTTCCTTCATGCCCTGCTCCATCCAGGTGCGCAGCCGCGTCTCGGCGAGCAGGTCGTAGATGATCTGGTAGCCGCCCACTTCCATGGCCGGCTCGCCGGCGGCCATGTCGTTGCGGTAGCCGTTGCGGTTGAGCGGCCCGGCAGAGCGTCCGTCGTCGGGCGCGGTTTCCTTGGGCTGCCAGCCCGGCGGACGCCCGGTCCAGGTCTGCGGCCGGCGCTGGACGCTCTCAGGCGGGCTCGTGGCCGAGGCCCGCGCCGACTCGGACGTGGGGGGCTCCTCGCTCCTGTCCTGCTTGTGTTCCGGTTCGGCCGGAGGTTCGATGTACCTGGCCTCCGGCACTGGCTTGCGCGTATCGGCCTGCCGGCGCGCCACCGGCCTGGAAGGCCGCTTGCGGTCATCCACCGGTTTCGGCCCCGGAGGCATGCGGGTGGTGGGTGGGGAGGGCGGCGCTTCGCCGACGAAATCCACCTTGACCCGGCCACCGCCGGCCATTCCCTGCGGCGTGGTCACCACCGGCGGCGTGGAGTGCAGCAGGAGCAGCAGCACCAGCAGGTGCAGCAGCGCGCTCAGGAAGGCGGCCGCCCACGGCTGCAGGCGTTCGTTCCAGGGCCGGCGGATGGAAGGGACGGAAACCGGGTCGCTGCTCATGCCACGTTGCGGGCGGAGGAAGTACTGGCCCTCATGTGGGCGTCATGCCATGCGGCCGATGGGGTCGCCATGGTAACCCCTGTCGTCGGCTGGCAAATGCGCGGGGCTGCAATTGCTCGATGCGGCGCTGGAGAGTCGCCATCGATTCGTAACGCAGGCAACCGTAGCCTGCGCCACGGCGGCGACAGGCTATGATGCGGGCCCCGCCACGGACTCCCAACTGCATGCGCATCCTGCTTGCCCGCCACGGTGAAACGCCGTGGAACGCCGAAGGCCGCTACCAGGGCCAGATCGACATTCCCCTTTCGCCGGTGGGCGAGGCGCAGGCAAGGGCGCTGGGCGAGCGCCTGCAGTCGATCGAGATCGCGCGCGCGGTGGCCTCGCCGCTGTCGCGCGCGCAGAGCACCGCGCGTGCCGCGCTGGGCAGCGCCCGCGAGTCGATGCTGCAGACCGATGCGGACCTGCAGGAGATCGCCCATGGCGAATGGGAAGGGCTGCTCGCCAGTGAAATCAACGACCGGGATCCGGCGCGCCTGCGCGCCTGGCGCGAGGAGCCGGATACCGTGCTGATGCCCGGCGGCGAATCGCTGCGGCAGGTGCTGGACCGCAGCTGGCGCGGACTGGCCCGGGCCGCCGAGGGACTGGGCGAGGACGACACGCTGCTGGTGGTCGCGCACGACGCGGTCAACCGCGTGATCCTGTGCAAGGTGCTGGGCCTGCCGATCGGCAAGCTGTGGAGCTTCCGCCAGGCGCCGACCACGCTGAACCTGCTCGAAGGCGCGGACGTGGAACGCCTGGAAGTGGTGCGGCTGAACGACTGCGCGCACCACACCCCGTTTTTCGGCGAGGCCAAGCACCGGGCGCTGTGATGGCACGCCCACGGGCGCGGATGCGCTGGCTGCCCGTCGCGCTGTCGGCGTTGCTGCCAGTGCCGGTGGTCGCGCAGCAGCCGGCCGATGCCTGTCCGCCCTACGCCGCGCAGGAAAACCGCGCACCGTCCTATCCGCCTTCCGAACTCTGGCGGCTGCTCGGCTACACGATCAACGCGATCATCGAGACCGACGCCTGTGGGCGGGTGTCGGGAGCGCGCGTCGAACAGCCGTCCGGCGTGGCGGCATTGGACGCGGCGGCGCTGGCGGCGGCCCGTGCCTGGACCGTGCCGCCGCAATACCGCGGCCAGCCGCGCTACCGGCTGCCGTTCGCGTTCGAACCGCTGCCCGGGGACATGCCGGCGCAGACTGGAAGGCGGCCACGCGATCCGTTCTTCGAGGAACGCAGCAGTGGCCGGGCGCCGATGCCGGCACTTGATGCCGACGGCATGCTGCCCGGCTACATCGCCGACCCGTATCCGATCGGTTTCCTGCAGATTCCCGAAGCGATCGCCACGATCGGCCCGCTGGCGCTGGTCCGCCGGTACGACCGGCAGGCGAACTTCTGGCTGCACGACGAAGAGGGCCTGAGCCTGTTCCAGCTGGAAGACGCGATGATGGTGCGCAACCGCCTGGTCAGCGACGGCCGGTATCGCTTCGTGGTCACCAGCGTGCTGTGCGGCAACGACCTGGAAGCCTGCCGCCAGTCGCTGGCGGAACTGCGCGCACGCCGCGACCGGCAGCGGCCGCAGCTGGTCGCCGGTGTCTCCACGCAGGGGCCGTAGGCCGCTTCTTGCTGCCCTGGGTCCCGCGTGGACTCCGGCGCATTCTCGCCGCGAGCCGCCTCGCAAGAAGCGGCTTCAGTCGCGAAGAAGCATTGCCCGGAAAGCCTCGGCGCGACCGAAGCCGCTCCCGCGCGTGCCGCCGACGGGCAGCGCGCAGGTCCGGGGGTACGGGCGCCGCATCCGCCGGCGGTATCATGGCCGGCCTTGCCGCCGACCCGCGCGGCACTTGAAGCCCCCTGGAATCCCGCATGTCCTCCGCACGTCCCGCCACGCTCGAACAGTGGCTCGCCCATATCGACCGCCAGCATCCGCAGCCCATCGCGATGGGCCTGGAGCGCGTGCGCGAGGTGGCCGCGCGCATGGGCCTGGAGCGTCCGGCGCAGCGCTGCATCGTGGTCGGCGGCACCAACGGCAAGGGCTCGACGGTGGCCTTCGTCGAGGCCATCGCCCGCGCCGCCGGCTGGACGGTGGGCGCCTACACCTCGCCGCACCTGCTGGCCTACAACGAGCGTGTGCGCATCGACGGTGCGGATGTCGACGACGCCACGCTGGTGGCCGGCTTCAACGCCGTCGAGGATGCCCGCGGCGACACCGCGCTGACCTATTTCGAATACGGCACGCTGTGCGCGCTGTGGGTGTTCGCGCGCGCCGGCCTGGACCTGGCCGTGCTGGAAGTTGGGCTGGGCGGGCGCCTGGACGCGGTCAACATCGTCGATGCCGACGTATCGGTCATCACCACCGTGGACATCGACCACGCCGACTGGCTGGGCAGCGAACGCGAGGCCATCGGCGCGGAGAAGGCCGGCATCATCCGCGGCTGGAAGCCGGTGATCCTGGGCGAGATCGATCCGCCGTCCAGCGTGCTGCGCCGCGCCTACGTGCTGGGCGCCAACGCGATCCGTTTCGGCAGCGATTTCTTCGCCGAAGCCATCGATGCCGACACCTGGCGCTGGCGCGACGTGTCCTTCCGCATCGAACTGCCGCAGCCGGCGCTGTGGGCGCCGGTGCAGCGGGCGAATGCGGCCGCCGCCATCGCCGCGCTGCGCGCGCTGGACCGCCCGGTGCCGCGTACGGCATGGGCGCAGGGCGTGGCCGCGGCGCAGATCGCCGGGCGCCTGCAGCGGTTCGAGCGCGACGGAGTGGAGGTGCTGGTCGATGTCGGCCACAACCCCCAGGCCGCCGCCGCCCTCGGCGCTGCGCTGCAGGCACGTCCCGCCGCCGGGCGCACCCTGGCGGTGTACGCGGCATTGGCGGACAAGGATGCGCCTGGCGTGGTCGCGGCCCTGCAGGCGCGCATCGACCGCTGGTACCTGGCCGGGCTGGAAGGCGCGCGCGGGCAAAGCGCCACGCAACTGCGCGGGCGGCTGGCCGGCACCGCCGCCGCTGGCGCCGCCACCTGCGCGGATGTCGAGCAGGCGCTGGCCGCCGCGCTGGAGCATGCCCGCCGCGGCGATCGCGTACTGGTGTTCGGTTCCTTCCATACCGTGGCCGAGGTGTTGCCGCTGCTGCGGCGGTGACCGGAAGGCCGCAGCGGCGCGCCGGCGACGCTCCTTCCCGTTCAGCTGCGGCGGCGTCGTCCTGCGATGGCGCCGCATATAATCGCCGGACATTCCGCCCTGCCGCCCATACGCCTTGCCGTGGATACTCCCCTGAAACAGCGATTGATTGGCGCCATCGTCCTGGTGGCCCTGGCCGTGATCTTCCTGCCCATGCTGGTCAAGGGGCCGGCGCCGGACAGCGGCGTGCAGGACGTGCCGCTGCGCGCGCCCGACGCACCTGCCGATGGCCAGTTCGAAACCCGCGAGCTGCCGCTGGTCGCGCCCAACGCGCTGGCCTCGGGCAGCGCCACCGGCATGCCGGCTGCACAGCCCGTGGCCGAAGCCGCATCCCCGGCAGCGGAAACGGGTGCGTTGCCGCCGACCGCGGCCGCCGGCAACTACGTGGTGAATTTCGGTGCCTACGCGACCGAGGCCGATGCCGACGCGGTGATCGCCCATCTGAAGAAGTCGAACCTGCCGGGCTTCCGCCAGCAGGACACCATCAACGGGCGCCCGGTCTGGCGCGTGCGCATCGGTCCCTACGCCGACCGTGCGCAGGCCGAACTGATCCGCCTGGAAGCGGGCAAGGTCCCCAGCGACGTGAACGCGCAGGTCGTGGTGCTCGACGCGGACAAGGAACCCGCCGCGCCGGTCGCCGCAAAGACCGCTCCGGCAACGGCGCCGGCACCCGCAGCGGCGACGCCGGCGGTGCGCAGCGAGCCCCTGCCGCCGGAGCCCGCCAAGCCGGTGGCCGCTGCGCCCAGGCCGGAAGCCCAGCCCAAACCCGCCGCGCCAAAGCCGGAAGCCCCCAGGCCCGCCGTGCCCGAGCGCACCACCACCACGGTCTCCACCGCACCGGCCGCGCCGGCGGCCAGCAATGTCGGTTTCGCCGTGCAGCTGGGCGCGTTCGGCCAGCCGGCCGACGCCAACGCGCTGCGCGACAAGGTACGTGCGGCCGGCTTCAGCGCCTTCGTCGAGCAGGTGCGCACCGACAACGGCGTGCTCAACCGCGTCCGCGTCGGGCCGGTGGCCAACCGCGCCGAAGCCGAGCAGCTCAAGGCGCAGGTCGCGGCGAAGGTCGGCATCGCCGGTATGGTCCGGCCGCATCCCTGATGCGCTCCCACATCTGATGCCCCGGCAGCGCCGCCCGTGATCGATCTGCTGCTGCTGGGGCTGATCGCCGTATCGGCCCTGTTCGGGCTGATGCGCGGCCTGCTGGCCACCGTGTTCGGCGTGCTGGGCTGGCTGCTGGCCGGGTGGGCTGCGTTCCGTTTCGGCCATGCCGCCACGCTGATGCTGAGCGGCGGTGCTGTGCCGAGCATGGGCCAGTACGCCGCGGGTCATGCCATCGCCTTCTTCGGCGTGCTGCTGGCAGTCTCTGCGATCGGCATGCTGCTGCGCGGGGTGGTCGACTCCACCCTGCTGCTCAAGGGGCCGGACCGCCTGCTCGGTTTCGGCCTGGGCATCGTCCGCGGCGTGCTGCTGGCCGTGCTGGCGGTGCTGGTGCTGGGCTTCACCCCGGTGGCCGACGGCGAGGAGTGGCGGCGTTCGCAGGTGGCTTCCTGGCTGCGGTCGCCGGCCGACTGGCTGCGCGAGCGTCTGCCGGAACTGCCCGCCGTTACGGAACATCCGCTGCTGGACTTGGGCAAGGCGGTGCTGGCAGGCGATAATGCCGCGCTCAGCGAACATGAAGCGGGCAGCGGACTGCCGCGAGCGATGCCGGAAGGGGCCGAAGACGCCCGGCCGGCCGCGATCGGAGGCAGCCGCCAGGACCCGGCGAAGGCGTGGCCTTCCAACATCGATCCGGCGCAGGTGCGCCCGGATCACCCCGGTCCGGCGCGGACCGGGCCATCGGGCCAGGCACGGCCTCCTTCACGTTAACCGGGCCACGGCCCAGCGGAGATCGCGCAACATGTGTGGCATCGTCGGAATCGTCGGCAACCAGAACGTCGCCGGGCAGCTCTATGACGGCCTGACCGTCCTCCAGCACCGCGGCCAGGATGCGGCCGGCATCGCCACCGCGCACGGCACCCGGCTGCGGGTGGAGAAGGGCAACGGGCTGGTGCGCGACGTGTTCGACGAGCGCCGCATGGAAGTGCTCAAGGGCCGCATCGGCATCGCCCACGTGCGCTACCCGACCGCCGGTTCGGAAGGCACGGACGAGGCGCAGCCGTTCTACGTCAACTCGCCTTACGGCATCGCGCTGGCGCACAACGGCAACCTGATCAACACCGAGGCACTGCGCCAGCAGGTGTTCGAGGCCGACCGCCGCAACATCAACACCGATTCGGACAGCGAAGTGCTGCTGAACGTGTTCGCCTACGAACTGGACGCGCAGCGCATGCTCACCCCGGAAGCGGCGATCCGCGCCGTGGCCGGCGTGCACCGGCGCTGCAAGGGCGGCTATGCGGTGGTCAGCCTGGTGCTGGGCCTGGGCCTGGTCGCCTTCCGCGACCCGCACGGCATCCGCCCGCTGGTGCTGGGCAAGCGCAGCCATGCCGAAGGCGACGAGTACATCGTGGCCTCCGAATCGGTGGCGCTGGACGTGCTCGGCTTCGAGCGCGTGCGCGATGTCGCCCCGGGCGAGGCGGTGGTGATCACCGAGCGCGGCGAGCTGTTCGCCGAAGTCTGCGCGACCACCACCCAGCAGACGCCGTGCATCTTCGAATACGTGTACTTCGCGCGCCCGGATTCGATGATCGACAACGTGTCGGTGCACAAGGCGCGCATGCGCATGGGCCAGAAGCTGGGCGAGAAGATCCTGCGCCTGAGGCCCGACCACGACATCGACACCATCATCCCGATCCCGGACACCTCGCGCGACGCGGCGCTGGAAATATCCAACGTGCTCGGCGTGAAGTACCGCGAGGGCTTCGTCAAGAACCGCTACGTCGGCCGCACCTTCATCATGCCGGGGCAGGGCGAGCGCGTTAAGTCGGTGCGCCGCAAGCTCAACCCGATCCACCTGGAGTTCCGCAACCGCGTGGTGCTGCTGGTGGACGACTCGATCGTGCGTGGCACCACCAGCCAGCAGATCGTGCAGATGGCGCGCGACGCCGGCGCGCGCAAGGTCTACCTGGCCAGCGCGGCTCCGCCGGTGCGCCACCCCAACATCTACGGCATCGACATGCCCGCCGCCGAGGAACTGGTGGCGCACGAGCGCAGCGTCGAGGACATCGAGAAGCACCTGGGCTGCGACTGGCTGGTCTACCAGGACCTGGAAGACCTTGAGGCGGCGGTGCGCGAGGGCAATCCGGAACTGAAGGCGTTCGATTCGTCCTGCTTCGACGGCCACTACGTCACCGGCATCGAACCGGGTTACTTCGAGCGCATCCAGCAGCTGCGTTCGGACGAGGCCAAGAACAAGCGTCGCGCCTGACCCCGTCAGCGCTGCAAGCCCTTCTTCCATCGGGGCGGAATCGCAGGGCTTGCGCGCCACCGGCGCGCATGTGATCGAGCGCCCACGCCGCTGGCGTGGGCCGCGGCGCGAACGAGGCAGCGAGGTCTGGATGCCGATGACAATGCAACAAGCAGAAAACCTCCTGGAAACCCAATCCTCTTCCGGCGCTGCGCGCCACCTTCCCCAGGAAGGGAAGGGGCAGGCCGCAAACCTGCTCGATGCAGCCCGCATCTGCCTCGCCGAAGCCGACCCGCTCGAAAAAGCCGCCCTCACCCAGCACTACGCCGCACGGTTCCGCGCGGGCAAGCTCAAGCTGCCGGCAAACGCGGTTGATCCCGAGCCGATCCGCATGCCCGGCCGTCCTGCGCGGCTGGTGCTGGTGCATCCGCGCGACCTGCCGCGTCGCGGCCTCGGCAGCCCGGAAGGCCGCGCGGCCTTCATCCACGCCATCGCCCATATCGAACTGAACGCCATCGACCTGGCCTGGGATGCGGTGTACCGCTTCCGCGGGCTGCCGGGCAGTTTCCATGCCGACTGGGTGAGCTGCGCCGACGACGAATCGCGCCACTTCCTGCTGCTGCGCGAGCGTCTGCTGGCGCATGGGCACGACTACGCCGATTTCCCGGCGCACAACGGCCTGTGGGAAATGTGCGAGAAAACCGCGCACGACGGGCTGGCGCGCATGGCGCTGGTGCCGCGCGTGCTGGAAGCGCGTGGCCTCGACGTGACACCGGCGATGATCGCCAAGCTGCGTTCGCTCGGCGACGATGCCACCGCCGACGTACTGGAAGTGATCCTGCGCGAGGAAGTGGCGCACGTCGCCGCCGGCTCGCGCTGGTACCGCTGGTACTGCGAGCGCGCCGGCGTCGAACCGCGTGCGCGGTTCAAGGAACTGCTGCGCGAATACGCCGGCGGTTACCTGCACGGCCCCTTCAACCTCGAAGCCCGTCTGCTGGCCGGTTTCGACGCCGACGAACTGGCGGATCTGGTCGAACAGGCTGGATGATGAAGCCGGGCAGGGGCGACCTCGCCGCCTGACGCCGCAGATGATCGTGCCGCACGGATCGCATGATGTTTACCCGGTGCATGCGACGATGGCGGCCATCGTGCCCCACAGCCTTGGAGAACCGCATGCCTCCCTTCCGTCTCCTGTTGACGATCCTGCCCATGGCGATGCTTGCCGCATGCAGCCCCGCCGCGCCGGACGCCGATACTCCCGCGCGCGAAGCGGCCGCGGCGCAGGTGGACCCGGGCATGGACACGTTTCCGGCGAACCTGCAGGCGGCGGGCGTCGAGCCGTTCTGGGGCGTGAAGGTGGAAGGCGGGGCGTTGGCCTACACCACGCCGGAAACGATGGATGCGCCGCGCCGGCTGCAGGCCACGCGCAGCATCGACGCCGACGGCCTGCACCTGTCGGGCGAGGAGCGCGGCCAGCCGTTCCGCCTGGACGTGCGCCACGGGCCCTGTTCGGACGGCATGTCCGACACGGCATATCCGTTCAGCGTGTCGTGGCTGCTGGAGGGAAAGACCGCGAAGGGATGCGCGTTCGACCCGGCGTCTCCGCCGCCGCCGCAGTGAGCCTTGGCCAGCCGCGGATGAGTCGGAGAACCGGCCATGCTCCGGCCGCCGGTGAACGAAGGGGGAAGCCATGCGGCGATACGAACATGGTTACGGCCGGGCAAGCGCGCGGGTGTCGCTGGCGCTGATCCTGCTCGGCGGGTAGCCACGCTGGCGAGTGTAGGTGCAGGAACTGCGCGGCAAGGCGACCCTGGGCGAAGCCGGGAGCAATCGCCGCATCGCCGTGCCTGAAGCCGAAGCCGCATGGGACGCCAGCGTCGCGCTGGTCGTCGTGTAGATCGAGCGTGCCGGGAGGGTGTGGCCGAAGCCAACCGCATCATCGGCGACAGCCTCAAGGGCAACGAAGGGCGTCTACGCTACTGCTACATCGACGCGCTCAAGACCACGCCGAACCAGGCCATCTGCCTTCCCGCCGAGGCGGGCCTGCCGATCCTCGAAGTCCAGCGCAAGGCGTTGCCGGCGCAATAAAGAGACTTGCATGCGGTCGCGTCCGGCATGGCGGCGTCGGCTGCCTGCAACAGCCGGCGCCGCCGCAATCGCCGCTCAACTGCCGCCGCTGATCAGCTTGAACTGCGTATCGCTGGCCGTCCGCATGGACGACTCGGCCTGCATCGCGGCAACGCATTCCCTGCCGGTACGGGCTTCTTCTTTCCGGGAGGCGGGTTTGGGGCTGGTGTCGAGACTGAAGCCGACCGGGATGCGGACCACCGTGCTTATCGCATGGCCATCCACTTCCTCCGGCGTGTAGCGCAGCTGGCTTACCCACTGGCGCAGGGCCGGCTCGAAATAACCGAGCCTCTTCGGATTGGTGTCGCCCTGCGGGTCGACGGACATCCATCGCGCGGTGCCGTCGGGCAGTACCTCGTACGTCACCATCCATGTCCCCTGGATGCGCGAGCGGACCGCGTCGACGGGATAGCGGGGCGGTGGCGTCAGGCCGGCGGCGTTCTGGCTGTTCACGGGACCGCCATAGACGTAGCCCAGCGCCAGATTCAATTGGCCGGCCGCGCCCTCGACGGCACAGGCATCGAGCATCAGGTGGGTGACACCACTCCTTGCCTGGCCGCCGACGGTGGCGGGCTCGAAGCGCCATTCCTTGATCTGCGCGCCGATGGCCTGGCGGATTGCCGAGGGAAGCTGTTCCGGCGTTTCAACCTGCTGCGGAACGCCCTGTTCGTCCAGCCAGACCGTCGCCTTGGTCTTGAACGGGACCGGCTGGTCCGCATTGCCGGCCTGTGCGGCTTCCATTCCGGTAGCGGCAACCGCCGCCAACATCGTGCAGATCCAGACTGCCGCTCGTGCCATGTCCACCCTCCCGACCAGATTGGTCCGTCGATGGTAGCGCTTTGCCGTAGCGGCTTGGGCCTATGGAACCAAGGCCTGCAGCTGATAGCCAGCGGCATCAACCCGCAGCACCGATCCCTGTTCGTACCAGTCGCCGAGCACGATGCGGGTGCAGCTGGCGTCGCCGGCCTGCACGCGGTGCACGGCGGGGCGGTGGGTGTGGCCGTGGATCATCGTGTCCACGCCATAGCGGCGGAACGTGGCGACGACTTCGGCCGGGGCCACGTCGGTGACGGTCTCGAACCGGGCGCGGTCGCCTTCCTTCATCTCCGACTGGTGCGCCTGGCTGGCCGCGCGCGCCTTCTGTGCGAAGGCGATGCGCGCTTCCAGCGGCTGCGCGAGGAACTGGGCGATGAAGGCCGGGTCGCGGGTCTGCGCGCGGAACGCCTGGTAGGCGGTGTCGTCGGTGCACAGCAGGTCGCCGTGCTGCAGCAGCACCGGCTTGCCGTACAGCGGAATCACGCAGGGGTCGGGCAGGATGCGCATGCCGGCGCGGCGGGCATAGTCCTCGCCGACCAGGAAGTCGCGGTTGCCGCGGATGAAAAATACCGGCACGCCGGCGTCGGCCAGTTCGCGCAGCGCGGCGGCGACCGCATCGGCGGCGGCGGAGGGCGTGTCGTCGCCGATCCAGGCCTCGAACAGGTCGCCGAGGATGTACAGCGCCTCGGCCTGCCGTGCCTGCCCGCGCAGGAAATCCAGGAACAGTTCGGTGATGGCCGGACGGCTGGGGTCCAGATGCAGATCGGAGATGAACAGCGTGGTCATGGCGGCCATTGTAGGGGCAATACCGCGACCCCATCGGCGGTGCCGGCCAACTGCGCGAAGACGCGTCATCGCAGTCGCACTGCTGCTCCGCGGTCTGCGCCGCACTCCGAGGGCGCGCCTGCCATCGGCCATCTCCCCGCCGCTTCCCGACTCGGGGGCATTCCTCCGGACACATCCGGCAGTGCCGGCCGCTGGCCGGCATCCGCAGGGTCGTCGGCAGATGCGCGCTTCTGGCCGGTGGCCGCCCCTCTCCTCAGAACGGCAGCGGCATCAGCTGCAGCGAGGCGGTCCCCAGCAGCAGGGCGATGCCGGTAGCGGCCAGCACGTCGCTGGGATAGTGCAGGCCGAGCACCACGCGCGACAGCGCCACGCCTGCGGTGAACGGCAGGAGCAGCGGCGCCAGCCACGGGTAGTAGGCCAGTGCGACCACGCTGAACGACACGGCGTGCAGGGTGTGGCCGGAGGGGAAGCTGTATTCGTCCAGCGGCGCCACCCAGGCGCGGATGCGCAGGTCGGCGGCGAACGGGCGCGGGCGCCGGGTCCAGCGCTTGAGTGCCTTGTACAGGGTGAGCGCGACCACGCCGGTGGCGGCCATGTGCGCCGATGCGCGCAGGCCGTCCATGCCGTCTGCCAGCACCAGCGCGCCCATCAGCAGGTACCAGAACACGCCGTCGCCGAGGCGGCTGACGACCGCGAACAGGGTGCGGATGCGGCGACGGCGGCAGTAGTGGTTCGCCCGCCGGCACCAGCGGGTTTCGCGGGCGAGCAGGCCGTCAGGCGGCAGCAAGGGCATGGGCACGTCTCCGTTGCGACAGTTCGTGCAGCAGTGCCTCGAATTCGGCGACCACGTGGTCCGGGTGCAGCCGCTGCATCGCCAGGCAGGCATTGGCTCCGAGCGGTGTGCGCAGGGTGTCGTCGCCGGCCAGGCGCAGCGCCGCGTCGATGAAGTTCTCGTCGTTGTCCACGGCCACGCCGCTGTACCCGCTCTGCAGATGTTCACGTGCGGCGCCGTAGTTGAAGGCGACCGTGGCCACGCCGCTGGCCATGGCTTCCAGGGTGACGTTGCCGAAGGTCTCGCTGCGGCTCGGGAACAGGAACAGGTCGCCGCTGGCGAAATGGCGCGCCAGTTCCCGTCCGCGCTGGATGCCGCAGAAGACGAAGTCGGGATTCTCCTGCGCGATGCGCCCGCGCAGCGGTCCGTCGCCGACCCAGACGAAACGTGCGTCCGGGCGCTGCTGCTGGATCCGGCGGAACGCCTGTATCGCCAGGCCCAGATTCTTTTCCGCGGCGATGCGGCCGACATGGATCACCGCCAACCCGTGCGCTTCCAGCCCCCATGTCCGGCGCAGTTCTTCATCGCGTTGCCGCGGGGTGAACTGCGAGGCATCCACCGCGCGCGCCAGCAGGCGCGGGTGCTGGAAGCCATTGCCTTCCAGGAAGCCCTGCAGTTCGCGGGTGGGCACCAGCGTGGCATCGCCCTGGTTGTGGAAGCGGCGCATCCAGCGCAGAGCGACGGGCTGCAGCCAGGCCGCGCCGTAATCGGGCAGGTAGGTGTCGAAGCGGGTATGCAGGCCGGTGGCGACCGGGATGCCGAGCCGGCGCGCGGCGCGCAGCGCCGACCAGCCCAGCGGGCCTTCGGTGGCGATATAGACCGCGTCGGGACGCTGCCGGCGCCAGTGCCGCGCCAGTCGGTAGGGCAGCGGAAGCCCGAAACGCAGGCCGGGATAGCGCGGCAGCGCCACGCCTTGCACCAGCAGCTCATGCGCTTGGGCGGCGTCCTGCGGCTGGCGGGGACGCACCACGTCCACGTCGTTGCCGCGGGCGCGCAGGCCGCGCTCCAGGCTCTGCACGGTCAGGGCAACGCCGTTGACCTCCGGCGGATAGGTCTCGGTGACGATGGCATAGCGCATGGCGGCCTCCCTTTTGGCGCAAAGAGTGGCGGCGGGCTGTGGCAGGTGGGTGTCAGCGGGATGCCAGGCGTATGACAGCGCCTGGGGCCCGGATGTCAGGCGACGAACGGCCGAAAAACGATGCCCAGACTGGCCATGCCCTCGTTCTCTCCGACCAGATCGGCGCGCAGCAGCGGGCGGGCATCGATGAAGGTCTTGTCCAGCACCAGCGACAGGGCGTCGCCGTCCACGCTCAGTTCCAGCGTCGGGATCGGGTCGTCCTCGTGCGAGCGGTGCAGCAGCACCGCCAGCCGCAACAGCGCGGCGGTACGCCGGGCCGGCAGCAGCAGGCGGTCGGGCAGGGCGTCGAAGGCGGTCTTGGGCACGCCGCGGCGATGGGTACGGATCAATGCGGCCAGCATCTGCTGTTCCTGGCGCGAGAAGCCGGCGATGTCCGAGTGCTCGATCACGTAGCTGCCATGGGTGTGGTAGCCGCTGTGGGCGATCATCAGCCCCAGCTCGTGCAGGCGCGCGGCCCAGCCCAGCATGCGTGCGTCGTCCGAATCCAGCTTCCAGCTGTCGGCGACCTGCTCGAACAGGCGCTGGGCGGTGGCTTCCACGCGCAGCGCCTGGGCGGCGTCGATGTCGTAGCGCCGGGTCAGCGCGGCCACCGATTCGTCGCGGGGATCGTTGTCGCTGGCGCGGCCCATGATGTCGTAGAGGATGCCCTCGCGCATCGCCGCCTTGCTGACCAGCAGTTTCTGCAGGCCCAGTGACTGGAAGGCGGCCTCGAGCACCAGCACGCCGCCGGCGATGATCGGCCGGCGTTCGCTGGCCAGGGTCGGCAGGTTGATGTCGTCGATGTGCTTGGCGCGCAGCAGTTCATCACGCAGCAGCGGCAGCGCCTGGGCGGTGATCGCGCCCTTGCTCAGCTTCATCGCCGCGCAGATCTCGCTGATCGCCTTGTGGGTGCCGGACGAGCCCAGCGCCTCGTCCCATCCCAGCGCCCGGTACTTGGCGGCGAACGGCTGGAACTCGGCGCCGATCTCGGTCAGCGCGTCCTTCCAGCGTTTCTTGCTCAGCTTGCCGCCGGGGAAGAAGCGGCGGGTACTGGCGATGCAGCCGGCCTGCAGGCTCTCGCGTTCCAGCGGCTGCATGCCGCTGCCGATGATGAACTCGGTGGAGCCGCCGCCGATGTCGATCACCAGCCGGCGCTGACCCGGCTTGGGCGGCTGCGCATGGGCGACGCCCAGATAGATCAGGCGCGCTTCCTCGCGGCCGTTGACCACCTCGATGGCGTGGCCCAGCGCGGTTTCGGCCGGCATCAGGAACGACAGCGGCGAGCGCAGCTGGCGCACGGTGTTGGTGGCCAGCGCGCGCACGCGGTACGGCGGGATGTTACGGATGCGCTGGCCGAAGCGGGCCAGGCATTCGAGCGCGCGCTGCCGGGCTTCGGCCGACAGCCCGCCCTTGCCGTCGAGCCCGTCGGCCATGCGCACGGTCTCGCGCAGGCGGTCGACCACCCGCAGCTGGCCGAGCAGGTAGCGGGCGATGACCATGTGGAAGCTGTTGGAGCCCAGGTCGATGGCGGCCAGCAGGTCGCCGTCCTGCAGGGGGGGGAAGGTCTGGGAGGACTGGGGCATGGCGGAATGGTAGTGGATGGTCGGGGGCGCGTGTCACCCCGCGCGATGCGGACGGCGCCTTGCGTAGGAGCGGCTTCAGCCGCGAAGGGGACTTCCCACCGATGTTTCCGCCCGCAACGCCGGTTTGGATGGCCGGGAAAGCCTGTTCGCGGCTGAAGCCGCTCCTACACCGGGGCCGCAGGCGTCCTACAGCGCTTCGAGCAGCGCCTGCTGCGCCGAATGCGGCGGCTGCCCGGGCTGCGGCGAGCACTTGCGGTAGCGTCCGTCGGCCTGCAGCTCCCAGGCGTTGAGGTTGTCGTCCAGGTAGTTCTGCAGCACCTCGCGGTAGATGCGCCGGGCCAGATCGCTGTCCAGGATCGGGAAGCAGGTCTCCACGCGCCGCAGCAGGTTGCGCTCCAGCCAGTCGGCGCTGGCGCAGAACAGTTCCGGCGCGCCGTTGTTGCCGAACCAGTAGACGCGGCTGTGCTCCAGGAAGCGGCCGACGATCGAACGCACGCGGATGTTGTCCGATACCCCTTCCACGCCGGGCCGCAGGGTGCAGGTGCCGCGCACGATCAGGTCGATCTGCACGCCGGCCTGCGAGGCGGCATACAGCGCGCGGATCACCTGCGGCTCGTTGAGCGCGTTCATCTTGGCGATGATGCGCCCCGGCTTGCCGTCCAGGGCCAGCCGGGTCTCGCGCTCGATCCTCTGCAGCAGGCCGGCATGCAGGGTGAAAGGCGACTGCAGCAGGCACTCCAGCTTCATCTTCGAGGCCAGCCCGGACAGCTGCTGGAACAACTGGTGCACGTCGTTGCCGATGTCCGGATCGGCGGTGATCAGGCTCAGGTCGGTGTAGGCGCGCGCGGTACCGCTGTGGTAGTTGCCGGTGCCCAGGTGCACGTAGCGGCGCAGCTTGCGGCCTTCGCGGCGCACGATCAGCAGCATCTTGGCGTGGGTCTTGTAGCCGACCACGCCGTAGACCACCTGCACGCCGGCATCCTGCAGGCGATCGGCGAGGCCGAGGTTGGCCTCCTCGTCGAAGCGCGCGCGCAGCTCCACCACCACGGTCACGTCCTTGCCGTTGCGCGCGGCCTGGATCAGCGCCTCGACGATCCCCGAATCCTTGCCGGTGCGGTACAGCGTCTGCTTGATCGCCAGCACGTTCGGGTCCACCGCCGCTTCGCGGATCAGCTCCAGCACGGTGCTGAACGAATCGAACGGGTGGTGCAGCAGCACGTCGTCGCGCGCCACCATCTCGAAGATGCCCTCCGGCGTCTTGAGCACGCGTGGGGTCATCGGCGGGTACTTCAGGTCCGGCCTCTGCACCAGGTCGTAGACCTGGATGACGCGGTTGAGGTTGACCGAGCCGTCGATGCGGTAGGCCGCGTTCTCGGACAGGCCGAAGTTCTGCAGCAGGGTCTGCACGATCGGGCGCGGGCAGTCGTGGGCGATCTCCAGCCGCACCGCCGGCCGGTAACCGCGGTCGACCAGTTCGTCGCGCAGCGCCAGCGCCAGGTTCTCTACTTCTTCCTCGTCCACCACCAGCTCGGAGTTGCGGGTGACGCGGAACTGGTAGGCGCCGCGCACGTCCATGCCGGGGAACAGTTCGTTGACGAAGGTGGACAGCACCGCCGAGAGCAGCACGAAGTCCTGAGTGCCGCCCAGCGATCTGGGCAGCTGGATGATGCGTGGCAGCGAGCGCGGCGCGCGCACCAGCGCCAGGTGGCCGGCGCGGCCGAAGGCGTCGGTGCCCTTGAGCACGACGACGATGTTCAGCGACTTGTTGAGGATCTTCGGGAACGGATGCGACGGATCCAGCCCCAGCGGCGAGAGCACCGGCATGATCTCGTTGCGGAAATAGGCGCGCAGCCAGCGGCGCTGGCGCGCGGTCCAGGTCGAGGGCGAGAGGATGCCGATGCCCGCTTCCTGCAGGGCCGGGCGCAGCACCTCGTTCCAGCAGCGGTATTGCTGCTCCACCAGTTCGGCGGCGCGGTCGTGGATGGCGGTCAGGATTTCCTGCGGGCTCAACCCGTCCGGCGCCGGCGGCAGGCCGAATTCCTGTGCGTGGCGCACCGCCGCTGCGCGGATCTCGAAGAATTCGTCCAGGTTGGTGCAGGAAATGCACAGGAAGCGCAGCCGCTCCAGCAGCGGCACCTGCTCGTCCGTCGCCTGCGCCAGCACGCGGAAATTGAAGTCCAGCTGCGACAGCTCGCGGTTGATGTACAGCGCCGGCTCGCGCAGCGGATCGTTGCCGGAGACCACGGGTGCGGGGGGCGGGGTGGGAGCGTTCATGCCCTGTCTCTTATCCACGTCTGACGCTG
>NZ_LDJG01000032.1 GCF_001431425.1 Stenotrophomonas nitritireducens
GTGGTGGGCGCTGTGGCTGGCGGCGGCGCGCTGGGGCGGCTGGACGATGCCCGAACTGGCGGTCCCCGCCGGCTGGCTGCATGCCTTCGTGATGCAGTACCTGGTGCTGCCCAGCTTCATCTTCGGCTTCCTGCTGACCGTGTTCCCGCGCTGGATGGGCCTGCCCGAACTGGAGCGCTGGCGCTACGTGCCGGTGGGCCTGGGCCTGATGGGCGGGCAGCTGGCGATCCTGCTGGGCGCGGCCGGATGGCAGGCAGGGCTGACCGTCGGGCTGTGGATGGCGCTGGCCGGCTGGACCTCGGCGCTGTTCACCCTGGGCCGGCTGCTGGCCGACGAGAAAGGCCGCACCTGGCACGCGCGCTCGTGCTTCGCCGGGCTGGTGCTGGGCTGGCTGGGGCTGGCGATGTTCGCCGCCTTCATGCTCGGCGCCTCGCCCAGCTGGGCGTTCGCCAGCATCAAGCTCGGCGGCTTCGGCCTGCTGTTGCCGGTGTACGTGACCGTGGCGCACCGCATGTTCCCGTTCTTCGCCGGCAATGTCGTGCCCGGCTACCGGCCGTGGCGGCCGCTGCCGTGGCTGGGCGCGGTCTGGGCACTGCTGCTGGCGCACTTGGGCCTGGAACTGGTGCATGGCTACGCATGGCTGTGGCTGGCCGACGTGCCGCTGCTGCTGTTGACCGGCTGGGCGGTGTGGCGCTGGTGGCCGCGCGGGCGCATGCCCGGCCTGCTGGCGGTGCTGTTCATCGGCACCGCGTGGCTGCCGGTCACCTTCGCGCTGTACCTGGTGCAGAGCGTCACCTACCTGGCCAGCGGCGAATTCGTGCTGGGCCGCGCGCCGATGCATGCGCTGTTCATCGGCTTCTTCGGCAGCCTGCTGGTGGCGATGGTGACGCGGGTGACGCAGGGCCATTCCGGGCGTGCGCTGGTTATGCCGAAGGTGGCTTGGTTCGCCTTCGGCCTGCTGCAGGCGGTGGCGGTGATGCGCATCGTCGCCGACATCGCGCCCGATGCCCTGGCATGGCAGGCGGCGGCCGCCTTCGGCTGGCTGCTGGCGCTGGCGCCGTGGGTGGCGCGGATCGGCCGGATCTACCTCGCGCCGCGCGCGGACGGGCGGCCGGGATGAGCGCGATGCTGGTCTTCTACCCCGACATCAAGCTGGTCCACATCAGCGCGGCGATGACCAGCGGCTCGCTGTTCGCGCTGCGGGCGCTGGCGCTGCTGGCCGGCATGCGCTGGCCGCGGTTGGGCGCGGTGCGCTACCTGAGCTACACCGTCGATACCGTGCTGCTGACCGCGGCAATGATGCTGCTGACCATCCTGCCGGCCGGGCTGTTCGCCAACGGCTGGCTGTGGGCCAAGATCGCCTTCCTGCTGGCCTATGTCGGGCTGGGCATGGCCGCGTTCCGGCAGGGACGCGGTACGTTCGCGCGCGCGGTGCTGGTGGCCGCGGCGCTGCTGTGCTTCGCGCAGATCTACGGCATCGCGCGGGCGCATCACCCGCTGGGCTGGCTGCTGTGGCTGGGCAGCTAGATCCGCCGCCGACGCTGCGCCTGGACCTGCGCGGCCTGCCGGCCCCGCAGCCGATGGAGCACATCCTCGCGCGCCTGCACACCCTGCAGCCGGGCCAGGTGCTGGTGGCGCTGACACCGCTGTATCCCGCGCCGCTGCTGCCGATGCTGGAGCAACTGGGCTTCGCCTGCGATGCACGTGCCACCGACGACGGCGCCCGCCTGCTGATCTGCCGCGCGGCCGAGCGGCACCTGCTGGATGATCCGCCCGCCCCATGAGCGGGCTGGCCTTCGCCCAGGCGCCGCCGCCGTCGCATCCGCTGCGCTTCCTCGCCACCGCCCTGCTCTGGGGCGTGCTGGCCGGCGCGTGGCTGCTGGCCGGTGGCGGCGCCCTGCTGCTGTCCCTGCATGCGCCGGCCACCATCGCGCTGGCGCATGTCTTCGCCCTGGGGGTGCTCGGCAACGCGATGCTCGGCAGCCTGGTGCAGTTCCTGCCGGTGGCGGCAGGCAGCCCGGTGCCGTTGGCGCGCGGCGTCCCGCTGCTGCACATCGCATTCAACCTCGGCGTGGCCCTGCTGCTGCCGGCCATCGCGTGGCATGCGCCGGGCTGCGGCCTGGTCGCCGCGCCGTTGCTGCTCGGCACGTTGATGCTGTCCGCAGGCGCGGTGCTGGTCGCGGTGGCGCGCGGCAACGGTGCGCGGACGGTCCGCTGCGGCATCGGCCTGGCGGCAGCGGCGCTGCTGGCCGCGATCGGGCTGGGCGGCGCGCTGCTGGCGATGCGCCTGGGATGGCTGGCCCCGGCCCTGCCGCTCACCGGCCTGCACGCCGGCTTCGGCCTGCTGGGCTGGGTGCTCGGGCTGCTGGCCGCGGTAGGCAGCGTGGTCATGCCGATGCTGCAGGGCACGCGTCCGCTGCCGCCAGCGTGGCTGTGGGGCTGGCTGCTCCTGCTTGGCGGCGTGCTGCTGGTGGTGCTCGCCGAGGCCGTCGGCATCGCACTGCCGATTCCGCTGGTGCGCACCCTGCCCGCCGTGCCGCTGCTGCTGTTCTCCGCCGCCGTCATCGCCATGCAGCTGCGTGCGCCGCACCGGCGTGGAACCCTGTTGCGGCGCTTCTGGGCGCTGGGCGCGGTGGCGCTCGCCGGCGCGGCGCTGGCGATGCCGCTGCCCGGCAACGGCGTACTCGCCGGCGTGCTGGTGCTGGCGGTGGGCTTTCCCGCACTGATGCTGGGCATGCTGCTGGAGATCGCCGGCTTCCTGGCGTGGATGGAGCTGCGCCGGCGCATGCCCCGCGGCACGCGCGTGCCCGGTGTCGGCAGCCTTTCCGGCGAACCGCACAAGCGCCGCGCGTGGGAGCTGCATGCGCTCGCCGCGCTGGCCCTGGTCGCGGCCTGCCTGTGGCCGGAGCTGGCGCGGGCGGCCGGCGCGCTGGTGCTGCTGGCCTGGCTCCATGCCGCGTCCGCGCTGTGGCGCTGCTGGCGCTCGGCCATGGCCTGGCAGCCGCAGGCGCCCGCTGCATAGCCCGTCCGCGGCGACCCTTTGACATTAGTCAAGCAGCGCGCTGTTGCCCGGTTTTCGCGCCTTTCCGGCGGCCACGGATTGATCAGGATCAACGCTGCGCCAGGGGGCGGCCGGGAACATGAACCCATCGGCCAAAGGCCATTCACGGGAAAGTGTCATGAAGCGCCTGCAACACCCGCTCGTCGCCTGCGCACTCGCCGGCGCCATCGCCGCCGCCTTCGCCGGCAATGCCTTCGCGGCGAAGAAGCCCGCCGCCGAAGCGCCCATGGAAACGATCCAGGCCGTGCTGACCGCGCCGCCGTTCGCACCGCCGCCGATCACGCGCAAGACGCCGGCCCACGTCGTCGTCGACCTGGAAATGGTCGAGAAGAACATGCGCATGGCC
Source organism: Stenotrophomonas nitritireducens (assembly GCF_001431425.1). GTDB lineage: Bacteria > Pseudomonadota > Gammaproteobacteria > Xanthomonadales > Xanthomonadaceae > Stenotrophomonas > Stenotrophomonas nitritireducens. The sequence continues at coordinate 3,408 of NZ_LDJG01000032.1, forward strand.
GACGGCGTTGACTACAACTTCTGGACCTTCGGCGGCACGGTGCCGGGCAGCTTCATCCGCGTGCGCAAGGGCGACACGGTGGAGTTCAAGTTGAAGAACCACCACAGCTCGCACTTCTCGCACAACATCGACCTGCATGCCGTCACCGGCCAGGGCGGTGGCGCCGAGGCCACGTTCACGCTGCCGGGCAAGGAAACGCAGTTCACCTTCAAGGCGCTCAACCCGGGCCTGTACATCTACCACTGCGCGATGGCGCCGGTGGGCATGCACATCGCCAACGGCATGTACGGCCTGATCCTGGTCGAGCCGGAGGAAGGCCTGGAGCCGGTGGACAAGGAGTTCTACGTGGTGCAGGGCGACTTCTACACCGAAGGCGCGCACGGCGAACCGGGCCTGCAGCCCTTCAGCCTGGAGAAGGCCATCGACGAACACCCGACCTACGTGGTGTTCAACGGTTCGGTCGATTCGCTGCAGGGCGACAAGGCGCTCACGGCCAAGGCCGGCGAGAAGATCCGCATCTTCGTCGGCAACGGCGGCCCCAACCTGGTGTCCAGCTTCCACGTCATCGGCGAGATCTTCGACAAGGTCTATACCGAGGGCGGCACGAAGTACCAGGAGAACGTGCAGACCACGCTGGTCCCGGCCGGTGGTTCGGCCATCGTCGAGTTCAAGGCCGACGTGCCCGGCAACTTCGTGCTGGTGGACCACAGCATCTTCCGCACCTTCCACAAGGGCTCGCTGGGCATCCTCAAGGTCGAGGGCGAGAAGAACCCGGAAATCTACACCGGCCAGCAGCACGACATCGACTACAAGGAAGGCGTGCCGCAGGGCAGCCAGTACAAGTAAACGAGGCCAACGCAGATGGAACGCACGCTCCTCCTGTTGCTGCTCCTGGCACCGGCCGCGGCCGGTGCCATGGAGGCCGATGCCGGCTACCGCGACATTCCCGGCGGAGCGTTCCGTTCCTCCGTGCGTTTCGAGGAGACGTCCGCCACGCAGAGCGTGGCGGCTTTCTCGCTGATGGCACGCCCGGTCAGCAACGCGCAGTTCGCCGCGTTCCTGGCGCGCAACCCGCAGTGGCGGCGCGACCGGGTGCCGGCGATCTTCTCCAGTCCCGGTTACCTCGGCCACTGGGCGCGGCCCGATGCGCCCGGCGAAGGCCTCGACCCGCAGGCGCCGGTGACCCACGTCAACTGGTACGCGGCCGACGCCTACTGCCGTGCGGAACAGGCGCGCCTGCCGACCTTCCTCGAATGGGAATACGCAGCCGCGGCCGATGCCACCCGCCGCGACGCGCGCGGCGACCGCGCCTGGCGCCTGCGCCAGGTCAACGACGGCACGCCACGCGCGCCCGACGCCGCCGCCGGCGCGCCCGCCAATGTCCACGGCGTCCACGGCCTGCACGGCGCGTACTGGGAATGGAGCGAGGACTTCGCCTCGCTGCTGGCCGACAGCGACCGCCGCGGCCAGGACGACGGCGACGCACTGCGCTACTGCGGCGCCAGCGCCATGGCCTTCAACGACCCGGGCGACTACGGCGTGGTCAAGCGCTTCGTGCTGCTGTCCGCGCTGCAACCCGGCGCCACCCTGGGCAATCTCGGTTTCCGCTGCGCAAGGAGCCAGCCATGAACAGACCCTTCGCTTTCCTGCTGCTCGGCCTGGCGCTGGGCATGTCTCCCGCGCTGCATGCCGCCGATGCGCCAACCACGCCGGCGGCGGCCCTGCCCGGCCAGTCGCTGTACCACCTGCAGGTCGCGCTCACCGACCAGCACGGACGATCCGTGCCATGGACGTCGCTGCGCGGCCGCCCGCAGCTGGTGTCGATGTTCTACGGCAACTGCCACCTGATGTGCCCGCTGATCATCGAGAACGCCAAGGCCGTGCAGAAGCAGTTGCCGGCCGACCAGCGCGCGCGCCTGGACGTGGACATGCTCACCCTCGACCCGGCGCGCGACACGCCCGCCGCGCTGGCCGAGATCGCGCAGCGCCACCGCGCCCCCGACGACTGGCGCTTCCTGCGCCCGGCCGAAGGCGACGTACGCGCCCTCGCCAACCTGCTGGACGTGCACTACCGCTTCCGCGAGGACGGCAGCATCAACCACACCAGCGTGCTGGTGCTGCTCGACGCCGAAGGCCGCGTGCGTGCGCGCAGCGAGGTGCAGGGCATGGTTCCGGACCCGGAGCTGGTCGCCGCCATCGAGGCGGTACTGGGCGGGCGCTGAACCCACCTCCATGGCAGTTCGTCCGGCACCGCGAAGCGGCGCCGGAACGCCTCATTCCCCCGCGCACTGCGTTTGCCGCTGCGGGCTCCAGCCCGCCGCCAGCCATGCCAGCGACTGCCGGCGCCTGCATTCGTCCAGCGGAAGAAAGGCCTCCTGCGCCGCGACGATCGCCTGTCCGGCATCGCTCAGCAGGAAGGCCGCGAACCGCGCCATGACCGGGTCGATGCGGCCCCGGGCATCGCGCGGCAGCAGCAGGTCCACCGTCCGCGCGAGCGGATAGCGCCCGGATGCCACCGATTCGCGGTCCGGCACGACCGGCGCGGCGCCCGGATGTGGCGCGATCGGCAGCGCACGCGTGCCTGGCAATAGATGTCCCAGCCCGGTGAATGCGATCGCCTGGGGATCGGCCGCCACGCGCTGCACATTGTCCGACTCATCGCCGCTGTCCGGCGCGGCCCGCCAACCGCGTGCGCCTGCCGGGCGCGCGAAGACATGGCGCCGCAGGAACAACGCGCGCGCCGATTCCTCCGCCTGCCACGCACCGCCTCCGGCAAGACGGATCGGCCGCCCGCTCCACGCCTGCACACCCAGTTGCTCCCAGCGCGAGATATCCGCGCCGCCTTCGGCGAACACCGCTTCCAGCTGGGCAAGATCCAGCGATGGCAGCGGGTTGGAGACGTGCACGACCACCGCGACCGGATCGACATGGCCGAACCGGTTCCAGCTGCCGCCGGCGACGGGAAGCCGCAGCGGTTCGCCGCCGCCATGGTGGTGGCCGAAGGTGGCCAGGTCCGCCTCGGCGAGGTCGCGGGTCAGGAAGGCGAAATCCAGGGCGCCGCGCAGGAAGCCGGCCAACTGCGGATCCAGTCGTCCCTGCGGTGGTCCATAGGGCTGCGGATAGGCGACAGCAGCCTCCGGCTGCGCGGCCGCGAATCCATCGCGCCAGGCCCCGGCCAGTGCGCCGAGCACGACCGGAACACTGCCGCAGCGCAGTTGCCGCGCCGCCTCCGCGGCGGGTGCGCACGCGGCCGCGACACTGCCCGGCAGGAGCGCGGACAGCAGCACCAGCCACGTCGGCACAGCACCCGCGCGCTTCATCCGCTACGCGCCGCGCGCATCGGCAGGCGCGGCGCCGGCACGGCGCCTGCCGGCGGGCAGCATCCGCCGCAGCGTGTTGTCCTTCAGCACGTAGTGGTGCACCAGTGCGGCCAACGCATGCGCACCGATCAGGAAATAGCCGAACGTACCGATGGTCTGGTGCACTTCTTCCAGCGTGCCGGCGAACGGCTTGTCCGGCGCCATCAGCGGCGGCAGGACCAGGCCGAAGAAAGGCACCGGCTTGCCGGCCGCGCTCAGCACCAGCCAGCCCATCAGCGGCTGGACGATCATGAAGGCATACAGCAGCGCATGGACCGACGTGGCCGCCCAGCGCTGCCAGGCCGGCGGCGCCGGGACGATGGCCGGTGCGGGCGTCAGCGTGCGGACGAGCAGCCGCACCCACACCAGCGCGAAGATCAACATTCCGATGGAGAAGTGCAGGCTCTTCATCAGATCGCGCGGCGGCGTGCCCCTGTCGAAGATCACGCGCAGTTCGATGGTGGCGTAGGTCAGCACGAACAGCAGCAGCATCAGCCAGTGCAGCACGATCGACCCGCGGTTGTATGTTTCGTTCTTCATGGGTTCCAGCTCCTGTTTTTGGCAACGGTCCGGCAGCGGGCATGACCGGCCCGCCTTGCCGTGGAAGTTCTAGTTGAAGGCGTACTCGAAGCCGACGCGGACGGAGTGTTCGTCGTCGGCGCTGCGCCGCCGGCTGCGGCCGAGCGCGCCGAACACGAGCAGGCGCGGCGAATGCTCCCGGCGGAAGCCGAGGCTGCCGCGCCGGAACGCCTCGGTCGGGCCCGGTGCTTCGTGCAGCAGTTCCAGGCCCAGCCACAGCGCCGGCGCGGTTTCGCATTCGACCAGTGCGCCCGCGCTCCAGCCTGCGTCTTCCCCTGGCGTTTTCACCCATGCCAGCCGTGCTGTCGCCAACATCCGCTCCTGCTGCCGGCTCACCCGCAGCGGCACGGCGATGTCCGTGCCCTCGCCGCCCATCCCGGCCGAGCGGCTGCCCGTGGGCAGCACGATTTCCGGCTCGACCGCCCAGTCGAGGGAAGCCGGCAGCACATCGGGCAATTCCCATTTCAGCGCCAGCTTCATGTCGTGGCTGCCATGCAGGCGATGCCCGCCGTGGCCGTCGGCAACGCCGTAGCCGGTACCCGGCGCCGCCTCCATGCCGGGTGCGAATTCCCAGCCCACCCCCAGCGCGGGGCGGCTCCAGTGCACGTCGTGGCTGGCGCGGGCGCGGATGGACTGCGCCTTCACCTTGAAGCCGCTGCCGGCCCCTGTACCCCCGATCTCATACGCCCTGGCGGCAGCCCGCTCCGCCGCGCACAGGCATCCACGGTGGCGTCCCCATGGCATACCGGTGCGGAAAACACCTGACACAGTCCTCATGATCACACTGCCTCAACCCCAAGGTTGATCGCGTTATAGGCAGGTGCAGCTGACATTCCGCTGATAGCGGCGCGGCGGCAGGCTCAGGAGGCCTGCGGCCACCCCAGGCGCACTTCCAGGCCGCCCAGCGCCGAGCGGTCCAGCACGATGGTTCCCTGCGTGGCCTCGACCAGATCGCGGACGATGGCCAGCCCCAGGCCGTGGTGCGCATGGCTGGCTTCGTCCAGCCGGCCGCCGCGCATCAACGCCTGCTCGGCGCTGATGTCCAGGCCTTCGCCATCGTCCTCGATGAACAGCACGGTCTCGTCCACCGCCTGCTCCGCACGGATGCGCACGCGACGGCGGGCGAAGCGCACCGCGTTCTCCAGCAGCGCGCCGAGCATTTCCATCAGGTCTTCCGCGGCCACCGGCAGTTCGAGCGCGGGATCGACCTCGTTCTCGAACACCATGCGCGCGCCGCGCTCGGTGCGTTCGATGACGCCGAACACGCGCTCGGCCAGTTCGCCCGGCCGCGAACGCATGGACTGGTGGCGGCCGCGGATGGCGGCGGCGCGCGAGCGCGCCAGTTCGGCCTCCACCGCCGCGGCGACGGCGGCGATGGCCCGGTCCATGCCGTCGGCGGCTTCGGCCGCGCCGGTTTCGCGTGCGCGCCGGTTCTGCGCACCGAGCGCGGCCAGCGGCGTCTTCAGCGAATGCGCCAGATCGGCGGCGCGCTTGCGCGCCCGCGCCAGATCGCTCTCGCGCGCTTCAGCCAACTGGTTGATCGCCGCCACCAGCGGCATGACCTCGCGCGGGTGCTTCTCGCCGAGGCGGGCCGCGGGGCTGCGCCGCATCACTTCCAGCTCCTCGCGCACGCGCCGGAGCGGGCTCAGGCCCAGGTCCACCTGTATCCAGGTCGCCGCGACCAGGGCCAGCCACAGCAGGCCGAGGAACAATGCCATCTCGGTGCGGAATTCGCGGCGCGCGCCGTCCAGTTCGGCCAGGTCCTGCGCCAGTTGCACGTGCACCAGGCGCTGGCCGCCCTCTACGCGGACCGTGCGTTCGACCACCAGCAGGCGCTGCCCGAACGGGCCGTCGATCTTGTGGGTGGTCCACTGCGCGGTACCGACCGGGAGGTTCTGCGGCAGCGACTCGTCCCACAGCGAGCGCGAGCGTTCCTGCTGGCCGTCGCCGGAGAACTGCCAGTAGCGCCCGCTGCCGGGCAGGTCGAAGCGCGGATCGGCCAGCGTGGCGTCCAGCACCAGCCGGTTGCCGGCATCCACGTGCAGGCCGGCCACGAGCTGCAGCGCCTCGCGGGTCAGTTCGCGCGACAGTCCCTGCTCCAGGTGGCGCGAGAAGATCAGGCCCATCACCAGCACCGCGGCGACCATGGCCAGCAGGATGGCCGTGGCCGCCACGGCCAACAGCCGCAGCCGCAGCGAGCTGGGCTTCATCGCGATGCCCGGATCATCCGCGCCCGCCCAGCAGGTAACCGAAGCCGCGGCGGGTCACGATCAGCTCCGCGCCCAGCTTGCGCCGCAGCCGCAGCACCAGCGCCTCGACCGCATTGGTGTCCCCCGATTCGGCCGCGCCGTACAGGTGGTCGGCCAGCTCGCCGGCCGATACCGCGCGGTCGTCGTGGTGGGCCAGGTAGTCCACCAGCCGGTATTCCAGCGGCGACAGCCGCACCGGCCGCCCGTCCAGCGCCACCGACAGCCGCCTGGTATCGAGCACCAGCCGCCCGCGATCCAGCAGCGGCGAAACCTGGCCGGCCGCGCGACGGACCAGGGCGCGCACGCGCACCACCAGTTCGCCGACCTCGAACGGTTTGGCCAGGTAGTCGTCGGCGCCGCTCTCGATACCTTCCACCTTCTCGGTCCAGTCGTCGCGCGCGGACAGGATCAGTACCGGGAACCCGCGCCCGGCGCCGCGCCAACGGCGCAGCACCGACAGGCCGTCCAGGCGTGGCAGGCCCAGGTCGAGCACGCAGACGTCGTAGTCCTCGGTGTCGCCCTTGAACCAGGCGTCCTCGCCATCGCCGGCGGTCTCGACGATGAATCCGGCCGCGCGCAGGGCGATGCCGACATCGGCGCAGACATCCGGATCGTCCTCGACCAGCAGGGCGCGCATCAGTCGTCCTCGATCTTCAGCAGGGCGCCGGTGCGCGCATCGAGCTTGACCTCGCGGATGCGCCCGTCGCGCGCCAGGGTTTTCACCTCGTACTTGGGGCCGGCCTTGTACTCGACCTCGATCACGTCGCCCGGCGCGTGCTGCTGGGCGATGGCCAGGATGCGCACCAGCGGCAGGATCTCGCCGCGGCGCATCGCGTCCAGGGCTTCCTGCTGGGCCTGGCGCTTGGCCGCCTTGCGGGCTTCCTTGGAATCGGGGGGGGCGTCGCCGGCCATCAGCGTCACGGGCGTGGCCAGCACCAGGCAGGACAACAGCATGAAGAAGAAACGGGATCTGTTCATGGGCCGGATTCTCCTGCCGGTTGCTGATATTGGCCTGACGGTAGCGCAGGGGCGCATGTCAGCGTGCGGCGCTTACAACGGGGCTGCCAATAATGGCCGCTTCGATGAAGGATTGCAGATGAAGAACATCACGACCAGCCTCCTGGCCTCCGCGCTGCTCTCGCTCGCCGCCTGCACGGCCGGCGCCGCGCCCGCGGCCAACCCCGGCCTGCTGGGCATTGCCGAGCTGGAACGGCGCGCCACCGGCGAAGGCCTGACCGTCACCGAGATCGAGGCCAAGGATCGCCTGGCCGAGGTCGAGGGCTACGACGCGCAGTCGCGCAAGGTCAAGCTGGTGATCGACCGCAAGACCGGCGAAGTGCTCGAGCGCAAGGTGAAGCAGCGTCGCCTCTGACGGCAATGCCGCCGCCGCGCGCGGCGGCTCCGTCTTCCGCCTCCCTCCTGCCCGGTCGTGGCTGCCCTCCCCAGGCACTGCGGCCGGGCAGGGTCGTTCCGGGAGGACGATGGCGCAGGAGCGGCTTCAGCCGCGATGGGGCCTTCATGCAGATCGTTCCGCACCGGACCGCGCATCACCCGTCCGCGGAAATTCGATGGGAAGGCCTCATCGCGGCTGAAGCCGCTCCTGCGGGGATCGCGACGCAGATGCCGGATCAGCTGTTGGCGAGCGCCGCTGCCCGGCCGTCGAACCGCCGCGTCAGCCGGTCGAACCACAGGTAGACCACCGGGGTGATGAACAGCGTGATGACCTGCGAGAACAGCAGGCCGCCGACGATGACCACGCCCATCGGCTGGCGCAGCTCGGCGCCGGCGCCCAGCCCCAGCGCGATCGGCATGGCGCCCATCATCGCGCACAGCGTGGTCATCATGATCGGGCGGAAGCGCAGCAGGCAGGCCTGGTGGATGGCCTCGCGCGCGGCGATGCCGTGCCGGCGCTGCGCATCCAGCGCGAAGTCGATCATCATGATCGCGTTCTTCTTGACGATGCCGATCAGCAGCAGCACCCCGATCATCGCGATGAAGCTGATGTCCAGCCCGGTCAGGCGCAGCGCCAGGAACGCGCCCACCGCCGCCGACGGGATGCCCATCAGGATCGTGACCGGGTGGATCCAGCTCTCATAGAGCACGCCCAGGATCACGTAGATCACCGCGACGGCGACCACGATCAGCCACAGCTGCGAGGTCTGCGACTGCTCGAACACCGCCGCCTGCCCGTCGAAGCTGCCGAACACCGTGGCCGGCAGGCCGATCTCGCGCTTGGCGCGGTCGATGGCCGCGGTCGCGTCGGACAGCGAGCGGCCCGGCGCCAGTTCGAAGGAGAAGGTGATCGCCGGCAGCTGCGCCTTGTGCAGCACCGTCATCGTGCCGGTGCCGCGCGAGAGCGTGGCGAACGCGCTCAGCGGCACCATGCCGCCCTGCTGGCTGCGCACGTGGATGCGCGACAGATCGGTCTCGTCGCGGCGGTAGCGGTCTTCCAGCTCCATGATGACCTTGTAGGTTGCCTGCGGCGCATGGATCGAGGACACCTCGCGGCCACCGAACGCGGCATGCAGGCTGGTGCGCAGGTCGGCCATGTCCACGCCGAGCAGGGCCATCTTGTCGCGGTCCAGGTGGATCTGCGCCTGCAGGCCGCTCTTCTCGAAATCGGTATCCAGGCCGACGAACACGTCCGACCCGCGCAGCGCAGCCAGCAGCTTTTCCGACCAGGCATCCAGTTGTTCGCTGCCCACCGACTGCAGCGTGTACTGGTAGGTGCTGCTGGACGAACTGGCGCCGATCTTCAGGTTCTGCACCGGGCTGAAATTGACCTTCACCCCGGGGATGAAGTTGGTGTTGGCGCGCATCCGCGCCAGCACCTGGTCCATCGGCGGGCGTTGCCCGCGCGGCTTCAGGTCCAGGTCGAACTTGGTGGTGTCGTGGTCCACTTTCGAGGCCGAGGCGAGGATCGCATCGTCCTCCAGCAGCACGTCCTGGATGCGCCGCAGTACCGCCAGCCGGCCCTCGAAGGACATCTCCGGAGGCGTCTTGACCTTCACCGAGACCTGGCCGATGTCCTCCTCGGGGAAGAACGAGCGCGGCGAAGTGACATACAGCAGCGCGGTCAGCACCAGCGTCCCGGCGCCGACGGCCAGCACCGTGCGCGGGTGCGCCAGCGACCAGTCCAGGCCGTGCCGGTACAGCGCCAGCGTGCGCTCGAACAGGCGCTCGAAGCCGCGGTTCCAGCCGGGCGCATCGTCGTGCCGCGGCGCATTGCGCACCAGCATCGGCACCAGTACCGGAATCAGGGTCAGCGCCACCGCAGCCGAGACCAGGATGGCCAGGGTGACGACGATGGCGAACTCGTGGAACAGCAGGCCGGCGGTGCCGGGCATGAAGAAGATCGGGATGAACACCGCCACCAGCGACACCGAGATGGAGACGACGGTGAAGCCGACCTCGCGCGCGCCGCGCAGCGCGGCCTCGCGCGGCGCCATGCCCTGCTCGATGTGGCGCATCACGTTCTCCAGCACCACGATCGCATCGTCCACCACCAGGCCTACGGCAATGGTGATGCCCATCAACGAGATGTTGTTGAGCGACAGGCCCATGGCGTACATCAGCGCGAACGTGCCCAGCAGCGAGATCGGCAGGCTGATCGACGGGATCGCCGCCGAGGTGAGCCGGCGCAGGAACAGCAGGATCACCAGGATGACCAGGGCGATGGTCAACAGCAGGGTGAGGTTGACGTCGTGGATGGCCTCGCGGATGGAGGTGGAGCGGTCGCCCAGGGTGACGATCCGCACCGAGCCGGGCAGCTGCGCCTGCAGCCGCGGCAGCAACGCCATGATGCTGTCCACCGTGCGCACGGTGTTGGCGCCGGGCTGGCGCTTGATGTCCAGCAGCACCGAGTTGACGCCGTTGACCTCGCCGATGTTCTGCACTTCCTCGACGCTGTCGCGGACCTGGGCGATGTCGGCCAGGCGGATGCCCTGGCCGTCGCGGCTGGCGACGATCACCTGGGCGAAGTCGCGCGCCAGCATCAGCTCGCCCGGCATCTGCACCATCATCATCTGCCGGCTGCTGTCCAGCTGGCCGAGCGCGGTGTTGGCGTTGGCGGTCTTCAGCGCGCTGGCCACGTCCAGCAGGGTCAGGTCCAGCGCCGCCAGCCGCGCCGGATCGGCCTGCACGCGCACCGCGTAGCGCTTGCGGCCCTTGGCAACGACCTGGGCCACGCCGTCGACCGTGGACAGCGCCGGGATCACCAGTTCGTCGATGTAGGCGTTGAGCTCGGACAGCGGCATGGTCGGCGAACTGATGCCGAGCTTGAGGATCGGCGCGTCGCCCGGGTTGACCTTGCTGTAGGACGGCGGCGTGCTCATCTCGGTGGGCAGCGAGCGGCTGACCCGGAACAGCGCGGCCTGCACGTCGGCCGCGGCGGCATCGATGTCGCGGCGCGCGGAGAACTCCAGCAGGATCACGCTCTCGCCCTGGATGTTCTCCGAACTGCTGCCGACCAGCCCCGGGATGGCGGAAAACTCCTTTTCCAGCGGCGTGGCCACCGAGGCGGCCATGTTCTCCGGGCTGGCGCCGGGTAGCTTGGCCTTGACCTCGATCACCGGCGTCTCATAGCGCGGCAGCGCGGCGATCGGCAGGTGGAACCAGGCGACGATGCCGGCGACGATCACGCTGATCCACAGCAGCAGCGTCGCGACCGGGCGCTGCAGGCACAGCCCGGAAATGTTCATGGCGTGCCGCCGGCGGCAGGCGCGTCGGCGACCTGGACTTCGCTGCCATCGCGCAGGTTCTGGTTGCCCTCCACCACCACCTGGTCGCCATCGCCGACGCCGGTCACCACCGCGTTCTGCTCCTGGATGCGCAGCAGCGTCACCGCCTGCGCCCGCACCTTGCGGTCGTCGCCCAGCCGATATACGAAGTGGCCGTCGGGCCCCTCCAGGACCGCCTGCGGCGGCAGCACGATGACGCCCGGGTCGCTGCCGGCCAGCAGTTCCACCCGCGCATAGGCGCCGGGCCACAGCGCATGCCCGGGATTGGGGAAGCGCGCCTTGAGCTGCAGCGTGCCGGTGGCCGGATTGACCCGGTTGTCGATGAAGAACAGTTCGCCGTCGAGCATCTTCCCGCCGGGCGCCTGCACGCGCACCTGCACCTGCCCGCGTTCGCGCGCGGCCAGCAGCGCGTCCAGGTGCTGTTCGGGCAACGCGAACTCGGCGGCGATCGGATCGAACTGCAGCAGGCTGACCAGCGGCGTGCTGTCGCCGGCCTGCACCAGGCTGCCTTCGTAGGCGGCCAGCGCACCGGTCTTGCCGTCCATCGGCGCGACGATGCGGGTATGCGCCAGCTGCACGCGCGCCGCATCGATCTCGGCCTGTGCGCCGCGGCGCTGCGCTTCCAGCGTCTTGACGTTGGCCGCCAGCGTATCCAGCGCGCTGGAGGAGATGTAGCCGGTACCCACCAGCTCGCGTCCGCGCGAGAGCGCGCGCTGCGCATCCTCCAGCTGCGCCTTGACCTGGGTGGCCTGCGCGCGGGTGCGTTCCAGCTGCGCCTCCAGCTCGGCATCGTCCAGGGTGAACAGCAGCTGCCCGGCGCGCACGTCGTCGCCTTCGCGGAAATGGATCGCGCGCAGGCGCGCGCTGATCTGCGCGCGCACGTCGACCTGCTTCAGCGGTACCAGGTGCCCCTGGCTGTCGATGCGCACCGGCAGGTCGAGCGCCTGCGCTCGGGTGACGCTGACCAGCGGCGCCGCCTTGGGCTTGGCCGCGCCTTTGCCGCCGCCCTTGTAGTAGAAGCCGACGGCCACGACCGCGGCCAGCACCACGAGCCCGGCGGCCAGTGCTTTTCCATTGATTGCCATGCGCGGGTCCCGTGTGCGTGGTGGCGGCGCAAGGCCGCCACCGCCGTCTTTAGAAGTTGACGAGGAAGAACAGGCGCAGGCGGTCCAGCCAGTCGCCCGGCGGGTTGGCGCCGGCGTAGGCCGGGTCGTTGGGCTTGTAGTGGTACCAGATGGCGCTGACCATGGTCTTGGGCATCGGCGTGTAGTCCACCGTCAGCGAATGCAGCTTGTAGTTGGTGGCGATGCCGATGTTGTCGTTGGAGAACGCCGCCAGCACCGCATCCACGTCGGTCTGCGCATAGCCGTAGGTGAAGCGCCAGTCGCCCGGCCTGCTGGCGCGGCCGAGGCTGACGTCCACGCCGAAGCCGGTGTCCTGGTCGTCGACCGCGCCGAGGTTTTTCACGTAGTCGCCGGTCACGCGCAGCGGCCAGCGCTCGTTGGCGCCCTGCCAGGTCAAGCCGCCGATGACATCCAGCAGGCGATAGTCCGACAGATAGCCGCCACCGGGCCTGAGCCGGTTGGTGCGCCAGTCGCCCGCGTCGGCGGTGGACATGTTGCCCAGCCGGTAGGCGTAGTAGCCGGCCGAGACATCGAACTTGAAGGGGCCGTGGGCGGGCGAATCGTAGCCGACCTGAGCGCCTCCCATGTAGCTTTCCGGCCCCGTCGCACGCTTGTCGATGGGGAACGCCAGGGCGCCGGCGCGGAAGGCGCCGCCGCCGTCGAGCGGCGTCTTGTAGACCGCGCTGATGCCCTGCGGATTGACGTCGCCATCCCAGACCAGGTCGGTGCGGGCGAACGGCTGCGGAATCTTGCCGGCATGGAGCTTGAGATCGCCGAGATTGAACTGGACGTAGGCCAGGTCCAGCGATACGCGCAGTCCATCATCCCAATTGGAGAGCTGCACGTCCGTGCTGTTGGGATCGTTGTAGTCGCCGGTGGTCAGGCGCGCGCCGATGCCGATGCGGTCGTTCACTTCATAGGCCGCGCCGAGACGGCCGCGCAGCTGGCTGCTGTTGCTGGTTCCATTCGGCTTGGAATGATCACCCTGCATGCGCACGCGCAGGTCGCCGCTGACCGTCAGGCGGTCCATGGCTGCCGGGGTCGCGGCGGCCACGGGCGACGCTGGCACCGGTGCCGGCGCCGGAGCGGAGGCGGCAGGGACGCCGGCGATGCCCAGGCGCGTCTCCAGCTTCTGCTGCGCCTCGGCGATGCGCGCCTGCTGCTCGCGCAGCTGGCGCAGCTGTTCGACGATCTCCTCGCGCTCCTGGGGAGTCAGCGACTGCGCCATCGCCGGCATGGCGCCCATCGCCAGCAGGCAGCCGGCCAGGGCCAGGCAGAGCCGCGAACGAAGTTCCGGGCGGCGTTGTTGCGGTGTACGGAAGAACGACTGCGACTGCATGAGCGTTTCCTCGTTTCATCCGCCGCCGTGCGTGCACGGTGCGGCTGTGGTCGATCATTGCCGGCACCGTCGTCCCCGGGACGGAAAGCGGGCGGGCGCGTTTTCCCCGCCATGGACGCATGGGAGGAATGCATCGCTGCGGTGGCGGTGATGCTGGCCGTGGGCCGCTGATATCCCGCTGACGATGGTTGCGCGGTGCAGATTGACTTGCGCGTTCCACCTGCCGCATAGCTATGCACGCGTGCAAAGTAGAAAGCGGACCTGTCATGAAGCTGACGTCCGCGCACGCGATGGGGAGGGACGGTGGTGTTGCCTTTATCGGGATGCGGACATGCGGATACTGGTGGTTGAAGACGACGGCGACCTGGGCGATGCCGTCCAGCGCAGGCTCAAGCGCGAGGGACATGCCGTGGACTGGCAGCGCGACGGGCAGACCGCCGACGAGGTGCTGCGCTACCAGGGCTATGAGCTGGTGATCCTGGATATCGGCCTGCCGCGCCGCGATGGTTTCGCGATCCTGCGCGGACTGCGCGCCCGCGGCGACCGCACGCCGGTGCTGATGCTGACCGCGCGTTCGCAGATCGAGGACCGGGTGGACGCGCTGGACGTCGGCGCCGACGACTACCTGTCCAAGCCGTTCGACATCCGCGAGTTCGATGCGCGCTGCCGCGCCCTGCTGCGGCGCTCGCAGGGCATCGCCTCGGGCGTGACCACCGTGGGCGCGCTGGTGTTCGACCGCGGCTCGAAGACGGTGATGCTCGCCGACACGCTGCTGGACCTGCCGCGCCGCGAATACCGCCTGCTGGAGATCCTGATCGGCAACCTCGGCCGCGTGTTGAGCAAGGAGGACATCTGTTCGCAGCTGTTCGACTTCGACGACGAGGCCGGCGCCAACGCCATCGAGGTCTACGTGGGACGGCTGCGGCGCAAGCTCGGTGCGCACCTGACCATCCGCACCATGCGCGGCCTGGGCTACGTGGCCGAAGCCGGCGACACCGTCCATGCGTGAGCGCGCCGGCTCGCTCAAGGCGCGCCTGGTGCTGCGCCTGGCCCTGCTGTTCCTGGTCGGCACGGTGGTGATGTACGTCGCCGCGCGGGTCTACGGCCTGCGCGCGGCCGATCTTTCCTACGACCGCCTGCTCGCCGGCTCGGCGCTGTCCATCGCCGAGACCCTCTCGGTGGATGGCACCCAGGTGCGCGTGGACCTGCCCTACGCCGCGCTGGACATGCTGTCGGCCGCGCCGGAAGACCGCGTTTTCTACCGCGTGCTCGGCCCCGACGGGAAAACCATCACCGGCTACGGCGACCTTCCCGGGATACCGGCGATGCACGCCGCCGAGCAGGAGCCTTCGGAAGTGCCGATACCGCGCTTCTTCGACGCGGCCTACCGCGGGCAGACCGTGCGCTTCGTGGTGCTGGGACGGCAGCTGGCGCAGCCCGGCCTGCGCGGCTGGGTATGGGTGCAGGTCGGGCAGACCCGGCGCGCGCGCGAGGAACTGGCCAGCGACCTGCTGCTGGGCGCGCTGCTGCCGATCACCCTGCTGACCATGGGCGCGCTCGGCCTGGCCTGGCTGGGCGTGGGCCGCGCGCTGCGGCCGCTGGAAGCGATCAGCGCCGACCTGGCCACTCGCGAGCCGCACGACCTGCATCCGGTGCGCGTGCCGGTGCCGGCGGAAGTCGGGCCGATGGTCGATGCGATGAACGGCTTCATGTACCGGCTGGAAGCGAACATCGACACCCTGCGCGCCTTCATCGGCGATGCCGCCCACCAGATACGCACGCCGCTGGCGGCGCTGCGCGCGCAGGCGCAACTGGCGCTGGACGAGGACGAACCCGAGCAGATACGGAGCGGCCTGCTGAAGGTGGAACGCAATGCCGCGCGCCTGACCCGGCTGGTGAACCAGCTGCTCAGCGATGCGATGGTCATGCACCGCGCCGACGCCCGCGACTTCGAACCGCTGGACCTGGTGGAGGTGATCAAGCGCGCCCTGCGCGATGCGGTGCCGGTTTCGGACGACGTGCAGGTGGGCTTCATCAGCGATGCCGCGCAGGCGCCGATGCGCGGCGATGCGGTACTGCTGGGCGAGGCGATCAAGAACCTGGTGGACAACGCGATCCGCCATGGCACACGCGGGATGAGCGGCCCGGATGCCGAAGTGGAAGTGGTGCTGCGGCAGACCCAGGACGGCTACCGCGTGGCCGTGTCCGACCACGGTCCGGGCATCGCGCCCGAGGATCGCGCGCGCTTGTTCCGCCGCTTCGAGCGCGGCGATACCCGGGCCGCGGGCGCCGGCCTGGGCATGGCGATCGTCTCGCGCGTGGTCAGGAGCCATGGCGGGACCATCGAACTGATCGACCGCGACGGCGGCGGCCTGACCGTGTGCCTGGAGTTCGGAGGAAGGCGATGAGACGTCTGTGCTGGCTGCTGGCCCTTGTCGCGGTGGTGCCACGCGCGGATGCCAAGGACTACCCGGCGCCGGGCGAGCCCGAAGGCAGCATCACGCTCTACAGCACGCTGGATACGGCGGTGTTCGAACCGCTGCTGGTCGATTTCCAGCGTTTGCATCCCGGCATCGGCGTGCGCTACGAGAACATCGACGCCACCCCGCAGTACGAGCGCTTCGTGCGCGAGGCCGATGCCGGCGTACGCGGCGCCGACCTGCTGATCAGCACGGCGATGGACCTGCAGGTCAAGCTGGTCAACGACGGCTATGCGGCCGTGCACCGCTCGCCCAGCGCCGGCGCGCTGCCGTCGTGGGCGCGCTGGCGCGACGAGGCGTTCGGCTTCACCTTCGAGCCGGCGGTCATGGTGTTCAACCGCGCGGCGATGAAAGGCCGGCGCATCCCGCAGTCGCGCGCAGAACTGGTCGACGAGATCCGCCGCGATCCGGCGTTCTGGCGCGGGCGCATCGGCACCTACGACATCTCGCGCAGCAGCGTGGGCTACCTGCTCGCCTCGCAGGACGTGCGCCACAGCAGCGAATTCGGCGCACTGGTGGAGGCGCTGGGCGATGTCGGCGTGCAGGCCGAGGAACATACCGCCACCCTGCTCGACCGCATCGAATCCGGCGAACTGGTGGCCGGCTACAACCTGCTCGGCTCGTATGCGCGCGCGCGGCCCGACGCCGCCCGGCGGCTGATGCTGGTGTATCCGCGCGACCACACGCTGGTGGTCGCGCGCACGGTGATGATCGCCCGCAACGCGCCGAACCCGGTCCTGGCGCACCGCTTCCTGGAATACCTGCTGTCGGTACGCGGGCAGCAGCTGATGGCCGCGCGCTGCGGCCTGCCGCCGATCCGCAAGGAACTGGACGGCGTGTACGAGCGCCTCGGCGTCAACGAATCGCAGATCGGCGTGCTGCGCCCCATCGCGCTGGGCCCGGGCCTGCTGGTGTACCTGGACCAGCAGAAGCGGCGGCAGATGCTCGATACATGGCGGGTGATCCTGGACCGGCACAGCGCCCGCGAAGCGGGCCGGTAGCGCTTCCCCGCATCAACCGGCGCACTGGAGCGCGCGAAGGCGCGCTCCCATGTGCTTTTCCGGCAGCACTCCGCAGCGCGCAGGAGCGCGCTCGCCGTCGATGCCGATGCGCTCCTTTCCAGCACGTTTTCCGGCTGCCTTTGCTGCGTCGCAATGTCAGGTCATCGACAGCATGCGCTGCCTAGTATCGCCCCACGGTCGGGATGCCCCGCGCATCTGGCGGCCAGGAACAGGGGCGGCATGCGATGGCCGCGATCAAGGAAAACCCGGTGTCGGGAATGAGGAGCGGACGGTGCTGACCCTGCTTGGATTCGGAATGGTGATCGTGTTCATGACCCTGATCATGACCAAGCGGCTGTCGCCGCTGGTGGCCCTGGTCACGGTACCGATCCTGTTCGCATTGATTGGCGGATTCGGTGGCTCGGACCTGGGCAAGATGATGCTCGATGGCATCAAGACGCTGGCGCCGACCGGCGTGATGCTGATGTTCGCCATCCTCTACTTCAGCATCATGATCGACGCCGGGCTGTTCGACCCGGTGGTCCGGCGCATCGTCAAGGCGGTGGGCGGCGATCCGCTCAAGGTGGTGATGGGCTCGGCGATCCTCGCCGCGGTGGTGTCGCTGGATGGCGACGGCTCCACCACCTACATGCTGGTCACCGCGGCCATGCTGCCGCTGTACCGCCGCCTGGGCATGGATGCGCTGAGCCTGACCTGCGTGTCCATGCTGGCCGGCGGCGTGATGAACCTGACCCCCTGGGGCGGGCCGCTGGCACGTGCGGTGAGCGCGCTGCAGGTCGAGGCCTCGGACGTGTTCGTGCCGATGATCCCGGCCATGGTGGTCGGCGTGGCCGGCGTGATCGGCCTGTCCTGGGTGCTTGGCCGGCGCGAGCGCGCACGCCTGGGCGTCATCGATCTCGACGGCGCGGCGGAAAGCGGCATCGGCGCGCTGCTGTCGGCCGACGAAGGCGCCCAGCGCCTGAAGCGCCCCCGGCTGCTGTGGCTCAACGCGCTGCTGACCGTCGCGTTGATGACCTGCCTGATCCTGGGCGTGCTGCCGCTGTCGGTGCTGTTCATGGTGGCCTTCTCCATCGCCGTGGTCATCAACTACCCCTGCGTCAAGCTGCAGCGCGAGCGCATCGCCGAACATGCGCAGAACGCGATGCCGGTGGTCGCGGTGATCTTCGCCGCCGGCGTGTTCACCGGCATCCTGTCCGGCACCGGCATGGTCCAGGCGATGTCCGACAGCTTCCTGGCGGTGATCCCCGATGCCTGGGGCCCGTACCTGGCCACCATCACCGCGGTGGCGAGCATGCCGTTCACCTTCTTCATTTCCAACGACGCCTTCTACTACGGCGTGCTGCCGGTGGTCTCACAGGCGGCCGGCAGCTACGGCATCACCCCGGTGGAGATGGCGCGCGCCTCGCTGATCGGCCAGCCGGTGCACCTGCTGAGCCCGCTGGTGCCCTCGACCTACCTGCTGGTCGGGCTGGCGAAGGTGGAGTTCGGCGACCACCAGAAATTCACCTTGAAGTGGGCGGTACTGATCTGCCTGCTGATGTTGGTTACCGCGATCGTCGGGGGCGTCTTCCCCTTCTTCGCATCCTGATGGAGCTGTGCAACGCGGAAGCCGCCGCACGTCGCGGCGGCTCCGGCAACAAGGACAAAACTCATCATTGATTGCCTTGGGAGGGGGAATCGTGAATCGAATGAATCTGCTGGCGATGGCCATCATGCTGGGACTGGCGCAGGGCGCCGGTGCCGAGGAAGCCAACGCGCCACAACCGGGCGAACCGCCTGCCACGCATGCGGGCGGCCATGACGCCACCACCCTGGATGCGGTGACGGTGGATGCGAAGTTCATCGCCCAGGGCGCGAAGAGCGCGATGAAGCAGGAGCTCACCGTGATGGAGACGCCGTATTCGGTGTCCGGTTACGGCGATGCCTTCATGAAGGCGATCGAGACCACCAGCATCGCCGATCTGTACAACTACATGACCGGCGTGCGCCGTGGCGGCAACAGCGGGTACGACATCTCGATCCGCGGCTTCAAGACCACCCAGGCCGACAAGAACGCGATCATGGTCGACGGCATGCCCGGCGTCGCCGGGCGTTTCGGTTCGCCACCGACCTTCGCCGCCGAGGGCATCGAAGTGGTGAAGGGTCCGGCATCGATCCTGTATGGCGCGGCGCAGCCGGGCGGCTTCGTCAACATCATCACCAAGAAGCCCAAGGCCCAGTCCGCGGCCCTGATCGACGTGCGCGCGTCCACCTTCGCCGGCGGCGGCCTGTCGGCGGGGGACGCCAACGGCTACAACATCGGCGTCGATTTCACCGGCCCGCTGGACGCCGAACAACGCCTTCTCTACCGCCTGGTAGGCGAATACACCGACAAGGACGGATTCCGCCGTGGCAGTTTCGACGAAGGCAAGTACATCGCGCCCAGCCTGAGCTGGCATGCAACCGACGCGACCGTGCTGAACGCGGCCTTCGAGTACCGCACCCGCAAGAACGCCTACGACAACAACCAGCTGGTCGCGCCGGACAAGGACGCCAGCAGGATCGCCGACATCCGCACCCGCTACCAGGAGCCGGGCGACGTGGCCGACGAGAAAGCATGGTCGGGCACGTTGTCGATGTCGCATTACTTCCACAACGGCGGCACGCTCAACCTGGCCACGCGCAGCGTGCGCGGCGAGGACCACGCACGCGGCTTCGACAACGTCGGGGTACTGGCCGATGGCGTCACCCTGCGCCGTCGCGCGCGCGGACAGCTGAACAAGCGCAACTACGACTATTTCGACGGCAATTTCGCCCTGCCGTTCAACACCGGCGCCATGGAGCACAAGTTCATCGCCGGCGTGACCTACGGCGTGGATACCACCGATTTCGAGCGCCTCCAGTTCTATGACTGCCCGGCGGTGGCTACCCACCCGTGCAATGTCAACGTCTACAACCCGGTGTTCGGCGTGACGCCGCCGCTGTCCAGCTACCCGACCGGCCCGGTCAACCGCCGCTTTACCCGCAACACGTCCGCCGGCGTCTATGTCTCGGACCTGGTGAGCCTGTCCGACTCATGGAAGCTCAACCTCGGCCTGCGCTACGCCAGGGAAAAGCAGCGGACGGAAGAACGTAAAACGCCGCCGCTGACGGTCAATTCGACGTCCTCCACGGCGGTGCTGCCCACCGTGGGCGTGCTGTTCCACCCGACCCCGGCATGGACCCTGTACGCCAGCTACGCCACCTCCTACGTTCCGCAGGCCGCCGGCGTGCAGGACGCAGCCGGCAACCCGAACCCGTTCGATCCGCAGGAAGGCCGCCAGTACGAAGTCGGCGCCAAGACCGAGCTGCTGGACAACCGCCTGACCGCGACGCTGGCGGTGTTCGACATCGAGAAGAGCAACACGCTGGCGTCCATCGCCTGCAATGCCGGCGTCGGCGGCACCTGTTCGCAGCAGGTGGGTGCCGAGCGTTCCAAGGGCGCGGAACTGGAACTCAACTTCCAGGCCACCGACAACCTGCAGGTGATCGGCGGCATCGCCTATACCGATGCCTATGTGTCGAAGACCTATGCGGCCCGGACCGCGCCGCTGGTCGGCGCGCAGCTGACCAACTCGGCGTTGAAGTCGGCCAACCTCTGGCTGCGCTACGACTTCCCGGAAGGCGCGCTGCGCAACCTCGGCATCGGCGCCGGCGCCAGCCACAGCAGCGCGGTGGCCGGCAGCCTGCCGACCCTGGCCGATCCGCGCGTGCTGTTGCTGCCGTCCTACACCGTGGCGGACGTGGCCTTCTACTACAAGCTCGGCGGCCGCTACGACCTGACCCTGAAGCTCGGCAACGTGTTCGACAAGCGCTACTACGAAGGCGTCAACTCGACCACCAACGAGAACGGCGTGGTGCCGGGCGTGCCGCGCAACATCACCTTCTCCGTGAGGATCCCGCTGTGGTGACCATCGACAGCATGAACCGGTCGTTGCTGCTGGCAATGGCACTGGGCATCTGCGGCGCGGCGCACGCCGCTGCGCCGGCCGGCCCGGTGGAATGGCTGGAAGCGCCGCTGAAGACCAACGTCCCGCAGACCGAGGAAGAGAAGGAAGCGGGCAAGCGCCAGGGCCGCACGCTGCCGCGGCCGGAACTGCTGCAGCCGACCGTGGATGCGGCGCTGCCGGCCTATGTGCCGGGCAAGGCAAAGCTGACCGGCAGCTTCAGCGGCGGCTCCTCGGACGTTCTGGTGGACCTGGTCGGACGCTGGTTCGAACGCTTCCGCCAATACCACCCCAAGGTGGAACTGAGCATCAGGCAGCCGTTCGCCGGCAGCCTCGGCACCAAGGAACTGATCAAGGATGCGGCCGACTTCGTGTTCGTCTCGCGCGAGCTCAAGCCCGAGGACCTGAGCGAGTTCGACGCGCGCTTCGGCTATGCGCCGACCAGCATCCCGATCTCCGGCGGCAGCTACCGGCACTATGGCTTCCTGGATGCGATGGGCTTCTTCGTGCATCCGGACAATCCCATCGACCAGCTCAGCTACGAGCAGATCGACGCGATCTTCTCCAGCACCCGCCATCGCGGCGGCGCGCCGATCACCACCTGGGGGCAGCTCGGCCTGACCGGTGAATGGGCCGACAAGCCGATCCAGGTGCATGCGATCAAGCCGTGGAACGGCTTCGAGGAATTCATCCGCCAGCGCATCCTCGACCATGGCGGCAAGCGCGGCGAATGGCGCGAGGACCTGCACTACGAGAAGCTGGTGTTCCCGCTCGCCACCCAGGTCGCTTCCGACCGCTACGCGCTGGGCTATTCGGGCCTGGCCTACATCGACGCGCCGGTACGGATGCTGTCGCTGGTGCAGGAAACCGGCGGCGAGGCGGTGTCGCCGAGCTACGAGAACGTCGCCACCGCGCGCTACCCGCTGGGGCGCCTGGTCTATTTCAACGTCAACAAGGCGCCGGGCAAGCCGTTGCCGCCGGCACTGGAGGAGTTCCTGCGCTTCGTGCTCAGCCGCGAGGGCCAGGCCGTCGTGCGCGAGCAGGGCGTCTTCCTGCCGCTGCGCGAGTTCCAGGCCGCGCAGGGCCGCGCGGCGCTGGAAGGGAAATGACATCGCGTGCCACCGGCACACCCATCGAAAACACGGGGAAGAAAATGAAAGCGATCACGGGAGTTCTTGGCTCGCTGTTGCTGGCGACCGCACTGATGCCGGTCACCGCACCGGCGCAGGAATACAAGGTGCTGGGCACGCTGTCCGGCGCCGCAGCATCGCCGGCGCAGGCATTGAAGGTGGACGAAGCCGGACGCCGCCTGTACGCGGGCCGCCAGGGCGGTGTGGATGTGTTCGACATCGACAGCGGCGAGCGCAAGGGCACGATCGCCGTGAATGGCGCGGTCGGCGGCATCGCGCTCGCACCCGATCTCGGGCGCGGCTACGCCAGCAGCGCCGATGGCGGCAGCGTGCTGGTGTTCGACCTGCAGAGCCTGGCCGTGCTGCAGACCGTCCGTTCCGGCGGCAGCGAACCGCGTGAGCTGGAATACGACCCGGCGCGCGGCGTGGTCTATGTCTCCAACGCCGGCAACGGCCAGCTGGCGGCCCTGGATGCGAAGAACGGCGCCAGCCGCGGCAGCCTGAAGCTGGGCGGACGCCTGCGCGGCGCCTCGGTCGATGGCCGCGGCAACCTGTTCGTCGCCGACGAGGCGAAGGACGTGCTGCACGTCGTCGACACCGCCAAGCTCTCGCCGCTGGGCGCCATCTCGGTGTGGCCGGGCAAGGCGCCCACCGCGATGGCCAACGACGTCAAGGAACGCCGCATCTACGTCTCCACCGGCAACGGCAAGATGATCGTGGTCGATCCCGATCCGGGCCAGATGCTCGGCGTGGTCGAAACCGGCGGCAAGGGCGCGGCCGGCGTCGCCATCCAATACGCGCCGGCACGGCTGGTGCGGCTGTTCATGCCCAATGCCGACGGCACCCTGGACGTGGTCCAGAACGCCAAGCTGACCCCGTCGCTGGAGTCCAGCAAGGCCGGCATCGGCGGCGGCAGCGCCGCCGCGTTCGACGGCAGGAGTGGACGGGCCTTCGTCAGCGGCGCCGACGGCGTCCTGGTCATCGGCAAGTGACGGCATACGGGGAAACCATCATGTTGAAGAATCTGCAGCGCATCACCCTGGTCACCGCGTTCCTCGTCACCGCGCCGGCACTGGCGCAGGAGGTCCGCGACGACGCCCTGAAGGGCAAACAGATCCTGTTCGTCGTCGGCAAGACCGCCAAGGACGCGCCCAACGACGATCCGCTGATCCGCGACTACCTGGGCACGCTCGGCGCGCAGGTGACCACCGCCTCGGCCACCGATCCGGCCACCGCCGCCAACGGCAAGGACCTGGTGCTGATCTCCTCCACGGTCAATGCCCGCGAGCTGGGCAACCGCTACCGCGACCTGCGCACGCCCATCGTCACCTGGAGCGCCTACAGCTTCCCGCTGCTGGGCATGACCGGCGACAAGCTGCACGAAGACTTCTCGGTGGTGCGCGAGAAGCCGTTCCACAACGAGAACCATGCCGACTACTACGCGCATGCCACAAGTTCGACCAATCCGATCCTGCGCGCGGCGCGCATTCCGCACGGGATGTTCGCGCCGCTGCTGTTCAGTGGCGGCGTCACCGACCCGAGCTGGGGCAAGCCCAGCCGCGGCGCCGACATCGCCGTGGTGTTCGGCGGCGAGCTCGACCAGGCGGCGGTGTTCTCCTATGAACGCAACGCGCTGATGATGGGCGACGCGGTCGCACCGGCCCGCCGCGTCGGCCTGTTCCTGGGCAACAACAGCTGGTCGATCCTGTCCGACGCGCAGGGCCCGGCGGCACAGGATCCCAAGGAATTCGCCTGGTTCGGCGGCCGCCGCCTGTTCGATGCCGCCCTGCGCTGGGCGGTCACCGCGCCGCAGGCACCGGTATCGGCATCGCCGGCCCAGCAGCGCGCCACGCTGGCCAACCTGGCCAAGGGCAAGAAGGTGCTGTTCGTGCGCCGCTACGACCTGCCGTGGCCGGAGAACGAGGCTTCCGACCAGGCGCAGCTGGTCTGGCTGAAGTCGCTGGGCTTCGAGGTGCACACCGCCGACCACATGGAACCGGACAGCCGCGCGCAGGGCATGGACCTGGTGATCGTCTCGGCCAGCACCAACAAGTACAAGCTGGGCATCAAGTACGCCGACGTGAAGATCCCGGTGATGCTGCTGGAAGCCAAGGCGGTGGACGCACTGGGCATGGTGAGCCGCCGCCGCAACACCGACTACGGCGTCAACGACCACAAGGAAAGCCTGTACCCGCCGGAGAACTACGTGGACGTGGTGCGCGCCTACCACCCGATCGCCGCGGGCATGCCGGCTGGCCAGTTCAAGCTCTACACGACGCCGGGCGTGCTGGCCTGGTCGCGTCCGCCGGCCGGCGCGCAGGTGATCGCCACCATCCCCAACCAGCCCGAGCACGCGACGATGTTCGCCTTCGAGAAGGGCGCGACCATGGCCAACGATGCGGTCGCACCAGCACGCCGCGTGCTGTTCCCGCTCGATGCACCGCGCTTTCCCGACCTGACCGACGACGGCCAGCGGGTCTACGGCGCCGCGTTGGCCTGGCTGTTGACCGCACCCTGACCGCTGCTCCTCCCCACCGGCGTGGTGCCGGCCCTCGTCGTCCGGCACCACGCCCCCCCCGATGCGATTCCCCGCATTCCAACGGTGAAACCCATGATGAAAGCGAAAAACCGATCCTGCGCCGGCCTGCTGCACGCGCCGCTGCTCGCCCTGGCGCTGTGCGCCGCCCCCGCCTTCGCCGGCCCCGGCCGCGCGGCCGCGGACATGGTGGTGGTGGTGCCGGAAGGCAGCGCGCACCCGGCCGCACTTTCTTCCCAGGTGGATGCATGGCGCAAGGCGCTCGGCCGCGACAACGTGGTGTGGGTGGACAGCCTCAAGCGCGACAAGCCCTCCGGCTTCGGTTCGATGGCCACGCTGCATTTCGGCGGCCAGGCGCAGATGACGGCATGGCAGCAGGCCAACGCCACCGCGCTGGCCGCGCCGCTGCAGCTGTCCATCGCCGACGTGATGACGCAGGGCGGCAAGGCGCCGGCGGCCAACGCGAAGCCCATGTACAAGATCAGCTACTACACCCTGAACTCGCCGCGCGAGGCGATGCAGGCGTGGGTCGATGGCTACCTGACCAAGTACCTGGACTCGCAGGTCGACAACGGCATCCTCACCCGCTACGCGATGTACCTGGAGCGCAACGCCGGTGGCCGCGCCCTGCTGGTGCTCGAGTACACCGATGCGAAGACCGAGCAGGAAGCCGAGCCGATCAAGGCCAGGCTCAGCGAGGACATCGCCCGCGCGGACAAGGAATACGCGCGCCAGTCCGCGCTGAAGGAAGAACTGCGCACCACCCAGAGCTGGACGCTGGCCGTGCCGGCGCACTGACCCCCGCTCCCGTCCTTCGGGACGGGAATCCGGCCTCGCCCGCAATGGCGCGGAGCCGGAACCTCTCGTTGCAAATGGAGAAGAAGATGAACCACCAAGTCAAAGCCCGGGCCACCCAGGTATTCGGCATCGCACTGGCGTGCATGGCGCTGGTCGCCTGCGGCAAGCAGGAAACCGCCGCCCCGGCAGCCGCCCAGGCCGCCACTCCGCCAGCCGCGACGGCCGCCGCCGCGGAACCGGCCAACGTCATCGTCTGGGCGCCGCCGGGCAAGGCCGTACCGGCCGGCTTCGCGCAGAAGCTGCGCGCGCTGAAGGACGAAGGCATCGCCTCGGAAGTGCGCGTGGTGAAGGAATACGCGTTCGAGGAAAAGCCCGGCTATGGCTCCGGTTTCGATGAACTGGCGATCGTGAAGTTCCCCAGCGAAGCGGCCTACGAGCAGTGGAAGGCCGGCCCGGCCGCCGACCTCGGCCCCGACGTGCTCAGCAGCCGCGTCGATGTCATGACCGAGCGCGTCAGCAGGAAGAATAATCCGGACCAGTCGGTCTACGTCGTCAGCCAGTACGAAACCTTCGTGTCGCCGCAGGCCTACAAGGAGTACTCGCAGGACTACATCGACCCGAACATGGACAACCAGTACCACTCCGGCATCATGACCCGCTACACGATGTACCTGGAGCGCGAGGCCAGCGGCGACCTGAAGAACCCGCGCGCGTTCCTGGTCACCGAATACGCCAACCAGGCCGAGTTCGACCGCAAGGCATCGGTCAAGGACCCGTACAAGGCGCTGCTGCTGTCCGGCCCGTACCCGGAATGGGCGCGCCTGAACGTCGACAAGAAGACCATGCGCCGCGACTTCAACGAGTCCTACGCCAGGCCGGCACCGTAATCCGGCACATCCTCCCCCCTGGGATGCGCTCCGAAGCCCGGCACTGGGACGCCAGTGCCGGGCTTCCTTGTCTGGCCGTTGCCGCGTCCGGGCCGGATGCCGCATCAGGCGCAACCGCCAGGCCATGCGCCGCAGCGCCGCCCGCGACCAGCGTGGACCGCAGGCAGGCCAGCCGCCTTCGTCGAAGGCGCGGAGCCGGAGGCGACCGTTCGATGCAGCGCATCGGGACCATGCGCGGTATCCACGGCAAGGAAGTCCGCCATCCACGACAGGCACGCGTTCCGTCGACAGGCTGATACCCACGGCGAAGCCGGGCTTGTCCACGGCAACGGGTAGACCGCTTGCGGGTTCCCATGGCCGATGACAGCGGCTTGTCAGCAACGCGGCGCAATCATCGCCCGACACCCATCGGGGATGGACCATGCACCTGCGCACCCGCTTCGCCCTGCTGCTCGCTGCCGGCGCCGCGTTTCCCGCCACCGCCGGCGACACGCTCTACCAGCTCGAAAACACCACCCGGCTTCCCAGCACGGACACCGACTGGGACTACATCCGGCTGGAACCGCATGGCTCGCGCCTGTTCATGGCGCGCCGCAAGGATGGGCTGACGGTCTTCGACGTCGATACCCGCAAGGTGCTGGCGACGGTGGAGAATTCGGTCGGCGCCAATGGTCCGCTGCTGCTGCCGCAGTTCGACCGCGGCTACGTCGCGATGACCGATGGCTCGCTGCTCAGCTTCGAACTGAAGTCGCTGAAGGTCATCGACAGGATCAGGCTGGCCGACGACGGCGGACTCAATGGGGTCGTGTTCGATCCGGCCACCCGACGCATCCATGCCGTGGTGGGCGCACGCGCGGCCGAATCGACCTGGTTCACGCTCGACGCCGCCACCGGCAAGCCGCTGGGCAGGACGACGTTCCCGTTCAAGAAGATGGACGACCCGGCCCCCGACGGAAAGGGCGCGCTCTATGCGCCGGCACGCTACGACAACCTCCTGCTCAAGCTCGATTCGCGCACGCTCGCCGAGCAGGCGCGCTGGCCGATCGACTGCGTGCAGGTGGTGGCGGTCGAATACCAGGCCAGCCACGACCGCATCCTGATCGGCTGCCGCGGCGACGCGCCGCGCTTCATCGCACTCGATGCGCGCAGCGGCCGCCAGCTCGCGAGCATCCCGATCGGCAAGGGCATCGACGGCATGGCCGTGGACGAGAAGCGCGGCCTGATCCTCACCTCCAACGGAGGCGACGCCAGCCTGACCGTGATCCGCCAGGAAGGCCCGGACAGCTATCGGCTGCTCGGCAACGTGCAGACGCGCCCGCAGGCGCGGACGATGCAGATCGACGAACGCGATGGCCGCGTGTACCTGGTGACCGCCGACGCGACCTTCGGCGCCCCCGATGCGGACGGCAAGGCACCCACGCCGTCCTTCCATCCGGACAGCTTCGTGGTGCTGGGCTACAAGCCACAGTGAGAATCCGCGTGCGTGGACGCCGGTCCGCCGCTCCCGGACATGAGTGCAAGGCCATGCTGGCGCAGCAGCAGCGGATACTGGTCAAGCGCGGCCCTCGTCCCGACAAGATCGCGGCTCATGCCAGGATCTGCCCGCAGGCGCCATGAAGCGATCGACAAGGATTGCTTCCCCGGCAGAACGGAAAAGGCCAGCGTACGTCGCTGGCCTTTTTCTTTGAAACCCCTGTTTTCAAGGGGTTTCCGCGCGCTTCTTGTGGTGCCGCTTATCCGAATCGAACGGATGACCTACTGTTTACAAGACAGTTGCTCTACCGACTGAGCTAAAGCGGCGATGGTCCTCGCGGCGCATTCGCGATGCGCCCGCGCGGCATTCTAGCGCAGGCGGGCGCACTCCAGCGATTGCCGCTGCGCGGCACCGCTGCGCTTGAGCAGGTCCTCCGCGCTGGCGGTATCGGCATAGGCCGCATCCAGCCACCAGCTGTCGGCAGCCTCCGCACCATTGCCGACGATGCGTGCCGTGAAGCCAGCCGCCGCCAGCGCGGCAAGGCGCCGCTCGGCGCCTTCGCGGTTGCGGTACTGGCCCAGCGCTACCGCGTTGGCGTCGTCGCCCTGGGCGATGATGAAGTAGTCGTTGATGCCGGCGTCCACGATGCGCTTGACCGTGGCCTGCGCTTCCTCGCGGCTGGCTGCCGGCGGAATGAGGACGCGATAGCCGGTCGCCGCCCTTGGCGGCACCTCGCGCGGCTGGGAGCGGACCAGGTCCGCTCCCAGCGTGGTCGCGGCCGCCTGTGCCTGTTCCCGGCTCTCGAACGGCCCGAAACTGGAACACCGTTGCGGACGGGGCGGCGTTGCCGCGACGGGCTGCGCCGCTGCGGGAGCCGTCGCGGCCGCGGGCTTGCCCGCATCCGCCAGCGCATCGGCCTGCACGGCTACCGGCGTTGCAGCCGTTGCGGGCGGCGATTCCGGCACCGCCGCGGCCGACGTTTCCACCGCCTCGACGGGAACCAGTTCCAGCGTGGCCACGCCGGCCTCGAGTGCCTCGGGCGCCATCGCCGGCGCCGCGCGCGGCGTCATCCACCACAGCGCGACACCGATGTTGAGGATGGCCAGTGCGACGATGAGGAAGCGAATCAGCATGGGGCGATCCTAGCCTCCCGGCGCCCGCTGGTGCACGGCCCAGCGCGCCAGGCCATCCAGCACCAGCGCCGGCCGGTACTGCGCATCCGGCAGCAGCGGCAACAGCGGGGCCGCGCCGCCGCCGTGCATCACCAGCACCGGCGCGGCGCCGAGCAGGTCGGCGCCATGGCGCAGACTGCGTTCGACCAGCGCCACCGCCGCGCCGTCGCATCCCGACGCCAGCGCGTCGGCGGTGTCGTTGGCGAATTCCGCATAGTCGCCGCCGCTGGCCGGCAGCTGCATGGCGCGCGCGTGCAGGGCCTCGCGCATGACCGTGGGCGAGGCGCCGATGCGCCCGCCCAGATGCCGGCCATCCGCGTCCATCAGGTCGATGGTCAGCGCCGTGCCCACCCCGGCCACCAGCACCGGCCGTTGCGCGGCGGCCGCGGCGAGCAGGGCCAGGAAGCGGTCGACACCGAATTTTTCCGGGCGCGCATAGGCGATGGTGACGCCCGCGCATGCCGGCAGGGTCCGCGCCACCTGCACGCGCGCGAAACGGGCATGCAGCAGCTCCATCACCGTCGCGGTCAGGGCCGGCGCGGCGACGCTGGCCACCCAGGCCGTATCGCCGCGCGGCAGGGCATCCAGTGCGGTCGCGGTCATGGCCTCGGCGCCATGCGTCCATGCCTGCACGCTGCCGGCAGTGGCGCCTTCGAGCGGCGCGAACTTGAAACGCGAATTGCCCAGGTCGAACAGCCAGTCGCTCATTGCGCCCTCACGCTGACTTCGCCGGCATGGAAATGGCGTTCGCCGCCATCGATGGAAACACGCAATGCGCCGTCCTCGGCCAGGCCAAGCGCGGAGCCCTCATGCACGGTACCCGCCTCTTCCACGCGCACCGGCCGCCCGGCCAGCACGTCCATCGCCGCGTACCGCGGCAGGAACGGCGCCAAGCCCTGCCGTTCGAACTGGTCCAGCGCCGGCAACAGATGCGCCAGCAGCGCCGCGACCACCCGGTTGCGGGATACCGGTGTGCCGGCCAGCGTGTCCAGGTCGATCCAGGGCTGGGTGATATCGTCGGCGATGCTGGCGGGCATGCGCACGTTCAGGCCAAGCCCGATCACCGCACGCGCCGGCCCGGCGAACTCGCCCCCGCCTTCCACCAGCAGGCCGCCCAGCTTGCGGCCGTCGACCAGCACGTCGTTGGGCCATTTCAGCCCCGCATCCGCGAAGCCAAGGGCATGCAGCGCCTCGCCCACCGCCACGCCCGCCGCCAGGCTCAGCCCGCCCATGCGCGACAGGCCGCCGGCAAAGGCCCGGGACACGGACAGATAGATGTTGGCGGCCAGCGGCGAGGCCCACTGCCGGCCGCGGCGACCGCGGCCCCCGGTCTGGCGCTCGGCCAGCAGCACGTCGACGCCGCGCAAAGGTGCGCTGCGCCGCAGCAATTCGCTGTTGGTCGACCCCACCGTCCAGCCGATTTCCAGCTCCGCAAGCGAAGCCGCCACATCGGGCGCGAGCTGCCCCAGGATGCGGGTGCGGTCCAGCAGTTCCAGCGGCTGGGCCAGGCGGTAACCGTCGCCGGCACGGCCCTCGATAGCCACGCCTGCCGCCCGCAACCCCTGGATCCGCTTCCAGATGGCAGCCCGGGTCTGGCCTAGTCCACGGGCCAGGGCGTCGCCGGAAAAGGCGCCCTCGCCCAACTTGGCCAGCAATTCACGGTCGTCCACGACGGATCTTCTGATCGCAACAGATCGGCCGATTATGCGTGAAGGCGCCCGGGCCGCCCATGGGGCTTTCCAATCCGGCCGGAAAAGCAGGCTAGAATCGGGAGCTCAACCGCCCCCGGATGTCGACGATGCGCCGTACCGCCCATTGCCTGATCCTGCTGCTGGCCCCCGTGGCCGGGCATGCCGCGGAGGCTATCGACACCCCGGCCCGCAATGGCTGCACCTATGCGCCGGGCGAAGTGGAACGCGTGGCGGTTCCCGCCGCGTCGGTGAACCTGGCCAACGCCGCTCCCCCGTCCCAGCCCAAGCACGCCATACCGGCGCCGCAGCAGGCCGGCGGCGGCGGCGACGAGGAGATCATCCCGCGGCTGCGCGCACCGAAGTGGCACCGGCTCCTGCCCGGTATGTTCCGCTGATCCAGTCGTTGCTGCGCCGCTGGCGGCGCAAACCCCCTCCCGTGGAAGAAGCGCTCTGGCAGGACACCTGCCAGGCATGCCCGTGGCTGCAAGCCCTCGACGCCGCCCGCCAGGAACGGCTGCGCGGGCTGGCGGCGCATTTCCTGCAACGCAAGACCATCACCCCGGTGGCCGGGCTGGAACTGGATGAAGGCCAGCGCCTGCTGCTGGCCGCGCTGTGCTGCCTGCCGCTGCTGGAATTCGGGCAGGAAGGCCTGCAGGGCTGGTCCGAACTGGTGGTTTATCCGGATGCGTTCCGGGTGCGCCGCAACCACATGGACGCGGCCGGCGTACTGCACGAATGGGACGACGAGCTGATCGGCGAGGCCTGGGACAGCGGTCCGCTGCTGCTGTCGTGGGCCGACGTGCAGGCCGATATCGCCGACCCGCAGTCCGGGTTCTGCGTGGCCGTGCACGAAATGGCGCACAAGATCGATGTACTGGACGGCGCGCTCGACGGCACGCCGCCGCTGCCGCGCGAATGGCAACGGCAATGGGCCCGCGATTTCCAGCGCAGCTACGACGCCTTCTGCGCGCAGGTGGACGCCGGCCGCGACACCGCGATCGATCCCTACGCGGCCGAAGCGCCGGAGGAGTTCTTCGCCGTTACCACCGAATACCACTTCTCCGCCCCGCAGCTGCTGGAACGGGAAATGCCGGAGGTGGCCGGACACCTGCGCCGTTTCTACGGGCCTTCGCCGTTCGCCGCGCTGCCGCCAGAACGCCCGTAGGAGCGGCTTCAGCCGCGAACGGCGGCATTCCCGGCAGAACCCATTGGCGGCTGAAGCCGCTCCTGCGGGCGGTCGGCCGGTCGCCGGATCACAACCCCGGCGGCAAGGTCACTTCAAAACGCGCGCCGCCCAGTTCGGGCGACCGCTTGACCTGCAGTTCGCCGCGATAGTCCTTGATCAGGTCCTGCACGATCGACAGGCCGATGCCATGGCCCTGCACGCGCTCATCGCCACGCACACCGCGCTGCAGCACCTTTGCGATGTTCTCCTCGGCGATGCCGGGACCGTCGTCGTCCACCGCCAGCACCAGGCCGGCGCGTCGCCCCGGTGCGCAGGGAATCGAGCGCGCGGTCAGCAGCACGCGGCGCCTGGCCCACTTGAAGGCGTTTTCCAACAGGTTGCCCATCAGCTCCTGCAGGTCGCCCGGCTCGCCGTAGAAGTTGACGCCCGGCTCCAGCTCGAACTCGCACAGCACGCCCTTGCTGGCGTAGATCTTCTCCAGCCCCGGCACGATGTCCTCGGCGGTGGCCTCGATCGGCACCGGCGCGGAGAACAGCTTGTGCCCGGATGAAGCCGCGCGCGCCAGCTGGTAGGACACCAGGTTGTTCATGCGCTGCAGCTGCACGTCCAGCTCCTCGCGCAGCGCGCCGTCGCCGGCACCGCTGTCCAGCTGCGTGCGCAGCACCGCGATCGGCGTCTTCAGGCTGTGCGCGAGATCGGCCAGGGTATTGCGCTGGCGTTCGAGGTTCTCGCGCTCGCTCTCGATGAAGGCATTGATGCTGTCGGTCAGCGGTTCCAGCTCGCGCGGGTGCATCTCGCTCATGCGCTCGCGCTCGCCGCGCTGCACGCGGGTCAGTTCGTTGATCACGCGCTTGAGCGGGCGCAGGCTCCACTGCAGCACCAGGGTCTGCAGCAGCAGCAGGATCAGGCCGGTCACGCCCAGCCAGAACCACACCGCGCTGCGGAACACGCGCAGCTGCTTGCCCAGCGCGCGCGAATCCTCGAGCACGTAGATGGTGTAGGGGAATTCGGTCTCGGGCGTGCCGTCGCCGCCCCATACCAGGCCCATGCCGTAGCGGTAGACCTCGCCGGGCGTCCCGTCGATCTGGGTGATCGGCAGCGGGCCTTCGAAGGTTTCCTCGCGCGGCTCGAGCATGCGCGCGCTGACGTCGGGCAGGATCGGCCCCTCGGCGGACATGGAGTTGCCGGAATGGCCCGGCATCACCACCTGCAGGTACAGGCCGCTGCCGGGCACGTCGAAGCGCGGATCCGGCGGTTGTTCGCGGATGTAGAGCGAGCGGTCACGGGTGAAGTCGATGCCGGCCGCGTAGGAGGTGGCGTAATTCTTCAGCCGCTCGGAGAGATTGGCGCGGGCGGTGCCGGCGAAGGCGGCGTCCAGCGCGTAGCCGGCCAGCGCGAGGAAGGCCACCAGGCCCACCGAGGCGGCCAGCAGCTGGCGCGCCTGCAACGAACGCGGCCGCCAGCGCCGGAAAAACCACAGACGGCCGTAGATCATGTCCGTACCGCGCGCGGCGGATCAGCCCTCGTTGCGCGGGATGGCGAAGCGGTAGCCGCGGCCGCGCACGGTTTCGATCGGCTTGAGCTCGCCGTCCGGGTCCAGCTTCTTGCGCAGGCGGCCGATGAACACTTCCAGCACGTTGGAATCGCGGTCGAAGTCCTGCTGGTAGATGTGCTCGGTCAGGTCGGCCTTGGAGACCAGTTCGCCGGCATGCATCATCAGGTACTCGAGCACCTTGTACTCGTAGCTGGTCAGGTCGACATTGCTGCCGGCCACGCTGACCGTCTGCGCGGCCAGGTCCAGCGCGACCGGGCCGCATTCCAGGGTCGGCTTGGACCAGCCGGCCGCGC
The DNA here is from genome assembly GCF_001431425.1 of Stenotrophomonas nitritireducens. Taxonomy (GTDB): domain Bacteria; phylum Pseudomonadota; class Gammaproteobacteria; order Xanthomonadales; family Xanthomonadaceae; genus Stenotrophomonas; species Stenotrophomonas nitritireducens. The sequence continues at coordinate 36,986 of NZ_LDJG01000032.1, forward strand.
GGCGCAGCAGCGCGTTGACGCGCGCCAGCAGCTCCTCGACATGGAACGGCTTGACCAGGTAATCGTCGGCGCCCTGCTTCAGGCCCTCGACCTTGTCCTGCCAGCTCGAACGCGCGGTCAGGATCAGCACCGGGAACTTCTTGCCCTCGTCGCGCAGTGCCTTGATCAGCTCCATGCCCGACATCTTGGGCAGGCCCAGATCGATGATGCCGACGTCGAACGGCACCTCGCGGCCCATGTACAGGCCTTCCTCGCCATCCTGCGCAGCGTCGACGGCAAAGCCTTCGCGCTTGAGCCGGGCTGCCAGGGTCTCGCGCAGCGGGGCTTCGTCTTCGACCAGAAGGATACGCATGAACTCTCCCTAGTTGCTTGGCCGGCCATCACCGGCATGTGTGTGCGGATTGCGGGACGACTATCGCTGTTCAGGGGTTATCGCCGCGTGGTGGCTGCTCGACCTGCCGGGGCGCCCGCGGCGCGCGCGGCGGCGGCGGCGCGTCGTCCATGTAACGCACGCGGCCGCGCTCATCCATGTATTTGACGCGGTTGATGTCGCGGCCATCGTAAGGCACCCGCTCGGCGCCCAGGATGCGCCCGCCGGTTTCGCGCTGGACGCGCCGTACCGCATCGGAAAGCGATCCCACGTTGTCCTGCATGCGCGGCCGCGGCACTTCCCGCTCGCCGCGCGGCGGCTCCTGCCGGATGTCCTGCGCCCAGGCTCCCGCCATCGGCGAACCGGCCGCGAAAGCGGCGGCAACGGCGAGGACCAGAATGTGACGCGGAGCCGGAAGCATGGGGTGATCCTATCGAACTGCGACGGTTCGTTCAAAATCCGTGAAAACGGGTCCTCGGCGGGATTCGCGTGACCCTCACGAAATCGAGGCAAATTCTTGATTTTTAGGGGTGAATCCGATCTGAACTCTCCCCGCCCGCAGCCCGCTTCGTTCAGCTACATGAGCAAAATGAATGGGCGCCGACCTCAGGCCGCGTGCGCCGCCTGCTCCCGGGTGACCTGCACGGCCTGCTCGACCAGCGACCAGTCCGCGCCGGGACGGTGGGCGCCTTCGCTCAGCACCTTGCGGAAGCCGCGGCCGCCCGGCTGGCCGTGGTACAGCCCGAGCAGATGCCGGGTGATGTGCTTGAGCGCCAGCCCCTCCTGCAGGCGGGCCTCGACATAGGGGCGCATCCGTTCCAGCAGCTCCTCGCGGCTGCGCAGCGGGGCACCGGTCTGCGCCGCTTCCAGCGCATGCAGCACGTAGGGGTCGTGGTACGCGGCACGGCCAAGCATCACCCCATCGACATGGGCCATCTGCGCCTGCGCGGCTTCCACCGTGGCCAGGCCGCCGTTGAGCACCACCGGCAGCGCCGGGCGCGCGGCCTTGAGCCGGTAAGCCCAGTCGTAGCGCAGTGGCGGGATCTCGCGGTTCTCCTTGGGCGACAGGCCTTTCAGCCAGGCGTTGCGCGCGTGTACGACGACCATCGCCGCGCCGGCCTGTACCTGGCGGTCGACGAAGGCGGCGAAGGCGCCGTAGTCGTCGTCGTCGTCCACCCCCAGCCGGCACTTCACCGTGACCGGGATGTCCACCGCCGAAGCCATCGCCGCCACGCACTCGCCCACCAGTTCCGGCTCGCGCATCAGGCAGGCGCCGAAACGGCCGGCCTGCACGCGGTCGGACGGGCAGCCGCAGTTGAGGTTGACCTCGTCGTAGCCCCAGTCGGCGGCGATGCGCGCGGCCTGCGCCAGCAATGCCGGGTCGCTGCCGCCCAGCTGCAGCGCGAGCGGATGCTCGCTGGCGTCGAAACCCAGCAGCCGCCGGCGGTCGCCATGGATCACCGCGTTGGCGTGCACCATCTCGGTATAGAGCCGCGCACCCGGCGCGAGGATGCGGTGGAACACCCGGCAATGGGTGTCCGTCCAGTCCATCAGCTGTCTCTTACACACACTCT
>NZ_LDJG01000033.1 GCF_001431425.1 Stenotrophomonas nitritireducens
GTCGAGCAGGGCTTCGAACTCGTCCTCGGTGATGAGATCGTCGCCGCCCTTGCATGCCGCGGCGGGCTTGGCGGAGGCCACGACGGGCATGGCACCGGGGGCTGCGGCGCCATGCAGCTGGTCGAGCAGGGCTTCGAACTCGTCCTCGCTGATCAGGTCGCTGCCGGCCTCGGGCGCTCCGACGGCCGCCACCGGCTTGGCGCCTGGCGCGCCGCCGCCATGCAGCTGGTCGAGCAGGTCCTCGAATTCGTCTTCGGTGATGAGGTCGCCGCCGGAGGCCGCGACCGGTGCCGCCGCCACGGGAACCGGAGCGGCCGGCGCCACGTCGACGTCGAACAGCGCGATCAGCGCCGGCGGCGCGTGCTGCGGGTCGGTGCCGGCCGAGACCGCGTCGAGCATGGCCTGCAGCCAGTCCAGCGACTGCTGCGCGGCATCGAAGTGGTGCGCCTGCAGCACCGCCTTGCCCGAACGCGCCATGCCCAGGGTTTCCTCGGCGGCGTGGCACAACTCGACCATCGCGTTGATGCCGAGGAAACCGGCGCCGCCCTTGAGCGTATGGAAGCCGCGGAACACCGCGTTGAGCTGGTCGTTGTCCTGGGGCGACTGCTCCAGCGCGACCAGCTGTTCGCCGAGGCGGTCCAGGATTTCCTGGGCCTCGAGGATGAAGTCGGCGGCGATGTCGTCGGCGAAGGCGCTCATGGCGTCACAGCCCCAGGTCGGAAAGCAGGTCGTCGGCGTCGTTCTGGCTGACGGCGTGGCGGTCGATGCCTTCCAGCGCCGGGCCGGCGAGCCCGTTGCCGCGCGCCTCCTCCTCGGGCGGCGGCAGGCCGAGCGCGCCGAAGCCCTCGTGCACGCGGCGCACGATGCCGACCACGCGGCGGATGATCTGCCCGGTCAGGTCCTGGTAGCTCTGGGTCAGGGCGATCTCGGTGAGGTTGTGGCGGATGCGGTCCAGGGCCTGCTCATGCTCGACCGCCGGCAGGCTGCCCTCACGCAGGCCGGTGACCAGTTCGCGGCACTGTTCGGCCAGGTCCAGGGTGCGATGGGTGGCCTTCTCGGTCATCTCCACCACGTGGTCCAGGCGCGCGCAGGCGTCGTCCAGCTCGCCGGCATCGCTGGGAATCGTAGGCAGTTCGCCCAGCGCCTGGCCCAGCTCGCGCGCGAGCCGGCCCAGGCCGGCCATCATCGGCTGCGTGCGCAGTGCCGCCAGGGCGTCGATTTCCCGGCGCCAGCCGGTTTCATCGCCGCTTTCCAGCGCCGCCAGCGCATCCTGCAGGCGTTGCACCAGGGCCGATTTCTCGCTCGGGGTCCCGCTGGAGATGATCGTCATCAGGCGCTCGCCGCCAGCCGTTCGAAGATCTTGCCCAGCTTCTCCTCCAGGGTCTGCGCGGTGAACGGCTTGATGATGTAGCCGTTCACGCCGCTCTGCGCGGCTTCGATGATCTGCTCGCGCTTGGCCTCGGCGGTGACCATCAGCACCGGCAACGTCTTGAGCTTGGCATCGGCGCGGATCACCTTGAGCAGTTCGATACCGGTCATCACCGGCATGTTCCAGTCGGTGACCACGAAGTCGAACGGCTGGCTGTTCAACAGGGCCAATGCGGCATGTCCGTCCTCGGCTTCGGCGGTGTTGGTGAAGCCCAGGTCGCCCAGCAGGTTCTTGACGATGCGCCGCATGGTCGAGAAGTCGTCGACGATCAGGATCCGCATGTTCTTGTTCAAAAGCTGTTCCTCTTCATGGTTCGACGAGGCCGGCGTCGGCCGCCTCGAAAATCTTCAGCCGGCCGCGCAGGCGCAGCATGGCCTGGCCGTGGATCTGGCAGACCCGCGACTCGCTCACCCCGAGCACCGCGCCGATCTCCTTCAGGTTCAGTTCCTGCTCGTAGTACAGCGACAGCACCATTTGTTCGCGCTCGGGCAGTTGGCCGATGGCCTTGCCCAGTTCCTCGCCGAACTGGCTGCGCTCGAGCACCTGCTGCGGGGTCGGCCCGCCGGTGGCCGGGGTATCCAGCTCGCCCTGGTCCTCGATGCGCGACTCCAGGCTCAGCACCTGGCCGCGCGCGGCGTCCTCGATCAGCCGCAGGTACTCGGGCAGCGGCATCTCCATCGCTTCGGCCACCTCGGTGGCGCTGGCGGCACGGCCGGTGGCCTGCTCGATGCGGCGGATGGTGGCGGCGGCGTCGCGGGCGCGGCGGTGCACCGAGCGCGGCACCCAGTCGCCGCGGCGGATCTCGTCGATCATCGAGCCGCGGATGCGGATCGAGGCGTAGGTCTCGAACGAGGCGCCCTGTTCGGCGTCGTAACTGCGCGACGCCTCGATCAGCCCCATCATCCCGGCCTGGATCAGGTCGTCGATCTCGACGCTGGCCGGCAGCCGCGCCGCCAGGTGATGGGCGATGCGCCGCACCAGGTCCGAATGGCGGGCGATGCAGTCGTTGGCGCTGGCGCGCTGCACCTCGCGGTATTGGGCGGCAGCGGCGGGCTTCATGTGGCCATCCCGCGCTGGATGATGCGCTCAAGGAAGAACTCGACGCCGCCGCGCGGCTCGGTGGGCGCCTGCCAGCGGGCGGTGCGGCGGGCGATTTCCTGCAGCGCCAGCGCGGCCGGCGCCGACGGGTACAGCTTGACCACCGGCTGCTGGCGCTGCACCGACAGGCGCAGCCAATCGTCCTGCGGTACGCAGCCCAGGTAGTTGAGCGAAACGTCGGCCAGGAATTTCTCGCACACCCGCACCAGCTTCTCGTACAGCACGCGGCCTTCGTTGGGGTCGCGCGCCATGTTGGCCACGACCTGGATGCGGTCCACCCCGCGCTCGCGCGAGAGCACCTTGATCAGCGCATAGGCGTCGGTGATCGATGCCGGCTCGTCGCAGACCACCACCACGGTGTCCTGCGCGGCCTGGCAGAAGGTCAGCACGCTGTCGGTGATGCCGGCGGCGGTGTCGATGATCATCACGTCCAGGTCGCGCTCCAGCTCGGAGAACACGTTGACCAGGCCGACGTGCTCGGCCGGTTGCAGCTCGGCCATGTGCCGGCGCCCGGACGCGGCCGGCACCACCAGCAGGCCGTCGGGACCTTCGATGATGACGTCCTCCAGCGTGCAGCGCCCGGCGACCAGGTCGGCCAGGGTGTGCTTGGGCTGCAGGCCGAGGATCACGTCGATGTTGGCCAGGCCCAGGTCGGCGTCCAGCAGCAGCGTGCGCTTGCCCATGCCGGCCAGCGCCACGGCCAGGTTGGCCGAGACGTTGGTCTTGCCCACGCCGCCCTTGCCGCCGGTCACCGCGATGGTGCGCACGGGGCCGGCAGGCTGGCGGCGGGTGGCCGACAGCGGGAAGGCATTGGTCAGCTTGGCGTACTCACGCGACGGCATGGTTCAACTCCGGGTTGCAGGGCATATCGGCCGCGCGGCGCAAATCTTCAAGGCGAAGCACGAGATTGGCCGCCGAGGCCCGGTGCAGATCTTCGGGCACATCCTGCCCATCCGTCACCCATGTGATCGGCAAACGGTGATCCACGGCCACAGAAAGGGCCGAACCGAAGCGGCCGGTCTCGTCCAGCTTGGTCAATACCAGACCCTGCGGATTGGCCGCGCCGAAGCGGCGCACCACCTCGTCCATGTCCTGGAAACTGGTGTTGGCCGGCAGCACCAGCAGGGTACGGATCTGGCCGGCGGCGCGCAGCCACTGCAGCTGGGCGGTCAGGGCGCGGTCGCGCTGGCCCAGCCCGGCGGTGTCGATCAGCACCAGCTTGTAATCGGCCAGGCGCTCCAGCAGCTGGTTGAGGTTGGTGCCGCTGCTGGCTTCGTGCACGGCGATGCCGAGCTGGCGGCCGAAGCCGTACAGCTGTTCGCGCGCGCCGATGCGCTGGGTGTCGGTGGTGACCAGGGCGACGTCGCGGGCCGCATGCGCTTCGGCGAAGCGCGAGGCCAGCTTGGCGATGGTGGTGGTCTTGCCGGCGCCGGTCGGACCGACCAGCGCGATCACGCCGCCAGCCTCGATCGGATCGACCGGGGCGATCGGCAGCTTCTTGGAGATCAGGCCCAGCATCAGCCCGCGGGCGCGCGCCGGATCGGTCTCCGCCGGCATCTGCACCGCCACGTCGCGGGCCAGGCCGGCATCGAAGCCGTATTCGTCCATCAGGTCCAGCGCGTTGGCGCGCACCGGGCTGCCGCGCAGGCGCTCGTCGGTGAAACGGTTCATCTCGCGCTCGATCAGCTGGCGCATCCCGGCCACTTCCTGGCGCAGCTCGGCGAGCTGGCGGTCGTCGCGCGGCGCCGTGGCGACCACGCTCAGCGCGGGCGCGGCGACAGCGGTTTCAGGAGCGGGCGCCGGAACATTGACGGTAGCGGCGACAGCCGGGGCGACGGGCAGGATCGGCTCGACCGGCGCCTCGCGGAGCGGCGCCGTTTCAAGCGGCGCCGGCGGCGCCATCGGCGGCTCGATCCGCGGTGCCGGCGCCGGTGCCGGTTCCAGAGCGACCGGCTCCTGCAGCGGCGGATCGATCACGAAGCGGGCGCGGTTGACCGGTGCCGCGGCGGGCGGGGCCGGCTCGACCGGGGCGAAGCCTTCGGGACGGAATGCGGGCACCACCGGGGTGTCGTCCAGCGCTGCCGGGAAGGTCGCGAAGATCTGCTCCGGAAGTTCGGGCAGGCGTTCGGCGGCGGGCCGGGGCTGCGGCTTGAGCAGCGAGGAAAAGCGGCTGCCCGGGGCCAGTTCGACGCTGCTGTCGATGGAACGGCCGGTGGCGCCGACCGCCGAGCGGGCGAGGGCGGCCACGGCCGAGGCGGTGGCCACCACCGGTTCCGGCTCCGGAGTCCTGCGGCGGGTCACCGCGGCGATGATCGCCTCGGCGGCGCTGCGCGGCTTGGGTGCCGGCGGCGCCGGGCGGGCGGCCTCCAGGGCACGCTGCACGGCGGTCTCGTCGTAGTGGGCGGCCGCCACGATCTCGACGCCTTCCTCGATCCGGCGGTTGGACAGGATGACGGCGTCGGGGCCATGTTCCTTGCGCACCAGGTTCATGGCGGTGCGCATGTCGGCGGCGACGAAACGTTTGATCTTCATGCTGGAGTACCGGGAATTCGTGTGCGGGTGCGACGCGGGAGCAGTGGCGTTGGCGGTGTCGTGCATGGCGGTGCGTGCTCCTCGTCCTTCGTTTGTGGCGGTGGCCCGCCAGGTGTCCGTTCTTTGACGTCGTCCTGCGCCGCCGGTTTCCAGGCTGTCCTCAGCTGATCGTGCCGACCAGCTTCAGGCGCTTGTCTTCCGGGACCTCGCTGTAGGCCAGCACCGACAGCGAGGGGACGCTGTGGCGGACCATCCGGGCGAGGGCGGCGCGGACCGGGCCCGGTACCAGCACCACGGCCGGCTCGTTGCGCGCCTCCTGCTTGCCGACGCATTCGGCAAGGCTCTGGTGGAGACGTTCGGCGAGACCGGGTTCCAGTGCGGCACCGTTGCCCTGCGTGGATTCCTGCAAGACCCGTTCCAGTTGCGGGTTCAGGGTGAACACCGGCAGTTCCGGCGACATGCCGGCGATCTCCTGCACGATGAAGCGGCCCAGCGCGTTGCGCACGGCAGCGGTCAGCGCGGCCGGGTCCTGGGCCAGCGGCGCGTTCTCCACCAGCGCCTCGGCGATCTTGCGCAGCTGGCGGATCGGGATGCGCTCGATCAGCAGGTTCTGCAGGACGCGGGCCACCACCGAGATCGGCAGCGCCTTCGGGGTCAGGTCCTCGACCAGCTTGGGCGCGCTCTTGGCCAGGGTGGCCAGCAGCTGCTGCACTTCCTCGTGGCCGAGCAGTTCCGGGGCGTGCTCGCGGATCAGGTGCGAGAGGTGGGTGGCGATCACCGTGGCCGGATCGACCACGGTGTAGCCCAGCGATTCGGCATGGGCGCGCTGGTGCGGCTGGATCCAGGTGGCGTCCAGGCCGAAGGCCGGATCCTTGCCGGGAATGCCCTCCAGCTGGCCCATCGCGCTGCCCGGGTCCAGCGCCAGTTCGCGGTCGGGATGGATCTCCGCGCTGGCCACCGGCACGCCATGGATCAGTACCCGGTAGGTGGTGGCGGGCAGCTCCAGGTTGTCGCGGATATGCACCGACGGGATCAGGAAGCCGACATCCTGGGTGAGTTTGCGGCGCACGCCCTTGATGCGCGCCATCAGTTCGCCGCCCTGGGCCGTGTCCACCAGCGGGATCAGCCGGTAGCCCACCTCCAGCCCCAGCGGATCGACCGGGCGCAGTTCGTCCCAGCTCAGTTCGGCGGTCGGCGCCGGCTGCGAGGAGAGCAGGCCGGGAATCTCGCCCGGCGCGCCGGCGCCGGCCTCGGCGCCGGGCTTCTCGGCGTTGGCCATGTCGCGCTTCCACAGCTTCCAGGCCAGGAAGCCGAGGATCGAGGCCAGGATCAGGAAGGCCAGGTTGGGCATGCCCGGCACCAGGCCGACCAGGCCGATGATGGCCGCAGCAATCGCCAGGGCGCGGTACTGGCCGAACACCTGGCCCATCATCGCCTCGCTCATGTCCTGCGAGCGCGAGGCGCGGGTGACCAGCATCGCCACCGCGCTGGATACCAGCAGCGCCGGCAGCTGCGCCACCAGGCCGTCGCCGATCGACAGCAGGGTATAGGTGGCGGCGGCCTGGCCGAACGGCATGCCGTGCTGCAGCACGCCCACCGCCAGGCCGCCGAGCAGGTTGATGAACAGGATCAGGATGCCGGCGATGGCGTCGCCGCGGATGAATTTGCTGGAGCCGTCCATCGCGCCGTAGAAGTCGGCTTCCTCGCGCACTTCCTCGCGCCGGACCTTGGCTTCCGCGGCCGTCAGCAGGCCGGCGTTGAGGTCGGCATCGATCGCCATCTGCTTGCCGGGCATGGCGTCCAGGGTGAAGCGCGCGGTCACTTCCGACACGCGCCCGGCGCCCTTGGTGATGACCACGAAGTTGATGATGGTCAGGATCGCGAACACCACGATGCCCACCGCGTAGTTGCCGCCGATCACGAATTCGCCGAACGAGGCGATGACCTTGCCGGCGGCCTCGTGGCCGTTCTGGCCGTTGAGCAGGATGACGCGGGTGGAGGCCACGTTCAGCGCCAGCCGCAGCATGGTGGTGATCAGCAGCACGATCGGGAAGATGGTGAAGTCCAGCGGCCGCTTCACGTACACCACCGCCAGCAGCACCATCAGCGAGATGGCGATGTTGAAGGTGAACAGCGCATCGAGCACCGGCGCGGCCAGCGGCACCACCACCATCGCCAGCAGCGCCAGCACGATCAGCGGCGCGCCGAATCCCTGGCGGATCGCGCCCAGCAGGCGGCGCGCGGTGGCCGGCATGGGCTGGGCGCTCATGGGCGGGCTCCCTTGCCGAATTCGTCGATGTCGATGGCCGGCTGCTGCGGCATCGGCCCGCCGCGCCAGGCGCGCAGCTGGTAGACGTAGGACAGGATCTGGGCGACGGCCGAATACAGTCTCACGGGGATTTCCTTGCCGAGTTGGCTTTCCCTATACAAGGCGCGTGCCAGCGGCGGCGCCGAGACGATAGCCACGCGGTTGCCGTCGGCGACCTGGCGGATGCGCAGGGCCATTTCGTCCACGCCGCGGGCCACCACGGTGGGGGCGTTCATGCGCCCGGCCTCGTACTTGAGCGCGACCGCGTAGTGGGTCGGGTTGACCACGATCACGTCGGCCGTGGGCACCGCCTCCATCATCCGTCGCTGCGACATCTGCATCTGCATCTGCCGGATGCGGCCCTTGACCTCCGGGCTGCCCTCGCTCTCCTTCATCTCGCGCTTGAGTTCCTCGCGGGTCATCTTCAGCTTGCGCATCCAGTTCCAGCGCTGGTAGGGCGCATCGATCGCCGCCAGCAGGGCCATCCCCCCGGCCGTGGCCAGCAGCAGGCGCAGGGTGAAGCCCAGCCCGTCCTGGACGGCGCGCTCCAGCGGCAACTGCAGCAGGGCGCGCAGGGCGTCGAAGCCGTGCCAGATGCACAGGCCGGCCGCGGTGCCGACGAACAGCACCCGCAGCAGCGACTTGGCCAGTTCGGCCAGCGACTGCGCGCCATAGATGCGCTTGAGCCCGCTCATCGGGTTCATGCGGTTCAGGTCGGGCATCATCGCCTTGGACGACACCCGCAACCCGCCCATCAGGAGCGGCGAGACGAAACTGGCGAGCAGGCAGGCCAGCAGCAGCGGCCAGGTCGCCAGCAGCAGCCGGAGCAGCAGCATGCCGGCATGGCCGAACAGCGCGCCGGGCGTCTCGAACAGCCCCGGATCCGGGGTCAGCGCGGCCCGCATCCATGCGCGCGTATTGGCGCCGATCACCCCGGACAGGGCGTATACGGCGAGTACGCCGGCGCCGAACACCGCGGCGGTGGCCAGTTCGCGCGAGCGCGGAATGTCGCCCTTCTCGCGGGCTTCGCGCAGTCGCTTTTCGGTAGGCTGTTCGGTTTTTTCGGTGCCGTCTTCGTTCTCGGCCATGTCCAGGCGCGGATGCGGGAGTCAGCGCCTGCCGTGCAAGAAACGGGCCAGGCGCCGTGGCAAGGAACCCGCTCCCGGCCTCAACCGTACAACCGCATGAAGCTCTCCGCGCTGACCGGGCGCCCCAGCTGGTGGCCCTGCAGGTGATCACAGCCCAGGCGCTCGGCATAGGTGCGCTGGCCCGAGGTCTCGATGCCCTTGGCGACGACTTCCATGTTCAATGCGTGGCCCAGCGCGACGATGGCCGAGACCACCACCACGTCCTCGTCGCTGTCTTCCAGCGCCACCACGAAAGCACGGTCGATCTTGATCTCGGTGGCCGGCAGCCGCCGCAGCTGCAGCAGGCTGGAGAAGCCGGTGCCGAAATCGTCGATCGAGATGCCCACGCCCAGCGCGGCGATGGCGCGCAGCATGCCGACCGCGGCGTCGGCATCGCGGGTGACCGCGTTTTCGCTGACTTCGAGCACCAGGCGCGAGGGCTCCAGCTCGTTGCGCTGCAGGACCTGGCGTACATCCTCGACCAGGCGCGGCGAATCCAGCTGCAGGCCCGACAGGTTGACCGACACCTGCCAGTCGGCGTGGCCGGCGTCGTGCCAGCAGCGGATCTGCCGGCATGCTTCGTCCAGCACCCACAGGCCGATCACATCCATCATCCCGTTCTGTTCGGCCAGGCGGATGACGCGTTCGCTGGGCACCGGCCCGTGCACGGGGTGGCGCCAGCGGATCAGCGCTTCGGCGCCGCTGACGCGGTCGCTGTCGGCGCGCACCCGCGGCTGGTAATGCAGGGTCAGCTGGGCCGTGCCGATGGCCTTGTGCAGATCCTCCAGCAGGCGCTGGTCCTGCTCGGCATCGACGCTCATCCATTCGGCGAACTGCGCATGGGTGTTGCGGCCGGCCAGCTTGGCGTGGCGGGTGGCGGTCTCGGCATGCACCACCAGCTGCGCGGTCGAATCGCCATGCGCCGGATACAGGGCCACGCCCAGGCTGCCGGTGACGCGCATGTCGCGCCCGCCCACGCGCACTGCGTTGAGCGCGATGAGGATGCGCTCGGCCAGCGGTGCGGCGGTGGCGTCGCCGGCCAAGGGGAGCGCGATCACGTACTGGTCGCCGCCGAGGCGGCCGACCAGACCCTCGTCCGGCAGCAGCCGGCGCAGCTGCTCGGCCACGTCGACCATCACCGCGTCGCCGGCCTGCGGGCCGAATGCGCTGTTGATGTGGCGGAATTCGTCCAGGTCCAGGGTCATCACCGCGCAGGCCAGGTCATCCCGGCTGCAGCGCTGCAGCAGCTGCTCCATGCGGTCGTGCGAGAGCTGGCGGTTGGGCAGGCCGGTCAGCGAATCGTGGCGGCTGGCATGGAACAGTTCCTTGCGCGCGTCGTCCAGCGAGGCCGACAGCGTCGAGTTGCGCAGGTGCAGCAGGCGCGCCTGCATGCGCTGCTCGAACAGCGAGATGACCAGCACCACCGCCATCACCGCCACGGTCAGCATCACCACGCAGGCCGCCAGCCATTCGACGCTGATCCCGCCGCTGGTCGCCGCGGCGCAGACCGAATCGGCCTGGAAGCGCGCCGCGGCCATGCCGGTGTAGTGCATGCCGACGATGGCCAGGCCCATCACCGCGGCGGCGGCCAGGCGCTGCGGCAGCGCCTGCTCCATCGCGCGCATGCGGAAGGCGATGTAGAGCGCGCTCCACGAGGCGCCCACCGCGATCAGGATGGAAAGCGCGAAACGCAGCGGATCGTAGTCGATGGCCGGCTGCATGCGCAGCGCGGCCATGCCGGCGTAGTGCATCCAGGCGATGCCCAGGCCCATCAGCAGCGCGCCCAGCGCCAGCCGCAGGTGCGGCAGGGTGGGGCGCGAGACCAGCCACAGCGCGAACAGCGAGGCGGCGATGGCGACCAGCAGCGATTCGACGGTGAGCCCGAGGTCGTAACCGAGCGGGATCGGCAGGCGGAAGGCGAGCATGCCGACGAAGTGCATCGACCAGATGCCGGCGCCCATGGCGATGCCGCCGGCCAGCAGCCAGCCGAGCGTCGCGCGGGAATGGCGCGAGGCCGATACGCGCGAGGCCATGTCCAGGGCGGTGAACGAGGCCAGGATCGCGACCAGGACCGACAGCACGACGAACAACGGGTTGTAGCTTCCTGCAAGCATCGCCCACTCCCTCCCCATTCCATGCACCACGCATCCGGCGTGGCGCGTTGCCGAGTGCGCCCGGCCATTCCCCGCCGGCGCGCGTTCCCGCGACTATCCCGGGCCTGTCCGCAGCAAGCAAGAGCAGCGTCCCGCGGAGGGCGCGGCGAACGCCGCGGATGTGCCCTGGATCACGAAGTCACCTGCCGCGCGGCGTCGAACGCGCTGTCGAACAGGCGTTGCACCGGAGGCGCCATTTCCCCAGCCAGCAGGGTCAGCAGCAACAACCCCAGCAGCAGCGACACCGGCAGGCCCAGCTGCATCGGGTTCAGCGCCGGCGCCGCGCGGGCCAGCGCGCCGAAGGCCAGGTTCACCGCCAGCATCGCCACGGTAAGCGGCAGGGCAAGGCTCAAGGCGCCGCGGAACACCTGCAGGAACAGGGTGGGGACCAGCGACGCCATGGCATGCGGATCGGGCAGCGCCGTGCCGATCGGCAGGGTCCGGTAGCTCTCCACCAGCAGCGAGATCAGCGCCAAGTGCCCGTTGCTGGCGAAAAACAGCAGGCCGAACAGCAGATAGAACCATTGCCCGACGACGCCGGAACTGCCGCCGCGCAAGGGATCGCTCATCTGCGCGAAGGCCAGGCCGGTGCCCTGGGCGACCAGCTCGCCAGCCATGGCGCCGGCCTCCAGGATCAGGCGCAGCAGGAAACCGATGGTCACCCCGACCGCCAGTTCGCGGGCGATGGTGAGCACGGTGGCCGCGTCGAAGCCGTTCCAGGCCGGCACCGGCGGCAGCACCGGCGCCAGCGCCACCGACAGCGCGACGGCCAGCATCCCCCGCACCCGCGCCGGTACCGCGCGCGTGCCCACCATCGGCATGGCCATCAGCATCGCGCCGATGCGCAGCATGACCCACAGGGTGGCGCCGATGATGGCGAAGGCCTGCTGGCCGTCGATCATCATGCCGGTGACAGGATCCATGCCGTCGTCTAGCCGATCAGGTGCGGAATGCGCTGGAACAGCAGGGTGGTGAATTCCACCAGGTTGCCGAGCAGCAGGCTGCCCAGCGCGAACAGCGCCGCGGTCAGCGCCGCGGCCTTGGCGACGAAGGCGATGGTCGGCTCGTTGAGCTGGGTGGCGGCCTGGATGATGCCGATCACCACGCCGACCACCAGCACGGTGACCAGCAGCGGACCGGCGATCCAGAGGGTGGTGACCAGGCCACCGCGCAGTTCGGTCAGGGCAAGTTCGGGACTCATGCGGACCTGCAATGCAAGGGCAGTGCCAACAGCGCGCCGGGATTCCGCCGCGCGCGCCAGCAATGGCGAAGCCGCGGACAGGCCGCGGCTCCGGGCGAATACGCAAGGCGGGGCGGGCTACACCGCGTTGAAACTGGCCGCCAGCGTGCCGACCACCAGCACCCAGCCATCCACCAGCACGAACAGCAGGATCTTGAACGGCGCGGAGATCAGCATCGGCGAGAGCATCATCATGCCCATCGACATCAGCACGCTGGACACCACCAGGTCGATGATCACGAACGGAATGAAGATCAGGAAGCCGATCTCGAACGCGGTCTTCAACTCGCTGGTGACGAAGGAGGCCACCAGCACCGGGAACGGGATGGCGTCCGGGCCGGCATAGGAACCGTGGCCGGCCAGGCCGGCGAAGGTCATCAGGTCGGTCTCGCGCACCTGCGCCAGCATGAAGGCGCGCAGCGGCTGGGTGGTCAGCGTCCACGCGGTCTGGAAGTCGATCTGCCCGTCCAGGTAGGGCGCCATGCCGGTGGACCAGGCCTTGTCCCAGACCGGCATCATGATCATCGCGGTCAGGAACAGGGACAGGCCGAGCAGCACCTGGTTGGAGGGCGTCTGCCCGGTACCCATCGCCTGGCGCAGCAGGCCCAGCACGATGATGATGCGGGTGAAGGCGGTCAGCACCAGCAACATCGACGGCAGCAGGGTGATCGCCGTCATCAGCAGCAGGGTCTGCAGCGGCAGGCTGACCGGGGCGCCGCCGATCCTGCCTACGTTCACGTCGGGCAGGGCCGGCAACGACGGCGCGGCGGGGGCCGCCCAGGCGAACAGCGGCAGGGCCAGCAGGGCGAACAGGATCGCCAGCTGCCAGCAGAAGCGGGAATGGAAGCGTTGCAGCGGCATGCTCAGGCGTCCTTGCGCAGCTTCTGTTGCAGCAGCTGCGCGAAATTCGGAAGGTGTTTGAGGTTCGGAAGCGTGGCCGGCGGTGCGGCCGGCAGCGGTTCGGGCAACTCGTGCAGGGTGGCGATGCCGCCGGCGGTGACGCCCAGCAGCAGTTGCCGGCCGTTGACCTCGACCACCACCACGCGCTCCTTGGCGCCGACATTGAGGCTGGCCACGAGCTTCAGCCCCTCGGCCTGGCGGAAGCCGCTGCCGGGCAGCCGCTTGAGCAGCCAGCCCAGGCCGACGATCAGCGCCAGCACCATCAGCAGCGCCAGCACCGCGCCGAACATGCCCGGCGCCGCGGCGGCGTGCTGGCCGACCGGCGCGGACGGTACGTGACCCGGGACGCTGCCGGCGACGGCGGCGGCGGCCACGGCCACGGCCGCGGACAGCGCCAGGCTCAACGCAGTCTCCGGATGCGCTCGCTGGGGCTGACCACGTCGGTCAGGCGCACGCCGAAGCGGTCGTTGATGACCACCACTTCGCCATGCGCGATCAGGGTGCCGTTGACGAACACGTCCAGCGACTCGCCGGCGCCGCGTTCCAGTTCCACCACCGAGCCCTGGTTGAGCTGCAGCAGGTTGCGGATCGGCACGCGCGCGCGGCCGACTTCCAGCGACAAGGTCACCGGCACGTCCAGGATCACGTCCAGGTTGAGGTCCGCGCCGCCATCGCCGTCGGCCTGCAGGTTGACGAACTGCGCCGGCGCGGCGGCCGACGCGGTGGCGGTTTCGTTGGAGTCGTTCTCAGTCATTGGGGTTTTCCTGGGACGCGGCCGGGCGGGGGCCCCGGCCCGGCGGATGGGTAGCGGTGATCTTGATGGCGTTGCGGTCGTGGGCGATGCCGAATTCGCCGGTGAACACCGGGATGCCTTCGACGCACAGCGGCACTTCCTTCAGCATGTCGATGGGCAGGATGTCGCCGACCTTCAGGCGACTGAGCTCGCGCAGGCTCATGCGCCGGCGCGCGATCACGCTGGACAGCTCGACCTCGGCGGTGTCCAGCTGCTCGCGCAGCATGACGGCCCAGCTCTCGTCGCGGTCGTTGCGGTCGCTCTGGATGCCGGCGTCGAGCAGTTCGCGGATCGGCTCGAGCATCGAATAGGGCAGGGTGATGTGGATGTCGCCGCCGCCGCTCTCCAGTTCGACATGGAAACGGCACACCACCACGTATTCGCGCGGGCTGACGATATTGGCGAAGTGCGGGTTGATCTCGGAGTTGATGTAGTCGAAATCGACGTTCATCACCGGGCTCCAGGCCTCGCGCAGGTCGGTGAAGGCCTGTTTGAGCATCAGCTGGATCACGCGCATCTCGGTGGCGGTGAACTCGCGGCCCTCGATGCGGGTGTGGTAGCGGCCGTCGCCGCCGAAGAAGTTGTCCACCACCGCGAACACCAGGGTGGGCTCGAACACAATCAGGCCGGTGCCGCGCAGCGGCTTGAAGCGCACCAAGTTGAGGTTGGTCGGCACGTACAGCGAATGCAGGTAGTCGCCGAACTTGATCAGCTCGATGCCGCGCACCGAGATCTCGGCCGAACGCCGGATCAGGTTGAACAGACCGATGCGCCACAGGCGCACGAAGCGCTCGTTGACCATCTCCAGCGTGGGCATGCGCCCGCGGATGATCCGGTCCTGGCTGGCGAAGTCGTAGGGACGCGCCTCGCCAGGCGGCAGCTCGGGTTCGACGGTGTCCACCGCTCCGGAATCGACGCCATGCAGCAGGGCGTCGATTTCATCCTGGGACAGCAGGTCGTTGATGCTCATCGGCGTCGCCTTACTGGGTGACGAAGCTGGTGAACAGCAGGTCGTCGGCGGCCTTCTTGCCGGTCTCGGCGGTCATCAGCTTCTGCACTTCGGCCAGCGCCGACGCCTGCAGGCGCTCCTTGCCGGCGCGATCGGCGATCTGCTCAGGCTCGACCTGGGAGAACAGCATCAGCAGCTTGGCGCGGATCGCCGGTGCATGGGTCTGCAGGGCCGGCAGCGCTTCCGGGTCGCGGGTCATCAGCTGCACTTCGACCTGCAGGTAGCGCGGACCATCCACGCTGCCGTTGAGATTGACAACGAAGGCCGGATCGAGCGCGAAGTACTGGGCAGGAGCCGGCGTCGCCGCCTTGGCGACCTTGGCCTTGGCCGGCGCCGCGTCGGCCTGGCCCTGGGTGAAATACCAGACCGCGCCACCGACGCCAGCGGCGGCGACGACCGCGACCAGGACGGTCGCCATCAGCGAACGGCGCGGCTTGCCGGCGGTTTCCTTGTCCTTGTCCTTGGATGTGTCTGGCTTGCGGGATTTGTCGGCGGCGGCTGCCACGTTGTGCTCCTCAGGGTTGCTGTCCCCGGATATGCAATACGCGTGCCGCGGCGCGGTCAATGCCCACGACGGGAAGTTGACGGGCTGCGTGGCGGAAACGCAGCGGGCGGAAACCGGAAACCGGCGAAAACCGGAGGGTGGAAGCCGGGCGCTGCCAGGCCTGTGCGCGGGCTGGCACCTGCCCCGATGTCGCGGCCGTGTGATCCCGGCCCATGCGGCGGCAGGGGCCGGGCTTTGGCGGCAGCCGGTTCAACCGGCGGACTCGCCGCCTGCGCGAGGTCCAGGGGCAAGCACGGCCTGCTCCCACGAAAGTCCGGGAGCGCCGACTTCAGCTTTCGCTGGCGGCTGCTCCCCGCGTTCCAGCTTTCAAGCGTAGGCGTCGAGCAGACCGCGCAGCTGCAGGGTGCGCACGTCGGTGGCCGGCATCGACGCGTCGTCGTCGGCATCCACGCCCGCGTTGGCGGCGGCGGTGCCGCTGGAAGAGCCAGAGTCGGATTGGCGGTGGCCGACATCGGCCTGCGCCAGCTGCAGCCCCTGTTCCCCGAGCATTTCGCGCAGCCTGGGCAGGCCGTTCTCCAGCGCCTGGCGGACCTCGGCATGCGAACTGGAGAAAGTGGCGTGGATGCGGTCGCCGTCCAGCTGCAGCTTCACTTCCACCGGCCCCAGGTCGTTCGGGGTTACGCGGATATGCGCATGGCCGATCTTCTGGTCGGCCAGCCAGCCGACGCGCGCGCCGATGGCCTCGTCCAGATCCGCGGCCTGCATGTCCACCGGCGCGGCCAGCGCCGGCGGGAAGGGCGCTGCCGGCCGGGCATCGGCCACGGCCGCCAGGTTCTGCAGCAGCGGGCCGAACAGCGCCGCGCCTGCCGACGGGTCCGTTGCCGGCAGGGAATTCTCGACGCCGGATCGTGGCAGGGCCACGGTTTCCAGAGTCGCCAGCTGCGCCATCGCATCGGCGGCGAGCTCGGGGGCGGCAGCGGCCGGCGCAGCCGCCGATGCCTGCGGGATTGCCGCCGCGATGGGCAGGGGAGTACCCGGCAGGGAAACCGCTGGCGCCGGCGGATCGCCGCTGGCGTCGGCAACCGGCGGCGCCGGTCCAACCGCCGCAGGCTCCGGCGCGGCGACGGGCAGCAGCCCGGAGAGCCCGGGCGGCGGCCAGGGCAAATCGCCCGGATCGGCCTCGTCCTGCCGGCTGTCGGCGGCGGCCGGCGGCGCTGGTTTCGCGGCGCCGCTGGCAGTGGATTCACCGGCGGTATCCGGGGCGTCCGCGGGCCTGGGCGAGGCGGCGGTGGAATCGTCGCGGCGCTGGCCCTGCGGTTCCGGCGATGGTTTCGCGCCGCTCTTGGCACGCGGTGCCGGCTGCGGCGAGGCCTGCAGCAGCGTGTCGAAACCGCCGGACTGCTTGCCGGCGCCGTTGCCGCCGGGAGCCGGGCCGCCAGTGCCCGCCGTCTGGCTGGCGGGCGCGCCGGCGCCGAGGGAGAGCGGCGTCATGGGGCGCCGTCCTCGCCCGACAGCTGGGCCTGGCGGGCGCGCCGGGCGCCGAGGTCGTCCATCTCGCGCTGGTCGCGGCGGTCTTCGACTTTCTGTTCCTGCGCGCGGTAGCTGGCGGCCAGCTGTTCCAGCACCTGCTTGTCGCGGCTGGCCAGCAGCAGCCGCGCGCGTTCGGCATCGACCCGCTCGCGGTTGCGGTCCACGGTCTGGCTCTGCTGCTCTACGGCGCTGTCCAGGCGGTCGAGGAAGGCGCGCCGGTTCATCAGCTGCGACGGGCTGGTGGCGGCCATCTGCGCGCCGGCGTATTCGTCGGCGTAGCGGCGCAGCTCCTCCAGGCGCGAGAGGTGCATGTCCAGCGCCTGCTGGCGTTCGGCCAGGGCGCGGGCGACCTCGTCTTCGTGATCCTGCGCACGGCGCAGCAGGGGGTCCAGGCGACGGGATTGCTTCATGGGACGTTCTCGCTTTCGACCAGGCGTTTCAACGCGGCAAGGCTGTGGGGTAGGTCGGCGGCCAGGCTGACGTCCTGGCCGAGGAATTCGAGGATTTCCGGCCAGCGCTCCAGCGCTTCGTCGGTGGCCGGGTCGTTGCCGCGCTGGTAGGCGCCGATGGCGATCAGGTCGCGGTTTGCAGAATACGCCGCCACCAGCCGCTTGAGCTTGCGGATACGCAGGCGCCAGGCGTCGTCGGCGATGTCCTGGACCACGCGGCTGACCGAGGATTCCACGTCGATGGCCGGGTACAGGCCCGAATCGGCGACCCGCCGCGAGAGCAGGATGTGGCCGTCGAGGATGGCCCGGGCCGCGTCGGCGATCGGGTCCTGCGGATCGTCGCCTTCGGTGAGCACGGTATAGAAGGCGGTGATCGAACCGCGTCCCTTGGCGCCGTTGCCGGCGCGCTCGACCAGCGCCGGCAGCTTGGCGAACACGCTGGGCGGGTAGCCGCGGGTGGTCGGCGGTTCGCCGACGGACAGGCCGATCTCGCGCTGCGCCTGGGCGAAGCGGGTCAGCGAATCCATCAGCAGCAATACGTTCAGGCCCTGGTCGCGGAACCACTCGGCGATGGCGGTGGCGCGGTAGGCACCGTGCAGGCGCGCCAGCGGCGGGCGGTCGGCCGGGGCGGCGACGACCACGGCGCGGCGCAGGCCTTCCTCGCCCAGGGTGGTCTCGACGAAGTCGCGCACTTCGCGGCCGCGTTCGCCGATCAGGCCCACGACAATGACGTCGGCCGAAGTGAAGCGGGTCATCATGCCGAGCAGCGTCGATTTGCCGACGCCGGAGCCGGCGAACAGGCCCACGCGCTGGCCGCGGCCGATCGGCAGCAGCGCGTTGATCGCGCGCACACCCACGTCCAGCGGCTGGGTGATGGGTTCGCGGGCCAGCGGGTTGATCGACACGCCGGCCATGCCGGCACTGCCTTCGGCGCGGATCGGCCCCTTGCCGTCCAGCGGCACGCCGTCGCTGTCGATGACGCGGCCGAGCAGGCCTTCGCCGACCTCGACGCCGCCGCGCCGGTACGAAGGCACCACGCGCGCGTTCGGCAACAGGCCATGCAGTTCGGCGCTGGGCATCAGGTAGGTGCGTTCGCCGGCAAAACCGACCACTTCGGCATCGACCCAGCCGCCGTCGACCTCGACCTTGCAGGTAGCGCCCATCGGCGCTTCGCAGCCGACCGCTTCCAGGGTCAGCCCGACCGCACGGCGCAGCACGCCCTCGCGGATCAGGCCGCGGCCGTGGCCCGGTTCGATGTCGATGGCATCCAGCCGTGCGGCCAGGCGCAGGTTGCGCGCGGCCGCCCAACCGGCGCGGGCCGGGGGCGGGCTGTCGGGCAGCGGGGTATCGGCGACCGCAGGATTCATTGCGTGGCTCCGGCCTTGCGCATCACCGTGGACAGGGCCGCGCGCAGGCGCGCGTCGAGCGTGCCATCGATGCGCACGCTCTCGGCATGCACGCGCAGGTCGCCGCGGCTCAGGCCCGGGTCCGGGCTCAGGCGCTGGCCGGGGGCCAGCTTCAGCAGCGGCGCCAGCGCGGCGATGTCGTCCGGATGCAGGCGCACTTCCACGTCGCGGCTGCTGCCGCCGACGGCGTCCAGCGCCTCGACGACCAGTTCCTGCAGCAACGCCGGCTCGGCTTCATAGGCACGGCCGAGCAGTTGCCCGGCCACGCGCACCGCCAGTTCGCCCAGCGCGGCCACCACTTCGCCTTCCAGGCGCAGCAGCGGGCGGCTGAAGTTGTCCACGATGCCCTCGATCTGCGCGACCAGCCGGCGCACTTCGGCCTGGCCCTGGGCCAGGCCCTCGGCATGCCCTTCGGCCTGTCCCTGTTCCAGCCCTTCCCTGTAGGCGGCGTCCTGGATGGCCTGGATTTCCTCCAGGGTCGGCGGCTGCGGCATGGGCTCGGCGGGCATTCCCGCGGCACCGGCCGGGCTGGCCTCCGGCGCCTCGCGCGACGAGCCCGGCAGGGCGCCGAGATCAGGGGCCGTCCAGCGCACGACCGGGCTCACAGCATGGTCTCCGCGTTGCCGCCGATGGTGACCGTGCCTTCATCGGCCATGCGCTTGACGATGGCCAGGATCTCGCGCTGCGCGGTCTCCACGTCGGACAGCTTGACCGGGCCGCGCGCTTCCATGTCCTCCAGCAGGATCTCGGCGGCGCGCTGGGACATGTTGCGGGTGATCTTGTCGCGCACCTTGATGTCCGCGCCGCGCAGGGCCAGGCCCAGGCGTTCGCCGCTGACCTCGCGCAGTACCAGCTGCATCTCGCGGTCGTCCAGGTCCACCAGGTCGTCGAACACGAACATCAGGTCCTGGATGCGGCTGCCCAGCGGCGCATCGACCTGCGCGATCGAACTGAGAATGGCCTGGTCCTGGCCGCCGTCCATGAAGTTGAGGATGTTGGCCGCGCACTGCACGCCGCCGATGTTGGACGACTTCAGGTTCTGGTTGCCGGCGAACTGGCGCTCCATGATCTCGTTGAGTTCGTTCAGCGCGTTGGGCGGAATGCCGTCGAGTGTGGCGATGCGCAGCAGCACGTCCACCCGGGTGCGCTCGGGCAGCAGCTTCAGCGCGTCGGCGGCCTGGTCGTTCTCCAGGTGCGACATGACGATGGCGATGATCTGCGGATGCTCGTTGCGCACCAGGTCGGCAACCGCGCGCGGATCCATCCACTTCAGCGTATCCAGGCCGGTGGTGTTGCGGCCCAGCAGGATGCGGTCGATCAGGTTGTTGGCCTTCTCGTTGCCAAGGGCCTGCACCAGCATGTTGCGGATGTAGTCGTCCGAGCCGACGCTGAGCGAGGTCTTGTTGCCCAGCTCGTTGCCGAACTCGTCCATGACCAGCTGCACCTGTTCGCGGCTGACGTCGGTCAGGGTGGCCATGGCGATGCCGATCTTCTGCACCTCCTTGGGCTCCATGTGGCGCAGCACCTCGGCAGCGTCGGATTCGCCCAGCGACAGCAGCAGCACGGCGGCGCGCTGCACGCCGGTCATCGCGGCAATGGACTCAGTCATTGGCCACCCATCCCTTCACCACCTGGGCCACGCGCTTGGAATCGGCCCTGACCGCTTCGCGCGCCATGCGCAGGCGTTCCTCGTAGGCGTCAAGCGGCAGCGCCAGCGGCGCGGCGCCGCCCAGCTTGAGGTGATCGTTCGGCAGGCCCGGCAGGCCTTCGTCCTCGACCAGGTGCACATCGGCCCTGAGCGGGTCCTGGCCCGGGCCGGGCAGGGACTTGGGCGGGCCGGCGATCTGGCGCAGCGCCGGGCGCAGCACGCCGAACAGCAGGGCCAGCACCACGATGGCGCCGAGCACCAGGCGCAGGCCGTCGCGCACCTGCGGGTTCTCCCACCACTTGGGCTGTTCCACCGGCAGCGTCTCGCGCACGAAGGGCGCATTCATCACCGACACCGTGTCGCCGCGTGCGGTATCGAAACCCACCGCCTGCTTCACCAGCGCTTCGACACGGGTCAGTTCGGCGGCGCTGAGCGCCTGGTCGCTGGTCTTGCCGTTGCTGCCGGTGCGCGGCACGTGGTCGACCAGCACCGCCACCGACACCCGCTTGACGCGTCCGGCCGGCTGCCGGGTGTGTTGCAGTGTGCGGTCCAGCTCGTAGTTGCGGGTGGCGTTCTTGCTGCTTTCGGTCGGCGTGGCGGCGGTGACCGGTGCGGCCTGCGGGCCGGGCGGGGTGTTGCTGGCCGCCCCCGGGACGCCCTGCGGGCCCTGGGTGCTGGTGGTGTTCTCGCTGATCTGCTCGCTGCGCACCTTCTGCGGCTCGCCGTTGTACAGCTCGCGCGCTTCCTCGGTGATGGAGAAATCCATGTCCACGCTGACTTCCGGATTGACCCGGCCCGGGCCGGTCATCGGCTCGAGCAGCTCGCGGATGCGCTGGTTGTAGGAAGTCTCCAGACGGCGCACCTGGTCGAACTGCGCCGCGTTCATCGCCGCTTCGCTGTTCGGGTCGGAGATGGTCAGCATGCGTCCGCTCTGGTCGACCACCGTGACCCGCTCCGGCGCCAGGTCCGGAATGCTGGAAGCGACCATGTGCACGATCGCATCGACCTGGTTGCGCTCCAGCTGCTGGCCCGAACGCAGTTCCAGCACCACCGAGGCGCTGGCGACATCGCGCTGGCGGGTGAAGGCGCTGGGCTTGGGAATGGCCAGGTGCACGCGCGCGTCGCGCACCGGGCGCAGGGTGCTGATGGTGCGCACCAGTTCGGTTTCCAGCGCGTGCTGGTAGCGGGCGTTCTCCATGAACTGGCTGACGCCGAAGCCAGGGTCGCGCTCCATCAGCTCGAAGCCGAGCCGGCCGTTGTCGGCCAGGCCGGAGCCGGCCAGCTTGAGGCGGGCGTCGTGGATGTTCTTCTCCGGCACGCTGATCGCGCCGGTGGCCGCGTCCAGCTCGAAGGGAATCTGCGCGGCGCGCAGCAGGTCGGTGGCCTCGGCGGTCGCCTTCTGGTCCAGGCCGGTGTAGAGCGGCGCCATCGGCGTCTTCTGCGCCCAGAAGAACACGAACAGGCCGGCCGCCACCGCGATGGCGATCATCGCCATCAGGCCCAGCCGCCGGGTGATCTGCAGGCTCTGCAGCCGGTCGAACCAGACGCCGGCCTTTTCCGAATTGAGTGAATCCTTGGACAGCGCGAGTGCCATGGCGACCGGTTCCTTACAGCGGCATGTTCATCACGTCCTGGTAAGCCTGGACGAGACGGTTGCGGACTTCCACGGTGGCGCGGAACGCCAGCTGGGACTGCTGGGAGGCGATCATGACCTTGGCCAGGTCGGCGCCGGAATCGCCGCGCTCGAAGGCGGCGGCCAGGGCGCCGGAAACCTGCTGGCTGCGGTTGACGTCGGCCAGGGCGCCCTGCAGCGTGTCGGTGAAGCTGGGGGCCGGCGCGCTGGCGGGCCGGATTCCGGCCAGTCCCTCGATGGCGTTGCTGCGCGCGACGTCGGCGGCCGGCAACGGCTGGCTCACCTGGGTCTGGTAGCTGCGGATCTGGGAAAGGATGGAATTGACGGAGTGGGACATCGACACGTTTCCAGACAGGGGTTGCTGCCCGTTCATCTGCAAGCTCCGTGCCGGAAGCGGCTGACGGATTTCCGCCGCTTTCATGCGCCTGCGGGGGCGGTTGCGCCCGCGATTGCCATCGCGCCAATTACCCGCCGGCGTCCGCGGGCTCGTCTCGAATCCTTCCGGTCCGGCCCGCGCGACGGCACCGGCAGGGCCCGCGTCCGCCGGAGCGGGATCGGGCCCTGTCAGGCTCAGTTGCTGCCGGCGTCGCTCGGTTCCCGCTCGATCCCGTACTTGCGCAGCTTCTCCACCAAGGTGGTGCGGCGCAGGCCGAGCAGCTGCGCGGCGTGGGCGACCACGCCCTGGGTGCGCTCCAGCGCCTCGTTGATCAGTTTCAGTTCGATGCCGGCCATGTGGTCGCGCAGGTCCAGGCCGTCATCGGGCAGATGCGCCGGCACGGACGTCGCGGTGGCGGCGGCTGGCAGCCGCGGGGCTGACGGCGCGACGGCGGACAGGCTGGCCAGCGGCCGCTCATCGTCCAGCGCAACGGCCGGCGCCGGCACCGCCTCGCTGCGGTAGCGCGCGGGCAGGTCCTGGACCCGCACCAGCCCGCCCGGATGCAGCACCGCCAGACGCTCGACCAGGTTGGTCAGCTCGCGCACGTTGCCCGGCCAGCGGTAGGCGGCCAGCGCCTGCAGCGCTTCGGCGGCGAAGCGGACTTCGCCGCGGCCGGTGCGCGCCAGCTGCGCGGCGATGGTTTCCACCAGCGCCGGAATGTCGGCGATGCGTTCGCGCAGCGCCGGCACCTCGATGGGAAATACGTTCAGGCGATAGAACAGGTCCTCGCGGAACCCGCCTTCGGCGATGCGCGTTTCCAGGTTGCGGTGGGTCGCGGCGATCACCCGCACGTTGCAGCGGATGGTCTGGTTGCCGCCGACGCGCTCGAAGCTGCGCTCCTGCAGCACGCGCAGCAGCTTGACCTGCATCGGCAGGCTCATGTCGCCGATCTCGTCCAGCAGCAGGGTGCCGCCTTCGGCCATCTCGAAACGGCCCTTGCGTGCGCTCAGCGCACCGGTGAAGGCGCCTTTCTCGTGGCCGAACAGTTCGCTTTCCAACAGGTCCGGCGGGATCGCGCCGCAGTTGATGGCCACGAACGGGCCGTCGCGGCGCGGCGAGCGCTGGTGGATGGCGCGCGAGACCACTTCCTTGCCGGTACCCGATTCGCCCAGCACCAGCACGGTGGTGTCGAAACCGGCCACCTGTTCGATCAGCTGGCGCAGCTCGGTCACCGCCGGGCTGGCGCCGGTGGGGCCGTCGTCCTCATTGCCACCGGCATGATGCTCGGCATCCAGCCGCTTGAGGCTGGCGCGGCGCAGCAGCGCTTCCATCTGCGCGTGGCGCATGGGTTGTTCGAGCGGCCAGACGTTGGCTTCGTGCAGGCCATGGTGGCGCGCGAAGGCCAGCGGGTCGCCCTCGGCCAGCAGCACCGGCGGCGGCATGCCGGTGCCGGCCAGCCAGTGGAAGAACGGCTCGGCGCGCGCCGGATCCTCGATGGTGCCCACCACCAGCGCCATCCAGTCGTTGACCCGGTGGCGGGCGATGTCGATGTCGCCCACGTCGGTGACCCAGCGCGGGTTCAGATCCATGAACTCCAGCAGCGCCACCGTGCGCTCGGCACGGACGCCCTCGCTGTCGATCACGAGGATGCGCGATTCACTCATGGCCCTCTTCCTGCCGGACGCTATCCAGGATCGGCATGACTTCCTGGATATAGGACAGCTTGCTGACGAAATTATCCGCGCCGGCACGCTGGGCGTGCTCGCGGTGCTCGGCATCGTCGAAATGGCTGGCGATCACGATGTAGGGGGGCTCGTCCTGGGTCTTGATCAGGCGCGTGGCCTGCAGGCCGCCCATCTCCGGCATCGCCAGGTCCATCAGCACCACCCGCGGGCGCAGCGCCTCGGAGCGCTCGATGGCCTCCAGGCCGTTGGCCGCGCTGCCGACGATCTCCAGCCAGTCGACCTTGCGGAAATGGCGCATGGCCGCGTTGATGAAGCCTTCGTGGTCGTCGACCAGCAGAACGGTGAGCTTGCTCATGGAATTCCTCGGATCAGCCTGCGCGGGCCAGCAACGGACGCGCATTGTGCCGCTTCCGCTCGCGTGCGGGGGCGATGTCCAGCTGTTCGCGGTACTTGGCCACCGTACGGCGGGCGATGTTGACGCCCTGACGCGACAGCAGCACGGCGATGGCCTCGTCGGCCAGCGGCCGCGCCGCCGGCTCGGATTCGATCAGGCGCCGCACCATGGCCTTGACCGCCTGTCCGGAAATGCTGGCCCCGTCCAGGCGCACGGCGAAGAAATGCTTCAGTTCGAACGTGCCGCGCGGGGTCTGCATGTATTTGCCGGAGGTGATGCGCGAGACGGTGGACTCGTGCATGCCGATGGCGTCGGCCACTTCCTTCAGGGTCAGCGGCGCCATGGCCTCCTCGCCCTCGGCCAGGAACGCGGCCTGGCGCTCGACGATGACCCGCGCGGTGCGCAGCAGGGTGTCGTAGCGCATGGACAGGCCGCGGGTGAACCAGCGCGCTTCCTGCAGCATCTCGCGCATGGGCTGGGCGGCGCTGCCCTCGGTGGCGGCCAGGGCGCGTTCGTAGGTGGGGTTGAGGGTCACCCGCGGCGCCGTGGCCGGGTTCAGCGCCACCCGCCACTGGCCGTCCGCGCGCCAGGCCACCACTTCCGGGATGACCGCCGATTCTTCCTGCGGCTGCAGGGTGTCGGCGGGGCGGGGCTGCAGCGACAGAATGAGGCGGATCGCCTCCAGCACGTCGGCCTGCTCGGCATCCAGCTGCCGGGCGATCGCCGCATAGTCATGGCTGGCGAGCAACTGCAGGTCCTCACCCAGCAGCCTTGCCGCCAGGTGCCGGGCGGGCACGGCGCCGGGCAGGGCGGCCAGCTGCACCTGCAGGCATTCGCGCAGGTCGCGGGCGGCCATGCCGGCCGGCTCGCCCTGCAGCAGGCGCTGGCGGATGCTTTCCACGTGCGCGCCGTCGCGGTCGAAGCGGGCACTGGCGAGCAGGGTCAGCTGCGGCAGCGGCGCCTGCAGGTAGCCGGCGTCGTCGCAGTGCTCCAGCCAGAAGGCGGCGATGGACAGGTCGCCCTCGTCCAGGTCCAGAGCCAACGCCTGCAGGATGCGCAGGTGCGGGTCGCTGGATTCGCCCATGGCCAGCCGCGCGGTGCGGTCTTCCTCGGCGTCGTTCCAGCTGGCGCCAGCCACGTCCCACATCGAGCTCTCCGGGAGCTCGTCGAACGCCGCCGTCTCCGCCTGCGCATCGCCGCCGGAAGCGTCCGCCGCGGGAGTGGCTTCTTCCTCGAGTTCGAGCAGCGGGTTGTTCTCCAGCGCCTGGCGGATCTCCTGCTCCAGCTGCATGCCGTTGAGCTGCAGCAGGCGGATGGATTGCAGCAGGGCGGGCGTGAGGTGGAGCTGCTGGCCGAGCTGGGTGGCGAGCGTGGTCTTCATTTCGTCTGATCCCCGGGGGCGCCATGTGAAGCGACCGTTATGGAACGCATCTTGCGTAGGGGGTGTCAGGGAATGAATAGGAAAAAACCCTCATGCACATGGGTTTATCCCTACGCCATGTAGGGATTTTCCTTACTTTGCGCCATTAATCCGTCGCCACAGTCGGGGCGGGGATTTGCCCATCAATGACTTACGGAATTCTGACGCCGCACGCGACGGATTTCCGAATCTGTGACACGGTTCCTGAGAGCGAAGGGCCGCCCTGCGCGCTCAGGCAAGCTCCTGCTGGTGGCGTACCGCAAGCAGAAGCAGGTCGTTGGCGCGGCGGCAGCCCAGGGCTTCCATCATGCGCGCGCGGTGGGTTTCCACCGTCTTGACGCTGATCCCCAGTTCCGCGGCGATTTCCTTGGTGGTCTGGCCATTGCCGAGCTGGCGCAGGATCTGCCGCTGGCGCGGCGACAGCGCGGCGATGCCGGTGGGGCGTTCGCGCCCGAGCATGGGCGCGAGCATGCGCGCGGAGATCTGCGGGCTGAGGAACACCTGCCCGGAGTGGGCCGCACGCAGGGCGATTTCCAGCTCCTGCGGCGCGGCGTCCTTGACCACGAAGCCCACCGCCCCGCGGTCCAGTGCGTCGCGCACATGCGCGGTGTCGTCGTGCATGGACATCATCACCACGCGCGCCTGCGGCACCTTGCGACGGATGTCGGACAAAGCCTCCAGGCCGCTGCGGCCGGGCAGGGAAAGGTCCATCAGCACCACGTCCGGATGCTGCTGCACGGCCAGTTCCAGCGCCTGTTCCGCGTTGCTGGCCTCGCCGGTCACCAGCACGCCGCCGAACGTCTGCAGCAGGCGGCACAGTCCGGCACGGACCAGCGTATGGTCATCGACAATCAGGACACGCACGGTAACGGGCATCGCTTGGGAATGGCCGCACCTTAGCCGAGCGCGCGCGTGCGCGCCAAGCGGCGAAGGTCATGGACGGGCGGGTTCAACGCGGACGCCGGCTGTCGGCGATCTGGCGCCGGTGCAGGCGGAACAGATGCCGTTCCAGCGCGGTTTCCAGCGCATCGCCGGTACTCTGCAGGCGCAGCCAGAGATAGAGGCTGCCGTTGCCGGACGTCGCTTCGCCCAGTACCTGCACCGGCAGTTCGATGTGGTCGGGCAGCCAGTCGGCCGGCTGCAGGCGCACGATGCCGGCGCTGCCCTGGACCGCACCGGTACGCTGGCCCAGTTCCAGCCGCAGCCCACGGCGCGACCAGCGCACCGGACGCAGCGGCAATGCCTGTGTGGACTGGCGCAGCAGGCGGCCCAGCAGCACCAGGGCCAGGTCCATGCGCGCTTCCAGCCGCTGCAACTGCTGGCTGCCTTCGCCACCGCGCTCGTCGGCATCGTCGGTACCGCGCGAATCCTCCACCAGCGCCACGCTGCGCAACAGCATTTCCGCCGCGCCGGCGCGGATGACCGCGCTGCCGGGCTCGAATGCCGCCGGCAAGGCGACATCGCAGCTCAGCGTATCGTCGAACAGCTCGGTTTCCGCCGGGTGGTGGACGACGCTGGCGCCGGGCTCGTTCATGCCAGCGATTCTGCCTGCTGGTAGGCGTGGGCGGCGCGGACCGACTGGCGGCCGGCACGCAGGCGGGCCGAGGCGATGTCGCGCCGGACCAGCATGTCGGCCATCAGCGACTGCTGCAGGACAAGCAGGTTGCGCAGGCCAGTGGCTGCGGCCTGCACGCCGCAGGCCTCGACGAACTCGCGCAGGCGGCGGTCGTGACCGCTGGCGATGCGCTCGGCTTCGGCGTGGTCTTCCTGCTCCACCGCGACACGCAGCGCCTCGAGGTCGTCATGCAGTGCCTGCAGGGTATGGTCGGTATCCATCATGCTTTTCAGGTTCCTGCGATGGCGGGACGTTGGCGCTGGTCGGACGGGATCGCGTTCCACGCCGATTCGATCTCGCCCATCACCGCGAGGGAATCATGCAGTGCGCGCGTGTCATTGTTGAGGTTAGCTTCGGTCAGGCGCTGGATGACGAAGTCGTACAGCGCCGAAAGATTGCCGGCGATCTCGCCGCCGGCCTCGTGGTCGAGCGAACCGTTGAGATGGCCGATGATGGCGCAGGCCTCGCCGATCGCCTTGCCCTTCATGGCATGGTCGCCCTGGGCGAGAAACGCCTCGGCGCGCCGGATACGCTCACTGGCGCCCTCGAACAACAAGGCCACCAGTTTGTGCGGATCGGCATCCGCAACCCGGGAGGAAACGCCGACCTTGCGGTACTGATCGGCGTAATTGCGGCTGGGACCATACATCGGGGGAATCTCCTGATGTCCAGCGGGCGGGGGAAGGCCGCTGGACGATTGAGTGATGATCTGTTTATCGGCAGGCAGGGCGCTTGACTTGAGCCGATCGTCAACGCGACGAACTGCTCAGCGCCGAAAGCTGCTGGGCCAGGTAATTGCTGGTGCTCTGCATCTGCGCCACCAGCGAATCCATGGCGGTGAACTGCGCGGTATAGCGGGCGGACACCTTTTCCATGCGCAGATCCAGGTCGTCCAGGTCCTTTTCCAGCTTCTTGATCTGCTTGTTGAGGGCGTCGGTGCGCTGGGTAAGGGTGCCCGTGCTGTCCAGGTTGCTCTTGAGCAGGGTGGAAAGGCTGCTGGAAAGCGCGCCGTCCTTGCCCAGCAGGTTGGCCGCGGCATTGGGGCTTTCCGCCATGGTCTTGTCGAACGTCCCGGCGTCGAATGCCAGGGTGCCGTCCTTGTTGATCACCAGCCCCAGCCCCTTGAGGTCGATGACGTTGGCGCTGAGCTGGCTGCGCAGCTGCTGCTGCAGGCCGCGCACCAGCGCATCGCCGGTCAGCACCGAGGCCGCGTCCTTCTCCGCGTCGTACGCGCTGGAGTTCCGGAGCAGGCTGACCGAGGCGTTGTAGGCGCTGACGAAGGCCTGCATATCGATCTTCAGCGGCGAGTTGTCGCGGCTGATCGTCAAGGTCTTGGTGCTGCCTTCCTCGGCCTTGTCCAGGTTCAGGGTGACGCCCGGGATCAGGTCGCTGATGCTGTTGGTGCTGGACTCGCGTTCGAACCCGTCAACCCGTACCCGCGCATTGGTGGCGGGCACGGTCTGGCTGAGGCCGCCCTGGCTGCCATCCCAGGTCAAGGCCGCGAGCGTGCCCCCGCCGCCGCTGGCGGTGATTGTCAGTGCACCGGCGCTGCCGGCGCCGACCGCGTTCAGCACCAGGTGCTGGCCGTCATCTGCGGTGATGATGGTGGCGCTGACGCCCTTGCCGTCGGCCGCCAGGTTGATCGCCTTGGCGATGTCGGCCAGCGTGTCGCCTTCGCCGGTGGCGACGTCGATGGAACCCTCGCCCCACTCGATGCTCAACGTGCCAGGCCCGTCGGTCACCGCGCCGGCGGGAAATGCGCCGGAGGTGAGTTTCTGGTTGCGCGCCAAGCTCAGCACCTCCACGTCGTAGCTGCCCGGCGTGGCCACGCTCTTGCCGGTGGCCGGATCGGTGACGATGGTGGCGGAAAAACCGCTTTTCTCCGGCACGCTGGTCCTGAACGCCGGTGCCTCGGCGCTCTTGCCCAGCGCCTCCAGGGTCGTCTGCAGGCTGCTCAGCGAACTCTTGATGCTGCCCAGCGCCGAAAGTTTGGCGGTGGCCGCCGTGCCCTGGCTGTTGATGCGGGTGGCTGCGGGCTTGCGTTCGGCTGCCACCAACTGCGAAACGACGGCGGCGATGTCCAGGCCGGAACCGACGGCGGAGAGGGAAGAGGTAGCCATGCGAAATCCTTCAGCGGCAAGGAGATGCCAGCAGCGGCACCTCGGTTATCGGCACATGCCATCGGGACTTTAGTCCCTGGCGGGGGAATGCCCCCGTGCAAAGGCAATTTCCGTGCCGCGGGCGGGGAAAGGGTGCCGTGCATGCATGCAGGCAGGCTTGAGCCGGGCCCACCCAGGCACGCAGAAGGCCTCCATGACGACAGGTGCAACCGCCGCGGATGGGCCTTGCCTGCGAATGCCTCTGCCCGGCGGCCGGGCAACTCCCATGCGCAGGGCCACTCCCGCGCACACGGCCACCCCTCGGCGCGCGCCTGCCGGCGGAACGAAAAAACCCGCCACCGTTGCCGGTGGCGGGCTGGGTCACGGCGATGGCGCCAGCGGTATCAGCGCAGCAGGCTGAGCACGTTCTGGCTGGTCTGGTTGGCCTGGGCCAGCATCGCGGTACCGGCCTGCTGCAGGATCTGCGTGCGGGTCAGTTCGGCGGTTTCCGAAGCGTAATCCGTGTCGCGGATACGGCTGCGGGCGGCCGAGAGGTTTTCCGACGAGCTGTTCAGGTTGGCCACGGTCGAGGTGAAGCGGTTCTGGATGGCACCCAGGTCGGCGCGGGCGGAGTTGACCGTCTGCAGTGCCGCATCCATCGCCGCCAGCGCGTTGTCGGCACCCAGCGTGGTGGAGATGTCCAGGCTGGCAAAACCGGTGTCGGCGGCGCCAGCCACCCAGTTGCTGGTCGCGCCGGCGGTCAGGCCGGTAGCTTTCAGCAGGTCGGCATCGGCGGTGGCGCCGGTGCCGCTGGCGGCGACGGTGAAGTTGCCCAGCGACGAGGACAGGGCCAGGTTGCCGTTCTGATCCAGCGAGGCGCTGACGCCGGTGTTGTAGCTCTGGTTGTTGATGGCCTTGACCAGGTCGCTGGCGCGCTGGGCGGCATTGCTGGCCTTGCCGAAGTTGATGGTGGCCGAACCCTTGTCGCCGGTCAGCACCAGGCTGCCCGAACCAAAGTTCTGCACCGGCACGTCGGTGACCGTGTCCATGCCGGCCTTGTTGGCAGCGGTACCGCCGATGTTGACGGCCGCGCCGGTGGAATCCACCAGCTGCAGGCGACCATTGACGTTGGAGGCGGTGAGGTTGCCCAGCGCGGTGGCATTGGCCGGAAGCGCCTTGGCGGCATTGAACGCGGTGACCAGCGCATCGACACCGGCCGAGGCGGTAGCGCCGCCCGCGCTGGCAATGCCGACACCGTTGATGGTGAATTCGGCAGCGGTCGTAGTGCCGAAGGTGGTGGTGCCCGCAGCGCCCGGAATGAGATCCGCGCCCACGGCCGCCGTGGCCGTCGGCAGGGCCGAGACGCCGCTGGTGCCGGCGACGAGGTTGCCCATGGTAATGGCCGGGGATGCGAGGCCAGTGGTGCTGTTGGTGATGACGATGTTGCCGCTGTTATTCGCGGCGGTCGCACCGGCAGTGGCGGCGGTGAGCTGGGTATTGATCGCGGTCGCCACCGCGTCGGCATCAGCATAGTTGCCGTCGAGGGTGATTGTCGTTGGCGTTCCAGTGCCGACGGTTACGTCAAACTTGACCTCCTTGCCGGTCGTGAAATCACCAACAAAGCTCGCGGCAGAAAACGTCAGCGTGCTGCCGGTTGCCGGGGTATCGGCACCTCCGCCGGTGACTGCGCTGCTCAGGGCGGCGCCGGTCACCGTACGCGAGGTGACGGCGGCCTGCGGAGCCACGGCCGCCGCGCTGGCGGCGGTGTCGACGCGGTTCCAGTTGCCCAGCGACTTGATGTTGGCGTTGGCGATCTGGGCGATGTCGATCGTCTGGCCCTGGTCGGCACCGATCTGGAAGGCCTGCGCCTGGAACGTACCGTCCAGCAGCTTGGTGCCGTTGAAGTTGGTCTGCTCGGCCACGCGCTGGATCTCGGCCTTCAGCAGCTGCACTTCGGCGTTCAGCGCCTGGCGGTCGGAATCGGAGTTGGTGGCGTTGCGCGACTGCACCGACAGTTCGCGGATGCGCTGCAGGTTGTTGCCGATTTCGGTCAGCGCGCCTTCGGCGGTCTGCGCCAGCGAGATGCCGTCGTTGGCGTTGCGCGCAGCCTGGTTCATGCCGCGGATCTGGGTGCTGAAGCGCTCGGAGATCGCCAGACCGGCGGCATCGTCCTTGGCGCTGTTGATGCGCAGGCCCGAGGACAGGCGCTGGATGCTGGTGGCCAGGTTGGTGCCGCTCGTGTTCAGGTTGCGCTGAGCATTGAGCGACATGATGTTGGTGTTGATGACTTGTGCCATGATTCGGGCTTCCTGTTTGGCGTTGGAACCGGCAGTTCACCTGACCGGTACTGGGTGCAGTGGGGCGGGGTGTAGGAGCCGTAGCACCGCTGCTGATACCAATAACGGCCGGATGCCGGGCAGCTTTAGCGTGTCGTTGCACGGCACCGTGGCGACCGCGGGCATCCAACAGGAAACGGCGCGTTGGGGCAGGCCCCCAACGCGCCGTTTTTGTAGTTGTCCCGCCCGGGTGCGATCAACGCACGCCGCGGGCGGGAAGCATGCGAACCAATCGACACGTCTCGCCGCCTCCTGCTTCGGCCTGGAAGGGTAGACAGGCGAGCAGGGACATCTGCGCTGCCACGGGCGCTGTTTACATGGCGCGGCGGCCGCGCGCCGCCTGCTTGGATTCCCCTGCCATGACGGAATGTTTTCCGCCCTGAAAACGCGAAGGCCCTGGACAAGCCAGGGCCTTCGCGGCGGAACTGCGGTGCCTTACTTGAGCAGGCTGAGCACGCTCTGCGGCACCTGGTTGGCCTGGGCCAGCATCGCGGTACCGGCCTGTTGCAGGATCTGCGTGCGGGTCAGCTCGGCGGTTTCCACCGCGTAGTCGGTATCGCGGATGCGGCTGCGGGCGGCCGTCAGGTTTTCCGACGAAGTGTTCAGGTTCGCGATGGTGGAGGTGAAGCGGTTCTGGACCGCGCCCAGATCCGCGCGGGCCGAGTTGATGGACTGCAGGGCAGCGTCCATGGCCGCCAGCGCGTTGTCCGCGCCCAGCGCGCTGGTCACATCCAGGTCGGCAAAACCGGTTTCGGCGGCGCCGGCTACCCAGCTGGTACCCACGGTCACCACCGGCGGCAATGCCGGATCCATGACGCCGGTGAGCCCCTCGGTCAAGCCGGTGTTGGCGAGCAGGTCGGCGGCGGTGCCGGTGCCAGCCGGGGCTACCGAGAAATTCCCGCTCAACGAGGCCAGCTGCAGCTTGCCGGTGGCATCCAGCGAGGCGGTGACGCCGGTGTTGTAACTCTGGTTGTTGATGGCCTTGACCAGATCGCTGGCGCGCTGGCCGGCGCCGCCGGCGGCGGGGAAGTCGATGGTGGCGGTGCCCTTGGAACCGGCGATGACGAAGCTGCCGGCACCGAGCGTGCTGGTGTTGACCGGCGTGATGTTGAGCATGCCGGCGTTGCCGGGCGTGGTACCGCCGATGGTGACGGCCGCGCCGGTGGAATCCACCAGCTGCAGGCGGCCATTGACGTTGGAGGCGGTGATGTTGCCCAGCGCGGCGGCGTTGGCCGGAAGCGCCTTGGCGGCGTTGAACGCGGTGATCAGCGCATCGACACCGTCGGAGGCGGTAGCGCCGCCGGCGCTGACGATACCGACTCCATTGATGCTGAACTCGCCGGCCGCAACCGTACCGAACGTGGGGGTACCCGGGACTCCCGGAGCGTAATCCGTGCCGGCAGTCTGGGTGACGGTCGGCAGGGCGGTGACGGTGGTGTTGCTGCCTGCAGCGAAGTTGTTCACGGTAATGGCCCCGGATGCGGCGCCCGTGATGTCGTTGGTGATGACGATGCTGCCACCGGAGTCCATGGCGGTAGCGCCGGTGAGCTGGCCATTGATTGCATCCCTCAGCGCGCCGATATCGGTGTAGTTGCCGTCGAGGGTAATCGTCTGCGCCGTTCCGCTGCCGATGGTCACGTCAAACGTGACGGTGCCATCGGTCGCGAAATCCGCAATGAAGGTGGAGGCGGCGAACGTGGCCTTGCTGCCGGTTGCCGGGGTTGGGGTGCCGACACCGGACGCTGCGGCCAGGACCGTGCCGGTCATCGTGGTGGTACCGCCCGATGCGGTCGCGGCGACGCCCGCCATGCCCGCCGGCGTATCCACGCGGTTCCAGTTGCCCAGCGCCTTGATGTTGGCGTTGGCGATCTGGGCGATGTTGATGACCTGGCCCTGGTCGGCGCCGACCTGGAACGCCTGGTTCATGAAGCTGCCGTTGAGCAACGGGGTGCCATTGAAATTGGTCTCTTCGGCCACGCGCTGGATTTCGGCCTTCAGCAGCTGCACTTCGGCGTCCAGCGCCATGCGGTCGGAACTGGAATTGGTGGCGTTGCGCGACTGCACCGCCAGTTCGCGGATGCGCTGCAGGTTGTTGCTGATCTCGCCAAGCGCGCCTTCGGCGGTCTGCGCCAGCGAGATGCCGTCGTTGGCATTGCGCGCGGCCTGGTTCATGCCGCGGATCTGGGTGGTGAAGCGTTCGGAAATGGCCAGCCCGGCGGCGTCATCCTTGGCGCTGTTGATGCGCAGGCCCGAGGACAGACGCTGGATGCTGGTGGCCAGTGCGCCGCCGCTGGTGTTCAAGTTGCGCTGGGCGTTCAGCGACATGATGTTGGTGTTGATGATCTGTGCCATGGGACTTCTCCGTTGTGCTCGGGTCTTGCCTGATAAGGGAAAGCAGTGCTTCTGCGTTGGTCTGGATCAGCGGATCATGTTGAACAGCGACATGGACTGCATCTGCGTGAAAAGGGTCTGTGCGGCCTGCAGGGCGGCGCTCTCGAGCTTGTACTGGCCGATGGCCTCGGCGTAGTCGAGGTCGCGCAGCTGCGAGAGCGAATCTTTCAGGGTGATGGCATTGGCCTCGCGCAGCGAGGCGGCGTTGTCGATGGCGCCCAGTTGCGCGCCGCCGGATGCGCGCGAATCGATCAGCTTTTCCGATGCGCGGGCCACGTCGCGCAGGCTGGACTGCAGCAGGTTCTGCTGCGCGGTGCGCCCGGCGAGAGTGGAGGCATCCATTTCCAGGGCCTGCGCCAGACGTTCGAGAGTGGCGAACACATCGCGGTTGCCGGCCGTACCGACGTTGAATTCGTCGTTGGCGTCCGGGGTGCCGTTCAGGCGCACGCGCAGGCCCTGGAACACGATGTCCTCGCCCGGGACATAGGTGCCGCCGCCGACCACGTTGCTGCCGGCATCGACGATTTCATAGGTATCCGGCGCGGTGAAACGCAGGGTCCATGATTCTCCGTTCCAGTTGGCCGAGCCGTCGCGGCCGATGTCGGTCAGCACTGCCTGGCCGGTATTGCCGCTGGCGGCATTGCCGTCGACGATGCCGTCCCCGGTACGGACGCGCATGAATATTTCGCTTCCTGGCAATGCGTCCTGGACGAAGGTGCCCGGCGCGATTTCCACCTGGCGCTGGGTCTGGTCGCCGTTGTAGGCGACGCTGCCGCCTGCCGCAATGAACGGCGCCGCTCCGTCGGCGGCGCCGCCGAACAGGAAGCGCCCGTTGCCGTCGGTGCTGTTGGCCAGCGACAGCAGCGAATCACGGATCGAGCGCAGCTCGGCGGCCGAGCTCTTGCGGTCGGCCGCCGACAGCGCGGCGTTGTTGGCCTGGATCGTCAGTTCGGATACGCGCTGCAGCAGTTCGCCGGCCTGGGCCAGTGCGTTTTCCTGCAGCCCGAGCCGGTTCTGCGCGGTTGCCGCGTTCGAACCCAGCTGGGTCAGTTCGGCCAGGATGCGGTCCATGCCCACCGCCGTGCCCGAAGCGACCGGATCGTCCTTGGCCGAGACGATCTTCTGCCCGGTGGCGAGCTGGCGTTCCAGATGATTGAGCTTGCTCTGCCGGGCGAGCATCAGGAACACCGACTGGTCGTACATCATGCCGCTGGAGATACGGTTGTTCATCAGCCCACCGCCCGCAGGATCGACTGGAACATGGTGTCGGCCGTGGATATCAGCTGCGAGGCGGCCTGGTAGGCCTGTTGCAGGCGGAGCATGTCCGCCGCTTCCTCGTCCAGGTTCACGCCGGAGATCGAGTCGCGCGTGGCCTGCGCGTTCTCGTTGATGGCCTGCTGCGCCTGCAGCGAATAGTCGGCCGCACGCGCGGCCGCGCCGATCTGCGTGGTCAGGCCGCCACGCGCACCGTTGAGGGTGACCGTGCCGCCGTTGAAGGCCTTTGCGTCCTCGACCTGGGCCATGCGCGAGGCGTTGCCGTTGTCGCTGGAACCGGCCGGCGTGCGCGATACGGCGAAGGTGTCGCCCGCGGCCGGCTTGCCGTCGAGCACCAGGCTCCAGCCATTGACGCTGATGGTCTGGCCGGGCGTGTAGGGAAGGGGAGCGCCGCCATTGATGGTGTAGTGGTCGGCATCGATGAAGTCGATGCTGACCGGATCGAGCAGGGCGCCATCGGCGGCATCGGTGACGTCGAGCTTGCCGGCCACGCCGGTACCGATGTTGCCCAGGTCGGCCTTGACCCGCACCGGGTTGGCGGCGGCGATGCGCGACGGATCGGTGATCGCCACGGCCAGGCCGCCGGGAGCCGCGGCGGTGGGCTGCACCAGGAAGCGGTCATTCATGGCCGGCGTGCCGCTGACCACCAGTTCGATGCCGTTGACCACGAACGGGTCGGCGGCGGTGCCGCTGCCGGCCAGCGGTACCTGGACGCCGGTGTCCGGGCG
The DNA here is from genome assembly GCF_001431425.1 of Stenotrophomonas nitritireducens. Taxonomy (GTDB): domain Bacteria; phylum Pseudomonadota; class Gammaproteobacteria; order Xanthomonadales; family Xanthomonadaceae; genus Stenotrophomonas; species Stenotrophomonas nitritireducens. The sequence goes on from NZ_LDJG01000033.1 coordinate 36,080, forward strand.
CGTGGCCACCCAGTTGCTGCCGTCGAAGCGCAGCTGCAGGTTCTGGCCATCCAGCGCCGAGAGATCGCCATAGCTGGCGGCGATGCTGGCCGTGCTGGTGTTGCTGTTGCCGCTGTGCGCGGAGACCTTCGGCGGGGCCAGGGTGAAGAAGTCCACGCCCATGTCGCCATACAGGTCCACGCCTTCGCGATGGCTTTCGTTGAACGCCTGCGCCAACCCCACCGCGATGCGGCCGAGTTCGGCCTGCGCCGGGGTCAGCACGGTGTCGCGGAATTCGAGCAGGCCGCCGATGCTGCCGCCCAGCGCCTTGCCGTCCAGGACGATGGTCTGGCCCTGGGTCCGGAGCGCCAGCTGCAGGCGCTCGGGCTGGTAGGGATCGGCCACGGTGGTGACCTGCGAGGCGGTGCCGCCCACCACCAGCGCCTGGCCGCCGGCCGAGTACACGTTCATGATGCCGCCGTCCTGGATGACGGCGGTGCCACCGGTGAAGCCCACCAGTTGCGTGATCAACTGGTCGCGGCGGTCGAGCAGGTCCGGCGCGGCACGATTGGCGTCGCTGCCGATGGCGATGTTGAGCTGCGCGATCTCCCGGGTCAGGCGGTTGATCTCGCCGGTGCCGGCGACCAGGCCGTTGTTGACCTCATGGCCGAGGGAATCCAGGTTGCCGGCCAGCTGCCTGAAGCGATTGACCAGGTCGTTGGCGTTGTCGAGCATGCTGCGCCGGTCGGCGGTTCCGGCGGCATTGGCCGACAGGCCGCTGACGGAATCGAAGAAGTTGGACCAGATGCCGTTGAGGTTGGTCGCACTGTCGGAAAACAGCGCATCCACCCGGTCGGCCAGCCCCGACAGCTGCTGCAGGCGCGCCAGTTCGCCATTGCTGTCGAGCAGGCGCGAGATCGCCAGTTGGTCGGCGACACGGCGGATGTCGGTGATCCTGGTGCCGTTGCCGACGTCGCCGTACCCCATGTCGGTGGGATTGCGCGTGGCGAAATCGACCTTCTGCCGGCTGTAGCCGTCGGTCTTGATGTTGGCCACGTTGTGGCTGACGGTCGCCAGCGCCCGCTGGAAGGCGATGAGGGCACTGCTACCGGTGGAGAGGACGCTGGACATCGGGATCTATCTCAACGGCGGGTGATGCCGGACAGGCCGGCGGCTTGGGCGAAGCTCTGGCCGAGGCGGGCGCCGGCCTGGCCGATGGCGGCCACGGCGCGGTCGATGGTCGGACCTGCGGCGATGGCGGCGATCTTGGCGGCGTAGCCCGGATCGGTGGCGTAACCGGCACGTTGCAAGCCCTGTGCAAAACCGCGCACGTCGCTGCCGGCCTTGAGCGCGGCCTGGTAGCGCGGGCTGTTCTTGAGCATGCGCACGTAGTCGCCGAAGCTCTCGGCCGCCGAGCCATAGGCGCGGAACCGCGCGGTCTGGCTCTGGCGCTGCCCATCGACGTATTCGTGGGTCGCGGCGGTGGCGCTCTCGCCCTTCCAGCCGCTGGCCTTGATGCCGAACAGGTTGTGGCTGCTGGCGCCGTTGTCGCGCTTGATGTGGCGGCGGCCCCAGCCGGTCTCCAGCGCCGCCTGCGCGACCAGGGCGCGCGGATCGACGCCGAGTTCGCGCGCGGCCCGCTCGGCATGCGGCCAGATGCTGGCGACGAAGCCTTCCGGTGTGTGCTTGCCGAACTGGTCGGCGGCGGCATCGGCCGAGGCCATTTCCACGGCGCCGTTGCCGGCGCTGGCCGGGCCGACGCCGCTCCAGCGGTCGTTGCCCATGGCCCAGTCGGCCGCCGGCGCCGGCCCGGGGCTTGCGCCACGGCCGCCGATCGCCGCATGCAGGCTGCCGCTGTCGCGGCCGGCGATCAGGTCCAGCAGCGGTTGCTCCGGGATGGCCGGCTCGTCGCCGGTCATGGCCGCCAGCGGATCGGCTGCCATCGCCGCCGCCGGCAATGCCGATGGCGCCGGAGCCGGCGCCAGCAACCGGTAGGCCTGCGCGGCCTGGGCCGCCGGGCGCAGCGAGGTGTCCACCGGCGGCGGCGCGGTCTGTTCGCTGCCCCCCAGCTGGCGCGCGATCATCGCCGACAGCCCCAGCCCACGGCCCTTGGTCATCGCCTCGGCGATGCGCTGGTCGTACATCTCGCGGAACATCTGGTTCTCGCCGGGAAACAGCGAATCGCCGAAGCTGGCCGCGCGCATGCTCTTGATCAGCATCTGCGCGAACTGGCCTTCGAGCTGGCGCGAGACCTTGTCGATCTTCGCCGGGTCGTTGGCTACGACCGCGTTCAGCTCCAGCGACGGGGCGGCGATGCGCATGATCAGATCACCTCCAGCTCGGCGCCCAGCGCGCCGGCCTGCTTGAGGGCTTCCAGGATCGCGATCAGGTCGCCGGGTGCGGCGCCGACCTCGTTCACCGCACGCACGATCTCGTCCAGCGTGGTGCCGCCGTCGAAACGGAACATGCGGCTGCCTTCGTTGGTCGCGGTGATGGTGGACTGCGGCGCGGCCACGGTCTGGCCGCCGCCGAAGGCATTGGGCTGGCTGATCTGGGTGGCCTCGCTGACGGTCACCGTCAGCGATCCGTGCGCGATCGCGGCCGGGCTGACCCGTACCTGCGAACCGATCACCACGGTGCCGGTGCGCGAATTGACCACCACCCGCGCCGGCGCGGTGCCGGGCGACAGTTCGATGTTCTCGATGCGCGCCAGCAGGCCGATGCGCGCGCCCTGGTCGCTCGGCGCCTGCACCGCCACGGTGACGCCGTCGACGGCGCGCGCGGCGCCCTCGCCGAAGGCGTTGTTCACCGCCGCGACCATGCGCGCGACGGTGGTGAAATCGTTCTGGTGCAGGTTCAGGGTGATCTCGCCGCTGGCGCCGAACACGTCGGGCAGGGCGCGCTCGACCGTCGCGCCGCCGGGAATGCGGCCGACGCTGGGCACGTTCACCGACACCCGCGAACCGTCCTTGCCCTGCGCGCCGAAACCGCCCACCACCAGGTTGCCCTGGGCGAGGGCATAGACCTGCCCGTCGGCGCCCTTGAGCGGTGCCATCAGCAGCGAACCGCCGCGCAGCGAGATCGCGTTGCCGATGGAGGAGACGGTGATGTCGATGGTCTGGCCGGGCTTGGCGAACGGCGGCAGTTCGGCATGGATCGCCACCGCGGCCACGTTCTTGAGCTGCGGATTGACGTTCGGCGGAACATTGACGCCCAGTTCGCCGAGCATGTTCTTCAGGCTCTGCACGGTGAACGGCGCCTGGCTGGTGCGGTCGCCGCTGCCGTCCAGGCCGACGACAAGGCCGTAGCCCACCAGCGCGTTGCCGCGCACGCCGCCGACCTGGGCCAGGTCCTTGATGCGCTCGGCCTGCGCCGGCAGGGCACAGGCGGCCACCAGCAGCAGGGCGGTGGCGTGGCGCAGGAATGCGGGAATCGTCATGGCCATGCTCAGAACGGCGCCAGCGCCGAGTTGAAGAAGCGGCCCAGCCAGCCCATCGCGTTGGACTGCGCCACCGCGCCGCGGCCGCCGTAGGCGATGCGCGCGTCGGCGACCTTGCTGGAGGGGATGGTGTTGTCGGTGGCGATGTCGGCCGAGCGCACGACGCCCTGGATCTGCACCAGCTCGTCGCCCTGGTTCAGGCGCAGGTCCTTCTGGCCCTGCACCACCAGGTTGCCGTTGGGCAGGCGCTGGACCACGGTCACGGTCACGCTGCCCTGCAGGCGGTTGCTCTGCGCGCTGCTGCCCTTGCCGTTGAAGTCGCGTTCGCCGCTGGCGCTGGCGGCCAGCACGTCCTTGCCGCCCAGGGTCACCGGCGCACCGAACAGGCTCGGCGAGCCGATGTTCATGCTCGACTTCTTGCCGATGGCGGTGTTGGCGCTGGTGGTGGCCGAGGTGCTTTCGACCAGGGTGATGGTCAGCAGGTCGCCGACGTCGCGGGCGCGGCGGTCGCCATAGAGATTCAGCCCCGGGCCGGCGGCGTAGATCGCGCCGGCGCTGGGTTCGGCCGAGGGCGCGACCACCGGCACCACCGGCGCCATGGCCGGATAGGGGCGTACGTCGCCGGCGACCACGCAGCCGGCCAGCAGCACCAGGCTGCCGGCGGCGCAGGAGAGACGAAGGGCGTTGGACAGGCGGGCCATGGCGGGTTCCGTAATCGGCACGATCAGACGTTGTTGTTGAGGTAGCCGAGCATCGAGTCGGTGGTGGAGATGGCCTTGGCGTTCATCTCGTAGGCGCGCTGGGTCTCGATCATCGACACCAGCTCTTCCACCACGTTGACGTTGCTGCCTTCCAGCGCGCCCTGCACGATGCCGCCCAGGCCGTTGAGGCCGGGGGTGCCGTTCTGCGCGGGACCGGAGGCCGTGGTCTCCAGGTAAAGGTTCTCGCCCTTGGCCTGCAGGCCGGCGGGATTGATGAAGTCGGTCAGGGTCAGCGAGCCGATCTCGACCGACGCCGCATCGCCTGCCATCTTCACGCTGACCGTGCCGTCCGCGCCGATGGTCAGCGACTGCGCGCCTTCGGGGATCTGGATGCCGGGCTGCACCGGGTAACCGCTGTTGGTGACCAGTTCGCCCTGCGGGCTCATCTGGAAACTGCCGTCGCGGGTATAGGCCGAACTGCCGTCGGGCAGCATCACCTCGAAGAAGCCGCGGCCGTTGACCATCACGTCCAGGGCACGGCCGGTCTGCTGCTGGCCGCCCTGCTGGAAGTTCTTGGAAGTCGCCACCACGCGCACGCCGGTACCCAGCTGCAGGCCGGTCGGCAACTGCGTCTGCGCCGAGGACGAACCGCCGGGCTGCCGCACCTGCTGGTACAGCAGGTCCTCGAAACTGGCGCGGTCCTGCTTGAAGCCGGTGGTGTTGGTGTTGGCCAGGTTGTTGGAGACGACGGACATGCGCGTCTGCTGCGCATCCAGGCCGGTCTTGGCGACCCACAATGCCTGATTCATGAGCGGTTCCTCTGCTGCTGGTGCCGGCCTTCAGGGCCTTTGCAGGATGTAATGCATGCGGTGTGCCAGAACCGCGCGCCAATCGGCCGGCGCGGCGGCATCAGCCGTTCAGGCGCAGCAGCGTGTTGGCGCTGCGCGCGTTCTCGTCGCCGTGCTTGATGACCTTCACCTGCATCTCGAACTGGCGCTGCAGCTGGATCATCTGCACCAGCGCGCCGGCGGCGTCGACGTTGCTGGACTCGAGCATGCCGCTGTCCAGCGCCTTGCCCTGGACCTGGGCGAAGGGCTGCAGCGGATCGGTATTGCGCATCAATCCGTCCAGCCCGCGCTGCAGCCTGTCGTCAGGCGCCTGCACCACGCGCAGCCGCCCGACCATGGCCATGGTCTGCGGGCCTTCGCCCAGCGGGATGACCGACAGGGTGCCGTCGTGGCCGATCTCGATGGCCTGGTGCGGCGGCACCGCCACCGGGTTGCCGTTCTCGTCGAGCACGGCATTGCCCTCGGCGGTGACGAGCATGCCGTTGGGGGTAAGCGTCAATGCGCCGGCGCGGGTATAGGCCTCCCCGCCCTCGCGCGACTGCACGGCCAGCCAACTGCCCGGCTGCAGCGACAGGTCCAGCGCATTGCCGGTGATCTGCTGCGCGCCGACGCGGCGGTTGAAGCCGGCGTCCACGTGCAGGGCGTCGATGCGCGAGGCATATCCCTGGCCCTGGACCGGGAAGGCCTCGGTGTTGGCCAGCGCTTCCTTGAAACCGGGCGTATCGGAGTTGGCCAGGTTGTGGGAAACGGTGGCCTGCGCCTGCAGCGAGGCGCGGGCGCCGGTCATGGCGACATAGAGGGCTTTGTCCATCGGGGGCGGGGACCAGGGAAAGGGAAGTCGGGAACGAGCTGGTGCCGGGAGTGGCAGAAGCGGGGCCGGGGCAGGGCGGGGAAAGCCCCCGCTGCTTCATTCCCCGCTCCCGCCTTCTCCGGCTCAGCGGATGTTGATCACCGTCTGGGTGATCTGGTCCTGGGTCGAGAGCATCTGCGCGTTGGCCTGGAAGTTGCGCTGCGCGGTGATCATGTTCACCAGCTGCTGGGTCAGGTCGACGGTGGAGGCTTCCAGCGAACCGGCCTGGACCTGGCCCAGATCCGAACTGCCCGGCGCACCGACGCGCGGCGTGCCGGAGGCGTAGGTTTCCGACCACAGGTTGTTGCCCTGGCTCAGCAGCCCCTGCGGGTTGTTGAAGTTGGTCAGCGCGACCTGGCCCAACGCGGTGTCCACGCCGTTGGAATAGCGCGCGTAGACCACGCCCTGTTCGGAGATGTTGATCTCGTTGAGCTTGCCCGAGGCGTAGCCGTCCTGCCCGGTGTTGTACTGGTTGAACTTCTCGCCGTACTGGGTCGAGCCGGAGATGTCCAGGTTCATGGTCAGCTGGCCGGCGCCGGTGCTCGGCGTGAAGGTGCCCAGATTGATCTTGCCGTCGGTCGGCGAGACCAGCGCGCCGCTGTCGGAGAACTGCAGCAGGGTGGGAGCGCCGATCACCGCCGGGACCGGCGGCGTGGCATCGGGGTCGGCCGGCACGCTGCCGTTGTTGACCGGCACGCCGTCCACGAAGTTGTAGACCTCCCATTCGTTGGGGGTGGCGGTCTTGACGAAATACGAGGTCTGCACGTGGCCGACGCCCAGCGAGTCGAACACGGTGATGCCGCCGCTGGAGAAGTTGTAGCTGTTGCTGCTGGCCGGGTCGAACGGGGTGATCGTCGGCTCCTTGGTGTTGGCCGGCAGGGTGAAGGCAAGCTCGAGGCGGCTGGTCGGACGCGGCGGGCTGTCGCTGCTGAGCAGGCGCAGATCGGCCAGCGCACCGTCAAAGCGCGTGCCATCGGCGCTGGGAGAGTAGACCTGCAGGCGCGCGCCCTGCGGGTTGGTCACGTAGCCGTTCTTGTCGGGCTGGAAGTTGCCGGCGCGCGAATAGACACGCGTGCCGTTCATGTTGAGGGTGAAGAAACCCTCGCCCTCGATGGCCAGGTCCAGGCTGCGGCCGGTCTGGTCGATGTTGCCCTGCGAGAACTGCTGGGCGACGTTGGTCAGGCGCACGCCCGAACCGATGGCGTTGTTGCGCAGGCCGTAGCCGGTGGAGTTGAGCACGTCGGCGAACTCGGCGCGCGACTCCTTGAAGCCGACGGTGTTGACGTTGGCGATGTTGTTGGCGGTGACGTTCAGGTCAGCGTTGGCGGCGCTGATGCCGGACAGGGAAGTATTGAAGCCCATGGCGAAACTCCTGGGAAATCCGTGTAAGAGGGGCTCAGCTGACGCGGAGCACGTAGTCGAGCGGGGCCGTGCCCAGCCCCTTGAGGTTCAGGTAGAGCCCATCCGAACCGACGGTCACGCTCTCCACGCCGGCCTGCACATAGGTGCCGAGCTTGCTCTGCTTGCCGCTGGCATCGGTGTAGGTGGCGGCGATGCTGTAGGTGCCAGCCGGCATGCGCTTGCCGTTGGCGTCGGTGCCGTCCCACTGGAAGGATTTTTCGCCGGCCGCCTCGGCCGGGACGCTCAGTTGGGTGACCTTGTTGCCGTTGGCGTCGGTGATGTCGACGGTGATGCTGCCGGCGCCCGGCGCCGCCACGGTACCGCCGGTTTCGCCCTCGTCGCCGAGCACGAACTTGGCCGATGGCACCAGCACGTCGTGGCCGATCATGGCCGCGCCCCGCAGGATCTGGTCGCCGGCCATCGACTCCTGGAAACCGCTGACGGTCTTGTTCAGGTCGCTGAGGCCCTGCACCGTGGACAGCTGCGCCATCTGCGCGACCATCTGGCTGTTGTCCATCGGCTTGAGCGGATCCTGGTGCTGCAGCTGGGTGGTCATCAGCCGCAGGAAATCGGCTTGGTCCAGCGCGTCCTTCTTCTTGGTGTTCTGCGCGGCCGGGGCAGTGAGGCCCAGCGCGCCGAACAGGTCGCTATTGGTGTTGATGCTGCTCATGACGGAGTCCTGTGGCGGCCGGCTCAGCGGCCCATGGTCAGGGTGGCCAGGGTGAGTTCCTTGGCGGTGTTGAGCATCTCCACGCCGGCCTGGTAATTGCGCGAGGTGGAAATGAGGTTGACCATCTGCGCCACCGGGTCGATGTCCGGCGAGTAGACATAGCCCTCGCCGTCGGCCAGCGGATGGTTGGGCTCGTAGCGTTTGATCGGCGCCGCCTCGCTCTGGACGATCTGCTTGACCTCCACCCCAGTCAGGCGCGGGTCTTCGCGGCTGGTGACCGCCTGGAAAATCGGCTCCAGCGGTTTGTAGACCGCCTCCGCCGAACCGGCGACGGTGTCCGCGTTGGACAGGTTGGAGGCGATGGTGCTCATGCGCACCGACTGCGCCTGCAGCGCCGAACCGGCGATGTCGAAGATGGGCAGGTTGCTCACGGCGTTCTCCCTTACTGGCCGGTGATCGCGGTGGTCAGGGTGCGCACCTTCGATTCGACGAAGCTCAGCGAGGCGCGGTACTCCAGCGCGGCGCGGCCATAGGCGGCGCGCTCGGCATCCGGATCAACGGTGTTGCCATCCAGGCTCGGCTGCACGCCGGGGCGCAGCACCTGGAACGGATTGAGGCCGTCGCCGCCGATGCGGTAATGCTGTTCGGCGGTGGTCGCCAGCAGGCCGTTGCCGTCCAGCCCCTGGGCATTGCGCAGGGCGGCATCGAAGTCCAGGTCGCGGGCCTTGTAGCCCGGCGTGTCGGCATTGGCCAGATTGCCGGCGATCAGCTTCATGCGCTGTTCGCGCAACGGCATGGCCTGGGCATGGACGCCCAGATAGTTGGAAATCAGATTGGGCATGGCGCGCCTCCCCGGGGGAACGATGCCCGGGAGGCTGCAAGCGGTGTGCCAGAACCGCAGGAACGGGGGAGGGGGGCCGGGAACGCCCGCATGCGGGGCGGTCCCTGGATCTATGA
>NZ_LDJG01000034.1 GCF_001431425.1 Stenotrophomonas nitritireducens
CCGCATCATCCGCCACTCCACGTTCCCTGTAGAGCGGGGCAACGCCCCGCTGGGGCATTACCACGCAAACCCCGCCGGGCGCTGCCCGGCGCTACAGAGCCGCAGCACCCCATTCCTTGTAGAGCGGGGCAACGCCCCGCTGGGGCATTACCACGCAAACCCCGCTGGGCGTCGCCCGGCGCTACAGAGCCACGGCGCCTGCGTTCCTTGTAGAGCGGGGCAACGCCCCGCTGGGGCATTACCACGCAAACCCCGCCGGGCGCTGCCCGGCGCTACAGAGCCGCTGCGGCCCGTCACCGTCGGGGGGTTCGGACACCGCCCGTCCACGCCCCTCGCCGCGCTCCCGCGCACGCCTTGACCGCCGCCGCCGATGCATTGCATCCCCGCCGCCCCGCCCCCATGATCGGGGTGGGTCGCATCCGTTCCATAATCCCCGCACAATAGGCCCGGGCGGTGCCGGATTGGCGCCGCCTTTTGTATGTCTCTCAACAATTGCAGGAGTTTTTCCATGCCGACCAACAGCGGCCTGCCCCCGTCAATCACCGTGTCCAGCCGTGACATGGCCCGCCTCGAGGCCATGCTCGATTCCCCGGCCCTGAGCCGGCACCCGGCCGCCGTCGCCCTGTCCCAGGAGCTCGAACGCGCGCAGGTGCTGTCGCCGGAAGACATCCCCGCAGGCATCGTCACCATGCACTCGCGCGTGGACTGCGTGGACGAGCTGCATAACGAAGAACATTCCCTGACCCTGGTCTATCCGCACGAAGCGGATTTCGACAAGGGCCGCGTCTCGGTGCTCGCGCCGGTCGGCAGCGCCCTGCTGGGCCTGTCCGTCGGCCAGACCATCGACTGGACCGCCCCCGGTGGCCGCCAGCTGCGCCTGCGCGTGACCGCCGTGCATTACCAGCCCGAAGCCGCGGGCGATTTCCACCGCTGAGCGCCCCGCGCCGGCCCGTACCCAGGAATCCGCAATGACCCCCTCCAAGCTCGCCCAACTGCGTGAACTGTCCGTCGTCGTCGCCGATACCGGCGATTACGAGGCCATCAAGCGCCTGCGCCCGGTCGACTGCACCACCAACCCGACGCTGGTGAAGAAGGCCCTCGATCTGCCGGTCTATGCCGGGCTGATCGAGCGCGAGCTGGCATGGGGCCGCGCGCAGGCCGGCGAGCGCGATGACGTGGCCAAGGCCGTGGTCGACCGCCTGACCATCGGCGTGGGCACGATGCTGGCCGAGCTGGTGCCGGGCCGCGTTTCCACCGAGGTCGATGCCGACCAGGCCCACGACACCGAAGCGACCATCGCCAAGGCGCGCCAGTTCATCGCCATGTACGAGGCGGCCGGCGTGCCGCGCGGCAAGGTGCTGATCAAGATCGCCGCCACCTGGGCCGGCGTGGAAGCCGCGCGCGTGCTGCAGGCCGAGGGCATCGACTGCAACCTGACCCTGATCTTCAACCCGACCCAGGCACTGGCCTGCTCGGAAGCGGGCGCATTCCTGATCTCGCCGTTCGTCGGCCGCATCCTCGACTGGTACGTGGCCAACGGCCAGACCCCGGCCAGCATCGACGAGGACCCGGGCGTGAAGTTCGTGCGCGGCGTGTATGCCGAGTTCAAGCGCCGCGGTTCGGCCACGGTGGTGATGGGTGCGTCGTTCCGCTCGACCGCGCAGATCGAGGCGCTGGCCGGCTGCGACCGCCTGACCATTTCGCCGGACCTGCTGGAGAAGCTCGACGCCGACCAGGGCGAGCTGCCGCGCAAGCTCTCGCCGCAGCCGGCCGAAGTGGTCGACGTTGCTGCGATCGACGAAGCGAAGTTCGACGCCGACATGGCCGCCGACCCGATGGCGACCGAGAAGCTGGCCACCGGCATCGATGCCTTCGCCAAGGACCTGCACACCCTGCGCCAGCGCATCGCTGACGAACTGGCTGCCTGATCCATTCGCGGGAGCGCACCTTGCTGCGCTTCTGCAGGGTTCGCGGGTCGGGGTTTCCCGAGCCTGCTCAAGCGCGGGCGTCGAGGGCGTTACCCCCGATCTGCCTGCCACGCCCTGTAGCGCCGGGCAACGCCCGGCGGGCTTTCCCGGTGAAGCCCCAGCGGGGCGTTGCCCCGCTCTACAAGAAGCAGATTGCTGCGGTCCTGTAGCGCCGGGCAACGCCCGGCGGGGCTTTCCTGGTGAGGCCCCAGCGGGGCGTTGCCCCGCTCTACAGCGTCGTTGGCTGGCTTCAGAAGATTCCGAGTTCCAGCCCTGCCGCCAGCAGCGCGCCCAGTTCGCGGCCGCGCGCCAGTTCCGCTTCCGGCAGCACTTTCCGTGCGGCGATCGCTTCCGGTGTCTGCGCATGGGTGCACACCAGCAGGGGCTCGGCCACCTCACGCAGGCGCAGGCCGGTGGCGATGCGCTGCAGTTGGGCGATGGTCGGGCGCCCGTCCGAACCGGCGCACACCACCAGCGCATACGGCTTGCCGTCGCAGCGCCCCAGCAGCGGGTAATAGCTGCGGTCGAAGAAATCCTTCATCGCGCCACTGATCGAGGCCAGCGTTTCCGGGGTGGCGAACACCACCGCATCGGCGGCCAGCACGTCGTCGGCGCCAGCTTCGGCCGCCTGCAGCAGCCGCACGTCCAGCGCATCGCCGGCACTTTCGCGCGCCGCGGACGCGACCGCTTCGGCCATAGCCCGGGTGGCGCCGGTGAAGCCATGCCACACCACCAGCAACCGGCGTGGCGCGGCGTTCGTCACTTCAGGCATCCAGCCCGATCGGGCAGCTCACGCCCGTGCCGCCGATGCCGCAGTAGCCGTTCGGGTTCTTGGCCAGGTATTGCTGGTGGTAGTCCTCGGCGTAGTAAAACGGCGGCGCCGGGTATGCGATCTCGGTGGTGATGTCGCCGTAACCGGCCGCGCCCAGCTGCAGCTGGTAGGCCTCACGGCTGGCGATGGCCGCCTCGTACTGCGCCTGCGAATGGCAATAGATCGCCGAGCGGTACTGGGTGCCGGTGTCGTTGCCCTGGCGCATGCCCTGGGTGGGGTCGTGGTTCTCCCAGAAGGTGCGCAGCACCGTGTCCAGCGCGACCTGAGCGGGGTCGAACACCACGCGCACCACTTCGGTGTGGCCGGTGAGCCCGGAACAGACTTCGTCGTAGGTCGGGTTGGGGGTGACGCCGCCCTGGTAGCCGACCGCCGTGGTCACCACGCCCGGCAGCTGCCAGAACTTGCGTTCGGCGCCCCAGAAGCAGCCCAGCCCCACGTCCAGCACCTGCAGGCCGGCGAACTCGCCGCGCAGCGGCTGGCCATTGACGTAGTGCACGTCGTGCAGCGGCAACGGGGCTTCGCGCCCGGGCAATGCCTCTTCCGGCCGCGGCAGGCGCTGCTTGAACGCGCCGATGCCCAGCAGCCCTTGTCCGATACCCAGCATGATCCGCTCCTCTCAGGCCGGCAGGAGTCCCGGCGCTTCGTCATCGTCACAGATGGGGCCGGCCTCACCCTCGTCCAAGCCCAGCGCGGCGACGATGTCGTCCGCCTCCGGCTTGGCCGGGTCCGGCACGCAGACCCGCAGCAGGCCGAACAGCGGCAGCTCGCCACCGGCGCCCAGCAGCGATTCGCCGAACACGAAGGCCGGGATGCCGGCGTCCTCCAGCGCGTGCTTGACCAGGTGCGCGTCGAACAGGTTGCTTGTCTGGTAGACCAGTTGCATCGGGCGTCTCCGCAGTCAGGCCGGGCGGCACAGGGCGTCGGTGGCGGCCACGCGCTCGCGTTCCTGCTCCGCCGCCTGGCGCCACTGGCGCAGCGCCGGCAGGGCGAACAGCGCCTGCATGTAGGCCGCGACGGTGTCGTCCACCGGCACGCCATAGCCGTCGAAACGGATCGCGACCGGCGCGAACATGGCATCGACGATGCCGAATTCGCCGAACAGGAAATCGCCGCCGGCACCATGGTCGCGGCGCAGTTCGCGCCACAACGCCTGCACGCGGTCGATGTCGCGCTGCGCGGCGGCGTCCCAGCGGTAGGCGTCGGGCCGGCGGCGGCTGTTCATCGGCAGCTGGGTGCGCAGGGCGGTGAAGCCCGAGTGCATTTCCGCCGCGGCGGCGCGGGCCAGCGCGCGCCGGTGCAGGTCGGCCGGCCAGCCGTTGCCGCCCAGCCAGCGCTCGTTGGCGTATTCGCAGATCGCCAGCGAGTCCCAGACCGCCAGCTCGCCGTCGCGCAGGGCCGGCACTTTGCCGGTGGGCGAGTGGCGCAGGGCCTGGGCGGCGAAGTCTGGTGCGTCCAGCGGCAGCCGCACCTCGTCGAATTCGACGCCGAACTGGCGCAGCAGCAGCCAGGGGCGCAGGGACCAGGAGGAGTAGTTCCTGTTGCCGATCACCAGGACGGGGCGGTTCATGGGCGCAACCTGCGGGCGGGACGCCCAGCATAGCGCCGCTCCGGCAGCCGGCGCCCGGCTCGGCTAAACTTGCGTTCTTTCAATACGCTGCGCCCCCAATGTCCGAGAACACGCCTGCCGCTGATGCCACGCCGGAGAACGCTCCCGCCGAAAAGCGCGACTTCATCCGCCAGATCGTCCGCGAGGACCTGGCCAGCGGCAAGCACACCGCGATCAAGACCCGCTTCCCGCCCGAGCCCAACGGCTACCTGCACATCGGCCACGCCAAGTCGATCTGCCTGAACTTCGGCATCGCCGGCGAGTTCAACGGCGTGTGCAACCTGCGCTTCGACGACACCAACCCGGCCAAGGAAGACCCGGAATACGTGGCCGCGATCCAGGACGACGTGCGCTGGCTGGGCTTTGCGTGGAACGAGCTGCGCCACGCCTCGGACTATTTCGACGCCTACTACCTGGGCGCGCAGAAGCTGATCCGCCAGGGCAAGGCCTATGTCTGCGACCTGTCGGCCGAGGAAGTGCGCGCCTACCGCGGCAGCCTGACCGAACCGGGTCGGCCCTCGCCCTACCGCGAGCGCAGCGTCGAGGAGAACCTGGACCTGTTCGCGCGCATGCGCGCCGGCGAGTTCGCCGATGGCGCCCGCACCCTGCGCGCGAAGATCGACATGGCCAGCGGCAACATCAACCTGCGCGACCCGGCGATCTACCGCATCAAGCACGTCGAGCACCAGAACACCGGCAACGCCTGGCCGATCTACCCGATGTACGACTACGCGCATGCGCTGGGCGACGCGCTGGAAGGCATCACCCATTCGCTGTGCACGCTGGAGTTCGAGGACCACCGCCCGCTGTACGACTGGTGCGTGGACAACGTCGACTTCGCCCACGACGACGCGCTGACCCAGCCGCTGGCCGACAAGGGCCTGCCGCGCGAAGCGGCCAAGCCGCGCCAGATCGAGTTCTCGCGCCTGAACATCAACTACACGGTGATGAGCAAGCGCAAGCTGATGGCGCTGGTCACCGAGCAGCTGGTGGATGGCTGGGACGACCCGCGCATGCCGACCCTGCAGGGCCTGCGCCGCCGCGGCTACACGCCGTCGGCGATGCGCCTGTTCGCCGAGCGCGTGGGCATTTCCAAGCAGAACTCGCTGATCGATTTCAGCGTGCTGGAAGGCGCGCTGCGCGAGGACCTGGACAGCGCCGCGCCGCGCCGCATGGCGGTGATCGAGCCGCTGAAGTTCGTGCTCGCCAACCTGCCCGAAGGCCATGAGGAAACCCTGACCTTCTCCAACCACCCGAAGGACGAATCCTTCGGCGAGCGCCAGGTGCCGTTCTCGCGCGAGCTGTGGATCGAGCGCGAGGATTTCGCCGAAGTCCCGCCCAAGGGCTGGAAGCGGCTGGTGCCAGGCGGCGAAGTGCGCCTGCGCGGCGCCGGCATCGCCCGCGTCGATGAGGTGGTGAAGAACGAGGCAGGCGAGATCGTCGAGCTGCGCGGCTGGCTGGACCCGGAATCGCGCCCGGGCATGGAAGGCGCCAACCGCAAGGTCAAGGGCACCATCCACTGGGTCAGTGCGAAGCACGCGGTGGAGGCGGAGGTCCGCCTGTACGACCGCCTATTCTCGGTGCCGAACCCGGACGACGAATCCGAGGGCAAGACCTATCGCGACTACCTGAATCCGGAATCGCGCAGGGTCGTCACCGGCTACGTGGAACCGGCCGCGGCCAGCGCCGTGCCGGAGCAGTCGTTCCAGTTCGAGCGCACCGGCTACTTCGTCGCCGACCGCCGCGACCACCGCGCGGACAAGCCGGTGTTCAACCGCAGCGTGACCCTGCGCGATACCTGGGCCGGCTGATCCCGTGGCGGCGGGCATGACGCCTGCCGCCGCCCGTTCCCCCTAAAGAAGCCACGCCCGTGCCCGCGCCGCGGGCCGGGCCGCGCGGCCGCGCCCTGCACGGACCGCCTGGGCGTGCCGGGCTACACTGGCCGCCGCATTCCCCTGTTCAACGCTCACGAGGCACCACCCCGCATGCTGTACGCGCAAGTCCACCTGACCCTCCCGGCCTGGATCCATGAAGTCGTCGATACCAGCCGCGTGCATGCGGGCGACGATGCCAAGGTCGCGCTGGCGATCGAGCTGTCGCGGCTGAACGTGGACGCGCAGACCGGCGGTCCGTTCGGCGCGGTGGTGTTCGGCCCGGACGACCGCGTCATCGCCGCCGCGGTCAACCGCGTGGTGCCGCACTGCACCTCGCTGGCCCACGCCGAGAACATGGCCTACATGCTCGCGCAGCAGCGGCTGCAGACCCCGCGCCTGAACGACGCGCTGTCGCCGGTGACCCTGGCCACCTCCTCGCAGCCGTGCTGCCAGTGCTATGGCGCGACGATCTGGGCCGGCATCGACCGCCTGCTGATCGGCGCCAGCGCCGCCGACGTCGAGGAACTGACCCCGTTCGACGAGGGCCCGCTGCCGGCCGACTGGGTGGGCGAACTGAACCGGCGCGGCATCGAGGTCGTGCAGGGCCTGCACCGCGACGCCGCCCGCGCGGTGCTGCGCCATTACGGCCAGAGCGACGGCGCGCGGTATTGATCCCGCATGCCCTTCTCCCTCGCGGAGAAGGGATGCCTCCCGCTTCATTCCAAGGACTCACATGACCGGCCTGCTGTGCTACTGCCGCCAGGGCTTCGAGCCTGAACTGGCCGCCGAACTGACCGAGCGCGCCGGCCATGCCGGCATCGCCGGCTATGCGCGCACGCAGCGCAACGACGGCTACGTGGTGTACGTCACTGACGAAGCGGCCGCGCTCGACCGCGCCCTGCCCTGGCGCGGATTGATCTTCGCCCGGCAGAAGCTGCGCCTGCTGGCCGAGCTGCCGCAGCTGGACCCAGCCGACCGCATCAGCCCGATCATCGCCGCACTGCAGGGCCAGCCGCGCTTCGGCGAGCTGTGGGTGGAACACCCCGACTCGGACGCGGGCAAGCCGCTGGCCGGGCTGGCGCGCAGTTTCGGCAATGCGCTGCGCCCGGCGCTGCGCAGGGCCGGCCTGCTCACCGACAAGGACAACAGCAGGCTGCCGCGGCTGCACGTGGTGTTCGTCGATGGCACCCATGCCTTCGTCGGCGTCGCCGACACCCGCGACAGCGCACCCTGGGTGCTGGGCATCCCGCGCCTGAAACTGCTCCCGGAAGCGCCCTCGCGCTCGGCGCTGAAGCTCGACGAGGCGCTGCTGACCCTGCTCACGCCCGAGGAGCGCGAAGCGCTGCTCAAGCCCGGCATGCGTGCAGCCGACCTCGGCGCGGCTCCGGGCGGCTGGACCTGGGTACTGACCCGCCAGCACCTGCGCGTCACCAGCATCGACAACGGCCCGCTGCGCCAGCACGTGCTCGACACCGGCCTGGTCGAGCACCTGCGCGCCGATGGCTTCCACTGGAAGCCGGAGACCGCGCTGGACTGGATGGTCTGCGACATGGTCGAACAGCCGCGCAAAGTGGCCGAGCGCATGGCCACCTGGCTGCGCGAAGGCTGGTGCCGGCACGCCATCTTCAACCTCAAGCTGCCGATGAAGAAGCGCTGGGACGAAACCCGCCTGTGCCTGGACCTGTTCGCCGCGCAAGCCGGCAGGCCGCTGACCATACGCGCCAAGCAGCTGTACCACGACCGCGAGGAGATCACCGTGCTGGCGATGCCGGCGCGCGGTTGACCTGCTTTCCCCTTCACCCTGCAGGGTGAAGGCGAGCCACCGGCCCGCAGGCGACTGCACGCTCGGCACACTGCACCGAGCCGGGGCGTGGATATCGCACAAACGGCGTCGGGGATGCCTGGGCCACCAGGACGCCATCGCCGCCAACCCCGCATCGCACCCTGGCCGACGCCAGCGGCGTGAGCGCTCCAGGCCACATGCACCGATGGTGCACAGGCAATGCCCTCGCGCAGCCGCAGCAGGAGAGGCGTTGCCCTCCGTGCCAGGCAAGCCCGGCACCTGCGCAGTGCGTCGTTGCCCCCGCAACCACCTGCCGCTTCCACGACACGGCTCTGGCACACTGCGGACCTTCCCCGCATGGAGAGCGCAGCCATCGTCCGTCACCTCCTGTTGCGCCCTGCCGCCGCCACGCTGTGCCTGGCCCTGTGTGGCAACGTCGCCGCCACGCCCGATTTCGTCGTCCGCGACCATGTCGGCGACGGTGTGTTCACCACGGGCATCGAAGGCCCGGCCACCGGCCCGGACGGCGCGCTGTACGTGGTCAACTTCGGCCGCGACGGCACCATCGGTCGCGTCGATGCGCACGGCAAGGCCGGCCTGTTCGTCACCCTGCCCGAGGGCAGCGTCGGCAACGGCATCCGCTTCGCCGCCGATGGCGCGATGCTCGTGGCCGACTACAAGGGCCACGCGGTCCTGCGCGTCGATCCGGCCACGCGCGCGGTATCGGTGTTCGCACGCCTGGAAGGCGCGCACCAGCCCAACGACATCGCGCTGGCGCCGGACGGCACGCTGTATGCGAGCGACCCGGACTGGGCCAACCCGGACAACGGCCAGCTGTGGCGCATCGACCGCGACGGCAGCGCCCACCGGATCGAGTCCGGCATGGGCACCACCAACGGCATCGAGGTAAGCCCCGACGGCCGCCGCCTGTACGTCAACGAGAGCGTGCAGCGCAACGTCTGGGTGTACGACCGCGATGCCGCCGGCACGCTGTCGGGCAAGCGCCTGCTGATCCGCTTCGACGACCACGGCATGGACGGCATGCGCTGCGATGCCGACGGCAACCTGTACATCGCCCGCTACGATGCCGGCGTCGTCGCCATCGTCTCGCCGGACGGCGAACTGCTGCGCGAGGTGCCACTCAAGGGCCGCAAGCCGACCAACGTGGCCTTTGGCGGCAGCGACGGCCGGCAGGTATTCGTGACGCTGCAGGACCGTGGCGCTATCGAGACCTTCCGCGCCGACCGCCCGGGGCGTGAATACGGGCATTGAGGCCGGGGCGCCGCCCGCGCGCGGCGTCTCAATCCGCGCAACCGCGATCGGGCATGCTGTGACCCTTGGGAGGACACGCATGCACGCCATCGAACTGAAGGACCCGGCCGGCTTCGGCAATGAATTCCTGCGCCTGACCCTGCTGCAGGGCTTCCAGTCGCTGACCAAGCGCGACCTGGAACTGCTGATCTTCGTGCTGCTCGAACGCGACGGCGCCATCGACCGCGGCGATTCCAACGCCAGCGTGGCGCTGCAGCTGCGGGTGACGCCGGCCAAGGTCAAGGGCCTGCGCCGCGATGGCTACGCGCGCTGGCGCGCGCTGGTGCCGGAGGAGGCCGACGCGGCCCTGCAGCGCATCGTCGCCACCGTGCTGACCGAAGCCAACCTGCGCTCGGGGGCAAAGCATGTGAGCGAGCGCAGCCGCAAGGAAGGCTTCCTCGCCATCCGCATCGAGCACCCGGACGACGCGCAGCGCTTCGAGCAGGCCATCCTCGAGGTCGGCGCGCTGCCGGTATACGAGCGCAACCGCGAAGTGGTGGCGGTGCGCTTCGACACGCTGCTGAAGATCGCCGAGCGCTGGGGCTACCTGCAGCCCGATCCGCAGGCGACGGTGACGGCCTTGAAGAAGCTGGCCCCCACTTCGGAGGAAGTGGCCGACCTGCTGAAGAAGGACATCGCCCAGCTGCGCTGGGACGACGTGCGCCGCGCCCTGAACAGCCTCGGCGCCAAGGCGGTCGGCTCCACCGTCGAGGGCGGCCTGAAGGGCCTGCTGAAACTCGCGTTTCCGTTCATTCCGGGCTGAGCGCGGCACCCTCCGCAGCCCTGAACCGGCGGCAACATTCAGCCGGCCTGCATGCGTTCTTGCGGCCGGCTTAACAGTGGCGGGCCAAGCATCGTGCGCGTGGTTTTACTTTCAGGAGTCCGCCCATGAACCTCTCCCGCTCCCTGCTTCCCGCCCTGCTGCTGTGTGCCGCCGCCAGCGTTCCGGCGCTGGCGCAGGAAACCGGCAAGACCACGCTCACCGACAAGGGCACGCCGGTCACGGTCACCTCGGAAGAACCCGATTCGATCCGCGGCGACTACCATATCGACTTCGCCAAGCTGGACCGCAACCACGACGGCTTCATCAGCCGCGAGGAAGCCAAGGCCAACCCCACGCTCGCGCGCGAATTCGATGCGCTCGACACCCACCACACCGGCCGCCTGAGCAAGGCGCAGTTGGAGGGCTGGATGAAGTGAGGACGGGCGGGCCGGCAGGCGGAATCCCGTCGTCCGTGTGAGAGGTTGCCCGTGATCCACCGCTGCTTTCCCGCCATCGCCCTGCTGCTCTCCATGGTTCCGGCCGTGTGCGCGCAGGCGCAGAACGCCCCCCGCGATGCGGCCGTCACCGCGCCATTGCCGGCGGCACCGGTCAACGTCCGCGCCCAGCCGCTGGCCAGCGGCGCGGTCACCCATCAGGTCCAGCTGCCGGCCGAACCCGGGCAGGCAGCAGTGACGGTGCGCTCGATCCAGCCGGACAGCGTCGTCGGCAACTACCGCATCGATTTCGACGCGCTCGACGTGGACGGCGACGGCTTCATCAGCCGCGAGGAAGCGCAGGCCAACCCGGCGCTGGCCGACGAATTCAACGCACTGGACAGCGCGCGGCGCGGCAGGCTGACACGCGAACAGCTGGCCGGCTGGCTGCGGTAAAGCGGGGCAACGCCCCGCTGGGGCATCACCGCGCAGGCCTCGCCGGGCGTTGCCCGGCGCTACAGAGCCACTGCGATCCACCCATGTAGAGCGGGGCAACGCCCCGCTGGAGCATTACCGCGCAGGCCCCGCCGGGCGTCGCCCGGCGCTACAGAGCCACTACGATCCACCCGTGTAGAGCGGGGCAGCGCCCCGCTGGGGCATTACCGGGTAGGCCCCGCCGGGCGTTGCCCGGCGCTACAGAACCGCCGCGATCCGCCCGTGTAGAGCGGGGCAGCGCCCCGCTGGGGCATTACCGGGTAGGCCCCGCCGGGCGTTGCCCGGCGCTATAGAACCGCCGCGATCCGCCCGTGTAGAGCGGGGCAACGCCCCGCTGGGGCATTACCGCGCAGGCCTCGCCGGGCGTTGCCCGGCGCTACAGAACCGCCGCGATCCGCGCGTGTAGAGCGGGGCAGCGCCCCGCTGGGGCATTACCGACCGCCCTACCCGGCATCACAGCCCCGAGGCACGCTTCCAGAACAGCGACAGCAGCGGCGGCATGCGCCCGGCCAGGCCGAGCAGCGCGCCGCGCGCCAGGGTCAGGTGCATCTCGTCGTTGGAAAACACCTTGTTGATCGCGTCGAAGCCGTAGGCGGCAACCGTGTTGTCGCTGCGCCGCACCCGCGCCCAGCGCCGCAGGCGGTGCGGGGCGGTCCAGTCCGCGCGCCGCTGGCGTGCATCGCGTACCAGGTCGCGCAGCCCGGCCACGTCGCGCAGGCCGAGGTTGACGCCCTGCCCGGCCAGCGGATGCACCACGTGCGCCGCGTCGCCCAGCACCAGCACGCGCCCGGCGACATAGTCGCTGGCCAGCTGCCGGCGCAGCGGGAAGGCCGCGCGCGGCGAGGCCGGGCGCATCGCGCCCAGGCGACCGGCGAAGGCGTTGGTCAGTTCGCGACTGAAAGCCTCGTCGTCCAGTGCCAGCACGCGCTCGGCCTCGGCGTCGGGCAGGGTCCAGACGATGGAGCTGCGGTATTTGTCGACCGGCAGCACCGCCAGCGGGCCGGTATCGAGGAAACGCTGCCAGGCGGTGGCCTCATTCGGGCGTTCGCTGTCCACGTACCCCACCACGCCACGCTGGCCATAGTCGTGGCGCGACACGTCCAGCCCTGCAAGCGTGCGCAGGGTGGACTCGCCGCCGTCGGCGGCGATGGCCACGGCCGCGTCGATGCGGCGGCCATCGTCCAGGCGCAGGCGCACGCCGCGTTCGTCCTGCTCCATCGACTCGACCCGCGCCGGGCAATGCAGATGCACGCCGGCCGCCGGCAGTGCCGACCACAGCCGGTCCACCAGCAGGCCGTTCTCGACGATCCAGCCCAGTTCGCGGCGGCCCAGCGCATAGGCGTCGAAGGCCAACTCGCCGCCACCGGCTGCGTCCCATACGCGCATGCGCAGGTAGGGATGCGCGCGCGCCTGCGTCACCTGCGGCCACACGCCCAGTGTTTCCAGCAGCGCCGCATTGTCGTGGGCGAAGGCGAACACGCGCAGGTCCGGCCGCTGCGCCGACCATGGCGACGCTTCGCGCCCCTCTACCAGGGCCACCTGCAGGCCTTCGCGGGCCAGCGCCAGCGCACAGGCGGTGCCGACCACGCCGCCACCGACCACCACCGCATCCAACACTCCACGCCGGCTCATCGCGCCTGGCTCCTGCACAGTTCGGGCACCTGCCCGCGGAATCCCATCGCGCCGCCGACCAGGAAGGACTGCAGCGGCGCGGCCTGCGCGGCCGCCACCAGGCCGAGGCTGCGCAGCGGCCGCAGCAAGGGCGCAGCGTTGCCGGTCAGGCGCGCCAGTCCATCGGAGAAGGCCAGGGTCTGCTCACGGTCGGGGCCGCGGCGCTGCACGTAGGCCTGCAGCAGGTCGTCGGTGCCGGGGTCCTGCTCAGCATCGCCGATCAGTTCGGCCAGGGTCAGCGCGTCGCGCAACCCGAGGTTGAAGCCCTGCGCGCCCAGCGGATGGATGGTCTGCGCGGCGTTGCCGAGCAGCAGCGCGCGCTCGCCGACCAGTTGCTGCGCCAATACCTGGATCAGCGGGTAGGCGCTGCGCGGGCCGCTTTCCAGCAGCCGCCCGGCGCGCCAGCCAAGCACGTCCTGCAGCCGCGCCAGCCACGCCGCGTCGTCCAGCGCCAGCACCGCTTCGGCCTCGTCGCGGGCCACGCCATGGACCAGGCCGTAGTGGCGGTCGCCGCGCGGCAGCAGCGCGGTCGGACCTGTATCGGTGAAGCGCTCCCAGGCGGTGCCGTCCGGCGCCCTGGCCGTGCGCACCCGCGCGACGAACAGGGTCTGCAGGTAGTCGTGCTCGCTGGCGGCGATGCCCAGCGCCTGCCGCACCGCGCTGCGGGTACCGTCGGCACCGACCACCAGCCGGGCGCGCAGCCGGCGCTCGCCGGCCGCGTCGGCGATCAGCACCTCGCGGCGGCCATCGGCGCATTCGCCCAAGCCGACGAATTTCGCCGGGCGGTAGCGGGTCAGATGCGCCAGCTCGCCGAGCCGTGCCTCCAGCGCGCGGCCGAAGTCGCGCGCCACCACCACCTGGCCGAAAGCGTCGCGGCCATAGTCGCCGGCATCCATCACCACGCGCCCGAAATCGCCGGCGCGGCTGACATGGATGCGGCGGATCGGGCCGGGCGCGCCTTCCAGGCGCTGCATCACGCCCAGCGCGGTGAGCGCGTTGACCGTGGCCGCGGCGAAGCTGAGGTTGCGCTGGTCGAACACCGCCGGCAGTTCGCCGGCCGGGGTCGCTTCCACCAGCCCCACGTCCAGCCCCAGCCGGTCCAGCGCGATGGCCAGGCTGGCACCGACCAGTCCGCCACCGACGATCACCACATCATGAAGGTCGCTCATGCCGCCATGATAAAGGCTCGGCCGCCGCAGGCGCCGGGGCGATGCCGCGCTGCAACCGCGGCCACGACGCGACTGCGGCTAGAATGGCGGCCTGATTCCAGCAGATCCTTCATCGCCATGACCGCCAACGTCCAACGCGCCTTCGTTCTGTCCCTGCTCGTGCTGCTGATGGCCGGCACCCGCATCAACCATTTCGCGCCGATCCCGGATGCGTCCTGGGCGGTGTTCTTCATCGGCGGCTTCTACCTGCGCAACTGGACCCGCTGGGCGTTCCCGCTGCTGATGGCGCTGGCGGTGGTCATCGACTGGGCCGTGATCCGCAGCCAAGGCATGGATTTCTGGGGCCACTACTGCGTCTCGGCAGGTTACTGGGCGCTGGTTCCGGCCCATTTCGCCATGTGGGCCGGCGGCATGCTGCTGCGCCGTTCCTACACCGGCGCCAGCTGGCGCGCGCTCGGCCTGTTCGCCGCGACCCTGGTGGGCTCGGTGGTGGTCTGCCACCTGTTCGCGCAGGGCGGCTTCTACTGGACCAGCGACTTCGTCGCCGAACCGACCGTCGCCGGCTGGTTCAAGAACTACACCGACTGGCTGCTGCCGTACATGCGCACCGCCACCATGTACGCCGGCGCCGCCGCGCTGGTGCAGGTCGCCGTCGAAGCCTTTGGCCGCCAGTCGGCCACCGGCCGCATCGCGCACTGAGCGCGCCACCGGCAATGGGCAACCGTCTCTCCAAGATCTATACCCGCACCGGCGACGATGGCAGCACCGGCCTGGGCGATGGCAGCCGTACCGGCAAGGATTCGCTGCGGGTCAGTGCCTACGGCACGGTGGATGAGGCCAACTCGGCCATCGGCGTGCTGCTGGCGGTGGCACTGCCCGATGACGTGCGCGCGCTGCTGACCACGATCCAGCACCAGCTGTTCGACCTGGGCGGCGAGCTGTGCATTCCCGGCCATGCCGCCATCCAGGCGGCCGACATCGACGCGCTGGAACGGCACCTGGACCGCTACAACGACGACCTGCCGCCGTTGAAGGATTTCATCCTGCCGGCCGGCGGCGAGGCGGCGGCGCGCTGCCATCTGGCCCGCACCATCGTGCGCCGCGCCGAGCGCGAGACCGTCGCCCTGGCACGGGTCGAGGACGTGCGTGGCGAGGCCGTGCGCTACCTGAACCGCCTGTCCGATCTGCTGTTCGTGCTGGCGCGGGTACTGGCCCGGGCCGATGGCCACGGCGAAGTGCTGTGGAACCACGAGCGCCGGCGCGCCTGACACACCGCGCGCCCCGCTGGGGCATCACCGGCCAGGCCCCGCCGGGCTCTGCCCGGCGCTACAGAGCGAAAACGCCTCGTTTTTTGTAGAGCGGGGCAACGCCCCGCTGGGGCTTCACCGGGCAAGCCCCGCCGGGCGTTGCCCGGCGCTACAGAGCCGCAACGCCTCAGTCTTCTGTAGAGCGGGGCAACGCCCCGCTGGGGCATCGCCGCCGATGCAGCCCGGCCCCGGCGTCGCCGGGGCTTCGGTTACAGTGCGGCATGCTCGTATTCACCCATCCGGCCTGCCTGGGCCATGACCCCGGGCCCGACCACCCCGAATCGCCCGAACGGCTGCGCGCGGTACTGGATGCGTTGCGCGGGGCGTTCCCCGACCAGCTGGACTGGCGGCAGGCGCCGCCGGCCAAGCTGGGTGAGCTGGCACGGGTGCACGAGCGCGTACTGATCGACGACCTGCTGCAGGCGCAGACCGCGCCACTGCGCCGGATCGACTTGGATACCTTCGCCTCGCCCGGCTCGGCCAGCGCCGCGCTGCACGCCGCCGGCGCCGGGGTGGCCGCGGTCGACGCGGTGATGCACGGCCCCGACCGGCGTGCGTTCTGCGCGGTGCGCCCCCCCGGCCACCACGCCACCGCCGATACCGCGATGGGCTTCTGCCTGTTCAACAACATCGCCGTGGCCGCGGCCTACGCGCGCGACGTGCACGGGCTGGAGCGGATCGCCATCGTCGATTTCGACGTCCACCACGGCAATGGCACCCAGGCGATCTTCGAGACCGACCCGCGCGTGGCCTACTACAGCAGCCACGAATCCGGGCTGTTCCCGTACTCGGGCAGCATGCGCGAGCGCGGCGTGGGCAATGTCTGCAACATCCTGTTGCCACCGGGCAGCGGCGGGTTCCGCTTCCGCAATACCTGGGCCGACGACCTGCTGCCGCAGGTCGATGCCTTCCGTCCACAGCTGCTGTTCGTCTCGGCCGGCTTCGATGCGCACATGCGCGACCCGCAGGCCGACCTGATGGTCGAGACCGAGGATTTCGGCTGGCTGAGCAGCGAACTGGCGGCGCTGGCCGACCGCCATGCCGACGGCCGCCTGGTATCCATGCTCGAGGGCGGGTACGACCTGCAGGCTCTTGCCGAATGCAGCGTGGCCCATGTGCAGGCCCTGCTGGCCCCATGACGGACGCATGAACCCCGCCCCCCGCCCGCCGAAGCCCTTCATTGCTCCCATGCAGTCGATGCGGCAAGCTAGCGGCCGTTTTCCCTGAATCCGATCCGCGTGCGCCGAGCCCTCCGCCTGCTTCCCCTGCCCCTGAGCGTCGCCTTCAGCCTGTCGGCGATGGCCAGCGAGAAGCCGGTGAACTGGAACCTGTGCCCTGCCACCGATGCGCTACCGGCCTTCGACGAGGCGCCCAAGGCCGATCCGGCCGCGGCCGCCACCCGCGACCAGTTGCCGACCGACATCGAGGGCGACCAGCTCTCCGGCACCAGCACGGTCCCGCAGTACGAGGGCAACGTGGCGCTCAAGCGCGGCGACCAGTTCATGGGCACCGACAACCTGCGCTTCGACACGGAGAGCGGCAACTACATCGCCGAAGGCAATGTGCGCTATTCCGATTCATCGATCCGCCTGACCGCCAAGCGCGCCGAGGGCAACCAGGAAACGGACAGCCACAAGATCAGCGACATCAACTACCAGCTGGTCTCGCGCCGCGGCAACGGCAGCGCCGACTCCATCGACCTGCAGGGCTCGGTCGGGCAGATGCACCGTTCAACCTACACCACCTGCGACCCGTCGCAGCCGGTGTGGAAGCTGTCCGCGCCGCAGATCGAGGTGGACAACGAAGAGGGCTTCGGCACCGCGCGCAATGCGGTACTGCGCGTCGGCAAGCTGCCGGTGATGTACATGCCCTGGTTCAAGTTCCCGATCGACGACCGGCGCATGACCGGCCTGCTCTATCCCAAGCTGAGCCTGTCCGGGCGCAACGGCTTCGACTACGGCCAGCCGATCTACTTCAACCTCGCGCCGAACTACGACGACACCCTGACCCCGCGCTGGATGAGCCGGCGCGGGCTGCAGTTGAACAACGAATTCCGCTACCTGTACGGCGGCGGCCGTGGCCAGCTGGATACCGAGTGGATGCCGCACGATTCGCTGCGCGACAAGGAGCGCGGCAAGGTCGCCTACAGCGGCTACCACAACATCGACAACCACTGGCAGGCACGCGCCAGCCTGGCCTGGGTCAGCGACGAGCGCTACATGGAGGATTTCGCCAACCGCCTGCTCGGGGTGACCGCCTCCAACCTGCAGAGCACCGCCGGCCTGTACGGCACCGGCCGCACCTGGACCGCCGGCCTGATGGCCGACCACTGGCAGCTGACCGACTACACCCTGACCGAAGCCGCCCTGCCCTACAGCCGCCAGCCGCGCCTGTTCGGCACCTGGGACGACAGTTTCGGCCGCTGGTTCGAGACCGGAGTGTACGCCGAGGCCGTACGCTTCAGCCACGACGACATCCATGGCAAGACCATCGATGCCGATGGCGAGTATGTGCGCGATGGCAGCCTGACCCGGGTCGACGGCGGCTCGCGCCTGGACATCAAGCCCTACGTGTCGATGCCGCTGGCCGGCGCCGCCTGGTACATCACCCCGACCCTGGCCTGGCGCTATACCGCCTATGAGCTGGAACGCGGCCTGGCCGACGGCATCCGCCGCAACCAGCTGATCGCCGCGGGCATCGACCCGGCCACCGCCACCCCGGAACAGCTGCGCGGCAATACCGCGCCGCACCGCAGCCTGCCCATCGCCAGCCTGGACATGGGCCTGTTCTTCGACCGCGAGACCGACATCGGCGGCCAGTCCTACCTGCACACCCTCGAGCCGCGCCTGTTCTACCTGAACACGCCGTACCGCGACCAGGACGACCTGCCGCTGTTCGACACCCGTGCCTTCACCTTCAGCTGGGGCCAGCTGTTCCGCGATTCGCGCTTCACCGGCGCCGACCGCCAGAACGACGCCAACCAGCTGACCACGGCCCTGACCACGCGCCTGATCCGCCAGGCCGACGGCCGCGAAAAGCTGTCGGCCAGCATCGGCCAGATCACCTATTTCGAGGATTCGAAGGTCACCCTCGGCGGCAGCGACGCCATCGTCCAGCAGGGCAAGTCGGCCTGGGTGGCGGACGTGAACTGGGCGATCAACGATCGCTGGACCATGGGCAGCACCTACCAGTGGAACCCGAAGTACCGCAAGGAAGACCTGGCCAGCGTGCGCGCGCGCTACCTGCTGCCCGATGACGGCGTGGTCAACCTGACCTACCGCTACCGGCGCAACCCCAGCAACAACACCGACCAGCTCAAGCAGGCCGACCTGTCCTTCCTGTATCCGATCAACCCGCGCTGGAGCATCGTCGGCCGCTATTACTACTCGATGCTCGACCACAAGCCGCTGGAGATCATCGGTGGCGTGCAGTGGGACAGCTGCTGCCTGGCCGTGCGCGCCCTGGCCCGCCGCTACGTGCGCAACCGCGAGGGCGAGATGAACAATTCCTTCCAGGTCGAGTTCGTGCTCAAGGGCCTGAGCTCGGTCGGGCAGGACACGGACCGCACCTTGCGCCGTGCTATTCTCGGCTACAACCGAGACGACCTGTACCTCGTTCCGCCCAGCAACATCGAGGCGAACGACGACGACTACGATCCGAACCTGATTCCATGACCAAGACCCTACCTGCAGTCCTCGCCACCCTGCTGGCGCTTGCCGGCGTGTCCGCACCGGTCGCCGCGCAGCAGACGCAGCCGCTGGACCGCATCGCCGCCGTCGTCGACGAGGACGTGATCCTGCAGAGCGAACTGCAGCGCGCGGTCAACAACATCAAGTCGCAGTACGCCGGCCGCGAGCACCAGCTGCCGCCGGAAGGCGTGCTCGAACGCCAGGTGCTCGAGCGCCTGGTGCTGGTCAAGCTGCAGGTGGCCCGCGCCGAAGGCAGCGGCATCCGCGTCAGCGGCGAGGAACTGAACCACGCCGTGGCCAGCATCGCGCAGCAGAACGGCACCGACATCGACGGCCTGCGCCAGCGCCTGGCCCAGGACGGCATCGGCTTCGAGGATTTCCGCAACTCGGTGCGCGAGGAGATCATCACCCAGCGCCTGCGCCAGAGCTTCGCGCAGAGCCGCATCAGCGTCAGCGAAGGTGAAGTGGACGCAGCCCTGGCCCAGCAGAACGCCGGCGGCATGCAGTACCACCTGGCGCACATCCTGGTGGCCCTGCCCGACGGTGCCAGCGCCGAGCAGATCGCCACCGGCCAGAGCAAGGTCGACGGCATCAAGAACCTGGTCGTCAAGGGCGACCTGGACTTCTCCGCCGCCGCGGTGCGCTATTCCGACAGCCCCAACGCGCTGGAAGGCGGCGACCTGGGCTGGCGCAGTCTGGACGAGATCCCCAACGCGTTCTCCGTGCAGATCAAGGCGATGAAGGCCGGCGACGTGATCGGCCCGATCCGCGGCCCGAGCGGCTTCCAGCTGTTGAAGCTGGTGGAAGTGCGCGACGGCGACAGCGCCGCCGGCACCCACACCGTCACCGAATATCATGCCCGCCACATCCTGGTGCGGGTGACCGACCAGGTGGACGACGCCGCGGCCAAGGCCAAGGCCGAGACCCTGCGCGCGCGGATCACCGGCGGCGCCGATTTCCAGGCCACGGCCAAGGAATCGTCCGACGACGCCAACAGCCGCGGCCAGGGCGGCGACCTGGGCTGGTTCCCGGCCGACGCGTTCGGCCCGGACTTCGGCAAGCAGATCGAGGGCGTACAGGACGGCGGCGTCACCGCACCGTTCCGCACCGACGCCGGCTGGCACATCGTGCAGCGCGTGGCCACGCGCCAGACCGACGTGACCGACGACAACAAGCGTGCGCAGGTCCGCGACACCATCGGCCGCCGCAAGCTGGAAGACGAGTACAACCGCTTCCTGCAGGAGCTGCGTGGCGATGCCTACGTCAGCTTCCGCATCGGCGACCGCGCCGAGGGTACCGCCGAGCCGGCTTCCGGCGCGGCCGAGCCCGCCAAGCCCTGATCCCATGGTTCCCCAGCTCGCTCTGGTCCCGGGCGAGCCTTCCGGGGTAGGCCCGGAGCTCTGCATCCGCCTCGTCCAACAGCCGCGCAGCGATTGCCGGCTGCTGGCGTTCGCCGACCCGGACGTGCTGCGCGCCGCCGCCGTCGCGCTCGACCTGCCCCTGAACCTGCTGCCCGAGGAGGCGCAGGCCTGCGCACCGGGCGATCTGCGCCTGCGCGAAATCCGCAACGCCGCTCCTTCCCGCTTCGGCCAGCCCGATGCCGCCAATGCGCGCGCGGTGATCGATGCCCTGCTCGGCGCAGGCCGCGCCTGCCTGGACGGCGAACTCGATGGCGTGGTCACCGGTCCGGTGCACAAGGCGGTCATCAACGAAGGCGGCATCGCCTACAGCGGCACCACCGAACTGCTGGCCGGCCAGGCCGGCGTGGAAGTGGTGATGATGCTGGCCAACGAACTCATGCGCGTGGCCCTGGCCACCACCCACCTGCCGCTGCGCGATGTCGCCGATGCCATCACCGCCGACGGCCTGCGCAAGGTCATCGCCACCACCCACGCCGCGCTGCGCCGCGACTTCGGCCTGGCGAGGCCGCGCATCGCCGTGCTCGGCCTGAACCCGCACGCCGGCGAGGATGGGCACCTCGGCCGCGAGGAACTGGACGTCGTCATCCCGCTGCTGGAACGGCTGCGCGGCGAAGGCCTGGACCTGGTCGGCCCGCTGCCCGCCGACACCGCGTTCCTGCCGGCCAGGCTGCGCGGCTTCGACGCGGTGCTGGCGATGTACCACGACCAGGGCCTGCCGGTGCTCAAGTACAGCGGCTTCGAGCAGGCGGTGAACATCACCCTGGGCCTGCCGTATCCGCGCGTGGCGGTCGACCACGGTACCGCGCTGGACCTGGCCGGCAAGGGGACGGCCGACCCCTCCAGCCTGCAGGCCGCCACCGCGCTGTGCGCGCGGCTGGCCGCACAACGTAAAATCACCCGATGAACTCCTCCCATTCCCCGCGCACCGGCGCCGGTTTCACCGCGCCGGCGAAGAAACAGCTGGGCCAGCACTTCCTGGCCGATGCGCACTACGTCGAGAAGATCGTGCTGGCGGTCAACCCGAAGCCCGGCGACCGCCTGGTCGAGATCGGCCCGGGCCAGGGCGCCATCACCTTCCCGCTGCTGCGCCGCCATCCGCAGCTGACGGTGATCGAGTTCGACCGCGACCTGATCGCCCCGCTCACCGCCGCGGCCGCGCCGCTGGGCGAGCTGACCATCGTCCACCGCGACGTGCTGCAGGTCGATTTCACCGAACTGGCCGGCAGCGCGCCGATCCGGCTGGTCGGCAACCTGCCCTACAACATTTCCTCGCCGATCCTGTTCCACGCGCTGGAGCATGCCGCGGCGATCTCGGACATGACCTTCATGCTGCAGAAGGAAGTGGTGGACCGCATGGCCGCCGCGCCCGGCAGCAAGGTCTATGGCCGCCTGAGCGTGATGCTGCAGGCGTGGTGCCAGGTGACCTCGCTGTTCGTGGTCCCGCCGGGCGCGTTCCGGCCGCCGCCGAAGGTCGACTCGGCGGTGGTGCGGCTGGTGCCGCGCGATCCGGCCACGGTCGGCATCGTCGATCCCCGGCACTTCGCCAACCTGGTCAAGGCCGCCTTCGGCCAGCGCCGCAAGACCCTGCGCAACGCCTTGAACGGCATCGTCGACGAAGCCGGCTTCGCCGCCACCGGCGTGCGCAGCGACGCGCGCGCCGAACAACTGGACGTGGCCGATTTCATCGCACTGGCCAACGCCACCGCCGCCTGACGTCCGCTCCACCCGCTTTTGCTTACACTTGCCCGCATGGACGATTCCCGCCACTACGCGATCGAGATCGAGGTATCGCCTCGATTCGTCGACGAACAGTCGGCCCCCGAGGATGGGCGCTACGCGTTCGCCTACACGATCCGCATCCACAACCGTGGCACCGTGCCGGCGCGCCTGATCAGCCGCCACTGGCGGATCACCGATGGCAACGGCCGCACCGAACGCGTGGACGGCGACGGCGTGGTCGGCGAACAGCCGCGGCTGCGCCCGGGCGAGGAATTCCGCTATACCTCCGGGGTCATGCTCGGCACCGAGCGCGGCACCATGCAGGGCCATTACGACATGCTGGCCGACGACGGCACCGAATTCGCCGCCCCCGTCGCCCCGTTCGTGCTCTCCATCCCCAGGACGCTGCACTGATGGCCACCTGGGCGATAGGCGACCTGCAGGGCTGCTACGACGTCACCCAGCGGCTGCTGGAGAAGATCAACTTCGACCCGGCCGCCGACCGGCTGTGGTTCTGCGGCGACCTGGTCAACCGCGGCGGGCAGTCGCTGGAGACCCTGCGCCTGGTGCATTCGCTGCGCGAGCACAGCGTGGTGGTGCTGGGCAACCACGACCTCTCGCTGCTGGCCGTCGGCGCGCGCAGCCCGGAGGAACAGCGCAAGGTCAACCCGGACCTGCAGCGCGTCGTGCTCGCCGAGGACCGCGACGTGCTGCTGGACTGGCTGCGCCTGCAGAAACTCGTGCACGTGGACCGCGAACTGGGCTGGATGATGTTCCATGCCGGCCTCGCGCCGAAATGGACCGTGGCGCTGGCCGAGAAGCACGCCCGCGAAGTCGAACAGCAGCTGCACGGCAACGGCTACCGCAAGCTGCTGCGCAATATGTACGGCGACGGTCCGGTCTGGGCACCGAACCTGACCGGATACGAGCGCTCGCGCGCGATCATCAACTTTTTTACCCGCATGCGCTATTGCACGCCGCGCGCGCGCATCGGCATGGAAGACAAGGGCACGCCCGGCACCCAGCAGCAGGGCATGTACCCATGGTTCGAAGTGCCGGGCCGGGTCGAGCGCGAGCTGAAGATGGTCTGCGGCCACTGGTCGGCGCTGGGCCTGACCATCACCCAGGGCGTGCACGCCATCGACACCGGCGCGGTCTGGGGCGGCAAGCTCACCGCGCTGCAGCTGGACAGCGAAGAACTGCGCGTGGTGCAGGTGCCCGGTCGCGATGTGCCGGCCCCGGTGCCCGGCGCCCACCCGCCACGCAGGCCGCCGGCCGAACGCCGCCCGGAACCGCGCGGCGAAGCGCAGAGCGAACGTCGCGAACCGCGACGCCGGTCGCGCCGGCATCGCCCGCACAACAGTGGAGACGGCGGCGGAACGCCTAGGCAGGAGCCACCCAAACCGTAGCAGCGCGTGGTGATGCGCAATGAGGCTTTGGTGTCGGCAAAGCCCGATTGCGCACGGTGCGTTGCTATCGGCGCAGGTAATGGACGAAGCGGAAAGCGAAGGCGTGCCGCGCGTCGACCGGATGCGGCTGGCTGTCCACTTCCCGCCACAGCGCGGGGTCGACCTCGGGGAAATGCGTGTCGGCCACGACCTCGGCATCCACCCGGGTCAGGTACAGGTCCGTGGCCTGGTCGATCAGCAACCGGTAGATCTCGCCGCCGCCGATCACGCACAGTTCGCCGGCGCCTTCGGCGGCCGCGATGTCCCGGGCTTCATCCAGCGAGGCCACCGCGCGCATGCCGTCGAACGGCACCTGTCCGCCACGGGTAAGCACCAGGTTGGTCCGCCCCGGCAGCGCGCGGCCGAGGGACTCGGCGGTCTTCCGCCCCATCAGGATCGGCTTGCCGAGGGTAAGCGCCTTGAAATGCCTGAAGTCGTCCGGCAGGTGCCACGGCATCGCGTTGCCGTGGCCGATGCCGTGGTTGCGGTCCAGCGCGGCGATGAGCGAGAGCTTCATCGCACCGCTCACACCGCCACCGGCGCCTTGATCGCGGGCAGCGGGTCGTAGCCGTCGATGCGGATGTCGTCGAAGGTGAAGCCGAACAGGTCGGTGACTTCCGGGTTCAACCACAGCTTCGGCAGCGCGCGCGGCTGGCGCGACAGCTGTTCGCGGGCCTGTTCGAAGTGGTTCGAATACAGGTGCGCGTCGCCCAGCGTATGCACGAAATCGCCGACACCCAGCCCGGTGGCCTGCGCCACCATGTGCGTGAGCAGCGCATAACTGGCGATGTTGAACGGTACGCCGAGGAAGATGTCGCCGCTGCGCTGGTACAGCTGGCAGCTGAGCCTGCCGTCGGCCACGTAGAACTGGAACAGGTTGTGGCAGGGCATCAGCGCCATCTGCGACAGCTCGCCCACGTTCCAGGCACTGACCACCAGCCGCCGCGAATCCGGGTTGCGCTTGATCTCCTCCAGCAGCCACTGCATCTGGTCGATCTCCCGCCCGTCGGAAGCGGTCCAGCTGCGCCACTGCTTGCCGTAGACCGGGCCGAGGTCGCCGTTGGCATCGGCCCATTCGTCCCAGATCCGCACCTGGTTGTCCTTCAGGTAGCCGATGTTGGTATCGCCCTTCAGGAACCACAGCAGCTCGTGGATGATCGAGCGCAAGTGCAGCTTCTTGGTGGTGACCAGCGGGAAACCTTCGTTGAGGTCGAAGCGCATCTGCCAGCCGAACACGCTGCGCGTGCCGGTGCCGGTACGGTCGGACTTTTCGGTGCCGTGATCGAGCACATGCCGCAGCAGGTCCAGGTATTGCTTCATTTCTCGCCTCCGGCGAAGGGCCTCACGCCTTGTCTCCCACCGGCAGCACCGGCTGCAGCGTCGGCGCGCGCCGCGACATCGCCAGCAGCACCAGCCCCAGCGCGATCAGCGGCAGGCTCAGCAGCTGGCCGCGGGTGAACCAGCCGAAGGCCAGGTAGACGCCGTTGTCGGGCATGCGCACGAATTCCACCAGGAACCGGAAACAGCCGTACATCAGCGCGAACAGGCCGGACACCGCGTAGCGCGGGCGCGGCTTCATCGAGTAGACCCACAGCACGGCGAACATCACCAGCCCTTCCAGCACCGCTTCATACAGCTGCGAGGGATGGCGCGCGTACTGGGTGAGCAGGCCGGCGGCATAGTCCTGCCTGATCTGCGCGGCCGACATCAGCTGCTCCATGGTCGGCAGGCCTGCGGGCACGTCCTTGAGCGGCGCATGCGGGAACACCACGCCCCAGCCGGCGTGGGTGAACTTGCCCCACAACTCGCCGCCGACGAAATTGCCGAGCCGGCCGAAGCCCAGCCCCAACGGCACCAGCGGGGCGACGAAGTCGATGGTGTCGAAGTAGTGCAGCGCATGCTTGCGGGTCCACCACCAGCCGGCAGCCATGACGCCGAGCAGGCCGCCGTGGAAGCTCATGCCCCCTTCCCATACGCGCAGCAGGATCAGCGGGTTGTGCAGGAAATCGGCGGTGGCGTAGAACAGCATGTAGCCGATGCGCCCGCCCAGCACCACGCCGAGCATGGCGTAGAACAGCAGGTCGGAGAAACCGTTCATGTCCACGCCCGGCAGGCGCCCGGCGCGGATGCGGGCGCGCCCCAGCCACCACGCCGCGGCGAAACCGAGCAGGTACATGATGCCGTACCAGTGCACCTTGATCGGCCCGAGGGAGAAGGCGATCGGGTCTATGTCGTGGAGGTAGATCATGCGCGTGCGGATTGGCCTGGATTGAGGGGTGCCGAAGAAGGCGCCGGTGGATGCATTGTCAGTCCTGCTGCTGGAACGCCACGTAATAGCCGTTGCAGTCGTTGATGGCGAACTCGCGGGTGCCGTAGGGCATGTCCTGCAGCGGCCACGCGACCGTGGCCCTGTCCCGGACCTGCTCCCACAGCGCGTCCACGTCGGCGACCGCGATGTAGAGCGTGCCGGACAAGGCCGGCGGCATCTTCCACAGGTCCGTCCCGGTGAAGAGCAGCGCACAGCCGTGGCCCTCGACCACCAGCGGCTCCCGGCCCATCGGCGAGACCGAGAAGCCCGGCAGCGAGGCATAGAACGCGCCCGTCTCCGGGAGGCTGTTGCAACGCAGGAGAAGACTCAACGCCATGCACCGCTCGCGACCGGATCCATGTAACGGGAGGACGCCATTCTCGCCGGTTCAGCCCAGGATGTGGGGCTGATCGGGCAATTCGTTGTGCCGGGGTTGCCGCGGATCGGCAGGAAAATGCCCCGCCAGCAGCGCCGAGATCTCCGCCACGGCCGCCAGTACCGCCGCCTCCAGATCGCCATCGCGCTGGCGCCGGCCGAAGTCCTCGCAGACCTGCCGCCACTGCGCGGCCTCGATGCGTCCGCGCAGGCCGCGGTCGGCGACGATCTCGATGGCATGGTCGGCCAACAGCAGGTAGACCAGCACGCCGTTGTTGGCCTGCGTGTCCCAGGTGCGCAGTAGCGCGAAGGCGTGTTCGGCACGCTCGCGCGGCGACACGCCGCGCCACAGCGCCGTCAGCGGCAGGTCGGATTCGACCGCGAACATGACCTGCCCGGCATGCCGGCGCTCGCCATCGGCGATGGCGCGGGCGATGCGGTCCAGGCTGGCCGCGGGAAACCGCGTGTACGCGGAAGGCGAAAAAAGATGGCGCAACCAGCGCATCACCAGCTCCCCGAGGCGCCGCCGCCTCCCGAACGCCCACCGCCGCCGGACCAGCCGCCACCACCGAAACCGCC
>NZ_LDJG01000035.1 GCF_001431425.1 Stenotrophomonas nitritireducens
CGGCCCTGCTCGCCGGCGCGTGCGGCTTCCACCGCCGCGTTCAAGGCCAGGATGTTGGTCTGGAAGGCGATGCCGTCGATGACGCTGATGATGTCGGCGATCTTCTTCGACGAGGCCTCAATGGCCGACATGGTGGTGACCACCTGGCTGACCACCTGTCCGCCCTGCGAGGCGACGCCGGCTGCGCCCTGCGCCAGCTGGTTGGCCTGGCGGGCGTGTTCGGCGTTCTGGCGCACGGTGGAGGTCAGTTCCTCCATCGAGGCGGCGGTCTCCTCCAGGTTGGCGGCCTGCTGCTCGGTGCGGCGCGACAGGTCGTTGTTGCCGGTGGCGATTTCCGAGGCGGCCAGGTTGATGCTGCCGGCGGCCTGCTGGATGCGGCCGACGATGGAGGTCAGCTGGGCGACGGTGGCGTTGGCGTCGTCGCGCATCCTGGCGAACACGCCGTGGAAATCGCCGTGCATGCGCGCGGTGAGATCGCCGCGGGCGATGGCCTGAAGCAGGGCGGAAACTTCGGACAGGTTGCCGTCGGTGGTTTCCATCAGGCGGTTGAGCCCGGCCACCATGTCGCCGAAGTCATGCTCGAAGCGGCCTTCGTCGCCGCGCAGGCTGAAATCACCCGCCGCCGCGGCACCGGCCAGGCGCTTGATCTCGGCATTGATCGCCGACAGGCTGGCCTTGGTTTCGTCCATCGCCTGGGTGATGGCGGCCTTCTCGCCGGGCAGGCGGTCCATGTCCACCGACAGGTCGCCGCGCGCGTAGCGCTGCATCACTTCGACGATCCGCTGCGTCACATCCAGATGGCTGGAGACCAACTGGTTGGTGCCGGCCACCATCACCCCGTAATCGCCGGGGAAGCGGGAAGAGTCGATGCGGTGGCTGATGCTGCCCTCGTCATGGCGAAGCGCCATCTCGCTCTGGGCGTGGATGACCGCCTTGATCTGTTCGCGCATGTGCGACTGCGCGCGCAGCAACTGGCCCAGCTCGTCGTTCCGGCGCTCGGGGATGGCGGTGTCCAGCCGGCCCTGGGCGACATCGCCGGAAACGCGCACGGCGTCGGCCAGCGGACGCAGCACCATTGCGCGCAGCAGCAGCCACAGGCCGGCGCAGAGCGAGGCGGCGGCGAGCAGGCCGACCAACGCCACAAGCCCGAGCAGCGAGCGCGCCTGCGCGGTGAGCAGGTCGCGCGGCACCATCACCCCCAGCGCGAAACGGCGGTCGCTCTTGCCAATGCGCAGCGGCGCATAGATTTCGACCATGCCGCCGGCGTCGGCCCTGAAGTCGGTATAGAGCTTGTCCTCGGCGACGGCGGCCAGGATCGCCCTGGTGGTGTCGTCCTCGCGCGTCTTGCCGACATTGGCCGCATCCGGCGAGGCCACGACCATGCCCATGGGCGACAGCAGCTCGGCGCGGCCTTCGCCCATCGGGCGCAGCTGGGCGATGCGTTCCTGCAGGGCCGAAAGCTCGAAGTCGGAGGTGACCACGCCCAGTACCTTGTCGCCGTCCATGATCGGAATGGCGATGGTGGTCAGCATCAGGGTCTTGCCGCCGACCTCGTAGGGATACGGCTCGATGATGACCGGCTTCTTCAGCGTCCTGGGGGTGACGTACCAGGCACCGAGCTTGGGATCTTCATAGTCGCGCAACGGCTCGGTCACCAGTTCGCCGCCGACCCGCGCCCAGTAGCTCATGGCACGTCCACTGGCATCGTGCTCGGGGGCATCGATGAACTGCGCGTCCTTGCCGTCGAATGCATCCGGTTCCCACAGGACGCACATGCCGGCGCGTTCGGGGTGCAGTTCCAGCTGCTGCCTGAAAGTCTGCGAGACGGTGGCGCGGCTGATCTGTCCGCGCTGGGTGACCAGGCTCTCGGCCAGGGTCTGCACCGTATCGTAGGTCTGGCTCATCTCGGCGGCCAGGTTCTGGGCCTCGAGGCGCGCCAGGTTTTCCAGCGTGGCCTGCGAGGAGGCCAGCAGGGCGCGGCTGCTTTTCCAGTAGCTGATGGCGGCGGTAAGGCCGAAGGCGGCCAAGGCGATCAGGGCGATGCCCAGCATCAGGCGGGTGGCGACGCTGCTCTTGCGTTCGCCGGACGAGGAACGGTGTGACGAAGCGGACATGGATGGACCGATGAGGACGGAATCCCCAGCTTCATCGGTCCGTTGCGGCAGTTCTTGAGGGCTTGCCCTACCGTCTGTCGGGAAGTTCCTGTCAGGCCACCGGTCCCGACCGGGACCGGTGGCGGTTTTTCACGCGATCGCGTTCAGAACTCCTGCCAGTCGCCGGCATCGGCGACCATCGTCGGTTCGATCGGGCGCGGGGCCGGCGCCAGCTTCGGGGCCGGAGTGCGGGCAACGGCGACAGGGCGGGGAAGGGAGCGGCCGGCCGCCCGGCTGTGGGCGCCGGCATCGCCGGCTCCCGTGCGGAATACCGATACCGCCTCGGCCAGCTGGGTGGCCTGCTCCTCCATCGAACGTGCCGCGGCGGTGGCTTCCTCCACCAGCGCGGCGTTCTGCTGGGTGGTCTCGTCCATCTGCATCACGGTCTGGTTGACCTGCTCGATGCCGGCGCTCTGTTCCTGCGAGGCAGCCGAGATCTCGGCCATGATGTCGGTCACCCGCTGCACCGAGCTGACGATCTCGCCCATGGTGGTGCCGGCCTGATGCACCAGCTGCGAGCCCTCGGACACCTTGTCGACCGAGGTCTCGATCAGGCCCTTGATCTCCTTGGCGGCGCCGGCCGAGCGCTGCGCCAGCGTACGCACCTCGCTGGCGACCACGGCGAAGCCGCGGCCCTGCTCGCCGGCGCGCGCGGCTTCCACCGCCGCGTTCAAGGCCAGGATGTTGGTCTGGAAGGCGATGCCGTCGATGACGCTGATGATGTCGGCGATCTTCTTCGACGAGGCTTCGATGGCTGACATGGTGGTGACCACCTGGCTGACCACCTGTCCGCCCTGCGAGGCGACGCCGGCCGCGCCTTGCGCCAGCTGATTGGCCTGGCGGGCGTGCTCGGCGTTCTGGCGCACGGTGGAGGTCAGTTCCTCCATCGAGGCGGCGGTTTCTTCCAGGTTGGCGGCCTGCTGCTCGGTGCGGCGCGACAGGTCGTTGTTGCCGGTGGCGATTTCCGAGGCGGCCAGGTTGATGCTGCCGGCCGCCTGCTGGATGCGGCCGACGATGGAGGTCAGCTGCGCCACAGTGGCGTTGGCGTCGTCGCGCATCCTGGCGAACACGCCGTGGAAATCGCCGTGCATGCGCGCGGTGAGATCGCCGCGGGCGATGGCCTGCAGCAGGGCGGAGACTTCGGACAGGTTGCCGTCGGTGGTTTCCATCAGGCGGTTGAGCCCGGCCACCATGTCGCCGAAGTCGTGCTCGAAGCGGCCCTCGTCGCCGCGCAGGCTGAAATCACCCGCCGCCGCGGCACCGGCCAGGCGCTTGATCTCGGCATTGATCGCCGACAGGCTGGCCTTGGTTTCGTCCATCGCCTGGGTAATGGCGGCCTTCTCGCCGGGCAGGCGGTCCATGTCCATCGACAGGTCGCCGCGCGCGTAGCGCTTCATCACCTCGATGACCCGCAGCTTCACGTCGATGTGCTGGCCCACCAGCGCATTGCTTTCCTCGATCATGCGCCGGTAATCGCCGGCGAAAGACGAGGCGTCGATGCGGTAGCTGATGGTGCCGGCCTCGTGCTGCCGGGCCATCTCGCCCTGCGCGGCGATGACCGACTGCACCTGGCGCTGCATGTGCTGCATGGCGCGCAGCAGATCGGCGACTTCGTCCTTGCCGGACACGTCGATGCTGTTGTCCAGGCGACCGCCGGCGATGCCGTTGGCCACGCCTACCGCGATGCCCAGCGGCCGGGTCAGGCTGCGGGTGATCAGCAGAGCCAGCAGTGCGCCGAGCACGAGGCTCAGCAGGCCGATGCCGAGCGACAACTTGCCGGTCCAGCTCTCGATGGCGTTGTATTCGTCGCTGCTCTTGCGGGTCAGTACTTCCTGGTGCTTGAGCAGGGCCGACAAGGTGTCGTTCCAGGCGATGGCGCGGGATGCCTGTTCGGTGAGCAGGACCTGGACCGCAGCGTCGAAATCGCCGGCTTCCATGAAGCCGTCCAGCGCCTTGGTCGATGCGGAGGCGGCACTGCGCGCTGCTTCGATCTCGGCGACCATGCGGTCGCCGACGGCATCGCGGGGAATCTTGACGTACCGCTGCCAGATCTCGTCGTACCTGCCGGCGAGCGTGTGGAGCTGCGCCAGGTCCTGCGCGAAGCCGTCGCCGCGCTTGAGCAGCATCAGCCGGTGATCGCGGATGACGGCGTTGTTGATGTCGAGCATGTCGTTCAACAGGCGCATCTTCACCATGTTGACGTTGGTCAGGTACTGGAACTGATCCGACTTGAGCCTGTTTCCATACAGAACAACGGCCAGGATCGCGGCGATGAGCAGCAGCACCAGTCCGAAGCCGATAGCCAGCCGCGAACCAACCTTCAGATTCCTCAACGTATCCATGTCATTCCTTTGGTTTGGGTTTGCTGTCGATGGCGGCGTCGGCACCGGTTTCTCTGGCAGTTCGCGCTTGAAACCATGGTGGATCGGGCCGGCATCATGGGGTCATTCGGGATTCAACCTTCATCGATCAAGGGATAACGGAAGACTTCGGGAACAACGCTTGCTACAGGAACGCCGCCCCTGGACAAGGGCGGCGCGGATCAGAACTCCTGCCAGTCGCCCACCTCGGCGGTTGCCGCCTCGCGGGACCGGAGAGATGCCTTTGGACGCGGTGGCGTGGGTTGGGGCGCGGAGCGCGGGGATGCCTTGCGGGCGTTTGGCGCGGCCGCGATGGCATGGGTCCGGAATTCCGCCACCGCGCCCGCCAGCAGGCTGGCCTGCTCCTCCATCGAGCGCGCCGCGGCGGTAGCTTCCTCGACCAGGGCGGCGTTCTGCTGGGTGGTCTCGTCCATCTGCATCACGGTCTGGTTGACCTGCTCGATGCCGGCGCTCTGCTCCTGCGAGGCGGCGGAGATCTCGGCCATGATGTCGGTCACCCGTTGCACCGAGGTGACGATCTCACCCATGGTCGTACCGGCCTGGTGCACCAGCTGCGAGCCCTCGGAGACCTTGCCGACCGAGTTCTCGATCAGGTCCTTGATCTCCTTGGCGGCGCCCGCCGAACGCTGGGCGAGGGTACGCACTTCCGAGGCGACCACGGCAAAGCCGCGGCCCTGCTCGCCGGCGCGCGCGGCTTCCACCGCGGCGTTCAAGGCCAGGATGTTGGTCTGGAAGGCGATGCCGTCGATGACGCTGATGATGTCGGCGATCTTCTTCGACGAGGCCTCGATGTCGGCCATGGTGGTGACCACCAGGCCCACGACCTGTCCGCCCTGCGAGGCGACGCCGGCCGCGCCCTGCGCCAGCTGGTTGGCCTGGCGGGCGTGTTCGGCGTTCTGGCGCACGGTGGAGGTCAGTTCCTCCATCGAAGCGGCGGTCTCCTCCAGGTTGGCCGCCTGCTGCTCGGTGCGGCGCGACAGGTCGTTGTTGCCCGAGGCGATTTCGCCTGCGGCGCCGCTGATCGCCGACGAGGCGCCCTGGATGCGGCCGACGATCGAGGTCAACTGGTCGACCGTGGCGTTGGCGTCGTCGCGGATGCGCGCGAACACGCCCTGGTAATCGCCTTCCATGCGCGCGGTCAGGTCGCCCTGCGACAGGGCGCCGAGCAGGGTCGAAACCTGGCCGACACTGGCGGCGAAGCTGTCCAGCAGGTCGTTCAGCTGTTCCGACAGCTGCAGCAGGAAGCCGCTTTTCCCGTCCAGCACGATGCGCCCGGAGAGTTCGCCATTGGCGGCGGCGGCGACGATGCCGCTGACCTCGCGCTCGACCTGCACCTCGGCGGTACGGTCGTCC
Source organism: Stenotrophomonas nitritireducens (assembly GCF_001431425.1). GTDB lineage: Bacteria > Pseudomonadota > Gammaproteobacteria > Xanthomonadales > Xanthomonadaceae > Stenotrophomonas > Stenotrophomonas nitritireducens. The sequence continues at coordinate 5,888 of NZ_LDJG01000035.1, forward strand.
CATTCCACGACATACCCCAGGCGCCGGCCGTCGCCGTCGGTGACCGGGTTGATGATCTGGCGCATGACATGGTTGCCGACGGTGATCTGCGCGCGATGGGTGCCGCGCAGGTCGCCCAGCAGTTTGCGCTGGTGCGGCGGATGCTTGTGGAAGACGTCGATGTTGCTGCCGATCAGCGTCTTCATGTCGAAGTTCGGCAGGTCGCGGCGCATGTCCTGCTCGGCCTTGCCCAGCATCTGGAACAGCGGCCGGTTGGCGTAGATGATGTTGAGGTCGGCGTCGGCGATCATCACGCTGGTGGTGACGTCGTCCAGCGCGGAACGGATGCGCAGGTTCTCCGCGGCGACGGCGGCATCGCGCTCGATGCGGTCGCGCAGGTTGCCCTGCATGGTCTGCATCGAACGCAGCAGCGTGCCGATCTCATCCCGGCGCGTGACCTCGATGCGGCCGTCCAGCTTGCCGTGGGCGATATCGTCGGCGACGCCGGCGGCGGTGGCCAGCGGCAGCACCACCTGCCGGCGCAGCAGCACGAACAGCGCCACGCACAGCACCAGCGCGGCGAGCAGGCCCACGGCGGCGACGATGTACAGCAGCACATGCGCCTGTCGGGTCAGCAGCGCCTGCGGCACGACCACGCCCAGGGCGAAGCGCTGCGCGGTGTCGCCGACCTGGATCGGGACGTACACGGCCACGTTGCCATCGGCATCCGGCGTGAACGCCTCGGACACTTCGCCCTTGGAGATGCGCGCGAGCATCGCGCGGGTGGCGGCGTCCTCGCGCTGCTTGCCGATCTCCGCCGGGTCGCGGCTGGCCAGCACGCTGCCGGCGGGCGACAGCAGCTCGACATGGCCTTCGCCCATCGGCGACAGCTGCGAGAGGCGCTCCTGCAGCGCGGACAGGGCGAAGTCCACGGTCACCACGCCCAGGAAGCGGCCATCCTCGACGATCGGCATGGCCAGGGTGGTCATCAGCACCTGCTTGCCGTTGATCGCGTAGGTGAACGGCTCCATCAGCATCGGCTGCTTGGCTTCGCGCGGTTTGAGGTACCAGTCGCCATCGCCGGCCACGTCGTAGCCATGCAGCGCTTCGGTGAAGGGGACCCCGTCGGCCCAGGCCCAGTAGCTCATGAAGCGCCCGCTCTGGTCGTGGGCTTCATCGCCGGTATGCGCGGCATCGGCGCCGTCGAAGGCGTCCGCTTCCCACAGGGTGCTCACCCCAAGCCAGTCCGGATGGTCGAGCAGCTGCTGCCTGAGCAGCGAAGACACCGCCGGCCGGGTCAGGATGCCCTGCTCGTGCTGCAGGCGCAGGGTGCCGGCCAGCGTGCGGGCGGTGTCGTAGGCCTCGGTCAGCCCGGCCGACATGCGCCCGGCCTCGAGGCCGGCGAGATTGCGCATGCCCTCCTGCGAGGAGGAAAGCAGCGCATGGCTGCTCTTCCAGTAGCTGATGGCGGCGGTCACGCCGAAGGAAAGCAGCGCGATCAGGGCCACGCCCAGCATCAGGCGGCTGACGATGCTGGAACCGGAACGGGGGTGGGGCACGGCTTTCCTCCTGCGGCCTGCTGTCCCTCGACATCGGAACAGCGGCTCATGACTTTGGTGAACAGGGACGTTGGAAGCCGTCGCAGGCTGCCAGCGCCCCGGGAATGGCAGCCCCGCCGCCGGATGGGCGGCGGACGGGGCGTGCGTTCAGAACTCCTGCATGCCGCCACCGGCCATGCCGATGCTGCGCCCAGCCGGATGCGCCGAGGGCGCGGCGGCCACCCGGGCCAGGGAAGAGGCGACGGTGTCGGCCAGGCGGAACTGGGAGACCGCATCGCTCAGCTGTTGCGCCTGCTCCTCCATCGAACGTGCCGCGGCGGTGGCTTCCTCCACCAGCGCGGCGTTCTGCTGGGTGG
>NZ_LDJG01000036.1 GCF_001431425.1 Stenotrophomonas nitritireducens
GATGATGGACTGGACGGACATATTGGCATATAAGGATTTCATTGGCCTTGGTACAAATTTCGCACGGAAGCTTGACCGAGTGATGCGCCACAACTCTGCCGGCCAGGGATGAAAAAGCCGCCCTAAGGCGGCCTCTCCATGGTCCGGACCAGCGATCAGGACGCCGCGGCTTTGCGCTGGGTGTCCCACCATTCGGCCACGTCCCGAACGTCGTAGACATCGCCGGTCCTTGGCGGCAACAGCCTAGCACTGTGCTTGTTTGCCATGGTCTTCAAGGTCGCGCTGGGGAAGTATGTATCGCGCACGTCTTCGATGGTCATGGTGGCGCCGTACTTGCCGAACAGAAGCCAGAAGGTTGAGTAGTCGTTAGCGGCCATGAGGGCCTCCCTGTTGCGCTTGGCTTTTGCCGGGGTTGTGGCAGTGAATGGTGATGCGGCGCCCCTCGGCGCGGAGCGGGTGGCGCCGCGAGCGGGTTGCCGCTGGCAGCCAGGGGAATCGACGGAGGAAGCCGGCGCGCAGGCGGTGCGAATTCGCATGCCGGAAATGGCCTTCATACGAGGCCCAGATCGAGCGCACGGCGCGGAAGTCATCGGGCGTTCCGGTGATCCGGCCGGCGTCGCTGTGTGCGCTCTCCCAGGCCGCTAGCGCGGCGCGGGCATGCGAGACGACGCGGCGGCGGACGGTGGAGTGCGTCGGCCGCACCACGTAGCCGAGGAAGTCGATACCGGCAGCCAACGGCTGAGGGTCGGCATCCTCCTTCAGCGACAGGCGCAGCTCGTCGGCCAGGAACTGGACGATGCGGGTCTTCCACTCCAGCAGCTGTTCGCGGCTGTGGTGCACCAGCACGAAGTCGTCCACGTAGCGCAGGTAGCGCCGTGCGCCCAGCGTGTGCTTGATGAACTGATCGAGCCGGTCCAGGTAGACGTTCGCGAAGAACTGGCTGCTGAGGTTGCCGATGGGGATACCGCAGCCGGCCGGGGCGTTCTCCAGCCGCTTGTGCGGCGGCACCATCGCCCGGTCGGTCGCCGTGGCGACATGGCGCACCCCGATCTCCAGCGGCGAGTTCCGGAGCAGAGCATGCGCGGCCTTGCGCGCGATCCATGGCAAGCGGCGGCGCTCCATCCGCGCTTTGAGCATCCGGTACAGCGTGGGCCGGTGGATGCGGTTGAAGAAGTTGGCGATGTCGAGTTGCAGGTAGTACCCGCCGCCTTGGCCGCTATGGACCTGTCGGACGAATGCCTGTAGCCGCCGCACCGCTGCGTGCGAGCCCTTGCCGCGCCGGTTGGCGAACGAGTCGGCGATGAAGGTCCGCTCGTAGATCGCTTCCAGCTGCGGTATCAGCCAGTGATGGACAACCCGATCCCCGAAATCGGGAGCGTGGATTTCCCTGGCCTTCGGCCGGGTGGCGACGAAACAGGTGGTGGGCCGGGGCGACCAGGTGCCGGCGTTTATCTGCTCCTGCAGATCCAGCAGCCGGTCGCCCCAGCGGGTATCGAAGTCGAGTTGATTGGCGCTCGGCACCTTCTGCCGACGCGCCGCCTTCCATGCAGCATGGAGGTCGCGCAGCGTGACCTGCTGCGCTTCCCCTGCACCCTGAAACTCACGCGCGGGGCCGCGCACTGCGCGCACGCGGTTGTTGTTGTCGCGGTTGTTGATGTTGGAATTGCCGTTGTCGAAGTTCACGATCCAGGCGTTGTCCCCGCGATCTTGCAACCCATCCGCGCAGGCCGAGATCGGATAGCACGGACTCGTCATCGGTAGACCTCCCAGTTGGAGGTGCCGCGAGTACTCAGTTTCTCGGCACGCTGCGCACGGGCTTGGCGACCCTGCGCATTCTGGCCGGTTGGGTGCGGACTGCTCTGCTGGCGATGCCAGCCGCCCGCTTGCTTGCCAAGCTCGCGGGCGATCCGGGCCAGCATCTCGAACTGCGCCAGGCTCGCAAAGGCGCGAAGCTGGCTGCACAGCTGCATCCTGATCTTCAGCGCGTCCACTTCCCAGACGACGCGCTCAACCAGGGCCAACTGCTGCTTTCTGTCCCGCCATGCCCGATGGACCAGCACAGTGATACCCATCGCCTGCTGTCGCAGCTCCGCGCCAGCGGTGTAGCGGTGTCGGCGAGGGAAGCCGGCGACCGCCCGCTCTATTTCGAGCAGCAGGCGTTCGGCGGTCTTTGCGATGGGTGGCAGCTGGAAGGTCATCGGGCTCGGTCAGGTCAGGCCAATATGCAAATCACTGACGCGCGGGGCCGCGCACTGCGCGCACGCGGTTGAGGTTGCCGCGGAGGCTGAAGCTGGAAAGGCCGTAGCCGAAGTACACGATCCAGGCGTAATCGGAGTGGCCGGTGTCCTCGTCCTTCTCCTCGCTGGCGTCGTCGGTCGCGGTCCAGTACCAATCCGACTGACAGGTCGGGAAGGCCGTGATGTCGATGGCAGGGCTGCAGCGCGAGCGGTCAGCCAGGAGGAACAGTTCCTCGACCTCCGGCAGGCGCCAGTCCGTGAAGCCGCCGAACGCCTCCGCGTTGAGCTTTGCGACGGCGGCCAGTGCATCGGCATGGGTCATGCGGCCACCGGCTACGTCGTCCTGCGTCCAATGAAGATCGCGGGCCGGCTCGTAGACGACGCCGTCGGCATGCTGGGTGAAACGGGATTGCTCGGTCATGATGCCCTCCAGGGCGGTGGTAGATGGAGCAGGGGTCACGCCATCGACGGCGTGCATTTGGCGACCAATGCCTCGTATCGCTCAGCCTCGGCCAGATAGAACCGCACGCGTTCGTCGCGGACGGACGGGGGAAAGTTGTAGGCAACGCGCGCTGCATCGGCTGCGACGCGGTTGATCTCGGCCAGGCGCCGAGTGCGATAGCCGAAGATGTCCAGCTGCTCAGGCGCGCCGAGCATTGCCGCGGCCCTTCGGGCTGTCGGGGAGGGCGACCAGGCGCTGCAGCAGCGCCGTGTGCTGCGACCTTGTGAGGTCCAGGGTGCTTGCGCACCCGACCGCCCGGACGTGCGCCCGGTATGTGTCCTCATCCAAGCCTTTCTGCCCGTGAGCGAGCCGGCGCAGCGCCTTCACCATGGCCGGACTGATGCGAAAGCTCTCGGCGCGTTGCAGGTGGGTCATGCTGCGGGTCATGCGAATAGCTCCAACTGGGCCGGAACGGCGGACATCACGGCCGGCTCGGGCAGCGGGGTAGCGCGGCGCCGGGCGTTTGCCGCCCACCGCAGCAGGGTCCAGTAGAAGCCCCGATTGATGGGATTGTTCCGGCGGCTGCGCGCCTCGGTGAGGTAGACGCGCGCGAGGTGCTTGTCGTGCTCGGCGTCACGCCTCGCTCGCCTCCTGCGGGCTGTCCGCGTCCAGGTAGCGCAGCTTCCATGTCGGATGGAACGGGATCGTGAAGCGGTCGCCGTCGAGCTGGATGTTCAGACGCCCATTGCTCGCCGAGCGGATCGTCCCCTTGGCCGTCGTCCCGTTCCCGAGATATGCCACGCGCGCGCCACGCTTTGCCGGCACGCCGTAGGTCTTGCGAATCCACGCCATGTCGCCAGCCATCACCTCACCCCCTGCGGGCGGGCGGCCAGCCCGGCGTAATGTCCTTCTCGATCCAAGCTGTAGAACCCTTTGCCCACCACTTCTGCGTACTGCTGGCGAGCTTCGCCAATGGCGACCTCCATCCTGCACTGGTGCCCAACGTTCTCTGCTCCAAATACAGGGGCGTCGTAGTACCCAGGGCATCCAAGCCCGTGATCTCGCCTGATTGCCATGCTCGCAAGCACGCCGATCGACGGCTCCACCGGCACCATCACGAACCCCTCCGGCGCGGAGCGCAGGGCGGCGGTGATGGCGCGTAGAGCCACATCTGCATGCACCCCGGCCGGCAAGCTGCCGGCGAAGCTGCCAGCCGTAACCGGCGCCCCAATCTCGGCCGCGAGCAGCTCGCGGGCCTGCTGCATCGGGTCAGCCATCACCATTCCTCCGATGCGAGCAGGCGCGGGAAGTCTCCGCCCTCTGCCAGTTCGATTGCCAGTTGCTCGCGGAACGAGCGAACCACGCCGGTGGGCCGCTCGTTCTCGTCTGCGTCGGTGAACTTCAGCTCGTCAAGGGTTGCGTCCATCACTTCCTCGACATCGTCAATTGCGATGTCGTCTTCGGTGTAGCCGTATTCCTCAATCACAGCTTCCAGGACGGATTCAGCGCTGTTACCGATCCACCACTCGACATCGTGTACACAGAAAACCTTCATGGCGTATCCCCCCGCGCCGTGGCTGTTGGCCTGCTGGGCCTCGCGGAACCTGGACGGGCTCCAATCGCACGACTCGTCCTCGGGGATATGGCCGAAAATCGCCGTGCAGCGACGACAGTGAACACAGTCGCCGCAGGTCTTGCTGGCGGCAGGTCCATGTCGTCGCCGGTGCGGCTGTAGGGAATGCGAGTGCTCACGGCCGCACCTCCGCATCGCTGGCCTGCGCTGCCGGCAGATAATTGAGATACGGGCCCCAATCGCGGAAGCCCGACATATCGGTGCTGACGGGGAAGTCGGGCTTCTCGATCCGCTGCCATGCCTTCATCGGCACCGCAGGCTCAAACCGCCGACGTCCACCGGTGCGGCTGTACATTTGCAGGTCGGCGACCCACTCACCAGCGATGTCGTCCCAGTACACCGCGCGGACTTTGGCGATCTCTGGGTGAATCATTCCGGGGGCGTCTGCGATCCAATCCCCCACGACAACTGGTGCCGGAGTTGTGCATTCTTTGCGGCTCATTGCTTCGCTCCTTCGGATTCTGGTTTCAACGCATTGCGCAGCGCAGCAGCGACCTCATGCCCGCAACCCGGCTGGAACTCATGCGATAGCCGCACTTCCTCTAAGTAGGTGCACGGCGGTTGCAACGGGTTTTTCTGGACGGCGATGTCGAAGCCGGAAAGAAGCTGGCGCAGGGAATTGAGCTGATACCGAAGTTGCATCACCTCGGCCTCGCTCCCGCCCTTGGGGCTGGCGTCGATCAGGCGTGCACGGTCAACAATCTCCAGCATCGAGTTGCGACGGATCACGTCGTACCCGTCGATCTGTCCAACAACCCCGATCACACACAGATTGCGGCGCAACTGTTCAAGGTCGATCCCCGGCGCTGCGGGGGTGCTCCCTTCCTCCAGCTGCTGCTCGCGGTAGAAGTAGCCCAGCGGCTCGCCACCCTCCACCCAGTCGCCACGGTCAAGGTCATAGCGCTCGCGGCGCAGCTCGTCGTCGTCGCCCAGCTCGGGGATCGAGTACACGTCGAACGGGCCGCCATACATGGCGATCATGCCGCGCTCCGGATGCTCCATGTTGTCGTAGAACCGCAGACCGGTCACTGGGCATGCGTCGCTACCAATCGGCGCTGCGGTGACGGGGGCGGCACCCAGCACGGCCGCGACGATGGCGTCGATGCTGTTGGAGTCGAACGGGTCGAGCGTGACCTGGCCGCTCTCCGCAAGGCTGCACAGCAGCTCGCTCAACCGCTGGCCCGCCTCCTGCGCTGCGGCGGGCTGGGCGCCAAGCTCGCCGCGGACGTACTTCTGCTGCTCGTTGTGTTCGGTGGTCATGGGCTGGCGTCCTTCTTGCCTGGGCGATGCGTGAACCGGGAGCGGCCCGGCATGTGGGGGATGAGGAGCTTCTGGGCGGTCGGCGCGCTGTAGCGGGCGACGCGGCAGGGCTTGCCCTGGCGATTGCGCACCACGATTTCGGTGGAGTGGATGACGTAGCCGTGGCGGCGCAGGTCGTAGATGCGCGCGCTGGCGCGCGCGATGCCCAGCTCAGCCAGGATTTCGAGGGCGGTCATGGGGCGGCTGGAGATGGCCTCCAGCAGCAGCGCGCATTGGGCGTCTTCGGACATGGCGTGCCTCAGAGATTGATCTGGACGATCAGGTGAGCGTTCGCCGCGTGGTCGCCCTCGTCTTCGTACAGGAGCCAGCTCGCGGTCTTCTTGCCGCTCTCCGGCGCGTGGAGCGCGATCACGTTGCTGTCCACGGAAGAGAGGGCCGAGATCAGGCGGCGCGGGTCGAGCGCGGCGCGGAAGTTCGGGCCGGCTTTCAGCACCGCGTCGCTGATGACCTCGCGGCTCTCTTCGGCACGGTCGGCAAGATACAAATCGCCATCGACCATGGACAACACCATCACCGGCAGGCCCTTGGCTTTTGTCTCGCCCAGGATCGACGCGAAGGGCATGAGCCTGGCCGGGTGTCCGGCGCTGCAGGTGGGGAGCGGGCTGTCGTGCGAGATCATGCGTTGCATGGGCTTCTCCTGGGCCGCGTCAGGGCGCGGCACTGACGAACGCGAGGTCGTAGATGACGCAATGCACCCGGGCCGCCGTCGGGGTTTCGGCGTTCACCACGGAGGACAGGGGGGCAACCGCAGTTGCCCGGGTGCATGCGTCGGGGGAAACGGAGTAGGAGCCGCTGGTCACGGCGTCCACGGCATCGAGCGCGGCTTGCCAGCGGCGCGCCGAGAACTCCTGGGTGAGTGCCGCGCCGACACCGGCGGCGCAGTTCGGCGCGCGGTCGGCAGCGCGGAAGGCGTTCAATGCGGTGATGGCGATGGTCGCGCGCAGCCCCCAATCGTCGTGGTCGGCCATGTCGTAGACCGCGAGCGCGGCGCAGATCCGGGGGCTGGTCACGATCAGGTCGGCCGGGATGGCGACTTCGCCGTTCACGGCCAGCACCGAGGACGAGACGGGCTCGGGGTGGACCGGAGCGGCGCAGCCGCCCAGGGCGACCAGCAGGGAGGTGAGGAGGGCGCGCCTCAGCGCCCATATTGCGTTGGACTGCTGCGCGCCCATGGTTCAGCGCTCCAAAGAGGCCGAGAACTGACGCGCGGGGCCGCGCACTGCGCGCACGCGGAGGTAGCCGTCGCGGTAGTCGAAGTAGGAATAGCCGTAGCCGAAGCTCACGAACCAGGCGTAGCTGTCGTCGGCGGCGTAGACCGTGGAAGTCCAGAACCAGGTGCTCGGCGTGTTCGGGAACGCGTCGGTGTCGATGGCCGGTGAGCAGCGGGTGTCGTCCACCAGCGTCAGCAGCTCGGCGCGGGTCGGCAGGCGCCAGTCGTCATGCCCACCCAGGCGCAGCTCGGCGCAGGCTTTGACGGCTGCGGCGTGCTTCATCGACTCGGCGAAGGGGGCGGCCTGCCACTCCAGCCCGGTGGAGGTGTCCAGGACGGTCTCGTGGACCGGCGGCGGGGTGGGGACGATCTTCTGGAAGCGGGGAGCGGTGCTACCGGACATTTGCGGTCTCCGTGCCCCGGCCCGGGATGGGCTGGTCTTGGGGCGACGGAGTGAATCTACAGAATCCTGTAATTCAATGTCAACAGGATTCTGTAACTTTCTGTTGCGTGCGGTGTGCTGCTTCGCGTGTTTGTCTCTTCAGCCCTGATTAACTGGTCTCGCCAGGTGCCTATCGTCGGCTAGAGGCGGTATGGTTCAGGGTCAATTGGCCGCAAAGGATAGCCCGGTGATCGCCTTCATCTTGATACTAGTCGCTCTGGTAGTGATTGGTGCCGTCACATCGATAGTCGTGGCTCAGGCAAACAAACGTGGAATTGGGGGGTACATCTCCGGTATTCCTGAGCTCAGCGGGGACTACATTCGAGTCGGTGAAGATGGGCGCACAGCTCTCGTTATTGACGAAAGCAGGTTGAAGATTGCCCTTGTGTACCGATCAGGCGAGGGCATTTTCCATCGGCTACTGAGCTATGGTGATGTGATTTCGGCGCAGATCCATGAGGACGGATTTGTCGTCACTTCGACCTCGCGCGCCAGTCAGCTGGCTGGCGCGGCAGTTGGGGGTGTGCTGCTTGGGGGTGTTGGCGCTGTAGTAGGCGCGGTGACTGGGAAACAGACGCAAGTAGCAAAAGTGAAGCGAGTCGAGCTACGCCTGGTTGTCAGTGATGTGGCTAGACCGATCCATGATGTGGTATTTCAGGATGTAGAGTCCAAGCGGGATGGCCTCATTTATCAGCACTCGATCCAACAGGCTCGAGAGTGGCTGGGCCGCTTTGAGGCGGTCATCCACAGATCCAAGGCGACCCCCAGGGAGGACTGACGGCAGCGGCACTGATCTATAAGAGACCTCGCTTGAGCGGGATTGTTGCGGGCTGCCGCCGCGCTTCAGTTGAATCGATCGATCTTGTGCCGGATGTAAAGCCGGCCGCCGATACGGCCGTGCTCAGGGAAAGGAAATGGCGGATAGAGCGGGTTGGCGCTCACGACCCACAGGCCGTCGCCTCGCTGCTGCAGCATCTTGATCTGATGGCCGTCATCACGGTCTCCGAGCCCGATCCAGTAGATCCCATCCCCCTGGAAGGTGGTTACGCCGGAATCCATGAGCGTCGCCTCGCCAGGCTCGATGACCGGCCGCATTGAGTCACCAGCTCCGGCCACGAGCTTCAGCCGGCCAGGTGGAGGCACAAAACCGATAAGCGCCCTGATGTAGGCCTCTCCGTACTCAACGGATCGAATAATTTCTGGATGATCGTCATTGACCACTGCGCTTCCCATGCCCCCTATGGCGTCCAGTTGTTCGACGCGAACGTAGCGAAGCGGCGTCTCAGGCTCTAAGACATATGGTGTGCGCGGCCCTTGAATTCCGGAGGACTTCGGCCCCTTGCCGGTTTCCAGCCAGCTGAGCGAGACGCCGAGGGCGTCGGCGATCAGTCGCAGCTTCGTGGTGGTCTGCATGCCACCACGCTCCAGTTCCGAGATGGTGCTGTAGCCGATGCTGGTCATCGAGGCGAGTTCCCGCCGCTCAATACCCTGAGCCTCACGCTCCCGCCGAACCCTACTGCCGATCGTATCCATCTCAGAATGGTCACAGAACTCTGTAACAGAATGCTGTTGATTTGATTTACAGGATTCTGTAGATTTCTTCGTCATGGACTGGAAACTACACATTGCGCAGCTCATTTCGGCCGGCGCTACGCCCGGCCAGATCGCCGAACGGATCGGCGTAACCGCCAACGCCATCCGCGAGATCGTCGCCGGCCGCACGAAGTCTCCGCGCGCTGATGCGGCGTTCAAGTTGGCACGCCTGACCCCGGCTGACTTTGTCGATCGTCAGCCGGTATTGAACTCGGTGACGGGCCATGCCGCGGCCAAGGTTCTGATCGATACCCGCATGAGCAAGCGCGCGCTGCGCGCCCGGCTGGGCCTGTCCACGGACAAGCAGCTGGCGAAGGTGCTGCAGCTGCCCGTCGAGCAGGTGGAAGGCTGGGAAGAGGAGAGCGCGCTGCCGGCCGTGCCGGAGGTGCTGCGCCTGCTCGGCGCCCAGGCTCCCGCCGCCAATGCGCCCCAGGAACCCGAAGACCCCGATTCCGCACGCATCGTCCCGGTGGAGGTCGCGTAGCCCATGAGCGCCGTTCCGAAGAGAACTCCGGCTGTTCCGGCCGCTTGGACCCTCCGCGACGAGTTCGCCATGCGTGCACTGGCCGCGCTGGTCGTCAAGGGTGATTGGGGCTGCATGGCACCCGATGGCACCCGCAAGACCTACTCGAACATGGCCGAGTACAGCGTGGCGGCCTACGAATTCGCCGACCACATGCTGCGTGCCAGGGAGGTGGCCTGAGATGAAGGTGCGCAGTAGCCCAACGATAGAGGAACTACGCAGCCGAATGGAGTGGCTGCGTAGTCGGAAACTGGCCTTAGATGCAGGCCGTGTCAGCTGCCCTTTGGCCCGATTGCATCTTTTGGCAGCCTCCAGCCATGCATTTCTTCGGTCAAAGCAAATCGCAAGTCTTCCAGTGACATTGCCTGGAGTTGGCTCGGTGTCCAGTGGTGCTTCTGCATCAAGTAGTACCTCACGGCTTCGAGGCCGTCGAGCGTGTTCTTCCAGCCGTGCTTCTTCCCGAGTGAATCGCCAAAGACATCGAGAGAGTAGTTGAGATGCGCCTCCGCTTTCCGAAGTCGCAGGCGAATCTCGTTCATTTCGCTTCGCGCGCTCGTCAGTTCCTTCTTTGCCATGTCGCCCTCCTTGCGGGCTGTTCGTGTGGAAACAGCAGCCTACCGCAAGGCGGGCGGCGCCTTTTTGGCCCGGGAGGGCACCTGAAATGTCCGTGATCTCTTCCATGGCCGGCAGTCTGCCCGGCGCGTCCGCCGATGGCATGAAGCTGGGGAGGCAGTTTCTGCCTCCGCGCGCGCAGGTGATCTACGCCTACACGCACCGCCTGCTCAACGAGACGGCGACCAACGCCAACAGCTTCGCCATGCAGGTGGCAGAGAACTACTTCGCGCTGGTGGCGCCGCACATGCGAGACAAGAAGGCCGTGCCGTTCCGGCTGGGCGAGGGCGACGACCTGGCCGATGCGCTCAAGGCCAACGGCCAGGCGCTGCGGCGCTACATGGACGGCACAGTGAAGACGCTGCCGGCCGACCTTGAAGATGCCTGGGTGCTGAGCCTGCCGGAGCCGTATCGCAGTGACTGCGAACGCGACCTTGCCGCGCGCCGGGGCATGCTTCCGGTCCGCTTGGCGCACATCGCGCCCGACGCGGACACGGCCGGCATCGGGAGCCTGATGACCGACTTCGGCCAGCTGGTCGCGGCGCTGACGCCGGCCATTGCCGACGGCGTGATCGATGACCGTGACCGCCCGCATGCCAGGAAGATCGTGGACGCATGCCAAGACGTTGTGATCGCGGCAGTGACCGTCGAGCGCCGCTTCGTGACGCTGCTGGGGGATCGCTGATGGCCCAGGACGCAAAGCCGAAGCCACGCGCGTTCGGGCTCGCGCGCTACTCCGACGAGCAGCTGCGCGCCGAGTTGGACCGGCGCGCGCGCGCTTCCGGGAAGCCGGCGGCGCAGTGGATCGGCAAGCGCTCGGAGTGGCTGCGCAAGGTGGCGGCCGACCTGCAGAAGCAGCTGGACGAGCTGCAGGAGGACCGCGTTCCCGCGGGGCAGATGCTGGCCGTGAAGCAGGCTCGCGTGCGCTCGCTGAAAGACCGGATCAACAAGAACTTGCGCTTCGCCGATCTGGCGGAAGCGGAAGGGAACTAGCTCCACGAGGCACTAGCCTTTAGGTCACAACGCATGCGCCTAACGCCGGTTGATCCCCGGCGGACAGCCCGAGCCTACCGGGTTGGCGGATGCGCCCTTTGTAGGCGATGTAGGAGAAAGCAGTGAATAGCGACAAAGAAAGCAATCCGGGATTGAGGTTCGACTGGGCGGGCGATAGGGATGCTGTGGTGTTCCCGACGGTCCGGGGTGTGGCCGTCTACGTGAACACCAATGACGACGTGGTGATTCGGCAGGAGGCACATGCCCTTGAGCGGGAGGACACGCTGGTGTTCGTCCCGCGCGTCCATGTGCCAGCCTTGATAGCCGCGCTCCAGGCTGCCATGGAAGACGGGGAGGGCTGACGATGGAACCGCTCGTTCCCGCTGACGTGGACCTCCGTGACTTCGCCTTCATGCCGGTCGATGTTCAGCGGTTGCTGACCTCAGAGACGTGGATTCTCGGAAGCGGGGACGAGCGGTCCGCAGCTATGACCCTGTGGCTGGTGAGCTGGCACCAGGTGCCTGCTGCATCGCTGCCAGACAACGACAAGATGCTCTCGCACCTGTCGCAGTCGAAGAGCTGGCCCCGTATCAAGGAGCATGCCCTTCGCGGCTGGGTGCTTGCCGCTGATGGGCGCTACTACCATCCGGTGGTGGCGGAGAAGGCGCTGGAGGCTTGGCTGGAGAAGCTGGCGCAGCGCCTGAGCGGCGGCGCTGGCAATGCCAAGAGGTGGGGAGTTGAGTTCGACCCAACCCCCATCGAGGACGCCATTCGGGAGTCCCGCGCGCTGCTGTCGGCACTCAACCCCCAATCGCGGGCCCTTTCCCGTAAGCGTACCGCAGCGATTGCTACCGGACAGAAACGTGAGTCGGGTTGTGATCGGGGTGCGATCCTGTCGGGATCGCAAGAGACAGGGACAGGGACAGGGACAGGGAAAGAGGAGCTTAAATCCTCGCTTCGCTCGGATTCGTCATCGGCTGCGCCGGATGACGTCTCGCCCGACGGTGGCAAGGGCGGCGACAAGGCTCAGCGGCTGGCTGAGGTCACGGACGAAGCCATTGCGGCATGGAACGCCTCGAGGCTGGTCAAGCCGAATGGCGGCCTGCTGGCGACGGTGAACGCTGCAGTGGGGCGCGACAACCGCCGGAACCAGGTCAAGCGGTGCATCGCCATCGCCCGCGACATCTGCCGGGAGCAGGGGCACCAGCGCATCCCGGCTGAGTTCTGGGCCGAGTACTTCGCCGTCGCCGCCAAGGACGATTTCCACTCCGGTCGGCAGGGCGGCGGCCGCGGACACGAGAACTGGACCCCCGATTTCGAGTTCCTGACGCAGCCCAAGACGATGCTGAAGCTGTTCGAGCGCGTCGAGAGCGAGGAGGCGGGCTGATGTACGACGCCGACCAGGCGCTGGCGCACCTGCGGGTGCCTCCGCAGAGCGTTGCCGCTGAGCAGGCAGTCATCGGCGGCCTGCTGCAGTACCCGGAAGCATGGGGCAGAGTGGAGGCGCTGCTGCAGCCCAATGACTTCTACCGCCGTGACCACCAGCTGATCTACCGGACGATCCGGGAGATGGTGGCGCGCGATCGGCCGTTCGACGCAGTGACGTTGGGGGAGTGGTTCGAGTCTCAGGCCAGGGCTGCCGACCGTGATGACGACGGAATCGGCTCCTACCTAATCGACTTGGCCGCCACTACACCGTCGGCGGCGAACATCGCCGGCTACGCGCAGATCGTGAGCGACAAGGCGCTTGCCCGGCGGATGATCGAGATCGGAACGGAGATCACCAATGCGGGGTTCGATCCGAGTTTCACCCCTGACGAAGGCATCGCCGCCGCGCAGACGCTGATGCAGGGACTCGCCCCCAGCCAAACGGGCGGCCTGGTCTCGGTCACCGACACGCTTCCGGACTGGTTCGATGACCTGCGCCACCGGTTCGAGTTGGGCACGTCCGTTACAGGCGTTCCGACCCCGTGGGCGGCGCTCAACGATGCGACACACGGGCTGCAGGACGGCGACCTGATCATCCTCGCTGGCCGTCCCAGCATGGGCAAATCCATCGCTGGCCTGAACATCACTGACTTCGCGGCGCGAGACCGGCATGTCGCCCTGTTCTCGCTGGAGATGAGCAAGAAGCAGATCAACCGGCGTGGCATCTCGGCCGCGGCCAGGGTTCCCCACGACTGGCTATTGGCGCCGGGCGGTGCCGACGAGCACTGGTCCAAGGTAACCGGCGCGGTGCGGGACCGGCGCGCGCTGCAACTGAGCATTGACGACACGCCGTCCCTGCGGATCAGCCAGCTCATGGCCCGGGCGCGCGCGCTGCACGCGCGGAATCCCATCCGTCTGCTGGTGGTTGACCACATCCATGACTTCAAGATCGACGCGAAGCTGGCGCGCTTCGAGTACGGCGAGATCGCCCAGGGGCTCAAGACCCTTGCCAAGGAGTTCAGCTGCCCGGTTGTGGCGCTGGGCCAGCTGAACCGCGCGCTGTCGCAGCGTTCCGACAAGCGGCCGACCATGGCTGACCTGCGCGAGTCGGGCGAGATCGAGCAGAAGGCGGACATGATCATCTTCATCCACCGCGAGGACTACTACGACAAGAACACGCACATGCGTGGGGTGGTTGAGCTGATCTTGGCGAAGGGCCGCGACGTGGAGGCCGGGAAGTCGATCTTCTTGGCGAACGACTACGCGCACATGGCGCTGCGCGACATGGACGGTCCGCTGCCGCTGCCGGCGGAGCCGGATCGGGGTAGCAAGGCCGGAAAGACGCGGTTCTTCGGCGGTGGCGCCGGCCGCCGGTTGGCCCCGGAGGAGGACTGATGGCTATGTCCCATTCGACCGGTGCGCCCACCGCGGCAGAAGCCGAGCGCATCGTGGAGGCGAAGGAAGGCCCCTGCATGGCGTGCCTTGCGCTCGTCACCGCCGACCTGCTGGCGCCGGAGCTGGTTGTGATCGGCTGCGACTACAACCACGCCAAGAGCGGCAACGTCCGCCGCGGGCACATGTTCGGGTATGCGCTGTGCGCTTGGCACCACCGCCGGCACCCGCTGGAGGGAAACACCTTCGCGTGGATGCGGGCGATCTACGGCCCGAGCCTGCTGGATGGCTCGCGCGTGTTCCATGAGACCTACGGCTCGGACGACGAGCTGATCGAGCAACAGACCTACGTGATCGAACAAAGGAGAGCGGCATGAGCAATGTGCGCGAGCTGCTGGCGCGGCTGAACCCAACCGTTGCACGACTGGACGGCGCAGCCGGCGGCGGCGTGGCGGAATTGAGCAACATCGACATCGCCGGGGCCCTGGGCATGGTGCCTGCCGGCATCGGGCGCGACCTGTTGGAGTTACTGCATGGACCGGACCCCAGTCGCGGCGACATCCTGCGGGTGCTGGAGGGCATCACGCGCATGGCGCTTGAGGAGCGAAACCGGCGGTCGAAGGACTACGCCGACGCGCGCGCGACCTGGGGCATTGCCGACTGCATGGCCCGGTTCAATCGCGACCGGGAGGAGCGCACGGTGCGACACCTGGAAATCCTCAAGGCGAGGGTTGCCGTTGCGCGCGACAGGCTGTGGCCCGAACGCTTGGAAGAGCGCATGCCCGATATCGCCACAGTGGCAATCGGCTACATGAAGGGTGAGCGCCTGAGCAACCGCGAGCGCGCCACGGCCATGGGCGTTGGTGATTCGACGTATCGGGAAGGGTGGGCAGAGGTTGTGGACTGGCTGCTGACCCAGATGCTTGAGGCAGAGCAGTGCGCAGCGAACCGTTTCTGTCACGCGCTCCAGCAATCGGCTGCGTAGTGCGCGGGTGACAGCCGCGCGATTTCGGCCCTACATTCCTACCATCACGCGACGAAAGCCCGGCACCAGCCGGGCTTTTTCTTTTCAACCCGATCACCACCGCGCCGAAAACCCCTCCGCTCGCCGTGAGGCGATTGGGGCCGGCGGCGCGCTGCTACCTAAGCTGCAGCGCACCGGCTACCGCCATGGCCGGACACCGCCTAGCCAGCGGTGGTGATCGGACCTTCTACGCCCGTCCACCCTCACCGCTGCAAGGTGATCAAGAACATGAAACCAACCCACGCGGAAGTTGCGGGGCTGCTTAGCTATTGCCCTGAATCAGGCGTGCTGAGATGGCGCACCAGCTCTGGCAATCAGGTCAGGGAAGGGGCGGATGCCGGAACCTTGCATCCAGATGGCTATCGAATTGTGCGAATTGCCAGACGTGGCTATCCGGCCCATCGCCTTGCGTGGCTGCTTGTGACCGGGGAATGGCCATTGCAGCAAGTGGATCACAGGAATGGAGTGCGATCGGACAACAGGCTCTCCAACCTGCGCCAGGCATCACCTGGCGAGAACAATCAGAACCTTCACGGGCCGCTCTCTTCAAACCGTACTTCGCGCTTCTTGGGAGTTTGCTGGAAGCGCCGAGAGGAGCGGTGGCGGGCTCAGATTCAGGTGAACGGAGTTCGCCGAGATCTTGGGCTTTTCGCTACCGAAGAGGAGGCGCACCGCGCGTACTCGGCGGCGAAAGCTGAGCTTCACCCATTTCATCACGTGGCTGCTTAGGCGCCCAATATCTGCCCGTCATCCTTACCGGATCAACCATTGTGGCCCTGCCGGGCTGTGGTGACGGGCACCTTTCCGCCCGCTGCGCCGTACCGACCGGGCCCCTCCGTCCCGGTGGCGCGGCGGGCTCCAAATCCGGGAGGACGACATGCCGAACCGGGCGAACTACAGGGACCAGACCGTGCAAGAGAATGCGGACGCGACGCTCATCACCGTGGGCAAGGTATCGACCATTGTCGGTGGCAGCACAGCATTCGTCGGTGGTCTGTCCGCGAGCGATCTGGCTGCCTTCGCTGGTATCGCCGGCATGGCCGTGGGCCTGTTCATCCAGTGGTACTACACCCGGCGCAAGGACCGGCGCGAGGCGGCACGCGATGCCGAAAGTGACCGGCGCGAAGCCGTCGAGCATGCCGCCCGTATGGAGAGCTACCGCAATGGCCGGATCGAGTGAGTCCAAGGGCGGACCGGTTCGCGTGCTGGCGGTGGGCCTGGCCCTGAGTGTCGCGGCGTTCGCAGGCTGGGTGGCGAAGGAAGGCGACGGTCCCACGGCGGTTCGTGCCGATGGGCAGGTGGTGCACCAGCCTTACATCCCGACGAAAGGCGACGTGCCGACCATCGGCCACGGCTCCACCCGGTATGAGGATGGCCGTCCGGTACGGCTGACCGATGCACCCATTACCAGGGCGCGCGCTGCCGAGCTGGCCCGGAACCTCCACCGCGAGGAGGAGGCGCGTTTCAAGGCGTCCATTCCCGGCGTGTCCCTCACCCAGGGCGAGTTCGACCTGTACGTGGACTTCATCGGCCAGTACGGGATCGGCAACTGGCGGCAGTCGAGCATGCGCCGGCATCTGCTGGCGACCGTGGAGGCCAGGACGCCCGCCGGCCAGGCGTTCCACTACCGGGCGGCATGCGATGCCCTGTTGGCATGGAGGAAGCAGGGCGGCCGGGACTGCTCGCTCCCCCAGAGCTGGGGGCCGAAGGGCTGCAAAGGCGTCTGGACACGACAACAGGAGCGCCATGCCAAGTGCGTGGCCGAACAGTAGCCCGTGAGGGCGTGGAGGTAGGAATGCGTATTCGTTTGAACGGGAGCATTGAGCACTTCCGGCCGCATCTGCGCCCGATGCATGGCCCGCAGACATGGCCGTGCTGGAGGCTGATGAGCTTCAGCCTTGTCCGTCTTGAGATGGCAGAGCCGTCGTCCGGTTGGCGCCTGTGGGTCTATACCCGCTGGGGTGCTTGGTACGGCGATATGGTCCTAGACCGTCGCGGGCGTGGCGCAGCATGAACATCAGCCTTGATCCACTGCGCCCCTATGCGGACCTGACCCGCTGGGCGGCCGGCCTGCTGCTGGCCCTACTGGTACTGGCATTCGGCTACCGCTGGGGCGGTTCGCACTGGCGCGGCGAGTACCAAGCCGAGGTCCAGGCGCGCGCGGCCGAGAACGCCAAGCACGCCGCAACGCTGCAGCAGCTGGCCGAAGCCACCGCCGCCGTAGCCGCCAAGGCGCGCGCTGCATCCACCGCCCTGGCCGCAGCCCGGCAGGCGAACGACACCCGTTACCAGAAGGCCATCAACGATGCGAACCGTGCCGAACGTGATCTTGCCGCTGCTCTGCGCCGCGGTTCTGTGCAGCTGCGGCCGGAGTGGGCCTGTGGTTCGCCCGGAGCCGGCGCCGGTGGAGCTGCGGTCTTTGCCCGAGGACAAGATGCTGCCGCCGAGCTTCGGTGGGCAGGCGCGACGCATCTTGTTGCAGGAGGAGACCGGGCAGACGCATGGATCGGCTGGCTCCAACGGGAGCTGATCGACACCCGGCGCGCGGTCGTAGCCGCTGGCTGTGCCATCGAGGTTCCAGATCGGTGAAGCGCAGGGCCGGAGGTGGATACCTGGCTCTCGGCCGGCTCAAGCCCGGGGACATGAACCAGACCGAGAAGGCGTATGCCGAACACCTAAGCGCGCTGCAGCACGCAGGCGAGATCCTGTGGTTCCGGTTCGAGGGCATTAAGCTGCGGCTCGCCGACAAGACGTTCTATACCCCGGACTTCGCAGTCCTGGCCGCTGACGGTGTGATGGAGATGCGCGAGGTAAAGGGGTTCTGGCTGGACGATGCCAGGGCGAAGATCAAGATCGCGGCCGATCAGTACCCGTTCCGGTTCATCGCGGTGCGCGTGCGCCCGAAGAAGGACGGCGGCGGCTGGGCGGTGGAGGAGTTCTGATGTCCAAGACGGTCACGGCATCCATCGGCTGGCGCTGGTGGGTGCGCTGGTATCTGCGCGCGGTGGTGTGGTTCGCCCGGGCGGGGGCCCCGGGGCGGGATTTTGCTCACCGGGGGGAATTCGGACCCCGGTGATTTCCAGTTTTTCGGCCTCTAGGGTGCTCCACCACTAGTAGGCGTTTTTTGCGTTTTCCCCGGGAGAAATGGCGTTTTCGCCCTGAACACGTTGTGCATTAGGTAGGACATGGCCGACATCCACGAATTCTCCCAAGGCTGGTCGATTGGCCGGCTGGCAGAAGAGTTCCGCATGGACCGGCGCACGGCCTCCAAGCGGCTGAAGGAGGCCGGCATCCCGCCGCTTGCCAAGCGCGGTGGCCATGACGTGTACCGCCTTGCCGATGCGGCTGCCGCCCTGGTCGATCCGATTGCCCAAGGTGCTGGGGCCGATGCGGTCGTCGATCCGCGCGACCTGCCCCCCATGGAGCGTCGGGCCTACTACCAGTCGGAGAACGAGCGGCTGAAGGTGGAATCCACCATCGGCCAGTTGGTGCCGGCTGCTGAGGTCGAGGCTGACTACGCCGACTTGGTGAAAAAGGTGGTGCAGTTCTTCGACACCCTGCCGGACGTGCTGGAACGTAAGGCGGGCCTGACCCCGGACCAGGTCGTGAAGGTGCAGGACGAGTGCGACCGCGTCCGACAATCCATGTACGAGGGCATCACCGATGACGACGTACGCGACAGCGCGTAGCGTTCGCCTCGGCGTTGCCGAGATGATCCGACCGCCCAGGCGCATCCTGGTCAGTGAAGGGGCCAAGGCATTGCAGGTGGCCAACGCCGCCGGCGCGGCCGGCGCGTGGGACCCGCACACGACCCCGTACATGGTCGAGCCGCTGGATACCACCGGCAGCCGGCATTACGAGGCTGTGGTTTTCGTCGGGCCTGCTCGCTCGGGCAAGACCATTTCGCTGATCGATGCGCGCTTGGCCTACCTCATCACGTGCAACCCGGCCGACGCCATGGTTGTGCAGATGTCGAAGGACGCTGCGGAGGACTACAGCAAAACACGCATCTCGCGCAGCATTGCCGCCAGCCCCGAATTGCGTTCGAGGCTGAGCCCGCGAGCGCACGACGACAACATCCTGCTGAAGTTCTTCCGCTCTGGCATGTCACTGCGCATGGGCTGGCCGTCGGTCTCGGTGCTGTCGGGCAAGGATATCCACGACGTCCTGATGACGGACGTGGACAACTACACTGGCGACCTTGCCATCGATGAGTGCTTCGGCCTGGCGCTAAAGCGCACGCAGACCTACATGTCCGCTGGCATGGTGGTGGCCGAGTCCAGCCCGGCCACCGATTATGCCGACGGTGCCTGGAAGCCGAGCGACCCCCACCAGGGCCCGCCGGCCGCCGGCATCGCCGCGCTGTATGCGCGAGGCGACCGGCGCCGCTGGTACTGGCCATGTCCAGAATGTGGCGAGCGCTTCCAAGCGGCGCCAGGGTATGACGGCTTCGCGCTGCCGCCGCTGGAGGAACTGCTCGAGCGGGTGGTGCTGGATGACGTGCAGAAGCTGGCACGGCACTACTCGCTGCTGCATTGCCCGCACTGCGGCGTGGGCCTGCAGCACCGGTGGAAGGAGGGCATGAACCGCTCGGGCGTCTGGGCGGCAGAGGGGCAGGTGGTCCATCCCGATGGGACGGTTACCGGTGAACGCCAGGAGGCGCGCATCGCCAGCTTCTGGCTGGGCGGTGTGGCGGCGGCGTACCAGTCGTGGGAATCGCTGGTGGAGCGCTACTTCCAGGCGCTGCGCACGTTTGCCACGACCGGAGAAGAGCGACCGTTGAAGACGACGCACAACGTCGACGGCGCCATCAACTACGTGCCGATGGCCGCACGCTCAGTCAGCGACCCCAACGAGATGCGGAAGCGGGCGGAGGACTGGGGCAGGGGCGCGGTGCCGCCGGGCGTGCGGTTCCTCGCTGCCACCGTGGACGTGCAGGGCAATCGTTTCGTGGTGCTGGTGCTGGGCTTTGGTATCGGCGAGTCCGGGCAGCTGGAGCGCTGGGTCGTGGACTCCTTCACGCTGCGCACCTCCGCGCGCCCAGACGGCTCCGGTGGCTTCCTGCCGCTGGACCCGCCGAAGTACCTGGAAGACTGGGAGCGCCTGGTCGAGAAGGTCATCACACGGCGGTACCCGCTGGCTGATGGCACTGGCCGCACCATGCCGATCCGCGTCACGGGCATCGACTGGGGCGGCAAGTCCGGCACCTCGGTGCGCGCCCTGGAGTTCTGGCGGTCGCTCAAAGTGCGGAATCTGCACACGCGGGTCCGCCTCATCAAGGGCGATACGCGCCGTGAAGGCCCGCTGTTCCGCGAGACCTTTCCGGATAGCAGCAAGCGAAAGGACCGCAAATCAGGATCGAAGGGTGATGTGCCTCAGTTGCTGCTCAACGTGGACCGGTTGAAGGACACCGTGAGTGCCAACGTGAAGCGTGCCGAGCCGGGGCCGGGCTACTACCACTTCCCTGACTGGCTGCCGGAGGCGTTCTACGCCGAGCTGACCGCCGAGTCCCGGACTGCGAAGGGTTGGGAGAACTTGGCCAACCGACGCAACGAGGCATTTGACCTGTGCGGCTATGCCGAGGGCCTGGCGCTGTGGATGAAGGTGCCGGCGATCAATTGGACCGCGCCGCCGTCGTGGGCAGCGGAATGGGACGACAACCCCGACGTGAGGGCGGACGACGCCGCACCGGCGCCACCGCCGCGAGCGCGCACGCGCCGCGTCATACGCAGTAAGTACCTGGGACGCTGAAATGGCATTTACGAAAGAACAGACCGCGGCGCTGGAAGAGGCGATCGCGGCCGGGGTGCTGAGCGTCCGATACGCCGACCGCACCGTGACCTACCAGAGCCTGGACGCCATGCGCCGGCTGCTCAAGCAGATGCGCGAAGAAGCCGGGCAAGGCACCGCGCCGGCTCGTCGCCGGCAGCGCGTGGTGCGCCTCTACCAGTCGGGGACGGGCAATGTCTGAAGCAGTCGAAGGCAGCTACCGCGCGGCCGGGAACGGTCGTCGCCTGCGCACGTTCCGGCCCATGTCGCTGGGCCCAAACGGGGCCTTGCTGGGATTGCCAACTCTTCTGGCCAGGGCACGGCATCTGGCGCGCAACGACCCATGGATGGTCAGCGCGCTCAACAAGAGCGTTTCCAACGGCATCGCCACGGGCATCCAAGCGAAGGCTATCTGGGGAAGCAAGGCGCACAAGGCTCAGGTGGCCCAGCTCTGGCGCCGCTGGGGCAAGTACGCCGATGCTGATGGCGTGCTCGACTGGAGTGGTCTGCAGGCGCTGGCCTGGCGCGAATGGAAGGAGGCCGGCGAGGTGTTCGCCCGGCTCCGGTACCGCCGCCGCGAGGATGGCTTGCCGGTCCCGCTGCAGGTCCAGCTGATCGAGTCGGAGCAGTGCCCGCAGCACTACAACGGCGTGGCCAGCAACGGCAACGCCATCCGGCAGGGCATCGAGTTCGATCAGATCGGCCGGCGCGTCGCCTACTGGATGTTCCGCGAACACCCCGGTGACCAGCACCTTGCGGTAAACGGCAATGAGCTGGTCCGCGTGCCGGCCGACCAGGTCCTGCACCTGTATCGCCCCAACCGTGCAGGTGCCATCCGAGGCGTGCCGGGTTCGGCGCCCGCGCTGCTGCGGATGTTCAACCTGGACCGTCTCGATGATGCGGTGCTGGAGCGGCAGGCCCTGGCCAACCTGTTCACCGGGTTCATCACGAAGAAGTCCAGCGGTGATGGCGAAGAGGGCGAGGCTGTCGGCGACCTGATCACCGGTGAGGACGACGACGGGGCCGCCATTGGAGGGCTAGAGCCCGGCACGATGCAGGAGCTGCCGCCGGACACCGAGGTGAAGTTCTCCGAGCCGCCCGGAGCCGGTGCGGACTACGGCGACTTCCTGCGGGGGCATCTGCTGGCGATCGCTGCCAGCCAGGACGTGCCGTACGAAGTGTTGACCGGTGACCTGCGCAACGTGTCGGACCGTGCGCTGCGGTTGATCCTCAATGAGTTCCGCCGCGTCATCGAGCAGGACCAGTGGCTTTTCATGATCCCGATGTTCTGCCAGCGCGTGCGCGATGCGTTCTTCGACCAGGCCGTGCTGTCCGGGCTGCTGAAGGTGCAGGGCTATGCGTCGCTGCGCGATGACGTCACCGAAACGCTGTGGGTGCCGGAGGGTTGGCCCTGGAGCCACCCGGTGCAGGACGTCAATTCAGAAGTGAAGGCCGTGCGCGCCGGCTTCAAGTCGCGCTCCGCCGTGGTGCTGGGTTCTGGCGAAGACCCCGAGCAGGTTGACCGCGAGCAGAAGGACGACAACGACCGCGCCGACAAGGCGGGCCTGACCTACGACAGCGACCCCCGCCGCACCAACGCCTCGGGCGCGCGGCAGGGCACGAAAACCGGCGCCGAGAGCGCCGCCGACGATGAAGGAAACAACGATGACGAGTAAACCCGGCCTGCTGGCCCGACTCCTCAACCGTGGCAACAAGGCCCCGGTGGTGGCCACGCTGGCTGCCGCGGTCCTCAATCAGCCGCTGCTGGTGCAGCCGGCCATCGGCGAGGCGCTAGTGGGCGGCTATCTGGAAGGAAAGATCACCAGCGCCGACAGCGAGCTGCGCGCCGACCGGTTCGAGGTGACCGGTTCCGCCGGCGAGACGGTGGGTGTCACCCAGTCGGTAATCGGCGTGATCAACCTGTCCGGTGCGATGGTCAATCGCCCGATGCCCGGGGCCAGTGGTCCCGGTCCGGTGAGCTACGCGGCAATCCGCACCGCCTTCGACGAGCTGCTGGAAGATGACGCGGTGACGGCCATCATCCTGCGCCTGGACACGCCCGGCGGCATGGCCTCCGGTTGCTTCGATCTGGTCGACCACATCTACCAGGCGCGTGGGCGCAAGCCGCTCTATGCGCTCGTGGATGACTATGCGGCCTCCGCCGGCTTTGCGCTGGCATC
Organism: Stenotrophomonas nitritireducens; assembly: GCF_001431425.1. Classification (GTDB taxonomy): domain Bacteria; phylum Pseudomonadota; class Gammaproteobacteria; order Xanthomonadales; family Xanthomonadaceae; genus Stenotrophomonas; species Stenotrophomonas nitritireducens. The sequence continues at coordinate 22,799 of NZ_LDJG01000036.1, forward strand.
GCCCTGCGACGAAATCTGGGTGAGTCGCACCGGTACCGTGGGCTCCGTCGGTGTGGTGGCCTACCACTACGACTGGAGCGGGAACAACGCTCAGATCGGCCTGAAGGTCACGCCGCTGTACGCCGGTGCGCGCAAGGTCGATTTCAACCCGAATTTCCCGCTCAGCGAGGAAGCCCACGCCCAGGCGTTGGCCGACCTGGAGGACATGCGCACGTTGTTTGTCGACACCGTGGCCCGGAATTTGGGCATGGAGGCGGACGCAGTACGCGCCACCGAGGCGGCCACGTATCGGGGGCAGGCGGCGGTGGACATCGGCTTTGCTACGCGCTTGGGCACCTGGCATGACCTCATCGCCCATCTGGGTGCCGGGGGCACGCCCGCGCCAGCGGCGGCCGGCGACGACGCGGACGACGGTGACCCGGAGGCCAATGCCAGCGCCAAGTCGGCGTTCTCGTTGCTGGGCGATGAGTTCAAGGTGATCGCGGAGAAAAGCGGCACCCAGCCAGCGGCTGCGGCGAGCGCGTCGGCGGCGGCGCCTGCGGAGCAGCCCAGCCTGGCCGCGACGGTGGCAGCCAGCGACCTGCCGGCGACCATCTGCATGGCACTGCTCCGTCGTGGCGAGAAGCTCGGCGAAGAGAGCGCCGCCGCGCTGGAGTACGCGAACGGTGTCCTGGACGCCTGCGCTGCCACCGTTGCCGGCGGCGAAGCGCTGGCGGCCAGCTTCATCGAGAAGAACACCGACCTCGACACGGTACGCACCCAGTTGTTGTCGATGAAGGCGGAGGAGGGCCGCAATTCGCAGGTCATCACCGCACACCCGGCCAGCACGGCCGAAACACGCGCCGCCGAAGTGAAGGCGAAGCTGGACCCCACCAACATCTACAAGAATCGAGGTAACTGATATGGAGATTTCCCTGGCCGGCACCCGCACCGGCGAGTTCCTGCTGTCCGAGGCGAGCGGCGAACGCAGCCGCGAGCTGATCCGCATTCCGGCCGGGCAGGGCATGCTTGCTGCCGGTACGCTGCTGAAGGCGGACAACACCATCGCCGTCAACGGTGCCGATGCCGTCAAGGTGCTGTATGGCCCGGTCGATACCGGTACCGATACCGGCGCGCTGGCCGTGAAGGGCGCAGCGGTGGCCCGTGATGCCGAGGTCTTCGGCGAGAAGCTGGCTTGGGCCAGCGGCATGACCGCTGACCAGAAGCTGCTGGCGGCCGTCAGCCTGGCCGAGTCCGGCATCATCACCCGCTGGATGGAGACGCCGATCGCTTCCGGTGCCGCACATCATCTCGTCTTCGTGGACACCCCGCTGGTCGGCAAGGCAGGCGAAGTCCTCGGGCCGATCGTTGCCCACGTCAAGGACGTGTTCGGCGCCCTGGTCACCGGCAGCACCGTCAGCGTGACCCTGGCCAAGGCCAGCGGCACCGGCAACTTGGCCGGCGGCGGCGCGAAGGCGGCCGTGGGTGGTGTCATCACCTGGGATGCGGCGTCCTTGAGCGCCGCCGGCGAGTACACGTTGAAGGTGACCGCGACCGACCTGACCGAAGCCACCAGCGACACCATCACCATCGACGCCGCCTGAGTCGGGTCAACCCGCCTCAACCCGTGACACACGGCCCCGCCTCGGCGGGGCCTTTTCGTATCCCCTTTCCGAGAGAGACCAAGACCATGGAATTGCAGATCCTTCTGGCGCTGGGTGCGCTGGGCTTCGGCGAGCTGAACGCCTACATCAACAACCTGCCGCGCATCTCCACGCGTATCGCCGACATGAACCTCTTCCAGGAAGAGGGTCTGGTCGGAACCACCATCGTCAAGATCGGCATCAAGGACAACAAGCTGGTACTGGTGCCGAACGTCCCGCGCGGCTCGCCGGGCCAGCCCAAGGGCTTGGACCGCGGCAAGGTGAAGCTGCTGGAAACCACCCACCTGCCGCAGAACTCGACCGTGATGGCCGACCAGCTGCTCGGCGTGTGGGACCCGGCTGACCCGGCCGGTACGAACGTGGCGGCGGTGGTCAACGGGCTGCAGGTTGTCCACAAGCGCGACCTGGACTACACGATCGAGTACCACCGCATGGGCGCGCTGCAGGGCAAGCTACTGGATGCCGATGGCTCCGTCATCCTGGACTTCTACGACGAGTTCGGCGTCGAGCAGTCGGTGATCGGCATGGAGCTGACCAAGCCGGACACGAAGGTCCGCTCCAAGGTCGTCTCGATCAAGCGCGCGATCGAAGCCAAGCTGGGCGGCGTGCCCTATACCGGCATCCACGTGTTCTGCAGCGCCGGCTTCTTCGATGCGCTGGTCGATCACCCGGAGGTTCAGGAGGCCTACAAGCGCTGGCAGGATGGCGCCGCGCTGCGCTCCGATCTGCGCAAGGGCTTCACGTTCGGGGATGTGACCTTCGAGGAACTGCCGGGTAGTGCGGGCAGCAAGATCGCTCTGCCCGACAACGAGGCGATCGCGTTCCCGCTGGGCGTGCCGGACATGTTCCTGACCCGCTTCGCACCGGCGGACTACCTGGAGACCGTGCGCGGGATCGGTCTGCCGTACTACAGCAAGACCGCCCCCATGCGCATGAACAAGGGCATTCAGCTGGAGAGCCAGTCCAACCCGCTGAACATCAACACCCGCCCCGATGCCGTCATCCGCCTGAAGCCGGGCGCGAAGTAAGCCCAAGGCCTGGCCCGCATGAGCGGGCCGGGCTGGAGGTCATATGGCCCAGATCAGGATCGGGGTAGACCCCGAGAACGTGCTCGGCCGTCGCCTGACGGAGCTGGAGCGTAACCAGCTGCCGTTTGCCGCACGGCAGGCCACCAATCAGGTGGCCTTCGAGGTTCGAGAGGAGTGGAAGCGCAAGGCGTCGCGTGTCTTCGACCGGCCAACGCCGTTGACCGTCAACGCAACGATGTACCGGAAGGCGACGAAGCAATGGCCGTTTGCGGAGGTGTACATCCGCGACGAGGCATTCAAGGGCACGCCGCCGGCCAAGTACCTGATGGCTGAGGTCGATGGTGGCCAGCGGCGCATGAAGGGATTCGAGCGGCTGCTGCAGAGTCGCGGGTTGCTCTCGCCATCGCAGTTCGCGGTGATGGGCAAGGGGGCGGCGCCAAACCAGTTTGGCAACGTGCCTGCCGGCCAGGTAACCAAGATCCTGTCGCAGCTCGGGGCCCAGCGGGACCACTACCAGAACCAGTCCGACACCAGTGCGGGCAGGCGGCGCAACACGCGCAAGCGCGCGCGCGGTGGCGAGTACTTCGTGCTCACGCGCAAGCGCGGCCGGCTGGCCCCTGGCATCTACGAGCGCATCGCAACCCCGTGGGGCTCTGCTGTGCGATCCATTTTCATCTTCACCAGCGACGCCCGCTATCGGCCACGCTACGACATTCTCGGCATGGCCGAGAAGACGTGGCAGAAGCTGATGCCGTTCTACCTGGGGCGAGAGCTGGAGAAGGCCATGCAGAGCGCGAGGCCTGCTCCATGAACCAAAAGGCATTCCTTCAGAGATTTGACGCGCTGGCCTTCGGCGCGCTGCGCAACGCTGGAGTAGCGGACGCTGCTTCCTACACGGCAAAGGGGGGCATCCAGTCCGTGCCGTGCACCGTGATGTTGGACGAGGGTGTTCAGCAGTTCGGGGATGACGATCTGGCGCCGGTGGCCACCCTGTCCAGCCGCATTCGCCTGCAGTTGGCAGAGGTGAAGCCCGGCGGTGGCGCAGTCGTCCGGATCATCGCGACCGGCAAGCAGTGGGTGCTGGTGAAGAAGCTGGCCGGGGACGCCTCCAGCGAGCTGTGGGAGGTGGCCGGTGCCTGATGCCCGCCCGCCC
>NZ_LDJG01000037.1 GCF_001431425.1 Stenotrophomonas nitritireducens
CGGGTAAGCGCCCCGCTGGGGCATTGCCAGCCAAGCCCCGCCGGGCGCCGCCCGGCGCTACAGAACCCCGCCACCTTGTAGAGCGGGGCAACGCCCCGCTGGGGCATTGCCAGCCAAGCCCCGCCGGGCGCCGCCCGGCGCTACAGAACCCCGCCGCCTTGCAGATGCGCTTCCGCGGATCTCAGGCCGCGGCCCGCGGCTGTCCGGCGATCAGGCTGTCGAAGTAGTCGCGGGTCAGGCGCGACTGCGCCTCTGCGCTCTCGGCGGCGTTGACCACGGCGCGGAAGGCGGCGTTCTCCGGCCGGTCCTTCGCATACCAGCCAAGGTGCTTGCGGGCGATGCGCACGCCCTGCGGTTCGCCGTAGAAGGCATGCAGGTCGGCGAGGTGGCCGAGCAGGATGTCGCGGATCTCTTCCAGCGACGGCGGCGGCAGTTCCTCGCCGGTGGCAAGGAAGTGGGCGATCTCGCGGAAGATCCATGGCCGGCCCTGCGCGGCGCGGCCGACCATCACCGCGTCGGCGCCGGTCTGGGCCAGCACCTGCGCGGCCTTGCGCGGGGAATCCACATCGCCATTGGCCAGCACCGGGATGTCGAGCATCGCCTTGATCGCGGCGATGGTGTCGTACTCGGCGGTGCCGGCGTAGTGCTGGTCGCGGGTGCGGCCGTGGATCGCCAGCGCGGCGACGCCGCTGGCCTGCGCGATGCAGGCGATGGCCGGTGCGTTGCGTACTTCCGCGCACCAGCCGGTGCGGATCTTCAGCGTGACCGGCACCGCCACCGCGCCCACCACCGCTTCGAGGATGCGCGCCACCAGCGCCTCGTCGCGCATCAGCGCCGAGCCGGCCCAGGCATTGCACACCTTTTTTGCCGGGCAGCCCATGTTGATGTCGATGATCTGCGCGCCGTGATCGACGTTGTAACGCGCCGCTTCGGCCAGCTGCCGCGGCTCGGTGCCGGCGATCTGCACGCTGATCGGCGCCGGTTCCCCGGCATGGTCCATGCGGTGGAGGGACTTGCGTGTGTTCCAGAAGCGCGGGTCGGAGATGGTCATCTCCGAGGCGGCCAGACCCGCGCCCAGCCGCTTGCACAGCTGCCGGAACGGCTTGTCGGTGACGCCGGCCATGGGCGCGAGCACCACGTTGGGCGCGATGGTATAGGGGCCGATCTGCATGACCGGCATTCTACCGCCCCGCCCGGAACGCCCGGAGAACCGCGGCCCCGGTCAGAACTTGTAGGCGGCCACGAACTTGGCGCTGGTCGCCAGCTCGCCGCGCCGGTTCTCGGCGCTGCGGCCCAGCAGCCCCTGCAGCTCGAGACGCTTGCTGGCCTTGTACTTGAAGGCGGCGTTGCCGCGCAGGTGGTAGCGCCCGCCATCGTGCAGCGGGCGGTCGTTGAGCAGGTCCACGCCGACGATCCAGCGCGGGTTGGGCGCGTATTCGAGCAGCGCGCCATAGCCGACGAGGTCGTCGTAGTCGTGCGCGAAGCCGTGGGTATGGGACACCTCGGCGGTCAGGCGCAGCTTGCCGAACTGCTTGCCGGCGCGCAGCGGCGTCTTGAGGGTGGTGACGCCGCTGCCGATGCCGGGGCTGCCGGTGTCGAAGCTGAACTTCGGCTCCACCAGCCACGCGGGACGGCGATCGCCTTCCTCGACGAAGCGCCATTTCAACTTGCCGGTGAAGTCCTTCGCGCCGCTGCGCGTGGCGCCGTTCGACTTTTCCACGATGCCGTAGCCGGCGGCGACCTCGAACGACAGATCCCGGGCCAGCGGCGCAGCGAATTTCAGCACCGGCCGCGCCCAGGTGTCCTTGGAGTCGGTGTGCTTCCAGGTGACTTCGGCCTTGACCTTCCTGGAGGTACCGGGGCTGGTGCTTCCCACTTCCCAGGGGCCCGCGAAGGCGGTGGCCGGCAACAGCGCCGCCAGTGCCGGCAACAGCCAGCCATACGGGCGGCGGGAGGGCGTGGAAGGAATGCGCATGCTGTGGCTCCTGGCGGGAAATTCCGGTTGCGGAGCAGTCTGCGGCGGCGTCGCTGACACAGTCGCCACGGGATGCGTCAGGTTGCTGTCAGCAGGTACGAAGGCCCAGGCGTGGGCGCTGCGGGCCGCAGGCGCGCAGTGGAAGGCGAGGGTGCGCTGCTGCGGCGCCTGTATCCGTCCGGATCGCCGCAGGTCGCGGCCACGCGCTCCGGGCGATTCCGTCAACCGCCACGACGTCCGCCGCACTGGTCCTCGCCGGCGCGATGGCGTCCGCGGTCGATGAATCCGCGCACTCCGCCGGTGCCGATGATCCGGCCGGTCTTCTCTAGCCGGTCCTGTGCCACTCCCGTGCCGGCGGTGCCGGCATGATCCCGGTTGAGCGGAGCCCGACTCCGGCTGCCGGCTTCGCGGCAACGGCGGAAGTTCCGGGCGGGAGTCCGCCGCTCCTGCGCGCCGCCCTGCCGTCATCGGCCGGTGCGGCGCTCCGGACTCAGCCGGCGTCGGCCGGCGTCATCCGCGGCATCGCCACGGCGGCGCCTTCATTCTCGGTCGAGCGGGCGGCGTACTGGTTGGCGAAACGCACGTGCTTGATGAAAGCCGCGTCCGGCGCCTGCGCCAGCGAGGCCACCAGCGCGCCGTTGAAGGCGTCGCCGGCGCCGGTGGTGTCAACCACCTGCACCGATTCCGCGGCCACGCGGTAGTAGGGCTGGCTGTCGCCGCGCAGGCGTTCCTCGTCGTGCGAGACGAACACACCGACCGCGCCGAGGGTGACCACCACGGTATTGCCCGACAGCTTGCGGCACAGCGCGTGCAGGCTGGCGCCGTCCAGCGCGGCCACGTCATCGGCTTCCACGCGCTCGCCGACATGACGGCCGAGCAGGGCGGCGAATTCGGTCTCGTTGGGGGTCAGTACATCGGCCAGCTTGAGCAGGCTGATCGACGAAGGTGCGTTGGCCGGGGCCGGGTTGAGCACGGTCAGCACGCCGGCCTCGCGGGCGATGCCCAGCGCCGCTTCGATCGACTCCACCGGCGATTCCAGCTGCGCCAGCAGCACCCCCGCGTCGCCGATCAGCGCCGCGTTGGCTGCCATGAATTCCGTGCTCAGCGAGGCGTTGGCGCCGGGGCCGATGACGATGGAATTGCGGCCGCGGCTGTCCACGTAGATGCCGGCGGTACCGGTGGGCTCGGTGCTGGCCTCGGCGGCCAGCACGATGCCATCGGCAGCGGCGAGCTGGCGCGCCAGCGCGCCGCCGGCGTCATCGCCCAGTGCGCAGACGAAGGTGATGTCGGCGCCGGCGCGGCGCGCGGCCACCGCCTGGTTGAAGCCCTTGCCGCCGGGACCGGTGCTGTAGCGCCCGGCAATGGTCGCCCCCGGCGCGGGCAGGGCATCGCAGCGCCAGACGTGGTCGACATTGAAGGAACCGGCAACGACAACAGACTTCATGGAATCTACTTCTCTTCAGGTGGCTGTGGGGGAGCCGGAAGGGGGAGCGCGCCGGTGGCTCAGCCGAAGTGGCTGAGCACGCCGGCGATGGTCGCCGTCATCAGCGTGGCGATGGTGCCGCCGAGCACCGCGCGCAGGCCGAACTTGGCCAGGTCATGGCGACGGTCCGGGGCCAGGCCGCCGATGCCGCCGATCTGGATGGCGATCGAACTGAAGTTGGCGAAGCCGCACAGCGCATACGTGGCGATCAGGCGGCCTTCGTCGCTCAGCGCGACGCCGGCGACATTGCCCTTGATGATCTCCGACAGCTGCAGGTAGGCGACGAACTCATTGATCACCACCTTCTGGCCGATCAGCGAACCCACCGTGGTGGCATCGGCCCATGGCGTGCCGATCACCCAGGCGATCGGCGCCAGCACGTAGCCGAAGATGGTGGCCAGGTTGGTCGGCTTGCCGATGGCCTGGGCCAGGCCGGTGACCTCGCCCAGCCAGGTCAGCGGCGCGTTGAGCAGGGCGATCAGGGCGATGAAGGCCAGCAGCATCGCGCCGATGTTCAGCGCCAGCTTCAGGCCGTCGGCGGCGCCGCCGGCCGCCGCGTCGATGATGTTGGAGGAGGTCTTTTCCACCTCCATCTTCACCGTGCCGCGGGTCAGCGGGGTGCCGGTCTCGGGCACCAGCAGCTTGGAGATCACCAGCGTGGCCGGTGCGGCCATGATCGAGGCGGCCAGCAGGTGCTTGGCGTAGAACGCCTGCGCCACCGGGTCGCCGCCGCCGAGCATGCCGACGTAGGCCGCCAGCACGCCGCCGGCGATGTGCGCCATGCCGCCGATCATCATCGTGATCAGCTCGGACTGGGTCATCTTCGGGATGTACGGGCGCACGGTCAGCGGCGCCTCGGTCTGGCCGATGAAGACGCTGGCGCAGACGCTGGTGGTCTCCGCGCCGGACACGCGCATCACCTTGGTGATCGCCCAGGCCATCACCTTGACCACCGCCTGCATCACGCCCAGGTGGTAGAGCACGCCCATCAACGCCGAGAAGAAGATGATGGTCGGCAGCACCTGGAAGGCGAAGATGAAGCCGTACTTGGACACGTTCATCAGGTCGCCGAAGATGAAGCCGGAGCCTTCGTTGACGTAGCTCAGGATCTTGACGAAGCCCTGGCCCAGCCAGTCGAACACGTCGCGCCCGCCCGGCACCAGCAGCACCAGCGCGGCGAAGCCGATCTGCAGGGTGACGCCGGTGGCGACCAGCTTCCAGTCCACCGCTTTCTTGTTGTTGGAAAACAGCCAGGTGATGCCGATCAGCACCACCAGGCCGAACAGGCCGAAGCCGATCCTGCCCAATCCTTCGACCATGAGTATTCCCCGGGCCAGCCCGCAAAAGCGGCAAGCCTAGTGCAGCGGCCAGTGCCGGGCAACAATCCCGACGCCGATAGGGGCCAATGGCGGCGATCAGGCCGTCATCGGCAAGGTCCCGGGCGCTATCGGCAGGGGGCGGCGGTTACACTGGCGGCTCCGTCCGCGCCGCCCGCGCGGACTGCGCTCCAGGAGCCTGCCATGCAATACCGCCGCCTCGGGTCGTCCGGCCTGCAGCTTTCCGCCCTGTCCTTCGGGGCCTGGGTCACCTTCGGCAGCCAGATCGCCCGTGGCGAGGCGCGCAACCTGATCGCCGCGGCCTGGGACAACGGGGTCAACTTCTTCGACAACGCCGAGGTCTACGCGCAGGGCCGCGCCGAGCAGGTGATGGGCGATGTGATCGCCGACCTGCGCCTGCCGCGCGACGGCTACTGCGTCTCCAGCAAGGTGTTCTTCGGTGCGGTCGATGCGCCCAACCCGCTGCAGCGCGGACTCTCGCGCAAGCACGTGCACGACGCCTGCCACGCCGCGCTCAAGCGCCTGCGGGTGGATTACCTGGACCTGTACTACTGCCATCGCCCGGATCCGGACGCGCCGATCGCCGAGACCGTGCAGGCGATGGACGTGCTGATCCGCCAGGGCAAGGTGCTGTACTGGGGGACGTCGGAATGGTCCGGCGCGCAGATCGACGAGGCGGTGGCGTTCGCCCGGGCCAACGGCCTGCATGCGCCGACCATGGAGCAGCCGCAGTACAACCTGCTGCACCGCGAGCGGGTGGAACAGGAATATGCGCCGCTGTACGCCGACGCCGGCCTGGGCACGACCATCTGGTCGCCGCTGGCCTCGGGCCTGCTGACCGGCAAGTACAACGACGGCATCGCCGCCGACAGCCGGTTGGCGCAGACCACGATGGACTGGCTGAAGGACGCGGTGCTGGGATCGCCGGAGCAGGATCGGCTGGGCAAGGTGCGGCGTTTCACCGCGCTGGCCGCGGAACTGGGGGAATCGCCGGCGCAACTGGCCATTGCCTGGTGCCTGCGCAACCGGCACGTGTCCAGCGTGATCCTCGGCGCCAGCCGGGTGTCGCAGCTGGAGGAGAACCTGCGCGCGCTGGACGTGCTGGAGCGCCATGGCGAGGAGACCTGGCAGAAGGTGGAAGCCGCGTTCGCCTGAGGCGTCGACGGACGGCGGCTGCCAGGCGGCGGGGCTGCCGGGCAGAGCGGAGCGAAGCCCTGCCAGGGGCCGCCCGGATGAGCCACCGGCCGCACACCACGGGGGAAAGCCTGCCGGGCGTTGCAAGGCCCTGCGCCTGCGGGCCTGTAGAGTGGGGCAACGCCCCGCTGCGCGCGCCTCCGGTGAGCCAGCCGCCGCGCACCACGGCGAACCTGTAGAGCGGGGCAACGCCCCGCTGGGGCCTTCCCGCTGAAGCCCAGGGCGTTGCCCCACAGCACTCCTCGGCCCGCGCCGGTATCCGTCGCCGGGTTTTCCCGACGACGGCGGGGATGGGCAGAAATTTCGCCCACCCCCTTGCGTCGCGGATGAGAATCATTATCATAAATTCCGTCCCCGCCACGGAATCGCCGCGATGTTCGCCCAACCCGTTCTGCTCCGCCCCCGTACGCTGCACCTGCCGCAACGTTCCGCCCCGCAGGCGGTGGCCGTCGATGACACCATCGACAGCGGCGCCCTGCTCAAGGGCCAGCGCGAAATCCTGATCCGCCATGGCGACCGCGTTTACCGCCTGCGCCATACCAGCAACGACAAGCTGATCCTGACCAAGTAAGCGCGTTGCCGCGGCTGCGGCCGCCGCATTCCCCGTTCTCTCCCCCCCTTGGCCGCGACCGGACAGCTCTGGCGGTCCGGTCGCCAAGCCAAGGGCTCGATATGTCCGCGGCTTGCCGGAGTGCCTGGCCGCGCACTTCGCGCCTCCGGCCGCTGAAGACGATCCGGCCACGGATGGCCGCTGCGCCCGATGCCGGGCAGGAGCCACCGATGAGATCCGCCCCCTTTCTTGCCTGCCTCGCGCTGGTCGCCGGCACCGCCAGCGCCGCCGACATCGCCCGCGACCACGACACCATCCTGCGGATGCAGGGCGAGTACGCCGTGGACTTCGCCTTCGACGAGACCGTGCTGCTCAAGCCGGGTTACGAGCGCGCGCCGGCGATGCGCAGCGGCGGCAACGAACTGGTGGTGGTGGTCGAGGACGCGCCGACGCGCATCGTGCTGCAGCACCTGCTGGTGGATCCGAAGAGCGGCCACGTCACCAAGCACTGGCGGCAGGACTGGACCTACGAGGCACCGATCCGTTTCGAGTTCAGCGCCGACCAGACCTGGCGGGTGCGCGCGGTTCCCGCTGCGATCAACCAGGGCGCATGGACCCAGTGCGTCTACGAGGTCAGCGATGCGCCGCGCTATTGCGGCACCGGCAGGTGGAGCTACGACAATGGCGTGCCCAGCTGGACCAGCGATGCGGGCTGGCGCCCGCTGCCGCGGCGCGAGTACACCCGCCGCAGCGACTACAACGCGCTGGCGATGGTCAACCGGCATACGCTCACGCCCAACGGCTGGACCCACGAGCAGTTCAACACCAAGATGCGGCGCAGTGCCGACGGCACGCAGCAGGAAATCGCGCGCGAGTTCGGCTTCAACGATTACATCCGCACCACGGATGTGGACTTCACTCCGGCCCGCGAGTACTGGAGCGCCACGGCCGGCTACTGGGCGAAGGTGCGCCGGCACTGGGACGGCTTCCTGGGCCAGGCCCCGGGCGCGCACCTGAAGACCAAAATCGACGGCATGGCGATGATCATCCCGTTGTTCACCCAGGCCGACGAGGTACAGGCCGGTGGCAAGGTGGCCGATGCGCGGATCGACACGGTGTTCGCTGAATTCGTCGAGAAGGCCCCGCGCGGCGACTGAGCGGCGGCGCGGATGCGGCCGGCCCTGCGAACGCGATCCCGGACGGCAAGGCCGGGGCCGGGGCCGCGTTCGCGCCCGTGCCTCATTCCTTGAACATCAGCAGCGCGGCGACCGCGATCAGGGCGAACGCCGCCCAATGGTTCCATTTCAACGGCTGGCCCAGGTAGGCCGCCGAGAACCCGGCGAAGACCAGCAGGGTAATCACCTCCTGCATGCCCTTGAGCTGCGGCGCCGAATAGACGGCCGCGCCCAGGCGGTTGCCCGGCACCTGCAGGCAATATTCGAAGAAAGCGATGCCCCAGCTGGCCAGGATCACCGCCAGCAGCGGCGCCGAGCGGTACTTCAGGTGCCCGTACCAGGCGAAGGTCATGAATACGTTGCTGGCGGCCAGCAACAGTACCGGGTACAGATAGGCGGTGAAGGGCGGGGCAGGCATGTCCGGGTCCGGGGCAGGGCGCGCATAGCATAGGGGCAGCGCCGGCTGGCTGGACGATCAGCGCCGTGACACCTTTTCTTCACATGGGATCCACTCCGGGTACGGCATCTTTCACAAAGCTGAAGAACGAGGAGGCTCCATGCGACAGACCAAGGAATCGTCCGGACTGGTGCTCGTCATCGAGGACAACCGCAACATCTCCGAGATGATCGGCGAGTACCTGGAAGGAAAGGGATTCGAGGTGGACTATGCCTGCGATGGCCTCGACGGCTATCGGCTGGCAGCGGAAAACAGCTATGACGTGGTGGTGCTGGACCTGATGCTGCCGCGCCTGGACGGCATCGAAGTCTGCCGCCGCCTGCGCAACGAGGCCCGCAAGTCCACGCCGGTGCTGATGCTGACCGCGCGCGACACGCTGGACGACAAGCTCACCGGCCTGGGTTTCGGTGCCGACGACTACCTGACCAAGCCGTTCGCCATCCAGGAACTGGAAGCGCGCCTGCGCGCGCTGATCCGCCGCGAGCGCCGCCAGGTGGGCGCGGAAGTGCTGAAGGTCGCCGACCTGGTGCTGGACCCGGTCAGCATGCGCGCCACCCGCGCCGGCACCGAACTGCAGCTCTCGCCCATCGGCCTGCGCCTGCTGACCATCCTGATGCGCGAATCGCCTCGCGTGGTGACCCGGCAGGAGATCGAGCGCGAGATCTGGGGCAACGGCTTGCCGGATTCAGACACCCTGCGCAGCCACTTGTACAACCTGCGCAAGATCATCGACAAGCCGTTCGACCGGCCGTTGCTGCATACCGTGCAGAGCGCGGGCTACCGCATCGCCGATATCGCCCAGCCGATGGGCTGAGCATGCCGGCGAACGCACTCCGTCGCGAAGGGAAGGGCCGTACCGCGGCCCGGTTCCCCTTTCCCTAACCGCACAGGATCACCGCCGGGGCTGCGATGCTGCACGGGTTGCCGCGCAAGATCAGGACCGCTTTCATGCTGCAGGCGCTGCTGGCCGGCCTTGCGGTGCTGCTGGGCGGCTACCTGGTGCTGCTGGTGGTCAAGTTCGGGCTGGTCAACGCGCTGCTCAAGGAAGAGGCCGCGCACTTCTGGGAACTGCACGCCGCATCGCCGGTGCAGCCGCCCCCCAACACCAGCAACATCCGCGGCTACCTGCTGGAGACCGGGCAGTCGCCGTTGAGCCTGCCCGCCGACCTGCGCGCGCTGGCGCCAGGCTTCCACGAGATCGGCGATGCCGACCAACTGGTGCTGGTGGACGACAAGCCCGCCGGCCGGCTCTACCTGGTGTTCCTGCGCTCCCAAGCCCAGCACCTGGCCTTCTGGTTCGGGGTGGTGCCGGTACTGCTGATCCTGCTGGCGGTCTATGGCGCCTCTTGGCTGACCTACCATGTTTCGCACCGCGTCGTGTCGCCGGTGACCTGGCTGGCGCGGCGCGTGTCGCAGTGGGACCCGCTGTACCCGGACGCCAGCGAGCTGGCGCCGGAGCGGCTGCCGCCCGATGTCCAGGGCGAGGTGCGGCAACTGGCCGGCGCCCTGCACACGATGGCCGGACGCATCGGCGACCATGTCGCGCGCGAGCGCAATTTCACTCGCGACGCCAGCCACGAGCTGCGCACGCCCCTCACCGTGATCCGTATGGCAAGCGACATGGCGCTGGGCTCGCAGGAGCTGAGCCCGGGGCTGCAGCGCAGTCTGCAGCGCATCCAGCGCGCCGGCCGCGACATGGAGGGGCTGATCGACGCGCTGCTGATCCTGGCGCGCGAAGCCAACATCGAACCGCAGGCCGAATGGGTCGAGGTGGCCGACGTGGTCCGTTACGAGGCGGCCAACGCCCGCGGCAGCCTGGCCGGGCGGCCGGTCGAACTGGAGGTCCATGTCGCCGCCGCCTGTCCGCTGCGGGTGCCGCCGCAGGTGCTGCACGTGGTGATCGGCAACCTGCTGCGCAATGCCTGCAATTACACCGATGCCGGCCGTGTCGACGCCTATGTGGAGGCCGACCGGGTGGTGGTGTGCGATACCGGCATCGGCATGTCGCCCGAAGCGCTGGCGCGGATCTTCGAGCCGTTCTTCCGGGTGGAACCGGAGCGGCGCCAGGGCCACGGCCTGGGCATGCCCATCGTGCATCGCCTGTGCGAGCGGTTCGGCTGGCGCATCGAACTGGACAGCAGGCCGGGGCAGGGCACGAAGGTGACGGTGCGTTTTTCCCGCCAATCCCCGGGTGACGGCTCGGGCGGATAGCCGGCGGCATGGCCAACCGGAGGAAGGCAGCGCGCGCGGATGTGCGGCGCTGACGCGCAGCGGCCCATGCCACACCGGCCGGCAGCGTGCCGCCCATGCCCTCCCCCGGAAGATAGAAGGGTGGGGGAGTGACGACAGGGCGCCGACAGGGCGCCTGTGGCAGAATCCCGCGCTGTTCATCGCCACGGCCGCCTGCATGGATATTTCCCGTTTCCGCCCTGTTCCGGCCGTCCGTGCCGGTTCGACCGATGGCCGTGCCCATGGCTGACGAGATCGGCAACCTGCCGCGCGGCCCGGCGCGCGTGCTCAAGGCGGCGGTATGGTCGTGGCAGGGATTGACCGCGGCCTGGAAGCACGAATCCTCGTTCCGGCTGGAGGTCTACCTGTTCGTGGTGCTGGCCCCGCTGGCGCTGTGGCTGGGGCAGACCGCGGTGGAACGCGTGCTGCTGGTCGGCTCGATGCTGCTGGTGATCGCCATGGAACTGGCCAATTCGGCCATCGAGGCGGTGATCGAACGCTACGGCCCCGAGTTCCACGTGCTGGCCGGACGCGCCAAGGACATGGGCTCGGCGGCGGTGTTCGTGCTGATGATGAACGTGCTGCTGTGCTGGGGGCTGATCCTGGCGCCCCGGATTCTCTGAGCTCCCTGCCGCGCGGTGGTGGTGTACGGTCTTTGTTGAAGGATTGCCTGCATGTCTTTTGAGTTCCTTGCCGACCCGAACGTATGGGTCACCCTGTTCATGCTCAGCGCGCTGGAAATCGTGCTCGGCATCGACAACCTGGTGTTCATCTCCATCGCCGTCGGGCGCCTGCCCGAGCACCGGCGGCCGCTGGCGCGCCGCGTCGGCATCGCCGTGGCCTGCATCACCCGCATCATGCTGCTGGTCTCGCTGGCCTACCTGGCGCACATGGAGAGCAACCTGTTCACCATCGCCGGCATGGGCATTTCGATCCGCGACCTGGTGCTGATCGTCGGCGGCCTGTTCCTGCTCTACAAGGGCGCCAAGGAAATCCGCGAACTGGTCAGCGGCGGCGAGGACCAGGACCCGACCACCACCCGGGCCTCGGCTACATTCGGCATGGTGATCGCGCAGATCGCCGTCATCGACATCGTGTTCTCGCTGGACTCGGTGATCACCGCCGTCGGCATCGCCGACCACGTCCCGGTGATGGTCTGCGCGGTGCTGCTGTCGGTGGCGGTGATGCTGCTGGCGGCCAATCCGCTGGGCCGTTTCATCGACGCCAACCCGACCGTGAAGCTGCTGGCGCTGGCCTTCATCCTGCTGGTCGGCGCGGTGCTGGTGCTCGATGGCCTGGACCTGCACGTGCCCAAGCCCTACATCTACGCGGCGATGGGCTTCTCGGTACTGGTGGAGTGGCTGAACCTGCTGATGCGCCGCAACGCCAGGGAACACCACGTCCCGGGCTCGGACAACTGGTAAGCGGTGGCCTGCCGCCGGCGCCTGCCGGCGGCGGCGACCTGACGGGGGCCGGCCGATGCCGGCCCTCGTCGTATGCACACGTTGAACACCGGTGGTGGCATGCTGCGGACTCCAGCCGCCCCAGGACCCGCCCATGCGCCAGTTCCTCCGTGTGATGCTGCTCGCCCTCGTGGCGGGTTCGATTTCCGGCTGTGGCTACAACGCCATCCAGCAGAAGGACGAGGCGGTCAAGGCCGGCTGGTCCGAGGTGATCAACCAGTACAAGCGCCGCGCCGACCTGATCCCCAACCTGGTCAACACCGTGCAGGGCTATGCCCAGCAGGAGCGGCAGGTACTGACCGAGGTGACCAACGCGCGCTCGCGGGTCGGGCAGATCCAGGTCAACGCCGACGACGAGGCTTCGCTGAAGCAGTTCCAGCAGGCGCAGGGCGAACTGGGCAGCGCGCTGTCGCGGCTGCTGGTGGTCAGCGAGAACTACCCGACGCTCAAGTCCGACCAGAACTTCCGCGACCTGCAGGCGCAGCTGGAAGGCACCGAGAACCGCATCACCGTCGCGCGCGGCCGCTACATCCAGCTGGTGCAGGACTACAACACCTATATCCGCTCGTTCCCGCAGGTGATCACCGCCAAGCTGTTCGGCTACCAGGCCAAGCCGAACTTCACCGTCGAGAACGAGGCGCAGATCGCACAGCCGCCGGCGGTGGACTTCGGTACCAGGCCGCAGCCGCAGGACCCGCAGCCGGCAGCGGCGCAGTGACGGGATGACGATCGGGCCGCAATTGGTGGCGGGTGGGATCATGGGGTTCTTCATGGCCTTCATCGCCCTGTTGCTGACGGAGCACGCGCGCCGGCGCTGGCCGCGCATCGTGATCGGCATGGGGCTGGCGGGCTTTGGCGGGATGTTCATGGGTGTCTGGGCAGTGCCGATGGCCATGTCCTGCGCGCTGCTGCTGGCATGGGCGAACTGGCTGAAGCCGCTCGCCGATGCGGTGCTGCTGGCGCTGTACGGGCTGGTTTCGGCCTTGATGGGCAGCGCGAAGAGGAGCCGGCGCAGCCCTTCGGGGCGTGGCAGGCGTTGGATCGGCGCTGGCGGCCGCAGCGGTGGCGGCGGCGCTCCGGGGAGTTGGTGAAATGCGCAGGCTTCGTATCGCGGGCGGGATGCTGCTGTGTTGCCTGATGCTGGTATCGGCGGGCAGTGCGTTGGCGCAGGCGCTGGCGCCGATCCCGCCGCTGGACTCACCGGTGGTGGACACCACCGGCACCCTGGACGCGGCGCAGCGGCAGGCGCTGGTGCAGCAGGCATTGGCCCTGCAGCAGCGCAAGGGCAGCCAGCTGCAGGTGCTGATCGTGCCCAGCACGCAGCCGGAGGATATCGCCCAGTACACCACCCGCGTTTTCGACCAGTGGAGCATCGGCCGCAAGGGCGTGGACGACGGCGTGCTGCTGGTGGTCGCCAGGAACGACCGCCGCGTGCGCATCGAGCCGGGTTACGGGCTGGAGGGCGCGATTCCCGATGCCATCGCCAACCGGGTGATCCAGGAATACCTGGTGCCGCGTTTTCGCGACAACGACTATGCCGGCGGCATCACTGAGGCCACGGCGGCGCTGGTCAAACTGGTCGATGGCGAGGAACTGCCGGCGCCAGTGGCCAGCAACCGCGACCCGGGCGATGGCGACGCCAATTTCTTCGTCGCGCTGTTCATCGGCGGCTTCGCCTCGATGCTGGCGCGGCTGCTGTTCGCGCGCCGTTCGCGTCCGTTGAAAGGCGTGCTGGCCGCGCTGCTCGGCGGCGGCGCGGGCTGGCTGCTGCTGTCGCTGGCCGGGGGCGGCATCGCCGCGGCGGCGGCCTTCTTCCTGTCGCTGGGCGGACTGTCGCCCGGCGGTTTCAAGAACTGTCCTTTATACACATCT
>NZ_LDJG01000038.1 GCF_001431425.1 Stenotrophomonas nitritireducens
TCCGTCACCGTCGTCACCGCCCGCTCCAGCAGCTGAATGTCCGCCTCGTGCTGACGCGCTACGTGGGGGTCCTCGAAGAAGATCGCCCGTTGGCAGCGCCCTTCCAGTACGCGGTCGGCGATCTGCGCATCGCCACCGAGCGGGCCGCTCTGGAAACGGTGGATCCACTCCTGATCGCGGGGCCAGCCGCGGCTCCAGGCCAGTTCGTTGAGGCGTTGACCGGTGGTGCCGGTGCCGATGCGCTGGCTGAACTGCGAGAGCACGTCGAAATGCTCGGCGGCGAAGGCCAGCATCTGCGGCTTGCGGGCGTCGTGTGCGATCAGCGCCAGCGTCTGGCTGCCGAAGTCATGCAGGTCGTCGGCACCCGGATCGGCCGGAAGCCCGGCGTGGACGCGCTCCATCTCGACCCAGTCGCGGGCGCTGGCGACCGTGGAGATAAAGGGTTTGCCGTGGATGACGCATTGCCGCTTCAACGCGATGGCTTCGGGGAATACCGACGACGGATCCACCGGGTCGATCAGGTAGATCGCGCCATCGAGGGTGCGTTCCGGCGAGCCCATGCCGACGATCTCGGCGACCAGTTTCATCAATCCGCCCTCGCGGCCATTCGGATAGCGCTTCAGGCCGGGCAGGCTGCCCGGCGGCAAGGCGGCGACGATGGCGTCATGGGTACGGCCGACGGCGTGCAGCTCGACGCCCAGCTCGCGGATGCCATTGGCGCTGGCTCGCAGCCAGCGGAACAGGGCGGCGTCGGCACGTTCGTGGTGCAGGCGGTTGGCGGCCAGGCCGATGCGCATGGGTATCTCGCTGGAATTAGGGAGCCATGAGTTTAAGTGTTGGAGATGACGGTGCCCTGGAGAAGCAGAACATGCGTAGTCATGCATCCGACTCGCCGTACACCCGTCGCGCCTCGACTCCTGCGGCCGCGCAAGAGCGTCTCAGCGGGGTGAAGCCGTGATCCGCTCCATCCCCAGGAAGAGGAGCTTGCCGCATAGCAGTTTCGCTACAGCGGAGCCGGATCTTCAATCGCGCCTGTGGCAGGCAGGTCGCATTTGAGGGCGCAGCCGCAGAAGGCACGGCTCAGTGCAGCAGCAGCTTGATGATGCTGCCTGCGGCGTCGCGACCTTCGGCCACTGCCGTGACCACCAGATCGGCACCGCGCACCGCGTCGCCGCCAGCGAACAGCCGGGCGTTGTGCGTCTGGTACGGCAGGCGTCCGGAGCCGCCGGCGATGATGCGGCCATTGCCCGTCGCTTCGACACCCTGTGACGCCAGCCACTCCGGCAGCGTCGGCGAGAAACCGAAGGCGATGATCACCACGTCCGCTTCCAGCAGCGATTCGCTGCCTTCGACCGGTTCCGCGTTGCGTCGGCCGTTGGCATCGGGTTCGCCCAGCCGCGTCTCCACCACGGTCACGCCGATCACTTCGTCGTCGGCGCCGGCTTCGATGGCCAGCGGCTGGCGGTTGAACAGGAAACGCACGCCCTCCTCGCGGGCATTGGCCACTTCGCGCGCGGAGCCGGGCATGTTGGCTTCGTCGCGGCGGTAGGCGCAGGTCACGCGCGCCGCGCCCAGGCGGATCGCGCTGCGCACGCAGTCCATGCCGGTGTCGCCGCCGCCCAGCACGACCACGCGCTTGCCGTTGAGGTCGGGCAGGGCGATCTGGTCCTCCCAGCCGGCGATCGGGCGGCCATGCGGATCGTCGCCGCCAACGATGCGGCTGTTCTGCACCAGGAACGGCAACGCCGGCAGCACATTCTTGAGGTCCTGGCCGATCAGGCCGCCATCGGTGTAGCGGTAGGCGCCGGTGCCGAGGAATACGGCGTCAAAATCCGCCTGCAGTTGCTCGATGGTGATGTCGCAGCCGATCTCCACGCCCAGCCGGAATTCCACGCCCATGCCTTCGAGGATCCCGCGGCGGCGATCGATGACGCCCTTGTCCAGCTTGAAGCTGGGAATGCCGAACTGCAGCAGGCCGCCAATCCGTTCGTAGCGATCGAAGACCACCGCCTGGATGCCGGCGCGCGCGAGGCGATCCGCGCAGGCCAGCCCGGCAGGACCGGCGCCGACGATGGCCACGCGCTTGCCGGTGGGCTGCACGGCGTGCAGGTCCGGCTTCCAGCCGGTCGCCAGTGCGGTATCGACGATGTACTTCTCCACCGCACCGATGGTCACCGCGCCGAACTCTTCCAGCGTGCAGCTGCCTTCGCACAGGCGGTCCTGCGGACAGACGCGGCCGCAGACTTCCGGCAGCGGGTTGGTCGAATGGCACAGCGTCGCCGCTTCGTGGATGCGGTCTTCCTGCACCAGCTGCAGCCATTGAGGGATGGCGTTGTGCACCGGGCACTTCCAGCTGCAGTACGGGTTGCCGCAGTCCAGGCAGCGGCCGGCCTGGTACTGCGCGTCGGCCTTGTCGAACTTGCCGTACAGCTCGCCCCAGTCACCGGAGGTGCGCAGTTCCACCGGAATGCGCTGCGGCATGGTGCGTGGCAGATCGAGGAACTGGAAGGCTTGCTTGCGGCTCATGGGGAATCTCGGCTGTGGCATCCGGGTGTGGATGCCTGGTCTGGCTTCGCGCAGGAGCGGCTTCAGCCGCGAGGGCTCTGCCGGGGAATGCATCGCGGCTGAAGCCGCTCCTGCGTGGATCTGGTACGGCGTCAGGCGGCGTTGCGCAGCGCGGCGGCCAGCGATTCGATGCTGGCGGCCTTGGGTTTCACCAGCCAGAACTTGCCGACGTAGTCGCGGAACTCGTCCAGGATCTGCTGCGCCCATATGCTGCCGGTCAGCTCGCGGTGGCGGCCGACCAGGGTGTGCAGGTGCTGGCGGTAGTTCTCGAAGCCTTCGGCCGAGATGCGGTGGATGTCGATCAGCTCGTGGTTGTAGCGGTCCACGAAATCGCGGTCGATATCCAGCACGTAGGCCAGGCCACCGGTGAAGCCGGCGCCGAAGTTCAGGCCGACCTTGCCGAGCACGGCGACGATGCCGTCGGTCATGTACTCGCAGCAGTGGTCGCCGGCGCCCTCGATCACCGCCAGCGCGCCGGAGTTGCGCACGCCGAAGCGTTCGCCGGCGCGGCCGGCGGCGAACAGCTCGCCGCCGGTGGCGCCGTACAGGCAGGTGTTGCCGACGATGGCGGTGTTGCGCGCCTCGAAGCGCGCGCCGCGCGGCGGCCGCACCACCAGCCGACCGCCGGCCATGCCCTTGCCGACGTAGTCGTTGGCTTCGCCTTCCACTTCCAGGTTCAGGCCGCCGACGTTGAACGCACCGAAGCTCTGCCCGGCGGTGCCGCGGAAACGCAGGCTCAGCGGTGCGTCGTCCATGCCGTGGTTGCCATGCGCGCGGGCGATGGTGCCGGCCAGGCGCGTGCCCACCGAGCGGTCGGTGTTGTGGATCAGGAAGCGGTGCTCGCCGCCGCGCTTGTGCGCGATGGCGTCGGCCAGCAGGTCGTCCATCTGCGTCACCAGGCTGTCCGGCGACTGGTACAGGCGCTGCGCGGCGCAGTGCGAGCCTTCGTACTGCGCCGGCGCGAGCAGCCGCGACAGGTCGACCTTGACGCCTTCGCGCGGCGAGACATCCAGCTGCTCCAGCAGGTCGGTGCGGCCGACGATCTCGTCCAGCGAACGCGCCCCGAGATAGGACAGCCATTCGCGCACTTCCTCGGCCAGCAGCCGGAAGAAGTTCTCCACGCGCTCGGGCAGGCCGGTGAAATAGCCTTCGCGCAGGCGTTCGTCCTGGGTGGCCACGCCTGTGGCGCAGTTGTTGAGATGGCAGATGCGCAGGTACTTGCAGCCCAGCACGATCATCGGGCCGGTGCCGAAGCCGAAGCTGTCCGCGCCCAGCAGTGCCGCCTTGACCACGTCCAGGCCGGTCTTCAAACCACCGTCGGTCTGCAGGAGGGTGCGGCCGCGCAGGTCGTTGCCGACCAGCGCCTGGTGCGACTCGGCCACGCCCAGTTCCCACGGCACGCCGGCGTAGCGGATCGAGCTGATCGGCGAAGCGCCGGTACCGCCGTCATGGCCGGAGACAGTGATCAGGTCGGCGCCGGCCTTGACCACGCCGGCGGCAATCGTGCCGACGCCGGCATGCGACACCAGCTTCACCGAGACCAGCGCATCCGGATTGACCTGCTTCAGATCATGGATCAGCTGCGCCAGGTCCTCGATGGAATAGATGTCGTGGTGCGGAGGCGGCGAGATCAGGCCGATGCCCGGTTTGGCGTAGCGCAGCCGCGCGATCAGTTCGTTGACCTTGTGGCCGGGCAGCTGGCCGCCCTCGCCGGGCTTGGCGCCCTGCGCGACCTTGATCTGCAGCACTTCGGCGTTGACCAGGTATTCGGCGGTGACGCCGAAGCGGCCGGACGCGACCTGCTTGATCTTGGAACGCTTCTCGGTGCCGTAGCGGGCGGGATCTTCGCCACCTTCGCCGGAGTTGGAACGGCCGCCGAGGCGGTTCATCGCAATCGCCAGCGCTTCATGCGCTTCCGGCGATAGCGCGCCGAGCGAGATGGCGGCGGTGTCGAAACGGCGGAACAGCGCTTCGGCGGGTTCCACCTCGTCCAGCGGCACCGGCGTGGCAGCCGGCCTGAGCTGCAGCAGGTCGCGCAGCGCCGACACCGGCCGCGAATGCACCGCGTCCCTGTACGCGCGCCAGTCCTCGGCCTTGCCGGTGCGCGCGGCGCGCTGCAGGGTCAGCACCACGTCCGGGTTGTACATGTGGTACTCGCCGTCGTGCACGTACTTGAGCAGGCCACCGACCTCGGCCGGAGCCAGCTCGTTCCACGCGCGCGCGGCGAGTTCGCGCGCTTCGGTATCCAGGCGCGGCAGGCCGACGCCGCCGATGCGCGCGGTGGCGTCGGGGAAGCACAGCCGCACCACGTCCGGGTCCAGGCCGATGATCTCGAACAGCTGCGCGCCGCGATAACTGGCCACGGTGCAGATGCCCATCTTGGAGATGATCTTGCTCAGGCCCTTGTAGATGCCCTTGCGGTAACTGCGGCCGATCTGCGAGACCTCGCCGCCCTTCTTCAGCAGCAGGATGCCGCGCCGGCCCATGTCGAACAGCGTCTGGTAGGCCAGGTAGGGATACACCGCGGTGGCGCCGAAGCCGAGCAGGCAGGCCATGTGGTGCGCGTCGCGTGCGGTGCCGGTCTCGATGATCAGATTGACGTCGCAGCGCAGCCCCGACTTCGACAGGTGGTGATGCACCGCGCTGGTGGCCAGCAGCGCATGCACCATCGGCCGCTCGGGGACGGGATAGCGATCGGACAGCAACAGCATCACCACGCCCTCGCGCGCGGCCTGCTCGCACTGCGCGCAGATGCGCTCGATGCCGGCCTTCAGGCCTTCCTCGACGCTGTAGGACAGATCGATCAGGCGGTTGCGCTCGACGTACTGCTCCATCTTCAGCAGCTGGCGCAGCTTGCGCTGGCTCAGCACCGGCGAATTGAGGATGACGTGGTTCACCGTCTCCGGGCCGGCGTGGAAGATGTTGGTTTCCTTGCCGAGCTGGGTGGTCAGCGACATCGCGCACTCTTCGCGCAGCGGGTCGATCGGCGGGTTGGTGACCTGCGCGAACGCCTGCCGGAAGTAGTCGTACAACGGCCGGGTCTGGCGGCTGAGCACGGCGATGGGCGTGTCATCGCCCATCGAGCCGGTGGCCTCCTGCCCGGTCTCGGCCAGCGGCCGCAGCACCTGCTCCACTTCCTCGGAGGTGAGCTGGAACAGCTTGTGGTAGCTGCGCAGCGTCGCTTCGTCGAAGGGTTCTTCGGCCAGCGAAGGGTCGATCAGTTCGGTCTGCAGCCAGGTCACGCCCTGGTGCAGCCACTGCTTGTATGGCGCGCGCGCGCGGTTGATGCGGTCGATGGCGTCCGAATCGAGCAGGTCGCCGCGCCTGAGGTCGATGGCCATCATCTGCCCCGGGCCGAGCTTGCCCTTCTGCACGACGCGCTCGGTGGGCACTTCCCACACGCCGGCCTCGGAGGCGACCAGGAAGTGGCGGTCGGAGGTCAGCATCCAGCGCGCCGGGCGCAGGCCATTGCGGTCCAGGGTGCAGGCGGCATAGCGGCCGTCGCAGGCGACGATGCCGGCCGGGCCGTCCCACGGCTCGCTGTTCAGGCCATGGAACTCGTAGAACGCGGCCAGGTCGGCATCCTTGAACTCCAGCGACTGCGTCGCCGGCGGCACCAGGATGCGCAGCGCCTGGATCAGCTCCATGCCGCCGGCCACCATCAGCTCGAGCATGTTGTCCATGCTCTGCGAGTCCGAGCCGTGCATCGAGATCACCGGGTCGAACTCGGCGATGTCGAACCTCGGCGTCTTCCACACCTTGCTGCGCGCCTGCGCCCAGTGGCGGTTGCCTTCGATGGTGTTGATCTCGCCGTTGTGGGCGAGCAGCCGGAACGGATGCGCCAGCGGCCAGCGCGGCATCGTGTTGGTGGAGAAGCGCTGGTGGAACACCACCACGCTGGAGGCCAGGTCGTGGCGCTGCAGGTCGGGATAGAAGGTGCCCAGCTTGTCCGGCAGCACCATGCCCTTGTAGCTGATGGCCTCGGCGCTGAGGGTGGTGACGTAGTAGTCGGCCGTCTCGCGCAGCGCCTGTTCGCTGCGGCGCCGCGCCAGGAACAGCGCCAGCGCGAACTGCGCGGCGTCCTGGCTGGGGTCGGCATCGACGAACACCTGCTCGATCCGCGGCAGGGTGGCGCGCGCCAGTTCGCCGCAGACGCTGGCGTCGGTGGGTACCACGCGCCAGCCGCGCGGCTGGCAGCCGGCCTCGCGCAGCCGCGCATCGAGTTCGTCGCGGCAGCGCTGCGCGGCATCGGCGTCGTGGGGCAGGAACACCACGCCGGCGGCGAAGTTGGGACCGATGCGGAGCCCGGCCTCTTCGGCCAGCCGGCGCAGGAACACGGTGGGTCGCCGCAGCAGCAGGCCGCAGCCGTCGCCGGTGAGGCCGTCGGCGGCGACGCCGCCACGGTGGGTCATGCGCGACAGGGCGGCGATGGCGGTATCGACGAGGAGGCGGGAGGGCTGGTCGTCCAGCTGCGCGACCATGCCGAAGCCGCAGGCGTCGCGTTCGTCTTGCGGGTCGTAGAGCCCCTGGCGGTTGCGGAGGGTCATCTGTGCCTCGTGGTGCGCGGGTGAGCGGCGACACCTCTCCCTCGTCCATCGCGTCACACCGTGCACGGCCGTGTTGCCGACGCGTGCACGGCATGCCCGTCACTGGAGCGCAGCGTTGAGGCCACCGGATGCGCTCGACTAGATCACAGTTGTTGCGGTGCCGCAATGCATGGTTGCGGCAGCAACCAAAGCCTTGCGGGGCAAGGCTTTGGGCAGGATTCCGTCAGCCGCAGCGGACGCCGCTGACGAGGTTCTTGTCGTCCACTTCGATGTTCAGGCGCTCGCCCAGGAACTCCATGGTGATGGGCTGGTTGGGCTTGAGCATGCGCACCTGGGCGGCACCGGCATCCTGCCTGGCCTGCTCGGCCAGTTCCTCGCTATACGGCTGGCCGACCAGACCTTCGACCTGGCTGGCGTCGCAGGTGCCCACCGGCGGCGGCGTGGTGGCGACCTCCTGGTCCGGCGTGGCGGCGGCATCGGCGGCCTGCTTGGCCTGGTCCAGGGCCTGGTCCTGCTCTTCCGGCGTGGGGCCCTTGCAGGCGCCCAGCGCGAGCACGAGCGAAAGGGCCGCGATCAGGGCGGCGGGGCGGCGCAGGGCGCGCGGCATCGTCGGGATTCGCATCGGAACTCCAGTGCATTGAAAGACGCCTCAAGCATATCGCCTGGTTTCCGGTGTGTACCGTCGCAGCGCGTCATCCCGGCCGCGCGCGACGGCGCGGTTTCAGCCGCAGCGCAGCGCGGTGATGCCGTTGTTGCGCCCGACCTCGATGGTGAGACGGTCGCCGCCGGAGGTGGCGCTCGCCGGCGTGAGTGGCATCGGCGCATCGCCGCGGACGGTCTGCACATGCAGGCTGTCGCTGTCCACGCGCGCGCGCTCGATCGTGCCCGGCGAAGCGGCCAGCCCGGCCGCACCGATCACCTTGTCGGTATGGCATTGGCCGGAGATGACGCCGTCGATGGGCTGGACGCTGGCGACCGGCGCGCTGCTGCATGCGGTGGCGGCGATCAGGACGGCACCGGCAAGGATCGGGCTGCGGTACATGGGGGACTCCACGACGAGGGGCGACGCGCCGAGCCTGCCGCCGCGGCCGTGTGCGGACGATGAAAGCGCCCACGTTGGCGATGACCGCCGATAATGCGTGATCGGCGCACGGAGTGGATCGATGTCGCGACAGGAAGGCTGCAGGATTGTGGTGCTGGGCGGTTACGGACATTTCGGCGCGCGCATCGTGCGTGCTCTGGCCGCCACGCCGGGCATCGCCGTCATCGCCGCCGGGCGCCACCCGCAGCGGGCGGCGGCGAACCTGCCCGGCGTGGACATGGCGCGGGTCCAGTGCCGGCGCCTGGACGTGGACGATCCGGACTTCGCCCGCGACCTGCGCGAGACCCAGGCCGATCTGGTCATCCACGCCGCCGGTCCGTTCCAGGGCCAGGGCTACGAGGTCGCGCACGCCTGCCTGCAGGCCGGCATGCATTACATCGACCTGGCCGACGGCCGCGATTTCGTGCGCGACTTCCCCGCGCGGCTGGATGCGGTCGCGCGCCGGTACGGGCGCAGCGCGATCAGCGGCGCCAGCACGCTGCCGGCGCTGTCCAGTGCGGTGGTCGATGCGCTGCGCGGCCGTTTCGACCTGCTGCAGTCCATCGACATCGTGATCGCGCCGGCGCAGGCCACGCCGCTGGGCATGGCCACGGTGCGCGCGGTGCTGTCGTACTGCGGGCAGCCGTTCGAATGCTGGATCGACGGACGCTGGCAACGCGCCATCGGCTGGGCAGATCCGCAGCCGGTGACCTTCGCACGCATCGCGCCGCGCCTGGCCTCGCCCTGCGACGTGCCCGACCACGACCTGCTGGTGCAGCGCTATCCGGGCGTGTCGACGGTGCGCTTCCGCGCCGCGCTGGAACTGCCGCTGCTGTCGCGCTGCCTGGCCGGCATGGCCTGGTTGCGTCGCCACGGCCTGCCGCTGCCGATGGCGAAGCTGGCCGGCGCCTTCGCCCATGCCGGGCGCTGGTTCGATCGTTTCGGTACCGACCTGGGCGGCATGCGCGTGACTCTGCGCGGCCAGCGCGGTGGCGTCGCCCACCGCGTGTACTGGGACCTCACCGCGCCGATGCTGCATGGGCCGGAGATTCCCACCTTCGCCGCGGTGCTGCTGGCCCGGCGGCTGGCGCGCGGCGAACCGCTGCCGGTGGGCGCGCATGCGTGCCTTGGCCTGTTGGACCTGGCCGCGTTCGAGGACGAATTCGCCCGCTGGCGGATCGACAGCCAGGTGTCCTGAGGGCGGCACCGGAACCTGAAGCGTTCAGCCTGGGCGAGGTCGGCATGCCTTCCGGGCTATTGACTACATTTGTAGTCACGCACTACCGTGGCGACAAATGTAGTCACGGAGTCGACCATGCGCCGCAAGACCATCGGGGACCAGGAACTGGCCCTGCTGCAGTACATCGGGGAGAACGAGCCGGCCAGTGTCGGTGAAGTGGCCGCCGGCTTCGGCGAGGCGCGCGGGCTGGCCCGCTCCACCGTGCTGACCATGATGGAACGCCTGCGCACCAAGGGCTACCTGCAGCGCGAGCAGCACGAGGGCGTGTACCGCTACCAGTCCACGGCCGAGCAGCAGGACGTGGTGAACAGCGCGGTAGGCAGCTTCGTCGAGAAGACCCTGCAGGGCTCGATCTCGCCGTTCGTGGCGTGGATGTCGGAAAAGGCCGAGGTCAGCGACAACGAGCTGGCCGAACTGGAAGCGCTGGTCAGCAGGCTGCAATCGCAGCGCCGGGAGGACTGAGCCATGGATACCGTTCTCGAACTGCTCGGCAACCGCCTGCTCGCCACCAGCGTGCAGACCGTGCTGCTGACCGCACTGGTCTGGCTGCTGTGCCGCTGCGTGCGGCGCCTGCCGGCCGCGACCCAGTGCGGGTTGTGGTGGCTGGTGGCATTGCAGGCGGTGCTGGGCCTGCTGTGGGCCTCGCCGCTGGAACTGCCGGTGCTGCCGGCGCCCGAAGCGCTGCAGATGGTGCCGCAGGCTGCCGTGGCCGCGCCGGCCGCTGCCGCCCCGCTGGTGGTGATGACGCCGCTGCCGCTGGAAAGCGGCTGGTCGTGGCTGCACGTTGCGATGGCGCTGTGGCTGGCCGGCGTGCTGGTGATGGCGCTGCGCACCGCGTCGGCCTGGCGCGCCAGCCGCGCGCTGCTGCGCACGGCGCTTCCCTGCGACGACCATCGCCTGGATGCCGCGCTGCAGCTGGCGGCCGAAGCGCACGGCCTGCGCCGCGCGCCGCGGCTGATGCTCAGCGCGGCCATCGAATCGCCGCAGCTGGTGGGCCCGTGGCGGCCGGTGCTGCTGCTGCCGGCGCGCAACCTGCGGCGCATGGGCGACGACGATCTGGACATGGCCCTGACCCACGAACTGGTGCACCTGCAGCGCCACGACCTGTGGTGGGGGTTGCTGCCGGCACTGTCGCAGCACCTGTTCTTCTTCCACCCGCTGGTGCATCTGGCGGCGCGCGAGTACGCGATTGCCCGCGAAGCGGCGGTCGATGCCGCCGTCGTCGCC
>NZ_LDJG01000039.1 GCF_001431425.1 Stenotrophomonas nitritireducens
CTGGCGATGGCGGTGCTGGCGCGGCTGTTGCCGGCGCTGCCCAGCCGGAACAGCGGTTCGGCCAGCAGCATCCCGCTGCTGCTGCGCCGCCCGGCGCTGCTGGCGCTGTACCTGCTGGTGATGGTGGTGGTAGCCGCGCAGTTCACCGGCTACAGCTACATCGAACCGTTCGTGCAGCAGGTCGGCGGTTTCGATGCGCACGTGACCACCTGGGTGCTGCTGCTGTTCGGCGGCATGGGTTTCTTCGGCAGCCTGCTGTTCTCGCGCTTCGGCACGCGCTGGCCGCGCGGCTTCCTGCTCGCCGCCATCGGCATCCTGGCGCTGTGCCTGCTGGGCCTGCGCCTGTCCACCGGCAGCGCATGGATGCTCTACGGACTGGCCTCGGTGTGGGGCGTGGCGATGATCTGCTTCGCGCTGTCGATGCAGTCCAAGGTGCTGCGGCTGGCGGCCGACGCCACCGACGTGGCGATGGCCTTGTTCTCGGGCATCTTCAACATCGGCATCGGCGCCGGCGCGCTGATCGGCAGCCAGGTCGGCCTGCGCCTGGGCATGGGCCATATCGGCGGGGTCGGCGGGTTGGTCGCCGTCGCCGGGTGGTTGTGGTGGCTGTTCGCGATGCGGCGCTGGCGCGGGAGCTTCATGCTCGGCAGCGACGGCCGCTGAGCCTCAGCGCAACTGGCTGTCCTTGCTGCCGCGGCGGTTGTAGCCGCTGTGGGCCGATTCCTCGGCATCCAGCGCCTGCTGGCAGGCCACGCACAGGCGTACGCCGGGAATGGCCTTGCGCCGCGCCTCGGGAATCGGCGCATCGCATTCCTCGCAGCGCTCCAGCCCCGGCCCGCTGGGCAGGCGGCTGCGGGCGCGCTTGATCGCGTCCTCGACGGTGGCGTCGATCTGATCCTGAACGGCGGTATCGCCCGCCCAACCGGTGGCCATGGCTGGCTGCTCCGAAGTGACTTGGGCCCAGCCTAGCGCAACCGCCCGTATCCCGGGCCAATGCGCCCGCCCGGCGTCACCACACCAGGTCGTCGGGCACCACGAACTGCGCGTAATAGGCGTCATCCTCGGCATTGCCGCTGGATTCGGGCGCATCGCCGGCCTGGCCGTGGTCGAGCACGATCAGCGTGGCGTCGCGCTCGCGCACCTTCTCCGCGGCCAGCCGCGGCAGCAGTTCGAAACCCTCGCCATGGCGCGCGATCACCAGCGTGCCGGCGGCCAGTTGCCTGCGCAGCGTCTCGTCCACCAGCAGGGTGCGGATCGCCTCGCCATCGCTGAAGCGGTATTCCAGTTCGCCGCGGCGCGGCACCCTGCGGTCGGCGATGATCTGCCGCGCCTGCGCGCGCAGCTCCTCGGCGCGGCGCCGGGCGTTGTGCTCGGCGGCCAGCACGCGGTCGCGTTCGGCCTTTTCCGCGCGCGCGCGTTCGGCTTCCAGCTGGCCTTCGCTGGGACCGGGCGGCGCGCCCTTGGCATGCCGCGCCTTGTTCTGCTCGCGCGCGACCTGCGCGACCTGCGATTTCTTGACCAGGCCGGCCTTGAGCAGCTGCTCCTGCAGGGGGTTCGCCTTTGCCATTTCTGCACTACGTGATCGGATCGATGCTGCCATGATACCGGCCCGCCCCTGCCCGCGCCCGCCGATGCAGCCCCTGAAATACCTCGCCGGCTACCCCGAACACCTGCAGCAGCGCGCCCGCGAGCTGCTGGCGCAGGGAGCGCTGGGCCAGGCCGTGCGCCGCCGCTACCCGCAGGCGCATGCGGTGCGCAGCGACCGCCAGCTCTACGACTACGTGCAGGCCTTGAAGGAGCGCCACCTGCGCCAGTCGGTGCCGCTGGGCAAGGTGCTGTACGACGGCAAGCTGCAGGTGCTCAAGCACGCGCTCGGCCTGCACACCGCCGTTTCCCGCAACCACGGCGGCAGGCTCAAGGCCAGCCGCGAGATCCGCATCGCCAGCGTGTTCCGCGATACGCCGGCCGAGTTCCTGCGGATGATCGTGGTGCACGAGCTGGCGCACCTGAAGGAGGCCGAGCACAACAAGGCCTTCTACCAGCTGTGCCTGCACATGGAACCGGACTACCACCAGCTGGAATTCGACCTGCGCCTGTACCTGACCGCGCTGGAGCAGGAAACCGTGCGTCCCCCTGACCCGTAGGTGTGGCGCCTGCCCCGCGCGGCGCCCCACCGGCAATGCTTCGTGGCGGGCAAGTCCGGCACCTGCCCTCGTCCCGGCGCTACACTCCCCGCCCGCCGTACCGGACCAGCACCATGACCACCCCCATCCGCCTCGACAAGCGCCTCGCCGCGCAGCTGCAATGTTCCCGCGCGCAGGCCCGGCACTACATCGAGGGCGGCTGGGTCAGCGTGGATGGCGTGGTGGTGGAGGCGCCTCAGGCCATGGTGGCCGGCGAAACCGTCACCCTCGCCACGGGCGCGGCCAGCGAGCCGGCCGAACCGTCGACGCTGCTGCTGAACAAGCCCGCCGGCTGCACCGCCGACGAACTCTCCGCGCTGCTTCGCGAGGATGGGCGCTTCGCCGAGGACGCCTCCGGCATTCGCATGCTGCACCGCCACTTCCTGCGCCTGGAAACGCCGATGCCGCTGGACGACGACGCCTGCGGCCTGGTCGTGCTCACCCAGGACTGGCGCGTGCGCCGGCACCTGCTCGAAGCCGGGCCGGGGCTGGAACAGGAATTCATGGTCGATGTCGAAGGCGAAGGCAGCCCGTGGGCGCTGCCGAAGCTGACCCATGGGCTGGACTACCAGGGACGCGCCCTGCCCGCCTGCAAGGTCAGCTGGCAGAGCGAGCAGCGCCTGCGCTTCGCGATCAAGGACGTGCGGCCGGGGCAGTTGCAGCACATGTGCGCCCAGGTCGGGCTGCGCGCCGCGCTGGTGCGCCGGCTGCGCATCGGCCGCATCGGCCTGAGCCGGATGCCGGACGGCCAGTGGCGCTATCTCGCGTCCGGCCAGCGCTTCTGAGGCATCGCTCTCCCTAGAGCGGGGCAACGCCCTGCCGGGGGTGTTCCCGGGCAGGCCCAGCCGGGCGTTGCCCGGCGCTACAGCGCTGCCAGCGATCTGTTCCCTGTAGAGCGGGGCAACGCCCCGCTGGGGGCATTCCCGGGCAGGCCCTGCCGGGCGTTGCCCGGCGCTACAGCCCTGCCAGCGATCTGTTCCCTGTAGAGCGGGGCACCGCCCTGCCGGGGGTGTTCCCGGGCAGGCCCTGCCGGGCGTTGCCCGGCACTACAGCCCTGCCAGCGATCTGTTCCCTGTAGAGCGGGGCAACGCCCCGCCAGGGCATTCCCGTCATGGCCCACCCGGCACCTACAGCAGGCGCAGCAGGGCTGCCGCCGCGGCGCCGGCCAGCACCACCACCAGGAACGGCAGGCGCAGCAGCAGGGCCAGCGCAGCCACCGCCAGTGCGCCGAGGCGCGCGTCCAGCACCACGCCCTGCCCGGCGGAGACCGCGTTCATCGTGGTCAGCGACGCCAGCAGGCCGATGGTCAGGGTGCCGGCCACGCGGGTCATGCGCGGCGATTCCATCCAGCGCACCGGCACCAGGTAGCCGCAGAATTTGATCGCCCAGGCCACGACGCTGCCCAGCAGCACCCAGCTCCACAACGTCATCGCGCGTCCCCCGCATCGCTGGCGGGCGTCACGTCCGGCTCCAGCCCCTCATCGGCCGGGCCGCGCCCGAACCAGCCCCACACCGCCGCGACCGCGGCCGCCAGCAGGATCGGAACGCCCGGCGGCGCCCACGGCAACGCCAGCATCGTCACCAGCGCGCAGGCCACGGCGATGGCCACCGGCTCGCGCGAGCGCAGGCGCGGCCACAGCAGGCCGAGGAAGGCCGCCACCGCGGCGCCATCCAGCCCCCAGCGGCGCGGGTCGCCCAGCGCGTCGCCGAGCAGCGCGCCGAGCAGGGTGAACAGGTTCCACAGCAGGTACACGCCCACGCCGGCCACCCAGAACCCGCGGCGCTGCTCGGCAGGCTCGCTCTGGCCGGCGGCGGTCGCCACCGATTCGTCGATGGTGACCTGCGCCGACAGCGGGCGCAGCCAGCCGCGCGGCCGCAGCATGCGGTTGATCTGCGCGCCGTACACCGCGTTGCGGATGCCCAGCAGGGTGGCCGCGCCAAACGCCGCCGCGCCGGTGCCGCCGGCGCCGACCACGCCGATGAAGGCGAACTGCGAGCCGCCGGTGAACATCAGCAGGCTCAGCGCCACGGTCTGGCCGACGCTGAACCCGGACGCCACCGCCAGCGCGCCGAAGGAAACGCCGTACAGGCCGGTGGCCAGCGCGATGGACAGGCCGATGCGTACCGCCGGGGTGAAACTCGCGGCCATCGCCATCAGCCGCGCCCGCGCGCCTGTTCGGCGGCGGCGACGAACACCACGTCGGTGGAGGAATTGAGCGCGGTCTCGGCCGAGTCCTGCACCACGCCGACGATGAAGCCCACCGCCACCACCTGCATCGCCACGTCGTTGGAGATGCCGAACAGGCCGCAGGCCAGCGGGATCAGCAGCAGCGAGCCGCCGGGCACGCCGGAGGCGCCGCAGGCGCCGATCGCCGCCACCACGCTCAGCAGCAGCGCGGTGGGCAGGTCCACCGCGATGCCCAGCGTGTTGACCGCGGCCAGGGTCAGCACCGAGATGGTGATCGCCGCGCCGGCCATGTTGATGGTCGCGCCCAGCGGGATCGCCACCGAATAGGTTTCCTCGTGCAGGCCCAGCTTGCGGCACAGCTCCATGTTGACCGGGATGTTGGCCGCCGAGGAGCGGGTGAAGAACGCGGTGATGCCGCTCTCGCGCAGGCAGCGCAGCACCAGCGGATACGGGTTGCGGCGGGTCACCACCGCCACGATCAGCGGGTTGCCGACGAAGGCCATGAACAGCATCGCGCCGACCAGCACGCACAGCACGTGCAGGTAGTTCTTCAGCGCCCCCAGCCCGGACTCGGCCAGCAGCGAGGCGACGATGCCGAACACGCCCAGCGGCGCCAGCCGGATCACCATGCGCACGATCCAGGTGATCGCCGCGGACAGGTCGCCGACCAGCGCGCGGGTGCCGTCACCGGCGTGGCGCAGCGCCAGCCCCAGGCCGATCGCCCAGGCCAGCAGGCCGATGTAGTTGGCATGGGTCAAGGCGTTCACCGGGTTGTCGACGACCTGCATCAGCAGCGTCCGCAGCACTTCGCCGATACCGCCCGGTGCGCTCATGCCGGCCCCGGCCGGGGTCTTGAGGATCAGGGTGCTGGGGAACAGGTAGCTGGCCAGCACGCCGACCAGCGCGGCGGCGAGCGTGCCGATCACATACAGCAGCAGGATCGCGCGGATATGGGTCTTCTGCCCCTGCCGGTGGTTGGCGATGGAGGCCGTCACCAGGACCAGGACCAGCACCGGGGCCACCGCCTTCAGCGCGGAAACGAAGATCGTGCCGAGCAGCCCCACCGCCTGCGCGCCCTGCGGCCAGGCCAGCGCCAATACGATGCCGGCAAGCAGGCCGATGATGATCTGGGCCACCAGGCTGGGGGCGCGGAAGAAGGTGGAACGGTCGCTCATCGGCAGGCTCGGGCAAGGCAAACCGCGATTCTCGCCCAGACGGCGCGGCACCCGCATCCCCGGAACGTCATGCCGACGCCGCCGGCAGCACCCGATCGCCGCTAGGATGCGCGCATGGAACCGCCCCGCTCCCGCGCCAGGCGCCTGCTGCGCCTGTGCGGCCGCCTCCTCGCCGTGCTCCTGCTGCTGGTCGCCAGCGGCCTGCTGCTGGGCGACCGGCTCACTCCGCGCGCCGTCGGCACGCCTTCCACCGCGCTGCCGCCGCGCGCCGGGCAGACCCCGCTGGACCGCGCGCTCGAACCCCAGCTCGCCGCGCATCGCGGCCGGAGCGGCGCGGCCTACCTGGTCGACGGCCTGGAAGCCTTCGCCGCGCGCTCGGTCGTCACCCGCCAGGCCGGCCGCAGCCTGGACCTGCAGTACTACATGTGGCACGACGACATGGTCGGCCACCTGCTCGTACGCGACGTGTATGCGGCGGCCGAGCGTGGCGTGCGCGTGCGCCTGCTGCTGGACGACATGAACGCCTCCGGGCTGGACGCGCAGCTGCTGGCGCTGGACGCGCACCGCAACATCGAGGTGCGCCTGTACAACCCGTTCCGCAACCGCGAGGGCCTGTGGCGGCTGGTGGAGATGGTGCAGCGGGTTTTCAGCCTCAACCACCGCATGCACAACAAGGCCTGGATCGCCGACGGCCGCGTGGCGATCGTCGGCGGCCGCAACATCGGCGCGGAGTATTTCGATGCGCGCCCGGACGTCAATTTCCGCGACCTGGACCTGCTGCTGGCCGGCCCGGCCGCCGGCCAGGCCAGCGCCATCTTCGACGCGTTCTGGAACAGCCGCGCCGCCGTGCCCATCGCCACCCTCGCCCCGGCCTCGCCGCACCAGCTCGGCCAGCTGATTTCCCGCGCCAGCCTGGATGCACGCCAGGCCGAGGCGCGCCCCTACCTGCAACGGCTGCGCGAACGGCTTGGCGATGGCTATGTCGGCGGGCGCCTGCCGCTGCACTGGAGCGAGCGCATCCAGGTGTATTCCGATCCGCCGCTCAAGCACCGCGGCAACGACCGGAGCGACTGGC
This sequence comes from Stenotrophomonas nitritireducens, assembly GCF_001431425.1. GTDB lineage: Bacteria > Pseudomonadota > Gammaproteobacteria > Xanthomonadales > Xanthomonadaceae > Stenotrophomonas > Stenotrophomonas nitritireducens. Next base: position 6,622 of record NZ_LDJG01000039.1, read on the forward strand.
TGGTGACGCGGCTGGCGGACGCACTGGGCCAGGCACGGCACAAGACTTTGCTGATCTCGCCGTATTTCGTTCCCGGCCGCGCCGGCACCGCGCAACTGCTGCGGCAGTTGGCCGACGGCGTGCAGGTCGGCATCGTCACCAACTCGCTGGCGGCCAACGACGTGGCCGCGGTGCATGGCGGCTACATGCGCTACCGGCTGCCGCTGCTGCGCGGCGGCGCCCGGCTGTACGAACTCAAATCGGGCGGCAGCGGTGACGGCAGGAGCTCGGCCTTCGGCAGCAGCGGCGCCAGCCTGCACACCAAGGCCATCGTGGTGGACGATCGGCGCGGCTTCGTCGGCTCGTTCAACCTCGACCCGCGCTCGGCCTACCTCAACACCGAGATGGGCGTGCTGTTCGACGATCCGGTGCTGGCCGCGCAGCTGCGCGAGGAATACCTGCGTCTGTCCGGTCCCGAACTGAGCTATTACCTCTACCTGGACCGCGATGGCGAGCTGCGCTGGCTGGACCGCGCACGGACGCCGCCGGCCAGCGATGTCGCCGAACCGGACACCACCTGGCTGCAGCGCGCCACCGCGCGCGTCATCAGCTGGCTGCCGCTCGAATCGCAGCTGTAGGGCGCTGCCCGCCGCCGGCAGGCGGCCGGCTCAACCGTCGCGCGGCTCGTCCGGGCTGACCCGCTTCCACAACCAGGCGCCGACGTGGCCGGGGACGCAGGCGGACAGCAGTTCCAGCGCCTGCGCTTCCTCCAGCAGGTCCTCCCGGCACAGCATCGACAGCGCCGCGGCCAGTTCGCCGACCTCCAGCGAGCGCGCCAGCGACGACGAGCGCGCATCCTGCCCGCCCGCCTCCAGCGCGGTGGCGATGTCCGCGGAGAGATGCCATTCGCGCGCGATCCGCGCGGCCAGCGCCGGCGTGCAGCGCTCCAGCAGCGACAACAGCAGTTCCGGCGACGGCGCCAGCGTCTGCCGGCGCGAATAGGCGTCGGCGGTGGCGCGCACCACCATGACCATGCCCAGCCCGCGCAGCAGGCCGGCCAGCTGCGCGGAGAAGCCATCCTCGCGCTCCACGCCGCGCGCATGGTCGGCCGCGGCCAGCGACATGCGCAGGGTGTAGTCCCACATCCGCTGCGAGAACCTCCCGCCGTCGCGGTCGGGGGGATTCATCACCGGCTGCACCAGCGCGGCGGAGATGATCTGGCGGATGCCCTCGTTGCCGACCAGGGTCACCGCGCGTTCGATGCTGCGCACTTCCTGCTGCTGGAAGCGGTACAGCGAACTGTTGGCGATGCGCAGCAGGTTCACCGTCAGCAGCGGGTCGCTGCCGATGATGCGGCCGATGGAACGCGCCGAGGCGGCGCTGTCGTTGACGCTCTGGATCAGCTGCGGCAGCAGGTGCGGGCGCCGCGGGATGTAGCGCTGCGACAGGTCGGCGCGTTCCAGGGTCGCCATCACGGCGTCGGCCACCTGGCGGTGTTCGGGGGTATCTGGCGCCTCCGCCCCGGTACCTTCAATGCCCAGCGCGGCGCGCAGGAAGCGCCGGCGCATCTCCGGCAGCAGGGCCGGTTCCATCCTCGGCGCCGCGGCAGGATCGGTGGGCCGGGCGTCGGGAACGAAGCTCCAGCCCTCGTCCGGACGCCGCCGCCGGAACCACCAGGCCGCGCCCGCGCCGGCCAGAAGCGCTGCCACGACCGCGGAGAGGATCACCGGTTCCAACGCAGGCGCCTCCCGTGCGCAGAATGTGCAGGCCGCATGCCGCGCCCCGTCACCTGTCGGCTTTTTCCAGGCGGATGCCGAGCGGACCGCCCAGCGAGCCGTCCTGGTTGATGGTGAAATCCAGCGACGCGCCCTTCTGCGGCAACGCCACCTTCAAGGTATCGCCCTCGCGCACGTAGGTGGTCTCCTGCGAGATGCCCATCGCCTCGATGGTGACCTTGCCGCCGGTGGTGAAGCTGTACCGGGTGACGCCCATCGCATCGGCATAGACGCCCTTGATGCCCTGGCTGCAGGCCGACAACAGGCACAGCGCGGCGACGATGGGCAGGTACTTCTTCATTCTTCCCCCGGAAATGATGGATCGGCGCCACAAGGCCGCCGCAAGCGGATTGATTCTGCCACAGGCCGGCGGCGACCAAGCGCCGCCGGTCTTCAGCCGTTTTTTCCCGGTTGCGCGACGCCCGTGGCATCGGCCCCGGGCGCACGCACGAAGCGCGCCGACAGCAACAGCGCATAGACCAGGCCGGCCCCCAGCGCCAGCACCGCGCCGCCGGCGAACGCCGCCGCCAGGCCGAAGCGGGCCGCGATCAGGCCGGCCAGCACCATGCCCGCGCCGATGCCCACGTCCAGCGCGCAGAAATAGGTGGCCACCGCGGTGCCGCGCCGCGCATGGCCGCCGAGGTTGACCATCATCGTCTGGTAGGCCGGGTACACCACGCCGAAACCGAAACCGGCGAGCAGGCCCGACAGGTAATAGGTTCCCGGCGCGCTCGCCCATGCCATCAGGCCGAGGCCGGCGACGATCGCCAGGCTGCCGCCGTTGGTCGCCAGCACCACCCGGCCGCCGTCGACCAGGCGCCCGGAGAAGGCGCGCGAAACCATCATCCCCACCGCCATCAGGGTGAAGAAGATGCCGGTATTGCCGGCCCCCAACTGTTTGCCATGGAGTGCGGCGAAGGCCAGCAGCATGCCGTAGCCCAGGCCGATCACCGCCAGGTTCAGCGCCAGCGGAATGCCGCGCACCAGCAGGAAGCGGTCCAGCGACAGCACCGTGGCCGCGCCGTCGCGCAGCTTGCGCGGCGCATGCACCAGCGAGGCCACCAGCAGGCCGGCGACGCCGGCGGCCACCGCCGCCTCGAAGATCGCCTGGAAGGGATAGCGGTCCATCAGCCACAGGCCGGCCATCGGCCCCAGCGCCATCGCCAGGCTGCTCATCAGGCCGAAGAAGCCGATGCCCTCGCCACGGCGCGCGGATGGAACGATGTCGATGGCCTGGGTATTGGCGGCGGTGCTCATCACCGCGAAGGTCACGCCGATGCCCAGCCGTACCAGCACGAAGGCCAGCACGGTGTGCGCCAGCAGGTAGCCGGAGGTGAACAGCACGTAGGCCGCCAGCGCGGCCAGGTAGGCGTGCTTGGCGTTGAAGCGGTCGACGATGAAACCGGAGAACGGCCGCACCAGCAGCGCGGCGATCACGTAGCTGGACAGGACCAGGCCCACCGTGGCCTCGCCGATCCGCAACTGCTCCACCAGGTGGAACGGCAGCGTCGGCATCAGTACGTAGAACGACATGCCCATCAGGAAGTTGGCGATGCAGGCCAACAGGAAACCCGGCGTCCACAGGGCCGGACGCGGCGCGCTCATGCGCGGACCGCCGCGCCGCCGGCGCACGGCGACGTGCCGGCGGGCCCGCAAATGGCCGCCGCCTCGGCCATCAACCGACGCCGCGCAGCGCCAGGGTCAGCGCCAGCACGCTCAGGATCACCGCGATGGTACCGTCGAGCACGCGCCAGGTGCCCGGTTTGTCGAACAGCGGCGCCAGCAGGCGCGCGCCCAGGCCCTGCGCGGTCAGCCACATCGCGCTGGCGGTGACCACGCCGGCGGCGAAGGCCATGCGCGCGTGGCCGAAGTTGTCGGCGATCGAGCCGATCACCACCATGTCCAGCCAGAAGTGCGGGTTGATCACCGAGAACCCGGCCGCGGCCAGCATCGCCGCGCGGCGCGAGGACTCGGCGCTGTCGTCCATCTGCATGCCGCCACCGCCGGCCATGGCCCGCCGCGCCGACTGCAGCGCGTACCAGACCAGGAAGGCGACGCCGCCCCACAGCAGCACCGTGGTCAGCCACGGCAACTGGTTGGTCAGGGTGCGCAGGCCGGCGACGCTGGCGAAGATGAACGCCGCGTCGATGGCGAAGCAGGTGGCGATCACCGGGATCACGTGCTGGCGCAGGATGCCCTGGCGCAGGATGAAGGCGCTCTGCGCGCCGACCACGGCGAAAAGGCCGATGCCGGTACCGGCACCGCTGAGCCAGGCGCTGCTGGTGGCCTGGGCGGCTACTACGGAAAACATGGGGGGACTGCCTGTCTGCTGATGGGGGAGGACGGCACCGGGGTGCGTCGATGCGGGCGATTGTCGCAGTGCAGCATCAAAAAGTAGAGCTAAACTTCTTAAACCATCATTAGCCGAACTTAATCATGCGCATCGACCACGCCCAGCTGCGTGCCCTGGCCGCCGTGATCCGCGAAGGCAGCTTCGAGCGCGCGGCGCTTGCGCTGAACGTCACCGCCTCGGCGGTGTCGCAGCGGATCAAGGCGCTGGAGGAGCGCGTCGGCAAGCTGCTGGTCAGGCGCACCACGCCCACCGAGGCCACCGCCGAGGGCCAGGTGCTGGTGCGCCTGGCCGAGCAGACCGCGCTGCTGGAACGCGATGCGTTCGAACGCATCGGCCTGTCCGACGCCGACCTGCCGCGGGCCAGCATTCCGGTGGCGGTGAACCACGACAGCATGGAGACCTGGTTCCCCGAGGCCGCGCTGGCCTTCGCCAAGGCCGGCAGCACCACCCTGGACCTGCATACCGAGGACCAGGACCACACCGTCGCGCTGCTGCGCCAGGGCGCGGTGCTGGGCGCGGTCACCACCCTGTCCGAGCCGGTGCAGGGCTGCCAGATCCATGCGCTGGGCAGCATGCGCTACGCCGCCACCTGCACCCCGGAATTCCACGCGCGCCATTTCGCCAAGGGCGTCACCGCGCAGGCGCTGGCGCAGGCCCCGGTGCTGGTGTTCAACCGCAAGGACGACCTGCAGGCGCGCTACGCCCAGCGCCTGACCGGCTCGCAGCAGTCGCTGCACGCGCCGACCTGGTGGATTCCCTCCACCCGCGCCTTCGTCCACGCCAACCTCGGCGGCCTGGGCTGGACCATGAATCCCCTGCCGCTGGTGCGCCGCCACCTGGACAGCGGGCGCCTGGTCTACGTCAAGGCGCGCGCCTGGGAGGACATCCCGCTGTACTGGCAACACTGGAAGGGCGAGGTCGCCTCGATGGTGCAGCTCACCCGCGCCATCCTGCAGGCCTCCTCGACCCTGATCCGCAAGCGCCGCTGAGCGGCGCGCGGGAGACCGCGCGGCATCGCATCAATGGGATGGGTCCGGCGGGCATGGCCGTCGTCGCCCGGCGGGGCCTGCCCCAGGGCAGCGTGGCGCCGAACTGCCGGCGTGTCGCGGGGTGGCTCAAGCGCCGCTTCAGGGCGAGGCTGCCGCCTTGCCTTGCGCCTGCCCGCGCGGGAAGGCCCCACGCAGGCGCTCCGGGTGTCCGTGCCCCGCTGCAGCTGCCGGCGGCTCATGCCCGGCCGGTGCCGGTGAAGCCATTGCGGCGGTCGCGGCAGGCATCGGGCGTCCGCCGTTCCCAGGCGAACACGCCCTTGTCCACCCCGCTGGCGGAAAAGCCGATGGCGCGCCGTCCGCAGGCCGGCACCTGCGCCGCATGTGCGCCGGAGCGGGCCAGCATCGCCATCGATGGCCCTGCCAGGATGCCGTTCATGCGCACCGCGCCGCGCGTGGGTCGAAGCCGTGCGCGCAGGACGAGGCGGTTCAGCGCTGCGCCAGCGCGTACTCCAGGCCACCGCGCACCGCCGCCACCTGGGCGTCGTCGCATTGCGCGGGCGTGGCGCGCGGGCTGTCCGGGTAGACCTCGGTGGTGGTGGTGTAACGCGCGCCGGTGATGCCCGCGCACAGGCCCAGCGCCTTGAGCGGGTATTCGATGACGCCATGCGCCACCACCGGCGAGCCGATGATCCGTCCCTGCGCGTCCGGCGGCGCGATGTGGGTGACCTTGGCCACCGCGGCGATCACCGCCTGCTGGAATTCCGGCTGCGGATTGAGCGAATCGGCGCAGAGATAGAAGCCATCGGGAACGCTGTCCGCCTCGAACGGCTTGCCGTCGCGCGCGGCCAGCGCCGGGCGGAACTCGCCCTCGTCGCTGTCGGTGGTTTCGTGCAGGTCGATATGCATCAGGAAACGCTCGGCCAGCGGCTGCACCAGCGCCATCAGCGCCGCCGATTCCGGGGCCGGGCTGCCGGCGGTGAAATTGCGGTTCGGATCCAGCGCCAGCGCGTTCCAGCGCTGGATGCGCTCGTAACCCCACGGACTCACGCAGGGCGCGACCAGCAGATTGCAGCGGCCGGCATAGCCGGCCGCATGCCGGTCGACGAACTGCAGCGCGCCCTGCACGCCACTGGTCTCGTAACCATGCACGCCGCCGGTCACCAGCGCCACCGGCAGGGCATCGTCCCAATCGCGGCTGCGGATCGCCAGCAGCGGATAGGCGCCGGAGGCGTAATCCAGTTCCCCGTACGTTACGACGTCGAAGCGGCCGCGCAGGGCATCGATCTTGGTCAGCACTTCGGCCGCATAGCTGCGCCGTACCGTCTGCCGCGCCAGCCATTGCGCCTTTTCCGGCGCGCCCCAGGCGTGGCCGGGCGTTCCGATGGGATAGAAGGCGGTAGACATGGCGGTTCCTCTGTTGGACAAGGAACGAGTGTAGAGGAACGGGAAACGCGCAAGAACCAGAGCAGGCCGACCGCAATGGCCAGGCCCCAGCGGGGCGGTGCCCCGCTCTACAAGATGACCCGGCTCTGTAGCGCCGGGCAGCGCCCGGTGGGGCCTGGCCGGTGATGCCCTAGCGGGGCGGTGCCCCGCTCTACAGAACGGCTGGCTCTGTAGCGCCGGGCAACGCCCGGCGGGCCTGGCCGGTGATGCCCCGGCGGCGCGGCGCCCCGCCCTACGGCGAGCGGTCGTCCAGCCGCGCGGCGATGTCCTCGTCCTTCTGCTGCCACAGACCGTTCATCCATTGCTGGAAGCGCGCGCGGAAGGCGCG
>NZ_LDJG01000004.1 GCF_001431425.1 Stenotrophomonas nitritireducens
GCATCGGCCGATGCGGGTTTTCTGGTCACTGGGCGTATGGTGCTTGTGGCTCAGTCGCAGACCCGCATCGGCCGCGCGCGATTGTTCGCAATCGCATTATTGCGATTGTTCGAAGCATTCACGTTGGCGCAGGCGTTGCGGTTCATGGGGCCGACGATAGCGTGGGTTGCGGGGGCCGCGCAACAGTTTCAGCGGCAATCACACCGGCCTGCGCGAGCACGGCCAAATCGTCCCCGCCGGCGCATTCGACCCGGTTGCGGCCGCCGTGCTTAGCCCGGTACAGCGCCTGGTCGGCGCAGCGCACCAGCAGCGCCGGGTCGCCACCGGCGGCGGGCACGGTTACCGCCACGCCAAGGCTGATGCTGCCCGGCAGGCCAGCGGTGGCCATCGCCGCTTCGGCCTGGCGCCGCGCGCGCTCGGCGCGCTGCATGGCCGCCGCGCGGTCGATCCCGGGCAGGATCAGCACGAATTCCTCGCCGCCATAGCGCGCGGCCAGTTCGTCGACCCCCGACACCTCCGCGGCCAGCGCGCCGGCCACCCGCCGCAGTTGCTGGTCGCCGGCCTGGTGGTCGTGGTTGTCGTTGAACTGCTTGAAGTGGTCCACGTCGGCCATCACCACCGCCAACGGCTCGCCATGCTCGGCGCAGCGCTGCCAGCCACGCCAGCCAGAGCCTGGCCACCCACCGCCAGCGCCCGCGTGGCGTCGAACGCCGACGGCAGCAGGGCATGGACGCCGTTGCCCAGAGGCGCGGACCGTACAACCGCCGCGGCTGCTCCGCCCCGGGGTGAGCACCGCCAGGCCAAGCCGGTCGCCGATCAGCAGGCCGGCACACGCCGCTGGTCGAACACGTCCAAGGCGAAGGCAGGTGCAGGCGGGTCAGCCCGGCCTTGCCCACCACCCACAGGCAGGCATGGTTCAGGCCAGCAGCCGGGTGATCAGTTGCCGGTAAAGATCGGGCAACGCCCGCAGATCGTCCAGCCGCACGTGTTCGTCCACCTGGTGGATGCTGGCGTTCACCGGCCCCACCTCGATGCACTGCGCCCCCAGCGGCGCGATGAAGCGCGCATCGGAGGTGCCGCCGCCGGTGCTTTCCTCCGGCGTGGTGCCGGCGAACCCGGCCAGCACCTCGCGCGCGACGCTGCGCAGGCGGCCTTCCGGCGTGTAGAAAGGCTCGCCGCTGCGGTGCCAATGCAGCTCATGATCGAGCCCATGGCGGTCCAGCAGCGCGGCGATCTCCGCCTCCAGGCGCGCGGCGTTCCAGTGCGGGTTGTAGCGCAGGTTGAACATCGCCCGCAGCTCGCCGGGGATCACATTGCTGGCACCGGTGCCGGCTTCGATGTTGGAAATCTGCAGGCTGGTCGGGGGGAAGCTCTCGTAGCCATCGTCCCAGTGCCGCGCGGCCAGTTCGGCCAGCGCCGGCGCGGCGAGGTGGATCGGGTTGCGCGCCTTCTCCGGATAGGCGACGTGGCCCTGCACGCCCTTGACCCGCAGCTTCGCCGACAGGCTGCCGCGACGCCCCACGCGCAGCAGGTCGCCCAGCGTGGCGCTGGACGACGGCTCGCCGGTGATGCACCAGTCGATGCGCTGCCCGCGCTCGCGCAGCAGCCGCGCGACGTGGCGCACGCCATCGATGGCATCGCCCTCCTCGTCGCTGGTCAGCAGCACCGCCAGCGTGCCGGCGTGGTCCGGGTGGTCGGCGACGAAGCGTTCGACCGCCACCACGAACGCGGCCACGCTGCCCTTCATGTCGGCCGCGCCACGGCCGTACAGCACGCCGTCGCGCACCTCCGGCCGGAACGGATCGCTGGCCCAGGCCTCGATCGGGCCGCTGGGCACCACGTCGGTATGGCCGAGCAGCACCAGCACCGGCGCGCCGCTGCCATGCGTGGCCCACAGGTTGTCGACCTCGCCCAGGCGCAGGTGTTCGCAGGCGAAACCGGCGGCCTGCAGGCGCTCGCCGATCAGTTGCTGGCAGCCCGCATCCTCGGGCGTTACCGAAGGGCGCGCGATCAGCTCACAGGTAAGTTCAAGCACATCGTTCATGCGATATGTCTCCTGCAGGAGCGCCCCAAGGCGTGCTCCTGCGCGTGCCGTCACGCGACGCCGAAGCGCTGCTTGAAGCCGTTGTCGGAAAAACCCTGCGTCATCGCGCCGTCGCCGGTGACGACCAGCGGGCGCCTGATCAGCTGCGGGTACTCGCGCAGCAGCAACTTCCATTCGGCATCCGACGCGGCCGCCTTGCGGTTGTCCGGCAGCTGCCGCCAGGTGGTCGAGGACTTGTTGATCAATGCCGCGAAGCTGCCGGCCTTGCCGGCCCATTCGACCAGCGTTTCCGGGCTGGGCTTGTTGTCGCGGTAATCGACGAAGGTGTAGGCGACGCCGAAGCGGTCCAGCCACTTGCTGGCCTTCTTGCAGGTGTCGCAGTTCTTCAGCCCATACAGGGTCGTCATGTCATGGAATCCTTGGAGCGTGGAACGAGTGGAGGGAAGCGGGACACGAGGGAAGACGACAAGAAGCGGGAAAGCGCGGGCCGCGGCCCCTACCCGTTTCCCCGCCCGTTGCCTGCTTCAATCCGCCAACCCGCGCAGCAGGTCGTTCACGCTGGTCTTGCTGCGGGTGCGGGCATCGACCTGCTTGACGATCACCGCGCAGTACAGCGAATGGCTGCCGTCCCTGCTCGGCAGCGAACCGGACACCACCACGCTGTAGGGCGGAATGTAGCCGTAGCTGATCTCGCCGGTGGCGCGGTTGTAGATGCGCGTGCTCTGGCTCAGGAACACGCCCATGCCGATCACGCTGTGGTGGCCGACGACCACGCCTTCCACCACTTCCGAGCGCGCGCCGATGAAGCAGTGGTCCTCGATGATGGTGGGACTGGCCTGCAGCGGTTCCAGCACGCCGCCGATGCCGGCGCCGCCGGACAGGTGGCAGTGCTTGCCGATCTGCGCGCAGGAGCCGACCGTGGCCCAGGTATCGACCATGGTGCCCTCGCCCACGTGCGCGCCGATGTTGGTGAAGCTCGGCATCAGCACCACGTCGCGGCCGAAGTGGGAACCGCGGCGGGCGATGGCGCCGGGCACCACGCGTACGCCGGCGGCGCGGAACTCCGCCTCGCCGTAGCCGGCGAAGCGCGATTCGACCTTGTCCCAGAACGGCGCCGGGCGGCCGTCCATGACGCTCATGTCGTTGACGCGGAAATACAGCAGCACCGCCTTCTTCAACCACTCGTTGACCTTCCAGCCGCCATTGCCGTCCGGCTCGGCCACGCGGAATTCGCCCGACTCCAGGCCATCGATGACACGGTTGACCAGCGGCCGGGTGTAGCCCTCGATCTCGTCCATGGTCAGCATCGCGCGGCGTTCGAACGCGCTCTCGATGCCGAACTTCATTTCCGCCACGCCCGGTGCCGGCGGCTTGCGCAGGCTGCGCGGGCCGATCGATTCGACCGCCTTCGGCGCGGCCTTCGGCTTGATCGCGGGCGCCTTCTTCACCACGGCCTTCGTCGCTTTCTTCACCGGCACGGCCTTGCTGGCGGCCGGCTTGGGAGCCGGGGCGGCCTTGTTCGGCACAGTCTTCTTGGCGGGGGTCTTCCTGGTGGCCATCAGTAGGGGTCTCCTGGCGTTCTATCGGGTTCCAGGCAGGCCAGCAATGCGTCGCGCAGAGCCTGCCGGGAGGTTTCGGTAAGCGGTTGGTCGTGGCGGTCGGTGAGCTGGAACTGGTCCTCGGCGCGCTCGCCGAAAGTGGCGATGCGCGCGTCCTGCACCCGCAACCGCTGGTCGCGCAGCACGTGCGCGACGTCGGCCAGCAGGCCGGGGCGGTCGGGGGCCACCAGGTTCAGCACCGTGCGGCCGTGCTCGGCGTTCTCGATGAACTCGATGCGCGGGGCGAAGCGGAAGTGCTTGAGCTGGCGCGGGATCACCCGCCGCGCCGGCCGCAGTATCTGGATATTGCCTGCCAGCGCCTTGCGCAGCAGCAGCTCCAGGCGCGCGGTGTCGCCATCGGCGAAGCTGCCGGCCGGCGTCACCTCGAAGGTATCGAAGATGGTGTCCTCCGGCCCGTCGAGCACGCGCGCGCGGTGGATGCTGTAGCCGGCGCGGTCCAGCGTCATCACGATCGCGGCGAACAGGCCGTCGCGGTCGGGCGAGTGCACGAACACTTCCAGCGCATCGCTCTCCGGCGCAATCCGCCGCGCCTTGACCAGGGTGCCGCCACGCGCCACCTCCATCAGCGAGGCGGCCTGCCACACCAGCTGCTCGGGGCGGAAACGCATGAAACTCTCGTCCGGCATCGCGCCGAACTGGCGCTCGATCACCGCGTCGGCATGGCCCAGCGCGCGCATCAGCCCGCGCACGTTGGCTCGCGCTTCCTGCACCCGCTCGGCTTCCGGCAGCGGTGGCTCCAGCCCTTCGCGCAGGGCGCGGCGCGCAGCGAAATACAGGTCGGCCAGCAGCCGGTCCTTCCAGGCGTTCCACAGCTTGGGGCTGGTGCCGGCGATGTCGGCGCAGGTCAGCAGGTACAGGTAGTCCAGCCGTTCGCGGCTGCCGACCAGCCCGGCGAAGCGGTGGATCACCTCCGGATCGGTGATGTCCTGCTTCTGCGCGGTGACCGACATGCGCAGGTGCTGTTCCACCAGCCAGGCCACCAGGTCCGTGTCGGTGGCGCTCAGGCCATGCGCGGCGCAGAACGCGCGCGCGTCCACCGCGCCGAGTTCGGAATGATCGCCGCCGCGGCCCTTGGCGATGTCGTGGAACAGCCCGGCCAGCAGCAGCAGTTCCGGCTTGCGCAGCCGCGGCCAGACCTCGTGGGCGATGGAGAAACGCTCGTCGGCGCGGCCGGCGGCGAACACGCCGATGTTCCGCAGCACCATCAGCGTGTGCTGGTCCACGGTGTAGACATGGAACAGGTCGAACTGCATGCGCCCGGACACCTGTGCGAAGGCCGGTATCCACTGCCCCAGCACGCCCAGCCGCGCCATGCGCGCCAGCGTGTCCACCGCGCGCGGTCCGCGCAGCAGGCCGATGAACTGCCCGCGCACGGCTTCGCCTACCTGCGTGTAGGCGGGAATCTCATCCAGCATCTCGGCCAGGCCGCGCGCGGTCATCGAGTGCAGGCCGCGCACCTGCGGGGTGCGCGCCCAGCAGGCGAACAGGGCGAAGATGCCCGCGATGTCGCCGTGCGGCCACAACGGGTCATCGGCGGACAGGTAGCCGCGGCGCAGCGAGAAGCCATCGCCGACCGGCTCGGGAGACGCTTCGCCGTCGAACTGTTCCTCGAAGCGCTGCAGCAGGCGGTCGCTGATCCGCCGCACCACCGCCGCGCTGCGGTAGAAGCCCTGCATCATCTTTTCCACGCCGAGATTGCCGGCGTCGTCGGCGAAACCCATGCGCTCGGCCAGCGCCTTCTGGTGGTCGAAGCGCAGCCGCTCCTCGGTGCGCTGCGCGACCAGGTGCAGGCCGAAGCGCAGCCGCGCCAGTACCGCGCGCTCGCGCTTGAGCGCGGCGGCTTCGTCCAGCCCCAGGTGCCCGAGCCCGACCAGCGCGTCGATGTCGCTCACGCCGAACGCGCGCAGCGCCATCCAGCCCAGGGTGTTGAGGTCGCGCAGGCCGCCGGGACCGTCCTTGATGTCCGGTTCGAGGTTGTCGGCGGTGTCGCCGAAACGCTGGTGGCGCAGCAGCAGTTCCTCGCGCTTGGCGAGGAAATATTCGCGCGCCGGCCAGACCAGGGTCGGCGATACCGCGCGCGCCAGCGCCTGCTGCGCACCCGGCTCGACGCACAGCGGCCGCGCTTCGATCAGCGCGGTCAGCACGGTCTGGTCGGCCGCGGCCTGCACGCACTGCGCGGCCGAACGCACCGCATGGCTGGCCGGCAGCCCCGCATCCCACAACAGCGCGAACAGGCGCGCCAGCGCGGCCTCGTTCGCCTGCTGCATCTCAGGCTCGCCCAGCACCAGCAGGTCGATGTCAGAACGCGGGAACAGTTCGCCGCGCCCGTACCCGCCGACCGCGAACAGCGACAGCCCGCCAGCGCCCGGCAGGCAACGCCGCCAGGCCTGCTGGATCAGGTGGTCGGCGCTGCGCGCGCGCAGCGCCAGCAGGCGCTCGATGTTGTCGCCCTGCTCGAAGCGCCGGCCCAGCCGTGCATCGGCGTGGGCCAGCGACTGCCGCGCCGCGGCGGCCCACTGCGCATCGCCCGCGGGATCGGCCGGCGCGTCCGGTACATGCTGGACCAGATCCGCCGGCAGTGGGCTCATGCCGCCCCGGATCGCGCGCGCTCGGCCTCGGCCGGCGACAGCGTCAGCACTTCCACGCCGTCCTCGGTCACCGCCACCATGTGCTCCCACTGCGCCGAGAGCTTGCGGTCCTTGGTGACCACGGTCCAGCCGTCCGGCAGCACCTTGGTATGGCGGGTGCCCTCGTTGATCATCGGCTCGATGGTGAAGGTCATCCCCGGCTTGAGCACCAGCCCCTGGCCGGGGCGGCCGTAATGCAGCACCTGCGGCTCGTCGTGGTAGACCTTGCCGATGCCGTGGCCGCAGTACTCGCGCACCACGCTGAAGCGCTCGGACTCGGCGTATTCCTGGATCGCGTTGCCGATGTCGCCCAGCGTGGCGCCCGGCCTGACCGCGCGGATGCCGCGCCACATGGCTTCCCGGGTCGTTTCGACCAGGCGCCTGGCCATCACCGACGGCGTGCCGACGTAGTACATGCGGCTGGTGTCGCCGTGCCAGCCGTCCTTGATGACCGTCACGTCGATATTGACGATGTCGCCGTCCTTCAACACCTTGGCCTCGCTGGGGATGCCATGGCAGATGACGTTGTTGACCGAGGTGCACAGGGTCTTGGGAAAGCCGCGGTAGCCGACGTTGGCCGGGATCGCGCCCTGCACGTTGACGATGTGGTCGTGGCAGATGCGGTCCAGTTCCTCGGTGGTGACACCGGGCTTGACGTGTTCGCCGATCATGTCCAGCACTTCGGCCGCCAGGCGGCCGGCAATGCGCATCTTGGCGATTTCTTCGGGGGTTTTCAGGTTCACGCTCATGGCCGCCATTATCACCCATTGGCGCCTGCCTGAACGACCTCTCCCCCTGCCCGCGCGTGGCCGGGCCGGGCGGCGGTTTGCGCGCCGGAGGCCCTGCCCCTATAATTCCGCGGCTCCGTCGCCGGTCCCTGGCCGCTTCGGGCCGCCCACACCGGGCGTCACCGGTGAATCCACACCTGCTGCCCCCATCCGTGCCGGGGTGCGCGTGCCAGCTGGAGCCAAGGCCCCAGTACGCATGTCGTCGGTCACGGAGGCAGCAGGGAAGCCCAACCCCGGAACCCAGCGCGCTTCCACGCGTCCCGCACACTTTGCCCGCGGGCGGAATCGCCGGTTCCCTGTCAGGAGTCCTGCAATGTCCCAGATCACCATGCGCCAGATGCTGGAAGCCGGCGTCCACTTCGGCCACCAGACCCGTTACTGGAACCCGAAGATGGCTCCGTACATCTTCGGCGCCCGCGGCAAGATCCACATCATCAACCTGGAAAAGACCGTCCCGCTGTTCAACGATGCGATGAACTTCATCTCGTCCGTTGCCCAGAAGCGCGGCACCATCCTGTTCCTGGGCACCAAGCGCAGCGCGCGCGACGCCATCAAGGAAGAAGCCGAGCGTTGCGGCATGCCGTTCATGAACCAGCGCTGGCTGGGCGGCACCCTGACCAACTTCCGCACCGTCAAGCAGTCGGTCGCGCGCCTGAAGGAACTGGAAGCCGGCGAGACCGACGGCACCTTCGAGCGCCTGGTCAAGCACGAAGTGCTGGGCCTGCGCCGCGAGCGCGACAAGCTGGAAGCCTCGCTGGGCGGCATCAAGGACATGAACCGCCTGCCGGACGCGATCTTCGTGATCGACATCGGCCATGAAGACATCGCCATCAAGGAAGCCAAGAAGCTCGGCATCCCGGTGATCGCCGTGGTCGACACCAACTACAACCCGGAGCTGGTGGACTACGCCATCCCGGGCAACGACGACGCCATCCGCGCCGTGCAGCTGTACGCCCGCGCCGCCGCCGACGCCGTGCTGGAAGGCAAGGCCGCCGCCCCGAACGCCGCCTCGGTGCGCGAGGAAGAGTTCGCCGAAGGCGCCGAAGGCGAAGCCAAGCCGGCCCGCAAGCCGCGCGCCAAGAAGGCCGAAGCCGCCGAGTAATCGTGGCGCAATGCAGCCGCGCGACCATCGCGCGGCTGCTTCCCCCGGTAGGGGCGGCGTAAGCCGCGATGCGGCTTTCACGTGAAGCCTGTTCGCGGCTTACGCCGCTCCTACACATCCACCCAAATTCTCAGAGGTTTTAACCATGGCTGAAATCACCGCATCCCTGGTCAAGGAACTGCGCGAGCGCACCGGCGCCGGCATGATGGAATGCAAGAAGGCGCTGGCCGAGAACAACGGCGACATCGACGCCGCCGCTGAAGCCCTGCGCAAGTCCGGCGCCGCCAAGGCCGACAAGAAGGCCGACCGCGTCACCGCCGAAGGCCGCATCGGCGTCGCCGTTAACGGCGGCAAGGCCGTGCTGGTCGAAGTGAACTCGGAAACCGACTTCGTCGCCAACGACGTCAACTTCAAGGCGTTCGTCGATGCCGTCGCCGCGGCCGCCCTGGCCTCGGGCGCCGCCGACGTGGAAGCCCTGAAGTCGGCCAAGCTGGCTTCCGGCGAAACCGTCGAGGAAACCCGCGCCGCCGCCATCCAGAAGCTGGGCGAGAACATCCAGATCCGCCGCCTGGCCAAGGTCGATGGTGGCAACACCGTCGGCGCCTACGTGCACACCAACGGCAAGATCGGCGTGCTGGTCGACCTGGCCGGCGGCAACGCCGAGCTGGCCAACGGCCTGGCCATGCACGTGGCCGCGATGAACCCGCCGCACAACAAGGCCGCCGACGTGCCGGCCGAGTTCGTCGCCAAGGAAAAGGAAATCGAGCTGGCCAAGATGAGCGAGAAGGACAAGGCCAAGCCGGCCGAGATCCTGGAGAAGATCATCAGCGGCAAGATCAACAAGATCATCAGCGAAGTGACCCTGTACGGCCAGAGCTACGTGCTGGACGGCGACAAGACCGTCGAGCAGGCCGTCAAGGCCGCCGGCGGCGACGTCGTCGGCTTCCAGCGCCTGGTGGTCGGCGAAGGCATCGAGAAGGTGGTCGAGGACTACGCCGCCGAAGTCGCCAAGGCGATGCAGGTCTGACACGGCCCCGATCCGGAGCCCAGAAGAAGCCGCGGACTCCGCGGCTTCTTTTTTATCCGGCGCACGCAGCCGACCCCGTTTTTCCTGTGGACTTCAAGTCCCATTGCCCGATACTGTGACGCAAACACCCCGGCGCCCGCCCCGTCCGTATCCTTGATGGCCTGCTGAACACCTCCTCCGACATGTCCCCCGAGCTCAACGCAGCGCTGTCGCTCTGCCGCAACCTGCCCTCGCCGCCCGGCATCGCCATCCGCATCATCGAATTGGCGCAGGATCCGGAGACCGACATCGCCACCGCGGCCGATGCCATCGCGATGGACATGGCCCTGAGCGCGCGCATGCTGCGCATCGCCAACTCCCCGCTGTACGCCAGCCGGCGCCGGATCGAGAACCTGGGGCAGGCACTGACCATGCTCGGCCTCAACGCGACCCTGCAGCTGGCGCTCGGCTTCTCCCTGGCGCATGCGCTGGAAAAGCAAGGCCAGGACCCGCGCCTGCTGGAACGCATCTGGCGCCGCAGCGTGCTCTGCGCCCTGGCCGCGCGCTTCCTCGGCATGGGCTGCGGGGTGCGGCGCGTCGAGGAGCTGATGCTCGCCGGCCTGCTGCAGGACATCGGCGCGCTGGCATTGATGCAGGCCAGCCCGGACATCTACCCGGCGCTGTTCGACAGCGCCACCTGCAACGAGGAACTGCTCGCCCATGAGCGCGCCATCCTCGGCTGCAGCCACGCCGAGGCCGGCGCCCAGCTGTGCGAGCAGTGGCACCTGCCCCGCTACCTGGTGGAAGCGATCGCCCGCAGCGAGCCGCCGGTGGAACCGACCGACCCGTTCCAGCGCTGCGTCGCCCTGTCCGGCTGCGTGGCGGAAATCTGGCTGGCGCCGGATGCCGATAGCGCGCGCAGCCATGCCCTGCAGCAGGCTTACCAGGAACTGGGCATGGACAGCCAGGGCTTCGAACTGGTGCTGCAGCGGGTCAGCCAGGCGTTGCCGGAACTGTGCGCCCTGCTCGACGTACCGGTGCCCAGCTCGGCGCGCCTGCACTTCCTGCTCGACCACGCCAATGAACTGAAGGAACTGCGCAGCCTGCGCGAACTGCAGGATGCCTCGACCACCCGCCGGCGCGCCGACGATTTCGAGCTGATGGCCCGGCGCCTGGCCGAACAGGCGCACCTGGACGCGTTGACCGGCGTGCTCAACCGCCGGCATCTGGAAACGGTGCTGGAGCAGGAGTTCGCCCGCGCCGCGCACATGAACCAGCCGCTGTCCATCGCCTTCATCGACCTGGACGACTTCAAGAAGATCAACGACGCCCACGGCCACCTGGCCGGCGACCAGGTGCTGCAGTCCTTCGCCTCGCACCTGCAGGAACAGCTGCGCAACAGCGATACCGTCGCCCGCTTCGGCGGCGAGGAGTTCGTGGTGCTGTTCCCCGACACCAACGAGCGCCTCGCGCTGGAGGTGGTGCGGCGCGTGCTGGATACCATCGCGCACACGCCGATGGCCGAGATCGAGGGCGCTCCGCTGCATGTCACCTTCTCCGCCGGCGTGGCCACGCATGGCGACTACGAGCGCTTTGCCAATGTGCAGGATCTGCTCAAAGCCGCCGACGATGTGCTCTACCGCTCCAAGAGCCTGGGCCGCAACCGGGTGATCGCCCGCGCCCCCGAGCCGCAGCCGGCTTCCGGCTGAACACGGGCGAACGCGGGTGGCAATCCGTCATTGCAGCGCAACAAAAGCGCTGCCCGGCATGCCCTCGATCCGTTAGAATTCCCGCGTTTTCCAGCCACCGAGGTCGCCCATGTCCCAGCTCGCCTACCAACGCATCCTTCTGAAACTTTCCGGGGAGGCGCTGATGGGAGACGAGGACTACGGCATCGACCCCAAGATCATCAACCGCCTGGCGCGCGAGGTCATCGAGGCGCAGCAGGCGGGCGCCGAAGTGGCGCTGGTCATCGGCGGCGGCAACATCTTCCGCGGCGCCGGCCTGGCCGCCGGCGGCATGGACCGGGTCACCGGCGACCAGATGGGCATGCTGGCCACGGTCATCAATGCGCTGGCCATGCAGGACGCGCTGGAGAAGCTCGGCGCCAAGGCGCGCGTGATGAGCGCGATCAAGATCAACGACGTGTGCGAGGACTACATCCGCCGCCGCGCCATCCGCCACCTGGAGAAGGGCCGGCTGGTGATCTTCGCCGCCGGCGTCGGCAGCCCGTTCTTCACCACCGACTCCGGCGCCGCGCTGCGCGCCATCGAGATCGGCGCCGACCTGCTGCTCAAGGCCACCAAGGTCGACGGCGTCTACGACAAGGACCCGAACAAGCACGCCGATGCGGTGCGCTACGACACCCTGAGCTACGACCAGGTCATCAGCCAGGGCCTGGAAGTCATGGACACCGCCGCCTTCGCCCTGGCCCGCGACAGCGACCTGCCGCTGCGCGTGTTCGACATGGGCCAGCCCGGCGAGCTGCTGAAGATCCTGCGCGGCGAGAACATCGGCACCCTGGTCCACGGCCGCGACGCCCACTGACGACGCGCCCGCTCCGGCAGGCCCGCGCCGCCGGCACGGGCCCGGCACGGCACGACTCAAGGGGCGCGCAGGGAAGCCGGCGCGCCCCGCTCCACGATTCCCGTCCGGCCGGCAGGGCTGTTCGCCTATAATCGGCCGGTTCCAGAAACATCCAGGATTCCGGCGATGATCAACGACATCAAGCAAGATGCGCAGGCGCGCATGGCCAAGAGCCTCGACGCTCTGCGCCACACCCTCACCACCATCCGCACCGGCCGCGCATCGCCGGCCCTGCTCGACGGCATCAAGGTCAAGGCCTACGGCACCGATACGCCGCTGAACCAGGTGGCCAGCATCAGCGTGTCCGAAGGCCGCTCGCTGGTCATCACCCTGTTCGACAAGAACATGATCAAGGAAGTGGAAAAGGCCATCTACGCGTCGGACATCGGCATCACGCCCACCACCATGGGCACGGTGATCCGCCTGAACCTGCCGCCGCTGACCGAAGAGCGCCGCAGGGAACTGGCCAAGACCGTCGGCAAGGAAGGCGAGGACAGCAAGGTCGCCATCCGCAACATCCGCCGCGATGCCAACCAGGAAGTGGCCCGGCTGCTCAAGGACAAGGCCATCACCGAGGACGAGGACCGTCGCGCGCAGGACGATATCCAGAAGCTGACCGACAAGGCGATCAAGGACGTCGACGAAGTGGTCAGGCTCAAGGAACAGGAACTGATGGCAGTCTGACCGGTGCCGTCCGCCATGCCCAACGGCATGCCAGCACCAAGCCTGCCCGCGCACGTTGCCATCATCATGGATGGCAACGGCCGCTGGGCGCAGCAGCGGCGGCGCCCGCGCATGATCGGCCACCGCGCCGGCGCGCGCGCTGTCAACCGCACCATCGATTTCTGCCTGGAGCGCGGCATCGCCGCGCTCACGCTGTTCGCCTTTTCCAGCGAGAACTGGGGACGGCCGCAGGAAGAAGTGGATGCGCTGATGAAGCTGTTCCTGGGCGCGCTCGACCGCGAGGTGGACGAGCTCGACCGCCGCGGCGTGCGCGTGCGCTTCATCGGCGAACGCTCGCGCTTCTCCTCCGGCATCGCCCAGCGCATGGACCGGGCCGAGCAGCGCACCGCCGGCAACGGCGCCATGGCCCTGAGCATCGCCGCCAGCTACGGCGGCCGCCAGGACATCGCCCATGCCGCACGCCTGCTCGCCGAGCAGGTCGCCGCCGGCACCCTGTTGCCGGAACAGATCGATGAACACCTGCTCGGCCGGCATGTCGCGCTGACCGACCTGCCGCCGCCGGACCTTTTCATCCGCACCGGCGGCGATACCCGCATCAGCAATTTCCTGCTGTGGCAGCTGGCCTACACCGAGCTGTGGTTCACCGAGGTGCTGTGGCCGGATGTCGATGCCGACCTCCTGCAACGGGCGCTGGACGACTACGCGCAGCGCGAGCGCCGCTATGGACTGACAAGCGCACAGGTCGCCGCGGCGGCCACGGAGACCGTTTCCCCATGACCAAGACCCGTGTCATCGCCGCGCTGATCATGGCCCCGGTGGCCATCTGCGCGATCCTGCTGCTGCCTACCCAGTGGCTGGCCGCCGCCGCCGCGCTGGTGTTCCTGACCGGCCTGTGGGAATGGTTCCGGCTCACGGGCGTGGACGGCCTGCCGCGCACCGTGCTGCTGGTGCTGAACCTGCTGCTGATGGTGTTGCTGGTGTGGGCATCGGCCGGCAGCCTGGTGCTGTTCCAGCTGGCCGCGCTGGCCGGGGTCGGCTTCTGGCTGCTGGCGCTGCTGTGGCTGCGCTTCTTCGATTTCGGCGCGCACGAGGAAAGCAGCGCGCGCATGCTCAAGCTGGCCGCCGGCAGCCTGGCCATCGTCCCGGCCTGGGCGGCGCTGGTGCTGATCCACGCCGGCGGGCCGCATGGCAACCGCTGGCTGCTGACCGCGCTGGCCATCGTCTGGGCCGCCGATTCGGGCGCCTATTTCGCCGGCCGCGCCTTCGGCAGGCACAAGCTGGCCCCGCGCGTGAGCCCCAACAAGACCATCGAAGGCCTGCTGGGCGGACTGGTCGCCGGCCTGGCCGTCGCCGTCGGGTTCGGCTGGCTGGCCGGCGTGCAGCCAGCCGATATCGGCTGGCTGCTGCTGGTGGCCGCGGTCGCGGTGCTGGCCTCGGTGCTCGGCGACCTGTTCGAAAGCCTGCTCAAGCGCCACGCCGGCGCCAAGGACTCGGGCAGCGTGATTCCCGGCCACGGCGGCGTCCTGGACCGCATCGACGGCGTGCTGGCCGCCCTGCCGGTGTTCGCGCTGGGCAAGGAAATCTTCGGTTTCTGACATGTCCGTTTCTTCGCCTTTCCACCAGGATGCCCCGCGCCGGGTTGCCATCCTTGGCGCCACCGGCTCGATCGGCACCTCGGCGCTGGACGTCATCGCCCGCCATCCGGAGCAGATGCGCGCCAGCGTTCTGGCCGCCGGCAACAACGTCGATGCGCTGGTCGCGCTGTGCCGGAGCCACCGGCCCAAGCACGCCGCCATCGCCGACCCGGCACTGTTCCAGCGCCTGCGCGACGGGCTGCGCGACGCCGGCCTGGCGACCGAGGCCCACGCCGGCGCCACGGCGATCGACGCGCTTGCCGCCGGCGACGCCTGCGACACGGTGGTCGCAGCCATCGTCGGCGCGGCCGGGCTGTCCTCGACCCTGGCCGCGGCCCGCGCCGGCAAGCGCCTGCTGCTGGCCAACAAGGAGTCGCTGGTGCTGGCCGGCGAGCTGCTGACCCGCGAGGCGGCCGCGGCCGGCGCGGACATCATTCCGATCGACAGCGAGCACAACGCCATCTTCCAGTGCCTGCGCTCGCGCGACGCCAGCGTCGAAGGCGCCGGCGTGCGCCGCATCCTGCTCACCGCCTCCGGCGGCCCGTTCCGCGGCCGCACCCGCGCCGAACTGGAAGCGGTGACCCCGGCCCAGGCGGTAGCCCATCCCAAGTGGTCGATGGGCCCGAAGATCTCGGTCGATTCGGCCACGCTGATGAACAAGGGCCTGGAGGTCATCGAGGCGCACCACCTGTTCGGCGTGCCCGGCGCGCGCATCGACGTACTGGTGCACCCGCAGAGCCTGGTGCATTCGCTGGTCGAGTTCATCGACGGCTCCACCCTGGCCCAGCTTGGCCTGCCGGACATGCGCACCACCCTTGCGGTGGGCCTGGGCTGGCCGCGGCGCATCGAATCGGGGGTGGCCGGACTCGACCTGCTGGCCCAGGGCCGCCTCGACTTCGAGGCCCCGGACCTGGACGCCTTCCCCTGCCTGCGCCTGGCCTGGCAGGCGATGGAGGCCGGCGGCAGCGCCCCGGCGATCCTGAACGCCGCCAACGAAGTCGCCGTTTCAGCCTTTCTTCAGGGCCGCATAGGCTTCCTGTCGATCCCTGCGCTGGTGGAACACGCGTTGTCCGCCCTGCCTCACATGGCTGCCGATACACTGGACGCCCTGCTGGCGGCCGACGCGCGCTCCCGCCAGGTCACCACCACCGCCATCGCCCGCCTGCCCCATGCCTGACCCCGTCTTCCAACCGAGCCGCGACCATGGCTGACTTCCTCGGTTCCGTGTGGTGGATGATCGTCAGCCTCGGCGTGCTGGTGACGTTCCATGAATTCGGCCACTACTGGGTGGCCCGGCGCTGTGGCGTGAAGGTGCTGCGCTTCTCGGTCGGCTTCGGCCGCCCGCTGTGGAGCCGCCGCAACCGCAACGGTACCGAGTTCGCCATCGCCGCCATCCCGCTCGGCGGCTACGTGAAAATGCTGGACGAGCGCGAGGTCGAGGTCCCGGCCGGCGAGCGCGTCGTGGCCTTCAACAACAAGAGCGTATGGCAGCGCATCGCGATCGTGGCCGCAGGCCCGGCCGCCAACCTGCTGCTGTGCATCGCCCTGCTGTGGGTGATGTTCGTGATCGGCCGCCAGGATTACTCGGCGACCATCGGCCGCAGCAGCGGCATGGCCGCCGCCGCCGGCCTCAACGCCGGCGACCGCATCGTCGACGTGGACGGCCGCACCGTCGCGACCTGGGCCGAGGCCAGCATGGCCCTCACCACCGCCGCCATGGACCGCCAGGACGCCAGGGTGCGCGTCCTCGACCCGCTGGACAATGCGCATACCCGCGTGCTGCCGCTGTCCACCCTGCCGGCCGGTTTCGACGAACGCACCGTGCCGGTGCAGGCCGGCCTGGCCTGGCAGTTCTGGCTGCAGCCGGCACAGATCGAATCGGTGGTGGCAGGCTCGGCCGCCAGCGGCCTGCTGCAGCGCGGCGACCTGATCCTGGCCATCGACGGGCTGCGCGTGGAAAGCGCCGACCAGGTCGCGGGGCTGGTGCAGCGGCTGGGCGAGCGCGGCGGCCAGGGCATGATCGAGGTCGAACGCGACGGCCAGCGCCTGGCCCTGGAACTGCAGCCGCAGAAGGCAACGGACGAGGCGGGCAAGGACCGCTGGCTGCTCGGCGTGGGCTTCGTCACCGGCCAGGCGCCGGCCTACGACGCCCGCCAGCAGTATGGGCCGCTGGCGGCGCTGCCGGCCGCCGTGCGCGAGGCCGGCCGGCTGGCCGGTGATTCCCTCGGCATGATGCGGCGCATGCTCACCGGCCATGCCTCGGTCAAGAACATTTCCGGGCCGATCACCATCGCCCGCGTCGCCAATGCCTCGGCCGAACGCGGCGTGGACTGGTTCCTGTACTTCCTGGCCCTGCTGTCGCTGAGCCTGTGCATCATCAACCTGCTGCCGATTCCGATCTTGGACGGCGGTCACCTGCTGTATTACCTTATCGAGTTGGTCAAGGGCAGCCCGTTGAGCGAGCGCGCCATGGCCGCCGGACAGTACGTCGGCCTGGCACTGCTGGCCGGGCTGATGGGGCTGGCGTTCTACAACGACATCCTCGGCCTGGTCCCGCGATGAACTTTTTCCCGCTGACGTCGTCATACGCCGGCACCCACGCAACAATGAAATCGACTCCAACCGGACGTGACATGACGCGACTTCCCAATCGCCGCCTGCTTGCCCTCGCCCTCGCCGCCGGTCTGGCCGCGCCCGCGCTCGCGCAGGCAGCCGAGCCCTTCACCGCCAGCGACATCCGCGTGGACGGCCTGCAGCGCATCTCTTCCGGTACCGTCTTCACCTACCTGCCGGTGGAACGCGGCGACCGCGTCGACGACGCCAAGGTCGGCGATACCATCCGCGCCCTGTACAAGACCGGCTTCTTCGAGGACGTGCAGCTGGACCGCCAGGGCGACATCCTGGTGGTCACGGTCAAGGAGCGCCCGGCGATCAACAAGCTGACCGTCACCGGCAACAAGGACATCAAGAGCGAGCAGCTGCTCAAGGGCCTGAGCGACATCGGCCTGAGCGAGGGCGGCACTTTCGACCGTCTGAGCCTGGACCGCGTGACCCAGGAACTGCGCCGCCAGTACAACGACCGCGGCAAGTACAACGTCGAGATCACCCCGACGGTGAGCCCGCTGGACCGCAACCGCGTCGACGTCGCCATCGCCGTCAAGGAAGGCAAGGCGGCCAAGATCCGCCACGTCAACCTGGTCGGCCCCGAGAAGTTCGAGTCCGCGGACATCCTCGATACCTGGGAATCCAAGGAGCACAACTGGGCCTCGTGGTACCGCCGCGACGACCAGTACTCCAAGGAAAAGCTGTCCGGCGACCTGGAGAAGCTCAACTCCTGGTACCTGGACCGCGGCTACGTCGATTTCAGCGTCGATTCCACCCAGGTCTCGATCAGCCCCGACAAGCGCGACATGTTCATCACCGCCGGCGTGACCGAGGGCGAGCAGTACAAGATCTCCGAGATCAAGGTCACCGGCGATACCGTCCTGCCGCAGGAAAACGTCGAGCGCATGGTGTTCCAGAAGGCAGGCGACACGTTCTCGCGCGGCCTGCTGGAACTGAGCGCCGACGCGATCAGCAACACGCTGTCCAACGTCGGCTACGCCTTCGCCAAGGTCAACCCGATCCCGACCAGCAACCGCGCAGATCGCACGGTGGCGGTCAACATGCAGGTGGTGCCCGGCCCGCGCGTATCGGTGCGCCGCATCGTGTTCAAGGGCAATACCCGCACCGCCGACGAGGTGCTGCGCCGCGAGATGCGCCAGTTCGAGAATGCCTGGTACTCGCAGGCGGCCATCGACCGCTCCAAGATCCGCCTGCAGCGCCTGGGCTACTTCGAATCGGTCGACGTCGAGACCTCCCCGGTCACCGGCAGCAACGACCAGGTCGACGTGGTCTACAACGTCAAGGAGACCACCTCGGGCAGCTTCGTGTTCGGCCTGGGCTATTCGCAGTCCTACGGCATGACCACCTCGGTGCAGCTGTCGCAGAACAACTTCCTGGGCGGCGGCAACCGCGTCTCGGTCGAAGCCTCGCGCAGCAGCTACCTGCAGCGCTACGGCTTCTCGTACATGAACCCGTATTTCACCGACGACGGCGTGTCGCTGGGCTACAACCTGTCCTGGCGCGAGCTGGACTACTCGGACTTCAACACCGCCCAGTACAACAGCACCAACGGTGCCGCGCAGATGGTGTTCGGCGTGCCAATCACCGAGAACGACAGCTTCTCGCTGATGTTCGGCATCGACAGCAACCAGATCACGACCTACAACGGCTACACCCCGAAGGCGATCATCGACTACATCGATGCGATGGGCACGCGCACCTTCCACTCCTGGCGTACCGAACTGGGCTGGGCGCGCGACACCCGCAACGATTACTTCATGCCCACCCGCGGCACCTACCAGCGCCTGGGCCTGGAAGCCACCCTGCCCGGCTCCACCGCCGAGTACTACAAGCTCAGCTACCAGATCTCCAAATACTGGCCGATCATGCCCTCGCTGGTGATCAACACCCGCGTCGAGCTCGGCTATGGCGACTCCTACGGCAAGGACAAGGTCCGCGATATCTGCTGGAACGTGATCCCGGGCACGCCCGGCACGCCGGCCGACGGCGATACCCCCGCGGTGCCGGGTACGCCGGAAACCACCGAGGTGGTGGACTGCGCAACCAACCCGACCGCCAACCACCGCCAGGTCGTCGCCTCGGGCCTGCCGTTCTTCGAGAACTTCTATGCCGGCGGCACCAACTCGGTGCGCGGCTTCCGCGACAACACCCTGGGACCGCGTTCGGAGGTCATCGGCGGTTACTACCGCGGGCAGCCGCTGGGCGGCTCGGTGAAGACGGTCGGTGCGGTCGAGGCCTATTTCCCGAAGCTGTTCGACAGCCCGTCGGCACGCGTCTCGGCCTTCCTCGATTTCGGCAACGTCTACAACGGCACCAAGAACTTCGATGCCGGCGAACTTCGCGCCTCGGCCGGTATCGCCCTGCTGTGGCGCGCGCCGGTCGGCCCGATCTCGATCAGCTATGCGTTCCCGCTGAAGAAGAAGGAAGGCGACGAGATCGAACGCCTGCAGTTCACCTTCGGCGGGCAGTTCTGAGGAACTGCCCGCCGCACCCGGGGCCATGCCCCGGGTACCCATAGTTCCGCCCGGCGGAACTATGGGTCGCGCTCTGGCTTTCCGATCCCCCCGCCTTCGGCGCGCCCCCTTACCAAGGGGGCTTTCCTCCAGAACGATTCCTACACTGTGGCGATGCCTGCACAGGCATATCGGGCCCACTCCGCAGTCATGCCGCATGACCGCGCCACTTCCAGACGCTAAACTCCCGGCGTGAATACTCCGACCCATACCGCACAGGAACTGGCCGAGCGCTTCGGGCTGCAGGTGCACGGCGATCCGTCCACGGCCATCCATGGCGTGGCCACGCTGGCCCATGCCGGCCCCGGCCAGCTGACCTTCCTGGCCAATCCGCGCTACCGAGCGCAGCTGGCCGACAGCAGGGCGGCCATCGTCGTGCTGCGCGCCGACGACGCCGAGGCCGCGCCCGGCACCGCCCTGGTCGCCAAGGACCCGTACACCACTTTCGCCAAGATCGGCGCGCTGTTCGAGACGGTGCCGCTGCGCGAGGCCGGCATACATCCCAGCGCGGTGATCGATCCGTCGGCGCAGGTCGCCGCCAGCGCCCACATCGGCCCGTTCGTCAGCATCGGCGCGCGCAGCGTGGTCGGCGAGAACTGCATCGTCGGCACCGGCAGCATCATCGGCGAGGACTGCGCGCTGGACGCCGGCTGCGAACTGATCGCGCGCGTCACCCTGGTCACCCGGGTCCGCCTCGGCAAGCGCGTGCGCGTCCACCCCGGCGCCGTACTGGGCGCCGACGGCTTCGGCCTGGCGATGGATGCCGGCCGCTGGATCAAGGTGCCGCAGCTGGGCGGCGTGCGCATCGGCGACGACTGCGAGATCGGCGCCAACACCTGCGTGGACCGCGGCGCGCTGGAAGATACCGTGCTGGAAGAAGACGTGCGCCTGGACAACCTGGTGCAGATCGCCCACAACTGCCACATCGGCGCGCACAGCGCGATCGCCGGCTGCACCGGCATCGCCGGCAGCGCCAGGATCGGCCGCTACTGCCTGCTCGGCGGCGCGGTCGGCGTGGTCGGCCACCTGGAAATCTGCGACCACGTCGTCGTCACCGGCAAGTCGGTCGTGCGCAACTCCATCACCGAACCGGGCGAGTATTCGTCCGGCACCCCATTGACCGACAACCGCACGTGGCGCAAGAACGCCGCGCGCTTCAAGCAGCTGGACAGCCTGGCACGCAGGGTCCTGGCTGTGAGCAAGGAGAAGGAATGAACTCACCGCTGCCGTTGCCCATCGACGTCAACACCATCCGCACGCTGATCCCGCACCGCTACCCGTTCCTGCTGGTGGACAAGGTGGTCGCGCTGGACACCGAGGCCAGGACGATCGTCGCGCACAAGAACGTGACCATCAACGAGCCGTTCTTCCAGGGGCATTTCCCCACCCAGCCGATCATGCCCGGCGTGCTGATCATCGAGGCGCTGGCGCAGGCCGGCGGCGTGCTGACCCAGCTCAGCCTCGGCCGCGACGCCCAGTCCAAGCTGTTCTACCTGGTCAAGGTGGACAACGTGCGCTTCATGAAGCAGGTGGTGCCGGGCGACGTGCTGGAGCTGCACGTGCAGGTCAAGCGCGTGATCCGCAACATGGCCGTCTACTACGGCGAGGCCAAGGTGGACGGCGAAGTCGTGGCGCATGCCGAGGTGCTGTGCGCCGGCACCCGCGAATGACCCCGACCGGAGCCCGCGCATGAGCGACAGCGCCCCCCTGATCCATCCCACGGCCGTCGTCGATCCGTCGGCCAGGCTCGCCGACGACGTGCGCGTCGGCGCGTTCAGCCTGATCGGCGCCGACGTCGAGATCGGCGCCGGCACCGTCGTCGGCCCGCATTGCAGCATCCATGGCCCGACCCGCATCGGCCGCGACAACCGCTTCATCGGCCACGCCGCCATCGGCGGCGAACCGCAGGACAAGAAGTACGCCGGCGAACGCACCGAACTGGTGATCGGCGACCGCAACGTGTTCCGCGAGTTCGTCACCGTCAACCGCGGCACCGCCGGCGGCGGCGGCGTCACCACCCTGGGCAACGACAACTGGCTGCTGGCCTACACCCACGTCGCCCATGACTGCCACGTCGCCGACCACTGCGTGTTCTCCAACAACACCACCCTGGCCGGCCACGTCAGCGTCGGCAACTGGGTGATCATCAGCGGCTTCGCTGGCGCCCACCAGTTCTGCCGCATCGGCGACCATGCCTTCCTCGGCATGGGGGCACTGGTCACCGGCGACATCCCGCCATTCACCATGGTCGGCATCGACGGCCACGGGCGCCCGCGCGGCATCAACAGCGAAGGCCTCAAGCGCCGCGGCTTCGACGCCGAGCGCATCGGCGCCATCAAGCGCGCCTACCGCACCCTGTACGTGGCCGGCGTGCCGCTGGCCGAGGCCAAGCTGCAACTGGCCGAGCAGGCCAGGGACAGCGACGACGTGCGGCAGATGCTGGACTTCATCGAACACGCGGACCGCCCGCTGCAGCGATGAGTGCCAGCGGCAACAACGGGAGCCGGGACGCGGTAACGGGGAACGATGGCAGCCACGCGGCCATCCCCGCATCTGCCATTGCCGCTTCCCGCTTCCCTGCCACCGGCTCCCTGCGCATCGCGCTGGTGGCCGGGGAAACCTCCGGCGACCTTCTTGGCGCCGGCCTGATCGCCGAACTGCGCCGGCGCTTCCCCGATGCCGAGTTCGCCGGCATCGGCGGGGACGCCATGCGCGGCGCCGGCTGCCAGACCTGGTTCGACGCCAGCGAACTGGCGCTGATGGGCCTGGCCGAGATCCTGCGCCACCTGCCGCGACTGCTGAAGCTGCGCCGCGCGTTCCGCGAGCGCGTGCTCGACTGGCGCCCGGACGTGTTCATCGGCATCGACGCACCCGACTTCAACCTCGGCGTGGAGCGCTGGCTCAAGCAGCGCGGCATCCGCACCGTGCACTACGTCAGCCCCTCGGTATGGGCCTGGCGCGAGAAGCGCGCCGAGAAGATCGGCGCCAGCGCCGACATGGTGCTGTGCCTGTTCCCGATGGAACCGCCGATCTACGCCCGCCATGGCGTGGATGCGCGTTTCGTCGGCCATCCCATGGCCGATGCGATCCCGCTGGACAGCGACCGCGCCGACGCCCGCACCCGGCTGGCACTGCCGGCCACCGCGCCGGTGCTGGCGGTGCTGCCCGGCAGCCGCCTGGGCGAGATCGGCCGGCTCGGCCCGGCCTTCTTCGAGGCCGCCTGGCAGGTGGCCGAGCGCATGCCCGACCTGCACATCGTGGTGCCGGCCGCCAACGCCGGCTGCCGGCAACTGATCGACCAGCAGATCGCCGCCTCGGCCCTGCCCGCCGCGCGCCTGCACGTGCTCGACGGCCAGGCCCGCGACGCGGTGACCGCCGCCGACGTGGTGCTGCTGGCTTCCGGCACCGCCACGCTGGAGACCATGCTGGTCAAGCGGCCGATGGTGGTCGGCTACCGCGTCTCGGAGCTGACCTACCGCATCGCCAGGGCCTTGAAGCTGGTCAAGGTCGACCGCTACGCCCTGCCCAACGTGCTGGCCGGCCGCGACCTCGCGCCGGAGCTGATCCAGCACGACTGCACGCCCGAGCGCCTGGCCGCGGCGGTGCTGCAATGGTTCGAGCAGCCCGGATGCGTGGCCGGCCTGCAGGACGACTACCAGCGCCTGCACCTGCAGCTGCGCCAGGACGCCTCCGCCCGCGCCGCCGACGCGGTGGCCTCGCTGCTGGCCGAGCCTGCGTGAACGCACGCGCCGCCGCCTCCTCGCTCGCCCTGTTCGACGACGGGCTGCTGGCCGCCCGCCAGGGCCCTCGCCTGACTGCCGGCGTGGACGAGGCCGGGCGCGGGCCGCTGGCCGGCCCGGTGGCCGTGGCCGCAGTGGTGTTCGACCCGCAACGGCCGCGCATCAACGGCCTGGACGACTCCAAGGCGCTCAGCGCCGCGCGCCGCGAACAGCTTTACGACCGCATCCTCGAGCGTGCCCTGGCCCACTGCATCGTGCTGGTGGACGTGGCCGAGATCGACGGCATCAACATCTTCCAGGCGACCATGCAGGGCATGCGCCGCGCGGTGGAAGGCGTGGCCCACGTGGCCCGGTTCGCCCGCATCGACGGCAACAAGATCCCCAAGGGCCTGCCCTGCCCGGCCGAGGCCCTGGTCGGCGGCGACGCCATCGACCGCGCGATCATGGCCGCCTCGATCCTGGCCAAGGTCAGCCGCGACCGCTACATGCAGGAGCTGCACCAGCGCCACCCCGAGTACGGCTTCGACCAGCACAAGGGCTACGGCACCCCCGCCCACCTGGCGGCCCTGCGCGCGCATGGCCCCTGCCCCGAGCACCGGCGCAGCTTCGCGCCGGTCCGCGACTGCCTGCCTCCCTCCCCGTAGAAGCCGCCCCGGCCACGATGGGGCCTTCCCGAATTGCCTGGCCCAATGCCGCGCATGCCGCAGCAGCGGTTTCGGCCGCGAAGGAAGCTTCGCCTGTTCCGGGAGCCAGGTCGCTGGACAAGGCTCCCCGCGGCTGAAGCCGCTCCTGCGTGTGGCTGCGTGCGGCGCCTGTCAAGCTTGTTCCACGCGCCCCCCGCCGCTACCCTGCCCTGTCATCGCAGTGATCCGGCATGAGCACTCCCCGCTTCGTCCATCTCCACGTCCACACCGAATTCTCGATGGTGGACTCCACCATCCGCGTCCCGGCCAAGCCGGACCAGGCCGATCCGAAGAAGGCCAAGCAGGCCAACCTTCTCAGCCGCTCGGTGGAGATGCGGGCGCCGGCGCTTGCGGTCACCGACCTGAACAACATGTTCGCGCTGGTGAAGTTCTACAAGGCCGCCGAAGGCGTGGGCATCAAGCCCATCGCCGGCGCCGACGTGCTGATCGCCGAGGAAGGCCACGACCCGTGGCGCATGACCCTGCTGTGCCGCGACCGCGAGGGCTACCTGAGCCTGTCGCGCCTGCTCAGCCGCGCCTGGCTGGAAGGCCACCGCCCGGAGGGCGGCGTCGCCATCCACCCGCAATGGCTGAAGGACGGCTGCCACAACCTGTTCGCGCTGGCCGGGCGCCAGAGCCTGGCCGGGCGACTGGCCGGCGAAGGCCGTCATGACCTGGCCGAGCAGCAGCTGGCCGACTGGCAGCGCGTGTTCGGCGATGGCCTGCACCTGGAACTGACCCGCACCGGCCGCGACGGCGAGGAGCCCTTCAACCAGTTCGCGCTGATGGCCGCCGGCCAGCGCGGCCTGCCGGTGATCGCCAGCAACGACGTGCGCTTCCTGTCGCCGCAGGATTTCGACGCGCACGAAGCGCGCGTGTGCATCTCCACCGGCCGCGTGCTCGACGATCCCAAGCGCCCGCGCGAGTACAGCCGCGAGCAGTACCTGAAGACACCGGAGCAGATGGCGGAGCTGTTCGCCGACATCCCCGACGCGATCGACAACACGCTGGCGCTGGCGCAGCGCTGCAACGTCGAGATGCGGCTGGGCACCTACTTCCTGCCCAACTACCCGGTGCCCGACGACGAGACCCTGGACACCTGGATCCAGAAGATGTCGCGCGACGGCCTGACCGAGCGCCTGGAGAAAAATCCGCTTGCGCCGGGCATGAGCCGCGAGGACTACTTCGAGCGGCTCGAGTTCGAGCTGAACACCATCATCAAGATGGGCTTCCCGGGCTACTTCCTGATCGTGGCCGACTTCATCCAGTGGGGAAAGAACCAGGGCATCCCGATCGGCCCGGGCCGCGGCTCGGGCGCGGGTTCGCTGGTGGCGTGGGCGCTGAAGATCACCGATCTCGACCCGCTGCCGTACAACCTGCTGTTCGAGCGCTTCCTCAACCCGGAACGCGTGTCGATGCCCGACTTCGACATCGACTTCTGCATGGACCGCCGCGACGAAGTGATCGACTACGTCGCGCGCAAGTACGGCCGCGAGCGCGTCAGCCAGATCATCACCTACGGCACCATGGCGGCCAAGGCGGTGGTGCGCGATACCGGCCGCGTGCTCGGCTTCCCGTACGGCCTGGTCGACGGCGTCTCCAAGCTGATCCCCAACATCCTCGGCATCGGCCTGAAGGATGCGCTGGGCAAGGGCAAGGAAGGGCCGGATTCGGAAATGGCCTCGTCCGAACTGATCCAGCGCTACGAGACCGAGGACGACGTCCGCGACCTGATCGACCTGGCCCTGCAGCTGGAAGACCTGACCCGCAACGCCGGCAAGCATGCCGGCGGCGTGGTGATCGGCCCCGAGCCGCTGAGCGAGTTCTGCCCGCTGTACGCCGAACACGACGAAGGCAGCCTGGGCAGGAACCCGGTCACCCAGTTCGACAAGAACGACGTGGAAGAAGTGGGCCTGGTGAAGTTCGACTTCCTCGGCCTGCGCACGCTGACCATCATCGACTGGGCGGTGAAGGCGATCAACAAGCGCCACGAGCGCGCCGGCATCCCGCCGGTGGACATCGCCGCGATCCCGCTCGACGACGCGCCCACCTACAAGGACATCTTCGCCAACGGCAATACCGGCGCGGTGTTCCAGTTCGAATCCTCGGGCATGCGCCGCCTGCTGAAGGACGCGCGCCCGGACCGTTTCGAGGACCTGATCGCGCTGGTGTCGCTGTACCGCCCGGGCCCGATGGACCTGATTCCCTCGTTCAACGCGCGCAAGCACGGGCAGGAAGAGATCATCTATCCCGACCCGCGCACCGAGGCCATCCTGAGCGACACCTACGGCATCATGGTGTACCAGGAGCAGGTCATGCAGATGGCGCAGATCGTCGGCGGCTACTCGCTGGGCGGCGCCGACCTGCTGCGCCGCGCGATGGGCAAGAAGGTGCCGGCCGAGATGGCCAAGCACCGCGAGATCTTTCGCGAAGGCGCGGCCAAGGGCGGCGTCGACGGCCCCAAGGCCGACGAGATCTTCGACCTGATGGAGAAGTTCGCCGGCTACGGCTTCAACAAGTCGCACGCCGCCGCCTACGCGCTGGTCAGCTACCAGACCGCCTGGCTCAAGCGTCATTACCCGGCCGAGTTCATGGCCGCGACGCTGTCCTCGGACATGGACAACACCGACAAGGTGGTCGGCTTCCTGGCCGAGGTGCGCAACCTCGGCCTGAACGTGGAGCCGCCGCGGGTCAACGCCTCGGCCTACATGTTCGAGGCTTCCAGCGCCGACACCATCCGCTACGGGCTGGGCGCGATCAAGGGCGTCGGCCAGGGCGCCTGCGAAGCGGTGGTGGCCGAGCGCCTGCGCGGCGGCGAGTACGCCTCGCTGCTGGATTTCTGCGCGCGCGTGGAAACGGCCAAGCTCAACCGCCGCACGCTGGAAGCGATGATCCAGTGCGGCGCGCTCGATGGCCTGGGCCGGAACCGCGCCTCGTTGATGCTGCAATTGCCCGAAGTGCTCAAGGCCACCGACCAGATGGCGCGTGAGAAGGCGTCGGGCCAGAACTCGCTGTTCGGCGCGCCCGACCCGGTCAACGCCGCCGCGCAGCTGGACCTGCCGGAAAGCCGCGAATGGCCGGTGGCGCAGCTGCTCAATGGCGAGCGCGAGACGCTGGGCTTCTACCTCAGCGGCCATCCGTTCGACCCGTATGCCGACGACGTCAAGGAACTGGTCGGCACCGACCTGGGCGCGCTGGACAAGCTGGTCGCGCCGGCACCGCCGCCGCGCGACGGCGAGAAACGCGGCTGGCGCCAGGAAGCGCCGGTGATCCTAGCCGGCATGGTCATCGGCGTGCGCCGCAAGGGCGACAGCCAGGTGTTCGTGCAGCTGGAGGACGGCAAGGGCCGCGTGGAATGCAGCGCCTTCTCCGATGGCCTGGCCGAGTTCGGCCACCTGATGACCAAGGACCGCATCCTGGTGGTCAAGGGCGGCCTGCGCGAGGACGAATTCAACGGCGGCTACGCGCTGCGCATCCGCCAGTGCTGGGATTTCGAGCAGTTGTGCGCCGACCATGCGGTGCGGCTGTCGCTGCGCGTGGACGGCCGCGGCGGCCCGATCTGGCAGCGCATCGAACCGCTGCTGGCCACGCACCGCCCGGGGCGCACCCCGATCCGCCTGGACCTGCTGCTGCGGGGCAAGGAGGGCGGCGTCGCCGGCATGCTCGACCTCGGCGGCAGCGGCGCGGTACGGGTCAGCACGCAGCTGCTCGACGCCCTGCGCGAGGACCCGGCGGTGCGCCGCGTCAAGCTGGCCTACAGCCCGCCCTGGGCCACCTAGGTCCGGACGGCCGCGTACGGGTCACGCCGACGCGTTCGGATACACTTCCCCACTTTCATTCAAGACGGTTTCCGATGAATCCGAACTACCTCGATTTCGAGCAGCCCATCGCCGATCTGGAAGCCAAGATCCAGGACCTGCGCAGCGCCAGCGCAGGCCCGGCGGTCAATGTCGAAGCCGAGGTCCGGGCACTGGAAGACAAGCTGCGCCTGCGTACCGCGCAGATCTTCCGCAACCTGTCGTCCTGGCAGGTGCTGCAGGTGGCGCGCCACCCGTCGCGCCCCTACACCATGGATTACATCGGCATCTTCTGCGACGAGTTCCAGGAACTGGCCGGTGACCGCGCCTTCGCCGACGACAAGGCGATCGTCGGCGGGCTGGCCCGCATCGGCGGCCGCCCGGTGATGCTGATCGGCCACCAGAAGGGCCGCGACACCAAGGAAAAGATCAAGCGCAACTTCGGCATGCCCAAGCCGGAGGGCTACCGCAAGGCGCTGCGCCTGATGAAGATGGCCGAGCGCTTCGGCCTGCCGGTGCTGACCCTGATCGACACCGCCGGCGCCTGGCCGGGCATCGACGCCGAGGAGCGCGGCCAGTCCGAGGCCATCGCCCGCAACCTGATGGAAATGGCCGAACTGAAGGTGCCGGTGATCTGCACGGTGATCGGCGAAGGCGGCTCCGGCGGCGCGCTGGCGCTGGGCGTGGGCGACCGCACCGTGATGCTGGAGTACAGCGTCTATTCGACCATCAGCCCGGAAGGCTGCGCCTCGATCCTGTGGAAGGACGCCGGCAAGAACAAGGAAGCGGCCGAGCAGCTCGGCATGACCGCCCCGCGCCTGAAGGGCCTGGGCCTGATCGACAAGGTCGTGCGCGAGCCGATCGGCGGCGCCCACCGCAACCCGAAGCAGATGGGCAAGCGCCTGAAGGCGGTGCTGCTCAACGAACTGGACGCCCTGGAAAAACTGCCGGTCGACGAACTGCTGGCCAAGCGCTACGAGCGCCTGCGCAGCTATGGTGCCTACGAAGCGGCGTAAGCCCGCTTGGCCAAGGCATCGACCGAAGGCCGGCCATGCCGGCCTTCGGTTTTTCACGGAGCGAAGAACAGGCCCCGTTTCCCGCGACGCAGCGCCCGCGCCATCCGCACCAACGGCTAGAACGGCTTGGCCAGCACCAGATAGACGATGGCGATGAACAGCAGCAGCGGCAGCTCGTTGAACCAGCGCAGCGTGCGCGACGATGGCAGCGTCCTGCCCTTGTCCACGCCCTTGAGCCAGCGCCCGGTGAAGATGAAATACGCCAGCAGCAGCACGACCAGCCCCAGCTTGGCATGCAGCCAGCCGGCGGCGCCGGGAGCGACCATGGTCGGGAAATCCGGCAGTACCCGGTAGCCCAGCCACAGCACCAGCCCCAGTACGAAGGCGAGGCCGAACATGACGTGGCCGAAGCGGTACAGGCGTCGCCCCATCAACTGCAGGCGTTCGCCGACCTGGGCCTGCCCGGCGGCCTCGGCGATGTTGACCAGGATCCGCGGCAGATAGAACACCGCGGCCATCCACGCCACCACGAACACGAGGTGGAAGGTCTTCACCCAGAAATACGACTGCATGCGCTGGCTCCATCGGCGGCGTAGGATGGCCGCATTTTCGCCCATCCGCTCCCGACACGCACATGCAGGAAAAGCAATACGACGCCGCCTACTTCCAGCGCTGGTACCGCCGCGGCGACATCGGCGGCCCCGCGCGGCTGGCGCGCAAGGTGCAGCTGGCCGTGGCCACCGCCGAGTACTACCTGGAGCGCCCGGTCCGCAGCGTGCTCGACATCGGCTGCGGCGAAGGCGCGTGGCGCGCGCCCCTGCTGAAACTGCGGCCGAAGCTGCACTACATGGGGTTCGATGGCAGCGAGTACGCCGTGCGTCGCTATGGCCGCAGCCGCAATCTGCATCTGGCGCGCTTCGGCGATTTCCAGTGGCTGCGCCCGTGCGCGCCGGTGGACCTGCTGGTCTGTTCGGATGTCATGCACTACGTGCCCAGCCGCGAACTGCGCCAGGGCCTGGCCGGCCTGGCCGAACTGTGCGGTGGCGTGGCCTTCCTGGAAACCTTCGCCGCCGAGGACGAATTCCACGGCGACCACGAAGGTTTCCAGGCGCGTCCGGCGCGCTGGTATCGCCGCCAGCTGCGGGATGCCGGCTTCCGCGCGGCAGGCTCGCATTGCTGGCTGGGGCCGATGCTCGGCGAAGACATGGCCGCACTGGAAAGCTCCCCCTGAAGGCCGGCTGCCGGCCGCTGCCCGGCACTACGCAATCGGGATGTCCCGCGGGCGGCACCACGGCTTAACCCCGTGCGCGCCGGTTTGCGTTATGCTGCATGGCACCATATGACCATACATATTGCCCGGCATGCTCTATCAACTGCATGAGATGACCCGCAATCTGCTCGCGCCCTGGGTCCACCAGGCGCAGGCCAACGCGGCGTTCTTCAACAACCCGGGGCACTGGTGGTCGTCCATGCCCGGCGCCGACCGGCTGGCGGCGATGAACGAACTGTTCCACCGCCTCGGCAAGGACTACGAAAAGCCCGAGTGGGACATCCACGAGCTGGAACTCGATGGCGAGGTCGTTCCCGTCGCCCAGCTCACCGAACTGGAAAAGCCGTTCTGCCGGCTGCTGCGCTTCAAGCGCCACAGCAACGACGGCGCCAGGGTCGAAGCCCTGCTCGCCCAGCCCGCGGTGCTGGTGGTGGCCCCGCTGTCCGGCCACCACGCCACGCTGCTGCGCGACACCGTGCGCACCCTGCTGCGCGACCACCGCGTCTATGTCACCGACTGGGTGGACGCGCGCATGGTGCCGGTGGAACAGGGCGAGTTCGGCCTGGACGACTATGTCGAGTACGTGCAGGAGTTCATCCGCCACCTCGGCGCCGCCGGGCTGCACGTGGTCAGCGTCTGCCAGCCGACCGTACCGGTGCTGGGCGCGGTATCGCTGATGGCAGCCCGCGGCGAAACCACGCCGCGCTCGCTGGTGATGATGGGCGGGCCGATCGATGCACGCTGCAGCCCCACCGCGGTGAACAACCTGGCCACGCGCAATCCGCTGTCCTGGTTCGAGAACAACGTCATCCACACCATCCCGGCACCGTATCCGGGCCAGGGGCGCCGGGTCTATCCGGGCTTCCTGCAGCATGCCGGCTTCATGTCGATGAACCCCAGCCGCCACCTGATGTCGCACTGGGATTTCTATACCGACCTGGTCAAGGGCGACCTGGACGATGCCAATGCGCATCGCCGTTTCTACGACGAATACAACGCCGTGCTGGACATGCCGGCACAGTTCTACCTGGACACGATCCGCGTGGTCTTCCAGGAATTCCTGCTGCCGCGCGGCGAGTGGTATGTGCGTGGCGAACACGTCGATCCTTCGGCCATCCGCGACACCGCACTGCTGAGCATCGAGGGCGAGCTGGACGACATCGCCGGGCTGGGCCAGACCGAAGCCGCGCAGAAACTTTGCACCGGCATTCCGGCCGCGCGCCGCGATCACTTCATCGTCGAAGGCGCCGGCCACTACGGCATCTTCAGCGGCCGCCGCTGGCGCGAGGTGGTCTACCCGAAGGTGCGCGATTTCTTCGGCGCGCAGTCCGCGCAGCCGGCCGCGAAGAAGGCGAGGAAGTCCGCCAGCAACGTCACTCCGCTGCGTCGCCGCGCGCAGCGTTGAAGCATCCGGCATCCCCGGGAGCCTTTCCTTCATGGGAAGGTGATCGAAGCGAACGCGGGCAAAGTTGAGCTGCTCCAAAGGCGATATCGCGACAAGGTGCGCTCACTGGCTCCTTGCCAGGACAGCACGGCGTACTTACCACGCGCTCCGTCCTCTCGGCTCCCGCCAGGGCCGTAAGCGTTCACGTCAACCAACGCGCCCATCGACTCCGGCCCTGCAGGGGCCGTTCGCCCTCCTACGGGCGGGAGGCGCCTTTGCTTGACCGGATCCAGGAGATCATTCGTGAACGCTTCACAAGAAACCACTCTATTCCTCGGCATTCCCAAACTTCCTGCGCGCTGAGGGGCGTGGGTCATGCCGCTGTTGATGTCCATCCTGATGACCAGCGCCGTATCGCTGACAAGCACCGTGAAAAGCCTCGGCCTGTCACCTCATCTCACGTCCAGATGGTTCGGCGCCTGGGGCGTGTCCTGGCTCATTGCCTTCCCGTTTTGCTGCTGCTCCTGCCGGTGGTGCGCTGCACTGAGGCCGCATCCAGTGACCAGCACGCGAGAACGGGGCGCCCTTGGCGCCCCGTTCGTTTCTTCCTCCTGTACCGCCTACAACCGCACCAGCAGGTGCTTGGCCACGGCGCCGTGCACCTTGCCGATGGCCCGCGCCAGATGCATCGTGGCGAACAGCAGCAGCACACCTGCGATCACCAGCACCGGCCATAGCCAGAAGCCTTCGGCCAGATTCACGCCGTCAACCCAGATGCCCACCGGCTGGTGGAACAGCACATCGGCCAACGGTGCGAACAGCAGCGCCAACGAGGTCGACAGCAGCGTGGTGGCGAGGCTGAAATAGGCCACGCCCAGCGGCAGCATCAGCAGGAAATACAGCAGCGTCAGCCAAGTGTGGCTGTCGGTGAACATCGCACCGATCCGCGTCGTCCAGCCCAGGCTTTTGTCCGCGTAGGTCAGCCGGCGCGGCATGCGCACGCCCAGCAGGGTTTCGATGATGCGGCCTTCCACCAGCGACAGCACCCGCACCGAGCCCAGAAACAGCAGCAACACCGGAATGCCGATGATCAGGATCAGCAGCGACATCGACAGCGACAGCCCGGTCACCACCCAGGTGAAGAAGAAGATGCCAGTGACCAGCGACAGCAGCATGTAGAACAGCGCGCCGTAGGTATACGGGTCCAGTACCACGCCGAAGAAACGCGCCATCGCCGAGCGCGGCTTCGTCGTTGCTGCAGCCACGCCGGCAGCGCCAGCAGCGACGCCTGCCGCCAGCGGCGGCGCCGCCACCGGCGGTCGCCCGGGCAGCGGCGTGCGCAGCGCGCGGTTCACCGTCACCTCGGTCTCGCGGTAGATATCGGCCACTTCTTCCGGCGCGCCATAGCTGCCAGCGACGCCGGCGATCACCTCGGCCTCGCTCCTGCCTGGTTGTTCGGCCAGCTCCGAGCGCAGGTATTCCTCGGCGTCGTACAACGCGTCCTGGATCATCGCTGGGTCCGCGCCGGCCAGTGCCGCGCGCAGCTGTTCCAGATACTCGGGAATCGTGGTCGGCAGCGGCCGCGCATGGATCTCGTTGTTCATCGTTCCACTCCCTCCAGTACGGACTCCAGCGAGTCCCGGGTGGCGTTCCAGGCCGCGATCCACTGCTTGAGCACGGCACGGCCCTCGTCATTGATGCGGTAATAGCGCCGCGGCGGTCCGGCTACCGACGGCTCGACATGGCTTTCCAGCAGGCCGGCGCCCTCGAGGTTCCGCAGCACCGGATACAACGCACTCTGCTTGCCGCTGAGCACGCCATCGCCGGTGCGCTCCAGCTCCTTGGCGATCAGGTAGCCGTACAGCGGCTCCCGCGCCTTGGCCAGTACCGCCAGCAGCGCCAGCGAGACTGTGCCGGCGCTGAGCTCCTTCTGGAATTTGCGCAGTTGGGCTTCGAAGTCGCCCATGGCCTTGCTCCTGCCAACTAGCCTGAAGCCAACACTATTACTCACTTCGCTATAGTGGATGTGCCGATAGTCACCCCACTCCCGGCACGGTCTGGCGGCGGCACCGGGCGATCACGCAGAATCGGCCCACACCCGACCACGGAACGCGCCCGATGACGCTACGCCCAACCCTGCTGGCCCTGGCCCTGACGCTGTCCCCGCTGCCGGTGCTGGCCGCCGATGCGCCGGCCAAGTACCGCAGCGTGCAGGAAATCCTCGCCGCTTCGCCGGACAGCGACTGGCATGCACCGGCCGCCGAGAACCTGCTGTACATGGACCTGGACGCCGGTCGCGTCATCATCGAACTGGCGCCTGAATTCGCGCCGGAACACGCCGGCAACATCCGCACCCTGGCACGCGAGGGCTTCTGGAACGGCACCAGCATCTACCGTTCGCAGGACAACTTCGTGGTCCAGTTCGGCGATGCCGACGCCGACGACCCCGCCAAGGCGCGGCCGCTGGGCAGCGCGAAGACCCACCTGCCCGCCGAGTTCCAGCGGCCCTCGCGCGGACTGGCATTCACTGCCCTGCCCGACCGCGACGGCTGGGCCGCACGGACCGGTTTCGCCGGCGATTTCGCCGTGGCCAGCGACGGCGAACACACCTGGCTGGCGCACTGCTACGGTGCGGTCGGCGCCGGCCGCAACAACGACGAGGACAGCAGCATCGGCGCCGAGCTGTACGTGGTCACCGGCCAGTCGCCGCGCCAGCTCGACCGCAACATCACCCTGGTCGGGCGCGTGCTCAAGGGCATGGAACTGCTCAGCGCGACCAGGCGCGGACCGGATCCGATGGGCTTCTACGAGGACACCGCGCAGCGCACGCCGATCAGATCGATCCGCCTGGCCAGCGACGTGCCCGCCGACCAGCGCACGCCGCTGCGGGTGCTGCGCACCGACTCCAGGACCTTCGCCGAGGCGGTGGAGGCCCGCCGCAACCGCCGTGACGACTTCTACAAGCGCGCGGCCGGTCACATCGACCTGTGCAACATCCCGCTGCCGGTGCGCTGAGCCGGGCCGCGTGCGGATGACGTCCGGATGCCGTCGCCGCACGCCTTCATGGGGGACGCTCAGCGCTGGCTCACCGCCACGCTGCCCAGGATCAGGCCGCCGGCGACCAGCATCTGCACGGTCACCGGCTCGCCGAGGAACAGCCATGCGAACAGCGCGCCGAACAGCGGGATCAGGTAGGTGACGGTGGCCGCGCGCGACGGCCCGACCCGACCGATCAGGCGATAGAACACCAGGAACGCCAGGCCCGTGCAGAGGATGCCCAGGGCGACGGCACTGGCCCACGAGCCCAGCGGCACCGGTTGTCGCGGCCAGTGGCTCACCGCCATCGGCAGCATCCACAACGAGGCGCAGCCCAGCGTGGCCGCTGCCGCCGCTGCCGGCGGCAGGCCATGCATGTGCCGCCGGACCAGGTTGGCGCCCAGCCCGTAGAGCAGCGCCGCCACCGTGCCGGCGACCACCGCCGCGCCGATCGCCAGGCCCGAGACTTTCGCCGTGGCCAGCACCACCACGCCGGAGAAACCCACCAGCAGGGCGAACGCACGGCGCGGGCCGATCTTCTCGCCGAAGAACAGGAAGCCGATCAACGCGGCGAACAGCACGGTCATCGCATTGCAGATCGCGCCGATCGCCGCCGGCGCGCGTTCGGCCGCCCAGGCGAACAGCACGAACGGCAACGCCGAATTGACCAGGCCGATGGGCGCCAGCCACAGCCAGCGCCGCGCCGGGAACTGCGCGCGTGCGCGCCACAGGAAGGGCACCAGCACCAGCGCGCCGAGCAGTAGGCGCACTTCCACCAGCGCATACGGCCCGAAGTCCGGTACCGCGATGCGCATGAACAGGAAGGACGAACCCCACACCATGCCCAGGCCCAGCAACTCCAGCGGGGTCAACCAGTCGCGCGCGGCCGGCGTCGCGCCGTTCATCGTTCCTCTCCCGGCGCTGCCACGCCCTTTCCCGCCCGCACTCCACACGCCATGGACATCCCTCCGGTAATGGAACGCAAGCATCCGCCCAACCGGGCGCGCTGACAAACACCGCGCCGGCATCCATCGCGCTTCACGCCCCCTTGCCCGGCGACTGACCAGGCTGGACGCTCCATTCCCACGGAGATCGCCATGTCCCTGCTGCGCATCCGCATCACCGGCAGCGCCGACGACGCCCTGGCCGTTGGCGACCTGCTGCATGGCCTGGAAGGCATCGAGCATGTCGAGGAAACCGATGACCTGATGCCGCACATGGACGACGAGGATTCCAGTTCGGCCGGCCTGTCCGACGACATCGGCCCCGGCATCCACGAACTGGAAGTGGAAGTCGGCAACGACGCCACTGCGCGGAAGGCGCGGCAGGCGGTGGAACGGCTGGCGCGCGAACGCGGGCTGGTCATCGAGTACGAGCACGACGAGGGTTGAGCCGCCCTGCAGCCGATGCGACGGCCGGCGGCGGTGAAGCATTGCGCGCGCGGCTTGATCCAGATCAAGACGGCATGGCCGGCGGCGGCGCACATTCGCCTGTCCGCACACCGGTACAGGAGATCGCCGCGATGACCGACCACTGGCTCGACAGCCTCATCACCGACACGCCGCAGCAGGGCTTCGAACTCGCCGTCCTGCTCAGCCGCCGCGGCGTCAAATACACGCAGCCGGACCTGTCCATCCTGCAGAAGCTGCGCCCGGAATACGCCGACTCCGCCGACGCGCTCACCGCCGCCTCGCAGGTCGTGGCCACCAACTTCCAGACGGTGGCCGCGGCCAACGACTACTGGCGGCCGTGAAAGCCGCAGGAGCGCGTCCTGCTGCGCTCCTGCGCGTGGATCAATCGCGCCTGCGCCGTCGGCGCCACAGCTTCAGCCCGCCCCACGACAGCGCGCCGCCGACCAGCAGCAGCGGCAGCAGGCCGGCGAATACGCGGATCAGGTAGGCCAGGCTGGTGGTGAAGATGCCGCCGGACTCGGCCAGCGCGCGGCCGATCTCGCTGCGGTTGCGCTGGCTGCTGGTCGAATCCAGCTGGATCGTCACCTTCTGCGTATCGATGCGCCGGTGCTGCTGGGCCGCATCGCGCCCGGCCTGCTCCAGTCCCGCCTCGATCTCGGACAGGCGCTGGGAAATGGTCAGCAGGTCGGCCACCGCCAGATCCTTGCGCTGCTGGTATTCGCCCAGGCGCGCGTGCTCGTTCTTCAGCCGCGCCTGGGTCAGACGGGTGTCGGCCACCTGCTGCGCGAGATCCTCGGCGCGGGTGTCGCGGCGGGTTACTTCGCCCTTCTCGCTGGCCAGCGCAATGATCGGCTCCACGCCCCGTGGCGCGATGCGCACCTCGATCGCGCCGGAGGCGGTATCGCCACCGCTCTGCGACAGCTGCAGCACCGCGCAGTCGCCAAACTTCCCGCCCTGGCAGGCCTCGGCCACCGCCTTCAACCGCGGCGCGATCTGCCCGCCGGGCAGGCGCAGCTGCACCGTGTGCTCATAGGCCAGGAACGCGCCTTCCGGCGAGGCCATCGCGGCCTCGGCGGCGACGCCCGCGGTGCGCGCATCGTGCTTGCTGCAGCCCACTGCCAGCATAAGCGCCAGCAGCATGCCCACCAGCGCGCAGGAACGGCGCAGCGCAGCCGTCATCGGCTGGCCCCGTCGTAGCGCGTGATTTCCAGCGCATCCAGATCGACGGCCGGCACGCAGCGCAGGTTGATCGCCACGGTCGGCTCGCCGCTGCGCGGGTCCACCGCTTCGCTGAACGGGGCTACGCCGCAGACGCGGCAATGATGATGGTCGATATGCCCGGAATTGAAGCGGTAGCTTTCCAGTCCGGCGGGATCGCTCTTCAGCTCGAAACCGCTGCGCGGGCCGAACCACAGCAGCGAACCGCGCCGCCGGCAGATCGAGCAGTTGCAGGACAGCGCGCTGGCGACCGGTTCGGCCGATTCGAACGCGAACGCGATGCGCCCGCAGTGACAGCTGCCTT
This sequence comes from Stenotrophomonas nitritireducens, assembly GCF_001431425.1. Lineage (GTDB taxonomy): Bacteria > Pseudomonadota > Gammaproteobacteria > Xanthomonadales > Xanthomonadaceae > Stenotrophomonas > Stenotrophomonas nitritireducens. The sequence continues at coordinate 37,089 of NZ_LDJG01000004.1, forward strand.
CGTAATGCATCGCACGACCTCCAGGGGGCACCGGCGGCCATGGTAAGCCAATGGCATGGGCGCCCGTGCGGCAGCTGCCCTATGCTCCGGCTTTCCCTCCGCAACAGGTATCCCGATGCGCAAGCACCTGCTCGCCGCCGCCCTGCTCGCCAGCCTGGCCGGCTGCCAGAACAGCGACGCCCCGACCGCCCCGTCCACCGCCGCCGAACAGGCCGGCCAGAGCCAGGCCGACGCCCAGTTCGCCGAGCTGTCGAAGAAGGCGCTCGATACCTGGATGCAGCTGTCCCCGGTCAGCGCCACCCAGATCGGCGACCACCGTTACGACAGCGAACTCGACGACCTCAGCGCCGCCGGCCAGCACAAGGGCCTGGAAGCCAGCAAGGCGCTGCTCGCCGACCTGGACAAGATCGATGCCGGCAAGCTCGGCCGCGAGAACCAGGTCGACGCCGCGATCCTGCGCAACCAGCTGCAGTCCGACATCTGGAGCAACGAGAGCCTGCAGTCCTGGCAGTGGGACCCGCAGGTCTACAACGGCCTGGCCGGCAGCGCCATCTATGGCCTGATGGCGCGCGAATTCGCGCCGCTGCCCGAGCGCCTGAAGTCGGCCACCGCGCGCATCGAGAAGATCCCGCAGATCTTCGCCGCCGCCCGCGCCAACCTGGACCCGGCGCGCGTGCCGAAGATCCACGCCGAGACCGTGGCCAAACAGAACAAGGGCATCCTCAGCCTCGTCGAGACCTTCATCACCCCCAACATCGGCCAGCTCGAGGCGGCCGACCAGCAGCGCCTGACCACCGCCATCGACAACCTCAACAAGGCCGTCGCCGAGCAGCAGGAATGGCTGGACAAGACCCTGGTGCCCAACGCCAGGGGCGATTTCCGCATCGGCGCGGAGAAGTACGACCAGAAGCTGAAGTTCTCGCTCAACTCCTCGCTGTCGCGCGCGGAGATCGGCGAGCGCGCCCGCGCCGAACTGGCGCGCGTGCGCAAGGACATGTACGGCATCGCCCAGGTGGTGCTGAAGGACAAGCCGGGCGCGCCGGAGATGCCGGCCGAGCCGAGCGACGCGCAGCAGCAGAAGGCCATCGAGGCCGCGCTGGAACTGGCCTATGCCGACAAGCCCGCGCGCGACAAGGTGGTGGAAGACGCCAAGGCCTCGCTGGCGCAGTCCACCGAGTTCGTGCGCACGCACGACCTGGTGACCCTGCCCGACGCGCCGGTGGACATCATCCTGATGCCGGAATTCCAGCGCGGCGTGGCCGTGGCCTACTGCGATTCGCCCGGCCCGCTGGACAAGAACCTGAAGACCTTCTACGCGGTCTCGCCGATTCCGGACGACTGGAACGACAAGCAGGTCGATTCGTTCCTGCGCGAATACAACAGCCGCATGATCCACCTGCTCTCGATCCACGAAGGCACGCCGGGCCACTACCTGGAAGGCTGGCACTCGGGCAAGTTCCCCTCCACCCTGCGCGCCGTGCTGCGTTCGGGCCTGTTCGCCGAGGGCTGGGCGGTCTACACCGAGCGCATGATGCAGGAACAGGGCTACCTGGATAACGACCCGCTGTTCCACCTGGTGCAGCTGAAGTTCTACCTGCGCACGATCGCCAATGCCATCCTCGACCAGGGCGTGCACGTGGACAACTGGAGCCGCGAGCAGGCCATGCAGCTGATGACCCACGACGCCTTCCAGCAGGAGAGCGAAGCGTCCGGCAAGTGGGTGCGCGCCCAGCTCACCTCGGCGCAGCTGCCGACCTACTTCGTCGGTGCGCAGGAACACTTCGACACCCGCAAGGCCGTGCAGGAAAAGCAGGGCGCCGGCTTCAACCTGAAGGCCTACCACGACCAGATCCTGTCCTACGGCGCGCCGCCGGTGCGCTTCGCCCGCCAGCTGATGCTGGACCAGCCGATCGAATAATCGCCCGGCTCGATGGATGCGCAAAGGCCCGGGAATCCCGGGCCTTTGCCGTTGCGCCGCCTGGAACCGGAAATCCGGCCAGTGCCGGCGCCTTCCCATCCAGCAGCCGGGACCGGATACTCCGCGACACTGCATGAGGGGAACGACATGGGCAGCTTCAGCATCTGGCATTGGATCATCCTGCTCCTGGTATTGGGCATACCCGTCATCCTGGTGGGCCTGCTCGTCTGGCTGGCGGCCCGCGGCTCGGGGAAATCCGCCCGCGCCGCCATGCCGGTGCCCTCGAGGCCGCCGCCGTTGCCATCGACCGGAGCGCGGCTGCAGAAACTGGCCACGTTGAAATCACAGGGGCTGATCAGCGAGGCGGAGTACGAGCAGAAGCGCGCCGCGCTGCTCGACGACCTCTAGTCCCGCCCCCGGCGTCTCTGCAGACCCGTGCCTGCCGGCGGCGCGATGCGGCGCCCGCGGCACCCATCGTCGCCACAGGGGAAGAAATGGACGGTTTCGATTTTCTGTTCTCGCTCTATTCGCTGCTGCTCGGCCTTGCCGTGGCGCACGCGATGACCGGCTTCGCCGACAGCTGGGTGGATCGCGCGCGGACCGCCCTCGGCGCATCGACGATCCTGCTCGGTCTTCTCATCCTGCTGCGCGCAGCGGGACAATGGACCTCCTTCTGGGATGGACGCGGCGGCCTGGCGATGGACCCATGGAAGGTTCTTGTCTGCCTGGGAATGGCCCTGCCCTACATCTTCATCGCCCGCGTCATGTTCCCGCGGACGGACGCCGGTTATGCCAGCATCGACGACTACTATCTGGAAAACAGGCGCGCGCTGATGACCGCGCTGCTGATTCCCACCTGCGTCAGCTTCGCCAGCAACATCGCCCTGTCGGGATCCGCGTTCCTGCAGGAGCCATTGTTCATCGCGATGAAGTACGTCCTGCCGCTGGCCATTCCGCTTGCCCTGATCTTCGCCGGGCGCCAGCGGTGGCACCGCGCAGGCCTGGGGGTGCTGACGGCCTGCACGCTCGTCCTCATGTTCTGGGCGTGAAGCGCGGGTCCGCCGTTCACCCATGCCGATACCGCCCGGAGGCATGATCCGCTCCAGGCACCCTTCCCCCGACACCCCGATGGAGACCGCATGAACGTGATGCTCGCCGCGCTGCTGTCCGCCGCCGCCTTTGCCGGTACGCCCGCACATGCCGCTTCGCCGGCCGATTCACCGCTGGTCGGCCACTGGGTGCTGGAGGTGGACAGCCTGCCGATGCCGCCCGAAGCGCGACCGAAAAGCGTCAACATCGCCTTCGCCGCCACGCCGGACGGCCAGTGGAACGAACGCGTCGAAATCGTCGACCAGGGCGGCAATGCGCTGCATTCGGAGTCCACCCTGTCCCTGGACGGCACGCCCGGCCGCGCATCCGGCACCTATTGGGTCGATGTCCTCGCGGCCAAGATGCCGGCGCCCAACGTCCTGGTCATGCAGTTCGTCTACGAAGGCATCCCGCGCTCCACCCGCGTCTATTCGGTGAGCGGAGACGGGAAGGTCATGACCGAGACGGAGGCCTATTTCAAGGATGGAACGCCGGTGCTGCGGACTGCCTATTTCAGACGCGCGCCCGGCAGCCCCTGAAGGCCGCCATCACCCCGCCGCTCCCGCGCATCCGGTGATGACGCAAACCGGCCGTCGCATGCACGTCGCTCCACCTCATTCGTGAAACAGGAACGCACATGCACAATGCCCTGATCTTCCCGATGGCGGCCCACGTCGCTCTGGCCGCGCTCCTGTACGTCCTGCTCACCGTCGCCCGGGCGCCCGCGGTCTGGGGCATCGGCCGCCGGGTCGACGGCGGCAATCCCTGGGCCGACGTCGAACCGCGCATCAGCGCCAATCTTTCCAACCAGTTCGAATGGCCGCTGTTCTTCCACGCCGCCTGCCTGGCTCTGCTGCCGTTCCCGCCGGGCCCGATGACGCTCGCACTGGCCTGGCTGTTCGTCGCCGGCCGCGTCCTGCACAGCACCGTCCAGATCCTGACCCGCAACGTCCGCCTCCGGGGAATCGTCTTCACCCTCAATTTCCTCGCCGTGCTGGGCCTGTGGGTCGAAGCGGTGGGAACGTGGTCGCGCTGACGCTTGATCCCGGTGGGCAAGGCGGTACCGCGGACCTGCCCCGCCCGCCCCCAGCAACGGAGTCACCATGAAACGCCTCTGGACGATCATCGCCGTGGCCGACGTCGCGCGCAGCTTCGCGTGGTACCAGTCGCTCCTGGGGCTGCCCCCTTCGCAACCCGCGCACGATCATTTCGGCCAGCTCGTCGACGCGGACGGCACGGTGCTCCTGTGCCTGCATCGATGGCAGGCGCACGACCACCCCACGCTCGCCACCCCGGCGCATGCGGAGCCCGGCAACGGCCTGTTGCTGTTCTTCCGCGTGAACGACTTCGACCAGGCCCTGCAACGCGCCCTGCGGCAGGTCGCGGCGCTGGCGCTCGCGCCCGCCCTGAATCCCGGCACGGGAACCCTGGAGTTCGCCGTCCGCGATCCGGACGGCTATTACGTCATGATCAGCGCGCAGGACGCGATCTGATGGCAGGCGACGATCGCCCCGCGCCGTACAGCGCCTCCTCTTCCTGCATCACACGCATCGGCCGCGGCAGGGAACAAGCATGACCGCCTCCGGTCCGCCTGGCGTCCTCCACCCGACGCCCTCGACGGAAACCTTGCCTACTTCTGCGCCATCCGTCCGGGCTCTTCAGCCCGAGGACGCTGGAAGCGGCGGAACGCGGCCTGCCCGGCGTACCGGTGCCGCATGACGGGCAGGCCGTGGCAACCGCAGGACAGGCATTTTCCACGGCCAAGCCACCCGAAGGGGGCACACGCAGAGGCGCGCCATGCAGGAACCCGCGTCGCCTGCCGGCCACTGAAACCCCGTCGTCCTCACGCGGCGACAGCGCGGTGCAGCGTTACCTTGGGACATCCGGAGGGGGCGCCCCATGCATGACGATGAACAGGAAATCCGGCGACTGGTCGACTCCTGGCTCGCCGCCAGCCGCGACGGCGACGTGGACGCCGTGCTGGCGCTGGTCGCCGACGACGCGGTCTTTCTTACGCCCGGCAATCCGCCCATGCGCAAGGCCGATTTCGCCACCGCCATGCGCGCGCAGGCCGGCGCCGATGCGCCCAGGGTCGAGGGCAGCAATGCGATACGGGAAATCCGCGTGCTCGGCGACTGGGCCTTCCTGTGGCAGCAGCTGGCCGTCACCATCACCCCGCCCGGCGGCCGCCCGGTATCCCGCGAGGGCCACACGCTGACGATCCTCAACCGCCGGAACGGGCACTGGGTACTGGCGCGCGACGCCAACCTGCTCGGCCCCGGCGCATGATCCGCATGGCAACGCGTATTGACGGCCCGCGACCATCGGCGCTATTGATCGGCACCCCCCAACCGAGACGCGCGCGTGGAAACGATCGACTGGAACGACTTCACCAAGGTGGAACTGCGCGTGGGCCGCGTGGTGGCCGCCGAGCCGTTTCCGCAGGCGCGCCGGCCGGCCTACATCCTGCAGGTGGATTTCGGCCCGGAGATCGGCGTGCGCAAGTCCAGCGCGCAGATCACCGACCTGTATGCGCCGGAAACGCTGATCGGCAAGCAGGTGGTGGCCGTGGTGAATTTCCCGCCCAAGCAGATCGGGCCGATCATGTCCGGGTGCCTGGTCACCGGCTTCCACAACGCCGGGGGACAGGTATCGCTGTGCGTACCCGAGCACGAAGTCCCGCTCGGCACCCGGCTGCTGTAACGGGCTTTTTCCCTCCCTGCGGAGCACTGCCATGCACAGCGATTTCCTCTGCCGTTTCCTGCTGTGGTCGCTCGCCTTCAACTACGCCGTGCTGTTGACCTGGTTCATCGCCTTCATCTCCGCGCGCGGCGCGCTACGGCGGCTGCACGGCCGCTGGTTCGCGTTGCCGGACGCCACCTTCGATGCGATCCACTACGGTGGCATGGCCGTGTACAAGATCGGCATCCTGCTGTTCAATCTCGCCCCGCTGGTCGCGCTCTGCCTGGCGCGCAACGGCGGTTGACCCACAACCTTCGCTGGCATCCGCCGGTTCCGCGACGAGGATTCCCATGACCCGCTCTGCCACCGCCAAGAGCAGTCCGCGCAAAAGCACGGCCACGAAGAAGGCCGCCAGCACCTTCACCGCGGAAGAACAGGCCGCCATGAAGGCGCGGGCGCGGGAACTGAAGGCCGAGGCGCGCGCCAACCGCAGCAGCGCCGAAGGCGAGGCCGACCTGCTGGCCCGCGTCGAGGAAATGCCCGCGGCCGAGCGCGACGTGGCACGCCGCATCCACGCGCTGGTGATGGCCACTGCGCCCGGCCTGCAGCCACGCACCTGGTATGGCATGCCGGCCTGGGCGAAGGACGGCAAGGTGCTGTGCTTCTTCCAGAGTGCGGGCAAGTTCAAGACGCGCTACGCCACCTTCGGTTTCAGCGACCAGGCCAGGCTGGACGACGGCGGCCTGTGGCCCACGTCGTTCGCCATCCACCGCTTCGGCGACGCCGAGGCCGCCACGCTGGCCTCGCTGGTGCGCAGGGCAGCCGGTTGAGCCGGAATCGACCATCCATCTCTCCCGCGACGGGAGATCACCGCCAGGACAGCAACCAACGGGGACAGCACATGGCAAGGGACGTCTTGAAGCATTCAGCGACGGCGTACTGGCGATCATCATCACCATCATGGTGCTGCAGATCCAGGTCCCGGACGGGGCCACGCTGGCCGCGCTCGAACCGTTGATCCCCACGCTGCTGGCCTATGTGCTCAGCTTCGTCTACGTGGGCATCTACTGGAACAATCATCACCACCTGCTGCAGGCGTCCAGCCGCATCTCCGGCAGCGTGCTGTGGGCCAACCTGCACCTGCTGTTCTGGTTGTCGCTGCTGCCCTTCGGCACCCGCTGGATGGACGACTACTACACCCAGCCGCTGCCCAGCGCGGCCTATGGCGTGGTGCTGCTGGGCGCAGCGGTGGCGTACTGGCTGCTGCAGCGGCGCATCATCGCCGCCGAAGGCGACAGCTCGGCACTGAAACAGATGCTGGCCGGTGACTGGAAAGGCAAGCTGTCCCCGGTGCTGTATCTGCTCGGCATCGGCCTGAGCTTCGTACAGGTGCATCTGGCGCAGGCAACCTACGCGCTGGTGGCGCTGCTCTGGCTGATCCCGGACCGCCGCATCGAACGTCGCATCGGCTGAGCCGCCGCGGCAGGCAGGCCGAAGTACAGCTCGAACGGTCACGGCCGATCCGGCAGGCGCAGGAATCCTCCTCCATCCGGTTCCATCCGCGAAGGCAGACGCTGTCCAGGGACTACCGCGCCGCACGTCAATTGCCGCACCAGTACCCGCAGGCGGTGCGGCAGCTGTAAATCATCGCCGAAGCGATCAGGGCCGGCGAGCTGGACGCGGACCCGCGCACAACCCAGGCGCGGGCGTTGATCGCCAGGACCGCGCCGCAGTCCAGCGCCCGCAGCGAGGCCGCACAGGCGACCACACGACATCGCCAATGGCGGCTTTGCCAACGGCGGCTTTGCCGCGGTCGTTGTGCCGGGTCTGCTACGGGTGCCGGCGCGGATCAGGCTGCCGGCATGAGCCATGCAACGCGCCGGTGGCGCCCGACCAGCAATCCCGCCTTGCGCTTCAGGCGCATATCGCGCGTGCACGACCTATGCTGTCGGGGTTTCAGTACGCGCGCGGCCACCCCGCCGCGCCGGTTTTCCCTCTGACGGAGTTCCACGATGTCTCTTTCGATGTACAGCGCCTCGATACCCGTTCTCAAGCAGATGCTCGGCGCCTTGTCCGGGGTCTTGGCCAAGGCCGAAGCCCATGCCGCCGAGAAGAAGATCGAACCGGCCGCGCTGCTTGGTGCGCGCCTGTTCCCGGACATGTTCCCGCTGGTGCGCCAGGTGCAGATCGCGGCCGATTTCGCCAAGGGCATCAGCTCGCGCCTGGGCAATACCGAGGTGCCGTCCTGGCCGGACGACGCCGAGGCCGGCTTCGCCGAACTGCAGGCGCTGATCGCCAAGGCGCTGGCACACCTGGACAGCTTCAGCGCCGAACAGTTCGAAGGCAGCGAGTCGCGCGAGATCGTGCTGCGCGCCGGTACGCCGAAGGAGAAGAAGCTGCAGGGCGATGTGTACCTGCTGCAGTACGGCCTGCCGCAGTTCTTCTTCCACGTGACCACCAGCTACGCGATCCTGCGCCACAACGGCCTGGAGATCGGCAAGCGCGACTACATGGGCAGCTACTGAGTCCGCCGGCCCGGCCGGGCCCTGCCTGGAAGCCGCTGCCGGCGCTGCCGGCAGCGGCTTTTCACGGCGCGGGACAACAGCCGCCGGCGCCGCGGCCTCAGTCTTCGGCCGCGACAAAGCCACCGGTCTGCCGCGCCCACAGCCGCGCGTACAGGCCACCGGCGGCGAGTAGCTCGGCATGGCTGCCGGTCTCGACGATGCGGCCATGGTCCATCACCACCAGCCGGTCCATGCGCGCGATGGTGGACAGGCGGTGGGCGATGGCGATCACCGTCTTGTTGCCCATCAGCTCATCCAGGCTCTCCTGGATGGCCGCTTCCACCTCCGAATCCAGTGCCGAAGTCGCCTCGTCCAGCACCAGGATCGGCGCATCCTTGAGCAGCACCCGGGCGATGGCGACGCGCTGGCGCTGGCCGCCGGAGAGCTTCACGCCGCGCTCGCCGACATGGGCGTCGTAGCCGCTGCGGCCCTCGCTGTCGCGCAGATCGGCGATGAAGCCATCGGCGCGGGCCTTGGCCACGGCGGCGCGCAGCTGGTCCTCGGTCGCATCGGGGCGGCCATAGAGCAGGTTGTCGCGGATCGAACGGTGCAGCAGCGAGGTGTCCTGGGTGACCACGCCCACCTGCGCGCGCAGCGAGTCCTGCTGCACGGAAGCGATGTCCACGCCATCGACCAGGATGCGGCCGCGTTCGACGTCATGGAAACGCAGCAGCAGGTTCACGAGCGTGGATTTCCCCGCCCCCGAGCGCCCGACCACGCCGATCTTCTCCCCGCAGCGCACGTGCAGGTCCAGTCCTTCGATCACCCCGTGGTTCTTGCCGTAATGGAAGGACACGCCCTCGAACCGGATGTCGCCGGCCAACCGCGCCAGCGCCGGGGCGCCGGGCGCATCGTCCACCGTCGGCGGCAACGAGATCGAATTGATGCCGTCATGCACGGTGCCGATGTTCTCGAACAGCGCCGACAACTCCCACATGATCCACTGCGACATGCCCAGCATGCGCAGCACCAGCGCCACGGTCACCGCGACCGCGCCGGCGCTCACCGAGCCGCCGTGCCACAGCCACAGGCCCAATGCCACCGCGGAAAACAACAGCAGCATGTTCAGCGCATACAGCAGCGAGTAGATACGCGTCGCCAGCCGCATCTGCGGATGCACCTTGTCCAGGAAGCCGGCCATCGCCTCGCGCGCGTAGGCCTGCTCGCGCCGCGAGTGCGAGAACAGCTTGACCGTGGCGATGTTGGTGTAGCTGTCCACGATGCGCCCGGTCATCTCCGAGCGCGCATCGGCCTGCTCGCGCGAGATGCGCTCCATGCGCGGCACGAAATGCCACATCAACAGCGCATAGCCGGCCAGCCAGGCCGCGAACGGCAGCATCATCCGCCAGTCCGAAGCGCCGGCCACCGCCAGCGTGCCGATGAAGAACACCAGCACGTAGTTGCCGATGTCGAACAGCTTGACCACGGTCTCGCGCACCGCCAGCGAGGTCTGCATCAGCTTGGTGGCGATGCGCCCGGCGAATTCGTCCTGGAAGTAGCCCATCGACTGCCGCAGCAGGTAGCGGTGCACGCTCCAGCGGATCCGCATCGGGAAATTGCCGAGCAGGGTCTGGTGCTGCACCAGCGAATTGAGCAGCACCAGCAGCGGCAGCGCGACCAGCACCAGCAGCGCCATCCACAGCAGGCGCGGGCCCTCGACATCGAGGAAGGTGGCCGGCGTGGTCGCGCCAAGCCGGTCCACCAGTGAGCCGACATAGGCATAGAGCGCCAACTCGGCCACGGCGATGCCGGCGGTGGTCAGCGCCATCAGCAGCAGCCATTTTTCCGCGCCGCGCGTGTAATGGCGACAGAAGGCATACAGGCCGCGCGGCGGCTGCGTGGGCGGATCGGACGGGAACGGGTCGAGGCGGGATTCGAACCAACGGAACATGGAGACGGGCCAGCGAACGGATGGGGTTGGCCATTGTCGCGTATCCCCGCGACCCAGGGTGCCGGCAAGGCGCGGCGTTCGCGCGCCGGCATGCAGCCCGGGCGATGCAGGTCATGTCGACGGGCTCGCCCGTTCGGCATGCAGCAGCGCGGGGAGGTCTCCAGAAGAGTGGGATGGCGCCTTCGCTGCCAGACGGCGAAGGCACGGACTCCCTGCGATCGTGCCGGGTGGATGCCGGGCCGGGAATGAATCGACAGGATGCCGATCAGGAGAGCCCGCAGGGTCGATGCCGACCGCCGATGGCGCGCCGGACACGGCCATGTGCGGCTGGCGGGAAAGGGGCAATCCTGCCCCTTTCCCGTCCATCCCCGGCGCGCATCCTGCCGAGAACCGCGTCCGGCAGGCGCCGGATCGTCACTGCGCCGTCGGCTGCAGCAGCAGATCCTGGAAATCGAAGCTGAAATCGGTCAACGACGAAACCGCCTGCATGCGCACCTCGCGCACCTTGCCGTCGGGATCGAGGCTGAAGTTGACGAAGGCGTCGGCGTTGAGCGAGCGGTTGTCCCAGCGCACGATGAAGGTGTCGTGCTGCCAGTGCTCCATCGTGCCCTGCAGATCGGCAGTAGCGCCGAAGCGCAGGCGCAGCCTGCCGCCCTTCTGCTCCACGGACACGTCGCCGTACCACGCATCGCGATAGGTGCCGGCATAGCCGGACAGCGGCAGCGACGGCCGGCTCTTCGCATCGCGCGCGGCCACGTGCTTCTGCCAGCCTTCGTCGGCGCCGTCCTGCGCCTTGGCAACGCTGGCGGCGTAGGCGCCCACCCAGTCATGCGCGGGCGCGCCCAGCATCGCGTCGAGCACGCTCAGGGTGATGGCGTTGAACGCCGCGCCCGATTCCTGGTTGGTCAGCACCACCACGCCCAGGTTCTGGTCGGGCACCAGGGTCAGCCGCGACACCTGCCCCGGCCAGCCGCCGGTGTGCCACACCAGCTTCTGCCCGCGGTAGTCGCTCAGGCTCCAGCCTTCGCCATAGCCGGCGAAATTGGGCTTGGCCGGCATCAGTTCCGGCACCGACGGCGTGGCCACCACCTGCGGGATCTGCATCTGCCACATCTGCTGCTGGGTCTTTTCCGAGAACAGCGGCGTGCCGTCGGCCAGCCTGCCGCCGGCCAGCTGCACGTTCATCCACCGGGCCAGGTCGTGCACGCTGGAATAGATGCCGCCGGCACCGGCGTTGTTGGACCAGGTCAGCGGCGCCACCGGGCGCAGGTCCTTGAAGTCGAACTTGGCGTGGCCGATGGCCGGCTTGTCGCCGGGCTTGAGGTGGTCGGCGTTGTAGCGGGTGCCGGCCATGCCGACCTTGTCGAAGATGCGCTGCTGCAGGAAATCGGCGTACGACAGGCCGGACACCTTCTCGATCACCTGCTGCGCCACCGCGTAGAGGATGTTGTCGTAGGCGTAGCGGTCGCGGAAGCCGTTCTTCAGCGGCACGTGCGCCAGCCGCGCCACCACTTCGGCGTTGCTGTAGGTGGTGGTCGGCCAGAACAGCAGGTCGCCGGCGCCCAGGCTCAGGCCGCTGCGGTGCGAGAGCAGGTCGCGGATGCGCATCTCGCCGGTGACGTAGGGATCGGACATGCGGAAGCCGGGCAGGTGGTCGACCACCCGGTCGCTCATCTTCAGCTTGCCTTCCTCGGCCAGCAGGTTCAGCGAGGTGGCGGTGAAAGCCTTGGTGTTCGAAGCGATGGCGAACAGCGTATCGGCCTGTACCGGCTCCGGCCTGCCGATCTCGCGCAGGCCCCAGCCGCGCTCCAGCACGACCTTGCCGTCCTTGACCACCGCCACCGCCACGCCCGGCACGTCGAACTGCTGGCGCACCCGTTCCACGGTGGCGTCGAGCTGCTGCAGTTCCCCCGGCATTGCCGTCTCCTGTGCGTCGGCCGCCTGCGCCGCCATGCCCATCGCGAGCGCCAGCCCGCTCCCCAACCACTTGTTCAATGCGTTCTCCCTCGAGATCGATGCCGGCATGCCGGCCTTCTCGCGATGGTAACGCGGCCGCGCCCACCCTCGCCCTCCACGCCACCGGAACGCCGCCATGGACCTCGCCGCCCGCACCACCGCCACCATCATCCCGTGCCTGCGCTATCGCGACGCGCCGGCGGCCATCGACTGGCTGTGCCGCGCCTTCGGCTTCCAGCGCCACGCCGTCTACCAGGACGGGAACACCGTCCACCATGCGCAGCTGGTGTTCGGCAACGGCATGGTGATGCTCGGTTCGGTGCAGCCCGGCGCCTGGGGCAGCAACATGATCCAGCCCGATGAGGTGGGCGGCATGGAGACGCAGAGCGCCTGTGTGATCGTGAGCGACGCCGACGCCCACCATGCGCGCGCCACGGCGGCCGGCGCGGAGATCGTCATCGACATCGCCGACCAGGACTACGGCGGCCGCGGCTATGCCTGCCGCGACCCGGAAGGCCACCTGTGGTGGTTCGGCAGCTACGACCCGTGGGCCGCGAAAGCGCCATGAACCCAAGGACGGTACGCGGATGGGCGCGGCAGCGATGCGTCCGCGGAACCTGCCGATAGAATCGGCGCGATGACGCCCCGCCCGGACCCGCATGCCCATGGATGACCTGTTCGCTCCCGCCCCCGCAACCACGCAGGGCGTGCACGTGGGCATCGGCGGCTGGACCTACGCGCCCTGGCGTGGCGGCATGTTCTACCCGCCGGGGCTGGTGCAGCGGCGCGAGCTGGAATACGCCAGCCGCCAGCTCACCGCCATCGAGATCAACAGCACCTACTACGGCACGCAGAAGCCGGCCATCTACGCCGGCTGGCGCGATGCCACGCCGGAAGGCTTCGTGTTCTCGGCCAAGGCGCCCAAGCGCATCACCGGCGCGCGGCAGCTGGCCGGCACCGGTACGCAGGTGCAGGACTTCATCGCCGGCATCGCCGCGCTGGGCGACCGGCTGGGGCCGCTGGTCTGGCAGTTCGAGGCCGGGCGCACGCTGGACCCCGACGACTTCGCCGGCTTCCTCGACCTGCTGCCGCCGCAGGTGGACGGCCGGGCGCAGCGGCACGCACTGGAGATCCGCGACCCGGCCTTCCTCGACGCCGGGCTGGTCGCGCAGGCACGGCAGCGCGGGATGGCGCTGGTCTTCACCGATTCGCCGGACCATCCCAATGCCGCCGACCTGTGCGCCGACTTCGTCTACGCGCGACTGATGCGCAGCCGCGACGACTGCGCCGCCGGCTATCCGCCGCGGGAACTGGCGCGCTGGGCCGAACGCATCGGCGACTGGCGCCAGGGCCGCGACCCGCACGACCTGCCGCACTCCAGCCCGGTGACGGCCACCCCGGCGCCGCGCGAGGTGTTCGTCTACTTCATCAGCGCGGCCAAGCACCGCAACCCGGCGGCGGCGCGCGAACTGCTGCGCCTGCTCGGCGGAAACTGAAGCGCGCGGTGCGGCGTCGGCCGCACACATCGGCGACAATTCGTCGATGCCCAATCCCGATACCCGCAAGGCCCTGCTGCAGATCCATTTCTGCGTGCTGCTATGGGGCGTGACCGCCATCCTCGGCAAGCTCATCACCCTGCCCGCACTGCCGCTGGTGTGGTGGCGCATGCTGCTGGTGGTGGCGATGCTGGCGCTGCTGCCGCGGGTATGGCGCGGGCTGTCGGCGCTCACCCTGCGGCTGGCGCTGGGCTACGGCGGCATCGGCGCGCTGGTGGCGCTGCACTGGCTCACGTTCTACGGCGCGGTGAAGCTGGCCAATGCCTCGGTGGCGGCCACCTGCATCGCACTGGCGCCGGTATTCACCGCCATCGTCGAGCCCTGGATCGCCAAGCGGCCGTTCCAGCCGCGCGAGCTCGCCTTCGGCGTGGCGGTGCTGCCGGGCGTGGCGCTGGTGGTCGGCGGCGTGCCCGATGGCATGCGCCTGGGCGTGGCGGTGGGCGCGCTGTCGGCGCTGCTGGTGGCCCTGTTCGGCTCGTTCAACAAGCGCCTGGTCAGCCATGCCGATCCGCTGACCGTCACCGCGCTGGAACTGGGTGCCGGCACCCTCACCCTGACCCTGCTGGCACCGGCCCTGCCGCTGCTGCTGCCGGCACTGGCCAGCCCGCTGTGGGTGATGCCCGACCTGCACGACGGCGTCCTGCTGCTGGCGCTGTCGGGCCTGTGCACCCTGCTGCCGTTCGCGCTGGCGCTGGTGGCGCTGCGCCATCTCAGCGCCTACACCATGCAGCTGGTCACCAACCTGGAACCGGTCTACGCGATCGTGCTGGCGGTGCTGTTCCTGGGCGAGCAGCGCGAGCTGACGCCGCTGTTCTACCTGGGCGTGGCGATCATCATCGGCGCGGTGTTCCTGCACCCGCTGCTCAACCGCACGCGGCCGCTGCCCGCTACGGCCAGCAGCCCGGGGCTGGAATAAACGACTTTCAGCCGGCGACCACCACGCGGTCGCGGCCCTGCGCCTTGGCCTGGTAGAGCGCAGCATCGGCACGGCGCAGCGTTTCCTGCGCCGATTCGCCGGCGTGCTGCACCGCCAACCCGATGCTGATCGTGACCGGCAACCCCATCGGCAGGTGCGCCACCGCTTCGCGCAGGTACTGGCATTGCAGTTCGGCCTGCGCCAGCGGCGTGTCCGGCATCAGGATCACGAATTCCTCGCCGCCATAGCGCGCGGCCATGCCGCGCCCGGCGAAGTGCGCGCGCAGCACGCCGGCCAGCTCGACCAGCACCCGGTCGCCTTCGTCGTGGCCGTGGATGTCGTTGACCTGCTTGAAGTGGTCGATATCGACGATGGCCACCGCCGGCGGCCGGTCGGCCCCCCGCTCGATCGCCTCGGCCAGCGCCGCGGACAGCGCGCGCCGGTTCGGCAGGCCCGTCAACGGATCGGTGCGGGTCTGCTCGGACAGCTCCACGTTCTGCTGCTCCAGCTGCGCGTAGTACTCGGCCAGGCGTGCCTCGTACCAGTCATGCTCGCCCTGGTGGAGGTCGATGCGGCGGCGCAGGCCGCGCATCTCCAGCATCAGCCCCACCTGCCGCGACAACGCCCACAGCGCTTCGGCCTGGCCGAGCGCAAGCTGGCCCGGGTTCGAATCGAACACGCACAGCGTGCCCAGCGCGTAGCCGTCGCTGCTCAGCAGCGGCGCGCCGGCGTAGAAGCGGATGAAGGGATCGGCGGTGACCGAGGGATTGCCGCGGAAGCGCTCGTCCTGGCACGCGTCCTCGACCACGGTCAGGTGCGTCGGCTGCAGGATGGCATGGGCGCAGAACGCTTCGTCGCGCGGGGTCTGCTCGCCCTCCAGCCCCTGCAGAGATTTGAACCACTGCCGCTCGCTGTCGATCAGGGTCACCGCCCCCATCGACGTGCCGCAGATGGTGCGGGCGATGGTCACCAGGTCCTCGAATTCCTGTTCGCGCGGGGTATCGAGGATGCGATAGCGCTGCAGCGCGGCCAGGCGTTCGGCCTCGTTGGCGGGAAGGGCGGGCTTGATCATCCGGGTCCGGGCCTGTGTCCTTGGAAACGGCGTAAACAGGCCGAGTCTAGCCTCACCGCGCGGCGATCAGCGCGGCGAGCCGGTCACACTTCACCATTCCCGCTGCTGCGGCAGCAGTCCGCGCAGCTCCTGCTCGGTGAGGTTGCGCCATTGCCCGGGCTTGAGCGCGCCGAGCTTGACGTTGTCGATGCGCACCCGGCGCAGCTGGGTGACGCGGTAGCCGAAGGCCGCGGCCATCAGCCGGATCTGGCGGTTCAGGCCCTGCTCGAGGACGATGCGGAAGCCGAACTTGGCGATGCGCGTGGCGCGGCACGGCAGCGTCATCTGGTCGTGGATGCGCACGCCGCGCGCCATGCCGCGCAGGAACTCGTCGGTGACCGGCTTGTTCACCGCCACCAGGTATTCCTTCTGGTGGCCGTTCTCGGCGCGCAGGATCTGGTTGACGATGTCGCCGTTGCTGGTCATCAGGATCAGGCCCTCGGAATCCTTGTCCAGGCGACCGATCGGGAAGATGCGCTGCTCGTGGCCGACGAAGTCGACGATGTTGCCCTTGACCGCGCTCTCGGTGGTGCAGGTGATGCCCACCGGCTTGTTCAGCGCGATGTAGACATGCCGGCGGCCGGTGGTCTTCTGCACGACGCGGGCACGCAGCGGCTGGCCGTCCACGCGCACTTCGTCGCCCTCGCCGACCACCGCGCCGGTGCCGGCGACGATGCCGTTGACGGTCACGCGGCGGGCGCCGATGAGGCGGTCGGCCTCGCGACGGGAACAGAAGCCGGTTTCGGCGATGTGCTTGTTGAGTCGGTTCGTCATCGACGGATTATCCGCCATCGCCCGGGTCGCCGGACAGCACGGGCGCATCGTCGCCCGCGGCGACCACGCGATCGCGGCCGCCGCGCTTGGCCTGGTACATGGCGTTGTCGGCGCGGCGCAGCAGCGCGGTCAGGTCATCGCCCTGCGCACGCATTTCCGCCAAGCCGATGCTGACCGTGACCACCGGCCCGTCATGGCGCCGCTCGGCCGCCTGCCGCGCGATCTTCCCGCGTAGCTGCTCCAGCCGCGGCAGGGCCGCCTCGGCGTGCGTGCCTGGCAACAGCACCAGGAATTCCTCGCCGCCCATGCGGATCACGTCGTCGCGGTCGCGCACCGCGGCAAGCAGCATGTTGGCCACCGACACCAGCACCGCATCGCCCATCTCATGGCCGAAGCGGTCGTTGATCTGCTTGAACAGGTCGATGTCCAGGAAGCCGATCGACAGGGGCAGCCGGTCCTTCCGCGCACGGAGCATGTGGCGTTCGAGCTGGCGCAGGCCGGCGCGGCGGTTGGGCAACCCGGTCAGGGCGTCGGTGTCGGCCAGCTGGCGCATCTCGTCGCGCTGCTGGCGCAGCTGGCCGAGCCGGCGGTTGATGCCGTAGGCATACATCATCAGGAACCAGGTCACCGACAGCTGCACGGCCTCGACCCGGAACCGCACCAGGTCGCGGCTGCCGGCGATGTCCGCCAGCGCCATCAACAGCAGCGGAGCCACCGCGGCGACGCCATCCACCGCCTGGTAGTCGCCACGGCGCAGCGAGACGATCCCGGCCACCAGCGCCAGCACGCAGACCAGGCTGAAAGCGTGGTCCAGCGCGGCGGCGGCCCAGGCCAGCCCGGCCCATGGCAACAGCGGCGTGACCAGAGCCAGCGCCAGCAGCAGCTGCGCGAAACGGCGCACCCAGGGGCGCGATCGCGGCCAGGTCTGCAGGCCGCCGCACAGACGCCACAGCACCCAGCCCATCACCGCGATGCTCAGCGCCGAGGCCGACACCATCCACCAGGGGGCGAAACCGCCCACCGGCAGCCAGGGTTCGGGATAGCCGCTCAGGCCGCTGAGTACCGACTGCCAGACCACCAGCAGCGCAGTCGCCAGCGTGTAGACCAGGAAGTCGCGATCGCGGGTGGTGAGGAAACCCATCAGCGCCGACAGCGCCAGGGCGATGGCAATGGCGATGCAGGCGGTGCGCACCAGCAGGCGCATCGTATCCATCTGCTGCACCGGGCTTGGCGCACCCAGCCGCAGCGTGGGAACCCAGCGCGCCTTGAGCGGCGTTTCCCAGGCCACCCGGATCGGCTCCATGTCACCCGGCTTGGGCACCAGCACCATGCCGATGCCCGCCCGGAAGCGCGAATCGCGGGTACGCGCGTCCTGCATGTTGCCGCAGATCCGGCGGTCGCCGTGGGAGATCATCACTTCGCCGGCGAACACGTTGAACACGTCCACCGCCTGCGGCGCGCCGGACCAGCCTTCGGCGGGCGCGGCGATCAGGATGCCGTCGCCCAGCCGCTCCAGCGTTTCGGGCGGACAGGCGCGGATCGGCGCCTGTTCGTCGGTCGGCTCGCCGACCAGCAGGTAATCCCGGCCTGCCTGCGGAGTCTGGGCGGCGGCAGCCAGCGGGAACAGCAGAAGCGCCAGCAGCAGGGACAGCAACATCGGCCCCGCCATGGCCCGCGCCTTCATCCCACTGCCCGCGATCACCATCCCTTCCCCTGCATACATCCCGACGCGTCCGCGATTATCGCATGCGGCTTTTCCGCCCTTGTCGGGAAAACCCGATGACGGCCTCGTCTCCGCCGGGCCGGATCGCACGGGTCCACCGTCCTGGCGGTGGAACCCGTCATCCGCAAGGACTCAGGCGCCGCGCGGACCGCGTGGCTTGAAGCCGCCAGGGCGGCCGCCCGGACCAGCAGAGCGCGGACCGCCGGGACGGCCGGCGGGCTTGGGGCCCTTGCCGAAGCGCGGCTTGAACGAGGACGCGGCGCCCTGCTCCTCGCCCGGCTCGACCCGGCGCATGCGCAGCTGCTGGCCGGACACCCACACCTTCTGCAGGTGCTGCAGCGTGTCCGACGGCATTTCCGCCGGCAGGTCGAGCACCGAGTGGTCGTCGTGGATGTCGATGCGGCCGATGTAGCGGCTTTCCAGCCCGGCCTCGTTGGCGATGGCGCCGACGATGTTGGCCGGCTTCACGCCGTGCATGTGGCCGACCTCGATGCGGTAGGTCTCCATGCCAAATTCCGGCGCGCTGCGCGGCGGCATCTCGCGGCGCGGACGCTCGCCGGACTCGCCTTCGCCACGCGGCGGACGCGGCGCGTGCTCGCCGTCGTCGGCGCGCGGGCCACGCTCGAAGCGCGGTTCGAAGCGCGCCGGGCGCTCGCCGCGCTCTTCGCGCTGGCGCGGGAAACCGCCGTCGCGCGCCGGACGTTCGTTGCGGCCGGCCTGCGGTTCGCGGCGCTCGCGCACCGGCGGGGCCAGCAGGAACGGCGCATCGCCCTGCAGCAGCTTGGCCAGCGCGGCGGCGATGTCGATCGCCGGCACGTTGTTCTCGCCTTCGTAGCGCTGCAGCAGGTCGCGGTAGAAATCCATGTCGCCGCCGGCCAGGGTCTGGCTGATGCGGTCCATGAATTTGGTCACGCGGTGGTCGTTGACCGCGTCCACGGTCGGCAGCTGCATTTCCTCGATCGGCTGGCGGGTGGCGCGCTCGATCTGGCGCAGCATGCCCTTCTCGCGCGGGGTGACGAACAGGATCGCCTCGCCGCTGCGGCCGGCACGGCCGGTACGGCCGATGCGGTGCACATAGCTTTCGGTGTCGTACGGGATGTCGTAGTTCAGCACGTGGCTGATGCGCTCCACGTCCAGGCCTCGGGCGGCCACGTCGGTGGCGACCAGGATGTCGAGCTTGCCTTCCTTGAGCTGGCCGATGGTGCGCTCGCGCTGGGCCTGCTGCATGTCGCCGTTGATGGCGGCCGCGGCCAGGCCGCGCGCCTGCAGCTTGCCGGCCAGTTCCTCGGTGCCGGCCTTGGTGCGCGCGAAGATGATCATCGCATCGAAGGTTTCCACCTCCAGGATGCGGGTCAGCGCGTCCAGCTTGTGCATGCCCGCCACCCACCAGTAGCGCTGGCGGATGTTGGCCGAGGTGGTGGTCTTGGAGGCGATGGTCACTTCCACCGGCTCGCGCAGGTAGGTCTGCGCGATGCGGCGGATCTGCGGCGGCATGGTCGCCGAGAACAGCGCGACCTGGCGGCTTTCCGGCAGCTTCTTGAGCACGGCCTCGACGTCGTCGATGAAGCCCATGCGCAGCATTTCGTCGGCTTCGTCCAGCACCAGCGTCTTCAGCTCGGACAGGTCCAGGGTGCCGCGGTCGAGGTGGTCGATGACGCGGCCGGGGGTGCCGACCACGACGTGCACGCCACGGCGCAGCGCCGACAGCTGCTGCCCGTACGGCTGGCCGCCGTACACCGGCAGCACGCGGAAGCCGGGCATCGAGGCCGAATAGGTCTGGAACGCCTCGGCGACCTGGATGGCCAGCTCGCGGGTCGGCGCCAGCACCAGCACCTGCGGCTTGGTGGCGGAAAGGTCGATGTTGGACAGCACCGGCAGCGCGAAGGCGCCGGTCTTGCCGGTACCGGTCTGCGCCTGGCCGAGCACGTCGCGGCCTTCCAGCATCGCCGGGATGGTGGCGGCCTGGATGGGCGACGGGGTCTCGTAACCGACGTCGGCGACCGCTTTCATCACAGGCTCTGAGAGGCCGAGATCTGCGAACAGCAGCGGCGCGGGGGTTTCTTGGGACATGGGGGCTCCGGGGGCACCGCCGCGAACGCAGCGGGCAGGAAAATGGGGCGTATTGTGCGCCTTGCGCAGGCCGCTGTCGAAATCCCCGATGGCATCCGTTCAGCTGTGATATCCGGCGGCGGCCGGCGAATCACCCGGCATCGTCCCCCTTGCGACCGTCATGGCCCCGTCCCAGCCGCTTCCCGAGCCCCCGGCCCGCTTCACCGAACTGCTGCAGCGCCATCGCGGCATCCTGGTCAAGGTGGCCGGCAGCTATGCGCGCCAGCGCGAGGACCGCGAGGACCTGGCCCAGGAGATCGCCGCCCAGCTGTGGCGGGCGTGGCCTGGCTACGACCCGGCACGGCCATTTTCGACCTGGATGTACCGGATCGCATTGAACGTGGCGATCTCGCAGCTGCGCGGCCGGGCCCGGACGCCGACGCTCCAGGCCGCCGCCGACGACCCGCTCGACACCCTGCCCGACCCGGCCGCGCACGACCCCGACCGGGCGCAGCAGGTCGAACGCCTGTACCGCTTCATCCATGCCCTGCCGCCGCTGGACCGCGCCCTGATGCTGCTCCATCTGGAGGAGTGCCCGCAGCGCGAGATCGCCGAGGTGCTGGGCCTGAGCGCGACCAATGTCGCCACCAAGATCGGCCGCCTGAAAGCGCGCCTGCGCAACGAACTGTGACCCAACCGAGGACGCCCCCATGGAACCGGATGAACTGAGGACCGCCTGGCAGGCCCTGGCCCGCCACCTGGAACGGCAGCAGGCGCTGGACCTGCAGTTGCTGCGCGTGCAGGCCAGCCGCCGCCTGCACGACCACCTTGCCCCGTTGCGGCGCGGGCAATGGCTGCAACTGGCGTTCGGCATCGGCCTGGTCTTGCTCGGCATCGCCTGCTGGCAACGCAACCTCGAGGTGCCCGCCTATCTGGCCGCCGGCATCGCCGTGCATGCCTTCGGCGTGCTGACCGCTGCGCTGGCCGGCATCGTGCTGGACCGGCTGCGGCGCCTGGACCCCACCGCCCCGGTACTGGAACTCGAGCAGGGCCTGGGCCGGCTGCGCCGCCTGCAGGCGCTCAACGGCATGCTCGCCGGCTGGTCATGGTGGGTGATGTGGGTCGTGGTGCTGGTCGCGCTGGGCGGCATCGCCGGCATATCCGCCTGGCCGGGCATGGCGCCGTGGTTCGCGGCCTGCGTCGGAACCGGCCTGCTCGGCTGGCTGGGTACCGCGGCGCTGTACCGCTGGGCGCGGACCTCGCCGCGACCGGGGCTGGCGCGCCGCGCCGAGAATGCGGTCAGCGGCTACAGCCTGCGCCAGGCGCAGGCGGTGATCGAGGAACTGCGCCGGTTCGAACAGGAGTGACGAGCAGGACGTATCCAGCGCGGGCGATAATCGCCCTCCTTCCCCACCGGCATCCCCATGCAGACCATCGATTTCGAACTGGACCGCGAATACGTGGAACTGAAACAGCTGCTCAAGCTGACCGACCTGGTGTCCAGCGGCGGCGAGGCCAAGATGATCATCGGCGAAGGCCAGGTCCGCGTAGACGGCGAGGTCGAACTGCGCAAGGCCTGCAAGATCCGCGCGGGCCAGCAGGTGGCGCTGGGCGAGGTGCGGATCCGCGTGCTGGCCGCGACGTAGCAGTGGTGGCTCAGAAGCTCGCGCGCTGGGTCAGGTGCGCGGCGATCATCTTCCTGAAGGGCGCCACGCCGTGCGCGGCGCGCAGCGCGGCACCGCGCAGCAGGCGGGCCGGCAGGCGGCTGTCGTTGTACAGCGTGGCGATGGCATTGGTCGCCTCGTAGAGCGGCCAGGTCGCCAGCCTGTGCCCGCGCTCGTAGCGGGCCAGTACGGCAGCGGCGCCGATGTCGCCGCCGCGCGCGGCCGCGGTGGCGACCTCCTTCACCAGCCGCTGCTGGCTCTGCAGGCCGAAGTTGAAACCATGCGCGGTGACCGGATGCATGCCCACTGCGGCATCGCCGGCCAGCGCATAGCGGTGCGCGGCGAAGCGGTGCGCGTACACGCCGACCAGCGGATAGACATGGCGCGCGCCCACCGGCCGCATCCGGCCCAGGCGCTGCTCGAAGAAGCCGGTGACGGCGTTGCCGAACGCCGCATCGTCCATCGCCATCAGTTCCTGGATCCCCTGCGGCGGCAGGGTGATCACCGCCGAACACTGCTCGCCCGGCAAGGGCAGCATCGCCAGCGTGCGGCCGTAGCCGAACCACTCCCAGGCGGCGTGGTGGTGCGGCTGCTCATGGTCGAGCCGGCACACCAGCATCGACTTGCCGAAGTCGCGCATCCGCGCGCCGATGCCCATCATCCGCCGGGTCGCCGAGAAACGGCTGTCGGCGGCCACCACCAGTCGCGCCGACAGGCGGCGGCCATCGTCGAGCACCACCGTGTTGGCCGCATCGCCGGTCTCGATCGCGGTCACTTTCGCGCCATCGACCAGCTCCAGTCCCGCCTGCCCCTGCACTGCCTCCCAGGCGGCGCGACGGATCAGGTGGTTCGGGACGAGCCAGCCCAGCTCGTCCACGTTCTCGTTGCCGGCGGCGAAACCGAGCGCGAACGGGGAGGCGCCATTCATGACCCGGGCGCTGCGCAGCGGCGATACCTGGGCCGGGTCCAGGCGCTCCCACAGGCCCAGCCCGCGCATGATCTGCCGCGATGCGTGGGTCAGCGCGATCTCGCGGCCATCGAAGGCCGGTTCGGCCAGCGCCGCGGCCGGCTGCAGTTCGACCAGGGTCACCGACAGCCCCGTATCGGCCAGCCCCCGCGCCAGGCACAGCCCGGCCGGACCCGCACCCACCACCAGTACATCGACAGCCCGCATCTTCCGCCTCCGCATTCCGTGTCCGGCACAGCCTACGACCCGCGCGCGGCACCGGCCTTGATCCGGATCATGCGCTGCGGAGATCACCCGGCTCGATCCTGCGCCCCTGACCTCAGGCGCCGACCTGCGGGACCAGCCGGGACCTCACAGTCCGCCGCGGCGAGGCTCCAGGGTCGCTGCCGCCGGCGCCACCCCCGGCAAGGGCGCGGCTTCGACCGGCATTTCCAGCAGCGCCGTGTCGATTTCCGAAAGCGGGCTCTCGTCCGGGCAGGTCTCGTCCGGGAAACCAAAATGCTCCTTGAGCGCCTGCCCGCAGTTGGTGACGGCCTCCAGGTCGGCCCCTTCCACCTTGCACTGGCGGTCGAAGGCGATAAGGAACGCATCCTTGCGGCGCACGAAATCGTCGCCGCATTTGCGCATCTGCTTGATCCGCTCCAGGTCGTCCTGCACCGCATTGGTCCCGTCCAGCCCGTACTGTTTGAGCTCCTCGCGGGTGAGCACGCGCAGGCTGCGGTTAGGCACGGTCATCATCAGGTCGGCCACGCCCACCGCCACGCCGTTGCGCTGCAGGTAGTCCTTCACGTTGTCGTAGACCTCGTGCAGTTCCTTGTTCAGCTCGGCACGCGAGGTCGCGGTGGAGCTGATGCGCATCATCCGGTGGATGCCGACCTTGCCCGAGATCAGCCGGTTGTCGCCGGCGGCCAGCACGAACACGCAGGCGCTGTGGCAGATGGAGCCTTCGCGCACCCAGATGGTCCAGCCGGCCTCGCCGATGCTGTCGCCGGCGACGATCGCCGCTTCCACCTGGCCGCCGCTGGAATCCAGGTCGAGCACGCGCTTGCCGATCTTCAGCGCATCGGCCACCACCGCCAGGCGCGAGACCATCGCGGCGAAGGAGGGGTTGATCTTGCCGGCATAGCGCACCCGCACCAGCCCACGCTCGCGGCACGGCTCCAGCGCGGCATCGAGGGTCTTTCGGTCCAGCGCCTCCAGCGCGGCGCCGTCGCCGACCTCGCCGGTGTAGTCGGTATCGCAGCTGACCCAGGCCTTGCCGTTCTCCAGGGTCACTTCCGGCCAGGCCTTGTCCCGCGCCGGCTTCACCGGCGGCGGCGGCGGCGGCGCATCGGCCGCGTTGATCGACACCATGTGGTCGCCATCGGCAGCCAGTGCCGCGGCCGGGTCGGCGGCGACGACCGGCTTGCCCTTGTCGGCGGGATTGCAGGCCAGCAGCCCGACACACAGCAGCAGCGGCGACCACCAGAATCTGCGCAACATGGAGAACGATCGGATCCGTACGATGGCGCCGCGCGCCGGGGAACGGACAGTCTAGTGCGCATTGCCGCTCCCGCCGCAATGCCTCCTGAACTGACGATCCGTCATGAGCATTGATGTCCGGAAACGGCCAGTACGCACCTGCCGCCGGGCCTAGACTGGGCGCCATGAACGGTCCCGCCCTGCCCAGCCACGAACAATGCGAACAGGCCCGCCTGGCCCGCGATGCGCGCTTCGACGGGCTGTTCTTCACCGCCGTGCGCAGCACCGGCATCTACTGCCGGCCGGTATGCCCGGCGCCGCCGCCGCGCCGCGACAACGTCAGTTACTACCCCACCGCCGCGGCCGCGGCTGCGGCCGGCTACCGTCCGTGCCTGCGCTGCCGGCCCGAACTGTCGCCGGACGATGCCAACTTCATGCAGGACCACACCCTGCACCGCGCGTTGGCGCTGCTGGACGAAGGCATCCTGCAGGACCAGCCCGCCGCCGCGCTGGCCGAGGCGATGGAGTTGAGCGCGCGCCAGTTGCAGCGGCTGTTCGTGGCCCGGCTCGGCGCGACGCCCGCGCAGCTGCACGCCACCCGCCGCCTGCTGCTGGCCAAGCAGTTGCTGACCGAAACCCACCTGCCGGTCACCGAGGTGGCGCTGGCGGCCGGTTTCAACAGCCTGCGCCGCTTCAACGCCGCCTTCCTCGCCGGCTGCGGCATGCCGCCAAGCGCGCTGCGCAAGCGCCACGGCGCGGTGGCCGGCGGCGAACCGGTGCTGCGGCTGGCCTATCGCCCGCCGCTGGATTTCCCGGCGATGCTCGCCTTCCTGCGCAAGCGGGCGATCCCCGGCATCGAACGCATCGACGCCGGCAGCTACCAGCGCGTGATCGTCGCCGACGGCCGCGCCAGCCTGATCCGGGTCAGCGCCGATCCGAAACGTCCGGAGCTGCGCCTGCAGCTGGGCACCACTGATGCGCGCGCGATCCCGGCAATCGTGGCGAAGGTTCGGCGCGTGTTCGACCTCGATGCCGACCTGGCTACCGTCCATGCCTGCCTGGTGCACGAACCGCTGCTGGCGCGCGGCATCGCCCGGCGCCCGGGCCTGCGCATCCCCGGCGGCTGGGACGGCTTCGAGGTCGCCGCGCGCGCCGTGCTCGGCCAGCAGGTCAGCGTCGCCGCGGCCACCACGCTGGCGCGACGGCTGGTCGACCGGTTCGGACACGTCCTGCCGGACATGCCCGACGGCCTGGACCGGCAATTCCCCACGCCCGCCGTACTGGCCGAGGCGCCACTGGAAAGCATCGGCCTGCCGCGCACCCGTGCGGCCACCCTGCGCGCGGTGGCGCTGGCCTGCGCCGAAGGCCGGCTGGAATTCAGCCGCTCGCAGACCCTGGAACAGTTCGTCCACCAGGCCACCGCCCTGCCCGGCATCGGCCCGTGGACCGCGCACTACATGGCGCTGCGTGCGCTGGGCATGCCCGACGCCTTCCCCGCCGGCGACCTCGTGCTGCAGCAGGTACTGGGCGAAGGCCAGCGCCTGAGCGAACGCGCCACCGAGGCCCGCTCGCAGGCATGGCGTCCCTGGCGCGCCTACGCCGTGCTCCACCTCTGGCACCTGGCCGCAGAACCGAACAAGGAACCCGGGCAATGACCCTCTACTACGACCGCTTCGACACTCCCATCGGCCCGCTCACCGTCGCCGCCGATGCCACCGGCCTGCGCCACATCCTGTTCGCGCAGAACCGCCATGACGCCAAGGGCCGCGAGCAGTGGCGGCACGACCCGGCCGCCGTCGCCGAACCGCGCCGGCAACTGCTGGACTACCTGCATGGCCGGCGCCGCGGCTTCGATCTGGCGCTGGCGCCGGTCGGCACCGAATTCCAGCTGCAGGTCTGGCATGCGCTGGCCGAAATCCCGTTCGGCGGCACCTGGAGCTATCGCCAGCTGGCGCAGCGCATCGGCCGTCCCACCGCGACCCGCGCCGTGGGCGCCGCCAACGGCCGCAACCCGCTGCCGATCGTGCTGCCCTGCCACCGGGTGATCGGCAACGACGGCACGCTGACCGGTTTCGGCGGCGGCCTGCCGACCAAGGCGGCGCTGCTGCGCCTGGAAGGCATCGGCAACGATGGCGCGCGGGTCGGCGACCTGTTCGGCTGAGCATTCGACCGATCCGGGAAAAAGCCCGGGTCAAAAGTCGTATTCGTCGCGTAACGAATGCCGCCTATCATGGGGGAATGGTTTCCTTCCGCTTCCCCGTCGCGGCCCTGGCCTGCGCCCTGCTCGCCGCCTGTGCCACGACACCGGCACCCTCCGCCTCCGCGCCGCCCACCGTCCTGCTGCTGTCCATCGACGGCCTGCGCGCGGACATGATCGAGCGCGGCTACAGCCCCAACCTCGCCCGCCTCGCCCGCGAAGGCGTGCGCTCGGTCGGCATGTCGCCGTCCTATCCCTCGCTCACCTTCCCCAACCACTACACGCTGGTCACCGGCCTGCGCCCTGACCACCACGGCATCATCCACAACAGCATGCGCGCCGAGGACCTGGGCGACTTCCGCCTCGACGACCGCGACGCGGTGACCAACCCGGCGTGGTGGGGCGGCGAGCCGATCTGGGTCGGCGTGGAGAAGGCCGGCTACAAGAGCGCCACCTGGTCATGGCCCGGCAGCGAAGCCGCCATCCAGGGCGTGCACGCCAGCCAGTGGCATGCCTACGACGAAAGCGTGCCCCTGCCCGAGCGCATGAAGCTGGTGCTGTCATGGCTGGAAGGCGCCCCCGACGGCCGCAAACCGCGCATGGTCGCCGCCTACATGGAGCCGGTAGACAAGGCCGGGCACAACCATGGCCCGGATTCGCCCGAGTACGCCGCCGCGCTGCACGAAGTGGACGCGGCCATCGGCCTGCTGCTGGACGGCATGCGCCGCGATGGCCTGCTCGACCGGACCAACGTGATCGTGGTTTCCGACCACGGCATGGCCAGCGTCCCGGCCGGACAGGTGATCGCTACCGAAGACATGGTCGCGCCGGAAATCGCACGCGAAGTGTCGGTCGGCCAGTCGGTCGGCTTCGCCCCGCAGCCCGGCCGCGAGCAGGAGGCGGAAAAGGTGCTGCTCGGCGCGCACCCGCACTACGACTGCTGGAAGAAGGAACAACTGCCGGCCCGCTGGCACTACGGCACCCATCCGCGCATCCCGCCCATCGTCTGCCAGATGCATGAAGGCTGGGACGCGCTGACCCGCAGGAGCATCGCCAGGCGCTCGCCCGGCAGCCGCGGTTCGCACGGCTACGACCCGGCGCTGCCGTCGATGCAGGCGGTCTTCGTCGCCCGCGGCCCGTCGTTCCGGCAGGGCGTGCTGCTGCCGCGCTTCGACAACGTCGACGTCTACCCGCTGCTGGCGCGGCTGACCGGCATCACCGCGGCCCCCAACGATGGCGACCCGGAGACACTGCTGCAGGCGCTGCGCAAGCCGGACTGACCCCCACCGGGGGCGATCCCTCTTCACCGCCCCTTGGCCGGGCAACAAAAAAGCGGCGCAAGCGCCGCTTTTTGGCTGCTGCCAGACCGGGATCAACCGGCCTTGGCCACCGTCTTCTTGGCCACGGCCTTCTTGGCCGGCGCCTTGGCGACAGTCTTCTTGGCGACCGGCGCAGCTGCGCCCACGGCCACCTTGCTCACCGAATGCGAACGCGCATTGCCGTAGCTGGCGTTGTAGCGCTTGCCCTTGGCGGTCTTGCGGTCACCCTTACCCATGTCGTCAACTCCTTGGTTTGAAATCAGATTGCCCCGTACTGACACGGGTTCGGCGAGGCCGCTGTAGCAGCGCCCCCGCGCGTGAGGTGGAAGCCTAACATGCGCCCCTCAATGTGCGCAGCTGGCGTCGTGCACGTGCAGGTGGTTGAGCCTGAGGTTCATCAGATGGGCCAACCCCACCAGCACGCCGCCGACGGTCATCACCACCGCGTGCGGCACCTGCGAATGGTGCAGTCCGGCGTGCAACAGGCCGGCCCAGAGCAGCGCCAGCCCCGGGACCAGCAGCGCCAGCGCGCGCAGCGCGCGGTGGCGGCGGTAACCCCAGAGCAGACTGAACAGGCCGAGGAAAGTCACGAAGACCACCACCGCCTGCTCGACACCATCGCTCAACCAGAACGACAACCCCAGCGAGGGAGCCAGCGCCAGCAATGCCGGCAACGCCGCGCAATGCACCGCGCACAGCAGCGAGCCGGCGGCGCCGAAGCGGTCAAGGAACTGGCGGGACGATTTCGGCGGCATGACTTTCAGCAGGGGCGGCGGCGCGTTATGGAATAATATAACATTATCGTCCCGCCCGGCTCCCCCTTTTCCCATCGCAGCCCGTTCAAGCCGTTCTGCGCCCCTCCATTGATACAAAGTAACAACACCATGACCCGACAGATTCCCACCCGCGCCAAGCCGCACCTCGCCCGCCACGCCCTGTTCCTGGCGCTCGCCGCGGCCTTTCCCGCCGCCCAGGCCGCCGACGACACCGACGGACAGAGCCATCACCTGACCGAACTGTCCGCGGTCAAGGTCACCGCCTCCCCGCTGCAGAATGATGCCGAATCGCTGGCCCGTCCGGTCGCCGTGCTGACCGGCGAGGAACTGGACGCGCGCAAGGGCGCCACGCTCGGCGACACCATCTCGCGCATGCCCGGCGTACAGACCACCTATTTCGGCCCCGGCGTGGGCCGACCGGTCATCCGCGGGCAGGAGGGCCCGCGCGTGGCGGTGGTCGCCAATGGCGTCGGCAACATGGACGCCTCCACCGTCAGCGCCGACCATGCCACCAGCATCGAGCCGTTCCTGGCCGACCAGATCGAAGTGCTGAAGGGCCCGGCGACCCTGCTGTTCGGCAGCGGCGCCATCGGCGGCGCGGTCAACGTGGTCGACGGGCGCATCGCCAGCGACCTGCCCGACCGCCCCCTGAGCGGCCGCGCCGAACTGCGCGGCAACAGCGTCAACAACGAGCGCAGCGGCATGTTCAGGCTCGACGGCGTCAGCGGCGGCAACCTCGTCCTGCACGTCGACGGCCTGGTGCGCAATGGCGACGACTTCCACATCCCCGGGTACGCGATAGACCCCGCGGCGCTGGATGTGGACCATGACCACGACCATGACGACCACGATGGCGAACTCGGCCCGCGCGGGCGCCTGGAGAACAGCTCGATGCGCACCCGCGCCGGCGGCGTCGGCGCCACCTGGCTGGGCGAGTCGGGCTTCCTTGGCGCCTCGCTGGGCACCTATCGCAGCAACTACGGCATCCCCAATGGTGCCCACGTGCATGCCGACGACGACCATGACCACGACGGTCACGACCACGATCATGCCGATGCCGGCGCCGCCGACGAAGGCGAGCACGATGTGCGCATCGACATGGTGCAGAACCGCTTCGACGTGAAGGGCGGGCTCTACGACCCGCTGCCGTTCCTGCAGAGCCTCACCGTCCGCGCCGCCTGGACCGACTACGAGCACACCGAACTGGAGGCCGGCACGCCGTCCACCCGCTTCACCAACAAGGGCGTGGAAGGCCGCGTGGAAGCGGTACAGCGCCCGGTCGCAGGCTGGAGTGGCGCGTTCGGCCTGCAGTTCGGCAGCAGCGACTTCGGCGCGCTGGGCGAGGAGGCCTTCGTGCCGGGCACCAGCACCGACACGCTGGGCCTGTTCGTGCTGCAGGAAAAGCGCTTCGGACCGCTCAAGCTGGAACTGGGCGGCCGCCATGACCGGGTCAAGCTCAGCCCCGACGATGGCCAGCGCGGGCGCGATTTCGGCGCCACCAACCTGTCCGCCGCCGGCATCTGGACGATCAGCGACGGTTTCGACCTGCGCTTCGGCGTGGACCGTTCCGAGCGTGCGCCCACCAACGAAGAGCTGTACGCGGCCGGTGCCCACATCGCCACGCGTTCGCTGGAGATCGGCGATGCCAATCTGGATACCGAGCGCGGCCAGCGCATGGAACTGGGCCTGCACGCTCATAGCGACCGCGTCGATGTCTCGGCATCGATCTACCAGACGAAGTTCAAGGACTTCATCTACCTGGCCGATACCGGCGTGGTCGAACAGGGGCTGCCGGTCCGGGCCTGGACCCAGCACGACGCCACCTTCAAGGGCGCCGAGGCCGAAGCCATGTTCCACCTGGTGCAGGGCGACAGCGGCGACTGGGACCTGCGCGTGTTCGGCGATTACGTGAAGGCCGAACTGGACGGCAGCGGCAGCCGCCGCGCGGACATCGCCGTGCCGCACGGCGACCACAGCCACGGCTACAGCGTGGACCTGGCCAATGGCGGCTACCTGCCGCGGATCGCGCCGGCGCGCATCGGCGCCGACCTGCGCTGGGCGCGCGACGGCTGGCGCGCCTCGCTGGGGGCGATCCGCTATGGCAGCCAGAAGGATGTGGCGTTGAACGAGGCGCCCAGCGCCGGCTACACCCTGGTCGATGCGCACCTGGCCTACCGCTGGGACCGCAACGGCAGCAACAGCTACGAGCTGTTCCTGGACGGCAGCAACCTGACCAACCGCGAAGCCCGGCCGCATACCTCGCTGCTGCGCGACTATTCGCCGCTGCCCGGCCGCGGCGTCGCCTTCGGCATCCGCGCCTGGTTCTGACCGGCGCACTGACGAAGAAGCAGCAAAGGAAGGGGCCGCAAGGCCCCTTCCTTGCTTTGCGGCATCGGGTGCCCTTCCCGCCGCAAGGCTGAATGGCCGCTTTGCCGGACACGGCGTTTCACACCGCCCTCATTGTAAGCGGACACTTTTGTCCGGATCATATGCGCATGACCTCGATCCGTTCCGATGCCGCCGCGCGTCGCGCCCAGCTGTTGGACGCGGCCGATGCCGTGTTCGGCGAACACGGCATCACCGCCCCGCTGGACCTGGTGGTGGAACGTGCCGGCGTCGGCCGCGCCACGCTGTACCGCAACTTCCCCGACCGCGCCGCGCTGATCGAGGCGCTGCTCCAACGCACGGTCGAGAAGATCCGGGCGCACGTGGCCGAACTGGGCGAACGCGACGATGCCCTGTTCGAGCTGATCGGCGGCATGGCCCGGCGCATCGTGCATTCGCCGGCGTTGGCCGATTACTGGCGCGCCGTGGACCAAAACGACCCGCCGATCCGCGCCGCCCGCCAGCGGGTGCTGAAGCTGATGGAGCCGGCCCTGCTGCGCGCGCGCGCCGCCGGGCTGTGCCGGGCCGACCTGGAACTGGCCGACCTGTCGCTGGTTTCGAGCATGCTCGGCGCCGCGCTGCGCGGACGCACCCGCGCCGACCGCGCCCGTCTCGCCACGCGCGCGCTGCAGTTGCTGCGCCCAGGCCTGGCCGCATCCGCCGGAGCGGACGCATGAAGCCGCTCAAGCCGATTCCCGACTGGGAGGAGCACGAAAAACCCACCCTGCCCGGCTCCGCGTCGATGCCCTGGCACCCGCCGCACCGGCGTGCGGCCTACGCGGCGGTGGCGGTGCTGGTGGCGATCACCGGCGGCCTCGGCAATGCGCTGCTCAGCGCCAACCTGCCGTGGATCCAGGGGCAGATGGGCCTGCAGCCGACCGAGGCCAACTGGCTGGTGGCGGCCTACATAATGGTCAACGTCACCGCCAACCTGCTGGTGTTCAAATTCCGCCAGGAATACGGCATCCGCCTGTTCGCCGAACTCGGCCTGGGCGTCTACGCCGCGCTGGCGGTGCTGCACCTGGCCGTGGGCGGGCTGACGACCACCATGCTGGTGCGCGCGGCCAGCGGTTTCGCCGGCGCGGCCTGCACCACGCTGGGCACGCTGTACATGCTGCAGGCGCTGCCGAGGAAGTACGTAGGCAACCTGCTCGTGGTCGGCATGAGCCTGTCGCAGCTGGCGGTGCCGCTGGCATGGCTGGTCTCGCCCGGCCTGCTCGACCACGGCGAGTGGCACAACCTTTATCTGTTCGAGGCCGGGCTGGCGCTGTGCGCGTTCGCCGCGGTGGTGATCCTCAAGCTGCCGCCGGGCATCCAGATCAAGGTGTTCGAGCCGCTGGACTTCGTCACCTTCGCCATCCTCGCGCCGGCGCTGGCGATGCTGGTCATCGTGCTCAGCCAGGGCTACCTGCACTGGTGGTTCGACACGCCGTGGCTGGGCTGGCTGCTGGCCGCGGCGACGGCATTGATCCTGGCGGCGTTCCTGATCGAGCACTACCGCCGCAACCCGCTGCTGCAGATCCGCTGGCTGATGGGGCCGACGATGCTGCGCTTCATCGCCGGCGCGTTCCTGATCCGCTTCCTGACCAACGAGCAGTCCTACGGCATGGTCACGATGATGCGCACGCTGGGCATGGGGCCGGACCAGATGGCGCCGCTGTTCGCGGTGATCCTGCTCGGCGTGCTGGTCGGCATCGCCGCCGGCGCGCTGACCTTCGGGCCGAAGGCGCTGATCCCGCAGCTGCTGGCCTCGATCATCCTGCTCGGCAGCGCCGCCTTCCTCGACCAGCACCGCACCAGCCTGGACCGGCCGATGGATTTCGCGCTGAGCCAGTTCCTGGCGGCAGTCGGCAGCGGCATGTTCATGGGCCCGCTGATGCTGATGGGCATCCGCCAGGCCATGGCGCGCGGGCTGGACCACATCGTGTCCTTCATCGTGGTGCTGTCGCTGACCCAGACCTTCGGCGGCCTGGCCGGTTCGGCGCTGCTGGGCAGCTACCAGCTGCACCGCGAGCATGTGTATTCCAGCCAGCTGGTCAGCCAGCTGGACCCGGCCGACCCGGTCGTCGCCCAGCGCCTGCGCGTGCAGCAGCAGGGCTACGCCCGCCTGATCACCGACCCGGTACAACGCCAGGCGCAGGCCGCCGCGGCGCTGGCGCAGGCCGCCAGACGCGAGGCCAACGTGCGCGCCTTCAACGACGTGTTCGCGCTGAGCGGCTGGCTGGCGATCGGCTTCCTCAGCTGGCTGCTGCTGGAAGTGCTGTTCCGCAATCCCACCGTAAAAAAAGCGATACGGCCGGCCGCGGCCGCCACGCCCTCCAGATGAAGCAGACGACATGAGCGACAAACAGGAAAACCCCGGCAACCCCGACGAGCCGATCACCGACGCCAGCGATGGCGAGGCGGCAGCGGCGTCGGCGCCGGTCTCCAAATACAACACGCCCAGCCGTACCAGCGTGGTGGTGATGGTGGTCATCGCCCTGGTCGGGCTGACCCTGATCCTGCGCGCCTGGCAGCTGTGGCCGTTCAACAGCAGCCACATGCATACCGACGATGCCTATGTGCGCGGGCAGGTCACGGTGCTGGCGCCGCAGGTCAGCGGCTACGTCACCGAGGTGCTGGTGAAGGACTTCGACCATGTGACGCAGGGCCAGCCGCTGCTGCGCATCGACGAGCGCACCTACCGGCAGAAGGTCGACCAGGCCGAGGCGGCGCTGGCCGATGCGCGCGCGCAGCTGGCCAATTCCGACCAGAGCCAGGCGCAGAACCGTGCGCAGATCGCCTCCGCACACGCCAACCTGTCGGCCGGCCAGGCCGAGCAGCAGCGCAGCCGCACCGAACTGCAGCGTTATGAAACGCTGGCCGCGCAGCAACTGGTGTCCAGCAGCGACCGCGACAAGCTGCGCGCCGGCGCGCAGGCGGCCAGCGCGGGCGTGGCGCAATCGCAGGCGGCCATCCGCATCGCCGAGGAAAACCTCACCGCTACGCGCGTCGCGCGCCAGGGACTGGAAGCCAAGGTCGCCAGCGCCGAGGCCGCGCTGGAACTGGCGCGGATCGACCTGGACAACACCGTCATCCGCGCCCCGCGCGACGGCCAGCTGTCCGAGGCCTCGGTGCGGCTGGGCCAATACGTCACCGCCGGCACCCAATTGCTGTTCCTGGTGCCGGACAGCCTGTGGATCGTGGCCAACTTCAAGGAAGGACAGACCTGGAAGATGGCCATCGGCCAGCCGGCGACCTTCAGCGTCGACGCCTTCCAGGGCCAGCGCCTGCGCGGCCATGTCGAACAGATCGCGCCGGCCACCGGCTCGGAGTTCGCCGTGCTCAAGCCGGACAACGCCAGCGGCAACTTCACCAAGGTCGTGCAGCGCCTGCCCATCCGCATCGCCATCGACCCCGGCCAGCCGCTGGCCGCACGCCTGCGCCCCGGCATGTCGGTGGTGGTGGAAGTGGATACGGCCGGCGCGCCGCGGCCCTGAGCGGGCCGCGTTGCCCCCATCCAGCGGGGCCCCGCAGCGCAATCACTTTCCGCATGCCGCCGGCGCGCTAGGCTGCGGCATCTTCGGCGGCTGCGGAGCGCGCGCATGAAACTGTTGTTGGCCCTGCCGATCCTGGCGGCACTCCATGGCACCGCCGAGGCGGCGGACACGCTGTACACGGGCGGGCCGATCGTCACCCTGGACGACCGGCAGCCGCAGGCCGAAGCGGTGGTCGTGCGCGGCGGCGACATCGCCTTCGTCGGCACGCACAAGGCTGCGCTTGCCTTCAGCCCCGGCGCGTGCCAGGTGGACCTGCAAGGCCACACCCTGATGCCCGGCTTCATCGACAGCCACGGGCATGTCTCCGGCGTCGGCCTGCAGGCGCTGTCGGCCAACCTGCTGCCCGCGCCCGATGGCGAAGGCAACTCGATTCCCGCGCTGCAGGACATCATGCGCAGGTTCCGCGCCGCGGCCACCGTACCCGGCGGCTACAAGGTGCTGATCGGCTTCGGCTACGACGAATCGCAGCTGGCGGAGAAGCGCGCACCGACGCGTACCGAACTGGACGCCATCGCCACCGACGTCCCGGTGGTCCTGATCCACCAGTCCGGGCACCTGGGTGCCTACAACAGCAAGGCGCTGGAACAGGCCGGCATCGGCGCCGACACGCCCGATCCCGAAGGCGGAGTGATCCGCCGCGAACCCGGCAGCCGCGTTCCCGACGGCGTATTGGAGGAGAGCGCGCACAACCTCGCGCTCGCGCGGCTGATGCCCGCGCTCACACCCGCGCAGGCGATGGCCATGCTCGAGGCCGGCCAGGCGCTCTACATGAAATACGGCTACACCACCGCGCAGGACGGCAAGACCGACGCCGGCACGCTGGCGATGCTGCCGATGGCCGGCAAGGCGGGAAAGCTGAAGATCGACGTCGTCGCCTACCCCGACATCCAGGTGGCGCTGGACAGCCCGGCGATGCGCGGCCCTTATTACGGCCCGGACTACATCGACCACTTCCGCATCGGCGGGGTGAAGATCAGCCTGGACGGTTCGCCGCAGGGCAAGACCGCCTGGTTGACCCAGCCCTATTACAAGGCGCCCGTGGGCGAGAAGACGGATTACGCCGGCTACCCCGCCTACAGCGACGCGCAGGCCGACGCGCTGATCGGCAAGGCCTGGGACAACGGCTGGCAGGTGCTGGCGCATGCCAACGGCGACGCCGCCATCGACCAGTTCATCCATGCCGTGGCCGTCGCCGAGGCCGCGCATCCGGGCAAGCGCCTGATGCCGGTGCTGATCCACGGCCAGACCCTGCGCCGCGACCAGGTGGGCGAACTGCGCCGCCTCGGCATCTTCCCCTCGCTGTTCCCGATGCACACCTATTACTGGGGCGATTGGCACCGCGATTCGGTGCTCGGCCCGGAGCGCGCGGAGAACATTTCGCCCACGCGCTGGGTGCTGGACGCGGGCATGGTGTTCACCTCGCACCACGACGCACCGGTAGTGTTCCCCGATGCGATGCGCGTGCTCGAC
This sequence comes from Stenotrophomonas nitritireducens, assembly GCF_001431425.1. GTDB lineage: Bacteria > Pseudomonadota > Gammaproteobacteria > Xanthomonadales > Xanthomonadaceae > Stenotrophomonas > Stenotrophomonas nitritireducens. The sequence continues at coordinate 73,096 of NZ_LDJG01000004.1, forward strand.
GCCACCGTCAACCGCACCACGCGCAGCGGCCGCGTGCTCGGCCCGGCGCAGCGGGTGAGCCCGGAGCAGGCGCTGAAATCCATCACCCTGTGGGCCGCGCGGCAGTACTCGGAAGAAGCCCGCAAAGGCTCGATCGAAACCGGCAAGCGCGCCGACCTGGTAGTGCTCTCGGACAATCCGCTGACCATCGCGCCGGCCGAACTGCACACCATCAAGGTGCTGCAGACCATCAAGGACGGCAACGTCGTCTACCGCGCCGATGCGTCGACGAAGTAACGCCGCAGGTCGGCGATTGACACCCGCCGGCGAGCGGGAACATCAGACCAGCGATCCCCGCTTCGCCATGAAGGTGGCCACCAGCGCCGCCAGCCCCCGGAAGGCGGTCGCCGCGATCAGCAGGGATTGCGGGTAATCGAACAGGCTCCGGCCGACCGGAGCGGCGCCGCGCAGGCCGAGGCACGAATCGGAAAACACGACGAAGCAGGCGATCCACAACGCCACGGCAACGGCCATCCAACCCCACGGCACGCGCAGGCCCCGCGGGGGAATCCTCCAGGCATCACCCGATGCCTGCGGCGCGCCATGCCCGCAGCGCCCGGCCTTCGCTCACCCGGCGCAGTCAGCGCACAGGCCATGCACTTCCAGCGTCTGCGCCTGCGGCTTGAAGCCCAGTTCGCGGGCACGGGTTTCGAGCTGGCGGACGATGTCGCGGTCCTCCAGCTCCACCGCGCTGTGGCAGCGGTCGCAGATCAGGAACGGCACCGAATGCTGGTTGCTGCTGGGGTGGTGGCAGGCGACGAAGGAGTTGACCGAGGACAGCTTGTGCACGAAGCCATTGGCCATCAGGAAATCCAGCGCGCGGTACACCGTGGGCGGGGCGTCGGCACCGACGCCCTTGCCCTCGCGCACCCAGTCCAGCAGTTCGTAGGCCTTGACCGGCTTGCCGGCCTCTGCGATCAGCCGCAGCACGTTGGCGCGGATCGGCGTGAGCCGCAGCCCGCGCTCGCGGCACACCCGTTCGACCACCGCGATGAAACCCGCCGCGTCGTCGACGTGGTGGTGGGGGGCGGTACAGCTGTGCTCGTGCTCGGTCATGTCTGCCTCGACGGAATCAGTTCCTGGGGATCTTGATGAGTGCGGCGTCGATGCGTTTCAAGGCTTCGTCGCGGCCGGCCAGGTACACCGTGTGCGAAATGTCAGGGCTGACCTGGGTGCCGGTGATGGCCACGCGCAGCGGCTGGGCGACCTTGCCCATGCCGATCTCCAGCGCGGCGGCGGTGTCGTGCAGGGCGACGCCGACGCTCTCTGCGGTCCAATGCGGCAGCGCCGCCAGCAGTTCGCGGGCCTTGCCCAGCGCCACGTCGGCACCGGCCTTGAAGTGCTTGGCCACGGCCGCTTCGTCGTACTCGGTCAACGGCTGATACCAGACCACCGCCTTCTCGGCCATTTCCTTCAGCGTCTGCACGCGCTCGCGCAGGGCGATCACCACGTCCTCCGGCGCCGGGCCGGCCGCCACGTCCAAGCCCAGCTTTTCCAGCTGGTAGACCAGGTGCGGCACGATGCTGGCCGGCTCCTCGGTCTTCAGGAAATGCTGGTTGACCCAGCCCAGCTTGGCCATGTCCAGGCGCGAGGCCTTGGAATTGCAATCCTTCACGTCGAACAGGTCGATCAGTTCCTGGCGGCTGAACAGCTCCTGGTCGCCGTGCGACCAGCCCAGCCGGGCCAGGTAGCTCAGCAGCGCGTCGGGCAGGTAGCCGGCGTCCCTGTACTGCATCACGTCGGCCGCACCGGTGCGCTTGGACAGCTTGGCGCCCTGCTCGTCCAGGATCATCGGCATGTGGCCGAACTTCGGCACCGGCGCGCCGATGCCTTCGTACAGGTTGATCTGGCGCGGGGTGTTGTTGATGTGGTCGTCGCCGCGGATGACCTCGGTGATGCCCATGTCCCAGTCGTCCACCACCACCGCGAAGTTGTAGGTGGGGTAGCCGTCCGGGCGGAAGATGACCATGTCGTCCAGTTCGCTGTTGGCGATCTCGATGCGGCCCTTGATCAGGTCGTCGAACACCACCGTGCCTTCCAGCGGGTTCCTGAAGCGGATGACGCGGTTCGGGTCGTCCTTGAACGGCAGGCCCAGATCGCGCGCGGCGCCGTTGTAGCGCGGCTTTTCCTGCTTGGCCATCGCGGCCTCGCGCATGGCGTCCAGTTCTTCCTTGGTCTCGTAGGCGTAGTAAGCCTTGCCCGACGCGATCAGCTGCTCGGCCACCTCCCTGTAACGGGCGACGCGGTCGGTCTGGTAGACCGGGCCTTCGTCGTAGTCCAGGCCCAGCCAGTCCATCGCTTCGAGAATGGCGTCGATCGCCGCCTGGGTGCTGCGCTCGCGGTCGGTGTCCTCGATGCGCAGCACGAACTCGCCGCCGCGGTGGCGGGCCTCCAGCCAGCAGTACAGCGCGGTGCGGGCGCCACCGATGTGCAGGTAACCGGTGGGACTGGGGGCGAAGCGGGTGCGGCAGGCCATGACATAACCGATAGATGGAATCGGCCCATTTTACCGCGTATGGCACTGCAAGCCCCTCTCTCTCCGGGAGAGGGGGTGGGACGAAGCCTTCGCGCTGTCTGGATGCGCCAGGCTTCGCCCGCCCCCTCATCCGGCGCTTCGCGCCACTTTCTCCCGGCGGGAGAAGGAAAGATCAGGGCTTGCGCACCACCAGCTCGCCACGCACCTCGGTGCCGTCGGACAGGCCCAGCAGCAGGGGCACGCGCTGGCCTTCCTGCAGGGGGCCGGCGCCGTCCATCAGCATCAGGTGCAGGCCACCGGGCTTGAGCTCGACGCCCTTCCCGGCCGCCACCGGCAGGCGTTCGATCTCGCGCATGCGGCTGACGCCATCGACCAGGGTGGTCTCGTGCAGGGACACATCCTTGAACGCCGCGCTGCGCACCGAAGTCACCGCCACGTCCGCCTTGCAGGCGTTGTCGATGCGGCCGAAGCCGCCGGCCATGTGCGCCATCGCCGGGAAGCGGATCCAGCCCTCGCTCAGGCGCACGCAGGTGGATTCGGCCGCCTGCGCGGTAACGGTGGCCGCGAAGCTCGCAGCCACCAACAGTACGCACGCGAATGGTTTGGTTATCATCGGACCCTCGACTCCCTGCCGTAATTCGAGGCCGCAGCATGACAACGCTCATCGACACGATCAACCACGGCCCCATCCGCGAACTGCGGCTGGCGCGGCCGCCGGTCAATGCGCTGGATACCGAACTGTGCCGCGCGCTCATCGCTGCGATGAACCAGGCCATGGCCGATGACGTGCAGGGCGTGGTGCTGTCCGGCAGCGAGCGCGTCTTCACCGGCGGCATGGACGTGCCCTGCCTGCTGCGCCATGGCGAAGACCGGCAGCGGCTGATGGACAGCTGGCAGGCCTTCTTCGGCGCGGCGCGCACGCTGGCCGAAAGCCGCATCCCCGTCGTGGCCGCGCTGACCGGGCATTCCCCGGCCGGCGGCTGCGTGCTGGCGCTGTGCTGCGATTACCGGGTGATGGCGCGCAGCGTCGATCCTGCCAAGCCGTACCTGATCGGCCTGAACGAAGTGCAGGTCGGCCTGGTCGCGCCCGAAGGCATCCAGCGGCTGATGCGGCGCGTGGTCGGCACGCACCGCGCCGGCGTACTGCTGGCCGGCGGGCAACTGGTCAGCGCCGAGCGCGCGCTGGAGATCGGCCTGGTGGACGAACTGGCCGACGGCGCCGCCGCCGTGGCCGCGCAGGCCATCGCCTGGCTGCAGGCGCAGCTGAAACTGCCGCGCCAGCCGATGTTGCTGACCCGCGCCATCGCCCGTGCCGACCTGCACGAGGCGATGCAGCCGCAGCACATCCAGCTGGAGCGCTTCGTCGAGGCCTGGTACTCGCCCGATGCGCAGGCCGCGCTGCAGGCGCTGGCCGCGAAGCTGGGCAAAGCCTGAGGCTTCGGCGACGAACCTGCGCGGGAGCGGCGTGAGCGCGAGGGGACCTGTCCGGGAAAGCCTCGCCGCGATTGAGGCCGCCCCTGCACCGGCGGAAGGACGGCATCGGCGGCACGGGCTGCACCGCATGGCCGCCCGGCCCCGCCCGCTATAATCGCGGCCTGTCGAAACCCAGGCCCGCCGTCTTGTCCTCCAACGCCGACCCCGTGGTACCCGAACTGATCGACCTGCTGTCGCTGGAGCGGCTGGAGGACAACCTGTTCCGGGGCCAGAGCCGCGACATCGGCACCAAGTACGTGTTCGGCGGGCAGGTGCTGGGCCAGGCGCTGGCCGCCGCCCAGGCCACCATCGGCAACGGCCGTCACGTGCACTCGCTGCACGCCTACTTCCTGCGCGCCGGCAACATCGACCACCCGATCATCTACGACGTGGACCGCACCCGCGACGGCGGCAGCTTCTCGGTGCGGCGGGTCACCGCGATCCAGCACGGCAAGGTGATCTTCTTCTGCGCGGCCTCGTTCCAGCAGGCCGAACACGGCGCCGAGCACCAGCACAAGATGCCTGAAGTGCCGCAGCCGGAAGACATCGAACCCAACCGCCCGCTGCCGCCGGAGGTGCTGGAGCGCCTGCCGGTGAAGGTACAGCGCTGGCTCTCGCGCGGCGGCCCGTTCGAGTTCCGCCACGTGTACCCGCGCGATGAACTCAACCCGCCCAAGCGCCCGCCCTACCACCAGGTGTGGATGCGCCTGAACGAACGCGTCGGCGACGCGCCGGAACTGCACCAGGCGCTGCTCGCCTACGCCTCGGATTTCCACCTGCTGGGCACCGCCACCTTCCCGCACGGCATCAGCTACTACCAGCCGCACGTGCAGATGGCCTCGCTCGACCATGCCATCTGGTTCCACCGCCCGTTCCGCGTGGACGACTGGCTGCTGTACTCGCTCGACAGCCCCAGCGCGCAGGATGCGCGCGGCCTGGCGCGCGGCCAGTTCTTCACCCGCGAAGGCGTGCTGGTGGCCAGCACCGCGCAGGAAGGACTGATCCGTGTAGCGCCGCCGGCCGCCGGCGAAGGCGGCGGGGAGTAAGCATGCGCAAGATCTTCACCAGCCAGCGCGTGGAGAACGCCGAAGGCGTGGCCAACATGCTGCGCGAAGCCGGCATCGAGGTACGCCTGACCAACGGTCGTTCGTACCACAGCAAGCGCCGTGGCCAATTCAGCTACCTGGACAGGAAGAACGACGCGCAGCTGCCGACGGTCTGGGTGGTACGCGCCGACGACCAGCCGCGCGCCCGCGAGATCCTGCGCGACGCGCGCCTGCTCGATACCACCCGCCGCGACCATCCGGTCGCCGAGTACGCTTTCCGCGACGCGCCGGCGCAGTCCAACAGCCGCGGCTGGGCCTGGCGCATCCGCATCGCGCTGCTGCTGGTGATCGCCGGCGTGGCGCTGGTGGTCGTGCTGCGCCATCGCGGCACACAGGCACCGCCCCCCGTACCGGCTCCGCAGGTGCAGCCGGCGCCGGGCCAGGACGGCGAGGACGGCTTCCGCGTGCGCATCCAGCCCCGCGATCCCGCGCCCGCCCCGGCTCCGCCGCCGACACCCTGAGCCGCAACGTGGCGGTCACATCGGCCGGCGGCCTCCGTCCTGCCCTGCAGACCACCGGGAGCCGCCCATGACCGCCACCACGCTCGAATCCCTGCTCCATCACGAACTGCCCGCCGCCCGCGGCGGCTGCGCGCAGTCCTATGGGCGCATCGTGGTCGCCTGCCAGAACACGGTGACCGCGATCGCCCTGGCCATCACCCGCGACGTGCAGGCCAGCGAGGACATCGCCCAGGAAGCCTTCATCAAGGCCTGGCAGCAACTCAACCAGCTCAACAACGCGGCCAGCTTCCTGCCCTGGCTGCGGCAGATCACCCGCAACCTGGCCCGCGACTGGCTGCGCGCCAACCGCAACCGCCCGCTCAGCGGCGAAGCGGCGGAGATCGCCATCGGCATGGCCGCCGACCCCACGCCCGGCGCCGCCGAGGCGATGGCGCGCGTGGAAGAGGAACTGGCCGCCGAGGAAATCATCTCCGCCCTGCCCGAGGACAGCCGCGAAGCGCTGCTGCTGTTCTATCGCGAAGGGCAGAGCTCACAGCAGGTCGCCGCCCTGCTGGGTTTGAGCGACGCGGCAGTGCGCAAACGCCTATCGCGCGCCCGCGCCACCGTGCGCGAGGAGATGCTGAGCCGCTTCGGCGAATTCGCGCGCAGCAGTGCGCCAGGCACCGCGTTCGCCGCGGCGATCGGCTCGCTGTTGATGGTGGCCGCACCGGGAACCGCCAGCGCGGTGGTGATCGGCAGCAGCGCCGGCCTGGCCGGCGCCGGCAAGCTGGGTGCCGGCAGCATGGGCGCCGCCGCCGTGAGCGGTGGCGCGGCCGGCGGCTCGCTGGGCATGCTCGCCAACACGCTGATGGCCGACGGCTTCCATCTCGGGCTGGTGCTGGGCGCCACCATCGGCGGCACCGCCGCAGCCTGGCTGGGCGGGCTGTACCTGCTGCGCTACGCCGAATCGGCCGGCGAACGCGCCCAGGTGCAGCGCTTCATGCGCCTGCATACCGCCACCGCCGCCGTTTTCTGCGGCAGCACGCTGCTGGCGGTGGTCCTGCGTGTGGGGCTGGTCGCGTCCCTGGCGACGCTGGCGCTGGGCATGTGCGCGATCAACTACCAGTATCTGGTGACGCTGCCGCGGATCATGGGGCCGATGCTCGCCCGCGACGCCGCCCGCCACGGACGCAGCGGCCCCAGCCGCGTTTACAACAGCCTGTTCGGCCGCAGCGCGGTGGTCGCAACCAGCGCGCTGGCCATCGCCGCGGTGCTGTTCGTGCTGCTCAAACGCTGAAGGCGACGCTCCTGCCGCGGGTCCAGTCGACGAAAAAGAACGCCCCGCCAGCCGGCGGGGCGTTCTTTTATCGACAAGGGTCGCGGTTACTTCGCCGCCGGTGACGGCATCGGGCGCGGCCCGTGCGATCCCATCTTGGCGCGCGCGGCCTCCAGCTCGGCCGGGCTCAGCTTGCCGTCCTTGTCGGTGTCGGCATTGCGGAACCACTCCTCGCGGCGCTGCTTGGCCCGCGCCTCACGGTCTGCCTGGTCGATGAAGCCGTCCTTGTTGACGTCCATGCGCTCGAAGAAGGCCTGATATTCGGCGGCGCTGACGCGGCCGTCGTGGTTGCTGTCCATCGCCCGCAGGAAGCCCTGGCCGCCATGCCCGCGATGGTGACGGCCCATGCCGCGGTGGCCGTCGCCGCCACGGGCATGCCAGCGCGGCATCTCATCGCGCGACAGCTTGCCGTCCTTGTTCTTGTCCAGTTCGTCGAAACGCTGCGCCAGGCGCGGATTGGCGGCGGCTTCCTGGCGGTCGATCACGCCATCGCCATTGGCATCCAGCCGCGCCGGAGCCGGCTTCTGCGCGGGTGCAGGCGCGGTGGCGGCCAAGGCGACGCCGGTGGCGGAGGCGGCCATCAGCACGGCCAGCAGGATCAGGGGTTTGCGGTGGGTCATGGGTCTGGCTCCAGTGGTGGATGATCGGGCGCATCGCTGCGCCTTGGTGACATCAACGCGCCAGCACCCGGCGCGTTGACCGCCTGCCGGACGCATTCATCGGGCGGACAGCCGCAGGCGCCGGCGAACGCCCCCGTCAGCCGGTTCGGCCCCGGAGCGGATGCGTCGTGCCGCCAGCGATCCTGCGGGGCCCGCAGGCGCACGATCTGAGAACGCGTGCCGCTATGCTTGCCGCCATGGCTTTGCACGGCGACTCCAACGAAGAACTGCGCCTGTTCCAGACCGGCGAACACCCGTGCGGCTATTTCCCCGAGCGGCGCGCGCGCGATCTCGTACTCGACCCGCAGGACAGCCGGCTCGGCGAGCTGTACCCGATGGCGCTGGGCTGGGGCTTCCGCCGCTCCGGCGACCTGGTCTACCGGCCGCATTGCCAGCAGTGCCGCGCCTGCGTACCGGTACGGGTGCCGGTGGAGCGCTTCACGCCCGACCGCAGCCAGCGCCGTTGCCTGGCGCGCAACGCCGGCCTGGAATGCCGCGTACTGCCGGCCGAGCGCACCGACGAGCAGTTCGCGCTGTACCGGCGCTACCTCGCCGCGCGCCATGCCAAGGGCGGCATGGACGACCACGGCCCGCACGAGTTCGATCAGTTCCTGATCGGCGGCTGGTCGCACGGACGTTTCCTCGAGATCCGCACCCCGGGCCGCGACGGCCAGCGCGGGCGGCTGCTGGGCGTCGCCGTCACCGATGTCACCCGGTTGGGGTTGTCGGCGGTCTACACGTTCTTCGATCCTGACGAGAGCGCGCGCGGCCTGGGCACCTACGCGATCCTGCAGCAGATCGACTGGGCACGACGCGCCGGCCTGCCCCATCTGTACCTGGGCTACTGGATCGATGGCCACCGCAAGATGGACTACAAGCGCCGCTACCGGCCGCTGGAATGTTTCGATGGCCGGCACTGGCGGGAAGACGCCGGGTAATGCCGTCCGCCCCGGGAAGCCCCCCCGGAGCGGTTTCTGCGCCGCCCCGGCAATAGGCCGGGGCACCGCCACGGACGGCGGTGACGGATCATTGCCGGCGCTACCTGAAGTCCCTGCATCGGCTGCCGACCCGCTGCAATGCCGGTTTCATCGACGCAGTGCGAGAATACCGCCATGAACAGATACTTCCTGCCCCTGGCCCTGACGATGCTCTGCGCCGCCTGCACCAGCACCGCCCCCGCCGCCCCGGACACGCCCGCGGCCACCGCGCAGCTGCGGCTGGCGACCTACAACACCTCGCTGTATTCGGACGACGCCGGCGGCCTGATCCGCGAGCTGGAAGGCGACAGTCCCCACGCGCGCAAGATCGCCGCGGTGCTGCAGCGGATCCGCCCGGACCTGGTGCTGCTCAACGAATTCGATTTCGACGACGCCCATCGCGCCGCCGACCTGTTCCAGCAGCGTTATCTGGAAGCGCCGCAGGCCGGCGGCGGCGACGCGCTGCGCTATCCCTACCGTTACCTTGCCCCGGTCAATACCGGCGTGCCCAGCGGGCTGGACCTGGACAACAACGGCACGGTCGGCGGCCAGGGCCGCGAGCGCGGCAACGACGCCTGGGGCTACGGCCTGCACCCGGGCCAGTACGGCATGCTGGTGCTGTCCAGGTATCCGATCGACACCGCGGCCGTGCGCAGCTTCCAGCTGCTGAAGTGGAGCGCGATGCCCGGTGCGATCCGCCCGCTCGACCCGGACACCGGCAAGCCGTTCTGGAACGACGTGGTCTGGTCGCAGCTGCGGCTTTCGTCCAAGTCGCACTGGGACGTGCCGGTGCGCACGCCGCTGGGCACGGTGCACGTGCTGGCCTCGCACCCGACGCCGCCGGTGTTCGACGGCAGGGAAAAGCGCAACGCCGCGCGCAACCACGACGAACTGCGGCTGTGGAAGGAATATCTCGACGGCGGCGACGCGCCATGGCTGTGCGACGACCAGGGCCGCTGCGGCGGATTGGCGGCGGACGCGCGTTTCGTCATCGTCGGCGACCTCAACAACGACCCGGTGGACGGCGATGGCCGCCACGACGCCATCCTCGAACTGCTCGAACACCCGCGCGTGCTGCGCTACCCGACCCCGAGCAGCGTCGGCGGCGAGCAGACCAGCCTGGCCTATGCGGAGAAGGGCATCGTGCGCCGCGGCGCGCCGCAGCATGCCACCGGCGACTTCGGCCCGCGCTCGGGCACGTTGCGGCTGGATTACGTACTGCCCTCTACCGGCTTCAGCCACCTCGGCAGCGGCGTGTTCTGGCCGGCCGAAGGCAGTACGGACGCGAAGATCGCCGACGGCAGCGACCATCATCTGGTGTGGGTGGACGTGCGCTGATCGTCCGCTCGATGCAATGAAAAACGCCGGCGACTGCCGGCGTTTTTCGTTTCGCTGCGGGAGCGCATCTCGGCGCGCGATGCGGCATTGCCGGTAAAGCCGCCTGCGCGGCAAACCACGTATCTACGACCTTCTGCTCGACGTGCCGGGACATCGCCGGAGCGCGCTCGCGCGGTTGCCCCAATCAAAAGCGTCCAGGGCGATCGTGGATGAATCCGCTCCAACAGGCGCAGCTGCTCCGGGAATGCTCCAGCGGGGCCATGCCCCGCTCTACAGGAACGATCGAAGCGCTCCGCAGCGCCCGGCACTGCCCGGCGTGACTTGGCCGGGCATGCTCCAGCAGGGCGGCGCCCCGCCCTACAGGGGCATCAGCGCAGCTCGATGCCGATGGCCGCGGCCGCTTCGCGGGCGATCGCGCGGGCCTGGTCCACGTCCGCCGCGCGCGCCAGGGTGACGCCGACGCGGCGCTGGCCCTGCACCACCGGCTTGCCGAACAGGCGCAGCGCGGTATCCGGCGTGCGCAGCGCGGCATCGACACCGCTGAAGAACGGCACGCCATTGCCCTGCGCCAGCATCGCGCACGACGCCGCCGGACCGTGGCGACGGATGGTCCCACCGTCGCCAGCACCGACCGGCAGGCCGAGGATGGCGCGCGCGTGCAGCGCGAATTCGCTCAGTTCCTGCGAGGCCAGCGTCACCAGCCCGGTGTCGTGCGGGCGCGGGCTGACTTCGCTGAACCACACTTCGTCGCCCTTCACGAAGAACTCCATGCCGAACACCCCCCAGCCGCCGAGGTCCCCGGCGATGGCGCAGGCCACCTCCTGCGCGCGCTCCAGCGCCTTGGCCGACATCGGCTGCGGCTGCCAGCTTTCGCGGTAATCGCCATCCTTCTGCAGGTGGCCAATCGGGTCGCAGAACGAGGTGCCGCCGGCGTGGCGCACGGTCAGCAGGGTGATTTCGTAGTCGAAATCGATGAAGCCTTCGACGATGCAGCGCCCGGCACCGGTGCGGCCGCCGGTCTGTGCGTAGTCCCAGGCCGGGCCGATGTCGGCGGCGCCGCGCACGGTGCTCTGGCCCTTGCCCGAGGACGACATCACCGGCTTGACCACGCACGGCAGGCCGATGGCGGCTACCGCGTCGCGGTATTCGGCCTCGGTATCGACGAAGCGGTAGGGCGAGGTCGGCACGCCCAGGGTTTCGGCGGCGAGCCGGCGGATGCCTTCGCGGTCCATGGTCAGGCGCGCGGCGCGCGCGGTCGGGATCACCCGCAGGCCCTGCCCGGCCTCCAGCTCCACCAGGGTCTGGGTATGGATGGCCTCGATCTCGGGTACCACCAGGTGCGGCTGTTCGCCTGCGATCACCGCGCGCAGCGCGGCCGGGTCGAGCATGTCGATCACATGGCTGCGGTGCGCGACCTGCATCGCCGGCGCGTCCGCATAGCGGTCCACGGCGATCACTTCCACGCCGAAACGCTGCAGCTCGATTGCCACTTCCTTGCCCAGTTCGCCCGAACCGAGCAGCAGAACGCGGGTAGCGGAGGGAGACAGCGGGGTACCGAGCGTCGTCATCGGGCAGGTCCAGGCGAGGAGAAAGGGCCGCACATTCTAGCCATCCGCCCGCAGCCGCCCGGCACTTGCAACCTGATATCAATTTGATATCTTTTCTCCAACCACCACGGAAGACGTGCCATGAAAGAGAAGTCCCTCGGGTCCCTGCCCGGCATCCCCACCCTGCTCGGCTCGCTGGTCCTGATGCTGGCCGGCGTCGCCGCCCTCATCTTCGCGGTGGTGCTCACCAAGTCCGGCAGCGGTGGGGGTGGCGCGATGGCCGGGGGCGGCATCGCGCTCCTGCTCGCCGGGCTGCTCCTCAGCAGCGGCCTGTACATGGTCCAGCCCAACCAGGCCGCGGTGCTGAGCCTGTTCGGCAAGTACGTGGGCACGGTCAAGGACAACGGCCTGCGCTGGAACAACCCCTTCCTGACCAAGAAGAAGGTCAGCCAGCGCGTGCGCAACTTCGAGAGCGGCAAGCTCAAGGTCAACGAGCTGGACGGCTCGCCCATCGAGATCGCCGCGGTGATCGTGTGGCAGGTGGTGGACGCCTCCGAGGCGGTCTACAACGTCGACGACTACGAGAGCTTCGTGCACATCCAGTCCGAATCGGCGCTGCGCGCGATGGCCACCAGCTACCCCTACGACCAGCACGAGGAAGGGCAGCTGTCGCTGCGCAGCCACGCCAGCGAGATCTCCCAGCACCTGAAGGACGAACTGGCCGAGCGCCTGGCCGATGCCGGCGTGCAGGTACTGGACGCGCGCATCAGCCACCTCGCATACGCCCCGGAAATCGCCCAGGCGATGCTGCAGCGGCAGCAGGCCAACGCGGTGATCGCCGCGCGCCAGCGCATCGTCGCCGGCGCGGTGGGCATGGTCGAGATGGCGCTGGCCGAACTGCAGAAGAGCGGCGTGGTGCAGCTGGACGAAGAACGCAAGGCGCAGATGGTCGGCAACCTGCTCACCGTGCTGTGCTCGGACCGCGGCACCCAGCCGGTGGTCAATACCGGTTCGCTGTATTGAAGGCAACGCAATGAATGACGTGATCGCCCCGCTGATTCTTGCCGCCACCGGCCTGCCGGCGCTGTTCATCGCCGCATGGAGCGGCCGTGGCGGCAGCGCCCACGCGCGCGGTACCGGCCTACGCTGGGCGCTGATCGCGCTGTGCGCCTTCATCGCCGCCATTGCGCTGTATTTCTTCGGCGGCCACCGCGGCGCCGCGATGGCCATCGGCATCGGCTTCGCCGTGGCAGCCAACGTACTGGTGGTGTCGATGGTGCTGCACCTGCGCCGCGGCGATACCGGAGCGGCACGAAAGTGAGCGAGAAAAAGGCCTATCCGCTGCGCATCAACGCCGACGTCCTGGCGGCGGCGCAGCGCTGGGCCGACGACGAACTGCGCAGCCTCAACGCGCAGATCGAGTACGTGATACGCGACGCCCTGCGCAAGGCCGGGCGACTCCCCGCACCGAAGAACGAGTCCAACGAGGAAGAACCATGAACAAGCAATGGAAGTATCTCGTCGTCGAACTGAAGACCAGCCTGATGGGTGGCTTCAAGATGGAAACGCTGCAGGAAGAACTGGACAAGCAGGGCCGGCTCGGCTGGGAACTGGTCAACGTGGTGCATTCCATGCCCGGCTATTCCTCGCCGACCCTGCTGTTCAAGAGGGAAGCCTGAGATGAAGCGCCTGCTGGCATGGATCGCAGGCATGGCGATCGCAGTCTCGGCCACCGCATCCGCCGCCGAGGCCCCCGCCGCGCTGGCCATGCGCCTGCTCGACCAGCTCGACGCGGGCCAGTATGAAGCGGCCGAGGCCTCGTTCTCGCCGCAGATGAAGGCCGCGGTGCCCGCCGCCAAGCTCAAGGCCGTGTGGGAGTCGCTGCCCGCGCAGATGGGGGCGGCCGGCAAGCGTGGCACGGCGGAAACCAGCCAGGCCGATGGCTTCCGCATCGTCGTCGTTCCGCTGGAATACGCGCACGGCGGCCTGCTGGCGCGGGTGGTGCTGGACCAGGACGACCGCATCGCCGGCTTCCTGGTGCAGCCGGCGCCGCCGCCCCCGCCGCCCCCGCCGGTCACCGATGCCGGCGTCATCGAACAGGCCGTCACCCTGCCCGCGCCGGTCTCGGGCAAGCCCGGGCTGCCGGGCACGCTGACCCTGCCCAAGGGCAAGGGCCCGTTCCCGGCGGTGGTGCTGGTACATGGATCGGGGCCGCAGGACCGCGACGAGACCATCGGCGCCAACCGCCCCTTCCTCGACATCGCGCGCGGCCTCGCCGCGCACGGCATCGCCTCGCTGCGCTACGACAAGCGCACGCAGGCGCGGCCGCAGGATTTCCGCGACGGCATCGGCATCGACGGCGAGACCATCGACGATGCCGTGGCGGCGGTTGCCGCGCTGGCCGGCAATGCCGGCATCGACCATCGGCACATCTACGTTCTTGGCCACAGCCAGGGCGGGCTGCTCGCCGGCCGCATCGCCGGGGACAGCCAGGGCAAGGTGGCGGGCCTGATCCTGCTGGCCGCACCCGCGCGCCCGATCCTGGACCTGCTCGGCGAACAGAACCGCTACATGGCCAATCTCGACGGCAGCGTCAGCGCCGAGGAGCAGGCGCACCTGGATGCGCTGGACGCGGCCATCGCCAAGGTCCGCCAGGATCCCGAGGCCAGGCTGCTGGAACTTCCCGGCCGTTATTGGCAGCAACTGGAACAGGTCGATCCCGTGGCCGATGCGCGCGACAGCGGGCTGCCGGTGCTGCTGTTGCAGGGCGGCCGCGACTTCCAGGTGATTGATGCCGACTGGCAGCGCTGGAAGCAGGGCCTGCAGGGGCCGCGCTACCGCTTCCACCTCTATCCGGCGCTCAACCATCTCGGCATCGCCGGCGAAGGCAAGGGCACTCCAGACGAATACGGGAAGCCCGGCCATGTCGATGCCACGCTGATCGACGACATCGCCCGCTGGATGAAGGCGCAGCCATGAATCCGCACACGGCGGCGCCGTCGTGGAAGGTCGACCTGAAGATGGCCGGCGTGCTTGCGCTGGCCGCGGCGCTGGCTACGGCCGGCCTGTTCCCCTACCTGCTGCAGCTCATGCCGGAAAAGCTGGCGCGCATTCCACTGCCCCTGCCGGCGCTGGTGGCTGCACAGTCGCTGCAGGCGTTCGTGCTGCTTGGCGCGCTGTCGCTGCTGGGCCTGCGCATGGGCCACCGGCTCGGCCTGGGCGCTCCGTTGCTGCGGCGCTGGTGCGGCGGCGACAGCGGCGGCGTGCAGCGCCCTGCGCCGCTGCAGGCCATCCTGCTGGGCGGCGTGTCGGGCGTGGTCGTCCTGCTGTGCACGCAATGGATCGACCCCTGGCTGCCGGCGATGCTCAATCCGCCGCCCCCCATCCCTGCCGGACAGTCGGCGCTCAACGGCCTGCTGGCCTCGTTCTACGGCGGCATCGCCGAAGAACTGCAGCTGCGCCTGTTCCTGATGACGCTGATGCTGTGGGTCGCCGCCCGCCTGCGCCGGCGGGTACCCGGCAATGTGGGTTTCCATGTCGCCATCGTGCTGGCCGCCATACTGTTCGGCGCCGGCCACCTGCCCGCGGCCGCGCAGCTCTGGGGCCTGGATGCCATCGTCGTGCTGCGCACCCTCACCCTGAACGCACTGGTCGGCATCGTCTGCGGCTGGCTGTACTGGCGACGCGGGCTGGAGATGGCGATGCTCGCCCATTTCAGCGCCGACATCGTGCTGCACGTGCTGGCGCCCCTGCTGGGGGCCGGCGCGCCATGACTATTCCGGGAGGAATCCACGCAATGCCGACCGCAATCCAAGCACCGAAGGACTACCCCGTCGCCGCGCCCACCGGCATGCCGATGCTGGTCCTGTGGGCAATCCTGCTGGCGGCGATCGGGCTGCCGCTGGCCTTGATGCTCGGCGACAAGGGCGTGGCGTATCTGGCGAGCGCCCGCGCCTGGCTGGGTCCGGCGCTGGTGTCGCTGACCGGCGTGGCGGTAAGCCTGGCCTACCTGCGCCGGCGCATCACGCTCGATGCCGGTGGCCTGACCATCCGCTCCACGTTCTATACCAGGACCGTCGCCCTCGGCTCCCTGCGGCTGGAACGCGCCCGCGTCGTCGACCTGGCCGAACACGGGGAGCTGAAGCCGGCGATCAAGACCAACGGCTACGGCCTGCCCGGCTTCCGCTCGGGCCACTACCGCATGCGCGACGGCAGCAAGGCGTTCTGCCTGATCACCGACAACAGCCGCGTACTGGCGCTACCGCTGCGCGACGGCAGCCTGGTGCTGCTCAGTCCCGAACAACCGCGGCAGCTGCTGCAGCAACTGGAACAACTGGCCGGTACCGGCCACCGCGATTAAGCTGGCCGCATGCGCCCCGCTCCACGCCTGCTGCTCAACACCCCCGACATCGAACTGTGGCCCGGCGGCCTGCTGCGCGCGCGCAGCAGCCACGACGCGCGCCTGCTCGCGCGCGCGCAGGCGGTGCTGCGCCGCAAGCGCGACGGCCGCTATCTGGCGGCACGGGTGCCGGAAGGGCTGATGCCGATGGTCGAACGCCTCGCCCGTGAACCCGGCATCGAAGCGGCGCTGCGGCGCCTGGACGATCCGCTGCTCCGCCGCGGCCCGCCCGCGGAAACACCGCTGCCGCTGGATCGCCTCAACGAACGCCTGCACCGTCTCGGACTGGACGAAGGCTATGCCGACGCCAGCGGCCTGCCGCTGGTCGCCGAACCTTCCTGCCTGTATTTCGCCGGCCTGGACCGCTATCGCCGCGCCCTGTGGCTGACCCGCGCCGCCGCGCGCGCCTGGCAACGCCTGCGCGGTGCTGCCGCGGCCGACGGCATCGTCCTGGATGCGATCTCCGGCTACCGCAGCCACGATTACCAACTGGGCATCTTCGAACGCAAACTCGCGCGCGGCCTGGGCGTGGCGGAGATCCTCACCGTCAATGCCGCGCCCGGCTATAGCGAACACCACGGCGGCAACGCGCTGGACATCGGCACGCCCGGCGAACCACCGGCGGAAGAGTCGTTCGAGCGCACCCCCGCCTTCGCCTGGCTGCAGGCACATGCGGACGACTTCGGCTTCCACATGAGCTATCCCCGCGACAATCCGCACGGCATCGTCTACGAGCCTTGGCACTGGTGCCACGCGGCAGGCACCTGACCGCGGACGAGGCGCCGAAGGATCGCAAAACGGTTGCACCCACGCGCGACCATGGCCGCAGGCGGCGCAGCTTCCCTGCCACGAACGAGCATGAACAAGGACGAGACCATGAGCGATTCCAATCCCTATACGCCGCCCACCACATCCGTCTCCGGGCATGAAGCCCGCCCCGCCGAGCGGCAGATACCGGAAACCATCGCCGCGCCGATCCGCCATGGCTGGATCGCCGCCTGCGTGTCGTGCGCCATGACCCTGCTGGCCACGCTCCTGTCACTGCGCCAGAGCGGCGACAAGGCCGCTTTCAGCGCCTTCAACCTCATCGACGTCGGCCTCATCGCCCTGTTGGCATTCGGCATCCGCAGGCGCAGCCGGAGCGCGGCGACCTTCATGCTGGCCTATTTCGTGCTGTCCAAGATCCTGATCATGCAGCAGACCGGCCAACCCACCGGCATCGTGTTCGGGCTGGTGTTCGCGATCTTCTACTTCCGCGCCATGACCGCGACCTTCCGCTACCACCGCTTCGTGAAGGAATGGAAGCGCAACCCGCCCGTTCCCGGGCCGGCCCTCAGCGAGAACCCGCTCTTTGCGCCTTCCGGGAACAAGCGCGAGCCCTAGCGCGCATCCCGGCCGCATCCACTCCGTCGCCGCGTCAGTCCTGCGAACGGTTCGTCTTCACGCCGCCGGCCTCGGCGAAATCGGCGATCCGCCACAGGTACAGGCTGGCCCAGGTCCGGTACGGGCCCCAGCGTTCGCCGCGGGCCAGCAGTTCGCGCGGCGTCGGCATCGCCGCGCCGCCATCGACCCGCTGCGCGCCCTTGCGGATGCCAAGGTCGTCGACCGGCAGGATGTCGGGCCGGCCGAGCCGGAACATCAGCATCATTTCCACCGTCCAGCGGCCGATGCCGCGGATCGGCACCAGCGCCTCGACGATGGCGTCGTGGTGCATCCACGCCATCTGCCGGGTCGAAGGGATTTCCCCGGCCTGCTCGCGCCGCGCCAGGTCGCGCAGCGCCAGCGCCTTGTTGCCGGAAACGCCACAGGCGCGCAGGCCGGCATCATCGATGCGGCCCAGCGTATCGGCATGCGGGCGCGCACTGCCGATCGCCGCTTCCACCCGCCCGACGATGGTCGAGGCCGCCTTGCCGCTGAGCTGCTGGAACAGGATCGCGCGCGCCAGCGCATCGACCGGATCGAACGGGCGACGCCACCCCGGCGGCACTTCCAGGGGGCCCACGCGCCGGATCCAGCCGGCCAGGCGCCGGTCGCGCCGCTGCAGGTGCGCCAGCGCCTGCTCCACGTCGAAGCCACGCACGTGCCGGGGCATCGGCTCTACCGCTTCAGCGCGCTGAGCGCCAGCAGCACCCAGCCGGCCATCAGCGCGGTACCGCCGGCTGGCGCCAGCCGCGTCGGCCACAACCCCAGCGCGCCGCCGGCCACGCTGCCGGAGAACAACAGCACCCCCAGCAGCAGCACGTACAGCGCCGTGCGCCCAGCCGCGTTCAACGATGCCGGGCCAAGCACCGCGAGCACCGCGCCATGGCCGAAGGCATACAGCGCGGCAGTATCGAGATGGGATTGCGCCAGCGGATCGCTCACCGCATGCGAGGCATAGGCGGACAATCCCACCGCGGCCGCCGCCAGCAAGGCTCCGCAGAACGCCAGCAGCGACGGCTTGCGCACCCTCCGTTCCAGTCCAAGCATCATCATCCCCCGGTTGGTCGGCCGCAGCAGCGCGGCCCATGATCGCCCGGACGCTGATCGCATCGCCCGCCTGTACGCGCGTCCGCTTGTCGCCAGGCAGGGAGGCAACAAAAAACGCGCCGCTGTAGGCGGCGCGTTTTCTGTGCATCACTTCATTGCTTTGCGCGACGGGCCGGTTACTTGACCGACCAGTACACGTCGTAGGTACCGTCGGTGGTGAAAGCCTTGTCCACGCCGCCCTTCCACGATTCGTACGGACGGTCGATCACTTCGTAGCCGGCAGTGGTCGCCCAGGCGCGCAGCGCGTTGCGAGCGACATCCAGCCCCGCCATGTGGCCGGTGTAGGACGCGAACGCCGAACGGTGCGCATCGGCGTGCACGTAGGTGACCGGGTTGCCGGACGGGATCTTGACCTCGAGCTTGGCGTCGGCAGCGGCAGCGGCCTTGCGGACCGGCTGCGCCACGTCGAACGCGTACTTCTCGGCGCCGAAGTCGGTGGTCACGATGCGCACCGGACCGGCGGCCTCAAGGCCGTTGGCTTCCATCGCGCGCTTGATCCACTCCTGGTTGTCCTGGATCGACTTGCGGATGCTCTCGTTGCTGCGGTCGATGTTGCCGGCGTTGACCACCAGCAGGTCCTCGGCCGGCACGTCCACGACCTTCAGGTCGGTCAGCGGGGCTTCGGCGGCACGGTAGTCGACGTTCGGCACCGAGGCGAGCATGTTGGCCAGACGCGACAGGCCCAGCTTCAGGTCGTCGCCGATGTGGCGGCTGACGTACAGGCCGGCATAGCGGCCGAACAGGTCGAAGCCGTAATCGACGGTGTAGTCCTGGGTGATCTTGACGTTGCGGTCGTTCTTGCCCGTCGGCTCCAGGGTGAAGGTGGTGACCTTGTCCTTGCCCTTGGTCTGGTCCTCGATGGCGATCACGACACGCTTGTTCTGCTCGCTGTCGGTGATCTTCCAGCTGCCCGAGCCCAGCTCCTTGGAGCTGAAGTCCATGCGGGCACCCACACCGGCGTCCGGACCGTCGTACTTCAGCTCGATGCCCTTGTCACGCAGCACCAGCGGGTTCCAGTCCTTGAAGCGGCGCAGGCTGTTGACCGTGTCGTACACGATCGTCATCTTGCGGTTGGTTTCGATGCTTTCGGAAATATGGCGCTCGCCCGGCAGGCACACGCCAATGATGACGAACAGGCCAGCCACGATCCCCAAGGCGATCAGGAACTCGATAATACGGGTCATTCAGGAGTCTCCGGGGCCGATCCCACGGCCGGGTTGATTGAAGCGAAGCCCCCATCCTATCAGGCTTTGCGCAGGTTGTTGACGGATTTGGCGCACCGGTTTCCATGTCCGGTGCAGGCATGCGGGCCGAAGGTCGTAAAGGGCACCCCCTCGACCTCCGCGGCCATCCACGATGTCACGCGATGGCCAGGATGGCGAGGGGTCCGGCGCGAAGCATTTTCCCCCCACTGGCGGTCTCCGCACCAGTCATTCCATGAGATTCATTCGAAAGCAGGTTCCGCCATGTCGGCATGCCCGGCCCGCGCCCGCCGCCGGACACGACCGTATGGCGCATGACATGGATTGCCCGGCCACTCACACCCGCTGCGGCTCGAACGCCTTGAGCACCGCCCGGGCAGGGTCGCGCACGCCCAGCTTGCCCAGGGTGAGGCGGCAGCGCTCGCGAGGCACCGCCTCGTGCTGCCGGCGAACGCCCGCCGCGCTGCAGCGGGCCGGGCATCCTGCCTTCATACCAGCTGCAGTTCGAACGCCTTGAGCACCGCCCGGGTACGGTCGCGCACGCCCAGCTTGCTGAGGATGTTGGAGACGTGGTTCTTGATGGTGCCCTCGGCCACGCCCAGCGAATTGGCGATCTCCTTGTTGGAGAAGCCGCTGGCCATCAGCCGCAGGATCTCGGTCTCGCGGTCGGTCAACGGGTCCGGCCGGTCGAGGCTGACGAACTCGTTGCGCATGTGCTCCAGCCCCGACAGCAGGCGCTGGGTCACCGCCGGCTGCACCAGCGAGCCGCCATCGGCCACGGTGCGGATCGCCCCGACCAGCTGCTCCAGGGTCACATCCTTGAGCAGATAGCCCTTGGCGCCGGCCTTGAGCCCGGCCAGCACCAGCTGGTCGTCGTCGAAGGTGGTCAGGATGATCGCCGGCGGCAGCTGCCCCAGCCGCGACAGGGTCTGCAGCGCCTCCAGGCCGGACATCACCGGCATGCGCATGTCCATCAGCACCACGTCCGGCGCCACCTGCGGGATCATCTCCACGGCCTGGCGGCCGTCGGTAGCCTCGGCCACCACTTCGATGCCGTCGTCCAGCGCCAGCAGCGAACGGATGCCCTGCCGTACCAGGGTTTGGTCATCGACCAGACAGACGCGGATCATCAGTTCACTCCTTGCGGCCCGGAGGCCAGCATCATATTGGTTGCCACCGGCAGGCAGGCGCGAAGGCGGAAGCCTTCGCCGCGCCGTGCCGACACGTCAAGTTCGCCGCCATACTGCGCCAGGCGCTCGCGCATGCCACGCAGCCCGTTGCCGGGCAGGATGTCCTCCACCTCGCCGCCGACGCCGTCGTCGCGGGCGTCGATCACGATCCGCCCGCGCTCGCGCTCGACCCGGATCCACAGGTTGCGGGCGCCGGCATGGCGCACCGCGTTGGTGATGACTTCCTGGGTACAGCGCAGCAGCACATGGGCGCGTTCGGGGTCTTCCACGCTCAGCGGGTCGTCCATGTCCAGGTGGATTTCGAGCGAGGGCACCCGCTCGGCCAGCGGCCGCAGCGCCGCGGCCAGGTCGATCGCCCCGCTCTCGCGCAGCTGGCTGACCGCCTCGCGCACGTCGGTGAGCAGCAACTTGGCCAGCGTGTGCGCCTGGCGCACGTGTTCCTGGGCCTGGCCCTCGGTGATATGGCCGGCCACTTCCAGGTTCAGGCTCAGCGCGGTCAGGTGGTGGCCGAGCAGGTCGTGCAGTTCGCGCGAGATACGGGTGCGCTCGTTGACCCGGGCGCTCTCGGCCAGCAGCAGGCGGGTGGCGCGCAGCTCCGCATTGAGCCGGCGCTGCTCCTCGCGGGCCTGGGTCTGCTGCCGCGCCACCAGGCTGGTCACGAAGATGAACATCGAGAAGCCGGCATACAACAGCGACTGCAGCAGCGCTTCGAACAGCGGCAGCCCCATGATCAGGTTGTAGACCGGCAGCACCGCCAGCTGGCTGAGCACCAGCCAGACGATGCCGACCCGCCGGCTCAGCAGCCACGGGATCACCCCGGCCGCGACCATCAGCAGGATGCTGCCCAGCCCGGTGACGCTCAGATAGCTGACCGCCAGCCCCGACAGGGTCAGCACCAGCAGCGCCAGCCGGTCGTACCAGCTGGTATGGCCACCGGCGCTCAGGCCGCGGGTCAGCCAGAAGTAGCAGACGCCGAAGGACAGATAAGCGGCCAGCAGCCAGGTCGCCTCGCCCAGGCTCGGCGGCAGCTCGCCTTCGGCCGGCGCGTACTGGGTGTAGAGCAGCGGCAGGCTGACCAGGCCCCAGGTGAACAGGCCGGCCAGGCGCAGGACGCGGGTATGGCTGAGATATCCCAACATGCGTGCATGGTAAGGAGCCCGGGGCCTTTGCGCCCTCCCACGGAAGTCATGCCCGTCCGATGCTCGCCCGGTCCAGCCGGCCATGCGATAATCGCCGGCCAGCCCCCACTTCTCGCTCGGGGCCGACCGTTTCACCCACGGAGTCACAATGTCGATCGTCATCCGCGACGTGCGCGAGCACGAGCTCGATTCCGTCCTGGCACTGAACAACAACGCCGGCCTGGCCATCCTGCCACTGGATGCGGCCAAGATCCGCCGCTTCTACGAAACCGCCGAGTATTTCCGCGTCGCCGAGCGCGACGGCAACATGGCCGGGTTCCTGGTCGGCTATGGCAGCGACAGCGAGCACGACAGCTGCAACTTCGCCTGGTTCCAGCAGCGCTACCCCAGCTTCTTCTATATCGACCGCATCGTGGTCGCCAGCCGCCGCCGCGGCGGTGGCGTCGGCCGCGCGTTCTATGCCGACGCCCAGAGCTATGCCGAGCTGCGCTACCCGCAGATGGCCTGCGAGGTGTTCCTGGACCACGGCGCCGATGCCGCCCTGCTGTTCCATGGCAGCTTCGGCTTCCGCGAGGTCGGGCAGAACACCATGCCCGAAGTGGACGTGCGCACCAGCATGCTGCTCAAGGACCTGTGCAGCTACGAATGGGTGAAGGAAACCTATGGCGACAACCTGCCCGACGTCCCGTGGGTGGGCAACACACGCCGGCCCCTGCAGCAGCGGCCGACGGGAACCTGAGATGGCAGTGAATCCGGATTACGAACAGGCAGGCGAACTGAAGATCGGGCAGGTGGGCATCGCCAACCTGCGCATCCGCACCCTCGATGTGGAACGGCTGGTACAGGAAATGCGCGAGCGCGTGGC
>NZ_LDJG01000040.1 GCF_001431425.1 Stenotrophomonas nitritireducens
GCGGTGACGACGGTGACGGACGAGGCGGTGTGCATTACGGCGCCCAATCTTGCCGGGCGCTGGGCGACGGCGGCCGGGCAACGCCGGCACCAGCGCTGATCTTGGGGGCGCGGTAACCAGCAACGGCGCCTCTGGGCGCCGTTGTTGTTGGGGGATGGGGTGTCTGCGTCATCGTCGTTTTCGATGCGGCACAAAAGCAAACCCCCGCTGCGTGAGCAGCGGGGGTTTGGGGATAAAAACCCTGGCGATGACCTACTCTCGCATGGCTTGAGCCACACTACCATCGGCGCAGCTGCGTTTCACTTCCGAGTTCGGGATGGGATCGGGTGGTTCCACAGCGCTAATTTCACCAGGGAGAGGGTTGGAGGGTCGCTATCCGTTGTACTGGATGAAGCGCCAGCCTCTCGTAGGTTCTTGTGACGTAGCGTGCACTTGGGTCTATCGACATGTCATGTCGGCCAAGGCAACTTGAGGTTATATGGTCAAGCCACACGGATCATTAGTATCAGTTAGCTCAACGCGTTGCCGCGCTTACACACCTGACCTATCAACCACGTAGTCTACATGGTTCCTTCAGGGGGCTTGTGCCCCGGGAAGTCTCATCTTGAGGCGCGCTTCCCGCTTAGATGCTTTCAGCGGTTATCGCTTCCGAACATAGCTACCCGGCAATGCCACTGGCGTGACAACCGGAACACCAGAGGTTCGTCCACTCCGGTCCTCTCGTACTAGGAGCAGCCCCTCTCAAACTTCCAACGCCCATGGCAGATAGGGACCGAACTGTCTCACGACGTTCTGAACCCAGCTCGCGTACCACTTTAAATGGCGAACAGCCATACCCTTGGGACCGACTACAGCCCCAGGATGTGATGAGCCGACATCGAGGTGCCAAACACCGCCGTCGATATGAACTCTTGGGCGGTATCAGCCTGTTATCCCCGGAGTACCTTTTATCCGTTGAGCGATGGCCCTTCCATACAGAACCACCGGATCACTAAGTCCTAGTTTCCTACCTGCTTGATCCGTCGATCTTGCAGTCAAGCACGCTTATGCCTTTGCACACAGTGCGCGATGTCCGACCGCGCTGAGCGTACCTTCGAGCTCCTCCGTTACTCTTTAGGAGGAGACCGCCCCAGTCAAACTACCCACCATACACGGTCCCCGACCCGGATAACGGGCCTAGGTTAGAACGTCAAGCACGACAGGGTGGTATTTCAAGGATGGCTCCACTGCAGCTAGCGCCACAGTTTCATAGCCTCCCACCTATCCTACACAGACGAACTCAACGTTCAGTGTAAAGCTATAGTAAAGGTTCACGGGGTCTTTCCGTCTTGCCACGGGAACGCTGCATCTTCACAGCGATTTCAATTTCACTGAGTCTCGGGTGGAGACAGCGCCGCTGTCGTTACGCCATTCGTGCAGGTCGGAACTTACCCGACAAGGAATTTCGCTACCTTAGGACCGTTATAGTTACGGCCGCCGTTTACTGGGGCTTCGATCAAGAGCTTCGCCTTGCGGCTGACCCCATCAATTAACCTTCCAGCACCGGGCAGGCGTCACACCCTATACGTCCACTTTCGTGTTTGCAGAGTGCTGTGTTTTTGATAAACAGTCGCAGCGGCCTGGTCACTTCGACCATCACCAGCTATAGCCCGCATGGGCCACCGGCAATGGTGCACCTTCTCCCGAAGTTACGGTGCCATGTTGCCTAGTTCCTTCACCCGAGTTCTCTCAAGCGCCTGAGAATTCTCATCCTACCCACCTGTGTCGGTTTACGGTACGGTCTGCGTAAGCTGAAGCTTAGGAGCTTTTCCTGGAAGCGTGGTATCAGTGACTTCGTCTTAAAGACTCGTCTCGGTGCTCGGTCTTAAAGGATCCCGGATTTGCCAAAGATCCAAACCTACCGCCTTTCCCCAGGACAACCAACGCCTGGTACACCTAACCTTCTCCGTCCCTCCATCGCACTTACGCGAGGTGCAGGAATATTAACCTGCTTCCCATCGACTACGCATTTCTGCCTCGCCTTAGGGGCCGACTCACCCTGCGCCGATTAACGTTGCGCAAGGAAACCTTGGGCTTTCGGCGTGCGGGTTTTTCACCCGCATTATCGTTACTCATGTCAGCATTCGCACTTCCGATACCTCCAGCAGACTTCTCAATCCACCTTCGCAGGCTTACGGAACGCTCCTCTACCGCGCATAACAAAGTTATGCACCCCAAGCTTCGGTTCTGTGCTTAGCCCCGTTAAATCTTCCCCGCAGACCGACTCGACCAGTGAGCTATTACGCTTTCTTTAAAGGGTGGCTGCTTCTAAGCCAACCTCCTGGCTGTCTGTGCCTTTCCACATGGTTTTCCACTTAGCACAAAATTTGGGACCTTAGCTGTGGGTCTGGGTTGTTTCCCTTTTCACGACGGACGTTAGCACCCGCCGTGTGTCTCCCATACAGTCCGTCTCGGTATTCGGAGTTTGCAATGGTTTGGTAAGTCGCGATGACCCCCTAGCCATAACAGTGCTCTACCCCCGAGAGGATACATATGAGGCGCTACCTAAATAGCTTTCGAGGAGAACCAGCTATCTCCGGGTTCGATTAGCTTTTCACTCCTAATCACACCTCATCCCCTACCTTTGCAACGGGAGTGGGTTCGGGCCTCCAGTGCGTGTTACCGCACCTTCACCCTGGGCATGACTAGATCACCCGGTTTCGGGTCTACTGCCCGCGACTATGCGCCCTTATCAGACTCGGTTTCCCTTCGCCTCCCCTATACGGTTAAGCTTGCCACGAACAGTAAGTCGCTGACCCATTATACAAAAGGTACGCAGTCACTCTTTCGAGCTCCTACTGCTTGTACGCACACGGTTTCAGGTTCTATTTCACTCCCCTCTCCGGGGTTCTTTTCGCCTTTCCCTCACGGTACTGGTTCACTATCGGTCGGTCAGTAGTATTTAGCCTTGGAGGATGGTCCCCCCATGTTCAGACAGGGTTTCACGTGCCCCGCCCTACTCGTCTTCACTGGAATGGCCCTTTCAAATACAGGGCTATCACCTTCTATGGCCGGCCTTTCCAGACCGTTTTTCTAGAACCATACCAGCTTAAGGGCTGTTCCCCGTTCGCTCGTCGCTACTCAGGGAATCTCGGTTGATTTCTTTTCCTCCGGTTACTTAGATATTTCAGTTCACCGGGTTCGCCTTGCATGGCTATGTATTCACCATGCAATACCGCCGAAGCGGTGGGTTTCCCCATTCGGACATTGCCGGATCAAAGCTTGTTGCCAGCTCCCCGACACTTTTCGCAGGCTGCCACGTCCTTCATCGCCTCTGACCGCCAAGGCATCCACCGTGTGCGCTTATTCGCTTGACCATATAACCGCAAGTTGCCTTGGGTTATCTGATGTCCAGGGGTACAAAGCCCGGACACGAATATAACGACTCAATTAATAAAGAGACTTGCGTCTCTCGCCTTAGCCTCACGACACGTCAAGATAGACATCTCAAACGCTCGCTACGTCACAAGTTTTAAAAGAACAGGACACGGCCACAATGCCGCAACCAATCAATTCTTTCGTATGCGCCAATCATTCAGAGTGGTGGGTCTGGGAGGACTCGAACCACCGACCTCACCCTTATCAGGGGTGCGCTCTAACCACCTGAGCTACAGACCCAATGTTCTGTCAAAGCTTAGTGGTGGAGCCTGTCGGGATCGAA
The DNA here is from genome assembly GCF_001431425.1 of Stenotrophomonas nitritireducens. GTDB lineage: Bacteria > Pseudomonadota > Gammaproteobacteria > Xanthomonadales > Xanthomonadaceae > Stenotrophomonas > Stenotrophomonas nitritireducens. The sequence continues at coordinate 3,701 of NZ_LDJG01000040.1, forward strand.
CCGACGACCCCCTGCTTGCAAAGCAGGTGCTCTCCCAGCTGAGCTAAGGCCCCAAAATGGGACTTCTCCACACCGGCTGCCGGTGCAGAACTCTGAATGCAGGTCTCTTGTGAGGGCGCCTGACAGGCGATGCTGTCATGCTCAAAAGGAGGTGATCCAGCCGCACCTTCCGATACGGCTACCTTGTTACGACTTCACCCCAGTCATCGGCCACACCGTGGCAAGCGCCCTCCCGAAGGTTAAGCTACCTGCTTCTGGTGCAACAAACTCCCATGGTGTGACGGGCGGTGTGTACAAGGCCCGGGAACGTATTCACCGCAGCAATGCTGATCTGCGATTACTAGCGATTCCGACTTCATGGAGTCGAGTTGCAGACTCCAATCCGGACTGAGATAGGGTTTCTGGGATTGGCTTACCGTCGCCGGCTTGCAGCCCTCTGTCCCTACCATTGTAGTACGTGTGTAGCCCTGGCCGTAAGGGCCATGATGACTTGACGTCATCCCCACCTTCCTCCGGTTTGTCACCGGCGGTCTCCTTAGAGTTCCCACCATTACGTGCTGGCAACTAAGGACAAGGGTTGCGCTCGTTGCGGGACTTAACCCAACATCTCACGACACGAGCTGACGACAGCCATGCAGCACCTGTGTTCGCGTTCCCGAAGGCACCAATCCATCTCTGGAAAGTTCGCGACATGTCAAGGCCAGGTAAGGTTCTTCGCGTTGCATCGAATTAAACCACATACTCCACCGCTTGTGCGGGCCCCCGTCAATTCCTTTGAGTTTCAGTCTTGCGACCGTACTCCCCAGGCGGCGAACTTAACGCGTTAGCTTCGATACTGCGTGCCAAATTGCACCCAACATCCAGTTCGCATCGTTTAGGGCGTGGACTACCAGGGTATCTAATCCTGTTTGCTCCCCACGCTTTCGTGCCTCAGTGTCAGTGTTGGCCCAGGCAGTCGCCTTCGCCACGGATGTTCCTCCTGATCTCTACGCATTTCACTGCTACACCAGGAATTCCACTACCCTCTGCCACACTCTAGTCGCCCAGTTTCCATCGCAATTCCCAGGTTGAGCCCAGGGCTTTCACGACAGACTTAAACAACCACCTACGCACGCTTTACGCCCAGTAATTCCGAGTAACGCTTGCACCCTTCGTATTACCGCGGCTGCTGGCACGAAGTTAGCCGGTGCTTATTCTTTGGGTACCGTCAGAACAATCGGGTATTAACCGACTGCTTTTCTTTCCCAACAAAAGGGCTTTACAACCCGAAGGCCTTCTTCACCCACGCGGTATGGCTGGATCAGGCTTGCGCCCATTGTCCAATATTCCCCACTGCTGCCTCCCGTAGGAGTCTGGACCGTGTCTCAGTTCCAGTGTGGCTGATCATCCTCTCAGACCAGCTACCGATCGTCGCCTTGGTGGGCTCTTACCCCGCCAACTAGCTAATCGGGCATCGGCTCATTCTTTCGCGCCAGGCCCGAAGGTCCCCGGCTTTCACCCGTAGGTCGTATGCGGTATTAGCGTAAGTTTCCCTACGTTATCCCCCACGAAAGAGTAGATTCCGATGCATTCCTCACCCGTCCGCCACTCGCCACCCAGAGAGCAAGCTCTCCTGTGCTGCCGTTCGACTTGCATGTGTTAGGCCTACCGCCAGCGTTCACTCTGAGCCAGGATCAAACTCTTCACTTAAAACTACATGTCCGAAGACAAATACTCTTAGCTGCAGATGTTCAACCACTGGCAACGTTTCGCTTGCTTTACAAACTACTCATTGCTTGATCAAACGTCTGCAAGATGGACAGTCATCCACTCCTGCAGGCGCCTTCACAAGATACCTGCGCATACTTTCAAAGAACTTCGGAATCGGCCTCAGCGCCTTCTTCCAAGTGCCCGACGTTTCCGTCCGAGCGAGCCGCCCATTATAGCCGGCTTTTCCGCTTCGTCAACACCTCGTTTCGAGGTGGACTCCGCTGCTTCAACCTCAACCCCGCAGGGCCTTTCGTCGAAGCGAGCCGCCTATTATGTCAGGCTTTTCGTTTCCGTCAACACCCTCTTGCGAGGCCGTTGCCGCCGCTTCCTGCTCCCTGCCACCGAAGTGACTGGCGCCGTGAACG
>NZ_LDJG01000041.1 GCF_001431425.1 Stenotrophomonas nitritireducens
GCCGATCCGCTGGTGCACCTGGTGCGCAACGCCATCGACCATGGCGTGGAAATGCCCGACCTGCGCGAGGCGCAGGGCAAGCCGCGCATGGGCCGGGTGCGACTGTCGGCGCAGCAGGAAGGCGACTACGTCAGCATCGAGGTACAGGACGACGGCGCCGGCATCGACCCCGAGCGGCTGCGCGCCAAGGCCCGCGAGAAGGGCCTGCTGGACCCGGAGGCCGCCGCGCGCCTGAGCAGCGAGGAATGCCTGCACCTGGTGTTCCTGCCCGGCTTCTCGACCAAGCAGCAGGTCACCGACATCTCCGGCCGCGGCGTCGGCATGGACGTGGTGCAGTCGCGCATCCGCGAACTGAGCGGGCAGATCCAGATCCAGTCCGAACTCGGCCGCGGCAGCCGCTTCCTGATCCGCGTGCCGTTGACCCTGGCGATCCTGCCGACCCTGCTGGTGCAGGCCGGCGAGGACATCTACGCGCTGCCGCTGGCGCGCGTGATGGAGGTGCTGCACGCCCCCCGCACGTCGCTGGGCTGGTTCGACGGCCGCGCCGTGCTCGACCGCAAGTCGCACACGCTGGCGCTGGTGGACCTGCGCCAGTGGCTGGCGGTGGAACCGGCGCAGTCGGCCCTGCTCACCATCGTCGTGCTGCAGCTCGGCGAAGCCCGCTTCGGCCTGGTCGTGGACCAGGTGCGCGGCCGCGAGGAAGTGGTGATCAAGCCGCTGCCCAGGGCGCTGCGCGGACTGAAGGGCTATGCCGGCGCCACCTTGATCGGCGATGGCCGCATGGCGCTGATCCTGGACGTGGACGGCCTGCGCGGCCAGGAGTGATTCTTGCAAGCCCTCTCCCGCCGGGGTGAAAAGGGCAGTCTGCGAACCGCCGGTCCGCTGCTCCTCGCCCTTGCGCCCGCGCAGGACCCGGGGCGCAAAGCGGGTTTCCAGGCGCCTGCGGGCCGGTGGCTCGCAGGCAATGCGCCTTCTCCCGCGGAGGGAGAAGGAAACCACGCGTTCAAGTACCCCCCGCAATAGCCGATACCTGTTAAATGGATAGACTCAGCATCATCGGACTCTTCCTCGCACTGGCCTCGCTGGTGGGCGGGAGCATTCTCAAGGGCGCCGGCCTGGCTTCGCTGTGGTCGCCCGCTGCGTTCGTCATCGTCATCGTCGGCACCATCGCCTCGATCCTGCTGCATACCTCGCCGGCGATCTTCCGCCACGCCTTCAGGATCGTCCGCTGGGTGGTGCAACCGCCGGCCAGCGACCGCCAGGCGCTGATCCGGCAGATCGTGGACTGGAGCAACATCGCCCGCCGCCAGGGCCTGCTGGGCCTGGAACCGCAGGTGGAGATGCAGGACGACCCGTTCCTGCGCAAAGGCCTGCAGCTGGTCGTGGACGGCGTCGAGCCCGAGGCGATCCGGCACATGCTGGAAATCGAACTCAGCGGCCAGGAACACCGCGACCTGGCCGCGGCCAAGGTATTCGAGGGCATGGGCATCTATGCGCCGACCCTGGGCATCATCGGCGCGGTGCTGGGCCTGATCGCGGTGATGAAGAACCTGGCCGACCCGAGCAAGCTCGGCCACGGCATCGCCGCCGCGTTCACCGCCACCATCTACGGCATCGCCTCGGCCAACCTGCTGTTCCTGCCGGTCGCGGCCAAGCTCAAGAACGTGATCGCGTACAACAGCCGCGAGCGCGAGATGATCATCGAAGGGCTGATCGCCATCGCCCAGGGCGAGAACCCGCGCAACATCGAAACCAGCCTGGCCGGTTTCGTGGGTTGAACCATGGCCCGCCGCAAGTCCCACGAAGAACACGCCAACCATGAGGCATGGGCCATCCCCTATGCCGACCTGATGACGCTGCTGCTGGCGTTCTTCGTGGTGATGTACGCCATCTCCTCGCTCAACGAAGGCAAGTACCGGGTCATGGCCGATGCCCTGACCACCGCCTTCGGCGGCGCCCCGCGCACCATCACCCAGGTGCAGGTCGGCCACCAGCAGCTGCAGGGCGGCGGCAACGACAGCCCTGCGGTGATCCGCGCGCCGAGCATGACCGGCGGGGCGATGGCCGACCCGACCCGCTTGCCGTCGATGGCCTCGCAGATGACCCGGCCGGTATCGCTGCGCGACCGCGAGCAGCTGCAGCGCGCCGAGCGCCAGCTCGGGCAGATCGCCGAGAAGCTGACCCGGGCGCTGGCGCCGCTGGTCAGCCAGGGCGTGATCACCGTGCGCCGCACCGAGCTGTGGATCGAGGTCGAGATCAACAGCGACATCCTGTTTCCCACCGGCTCGGCGACGCTGGACGCCGGCGCGCGGCAGACCTTGGGCAAACTGGCCGACGTGCTGCAGGACGTCCCCAACGGGGTGCGCGTGGAAGGGCATACCGACAACATGCCGATCGCCACTGCGCAGTACCCGTCCAACTGGGAACTGTCGGCGGCCCGTGCCGCCAGCGTGGTGCACCTGTTCGCCGATCACGGCGTGCAGCCGCAGCGGCTGGCGATGATGGGCTACGGCGAATTCCGCCCGCGCGAGAGCAACGCGCAGATCGAAGGCCGCAACCGCAACCGGCGGGTGATGGTCATCATCCTGGCCGACTCGGCCGCCAGCGCCGATGCGCTGGCCGATGGCGCGGCCACGGTCGCCGCCGAACACACCAACCCCGATGCCGCCGGCGCCGACGCGCCCGCGCGCGCGTCCGGACCGGCGCTGCCGGCAGCAATTGAAGGAGTGCACTGATGCGTATCTGGGCCATTGCCAACCAGAAGGGCGGCGTCGGCAAGACCACCACCACGCTGGCATTGGGGCGCGGCCTGGCCGCCCTCGGCCACCGCGTGCTGCTGATCGACCTCGACCCGCATGCTTCGCTGACCCGCGCCTTCGGCGTGCCGCTGGACCCGCCGCCGCAGGGCGTGCTGGAACTGTTCGCCACCCCGCCGGGGGAAATCTCCGCCCTCGCCCGCGGCAGCGCCATTCCCGGGCTCGACTACCTGTGCGCGCAGGCCGCGCTGGCCACCCTGGAACGGCGCAGCGCCAACCAGCCGGGCCTGGGCCTGGCGCTGCAGCATGCGCTGGCCCAGCACGGGCAGCGCCACGACTACATCCTGCTCGACTGCGCGCCGACCCTGGGCCTGCTGATGATCAACGCGCTGGCCGCCGCCGACCGCCTGATCATCCCGACCCAGGCCGAGCCGCTGGCGCTGCATGGCCTGGAAGGCATGGTCCGGACCGGGCAGATGGTTGAGCGTTCGCGCGGCCGTCCGCTGCCGGTATCGATCGTGCCGACCCTGTTCGACCGCCGCACCCGCACCGGCAACGAAACCCTGCGGCAGATGCAGGACCGCCACGGCGAGCGCGTCTGGGAGGACGCCATTCCGATCGACACCCGCATCAGCACGCCGGCCACGCTCACCGCCGCCGCGCACGACGACAACTACCCCGGGCGCGGCCTGTCGGCCTATCGGCGGGCACTGGAATGGCTGCGCGCCGAGGACGCCGCGCAGCTGGAGCGCGCGGCATGAGCGGCGTGGACATGCTCGACGACTACCTGGGCGAACTGCTGCTCGACGCGATCCCGGCAGCCGCGGTGCCTGCCGTTGCCCCCGTTGCCCCCGTTGCCGCAGCGACGGCGCCACCGGCCAGTCCGGCCGTAGTGGAAGCCGCGCCCGCCCCGGCCCCGGCACCGGTTGCGGTGGCTGCCGCGGTCGTCGCGCCGGCCGCTCCCGTTCCTGCTTCAGCTCCGGCACGCGCCGTTGCGGCTGTGCCCGCAGCGACACAGCCGCGCCCCGTCGCCGACGCCGTGCCGGTGGTCGTGGAACCGGAACCGCCACGCCCTGCCGAGCCTGCGCCCGCCGTGCCGGCCGGCAACAACGTCTGGGCCGCGCTGCAGGCGCAGGCCCGCGCGCCGCAGCAACCCCAGCGCCGCGCCAGCGAACGCACCTCGCGCTGGCTGCGCCTGCGCTGCGGCGTGCAGGCCTATGCGCTGGAACTGCTCAAGGTGCAGGAAGTGGTGCTGCCGGTGCCGCTGCTGGGCCTGCGCGGCACTTCGGCGGCCATGCTCGGCATCATGAACCTGCGCGGCCAGGTGGTGCCGGTCATCGATCTCGGCCTGCACCTGGGATTCGCCGCGGTCGGCGAGGACAGCCTGACCCGCATCGTCGTGCTCGAGGAACGGGGCGAAGTCCTGGGCCTGCGGGTATCCGCAGTGGAGGACGTGGCCAACCTGACCGAGTCGCAGATCGAGCCGCCCGATACCGCCCGCATCTGCCAGATCTCCAACACCCTGTTCCGCGGCGTGGCCCGCATCGGCCAGCAGCCGATGATCCTGCTCGACGCCTCCGAACTGCTGCAGTGCGAACGCTGAAGGCCGGCCTGTGCGGGCGCGGGACAGGTCCGTACGGCGGCACACGTCCGGCATCCGCGCCGGTCCCGGCCCGTTTCCGGCACGCCTCGGCCTGCCCCGGCTATTCCGCGCACCCGTTCACATAATCGAACGCCGTTCTTCACGCCGCTAAAGAACCCCGTGCGGTTGCCGCTAACTGGTCCAGTACCGTCTCTCCGGAGCAACGATGAGCACTGTGGCACTGGCGCAGGACCTGGGCATCGAGTCCACCAGCGAGCTGAAGCAACACCTGGCCCCGCACCTGGGCCGGAACGGCGCGCTGCGCGTGGACGCCAGCCAGGTAGGCCGCGTGCATACCGCCGCCATCCAGGTGCTGTGCGCCTTCGTCCTGGCCCGCCGCCAGGCCGGCCACGCCACCGTCTTCGACGACGCTACCGATACCTTCCGCGACGCCGCGCGCCTGCTCGGCGTCCTCCAGACCCTCGGTCTGGACGCAACCCCTGACAAATCGAATTCTGTGGAGAACGTTGCATGAGCGCTCGAATCCTGGTGGTGGACGACTCGGCGTCGATGCGCCAGATGGTGGCCTTCGCCCTCACCTCGGCCGGCTTTTCCGTCGAGGAAGCCGAAGACGGCGCCATCGCCCTGGGCCGCGCCAAGGGCGCCAAGTTCAACGCCGTGGTCACCGACGTGAACATGCCCAACATGGATGGCATCTCGCTGATCCGCGAACTGCGCCAGCTGCCGGACTACAAGTTCACCCCGATGCTGATGCTCACCACCGAGTCGGCCGCCGACAAGAAATCCGAAGGCAAGGCCGCCGGCGCCACCGGCTGGCTGGTCAAGCCGTTCAATCCGGAACAGCTGGTCGCCACCGTCCAGAAAGTCCTGGGCTGATCGCCCCACCCCTCTGCCCCGAACCCTGACCGGATAGCGCGCCGATGAGCATGGACCTGCAACGTTTCCACGCCACTTTCTTCGAGGAAAGCCGCGAAGGGCTGGACGCCATGGAAGCCGGGCTGCTGGCCCTGGAGGACGGGCAGCAGGATCCGGAGATCATCAATTCGGTGTTCCGTGCCGCGCACTCGATCAAGGGCGGCGCCGGCACCTTCGGCTTCGAAGCGATCGCCGGCCTGACCCATGTGCTGGAAACGCTGCTGGACGAGCTGCGCGCCGGCAAGCGGGCGCTGGAGAGCGCTGCGGTCGATGCCATGCTGTCCTCGGTGGACGTGCTGCGCGCCCTGCTGCGCGAGGCCGAGCATGGCCAGGCGGCCGACCCCGCCGCCGTCGCCGCGGTGAAGGCGCGGCTGGAAGCGGTGCTGTCCGGCGAAGCCGCCGCGCCGGCCGCGGCGAAGCAGGAAGAAGCCGCCGCCGAGCCGGAAGGCTGGCAGATCGGCTTCGTGCCGGCGCCGTCGCTGTTCATGAGCGGCAACGATCCGCTGCGGATCATCCGCGAACTGGAAACCCTCGGCCCGCTGCAGGTCGACGCGCGCATGGAGCGCCTGCCCGGTTTCGAGCAGATGGACCCGCTGGAAGCCTATATCGCCTGGGACCTGGGCCTGACCGGCCGCATCCCGCGCAGCAAGATCGAAGACACCTTCGCCTGGGTGGTCGACGACTGCGAGCTGGACATCCAGCCGATCGTCGCGCCGCCGAGCCTGGCCGTGAGCGCGCCGACGCCGGTGCAGGAAGTGGCCGTCGAAGTGGCCGCCGCCGTGCGCCCCGCCGCCGCGTCCAATGCGCCGGCCGCCAGCCACGAGGCCGAAAGCTCGATCCGCGTCAGCGTCGACAAGGTCGACGCGCTGATCAACCTGGTCGGCGAACTGGTCATCACCCAGGCCATGCTCAAGCAGGTCTCCGGCGGCCTGGATCCGTCCCACGCCGAGCGCCTGCTGGCCGGCCTGGACCTGCTCGAACGCAATACCCGCGACCTGCAGGAAGCGGTGATCGGCGTGCGCATGCTGCCGGTGGATGCCGTGTTCCGCCGCTTCCCGCGGCTGGTGCGCGACCTGTCCTCGCGGCTGGGCAAGCAGGTTCGGCTGCGCACCATCGGCGAAGGCACCGAGCTGGACAAGGGCCTGATCGAGAAGATCGCCGATCCGCTGGTGCACCTGGTGCGCAACTCCATCGACCACGGCCTGGAAATGCCCGACGTGCGCAGGCAGGCCGGCAAGGACGAGATGGGCACCATCACCCTGGCCGCCTCGCACCAGGGCGGGCACATCGTCATCGAGGTCAGCGACGACGGCCGCGGCCTGAACCGCGACAAGATCCTGGCCAAGGCCCAGGAGCGCGGGCTGGCGATCCCGGACAACCCGACCGACACCCAGGTCTGGGACCTGATCTTCCAGCCGGGCTTTTCCACCGCCGACGCGGTCACCGACCTGTCCGGCCGCGGTGTCGGCATGGACGTGGTCCGCCGCAACATCCAGGCCCTGGGCGGCGAAGTGCAGCTGGAGAGCCAGACCGGCGCCGGCACCCGCGTGCTGATCCGGCTGCCGCTGACCCTGGCCATCCTCGACGGCATGACCGTGTCGGTCGCCGGCGAAACCCTGATCCTGCCGCTGGCCTACGTGCTGGAGGCGCTGCAGCCCAAGGCCGAGGACATCCGCACCATGGCCGGCGAAGGCCGCGTGCTGCGCGTGCGCGGCGAGTACCTGCCGATCCTGGCGCTGGGGCACTACTACGGTTACCGCCAGGAAACCCACGCCGATCCGCTGGTGGTGGTGGTCGAGGGCGACGGCCAGAAGATCGCGCTGGAAGTGGACGAGCTGCTCGGCCAGCAGCAGGTCGTGGTCAAGAACATCGAGAACAACTATCGGCGCATCGCCGGCGTTTCCGGCGCGACGATCCTGGGCGATGGCCGCGTCGCGCTGATCGTCGATGTCGGCGGGCTGGTCCGCTCGCTGCGCGTGCCGCAGGCGGCCTGAGCCGGCGCCTTCGCCCTGTGGGGTGAAGGCGCGCCGCATCTGGATGGCGCCGGACAGACGCATGCAGCCAAAGGCAGCACGGCGCGGTTGAAGGCGCCGGCAACGCGGCCGGCAGGCGGGCATCGCAGGGCTTCACCACGTTGCTGATCCATGTCCCGCCTGCACCGAGGGCGGCCCGATACACGCGCCTTCCCGCCCCGCAGGCGGAGGGCTGTGCCCTCCCCGGCCCATGCCATCGCATGGAGCCGCCTTCGTTCCGGGACACCTGCATGCGCCGCCTGGCCCCTCTCGCCCTGCTCACCCTTGCCGCGCCCGCCTTCGCCGGCCCGCAGGCCGGCGCATGGCCGCCGAAACTGACCTTCGACAACGGCACCGAAACCTCGCTCACCGGCAATTTCGCCTGGGACGTCAATCGCTTCGCCGCCGACGGCGGCGCGTTCGAAGATGACCAGGACTGGCGCCGCAAGGAATTCGGCGTCGCCATCAAGCGCAAGGGCCTGTACGACTTCAGCGCCTCCTATGACTTCCAGTCCGACACCTGGATGGACGTGGCCCTGCGCCTGGAAAGCAAGGGCCTGACCGGCTGCGACCTGGGCAGATGGCGCATCGGCCAGATGAAACTGCCGCTGGGTCTGGAGGGCAACACCGCCACCCGCAACGGCGCCTTCATGGAGAACGCGCTGCCTACGCAGGCGTTCTACGAAGGCCGCCGCATCGGCGTGGACTGGGCGCTGGAGCGGCCGCGCTGGCTGTTCAACGCCGGCGCCTATTCGCACGATCTGCAGGGCAACAACCGCGGCGACAGCCTGGCCGCGCGGCTGGCCTGGACACCGCGCAAGCAAGCCGCGCACGTGCTGCACCTCGGGGTCTCGGCCACCCGCGAGCATCCTGATGCCGAGACCAACGGCCTGGGCGTGGAGATCGCGCCAAGCGTGCGCTGGCGCGCCAAGCCGGAGGTGTCGCTGACGCCGCTGCGGCTGGTCGACTCCGGCACCCTGCGCGATGTCGCGCGCATCGAGCGCCGCGGCCTGGAAGCGTTGTGGATCGAGGGCCCCTGGTCGCTGCAGGGCGAGTACCTGCAGCAGACCACCCATCGCCATGGCCTGGCCGACTACCGGGGCGAAGGCTGGTACCTGGCGGGCAGCTGGCTGCTCACCGGCGAATCCCGCGCCTACAGCGGCGGCAACGTTGCCAACCCGAAGCCGGCCGGCAGGCGTGGCGCCGTCGAACTGCTGGCGCGCTACAGCCGCATCGACCTGGACGATGGCCTGATCCGCGGCGGCAACGAGCGCAACTGGACCCTCGGCGCCAACTGGTATCTCGGGCCGCACCTGAAATTCCAGGCCAACTACGTGCGGGCCGATGCCAACCGCGGTGCCCTGCATGCACGGCCTGAAGCACTGCAGCTGCGCGTCCAGTTCCATTTCTGAACGGAAACCCGGCACCGCCGCCAGCGCCGGGAAGACTGCATTCCGTGCGCCTGCTCACGGAATCCCGAGTCGCGGCTTGGGCGGCGTCAAGAAGCGGACGCCTGCGCCGATATCGCGGTAGTGCACCCCGATCGCGGGTGAGGGCTTCCCGTCGCAGCCCATTCCGGATTCATGACACTCCGCAGGAGCGCCGGGCCTGCATACCGTCGAAGTCCGCCCTTGGAGATGTCTGCGATGAAATGGTTCCAGAACCTGTCGATCACGCGGAAGCTGGTTCTCGCCTTCTGCATCACCTGCATGATCACCCTGCTGATGGGCGGGTTCTCGCTGTGGCGGATGATGCTCGCCAACACCCAGATCGAGCAGATCAACAGCAACTGGATGCCCGCCGTCCAGCAGCTGGGCGAGATGCGCGCGCAGCTTGGCGAATTCCGCACCTATGAACAGTCCCAGCTGAACTACCAGGGCAATGCCGAGCAGCTGGCCGATTACGACAAGCGCCTGGCCGACACGCGCGGCCTGATCGAAGCGGCCGAGAAGGCCTACGACGACATCGAGACCGACTACACCGCCGAAGAACTGGCGATGTACAACAAACTCAAGGAGCAGCGCTCGGCCTATTTCGAGGCCCACGAGCGCATCGCCGCGGCCATCGCCGCCGACGATTTCGATGGCGCGCGGCGCATCTCCTCGGACGAATCGCGCAAGCTGCGGCGGGTGTTGTTCGACCAGCTCAAGCTGATGTCGCAGTACAATCAGGAACAACTGGCCAAGGACGTGGCCGCCTCCCGGCTCGCCTACCAGCGCTCGCTGGTCGCGGTGATCGCCGGCATGGTGCTGTCGCTGGTGCTCGCCGCCCTGCTGGGCTGGGCCATCATCCGCGCGATCATGCTGCCGCTGGGCGAAGCCGTGCGCGTGGCCGACGACGTTTCCGCCGGCAAGCTCGACCGCCGCATCGACGCCTCGCGCCGCGACGAAGTCGGCAAGCTGCTGTCCTCCATGCAGCGCATGCAGGCGCAGCTGCAGGCGGTGATCGCCGCGCAGCAGGAGATGGAGCGCCAGCATGGCGCCGGCATCATCAGCTACCGCATGGACCAGGGCGCGTTCCCCGGCGATTACGGGGTGATGGTCGCCGGCACCAATGAACTGGTGGCCGGCCACATCAACGTGAAGATGCAGGTGATCGAGCTGGCGCAGCGCTATGCCGTGGGCGACCTCAGCCGCGACATGCCGCAGCTGCCGGGCGAGAAGGCCGAGATCACCGAGACCATGGCCACCATCAAGCGCAACCTCACTGCGATCAGCGCCGAGATCCGCCGCCTCAGCGGCGCCGCGGCCGCTGGCGACTTCAGCCAGCGCGGCGACGAGGAGCGCTTCCAGTACGACTTCCGGCAGATGGTGCACAACCTCAACACGATGATGGAGGTCACCGACGGCAGCCTGGCCGAGACCTCACGCCTGTTGCAGGCCATCGCCCGCGGCGACCTCACCGCGCGCATGCACGGCGATTTCCAGGGTGTGTTCGCACGGATGCGCGACGACGCCAACGCCACGGTGGCGCAGCTGACCTCCATCGTCGGCCACATCCAGCAGGCCGCCGGCAGCATCAACCTGGCCGCCTCGGAAATCGCCACCGGCAACAACGACCTGTCGCGCCGCACCGAACAGCAGGCCGCCAACCTGGAGGAAACCGCCGCCTCGATGGAGGAACTGACCTCCACCGTGCGCCAGAACGCCGAGCACGCCCGCCAGGCCAACCAGCTGGCGCAGGGTGCGGCCGGCGTCGCCTCACAGGGCGGACAGGTGGTCAGCCAGGTGGTCACCACCATGTCGGCCATCGAGGCCTCGTCGAAGAAGATCGCCGACATCATCAGCGTCATCGACGGTATCGCCTTCCAGACCAACATCCTGGCCTTGAACGCGGCGGTGGAAGCCGCTCGCGCCGGCGAGCAGGGCCG
>NZ_LDJG01000042.1 GCF_001431425.1 Stenotrophomonas nitritireducens
TCCGTCCAGTCCATCATCGGCGCAACGCACAGCCTCAAATCACCACTTTCCAAGGATTTCATCAACTTATCAGCACCATAGGCCTCACGGCCATTCCTGAAACAACCTGCAATTTCCTAGCCTTTCCCTACTCCGTGTACCATCAACGTACAGACCAAGACGTGGTACAGCAGGAGTTGGTACACCATGGCGACCTTCCAGACCCGGGAGGGCCGGACGCGCGCCATTGTGCGCCGGAAAGGCCACCCGACGCGTTCCAAGACGTTTCCTACGAAGACCGCGGCCAGAGTGTGGGCCGACCGGATCGAGCGCGAGATGGCGGACCTGGAGGCGCGCGGCGGCAAGCCCGGAGAGGACATCACCATTGGCGGCCTGATCGACTGGCGTACCGAGGTGCTCGGCGGCATCAAGGCCGTGTCCAAGACCCAAGCCGGCAACATGACCCGGCTCCGCGAGAGCCTCGGCGACATCCCCGCCCGCAGCCTGACCGCAAACCATGTGATCGAGCATGCGCAGCGCCGAATCCAAGGCACCCACATGCGTGCCGACGGGGTAATTATCCCAGCTTGCACGGCCGCGACCATGAACGTCGAACTCGGCTACCTGTCCGAGTTGCTGAAACTGGCCGGGCCAATGAAGGGGCTGGCGCTGGCGACCGACCCGGTTGCAGACGCCCGGCCTGCGCTGCGGCTGCTCAAGCTGGTCGGCAAGTCCAAGCGGCGCGACCGACGGCCAACCGGCGAAGAATTGCGTCGGTTGAAGGAGCGCTTCCAGGCCAATGCCTGGCGCGCGGAGATTCCCATGGCCGACATCGTAGAGTTCGCGGTGCTGACGGCGAAGCGTGAGAGCGAGATCACCCGCCTGCTGTGGTCGGACATCGATCCAGCGACACGCACGGCTCTCCTGCGCGACGCGAAGCACCCACGGAAGAAGATGGGGAACCACAAGCGATTTGCCCTGCTGGGCGAGGCGTGGGACATCGTGCAGCGGCAGCCGCGGAAGGAGGGCGAGGATCGGATCTTCCCCTACAACTCAAGCTCGGTCGGTACCGCCTTCACCCGCGCGTGCGCGGCGCTGCGCATCGAAGACCTGCATTTCCACGACCTGCGCCACGAAGCCACCAGCCGACTGTTCGAGGCCGGCTATGACATCCCCGAGGTGGCATCGGTGACGCTGCACGAGTCCTGGAACGATTTGAAGCGGTACACGCACCTGCGCCCGGAGACGCTGCATCGGGATGACCACGCTCCGGCTACGCCACCTCGTCAGGAGTCCAGCGCGCAGCCATAACCCGAAAGCGTGCCGCTTCGGTGCGCAGCCTGGTAGCGCCGCGCTCCCGCTGCCGCATGGCCCGCCAGTCTCCTGACCTATCCGCGACTAGAGAGCGCGCCTGCTGCTCAAGAGCTTCCGCCCGGCGGGCAGCCCACCGGGCCTTTCCTGGGTTCTTCATGCGGGCATGGTGCGGCGGGGCTTTCGCACCAGCCGCGACGTAGAACCTGACTCGTTCAGAAAATTCCCAATCCACGCAGTTGACTTGTTCGTGATTGCGAACTAATCTAACCCCACTGAGTCGCAACGACCCAGCCGGCTACGAAATCGTTCGAGCCGACCCTTCAAGAGGATTCCCGCATGTACACGATCAAGACCATCCGCGAAGCCAACAAGATCGCCGCCAGCCTGGGGCTGACCCGCGGCAAGGGCACCTACAACGGCGCCGCGTATTGGACCAATGCCCTGGGTCAGATCGTGACTCGTGAGCGCCTGGCCGAACTGGCTGGCTACTGATCGATCTTGAGACCACGCTCCGGCGTGGTCTCTTTAAGGAGCACGGATGGCAAAGCGAAAGCCCTGGACCGAGGAAGAGGAATCCCTGCTCGGTACGGACACTGACGCCGCTGTTGCTGAAATTCTGGGCCGCAACAAACCACAGATATCAGCTCGTCGCCTGAAGCTGGGAATACCAGCATTCTGCGTAGAGAAGTCGGTGCAGATCGCGTGGACGGAAGATGAGATAAGCCTCCTTGGAACTGACTCTGACGAAGAGGTTGCTCGTCAGCTAGGAAGGACACGGTTCTCTGTGATGGCCGCACGGCAGAGGCTTGGCATTGCCGCTTCGGAGGTTCGCTCAAACTTCAGCATCAGCATCCCGCCATGGGATGCATGTGCCGCGATGCCGCAGGATAAATTCTTCAAGACAATCATCGCCGCCATGACAGAGTTCACCGGACGGCGCGTCACACATAAGGCTCTCGCCGACAAGTGCTACTACAGCTTGTCGCGTGTACAGAAGTGGGCTACGGCCGGCACGGCGCAAGAACCTCTATCACTGGCGATTCGCCACCACTTTTGGCTAGCAGCGAAGGACACCAAGAAGCATGAACAATAAGGAACTGCAGGCAGCACGGAAGCTGCTGATGCTCGAAGCGTCCGAGGCGGCAGAATTCATCGGTAACGTCTCGGTGCGCAGTTGGCAATACTGGGAGACCGGTCAGCGCACTATCCCGGCCGACGTAATCGACCGCATGGGCGATCTCCTGAGGATGCGCGGCGACATGATTCGGGAGATAGAAAGCACAGCCCCGAGCGGGCAACTGCAACTTCGCTACTTCGGCTCGCTCGGCGAGTTTAAAAGCGCCCACGCTGATGGAACCGTGCTTGGTTGGCGCCTTCATCAATCCGCCGTGGCGCACTTCGTTGGCAGCGGGCGAGCAGAGTTGGCGTAGGCGAACGTCGGGGAGTTCAATCTAATGAGCGTCAAAGCGAGCACTTTCAACAAGAAGGCACGCCGGCACGCCGCCGACATGCATACCCGAAAAAATCGCGCACACTCGTTCCGGTGTCACTACTGCGGAGCGCAACTCACTCAGGAAGCGGTGACGCGCGAACACATACGCCCGCTATCTAAGGGCGGTGACGACAGCTCAACGAATATCGTATTCGCGTGTCGTTGCTGCAACCTTCAGCGCGGCAACTCGGACTATGATCTGTTCAAGGAATATATGCTCCCTGTGAAGCGGGCACGGGCTGCGGGGCTCCCTATTCCGGCGCTTCCGCCGTATGTAAGCCCGGCGCGGGGCGGCAAGTGAACCCGTGCCCAATCTGCGGGCAGCACATTCCAGATCGACCGCGAGGCAGTAGGCACGGCCACCCGCCAAAAACTTGCAGCGAAGCTTGCCGGAAAGAACGCGCCCGAAGGGTTGAGCGAGCGAGGTATCACGCCGTCAAGCACACCGACAGCTGGAAAT
This sequence comes from Stenotrophomonas nitritireducens, assembly GCF_001431425.1. Taxonomy (GTDB): domain Bacteria; phylum Pseudomonadota; class Gammaproteobacteria; order Xanthomonadales; family Xanthomonadaceae; genus Stenotrophomonas; species Stenotrophomonas nitritireducens. Next base: position 3,246 of record NZ_LDJG01000042.1, read on the forward strand.
CCACGCGCGTCGAATATCTCCGAAATCTACGCGCCAAGCTCGACACCGATCCCGAGTTCGCGGCGGTATTCCGCGCGCACGATGCCGAACGCCTCCGGCAGTGGCGGAGGAAGTTGCGAGAATCCGACCCTGCTGGACATGCAGAAACAAAGGTCAAACAGCGCGCAAGAATGGCCGCCTGGAGGCAGCGCATTGTGAGCGATCCCGAAGCGTGGGAGGCCCACAAGGCGAAGTGCAGGGCGTGGTACGCACAACTCAGTGAAAGCGAGCGGGAGCGCATCTATTACACCCCTCGTAGGGCACGAAAGGCCGAACGTACCGAACAGCCGTGAGCGTGGCGCCAGCTGCCCGCGCGTCCGTGCGCAGGCAAGGCGAGCTTGATTTGGATATAAGCCAGCTCCCGGCCCTCTTGGGGAGTAGGAACCGGGCCGGCGCGGGGAAGGCGCCGTTGCTGGCCGCCAGCATTCGGGAGTGCTGCCTAGGCTGCGATAGCCGGCGCCGACTGCTGGCAGATTGAGCATGGCAGCGTCGCGTGGTCGGTACTGTCGGGGATCAACGCAGCCGTGTGTAGGGGAATGCCTATGGCCAGCCGGCCTCCACGTCGTATGCCTGCGCCCGGTCACTCCCTGTGATACTTCCCCAGAACAACATGCAGCACCTCATGCCCGAGCGTGCAGGTGGCTGCATCATCAACCGTTCGCGGTGGTATCGTGTACACGACATGCCGACCATCCGAAGTGATACCAGCGAAGCCTTCAAGCCGCTGACCTTGTTCCAGCCGCATACCGTTTGACTGGTATGCGTGAAGGAGCCCTTGACGATCCACCACGCGCCACTCGATTGCTGGGAGCTGTACGCGCTCGCCGGGGTGCGGTGAGTTTTCGATTTTCTCCCCGCATGCAGTGAGCGCTGTAGCGAGAATTGCGGCGGCTAGGAGTTTCATGGCTGCTCCACGGATGTGACGCTGAGGGTTTGTCTGGAAATCGTGTATGTCGGCGATCCTGCATTTGCTTCGTATGTGAAGGTTCCAGTTCCGACAAGCGTGTCGCTGTAAGTCAACGACGCGCTGCTTGACCAGTTGAAATCCTGCTCCCACCCGCCACCCGGAAGGTTCGGGTTAGATGCGTCTGCCGGTATATAAACTTCTCGCGTGACTGAAGCTCCGTGTGACACTGGAACCGATGCAACCTGAGTGTATCCGCCGCCGGCATATGCCCGCTTCAATGTCACTGTCTTTGCAGGCTCAGAGATCGTTGGCGGCGGTGGCGGGCCAGCAGACTCAGGGCGACCGGGATAATACTGTGTATATGTTGGCGAGTTAGCAGTGTAACCGACAGTCACAACCTTGGTCTTGCCGTTTGTGCTGAACGGGCCGACCGTAATCGTCGGGTTTGCGGTCAGGACAGTTGTTTGTGCCGCGTTCTTCAACACACCAGCAGAGAGCGCGCCGCCCCAATATGCGTTGCCGCTCTGATCCATCCACATGATTGCATTAGATTTGCTGGCGTTCGCGACACCCACGTTCGGCCCGAAGTAGTCCATCAAATCATTGTTTGCGCCGAACCCGTTACCAATGATGCGCTGAGAGCTTCCCTTCCAGACTCGGATATATCCGTTCTGAATCTCCATGCCGTCTGCGCCCGCAGGCGACAGAAGCCGGAACACATGGGCCATCACGTTGAACTCGGCGATGATGCCGTTGTTGATCGACTGCACGCCACTGATGACGTTGCCAGCGGTCAGGTATACACCCCATGTGGCTTTCGCCTGCGCCACGCCCTGTTCGTTGACATCCACACGAGCAGTCAAGTCGGTCACCGCACTCGCTGTAGTGCCGATACGCATGTCGCCAGCACCTTGCCACGAGAATCCAGTCCAGCGGCGAAGGCGATTGTTGTCCGCCGTGTTGATCCAAAGATCACCTTCGACCAGCGGCCTTTCAGTCGTTCCAACAGGCTCCGTGGCCTGCATGTACGTCGTGTTCTTTCCTGCGGCTGTCGCCGAAACAGCGGTGATCGCCTGCCCCTGCGACGTGATCTTGTCGCCCTGCTGGGTGACGG
>NZ_LDJG01000043.1 GCF_001431425.1 Stenotrophomonas nitritireducens
TCAACGTCATCGAATGCTGAGCGTTCCCCCGTCATCGACACCCGCGAAGGAAACCCCATGAATCCAACGACCCGGCCGGCACGCCCGGTGCGCTCCTTGCTCCTGCTGGCGCTGCTCGCCACCGGCATCGCCCCCGCCTACGCGCAACAGGACGGCGACCATGCCGCGCTGCTGGAACAGGTCGCGCAGCTGCGCGCGCAGCAGGCGCAGCTGGCGCGGATGCAGCAGGACAACGAGGCCGCGCTGCGCGCGCTGGAAGCCCGCCTCGGCGCACCCGTCGCACCCACCGGGACCACGCCGGCCGCCGTCGCCGCCCTCCCGCCGCCTGCAACGCAGGCCGCACCGGCTCCCGACGCCCCGTCGCGGCTGAAGGTCAGCGGCGACCTGCGTGTGCGCTCGCAGTTCGACAACGCCAACGGCAACGCGCGCGACCGCACCAGCGGCCAGGTGCGCGGCCGCCTGGCCGCCGCGTTCGCGGTGAACGACCGCATCAGCATCGGCGCGCGCCTGGTCACCGGCAATCCGGACGATCCGCGCAGCACCGACGTGCAGTTGTCCAACTGGGACGACGACCTGGAGGTGAGCCTGGACCAGGCATGGCTGAAGCTCACCTTCGGCGAACTCGACCTGCATGCCGGCAAGATCCCGCAGCCGTTCACCCGCACCGAACTGGTATGGGACGGCGACGTCAATCCGCAGGGCCTGTCGGCCAACTGGAAACACGCGCTGGACGGCGGCGGCGCGGTGCGCGCCAACGGCCTGTTCTTCGTCGTCGACGAGCAGGCCACCGGCGGCGACAGCACCATGGCCGGCGCGCAGCTGGGCTACGACAGCCCGGCGCTGGGCGACTGGCGCTTCGACGTCTCGGCCGCGCACTACCGCTACAGCATCGGCAGCACCGTCGGTGCCACCGCCACCGACTGGCGCAGCAACCTGCTGCGGCCCGACGGCAGCTATCTGTCCGGCTTCCACCTCAACGACGTCATCGTCGGCGCCAGCTGGTCCGGCTGGGGCGAGCGCTGGCCGCTGCGCATCGTCGGCGACTACGTGAAGAACAGTGCCGCGCGCACCGATGCCGACAGCGGCTACGGCCTGGACCTGCTGCTCGGCCGCGCGCAGCAGCCTGGCGACTGGCGCGTCAGCTACGGCCATGCGATGGCGGAAGTGGACGCGGTGTTGACCGCGTTCTCGCACGACAACATCAGCCTGGGCAGCAACTACCGCATGCATGCCTTCGGCGTGGACTACGTGCCGTGGCCGAAGACCACGCTCAGCGCGCTGTGGTACCGCTATCGGCCACTGTCGGGGCAGTACGCCGGCAGCGCCGATCCGGGCGATTGGCTCAACCGCTTCCGCGTGGCGCTGATGGTCGGCTTCTGACCCGGTCACCAGTCGACCGTAGGAGCGGCTTCAGCCGCGATGAGGCTTTACCGGGAAGGCCCCCTTCGCGGCTGAAGCCGCTCCTACGGAAAGCGCCGTGGGATTCCGAGGGGTGACTGCTGTTTTCCCCGACACAACGCGGCCGGTCACCGCGCGATGTTGCAGGACATGCCCACGTCACCCACGCCACCCGGTCACCATGCCTTGCGCAAGGGAAGGCACGGCCGGTCCGGTGGCCTGTATCTGCTGACCACCACCACTCACGAGCGGCGGCCCCTGTTCGCCCACTGGCTCTGCGCCCGTGTTGCCGCCGCTTCGCTGGCAAAACCGGAAAGCTGGCCCGGGGCGGCGCTGTTGTGCTGGGTTTTGATGCCCGACCACCGGCACGGCCTGGTCTGACTGCAGGACAACGGCAACCTCGGCGCTGCGATGCGCCACGCCAAAGGACACTCGGCGCGGGCGGTCAACCTCGCCCTGGAACGCAGCGGACCGGTGTGGTCGCGTGCATTCCACGACCATGCCTTGCGTGCGGACGAGGATGTCCTGCGTTGCGCACGCTATGTGATCGCCAATCCCCTGCGTGCTGGGCTGGTAGAACGCATTGGCGACTACCCCTATTGGGATGCGGCATGGCTCGAGCACGCCGCAATCCTGCAGGAGCGGCTTCAGCCGCGATGGGGCTTTGCCGGTAGAGCCCTTCGCGGCTGAAGCCGCTCCTACGGGTAATGCGGGGTTACCTGCGGGCGCTGAGGATCGGCGTCAGGTAGTCGGTCGTGCCCTCGATGCGCTGCAGCGACGGGTAGCGCAGGCCGCCGTGGTAGTCGATGCTCAGGGTGCGGTACACGTCCATGTCCTTGACCAGCAGGCGGATCGGCTGCCTGCCGTCCTTGGCCGCGCGCACCGCTTCCTCCAGTTCGTCGGCGCTGTACTGCAGGTCGTTGACCGCCAGTACCTGCATGCCGCTGCCGAAGCCGGCGTTGAAGGCGGGGCCGTCCCAGCGCACTTCGCCGATGCGGCCGCCGCTGTCCAGCGACATGCCCAGCGAGTAGATGAAGCTGGCTCCGCGGCCCTTCATCATCGACTTGTAATAGGCGCTGGGCTTTTCGCTGTAGACCAGCTTCCAGCCGGACGCCTCGATGCCGCCGGTGAGGCTGGCGCGGTGCTCGACGCGGTCGCGCAGGAACTGCGTCCAGTCGCCGGTGGGCTGCACCTGTTCCAGGGTCGCGGCGACGTCTTCGAAGGTATAGGTGTCCGGACGTTCCCACTGGCCGTCGTTGACGCCGAAGAAGGCTTTGGCGAAGTCGTCCAGGCTGCGCTTGCCCTTGCTCAGGCTGCGGATGCGCACGTCCGCTTCCAGCCACAGCATCTGCCCGCCCTGGTAGTAGTCCTCGCTCATCTGGTAGCCGCGGTAGGGCTTGGGCTTGCGCCGCGCGATCACCGGGTCGTTGGTGGTGTCGCCCAGCGAGCGCCACGCCAGGCCGGGGCGGTTGTCGGCGTAGGTGGCCGCGACCTGCGCCAGCGCATCGCGCGAGGCGTCCATCGGGCGGATGCCGGAACGCGCGGTCAGCACGTTGCCCCAGTACTGGGTCTGGCCCTCGTACACCCACAGCAGGCTGCCCTGCATCGGCACGTTGTAGTGCAGCGTGGCCAGGTCGGCCGGGCGCCGGTACTTGCCGTCCCAGGAATGGGTGTACTCGTGGCCGAGCAGGTCGCTGCTGCCGACCTTCGCATCCCAGCCGCTGAAGTAGTCGCGGTCCTCGCTGTTCTCGCTGGAGCGCTGGTGCTCCAGGCCGATGCCGCCGAGCTGGCTGGTCACCGCGAACAGGAAGTCGTAGTGGTTGTAGTGCTCGGCGCCGTACAGCCTGCGCGCCTGCGTCACCAGCGCGCGGTGCTGTTCGATGTGCTCGGGCTTGGCCTCCAAGTCCTTGGCGCGGTCGGCGAACACGTTCAGGCGCACCGGGCGGGTGCCGGCCGGGGCCAGGTCGAAGGTCTTGTGGTAGCGGCCGGCGAACACCGGCGAGTCCACCAGGATTTCCAGGTTGGTCGGCGCGTAGTGCACGGTATCGCCGTCGCGGCGCTCCACGTCCAGCGCGCTGGCCGCTTCCCAGCCCTGCGGGTAGCGGGCGCTGGCGCGGTAGGTGATGGCGTGCGCGGCGTGGCCGGCCGGGTACAGCACCATCGCGATCCACTGCAGGTTGAGCATGTTCGGGGTCATCACCGTGCGTCCCTGCGCCGCGTCGGTGGGGCTGAGGAACTGGTAGTCCATGCGCAGCTCGCTCACGCCGGCCGGCACCTGCACGTTGAAGGTGAAGACATCGAGCGGGTCGCGCGTCCATTCCAGGCGCTGGCCGTTGCCGGTCACGACCAGCCCGGCCAGCTTCTCGATCGCGCCGCTGGCGGCATGGTTGCCGGGCAGCCATGCCGGGTAGTGGAAGCGCTGCAGGCCGGGCTGCACCGGCACCGTCTGGCGGATTTTGAACACCCGCTGGCCCAGGTCGGTGGCATCCACGTCCAAGGTGATCGTGCCCGGGTAGGCCGCTTCGCTGATGGCGACGCCGCGTGCGTCGGTATTCGGCACGTCGGGGGCGGCATGCGCCAGGCCCATGGCGGCCATCAGCGCCAGTCCCAGCATGGCGGGGCGGATTGCGTGCATCGGCGGATCTCTCGTCGGTTCGGATCCGTCGATGATCGCCGGATCCGGCCGACGCCGCACGGGTCGTTCGGCATGTGTCCGGAACGACGCAACCGGGCCCCGAGCCGGATTTACCCCCTCATCCGGCACGCGTCGTGCGGACAGGGGAAAACCGGCTCCGGCCCCGTTCTAGGCTCAGGTCCGCACGAAGATCTCCACGCGCCGGTTGAGCTGGCGGCCGCCGGGGTTGTCCCTGCCATCCACCGTGTTGGGCGCCACCGGCTGCGACTCGCCATAGCCGCGGGCGCTGGCGTCCTGCGCCACGCCGCGCTGGCGCAATGCCGCCACCACCGCCAGTGCACGGCGTTCGGACAGGTCCTGGTTGTAGTCATCGCTGCCCTTGGCGTCGGTATGGCCGCGGATTTCCATCGCGCTGCCCGGCACCTTTCCCAGCGCGGTGGCCAGCACGTCCAGCACCTTGCCCGCGTCGGCCCGCACCTGCGCCTTGTCGAAATCAAACAGCACCTTGTCGCTGAGGGTGACGACGAAGCCGCATGGCGCGCCGGAGGGCCTGAATTTGTCCAGCGGCGGGAAGCGCCCGGCCGGCGGCAGCGGCGGCAGCGGCGCCATGCGCACCTCGCGCGCGACCGCGCCCACGGTGCCGGTGCCGTCGCCGCGGTTCTCGGCGATGCCTTCGGGCCCGCCGATCCAGCGCCCCGAACCATCGGCGCGCACCTCGATGCTGCCTTCCTCGCCGACCCACCGGCCCGAGCCGTCGCCGTGGTTCTCGATGCTGCCGAAGTCGCCCACCCAGCTGCCACCGCCCTTGCCGTCCAGCGCGATATGGCCGAACTCGCCGACATAGGTGCCCGAGCCATCGGCCTTCACCTCGAAGGTGCCGGCGCCGTTGACGATGCGGCCGCTGCCGTCGGGGTTGACCTGCACCACGTCCTCATCGGTCACCGCCAGGCCGCTGCCGTCGCTGGCGACCTCGAACACGCCTTCCTTGCCGATGCGCCGCAGGTTGCCGGCGGCATCGACATTGGTGAAGCCGCTCTCGTTGACCAGGCCGCCATCGGTGGCGCAGTTGGCCGGGCGCACGCTGATGCCGGCCACCGGGTCGATCAGCGCCTGCATCGAGGCTTCCAGCTGCTTCTGCGCCGGGCCGCTGCCGACGAGGCTGGGCACCATGATCGGCGGGATCGCCGGGAACTCGAAGCCGCCATCGGCCAAGGACGCTTCATCCGGTTTCGTCACCCCCGCCGCCGACGCGACCGCTTCCTGTTGCGTGGATGCCGGTGGCGATGGCGGGCTGCATGCCGACGCCAGCAGGGCCAGGCAGGCCAGCGACAGGTTCTTCAGGCGCATGCGGCAACTCCTCGGGATCTCGCCATACTTTCGGCGAAAACACATTCAAGTCCCGTGACTGGCGGCCTCAGGCTTCGTCCAGCGCGGCGAAGCTCCCGGCCAGGTGATCGAGGAACAGGCGCACCGAGGGCAGCAGGCCGCGCCGCGACGGGAATACCGCGTGCACGATCTCCTTCGGCGGCGCCCAGTCCGGCGCCACCCGCAGCAGGCGTCCGTCCTGCAGCGCGTCGCGCACCACCATCGCCGGCAGCTGCGCCACGCCCACGCCGGCCAGCGCGGCCTCGCGCAGCGCCGCCATGCCGCGGGTGACCAGCCGCGGCGCATGCGGCACATCGGCCACCGCACCATCCGGCCCCAGCAGATGCCAGGCGTGCTCGCCCTGCGGCACGCCCAGCGCCACGCTCGGCAGCAACGGCAGGTCGGCCGGGCCATGCACCGGGCCATGGCGCTCCAGCAGCGCCGGCGCCGCCACCAGGCACTGCGTGCGCTCGGCCAGCACCTTCAGCACCAGGTCGCTGTCTTCCAGCGGCGGCGGCCGCACCCGGATGGCCAGGTCGAAGCCTTCGGCGATCACGTCCACGCGCCGGTCGGTGGCCTCCAGGTGCACCTGCACGTCCGGGCATCCGGCCATGAAGCCGGCCACCATCGCCGCGACGCGGAACTCCAGCAGCATCGTCGGGCAACTCAGGCGCACGATGCCGCGCGGCGAGGAACGGGTCATCTCGATGGATTCGGCGGCCGCCTCGGCCTCGACCAGCATCGCCCGGCAATGCGCGTAGAACGTCTGCCCGACCTCGGTCACCGAGAAGCGCCGGGTCGAACGCTGGATCAGCCGCACCCCCAGCCGTTCCTCCAGCAGCGCGATGCGCCGGCTCAGCTTGGACTTGGGCTCGCCCAGCGCGCGTCCGGCCGGGGCGAAGCCGCCGTGCTCGACCACCTTGGCGAAGTAGTAGAGGTCGTTCAGGTCCTGCATCGCAGGCATCCATCGTTCACCAGATGGGACTATGAGACCACTTTTCGCCGGCTACCGGGTGCAGCGTTCCACGCCTATCGTTTGCCCATCGCCGGCGCACCCCGCGCCGCCCAAGGAGCAGACACATGAAGAAGATCAGCGGCCTCTACAGCGCCCCTCGCCCGCACTGGGTCGGCGACGGCTTCCCGGTCCGTTCGTTGTTCTCCTACAACACCCACGGCCGCCAGCTCAGCCCGTTCCTGCTGCTGGACCATGCCGGCCCGGCCGAGTTCGCGCCGGCATCGACCCCGCGCGGCGTGGGCCAGCACCCGCACCGTGGCTTCGAGACGGTCACCATCGTCTACGACGGCGAAGTCGCGCACCGCGATTCCACCGGCGCCGGCGGCGAGATCGGCCCGGGCGACGTGCAGTGGATGACCGCCGCCTCCGGCATCCTGCACGAGGAGTTCCACTCCGAAGCCTTCACCCGCCGCGGCGGCCGCCTGGAAATGGTGCAGCTGTGGGTCAACCTGCCGGCCAGCGACAAGATGGCCGCGCCGGGCTACCAGAACATCACCAATGCCGACATCCCGGTGGTGCCGCTGGCCGGCGAAGCCGGCACGGTGCGCGTGATTGCAGGCGAATTCGGCGGCCAGCGCGGCCCGGCCCGCACCCACACGCCGATGGACGTGTGGGACCTGCGCCTGACCCGCGACCGCCATGCCACGCTGGATTTCGCCGAAGGCCACACCGTGGCGATGGTGGTGCTGCGCGGCACCGTGCTGTTCAACGGCAGCCAGGTCGCGCGCGAAGGCCAGATGGTGCTGTTCGACCGCAGCGCCGGCCAGGTCGAGCTGGAAGCCAATGCCGACGCCACCGTGCTGGTGCTGGCCGGCGAACCCATCGACGAGCCCATCGCCGGCTACGGCCCGTTCGTGATGAACACCCAGGAAGAACTGGCCCAGGCGATGGACGACTTCCGCAGCGGCCGCTTCGGCAGGATCGCCGCCTGACTGCCACCGCCTCACCGTCGGGTGCGGCGGCTCCTGCACGGCCGAAGGCGCAGGCAGCGGCACGCATCGACGAGCCGCTGGCCCCCCCGGCGCGGCTGACCTGATCGACGGCAGGACGCACGCGATCCGCGCTTCAAGGCGCATCGCCCTTCGCGCGGAAGCCCGCGCCGTTGCGGGCCGCTGCCCGCCCGCAGCGGATCGGCGGGCATGCCCTCCAGCCCTTGGTCGAACCGATGCTTCCAACCGGTGCAATCGCGGCGCCGAAGGGCGCTGTGGCGGCTTGCGGGCGATGAGCCCCGGCCTGGCGCCGATAGCCATTCTGACCCTGCTGCCGAAGGGCGTGCGGCAGCTGGAAGCGAACCTCGACCGAAGCTACTGGTCCGCGCCCTCGGCCGATTCCATGCACCGCCCGGGCATCGACCTGCTGGCGTGGATGCGGGTACCCGGCGATACCGTGTCCGCGGTGGGCGCGCTGATGGCGGTCCGCCGTTCTGTCGCTGGAGGCACCGCCCTGGAAATGCGCTCCGGCCGCCCCCGGCTCATCCGTGCAGCCACGCCGCGCGCACGGCCGGCGCATGGAAGCTCCACGCCAGAAACCGACTCTGCTTGTTGCCCTGCGCCATCGGCACCTCGCGCACCTCGGCGACACCGGCCTTGGCCAGTTGCCGGTGGAGGTCGGCCAGATGCTCGCGTTTGGCGACCAGCGAACTGAACCACAGTACCTGCGCCTGCACGGCCACGCTCTCGCGGATCATGCGGCGCAGGAACGAAGCCTCGCCGCCGGTGCACCACAGTTCGTTGGCCTGCCCGCCGAAGTTCAACGGCGGCGGCTTGCCGCGCGCCGCGGCGGTGTCGGCGCCGAGGTTGCGCCGCTTGCGCTGGCTGCCCGCCGCGGCCTCCTTGGCCGAGGCATGGAACGGCGGGTTGCACAGGGTCAGGTGGAAGCGGTCCTGCGGCTGCACCAGCCCGGCGAACAGGCTGCCGCGCGCATGCTGCTGGCGCAGTTCGATCGCCTGTTGCAGGCCATTGGCGCGGACATTGGCGCCGGCACAATGCAGGGCAACCGGTTCGATATCGCTGCCGACGAAGCGCCAGCCGTACTCCGCATTCCCCAACAGCGGATAGATGCAGTTGGCGCCGACCCCGACATCCAGCGCGCGCACCTCCGGCCCGCGGGGAATCGCACCGTTGTCGTCCGCCGCCAGCAGGTCGGCCAGGCCATGCAGGTAGTCCGCGCGGCCCGGGACCGGCGGGCACAGGTAGCCGTCGGGGATATCCCAATGCGCGATGCCGTAGTCGCTGGCGAGCAGCGCGCGGTTGAGTTCGCGCACCGCAGCCGGATCGCTGAAATCGATGCTCTGCCCGCCGTCCGGAGTACGGCGCAGGTGTGCGCGCAACGCCGGGTTGGCCGCCACCAGGCGGGCCATGTCGTAACGGCCCTGATGGCGGTTGCGCGGATGCAGGCCCACGGCCGCCGGTGAGGGGCGCCGCTTTGCCGGGTGCGGAGGCGTCGGCATGGCCGGGCGGGAGTCAGCGGCTCGCGGCCGGCACCCCATCCTGCCCCTGGAAGCGCCGCAGCAGTCCATCCTTCCCGTCGGAGCGCAGGGCCAGCGCGGCGGCGATGGCCGCATGCGCATCGCGCTGTACGTCGGCCTCGTTGCGGCTGGCGTCGATCACCTGTTTGCCGGGGAAATCCAGCTGCTGGAAGATCGCCCGGCAGCGCTCCAGGTTCTGCGCCGTCTCGAAATGGTTGGGCACGTCGCCACGCGCGCGGATGCGCGCCAGCCCGGTGGCCGGCGGCAGGTCCAGCAGCAGCAGCAGGTGCGGGCGCGGGGCGAAATCGTTGAGCTGCAGCAGCTCGTCCACCGGCAGCCCGGCCGCGCCCTGGTAGGCCACCATCGACGGGAAATAGCGGTCCAGGATGACCACCGCGCCGCGCTCCAGCGCCGGCGCCACGAGTTCCTCGACATGCTGGCGGCGGTCGCGCAGCAGCAGGTCCACTTCTTCCTGCGGACTCAGCCGGCCGGTCGCCGCCGATGCACGCAACTGCGTGCCCCACGGTCCGTTGGTCGGCTCCTTGCTCAGCACCACCTCGGCGCCCGCCTGCTCCAGCGCAGCGGCCAGCGCCCGCGCCAGCGTGGACTTGCCGGCACCGTCGATGCCCTCGATGGCGATCAACAGGCCGCCGGGAATGTGCTCTTTCGTCATCGCGGTACTTTAGCCGAAGCGGTCCGGCGCACCCACCCTTTCCCGGGCCTGCGGCCCGTGCGGCCGGTGACTACCGGCCCATGGCCGCCGACGCGGCAGCTGGCACGCTGTCGGCATCCACGATCGGGAGCGCGCCACCATGCCGTCAGCTGCAATGCGGTTGTTCGTACTGGGAATGCTGTGGGCCGCCGGCAGCGCCTGCGCGGCGGCGCCGGACGCGGCCACGCTGCAGGCCATCGAAGCCACCGCCTACGACTATATGGACGGACAGCTGGAGGGCGACGTGGCGCGGGTGACGCGGGCGCTGCACCCGGACCTGGCCAAGCGCAACATCGTGGCCAACCCGAACGAGACCCTCGGGCTGGGGCGGATGAGCTCGGACGAACTGATCCGCTACACCCGCGAAGGCGCGCTGAAGACCCCGCGCGAACAGTGGCAGCGCACGGTGACGGTGCTGCAGGTGGACGAGGACATCGCCACGGTGCGGCTGGAAAGCCCGTGGTTCATCGATCACCTGCAGATGGGCCGCTTCGACGGGCGCTGGGTGATCGTCAACGCGCTCTGGCACCGGAAGCCGCGACCGCGCAGCTGAGCCGGTCCGCTCCGTCCAGCCCCCTCTCCCTTCCCCATCCCTACCAAGCGGGGCATCGTAGTTCGGCGCGCCACGCCTAAATCAGTGCTGAACAACATCAGCAAACACCGCTATCGTATGCGGCTTCCGTGAGCCGCCACCTTCAGCCACATGAGCCAGGCCGACGTTTCGCCCGTTACCGAGCAACAGGCTGCTGTTGATCAAGCCGCGCATGCGCACGGCGCCTGCGAGAACTGCAGTACCGCCCTGCATGGCCACTACTGCCATGCCTGCGGGCAGTCGGCGCACAACCCGCTCAAGCACGTGGGCCATGCGATCGAGGAAATATTCGAGTCGTTCTGGCACCTGGACGGGCGCATCTTCCGCACCCTGCGCGAGCTGCTGGTACCCGGCCGGGTGGCGGTCAACTTCCTCAAGGGCCACCGCGTGGGCTATGTGCAGCCGCTGCGGCTGTTCGTGATCCTCACCCTGTTCACCTTCTTCGTCGGCAAGCTGACCGTGCATGCCGATGACATGCGCATGAGCGGCGGCGACAACGCGCTGTTCGCCAGCGCCAGGACCGCGCAGGAAGTGGAGACGATGCGCGCCGCGCAGGTGGCCGAGATCGAAGCACAGCAAAGTGACTCGCCGACCGCCGCGGCGGCCTTCGCGATGGCGATGGCCGCAGTCAACACCGCCGCCGCGCAGCGCGCGGCCGAACTGGAGCAGCAGGCGCACAGCACCACCAGCGCCGCCATGAACCGCGCCGCGCAGGCGGCGGGCCGTGCCAGCGGGGAAGGGTATGGCACCTTCTTCGCCCACGACATCAACGGCAAACCCTGGGACCCGGACACCAACCCGGTGGTGTTCTCCAGCATGCCGCAGTTCTTCAACAACTGGCTCAACCGGCGCCTGGCCAACGGCCAGGCCAATGTCCAGCGCATGGGCCGCAAGACCGACCTGTACGTGCAGGCCATCCTCACCGCGCTGCCCGGTGCGCTGTTCTTCCTGATGCCGATCTTCGCGCTGGTGCTGCGAGTGGCCTACCTGGGCCGGGGCATCGGCTACCTGGAACACCTGGTGGTGGCGCTGTACAGCCATGCGTGGCTGATGCTGGTACTGCTGTCCACCTTCCTGACGATGGGCATCACCCATGCGGCGGGAAACCCGGTGGTCAATGCGCTGGGCAACCTCACGCTCGTGCTGCTGTGGGTGTCGGTGCCGGTGTATCTGCTGTGGATGCAGCAGCGCGTGTACGGCGGCCGCTGGTGGGCGACGCTGCCGCGCTACGTGTTCATCGGCAGCGTCTATTTCTGGCTGGTGCTGTTCGTGGTGATGTACGCGGTGCTGGCGGGCGTATCGTCCTGACCGCCGGGGGCACCCTCAGACCCAGCCCTGGTCCACCAGCTCGCGCTTGACGTAGGCGTAGAACACCGGCGCGGCGACCAGGCCGGACAGGCCGAAGGCCGCTTCCATCACCAGCATCGCCAGCAGCAGTTCCCAGGCATGGGCGCGGATCTCGCCGCCGACGATGCGCGCGTTGAGGAAGTACTCCAGCTTGTGGATCACCACCAGGAACAGCAGCGCGGCCACGGCAACGTAGAACGACACCGACAGCGCGACGATGGTGATCACGGTGTTGGAAATGACATTGCCCACCACCGGCAGCAGGCCGGCGATGAAGGTGATCAGCACCAGGGTCTTGGCCAGCGGCAGGTGCATGCCCAGCAGCGGCAGCACGCCAAGCAGGAAGATGGCGGTGAACAGGGTATTGAGCAGGGATATCTTGACCTGGGCGAACACCACCTGGCGGAACGCGGTGGCCAGGCGGCTGGTGCGGCCCACCAGCTCCCGCGCCAGCGGCCCCATCCGCGGCAGCGGCAGTTCGTCGTACAGCGCGATCATCGCGCCCAGCACCATGCCGATCAGCACGCGCACGCTGACCTGCACCGCCGAGGTGCCGGCGACGCCGAGCTGGCGGCGGTGTTCGGCAACCCATTCGTTCACCCCCGCGCGCAGCGCCTGCATGTCCTCGGGGATATAGGGCTGCAGCAGCGCCGGCACCTGGTGGCGGGAAGTGTTGAGGATCTCCATCAGCCGCCCCAGCAGCGCGTCCGGGCCGCCGGTCTCGTTGCGGAAGAAGGAGGCCACCGCGACGATCGCCAGGCTGAGCAGGCCGACCACCGCCACCGACAGCACCACCACCGCGATCGCCCGCGCGCGCCCAGGGGGCAGCCTGCCTTCGACGGTCGAGGCCAGCACGTGGCTGAGGTGGAACACCAGCAGGCCGGACAGCAGGGTCACCACCAGCCCCAGCTCCAGCACCACCCACATGCCCAGCAGCATCAGCAACCAGGCGGCGATGCGCGACGGCGGCGTCGCGGGTTTCAGGGGAAGAAGGTTGGTCACGGCGGCGGGTCCGTCGAAGATGCGCCATGGTAGGCGATCGCAGTGCGGCCGGACGTGCCGATCCGGGGCTTCCAGATGCGCGATGGCCCGGTGCGCAGTGCGGCCGTCGCTCCGGCCCCGCCTTCAGTTGCCGGGCGGCGCCGCGCAGTCCTCCTGCCGCGCGCAGAACCGCAGCGCGCGGCGCCGCTGTTCCTCGCTCAGCTCCGGCGGCGGGCGGGCGACGGCGGACTGGATCTGGTCGCGGCCGCCCGTCAGGTTGTGCAGCCCCTTGGCCGCGGCCATCAGCCCGTAGTTGATGCCCATCATCAGGTAACCGCCGCTCTGGCTGACCTGCTCGGGCGTGGGCGGTTCGCTCCACGAACGGCTGAAGCGGTTGGACTCGACCTTCACCGGATTGCGGAAGCGGTACAGGTCCAGCGGCTGGTCGTCCTCGGGCTTGAGCGCACGCACCTCCTCCAGGGTCCTCACCCCTTCGGCGGCTTGCGGCGTGGCGTCCGCGGCGGGCAAGGGATCCTCGACGGGCGGCGACGCCTGCTGCGCCTGCGTCGCGCCTGCCAGCAGAGCGCCAAGCATCGCCATCGACCGCCATCTGCCCACCTTCACCGTTGCCGCCTCCGTCACGCCCGTCGGGCCGGCAGTTTACGAACTGCCGGATTCGGATTTTGTTGGCGGGGAACGCCATGGCTTCGTGTCGCCATCCCGCGGCCTGCGCTGCGCGGGGCGCGGCAACATACGGGCACGTGGCGGCGCGCCGCCCAAGCCGGCGCCCAGAATGGCCGGGCGATGGCCTGCCCGCGGCCGGCACTGACGTCTCACGGGCTGAGACGGCTTTGTGCTTCCATGCCGTCCTTTGATCGGCAGTACCGGCATGGCGTTTTCCCTCGCTCCCCGCACCGAAGCCAGCGAACGGGCGCTGGCGACCACCGACGGCCTGCCCTCGCGCGACGGCGCGCTGCTCGGCCAGCGGCTGGCCCGGCGCTACGGCGACCGGGTGACCGGCAGCTTCACGATTCCCGGCCGCGAAGGCCGTTACGCGCCGATCCCCGACGACGTGCCCGACGCACTGAAGGCCGCGCTCAAGGCGCGCGGCATCGAGCAGCTGTACTCGCACCAGGCCGAAGCCTGGCACGCCAGCCAGCGCGGCGAGCATGTCGCCATCGTCACGCCCACCGCTTCGGGCAAGTCGCTGTGCTACACCCTGCCGGTGGTGAGCGCGGCGATGCGGGGCAACGCCAAGGCGCTGTACCTGTTCCCGACCAAGGCGCTGGCGCAGGACCAGGTGGCCGAGCTGCTGGAGCTCAACCGCGCCGGCGATCTCGGGGTCAAGGCGTTCACCTTCGACGGCGACACGCCCGGCGACGCGCGCCAGGCTATCCGCCTGCACGGCGACATCGTGGTCAGCAACCCGGACATGCTGCACCAGGCGATCCTGCCGCATCACACCAAGTGGGCGCAGTTCTTCGAGAACCTGCGCTACGTGGTGATCGACGAGATCCACACCTACCGCGGCGTGTTCGGCAGCCACGTCACCAACGTGATCCGCCGGCTCAAGCGCATCTGCGCGTTCTACGGCGTGCAACCGCAGTTCATCCTGTGCTCGGCCACCATCGGCAACCCGCACGCGCATGCCGAGGCGCTGGTGGAAGAACAGGTGCACGCGATCACCGAATCCGGCGCGCCCACCGGGCCCAGGCACGTGCTGCTGTGGAACCCGCCGGTCATCAATCCGGACCTTGGCCTGCGCGCCTCGGCGCGCTCGCAGGCCAACCGCATCGCCCGCATCGCGATCAAGAGCGGGCTGAAGACGCTGGTGTTCGCGCAGACACGGTTGATGGTGGAAGTGCTGACCAAGTACCTGAAGGACATCTTCGACAACGACCCGCGCAAGCCGGCGCGCATCCGCGCCTACCGCGGCGGCTACCTGCCCACCGAGCGCCGCGAAGTGGAACGCGCGATGCGCGCCGGCGACATCGACGGCATCGTCAGCACCTCGGCGCTGGAGCTGGGCGTGGACATCGGCGCGCTCGACGTGGTGGTGCTCAACGGCTATCCCGGCAGCGTGGCGGCGACGTGGCAGCGCTTCGGCCGCGCCGGCCGCCGCCAGCAGGCCGCGCTGGGCGTGATGGTGGCCAGCAGCCAGCCGCTGGACCAGTACGTGGTGCGGCACCCGGACTTCTTCGCCAACGCCACGCCCGAGCACGCGCGCACCGCGCCGGACCAGCCGCTGATCCTGTTCGACCACATCCGCTGCGCGGCCTTCGAGCTGCCGTTCATGAGCGGCGAGCCGTTCGGCCCGATCGACCCGCTGGTGTTCCTGCAGGCGCTGGCCGAAACCGAAGTCGTGCACCAGGAAGGCGATCGCTGGGAGTGGATCGCCGACAGCTACCCGGCCAACACGGTAAGCCTGCGCGCGGTGGCCGACGGTAACTTTGTGGTGGTGGACCGCAGCGACGGCAGGCAGCAGATCATCGCCGAGGTGGACTATTCCGCCGCTGCGCTGACGCTGTACGAAGGCGCGATCCACATGGTGCAGAGCACGCCCTACCAGGTGGAGCGGCTGGACTGGGATGGCCGCAAGGCCTATGTCACCCGCACGCACGTGGACTACTACACCGACAGCATCGACTTCACCAAACTCAAGGTGCTGGACCGCTTCGACGGCAACGGCGCCGGGCGTGGCGATTCGCACCACGGGGAAGTACACGTGGTGCGGCGCGTAGCCGGCTACAAGAAGATCCGTTACTACACGCACGAGAACATCGGCTACGGCCCGGTCAACCTGCCCGACCAGGAACTGCACACCACCGCGGTGTGGTGGCAGCTGCCGCAGGCCACGCTGCTGCGCAGCTTCGCGCAGAAACAGGACGCGCTGGATGGCTTCCTCGGCGCGGCGTACGCGCTGCACATCGTCGCCACCGTGGCGGTGATGGCCGATGCGCGCGACCTGCAGAAGGCGGTGGGCAACGGCGACGGCGCCTGGTTCGCGGTGGCCGACCAGGCCGGCCGCGGCCAGCTGCGCGGCAACGAGGGCGGCGAGAACGCGCTGGAGCTGATGCAGAGCTTCGTGCCGACCGTATACCTGTACGACAACTTCCCCGGCGGCGTGGGCCTGAGCGAGCCGCTGTGGCTGCGCCAGGGCGAGCTGGTGCAGCGCGCGCTGGAACTGGTGGAGCGCTGCGACTGCAGCGCCGGCTGCCCGGCCTGTGTCGGCCCGGTGCTGGCCGCGCAGGAGGAAGGCCAGGGCGAGACGCCGCGTTCGCTGGCCTTGAAGGTGTTGTCGCTGCTGTCCGACGCGCGTTGCGACCAGGTGCAGGCGGTCATGGCCGACGAAGCGGACGAGGCCCTCGACCTGCTGCCATGAGCATCAGCCTGGACAAGCTGAAGGCGCTGCGGAAGCAGGCCGGGCATGCCGATGCCGCAACCGCCGTCGTGGGAGCGGCTTCAGCCGCGA
>NZ_LDJG01000044.1 GCF_001431425.1 Stenotrophomonas nitritireducens
GGCGATGTGCAGGGCGTGGATGGCGGTACGCTGAGCCGCAGCGTGGAGGATTTCATCGTGCTCAGGAACCATCAGGAGGGCATCCAGTGAAGCGCGGACATTCATCATTCGTGCACGTGGGAGATCAGTCGGGCGCTGCGCTCATCGTCGTGCTGATGCTGCTGATCATCATTACGTTGCTGGGCCTGGCCTCCATGCGTGGTGCCATCATGCAGGAGCGCATGGCCGCAAACACGATATCCCGCAGCCTCGCATTTCAGGCGGCCGAGGCTGGCCTGCGCCAGGCCGAGGTCATCGCGCGCGACGGCAGCCTCAGTTTTCCGGCTTCGGGATGTTCTGCTGGCCTGTGTGCCATGACCGCTCCCGGGAATGCCCCTGTGTGGAAGGCCGACAGCTTCTGGAGCAGTGACAAGATCCGTGTCGGCGAAGTTGTCGGCAAGGGGGATGCGGCCATTACTCCGCGCTTCGTCATCGAGGATTTCGGTACCTCCGTGAATGGAGGGGGGATATCCGACAGTATTGATATGTCCAAAGCCGTTCCTTCCACGACCGAGCAGAGCGTCTACCGCATTACGGCCTACGCGGCTACGCCTAATGGCGCGGAAGTGATCGTCCAATCGCTGTATCACCGTTGAGCGGGGCAAAAAATGAACAGCAAGTCTCACTCCATGCAGTCCCTCGCTGCGCGCATGCGCAACGCGCATGCGCGCAGCGAGGGACTGCATGGAGTGAGACTTGCTGTTCATTTTTTGCCCCGCTCAACGGTGATACAGCGATTGGACGATCACTTCCGCGCCATTAGGCGTAGCCGCGTAGGCCGTAATGCGGTAGCCGCGCTGCTCGGTCGTGGAAGGAACGGCTCGGGACATATCGATACTGTCGGTTATCCCCCCTCCATGCCCGGGGGTCACGAAATCACCGATTAACAAGCGAGGAGAAATGTACCCATCTCCGTCGC
>NZ_LDJG01000045.1 GCF_001431425.1 Stenotrophomonas nitritireducens
CCTCGCTGCGCGCATGCGCGTTGCGCTTGCGACGTTGCTGATATCGATGGCTGCGGCATCGTCGGCGCAGTCGGCAAACACCTCGTTTCCGCAATACCCCTTGCTGACCGGTGGCAATTCCATTCCGCCAAATGTGCTGATGATTCTCGACGATTCTGGATCGATGACGTACCTGATGATGCCGACGGACTCCAGTCGTGATCTGAATGACGATGTCGTCGATCGTTCATACGTCAACAACACTATTTTCTATAACCCAAGCATGACGTATCGGCCCTGGCGCACCGCAAAGGTCGATGTCAACGACCGCCTGGATGATGCCAATTTTACGGCGGTATCGAGCAGTACCACATCTTTGAACAGTCCGATCGACCTGCGCACGGCGCAGACCAACATCGGGACCAGCAGGAATCCGAACTGGATCCAGGAGTCCTATTTCTATGTGCCTAAAGTCGCCAACCCCGGGACGAGGGCTGCCAACTACGACAAGTTCCGCATTGTCGCGTCCAGTTCCGACAACAGTTACCAGGGGGGTGTCGTCCAGAAGCAGGAGTCCTCGACGAAGGTTGTCGCTACCGGTACTTTGTCTGCGAGTAGGAACAGGTACTCGAGCTGCGTTGGAGTTTCCACCGCAAACGCAGTCAATGGCGAGGCCAGCAACGTTTCCGTGAGCATTTCGGGTAATGGTAGCGCCGGCCTCTTTGTCTACTCCAATAGCGGCTGTACTGTCATTCTGGACGCGAATACCGGCAGCAGTTCGTCAAAGACGGTCTCGATAGCCTCGCCTCCAGGCATGATCTACATCGAAATCTACGGGAACGGCAGTGCGGTTTCGAATATTCCTTACTCGGTGACGGGAAGCTACGCGTGGGTGGATTCGACGCCTCCGCGCATAGGCAAGGATGCGAGTGGCGCTGCCTTGACGCCTCGTTCGCAGGCCGACGAATTGCAGAATTTTGCGAACTGGTACCACTACCACCGTAGCCGCAACAAGATGGCCAAGGCTGGCGCGTCGGAAGCTTTTGGGCGCCTTGGCAAGAACTATCGCGTCGGCTTCGACACGATCTGGAACAGAGGCGGCAGTTCGGCGAGCGTGGGTGGGGCCAATCCTGCTTTCCCGATCCCCGTAGGGACCGGCGACGGTCTGTTCGAAGGGGTAAATCGTTCGACCTTCTATACCCGCCTGCAGGATGCTGGTGCCTCGGGCAATACGCCGCTACATGGTGCGTTACAGCGGGCGGGACGTTACTTCAGTTCGGATGCAGCCTACAGGGACAGCAGTGGGCAAATGCTGACCTGCCGGCAGAATTACGCGATTCTTACCACGGATGGTTACTGGAATCAGGCCGACAAGGATGGCGGTTACACCAGCAAGGTGGGGGACTACGACACTCAGGCCAACGGTGCCGAATATTACGACAAACAGACGTGTTCCAAGAGTAGCTGTGAAGGCTTTACCGATACTCTGGCCGATGTTGCCTATTATTACTGGAAGAACGATCTGCGCACCGGCATGACCAACAACGTGCGTCCAAGTGCCAATGATCCGGCGACCTGGCAGCATATGGTGACCTTTGGTGTGTCGATCGGTCAGCAGGGTACGCTCGATCCGAATGCGCCGGCACCGAAACCGTGGAATGTGGATCCAATCAAGAACAGTGGTGCCGAACGCATCGACGACCTCTGGCATGCTTCGCTCAATGGTCATGGCAGCTTTGTCGTGGCTTCGGATACCGAGAAGTTCGCTTCGGCATTGACGGCGGCGTTGTCAACGATCGATTCGCGCAGTGCTTCGGGCTCGAACATCGCTTCAAGTTCCACCAAGACCGAAACGACCACCTTGACCTTCGTGGCCGGCTTCACTTCCGGCAGCTGGATCGGCGACTTGATCGCCAGTCCGTTCAATGCCGCTTTGACCGGTGTCTCGAGTACGCCGAAATGGAAGCTTTCCGACACGTTCAAATCGGGCGGCAGCAATGCGCAGGCTTCTGCACCATTTGCCAACAGGACGGTGTTGACCAGTTTTGGAGGCGCCGCCAAGCTCTTCAACAGCACCACGTTGGCTGGAGCCACGGTCTTCCAGCGCAGCG
>NZ_LDJG01000046.1 GCF_001431425.1 Stenotrophomonas nitritireducens
CTGCCGCTGGTGGTCGAGGTCGAGGACCTGGCGCAGCTCGAAGAAGCGCTGGCTGCCGGCTGCGACCGCATCCTGATCGACGACTTCACCCCGGCCATGCGTCGCGACGCGGTGCGCATCGCCGCTGGCCAGGCGCCTGAAAAGCGGGTTCCGCTGGAAGTCTCCGGCAGCGTCGGGCTGGATGGCCTGCGCGCCATTGCCGAGGACGGCGTGGACTGCATCTCCATCGGCGGGCTGACCAAGCATGTGCAGGCGATCGACCTGTCGTTGAAACTGGGCCTGCCGCCGCACTGAAGGGATGCCTGCAGCTGGACCTGCGCCACAGGCGCGCAGTTCCAACCGGACATCGGGCCCGGGGCGCCCCGGCACAGCCCGTGATTTCACGACACAGGAACAGCCATTTCTGCGAGGCTCGCCCCATGCCCGAGGGGAGCCCGCCGTGGCCCAACGATTCCTGCTCTGCTGCTTACTGCTGCAGCCCGCGCTGCCTGCCATGGCATTGGAGGTCTGCGA
>NZ_LDJG01000047.1 GCF_001431425.1 Stenotrophomonas nitritireducens
CAATTCGGCATACATGCGCTTGAGCCGGGAAAGCTCGCCTTCGACGTCCTTCAGGTGCCGCAACTGCGACACCTCCATGCCGACGTACTTGTTCTTCCAGATGTAGTACGTCGGCTCGCTGATGCCGTGCTTGCGGCAGGTCTCAGCCACCTTCGCGCCGGCCTCGACTTCCTTGAGGATCCGGACGATCTGTTCGTCGCTGAACTTCGCCTTCTTCATGCAGAGCTCCTGAATAGGGAAACTCTACTTCTGATTGGCTCGAATCAACGAGGACGCTTCAGCCTCGCAGAGCAAGATTCCGTCGAGCCGCAGGCGAGTAAGGGGCGGTGGTGGACGGAGATGGGCGAAGCCCGTACCGGTACAACACATATCTTGCCGTCTGCTCTACTGTGAATCAATGCGAATTGATCGCATGCCATTGATCTATCCGGCTCTTTTGATCTTATTCGCGCTAATTCGCACTCTGTTGCGCTAATTAGCGCGAATGCACCCACTAAAGGGCACTCGATGACCGAGGCACCAAAGGAAGCACTGTGCGACGCTGGTCGCGTCGTATTCCCTTAATGTCATCGCTTCGCCGTCCAGTTCTGGACGCCTGCCTAGGAGGCTCGCAGAGCGCCGCGTAGGGAGGGGCTCTGCGGAGGCTGTAGGGGCGTCTATGGGCTGCCTGCGGCCCGTTCTGGCTGTCGAGGTCTGCTCGGTGTCGATGGGGCGCGGTCGGTTGGG
>NZ_LDJG01000048.1 GCF_001431425.1 Stenotrophomonas nitritireducens
GCGGCGATGGCCGCGACGATTCCCAGCACCGCCACCGTGACCATCAATTCAACCAGCGTAAACCCTGCCTGCCGCTTTCGCCGCAATGCCCGCCAGCATTGACCGCATTCCATCGAGAACGACATGCGGGCCTTCCCCATAATGGCTGTAAGCTGCCACGGTAAGCGACGCCCCCAGTGCTGTCAGCCTCCTGCCGACAGGCGGCCACAGAGGCAGGACCAACGGCTTCGCTCCCTCGAATCCGGCCCGGACATGCCCAAGCAAGCCACCGACGCCCCACTGGATGCCTTATGGCAGGCACCCGTCATCATCCGCGTCCTGGTGGCCGGGGAAGCCTTGGCCGTGATCCTGGCACTGGCTCCCGGCGTGGGTGATAACCGCTGGGTGCACTTCGGCCTGATCTCACTGATGGTGCAGTGGATTTCCCTGTCCACGCTGGGCGCCCTCTACCTCTTGCGCCGATTGCTGGTGCAGCTCCCTCCCCTCTGGATCGCCAACATCGCGTTGCTGATCCTGGTGGCGGTCAACGTCCTCGTATGCACCGCGAGCTGGCTGGTGGTGCGCGATGCGTGGGGTGCGGCGCAAGGCGATTGGGCGATGGTATTCCTGCGCTTCACCGGCATCGTTCTCACTTCCGGCCTGCTGGGACTGGCTGCCTTCCAGAACCACTGGCGCGCACGGCAACTGGCCCTGCGCGCCAAGCAGGCGGAACTGGATGCACTGCAGGCACGCATCCATCCACATTTCCTGTTCAATACGCTCAATACCGGCGCGGCCTAGTT
>NZ_LDJG01000049.1 GCF_001431425.1 Stenotrophomonas nitritireducens
GCCCACGCATGCGCCTGCTGGATGCCATGGCCAAGTGCCTGGCCGCCATCACCGTTGAAAACGGGTTCCGTACCGATGCAGGTCTGTCCTGGACCCTGGAGCCCGCCCCCGCAGATGGCACGGCCGATGCCGTGCTGACCGCCGTGATCGACAAGCAGCAGCGGGCGGTAGATCCCGCCCTCAGCAAGACCCATCGCCTGACGACCGTAAGCGTGATGGCCAAGGTTCCCGCGGCGCTGGGCAGCGGCCAGACGCAGCTTGACGCCATGGTCAGCGACATCGAAGAGGCAATGGCCAACAAGCAGCACCAATACCCGCGCGGCATCACTTTCCCGATCTACGTGTCCATGGAGCCGCTGATGCCTGAATCGGCCGGTGCCGGATGGGTCGGGGTAGCGGTCACGTACCAATCCAACACCCCCAACAAATAACCCGCCGCAGCGCGGCAACCACTGGAGATACGACATGCAGGGTCAGATGCAGGACCAGAGCTACCTGGGCAGCGGCAAGCTGCTCATCCGCGAATTCGGCGCCCGTGCCCCCTTCGAGGAGGTGGGCAACTGCTCGGCGGTGACGCTGAGCCCCCAGACCAACACCATCGCACTGGCGGATGGCACCGCCCCGGGTGGTGGCGAGCGCAACCGCGTCGACCGCCTGACCGGCGTGGAGTTCGCGTACACCTTCCACGACTTCGCCCCCGAGAACTTCGCCCGTGCATTGCGTGGCACGTCCTCGAAGGTTGCCGCCGGCAAGGCGGTGGACGAGCCGATCACCGCCTACAAGGGCGGCTTCACGCCGCTCGGGAAGATCGCAACCGCGGTCACTGCCGTGAAGCCGGATACCGGGTCCGCCGTTCTGGAAGCGGGCAAGGACTACATCTTCCAGGATGGCGGGCTGTACATCCCGGAGGACAGCACCATTCCGACCTCCACCGATGGCAAGCCGAACATCAAGGTCAGCTATGACTACGGTGCGCAGACCACCGTGCAGGCACTGGTCAATCCCGCCAAGCAGTACGAGATGCTCTTCCTCGGTCTCAATGAGGCCCAGAGTGGCAAGGCCGTGCGCATCCGCGTCCACAAGGTCAGCGGTGGCGTGATGGCTCAGCTGGGTCTGATCGGCGACCAGCATGGCCAGGGCGAAGTGACTGGCGCACTGCTGCCGGACACCAGCAAGGGCGCGCAGCTGTCCAAGTACTTCGTGGTGGATCAGGAGGTGGTCGGGTGAGCTGGGTAACGCCGGCCACTGGTGCTGACGATATGGAGGTGCTGGCTCCGGCCAGCATCTCCGTGGCGTACAAGGGCCAAAGTCTGGTCATCCACCCCCTGTCGATTGGGGTCATCCCGGCTGTTGTCCGCGAGTTGCGGCCAGTGATTGCCTCTCTCCGGGAGAAGGCGGCCACCACCGATGGGGCGTTCGATGTGGAAGTCACCCCCGAGCTGATCATGGACCTGGTGGTGGACTACTCCGAGCCGCTGTTCATCGCGACCGCACTGTGCAGTGGTCAGCCGGTGGATCTGATCCGGTCGGGCGACCCTGCCGAGTTCATTGAATTGGCCATGGCCGTCGGGCGGGTGAACTCGGATTTTTTTTTGCGGCGAATCGTGCCGCTCCTGGGCGACCTCAAGGGGGAGTTCAGCAAGGCAGCGCGGCCGCCTGGGGATGGGCAGACACCCTCCAGCTTCTGATCCAGAACGGCCATTCGTTCGAGCAGATCAAGAGCTACACCTTGGCGCAGGTCAGAGCTTTCACTGAGGCAGCCGCCGGTGCCTACCGGCGCCGCCTGGCTGCCGAGGCCCTCAACTTGCGTGCGGCGCAGTACGACGAAGCCGGCTTCGCGTCCTACCTAAAAAGGATTACTGACTGACATGAGTAACGCTCAGCAGCCGAATCTGCGCGTCAGGTTCTCGGCAGACCTCAATGACATCAAACAGGGCTTTGCTGCCCTGCGCTCGGACGTCGCTGCGTTGCGGCGTGAGGCGTCCAAGTCGGTGGACCTGAAAGGGATCACCGATGGCATCGCGCAGTTCCGAAACGTGATTGGTGGGCTGTTCGCTGGCGTCACGGTCGGTAGCCTGTTCCGCAGCATCATCACGGAAACCCGTGATGCCTCCGGCGAGGTGGCCCAGCTTCAGGCCGTGCTGAAATCGACCGGGCAGCAGGCCGGCTACACCCAGCAGCAGCTGCTGGATATGTCCAGCAGCATGTCGGAGGCGACAACCCATTCCGCCGGCGAGATCGTGCGCGCCCAGACGCGGCTGTTGTCGTACACCGGCATCGTCGGCAAGCAGTTCCCGCAGGCACTGCAGATGGCCATTGACCAGTCCGCACGCCTCGGCGAAAGCATCGAGCAATCGGCCGAGACCATCGGCAAGGCGCTCGATAAGCCATCCCAGGGCGTTGCCGCCCTGACCAAGCAGGGGTTCAAGTTCACCGAGCAGCAGAAGCTGCAGATGAAGATCATGGAGGCCACCGGCCGGACTGCTGAGGCCCAGCAGATCGTGCTGGACGCCATGGCGGAGAGCTATGCAGGCGCCGGGGCAGCAGCCCGCAACACCTTCGGTGGCGCCCTGGCCGGTGTGGGGAACGCACTTCGGGACCTGGTAGACGGGTCGGGGAGCGGCAGCCTCAGCAGCGTCATCTCGGCGATCAACGGCGTGGCCGCAGCGCTCGCCTCCCCCGAGATGAAAGCCGCCGCCGCTGGGTTGACGGACGCGGTGTTGCAGCTGGTCGGCGGCTTTGCGCGGTTCGTTGCACAGGATGGCGCCAGGTACTTGCGTCTGCTCGGCGAGGCGGCGGCGCTAACCATTAAGCACATAGACCTGCTGGCGGTGGCGGTTGGGGCGTACCTCGCCGCTCGTGGTATCGCAGCCGCAATCATCGGTGTTCAGGCCCTGATCAAGTGGCTGGCAGCCATGCGCGCTGCGTTGGCGGTGTCGGCGATCGCAGCCAACGGACTGAAAGCGACCTTGGCGACGATGGGTGGGCCGATCACACTCGCGTTGGTGGCATTGACCACGGTGCTCTACGAGCTCTACCAGCGAACCGAGCAGGCAAAGCAGGCGCAGGACGAGCATAAGCGCGCCCTGAAGGAAGTCGGCGACATGTCAAAGTATGCGCGCGACCAAGCCTTTGAGGTGGCGAAGGCCAAGCGCGAGGAAGCGCTGACCACGATGATGGCTGCCAAGGCGCAATTGCAGGCTGCCAAGATCAACGCGCGCGAGAATGTCGACGCCGGCCGTGGAGGCGGCAATTTGCTGGGGCTTCAGTCTAGCAGTCGGGCTTCCATGAACCCCGCGCTGGTTCAGGCCGAGGCGGACGCAGCCCGGGCGCAGAAGATGCTGGACGAGTGGGACGATAAGATTTTCGAGATCCTCACCAGCGGCATCGATAACATTCTCAAGCCTGTGGATGCAGCTGTCGCGGAGACGGGTAAGTCCATCGCAAAATCCAATGCACTCATGATTGATGCCATCCGACGAACGATGGCTGAGTTGGACGCACTCTACGGGCGCGGTGGTATCTCCATCGCGGAGTACTTCAGCAAGCGGACAGCACTCCAGCAGAAGTCCATCGACCTGGAGATCGAGCAGGCCCGTTCGGAGCTAGCCATCACAACGGAGGCGGCCGGCCGGCGGCGTATCGAAGAGCAGATCGTCAAGCTGCAGCGTGACCGTGCCGAGGTGGCCACCACTGCGGCAACGGAACAGAAGAAGGCTGAGGAGGGGCTCGCTCAGTCGTTGGCTGAGGTGAAGAACCGGCTTCTGGAGCTTGATGGCAAGGCCGGGGAAGCCCAGCGCGCCCAACTCGAGAACCAGTACAAGGCCCTGATGCAGCGCCTGCGTGCCGAGGGTGACGCCACGGGGCAAGCGCTGGTGAGCAGCCTCATCGACCGATTGGTGGCAAAGGCCAAGTCCGACGAACTGCGCGACGCGCTGGGCAAGATCACCTCCCAGCTCCAAGGCAAGGAGACGGCCATTGGCGCCCAGGTGGGCGCCGGAATGCTCGGCTACGGAGAGGGTGAAGCACAGTTGAAGATCGCCCGGTCCCAGGCGTTGGAGCAGCTGCGTGCGCTGCGGGTTGCCGCGGTCGACTCCATGCAGGGCCTTGCCAAGGGATCACCCGAGCAGGCGGCGGCTATCGCGGGCCTCCAGGAGATCGATGTCCAGATTGCGCAGGTGGTTCAGGCGCAGCGGGTCTGGCAGCAGAAATTCCAGGACATGGGCGCTGCCTCGCTTGGCGACTTCTTTGCTGACATGGCAACCAGGGCGAAGGGCTTCAAGGACAGCTTTGACGATATGGTCAAGGGCTTTGTTGCTGGTGTTGCCCGCATGGTTGCTCAGGAGGCCGCCATGCGGGCCCTGCGGAGTATGTTCAACTTCGGCGGCTCCGGCGGCGGTGCAGCGGGCGGCGTCATGGGCTGGGTATCATCGTTGTTCCAGGCGCGCAAGCACCATCAAGGCGGCCTTGTCGGCACGGGTGGTACCGGAGTGCGCATTGCCATCTCGCCGGAGATGCTGGGAAGCGCGCCTCGCTTCCATGACGGCGGTGGTTTCGGCCTGAAAGCCGACGAGCGCGTGGCTGTTCTCCAGACCGGCGAGCGCGTCCTCAGTAGGCGGCAGACGGCGGCCTATGACTCAGCCGGGAGCGCCGGCAGCATGAAGGTCGAGATCCACAACAATGGTGCTCCGGCGCGCGTGGAAAGTGCGCAGATTTGGCGCGGTGCCGATGGCGAGCAACTGCTGAAGTTGTTCCTGGCCGCAGCGGCAGACGACGTGGCCAGCGGCGGGCAAATCGGGCGTGCGGGGGTCGCCCGCTATGGCTGGAGTGAGCGCCTGTGATCACTCTTCCAGCAACCACCACCGTGATGATGGACGGCATCTCCGAGTCGTTCGACCCAGGCGTGGAGCGCACCGAGATGGAGCGTGGGGTTCCAAAGCAGCGCATCGTCAATACGCGCGTCATGGCCAAGATCAAGGCCAGCTTTTACTTCGAGACCGTCGCGGCCGCTGACGAGTTCGAGGACTGGTACTTCGATACGCTCAAGCGGATTGGTTGGTTCAAGTTCCGGAACCCCCGGAACGGTAGAGAGCTGATGGTCCGCTTCGAAGGCGGCTCGATCGGTGAGCTGACCCTGATCGATGACGCGGCCTTCGATAGCAAGCGAACAGTGGTTATGGAGTACCTGCGATGACCGCCTTCCTCGAACGCCGGCAGCGCGTCACCGACACAGCCGGGACGCTGCTGTTCCTGGAGGTATCTGCGCCATCGTTCGCCGAGACGCTGCGCATCGTCAACGATACGCAGAACTGGGTGAGCAACGGCGTCGAGTACCTCGCGTGCCCGTTCGGTTTCAAGCTGCCCGATGACATGTCCGGCCAGACGCCGCGTGCGGTACTGACGCTTGACAACGTGGGCCGCGGTATTGCGGAAGACCTGGAGCGGTTGCTACCGGGCGACGTGGTGATGGCGAAGCTGATGCTCAGCGACCGGGCCGACCCCAATGTCATCGAACGCACCTACCTGCTGCCGCTGACGCAGGTGTCGGTCAACGCCAGGACGGCGACGGCGCAGTGCGGCTATGACGCGATCATGCGCCAGCAGGCTGTGCGGCTGCGCTACAACCCGTTCACCGCACCGGGGGCGTTCTGATGCGCCTGGCCGACGTGGAGCGCTTCGTCGCCATCCCGTACGACGAACGGGAGTTCGACTGCGCCGATCTGGTGGTGCTGGTCCAACGGGCGTTGTTCGGCCGCACCGTCCAGCTTCCCGGCCGGCGACCGCGGGGCGTGGAAGGGCAGGCGGCCCTTGGGGAGTTGTCGCGCCCCTATGGACGACGAACGGACACGCCACAGGACGGGGATCTCGTCCTGATGGTCGAACACGGACAGAAGCGCCCCGGCCATGCCGGGGTTTTCTTTTTCCTGGCCTACGAGGGCTGGGTACTCCACACGAACGAGCGCAACGGCTGCAGCGTGCTGCACCGCGTGCGTGAGCTGCCCGACTTCGGGCTCAGGATCGAGGGCTACTACGCATGGGTGTGATGCAACAACCGCCGCTGGGGCCGGGCCAGCTGATCGTGACCCCGCATCCGCTGATGCTGGACGGCCAGCGGAACGTTGTGTGGGAGGCGCGCGCGGGCGAGAGCCTGTACGCCATCCTGCAGCGCAACGTGCCGGAGCTGGACGGGCAGCGGTGGGAGGTGTGCATCGGTGGCCGTGCCGTCGAGCGGCACCTGTGGCACCACGTCTACCCGAAGCAGGGGCAGGTGATCGAGGTCCGCGGCGGCGTGGGCAAGTCGGCGCTGGCCGTGGTTGCGCTGATCGCGCTGACCTACTTCACCTTCGGTGCCGGTGGTATGGCCGGTGGCGCGTTCCTGGGCCTGACGGGTGTTGCTGGCTACGCAGCAGCGACGGCCGCCTACATGGCCGGCGCCATGCTGGTCAATAAGGTGCTGGCGCCCAAGCCGCCGCGGACGGACAACCGGCAGCAAGACCCCGTGTACTCGATCAGCGGCGCGCGCAACCAGCTGCGCCCATACGACCCGATTCCGCTCCTGTTCGGCCGTGTGCGCATCACCCCGGACCTGCTGAGCAAGCCGTACACCTGGTACGAGGGCAACGATCAGTTCCTCGGCCTGCTGCTGTCGGCCGGCATCAACGTGGGCCGCATCGAGGCCCTGTACAACGGCGATACGCCGCTGTCGAACTACGAGGGCGTGCAGGTCTACCACGCTGGCTACAGCCAGATGCCGGAGCAGACCATCCCGCTGTACAGCAACGCCGACACCATCGACGGCGCGGAGCTGACAAAGGACAAGGCGTGGGTGGAGCGCGCCACCAGCGCCGACACGGTGCGCATCCATATCAACCTTGAGTACGTCCTGGGCGGCACCGGCACCAGCGGCAAGAGCTACTACGTCTCGGAGACGGTGGAGGCGCAGTATCGCCCGGCAGGCAGCGCGACGTGGCAGCCGCTGGCATCGCAGACCTTCCGCTCTGACCGGTTCGACGTGCGCCGGGCAACGCTGGCCCGGGATGTCGCGCGCGGGCAGTACGACGTGCGGGTGCGCATGCTGGGGCAGGGCAACTATGAGGGCAAGAACACCCAGAAGAACGACTTCCAGTGGACCCAGCTCACGTCGGTCCAGGCGGATGATGCGGACTACACCGGTATCGCGCGCAGCGGCGTGCGGATCAAGGCCACCGGCCAGCTCAATGGCACGCCGGACGAGCTGCGGGGCGTCGCCTTCGCGGCGCCGATTCCGGAGTGGACCGGCACGGCGTGGGTGACGAAGGAGAGCAGCAACCCCGGCGCGCAGGGCCCTGCGTACGCGCGCGGCATCTGGGCCGGCTCGCGCCTGCTGGCGGGCATGGCCCTGGCGGACGCGCAGATCGACATCGAGTCGTGGAAGGCGTTCACCCTGCACTGCGCCGCCAATGGCTACACGTACGATTTCTGCGTGAAGGAGGCGCGCAGCCACACCGACGTGCTGGCCGCCATCGCGCGCGCGGGCTTCGGCGAGATCACCTGGGCCGGTGGGCGGCTGGGCGTGGTCTGGGCAGCGCAGGAACAGCCGCTGTCCGGCGTCGTCGCCATGCCGACGATCAAGAAGGGCGCTTTCCAGGTGGACTACACCCTGGCAAACGCCGCGGATGGCATCGAGTACACGTACATCGACTCGACCGACTGGCAGGCCAAGACCCTGCGGGTGCCGGCACCGGGCGTGGACATCATGCTCAACCCGGCCCAGGTATCGGGTGAGGGCGTGAGCACCGAGGAGCACGCGGCCAGGCTGGCGCGCTGGCATCTGGCGCAGTCGCTGTACCAGTACAAGGACATCGGCTACAGCACAGACATTGAGCACCTGAGCTACCAGCGACTGTCGCTGCTGGCCCTGCAGCACGACCTCACGCAGTGGGGCTACGGTGGGCGCGTGCAGGGTGCCAGCGGCACGGGCGGTGCGATGACGCTGCTGCTGGATGAGCCCGTGCCGGCGCCGGCGGCCGGGAACGCCTACATCGGGCTGCGCATCCCCGGCGAGCGGGTGTACCGGGTGCTGCGCGTGCAGCCGTTCAGCGGGACGAGCAACACCATCACGCTGGCCGATCCGTGGCCGGCAGACGCCGCGATCCCGGGCGCCAATCCGGACAACCCGGCCCACGACACCATCTGGGTCTACGACTTCCGGCAGACGCCCGGCTACCGGGTACGCGTGACCAGCATCGAGCCGGAGCCGGACTTGAAGGGGGCCGCGGTGAGGGTCGTGCCGGAGGGGCCGGAGTTCTGGGACTACGTGCTCACCGGGCACTACATCCCGGCGCCGAACCAGTCGCTGCTGCAGACCCGGCCGGTGGCCAGTAACCTGCGGATCAGCGAAGCGCAGATCGTCCAGGGCAACACTACCTTCACCGAACTGACGGCCACGTTCGACGTGACCGGGCCGGTGGGGACAACGGTTGTCCGGGCGGCAGGTGCCGGCGGCGAGCTGCAGGACGTGGCCCAGACGGTGACGCGGACCGCGACGTGGCGCATCAACGAGCCGGGCACGTACACCATCGTCGTGCGGCCGTTCTCGCCGGATGGGGAGGCCGGCGTGGCCGTGCAGGCAACGTACACGACGGGCGGCGCCGGGCTGCCGCCGGTGCTGGTGGACCTGTTCGACGTGACCGAACGTAGCGGCGGCGTCCGCGTCTACAGCTGGGGATGGCTTGCGGACACGATGCGCTCGCCGGATTTTGCTGGCGTTGAGATCCGCTATGTGGCCGGCGCCGTGGCTACGCCGGACTGGGACGCCATGACGCCGCTCGGCGAATCGGGCTACTACACCGCACCGTTCGAGAGCGTGCTACCGGCGGCGGGCGAGTGGACCATCGCGTGTCGATCGCGCAACACCGCCGGGCAGCTGTCCGGCGGCATGCGCACGGTGACAAAGACGTTCGGCCCCAACCTTGGCGAAATCATCGCGGGGCTTGACCCGGAGGACGTCACCGAGCAGCTGATCGATCTGCAGTTGCAGCTCGAGCAGGAGCGCGTTGATCGATTCAAGAGCGATGCCGCCGCCGCGCAGGCATTGGCCGATGCCCAGCAGTCGAATGCCCAGCAGCTGGCGGCCGAAGCCAGCCAGCGCGCTGCCGACATGCAGGCCGAGCGGATCGCACGCGAGGCAGCGGTGGCATCGGCGCAGACGCGCATCAACGAAATCCTTTCCGATGGGGTCATCACCCCGGACGAAAAACCGGCGCTCAAGCAAGCCCTGCAGGTGCTGCTCGCCGAGCTTCCAGGCATTCGCGTCGAGGCACTGGCGTCGGAAGTAACGGCCGAACTTACAGCCTACGAAGCAGCGCTCAACGCGCTGGTGGCCTACCTCAACACCCTGACCACCCCGACCCGCTGGGACGACCCGAGCGGCAATACGATCATTAACTGAGGAAACAACATGGCGAACAACGCATCTACGGCACTCAAGAACGGCCTTGCCGCACTGATCTTCAACAACGCGGCATTGACGGGCATCGGCGATTCGGGTGGCCTGCTGCCGTCTGCTGCTGCTGGGGTGCTCTATGTCAGCGCGCACACGGCCGACCCTGGCGTCGGCGGCACGCAGAGCACCAGCGAAGCGAACTACACCGGCTATGCGCGCGTTGCGGTTGCGCGGACCAGTGCCGGTTGGACCGTTGCCGGCGCGAACGCAAAGAACGCTGCGGATGTTCTGTTGCCGGAGGCAACCGGCGGCAGCAGCAACGTGACTTACTTCGGTATCGGCACCGCTGCATCGGGAGCGGGCAAGCTGCTGTTCAAGATTCCGGCAACGCAGACGTATGCAGTCACGACGGGCGTGGCGCTCAAGATCGCGGCGGGCGTGATCGACATCACCGTGGAGTAAGCCCATGGCTGACGAATACACCGCGACCGACTTCAACGGGCTGCCGCCTGCCGCGACACTGGAGGGGACCGATGTCGTCCCGCTCCAGCGCGGCACAGGAGCGGACTCCACGAAGCGCACAACCGTGTCCGGCATCGCCGCAAAGACCCTGGCCGGCATCCTGACCTCCAGTGGCGTGCGCGCGACCATCAATGGCGATCAGGTGACCATCGAGGGGGTTGGCGCCGCCATCGTTGAGATCACAGGCTCCGCGTATACGCTTGGTCTGCAGAACATGAATCGCTTCAACCCGTGCAATAACGCAACGGCGCAGACGATCACGATTCCCCCGCAGTCCTCTGTTGCGTGGCCGAACGACATCCAGCTGGAGGGGGCGCAGACGGGCGCGGGTGCGGTGACATTCGTCGCCGGCCCTGGCGTCACGCTGCGCAAGAGTTCCGACATCACTGCGACGACCAAGAATCAGTATTCACCGTGGGGCTTGAAGCGCATCGGTCTCAACGAGTGGCTGCTGTTCGGAAAGATGGGGGGCGCGTGATGTTTAATGTAGGTGTTATTGATAGCCGGGTAGCTTCGTCGATAGGGCAGGAGCTTGTAACTAATGGGTCATTTAGCGCAGACACGTCCTGGAGTTATGACGCCCCCCCTTTCTCCATCTCTGGGGGAAGGTTGGTATATAACAGTGATACCGGAGACATTTCCCGGGCATCTCAGTACATAACTTATGGCCTGCAGCCTGCCGGAATATACCGTGTTGAATTTACAGTGGTTAACGCACTGCTAAATGGAAGGGTTTACGTTTCGCTGGGTTTTGCCGCGGGTATTGCACGGAATAGCGCAGGCACTTACGCGCAAGATATAGTCCAAAGCTCATCATTTGATCTCATTGCAGTTAACTGCTATGGGGGTGATGCAGGATTTGTAAGTATTGATAACTTAAGTGTAAAGAAAATCAACTAAAAGGAAGCAAATGGCCGTCATTCTTAGCGAAACTCAAAATATTGAAGAGCGTATCGAGTTGTATGCCCCCGACATCCGCATCCAGGGAAACCCTGTGGACAAGCCGGCTGGCTCGATCCAGCTTGAGCTACACAAGCTGGAATACCGCAACGGCGAGTTTGTGCGCATGGACCCGCTCGGCATCGTCGGCGAGACCGTGGGCGAGTTCGCCGCGCGCGAGTTCGAGGTCAACGGCAAGACGATTACCGGGCTGGATGTCGTGACCGTCGTAGAGGCGTACACCGCGATGATGTACCAGGAGCGCATCGCCGGCGCCGTAGAGGAGAGTGATCCGGCATGACCAAGTATCTCGTTACCGGCGACGGCCGCCGGCTGTTGGCCGGTAGCGGGATTCCGCTGACAGCAGACGCGCCGGGTGATGCGTACCAGCGTGTTGAGCTTGAGACGGCCACGCTTGCAGTAACTGCGGCACCGATTGCCGCCGCAACTGCGGTATCGGTTGCGCTGGCCGCCGCGACGCTCGGCTTTGCTGCGGCGCCAGTGCAAGCTGAAACCCTTGATGACGGCAGCCGAGTGCGGCTGGAGCTGGTTACGCTGTCGTTCGACGCTGCGCCCGTGGCCGCATCGTTGTCTGTTCCGGTTTGGCTTGATGCAGCCACCCTTGCGTTCGACGCGACCCGCGTCGCATGCGGTGCAATCGTTGCCGTCGGCGCCGATCCTGCTACGTTGTCGTTCGATGCCACTCCGGTCGCTGCAATCGTCGCCCGCATCACATCCGTTGCACTTGCGCCGGCATCGCTGCAGTGGCAGTGCGCTCCTGTCACGGCTGTTCGCGTCGCGGGTGTATCGCTGCAGCCGGCATATCTTGCATTTGATGCCCCGGCCGTTACCGCCCAGCGGCTGGTTCGTCTGCCGGTAGCGCTGCAGCCAGCAACGCTTGGATTCATCGCGCAGAGCATTACGGCCACGCAGTCGGCGGCGGCGAAGTTTCGCGGCTACTGGTTGTCCGCATACGGCACCCGGCAGGCCGTGCTTAATGCCATCGACGCCAACAACCGGTTTCTGGCGAAGCAGGCGGGCGACAAGGCGCAGGCCACCGCCGATGCCCTTGTCATCACCGACACCAGTGTGCGGCAGCTGGGCGACACCGTTGCAGCCCAGGGAACGCGCATCGAGCAGGTTTCCGCATCGATCCCCGGCAGCGGCGGCAACCTGCTGCGCAAGTCCGACTTTTCCGACATGTCAGCGGGGGGCTGGTACAACGCGCAGGTCGGTGTCGCCCCGTCGTCAGGGTTCGGATCGCAGCCGGCGACGACGTACCAGGGGCCATTCATCGTTCCGTATGACGGCGGCACGTTCGAAGATGCGTGGTTCCCGGTAACGCCTGGCGAAGTTTTTGATATATCTGCAAATGCATTCAACACTACAAATGCGAGCGGCCAATTTGGCGTGCATTTCGTAGATAGGAATGGGGTCGGTACTGGCTGGCTTGCACCGGCAACTCCCGCAGCCGGATTGTGGGGGAAGATATCGGGGCAGGTGACCGCCCCTCCCGGGAGTGTCAGGGGGCGCGGCTGGATAAACCCGGGCAGCGCCGGTAACAACATATGGATATCGCTGCCGGATGTTCGCAGGCAAGGGGAAACAGCAGGAGCCAACTCGAAAGCACTTAGCCAGATTGAGGCGACCGTCACCCAGCAGGGCGA
>NZ_LDJG01000005.1 GCF_001431425.1 Stenotrophomonas nitritireducens
CAACCCCGCAGGGCCTTTCGCCGAAGCGAGCCGCCTATTATGTCAGGCTTTTCGTTTCCGTCAACACCTCGATGAGGGCGACTTCAACTTCCTTCCTCGTTGCCAACCGGGGTCGGCGGCGAGGGAGCGAGAGTATGCAGCCTGTCTGCGGTTTTGGGAAGAGGCGAAAGCACACTTCCCGCATTCATGCACCGCTGCGCCCGGAACACGGGCAGCACCCTCACCCTCCCGGCTTCGCGGTCTCGATGACCACTCCCAGCTCCTTGCCGGCCTCGGCCACCTTGACGCGCTTGCCGTCGCTGCGCGCGATCAGATAGTCGGCCGCTACCCAGCCGCTTTGTCCGCCATGGCGGACATTGCACCAGCTCAGGTCGTCCAGGCAGCGCTGCACCTCTACCGTCGTCCCCACCGGCAGCACTGCCACCCGTCCGGCCCGCGTATCCGGCGCGCTGCGCAGGTTAAGGCCGCTACCGCCGACCTTGGCCGACGGCTCGACGATCTCGGGCTGGAACCACAGCACCACCGCGACGATGGCTGCGGCGGCCGCAAGACGCGGAAGGAGACGGGGCATGTCCGATGCCTGGAGGAAAAGGTCCGGCATCAATAGCGCGATGCCGAAAACCCCAGCTGAATTCCGCCGGGGCAACGTCGTGGTCCTTCAGCTTGCCATGCCGCTGTGGCGCAACAGAGCGTCGATCCGCGGATCGCGGCCACGGAACGCGCGGAAATTGCCGGCCGCGCTGCGGCTGCCGCCGCGCGACAGCACTTCGTCGCGGAAGCGCGCGCCGGTCTCTGCAACCTGCTCCGGCGCTTCCTCGAACGCGGCATAGGCGTCGGCGCTCAGCACTTCGGCCCACTTGTAGCTGTAGTACCCGGCCGCATAGCCGCCAGCGAAGATGTGGCTGAACTGGTGCGGGAAGCGGTTCCAGTCCGGCGGGAAGTTCACCGCGACCTCGCCACGCACGCGCTCCAGCAGTTGCAGCACGCTTTCCTGCGCCGGCTGGTACTGGCTGTGCAGCAGCATGTCGAACAGGCCGAACTCCAGCTGGCGCACGGTGAACATGCCGCTCTGGTAGTTCCTGGCGGCCAGCATCCTGTCGAACAGGGCGCGCGGAAGCTGCGCGCCGGTATCGACATGGGCGGTCATCGCCTGCACCCGCTCCCATTCCCAGCAGAAGTTCTCCATGAACTGGCTGGGCAGTTCCACCGCATCCCATTCCACGCCATTGATGCCGGCCACCGCCAGTTCGCCGACACGGGTCAGCAGCTGGTGCAGGCCATGCCCCATCTCGTGGAAGACAGTGGTGACCTCGTCGTGGCTGAAGGTGGCAGGCCTGCCATCGCTGCCGCGGCCGAAGTTGCAGACCAGATAGACCAGCGGCGTCTGCACGCCCGCCGCCGTGACGCGGCGGTTGCGGCAATCGTCCATCCAGGCGCCGCCGCGCTTGCCTTCGCGTGCGTACAGGTCCATGTAGAACTGGCCGACCAGCGCGCCGCCGGCATCGACCAGCCGGTAGAAGCGCACCTCTTCGTGCCAGACCGGTGCGTCGTCCGGCTGCACCTTCAACCCATACAGGCGCTCGATCACGCCGAACAGGCCGGCCAGCACCTTCGGTTCGGTGAAGTACTGCTTCACCTCCTGCTCGGAGTAGCTGTAGCGCGCCTGCTTGAGCTTTTCGCTGACATAGGCCAGGTCCCAGGCCTGCAGGTCATCCATGCCGAGTTCGTCGCGGGCGAAGGCTTCCAGCTCGGCACGGTCGCGCTGCGCATACGGCCTGGCGCGTGCGGCCAGATCGCGCAGGAAGCCCAGCACCTGCCCGGCATCCGTCGCCATCTTGGTGGCGATGGAGTACTCCGCGTAGCTGTCGAAGCCCAGCAGCGCGGCCAGCTCGGTGCGCAGGGCCAGGATGCGGTCGATGTTGCCGCCATTGTCGAGGGCGGCATCGCCGAACTCGGAGGCGCGCACCGCATGGGCGCGGTAGAGCGTCTCGCGCAGCGCGCGGTTGTCCGCATAGGTCTGCACCGGCAGATAGCAGGGCATGTGCAGGGTCAGCTTCCAGCCTTCGCGCCCTTCCTTCTGCGCCGCCGCGCGGGCATTGGCAAGCACATCGGCCGGCAGGCCCGCCAATCCGGCCTCGTCTTCCACATACAGGGCGAACGCATCGGTGGCATCGAGCACGTTCTGCGAGAACTTCGCCGACAGCGCCGACAGTTCCTGCTGGATCTGCGCGAAGCGCGCCTTGTCGGTCTCGCCCAGTTCGGCGCCGCCGAGGCGGAAATCGCGCAATGCGTTGTCCAGCACCCTGCGCCGGGCTTCGTCGAAGCCCGCCGCCTCCGGCGCTGCGGCCAGCGCCTTGTACTGCGCGTACAGCGCCGGGTTCTGCGCCATCGCGCTGCCGAAACGGCTGATCTTCGGCAGGTTGGCGTTGTAGGCCTCGCGCAGTTCCGGCGTGTCGGCCACCGCCTGCAGGTGCGCGACCTGGCCCCATGCCCGGTACAGCCGCTCGGTGGCGTCGTCCAACGGCACCACGAAGGTCTCCCAGCTCACCGGCGCCACGGTTTCGGCGGCCTTCACCGCGGCTTCGGCCGCGGCCAGCAGGGCGTCGATGGCCGGGGTGACATGCGCGGGCCGGATCGCGTCGAAATGCGGCAGGCCGGAGAAGTCGAGCAGGGGATTGGCGTTCATGGGATTCTGCAAACGGGGGTCACGCCTGATATGGCGACGGCTCCAGCCACGCACAAGGCAGCGCCGGCAGCCCCTGCCCGTTCACCGCGGCGGCGATGGCGGCATCCGCACCGGCCACATCGATGCCCTGGCGTTCGTACCAGGCCGGATCGTAGTAGCTGTGCGCGTAGCGCTCGCCGGCGTCGCAGAGGATGGTGACGATGGAACCGTCGCGGCCGGCATCGCGCATCAGCTGCGCGGCATGCAGCACGCCAATGAAGTTGGTGCCGGTGGAACCGCCCACGCGGCGGCCCAGGGTGGCGCTGACGTGGCGCATCGCCGCAAGACTCAGCGCATCGGGCACCTTGAGCATCGCATCGACGCAGGTGGGAATGAAGCTGCGCTCCACGCGCGGGCGGCCGATGCCCTCCACGCGCGAACCGCCTTCGCAGGTCATCTCGCGCCAGTCGGCGCCGGCCAGAGCCGCGCAGTAGCCGTCGTAGAACACCGACACTTCAGGGTCCGCGCACAGGATCAGGGTGTCGTGGCGGCGATAGCTGACGTAGCGTCCCAGCGTGGCAGCGGTGCCGCCGGTGCCGGGGCTGCAGACGACCCATTCCGGCACCGGGTGCGGCTCCTCGGCCATCTGCTTGAAGATCGACTCGGCGATGTTGTTGTTGGCACGCCAGTCGGTCGCGCGCTCGGCGTAGGTGAACTGGTCCATGAAGTGGCCGCCGGTCTCGCGCGCCAGCCGCTCCGATTCGCAGTTCAGGTCGCAGGCGCGCTGCACCAGGTGGCAGCGGCCGCCGTGGAATTCGATGGCGGCGATTTTCTCCGGCGAGGTGCTGGCCGGGATCACCGCGATGAAGGGCAGGCCAAGCAGGCGGGCGAAGTAGGCCTCGGACACGGCGGTCGAGCCGCTGGACGCCTCGATCACCGGGCAGCCCTCGCGCAGCCAGCCGTTGGCCAGCGCATACAGGAACAGCGAGCGCGCCAGGCGGTGCTTGAGGCTGCCGGTCGGATGGCTGGACTCGTCCTTCAGGTAGACGTCGATACCCGGGAAACCGGGCAGGTCGATCGGGATCAGGTGGGTATCGGCCGAACGGTTGAAATCGGCTTCGATCTTGCGGATGGCCGCCGCCACCCAGGCGCGCTGTGACATGGATCGCACACTCGATGAAAACTGATGCCCGATTCTACTGTGGATGGTCTGCTGCGGACGGGCGCACCCGCCCCGGCTGCGGCAGCCAGCACCGCACGATGGTATGGTGCGCACTCCGTTCCATGCCGACTCCGCGTGCCGCGCATCCTGCTGCCCCTGCTGCTGTGCCTGTCCCTGATCGCCGGTGCGATCGGGTCGGTGTGGTCGGCCACGGCGATGGCGATGCCGGCCGATACCGCAGCGGGCGCGCACAGGGACATGGACCACGCCTGCTGCCACGACGGCGGCGGCATGCACGACGCAGCCAAGCAGCCGCAGCCTCCGGCTTCGCCCTGCGGCGATGGCAAGCACTGCGACTGCACCCAGCACTGCAACATGCTGCCCACGCTGGCGGCGTCGCCAGCCAGCGAGATCGCACATTCCCCGGAACCCGCGGCGCCCGTGCCCGCGCGCTACGACGTGCGTCCGGCCAAGCTCAACCGGCCTCCCATCGCCTGATCCGGCCATGACCGCCAGCGCGTAGTCATCGCCGCTGGCGGCTGTCCCGCAGGAGCACTGCCCATTGCGCAGACGACGCTGGTTGCCGTCGTGCGCCAGGCGCGTTCCTGCACGTCCAGCGCAATCCGCGCCTGCCGTCCGCCCTCCCCGGTGGATGGTCGATGGAGTTCCCATGAAAAACGATTTTCTTTCCGACCCGCGCTCGGTGCTGTCGCGGCGACGCTTCGTGCAGGGCCTGGCCCTGGGCGGCGTCGTCGCCGGCACCGGGCTGTGGCGTGCCGGCGATGCCTTCGCCGCTCCCGCCCGTGCCGCCACCGCCGGCGAACTTCGCGGCACCGACCTGAGCCTGGCCATCGGCCGCTCCACGGTCGATTTCACCGGCCGCGCGCGCAGCGCGGTCACCGTCAACGGCTCGCTGCCGGCGCCGATCCTGCGCTGGCGCGAGGGCGATACGGTCAACATCCGCGTGGCCAACACGCTCACCGACGAGATGACCTCGATCCACTGGCACGGCATCCTGCTGCCGGCCAACATGGACGGCGTGCCGGGGCTGAGTTTCGACGGCATCGCGCCGGGCGAAGCCTTCCAGTACCGCTTCCAGCTGCGCCAGTCCGGCACCTACTGGTACCACAGCCATTCGATGTTCCAGGAGCAGGCCGGCCTGTACGGCGCGCTGGTGATCGATCCGCTGGAGCCGCCACCGTACCGCTTCGACCGCGAGCACGTGATCCTGTTGTCGGACTGGACCGACCTGGATCCGGCCGCTCTGTACCGGCGCATGAAGAAGATGCCGATGCACGACAACACCTACCAGCGCACGGTGGGCGATTTCATGCGCGATACCCACCGCAATGGGCTGCGCGCCACGCTGGCCGACCGCGGCATGTGGGGGCGGATGCGGATGACGCCCAGCGACATCTCCGACATCAACGCCCACACCTATACGTACCTGATGAACGGCACCGCGCCGGCCGGCAACTGGACCGGGCTGTTCCGCAGCGGCGAGAAGGTGCTGCTGCGCTTCATCAACGGCTCGGCGATGACCTACTTCGACGTGCGCATCCCCGGGCTGAAGATGACCGTGGTGGCCGCCGACGGGCAGTACATCCATCCGGTGAGCGTGGACGAGTTCCGCATCGCCGTGGCCGAAACCTTCGACGTGATCGTCGAGCCTTCCGGGCAGGACGCGTTCACGATCTTCGCCCAGGACATGGGCCGCACCGGCCACGCCTGCGGCACGCTGGCCGTACGCCACGGCCTGCAGGCACCGGTGCCGGCGCTGGACCCGCGGCCGCTGCTGACCATGGCCGACATGGCCCATGGCGGCGGCCACGATGCCATGCAGATGGCGCACGGCGGGCACGACGCGCATGCCGGCCATGGCGGACACGGCGAGGGCGGCAGCGCGCCGAAGCACCCTCCCGGCGAACGCGGCAACCCGCTGGTGGACATGCGCAGCGCGGCCAGCTCGCCACGGCTGGACGACCCCGGTATCGGCCTGCGCGAAAACGGCCGCAGGGTGCTCGCCTACGCCGACCTGCATTCGCTGTTCGACGACCCCGACGGGCGCGAACCCGGCCGCGAGATCGAGCTGCACCTGACCGGGCACATGGAGAAGTTCGCCTGGAATTTCGATGGCGTCCCGTTCGCCGGCGCCGAACCGCTGCGGCTGAACTACGGCGAGCGCATGCGCATCGTGCTGGTCAACGACACCATGATGACCCACCCCATCCACCTGCATGGCGTGTGGAGCGACCTGGAGGACGCCGATGGCCGGTTCCAGGTGCGCAAGCACACCATCGACATGCCGCCGGGAACGCGCCGCAGCTATCGCGTACGCGCCGACGCACTGGGCCGCTGGGCCTTCCACTGCCACCTGCTGTACCACATGGAAGCGGGCATGATGCGCGAAGTGAGGATCGAGGCATGAAGACGACGACCCGATCCCTGCTGTTCATCGCCCTGGCCGCGGCCACCGGCAGCGCCGCCGCACAGGATGCGCACGCAGGCCATCACGGCTATGGGGCCACCGCAAAGCCCGACCCACACGCGGGCCATGCATCGGCCATCGCCGCCAAGGCCGCGGAGAAAGACCCGCACGCGGGCCATGCCGGGCCGGGTGGCACGGCCACGGCG
Source organism: Stenotrophomonas nitritireducens (assembly GCF_001431425.1). Lineage (GTDB taxonomy): Bacteria > Pseudomonadota > Gammaproteobacteria > Xanthomonadales > Xanthomonadaceae > Stenotrophomonas > Stenotrophomonas nitritireducens. The sequence goes on from NZ_LDJG01000005.1 coordinate 6,462, forward strand.
GACGACCCGCATGCAGGCCATGGCACACCGGCCGGCACCTCCGGCCGGTCAGGCATGCCGGCCGGCCACGCCGCGCACATGGACCATGCATCCCATGCGACGCCGCAACCCGTGGATCCGCATGCGGGCCATGCACAGGCCACCGCCGCCAAGGCCGTGGAGAAAGACCCGCACGCGGGCCACGTCGGGCCGGGGGGCACGACCATGGCGGACAACCCGCATGCGGGCCACAGCACACCCGCCGGCCACGCCGCGCACATGGGCCATGCATCCCATGCGACGCCGCACCCCGTGGATCCGCATGCGGGCCATGCGATGGAGGCACCAGCCGGCGAGCCCGCCCATTCCCATGACGCCCATGCCGGACACGCCATGCATGGCGCCCATGCACCGGCCACGGCGGCGGTCCCTTCCGACGCCGGCACGCACGGCGCGCATGGGGCACACGACGAACACGCCGGCCACGGCGCCGCGGCGATGCAGGCACCGCGCGAGCCCATTCCCGAGCCGACCGCCGCGGATCTGGCCGCCGCGTTCCCCACGCTCGCGCCGCATGCCATGGAACATGCCCCGGGTTTCAACAGCCTGGTGCTGTTCGACCATATGGAAGCCTGGGACAACGCCCATGGCAGCGGACAGTCGTGGGCCGCCAAGGGCTGGTTCGGCGGCGACATCGACCGCCTGTGGCTGCGCAGCGAGGGGCAGCGCAGCGAGGGCCGGCTCGGCGGGTGGTCGCTGGACGCGCTCTACGGCCACGCCATCTCGCCCTGGTGGGACGCGGTCGGCGGTGTCCGCCACGATGGCGGCGACGCAGCCGGCCTGACCCGCGCGGCCATCGGCGTGCAGGGCCTGGCGCCTTACAAGTTCGAGTTCGCCGCCACTGCTTACCTGGGCGGGCCGCGCAGGGCCGAGCTGGCGGTGGAGGCGGAGTACTCGCTGCTGCTGAGCAACCGGCTGATCCTGCAGCCGTCGCTGGCAGCCAGCCTGGCCGCCGACAGCGATCCGCACCGCGGCGTCGGCAGCGGGCTCGGCCACGTCGAGGCCGGCCTGCGCCTGCGCTACGAGATCACGCGCCGCTTCGCGCCCTACGTCGGCTTCGTGCACGAGCGCCGCTTCGGCCGGACCGCCGGCCTGCACCGCGATGCCGGGGAAAGCCCGTGCGATTCGCGCTGGGTGGCCGGCGTGCGTTTCTGGTTCTGAACGGAGGAGGAGTGAGTGGAGACGAGCTGGAAGAAGCAACAGCCCCCTGCTGATCTCTTCGCCTCCGCTTCCGCCTTTTCTCACTCCTCACTCCCCTGCACTCACTGCTCGCTTTTCCTTTTGGAGATTCCAATGAATGTTCCCCTGCACAGGATGGTGTCGCTGCTGCTCGTCGCCGCCTCCGCCTTCATCGTCACCGCCTGCGACGCCGCCACACCACCAGGCACGCCCGGCAAACAGGCGGCCGGGCACGCTGCCGACACGACGCAGGTCGTGCACGTCCACAAGGATGCGTACTGCGGCTGCTGCAACGGCTGGATCGAGCACATGCGCGCGGCCGGCTTCACCGTGATGGCCCATGACAGCGCCGACATGGTGGCGGTGAAACAGCGCCTGGGCATTCCCCTGGCGCAGGCGTCCTGCCACACCGCCGAGGTCGGTGGCTATGTGCTGGAAGGCCATGTCCCGGCAGCGGACGTGCAGCGCCTGCTGCGCGAGAAGCCGGCGGCGCGCGGCCTGGTGCTGCCGGGCATGCCCATCGGTTCGCCGGGCATGGAATCACCGGATGGCCGCCGCGACGCGTTCACCGTCGCGCTGCTCGGCAAGGACGGCAGCCTGCAGCCCTACTCCCGGCATCCCTGACGGGCGGGGAAGGCTCCAATGGGCCTGGTCCCGTTCTACGCCCTACGGGTGTCGGGCAACGCCCGACGGGCTTGGCTGGCAATGCCCCAGCGGGGCGTTGCCCCGCTCTACAAGGCGATGGGGATTGTGGCTCTGCAGCGCCGGGCAACGCCCGGCGGGGGACTTCGTCGGTAATGCCCCAGCGGGGCGTTGCCCCGCTCTACAAGGCGATGGGGATTGTGGCTCTGTAGCGCCGGGCAACGCCCGGCGGGGAACTTCGCCGGTAATGCCCCAGCGGGGCGCTGCCCCGCTCTACGAGGCGATGGGGATTGCGGCTCTGTAGCGCCGGGCAATGCCCGGCGGGGGACTTCGTCGGTAATGCCCCAGCGGGGCGTTGCCCCGCTCTACAAGGCGATGGGGATTGCGGCTCTGTAGCGCCGGGCAATGCCCGGCGGGGGACTTCGTCGGTAATGCCCCAGCGGGGCGTTGCCCCGCTCTACAAGGCGATGGGGATTGTGGCTCTGTAGCGCCGGGCAACGCCCGGCGGGGGACTTCGTCGGTAATGCCCCAGCGGGGCGCTGCCCCGCTCTACAGGGGTCGCTGGGCTCTGCCGCGCCGGGCCTTCCTTTGGTGGACATGTGGAAGAAGAGCCGGCCCTCTAGAATTGCGTTTCCCCCACCCATCAGGAGCACCACCATGAGCCTGAACGCTCTCCGCCTGCAGCCCGGCGTGGCCGCCCAGCCGCCGGTCGAAACCACCGGCTTCGTCTTCAACCACACCATGCTGCGGGTCAAGGACATCGCCGCCTCGCTGGATTTCTATACCCGCGTGCTCGGCTTCCGCCTGATCGACCAGCGCGATTTTCCCGAAGCCGCCTTCAGCCTGTACTTCCTGGCCTACGTGCCGGAAGGCACGCAGGTGCCCGGGGACGACGCACAGCGCCGCCTGTGGATGGCCGGCATTCCCGGCGTGCTGGAACTGACCCACAACCACGGCACCGAGAACCAGGACGGTCCGGTCTACCACGACGGCAACAGCGAGCCGCGCGGCTTCGGCCACATCTGCGTATCGGTACCGGAACTGGAAGCGGCCTGCGCGCGTTTCGAGGAGCTGGGCGTGCCGTTCCAGAAGCGCCTGAGCGATGGCCGCATGAAGAGCCTGGCCTTCATCAAGGACCCGGACGGTTATTGGGTGGAGATCATTTCCAATACCGTGCGTGCCTGAATCGCGCACGACACGCTGAGGATGGGCTGTTGCCTGCCTGGGCGAGGCGCGACCTGAAAAGCGCACCTGCCAGGGCGCGCTTCGCCTACCCGGGCTACGTAGCAACGGATTGCATCGGCGGCGGCTGATGATGAACAGCAAACGCCGGCTTGCGCCGGCGTTTGCTGGTGTCGAACCACTTGGCAGCGGCTGCGGCTTACTTCTTGAAGGTGCCGGCCTTGACCAGCACCATCTTCTGCGGGTCCACGTACTTGCGGATCGCGCCATTGACCTGCTGCAGGGTCACCGACTGGATCGCCTGCGGGTAGTTGTCCAGCCAGGCCAGGCCAACGCCCCGCTCGACCGTGCCGATGATCGCCGCCGACATGCCGTCGGTATTGCCCAGGCCGACCTGGTAGCTGCCCACCATCGCCTGCTTGCGCGCATCCAGTTCCTCGGCGGTGATGCCGTCCTTCCACCAGCGCTGCAGTTCGCGGCGGGTGCTGGCGATGCCCTTGTCCATCAGCTCCGGTGCAAACGTGGTGCTGATGCCCAGGCCGCCGTCCATGTAGTCGCTGCCCAGCAGGTTGCCGCCGATGCCGTAGGTCAGGCCTTCCTTCGCCCGCACCGCCGCCATCAGGCGACCGGTGAAGCCCGAACCCAGCACGTCCACGCCCACCGTCATCGGCAGGTAGTCGGCATCGGTGTAGCGCAGGCCGGTGGCCTGGCCCAGGAACACGCTGACACTGGCCTTGTCCTTCATCGCGATGCTGTGCTCGGCGGCCTTGGCCGGCAGCCGTGCCGGTGCATCACGCAGGTAATCGACGCCACCGCTCCAGCCGTTGAAGCCATGCGCCACCGCGGCCTCGATCGCCTTGGCATCGACGTCGCCGGCAAACACCAGGGTCATGTGCGCCGGGCCGTAGTACTTGGCGTGGAAGGCCTTGATCTGCTCCAGGGTCACCTGCGGCACGGCCTTGAGCATGGCTTCGCGCGGTGCCGGTGCGTTGACGCTGCCGGCCGGGAAGAGGCTCAGCATCATCGTTTCGCGGGCCATCGCGCCGGGGTTGTCGCTGGCCTGGCGAAGGGCCGCTTCCAGCTGCACCTTGGCCTTGCCCAGTTCCTCGGCGGTGAACGCCGGCTCACGCAGCTGTTCGGCGAGCAGGTCGAGCACGGTCGGCAGGTCCTGCTTCAGGCTCTTGCCGTAGATGCCGATGCGCGCGGCGCTGGGGCTGAAGGACAGCTGCGCGCCGATGCCATCGAGCGTGTCGGAGATGGCGAACTTGTCGCGGCGGGTGGTGCCGGCTTCCAGCAGCATCGCGGTCAGCGTCGGCACTGCCGGGTTGTCGGCCTTGGCGGCGAGGAAGGCATCACCCAGCGGCATCGAGCCGGTGAAGGTGACCACGTCCTTGACCCCCATCGGGTAGACGATCAGGTCGATGCCGGCGGCCTTGGCGTGCACGGCGGTGTCGGCGACGCCGGCCTGTGCGGCGAATGCGGCAAGGCTGGACAGTGCGGCCAGCGCCAGCGGGATCAGTCGAATGCGTTTTGCGTTGTTCACTTGCTGCTCTCCGGCACGAACCAGCCAATCGTGCTCTGCTCTGCGGTGAAATACTTGCCGGCGACACGCTGCACGTCGGCCGGGGTGACCTTCTCCAGGTCCTTCAGGGCGGTGGAATACAGGGTCCAGTCGCCCATCGCGATGAACTCGTTGAGCGCGTCGGCGGCCTGGTCGGTGCCGTCGCGGCGGTAGGCCTCCTCGGCACGGTACGGACCGAGCACGCGCTTGATCTCCTCGACGGTGACGCCGTCGCGGGCAACCTTGGCGATTTCGTCGCGGACGGTCTTTTCAATGTCCTCGTGCCTGCTGTCCGGCGCGAGCGCCACGCTGAGCATGAACAGGCTGGGATCGCGCTGCTGGTACATGCCGCCGGACACCGCCACCGCCTTGCTGGTATCCACCAGCGCGCGCGGCAGGCGGGCGCTGCGGCCGCCCTGCAACACCAGTTCCAGCACGTTCAGCGCCGGGATGTCCTTGTCCACGCCGGCCGGTGCCTTGTACGCCATCATCACCGTGCCGGTCTCGCCGGCGCGGCGCAGCGTCACCCGGCGCTCGCCCTGCTGTTCCGGTTCGGTGGTGTAGACCTCGGGAATGGCATGCGGCGAACGCGGCACCTTGCCGAACTTCTCGCCGATGCTGGCCAGTACCTTGGCGCTGTCGATGTCGCCGACGACGGTGACGGTGGCATTGTTCGGCCAGTAGAAGGTGTCGTAGAAGGCACGCAGTTTTTCGATCGACACGTTCTCGATGTCGCTGCGCCAGCCGATCACCGGGTGGTGGTACGGGTGGGCGCTGTAGGCGGTGGCCCACATCAGCTTCATCAGCGCGCCATTGGGGTTGTTCTCGTTGCGCTCGTACTCGTTGCGCACCACGGTCATTTCGCTCTGGCGGTCCTTCTCGCGCAGCAGCAGGCCGCGCATGCGGTCCGCTTCGATGGCGATGTAACCGTCCAGCGCGGCCGGCGGCAGCGTGGCGTAGTAGTTGGTGCGGTCCAGCGAGGTGGTGGCGTTGAAGCCGGCGCCGACGCGGTCCAGGTAGGTATCGACGTTGTTCTCGCCGTCGAAGTGGGTGCTGCCCATGAACATCAGGTGCTCGAGCAGGTGGGTGCCGCCGGTGGAACCGGTCACCTCGTTGCGCGAGCCGACCCGATAGGTCACCTGGAAGGTCACCACCGGCGCGGCATGGTTGGGCAGCAGGAGCACGCTCAGGCCGTTGGCATCGAGCCGGTACTCGTCGATGCCATCGAGCGATTTGACGTGGGTGAAACCATTGACCTTGACCGGTTCGGCCGAAGCAGCGGTCGCTGCCATCAGGCCGAACGCAAGGCCGGCGCACAACAGGCGTGGCGAAATCATGCGTTGCGTTCTCTTGGAATGCGCGCGGGGCGCGGGGAAAATCCGGGCAGGAGTCATTCCTGCCCGCGTGGGGTCGGGGTGTCGAAAGCGGCCAGCACGATCTCCGGGGTCAGTACCTCGGGCAGTTCGGCCGGGGCGCCGCCGCTGGCGGGATAGGCCAGGTTGAACGGCACCGCGCTGCGGTTCCATTTCTCCAGTTCGGCGGTGATCAGCGGGTCGGCATTGGTCCAGTCGGCCTTGAGCGCGGCCACGCGATGCTGGCGGAAGTAGTCGCGCACGCGGCCGGAGGCGAACACCACCTTCTTGTTGACCTGGCAGGTGGCGCACCAGCGCGCAGTGAAGTCGACGTAGATCGGTCGCCCTTCCTGCTGCAGCTGCTGCACGCGCTCGCCGCTCCATGGCTCCCACTGCAGTTGCTCCGGCGCCGGCGCGCGCGGCCAACCCAGCAACGCCGCCAGCAGCAGCGCCAGCAGGCCGCCGCCCGTGGCCAGGCGCGCGCCGTGTCCGCGGGCGCCGGGGCGCGTGCCGCGGCCATACAGCCACAACCCGAAGGCCAGCACCGCCAGCGCCAACAGGGCGTTGAGCAGGGCCGCCTCGTGCAGCTGCCCGGCCAGCACCCACAGCAGATAGCCCACCGTGGCGTACAGCGGGAAGGCCATGAGCTGCTTGAAGGTCTCCATCCATGCACCCGGACGCGGCAGTAGCCCCACCAGGCGCGGGAACACCGACAGCAGCAGGTACGGCAGCGCCAGGCCCAGGGCGATGGCGGTGAAAACGACGAACGACGGCACGGTCGGCAACGCCAGCGCGGCACCCAGCGCCGGGGCCAGGAAGGGCGCGCTGCACGGCGTGGCCACCACGGTGGCGAGCATGCCGGAGAAGAAGCTGCCGGCGGCGCCCCCCTGCGTCTGCAGGCGCGAGCCGATGGCCGTGGCGCGCACGCCGACCTCGAACACGCCGCTGAGGTTCATTGCGAACGCCAGCATGACCAGGGCCAGCACGAACACGAACGGCGCCGACTGCAGCTGGAAGCCCCAGCCCAGCTGCTGTCCGCCCTCACGCAGTACCGCCAGTGCCGCGGCCAGTGCCCAGAAGGACAGCAGCACGCCCGCGGTGAAGGACAACGCGTGCAGGCTGACCTTGCGGCGGTCGCTGCCGGCCTGCTCGATGAAGCCAACGACCTTCAATCCCAGTACCGGGAACACGCAGGGCATCAGGTTGAGGATCAATCCGCCCAGCACCGCGAACAGCACCACCAGCAACGACAGGCGCGCATCCCTGGCCGTCGCGCCGGTGGCGGACGGCGTCGTCGCCGGCGCGGGCGCGGCCCCGAGGTCCGTGGTGCTGACCAGCGCGGCGGCTTCGGCCTCGGCCACGAACGGCAGGTCGACCTCGACCCCGCGGTACGTGCCGGAAACATCGTTGTAGGCCAGTACGCCGCGCAGGCGGGCATCGGCCGGCAAGGTTTCCGCGTCGTCCAGCGGCAGCTTGAGCAGCGCGCGCGCGCCGCGGTTGCCGATGGTCTGCGGCACCTTGTAGGAAACGAAGCCGTCGGCCGGGAAGAAGTGCAGTTCGGCGATGTCGGTCGGCGCCGCCACGCGCAGCGCCAGGCCCCCCTGCTCGCGGGTGGCCGCCAGTTGCCAGCCCTCGCTGGCGCCGGGCATCGGCATCGCGGCGATGGCCGCGCGCACGTCCTCGTCCGGCTGCGGCGGCTCGGCGCGCACCGGCATGCGCAGCGACAGCTCCGCCTTGCCGGGAATGCACACGGTCTCGCACATCAGCCAGCGCGCCTGGGCCTTAAGCTCGACCTCGGTGCCGGGCTTCAACCCGGCCGGCACGGCCAGGCGCACCGGCAGGTACAGCAGGCCTTCGTAGCCATGGCCGGTGATGTTGCCCTCGCGGTCGCGTACCAGCACCGGCGTCGGCCACTGGATCGCGTCGGCGCTCCAGCCGGCGGGCAGCTCCCACATCAGCCGGGTCGGCAAGCCGGTGCCGGCGTTCTTCCAGAAGCTGTGCCAGTGCGGATCGTGCTGCATGCGCAGTGCCAGCTGCACCGGCTGCCCCGGCTGTACGGAGCGGTCGGCGGCAACCAGTTCGGCCTGCACCTGCGCCAGCGCGACGGCCGGCAACAACAGGCCGCACAGCGCCAGCAGCGCCAGCCCCAGCCGCTTCACGGCCTCAACGCGCCGGCGCATCGTCGACCTTCCTGAGCTGAGCGCGCACCGCGCGTTCCACGTCCCATTCGCGCATGCCGACACCGACGATGGTGCCGTCGCCGGCGATCAGATAGTTCTGCGGCAGCTGCATCACGCCATAGGCCTGCGCCGCCTCGCCCTCGAAGCCCGGTGCCTGCAGGTTGATCCACGGCAGGTCGTCGCTGCCGCCTTCCTCGTGCATCGCCTTGGTCCAGTCGGCCTTGTCCTCGTCCAGCGATACCGCGTAGATCTCGAAGCCGTGCGGATGGAACTCGCGGTAGACCTTGAGCAGGTGCGGGAACTCGCCGCGGCAGGGGCCGCACCACGACGCCCAGAAGTCCAGCAGCACAAGCTTGTTGCGCGCCAGCACCTGGGACAACTTGACCATCTTGCCGTCCACGCCCACCGCCTGGATGTCGGCGTAGGGCTTGCCGGGTCCGAACTTTTCGGCCAACTGCCGGGCCTTGGCGTTCTCTTCCGCGGCGCGCTCCATCGACACGATCAACGGGTGCGCGCCCAGTTCCGCGCGGAACGCCGCCACCATCTGCGCGCGACGGGCTTCGTCGTAGCGTTTCCAGTCGTAGTTCTCCGACAGCACCAGCAGCTTGACCAGCGTCGGCGCATCGCCATCGAGGATGGCGCGGTCGTAGTCGTTCTTGACCGTGGCGAGCCTGCGCGCGGCCGGCACCGTGGATTCGCGCGCGGCGGTCATCGCTGCTTCGTCGGTTTCATCGATGTTGCTGAAGGCCTTGACGTTGGCCTCGCGGTTGGCCTTGAACGCGGCCACATACTCCGGACGCTGCAGGTAACCGTAGACCAGATCGGTATAGCGCCCGCCCCGCGCCACCGGGCCCAGCTCACCCGCTTCGACGCGCAGTTCGCCCGGCTCCACCACCAGCCGCGCGGTGCGATGGTCGCCCAGGGTCAGTATGCCGGGCACCGGCTGCGGCACGCTGCCGGTCAGCACGAAGGCGCCGTCATGCACGGTGGCGGTGGCAATCGGCTCGACCTTGGTCGGGTCGCTGGCCAGCGCGGGCACCAGCAGCGATACCTGCTGGCCTTCCTGCAGCCCTTCCAGCCTGCCGCTGATGGTGAAGGTCTGGCGGGCGTCGGCGGCGGATGCGGCGCTGGAGGGGGATGCGGGCGCCTCGTCGCGGCCGCAGGCCGACAGCGCCAGCGTAGCGATGACCGCGCCGGCCAGGACACTGGCCCGCAGGGAGGTGGAGAACAGGCTCATAGGGGAAATCCTTGGAAAAAAGATACGGTGCGGCGCACCGGCCAACGCAGGCCGGTACGCCGCGGTAGCGACGGTCAGGCGCGCGGCATCAGCGGCCGAATTCCTTCTTGAAGTCCAGGTAGATCACCCGGCCGCGCACGTTGACGCGGTTGGACACGAAGCCGTAGGCGTTGTCCACGAACGGAAAGTCGCGGTCGAACAGGTTCTGCACGCCCAGCCGCAGCGTGCTGCCGCCCAGCCACCCCTTGCGCTCCAGCTTGCGGTAGCCGACCTGCATGTCGAAGGTGGTGTAGGACGCCGACCGCGTACGCGGGTGCTCATTGGGAATGTAGTCGTTGAAGCTGGTGGCTTCGGCCGACAACGGGTACAGCACGCGGTGCGCCGAGGTGTAGTGGCTGCCCACCGAGGCGAACCAGGACGCGTTCTCCCAGCCCACGGACAGGTCGCCGGCCCACTTGCTCGGCCCCAGTTCGCTGTCCGAGTAGGTCAGCGTCGGCAGCTCCGACAGGGAGCGTGCGGTCAGCTCCAGGGTGCGCACGGTATTGAGCTCGATCCGCCAGTCGCCCCAGTCGTTGCCGAAGTAGTAGCTGGCGGAGGTGTCCACGCTGCGCGAGCGGCGTCCGAGGAAGTTCACTTCGCGGTTGTCCCACAGCATCACCCCGTTCTCGCCGAGGGTGAACATGCCCGATGGCAGGTCGGCGAAGTTGCCGAAGATCTGCGCGTAGCTCAGCCCCGACAGCGGGTCGCCGATGTAGTTGTCGAAGCGGGTGTCGTTGTAGGTGGCCGACAGCTGCAGGCCGTTGGCGAACGTCGGGCTCCAGTCGAAACCATAGGTCTTGACGGTGGCGACCTGCGGCTTGAGGTTGCTGTTCGGGCCGGTGAGCGCGATCAGCCGGGTGGCGCCCTCGGGCAGCTCGACGCCGTTGAAGAGCAGGCGCGAGGTGTAGTCGTCCAGGGTCAGCTGGCCGAACTGCTGCCGCGCCTGCGGCACCAGGAACGATTCGCCCCAGGTCGCGCGCACGCGCAGCTGGTCCACCGGCTTCCACGACAGGCGGGCCAGCGGGCTGGTACGCCTGAAACTGCGCGATACCGGGCTGTAGCTGCCGGTGAACAGGTCGCCGCCGTCGCCGGTGGTGCCGGTCAGCCGGCCGATGTCGAAGCCGCCGAGCTGGTCCAGGCCGGCAGCCCAGTTGCGCAGCGCGTTGTCGCCGTCCTGGCCGAAACGCTCGTAGCGGGCGGCGACGGTCAGGCTCAACTGTTTAGCGAACGGCAGGTCCTTCAGCAGCGGGATGCCGACTTCGGTGAACAGCGCCTCCGAACGGGTCTTGCTCGAGGTGACCAGGCGCTCGCCGAAGTTGCTCTCGTGGTCGAAACGCTGGTCGCGGAACTGGGCGCCGAACGCGGCCTCGATCTTGCCGGCCGGCAGGGTGAACAGCTCGCCGCGGGTCAGCGCGTCGAAGGTGTAGGCCTTGGACTGGAAGTGGTAGGCGTAGCGCTCGACCAGGCTCTCCAGCAGCTCGCGGTTGTGGGCGACGATGGCCGGGTCGCTGCCGTCGCCGAACACGTTCAGGCCCTCGAGTACCTTCAGGGTGCGCGCGTAGCCCTCCTCGCCCATCGAGCCGGTCAGGTCGCCCAGCACCACGCTGGTGCCCTTCTCGCGGCTGGCGCTCAGGCCCAGCTCGTAATCCCAGCCGGCGGCGAAGGGCAGCTTGCCGTCCAGGCCGACATGGGCGTCGAGGTTGCTCTGCTCCTGGCCCTCGCTCAGGCGCATGCCCTCGAATTCGCGGGCGAACGAATAGCCGACCAGCACGTCGCGGCCGAACGGGTTGTTGGGATTGCTCTCCGGCACATAGGTATTCAACCCGTCCTCGAACAGGTTGAAGTCGAACAGCTCCGGCTTCCAGCTTTCCCGGTTGACCTGGCGGGCATAGCTGACGCCGTAGTTCAGCTCCAGGTCCTTGCCCAGCACCTGCAGGCCGTCCAGGCGCAGATAGGTGTTGTCCACCTTCGGCCCGACGCGGCCGACCTCGTACAACGACGGCGCCGTGGCCGGGTCGTACGGCAGCAGGCTGTCAGGATCCAGGTTCTTGCCGTTCTGGCCGCCGGGGATCACGCCGATGGGCTCGCCCATGAAGTGATAGTCGATGCCCCAGTCTTCCGATTCGTACACGACGCCCGGCTGCCCCTTGTTCTGGGTGCGCACGTTGGTGCCGTTGCGGTCGCTGAAGTCGCCCTTGCCCTGCGGGCCGGCGTGGATGTAGCGCAGGATGTCCACCGGCGAGGTGCGATCCATGCCGGCGGCGACGGACAGATGGCCTTCGCTGAAACCGAAGGTGTGCGCCAGGTCCGCCCGGCTGACATCGGCATTGCTGCCGGAATTTTCATGGCGCAGCTGCAGGGTCGTGCCGTCGTAGGATTTCTTCAGCACGATGTTGATCACGCCGGCCACCGCGTCGGAGCCATAGATCGCCGAGGCGCCGTCGCTGAGCACCTCGATGCGTTCGACCTGCGAGACCGGGATCGAGGAGATGTCGGTGTAGCCGCCCTGGGACTGCGCCGAGCCGCTGCGGCGGCGGCCATCGACCAGGATCAGGGTGGAACGGCTGCCGAGGCCGCGCAGGTTGGCGCCGGAGGACCCCAGCGCGGAGACGCCGCCGTCGCCCAGGCGGCCGTTGCCGTATTCGTTCTCGCCGAATACGCGCGCGGCGCTGGTGCGGTTGGAGAAGTTCTGCGGCAGGTTGCGCAGCACGTCCTCGATCGAGGCGTAGCCGCGGCTCTCGATCAACTGCGAATCGATCACGATCAGCGGCGAGGCCGGGTCGATGTTCTTCAGGTAGGTGCCGGTGACGGTGATCGTCTCCAGCGTCTCGGCGCGCGCGCCGCCCGCCTCCGTGGGCGCGGCCTGGGCGCCGCCGCGGGGGCGCACGGTGACGGTGTTGTCGTTGACGAAGCGGTACTCCAGGCCGGTCGGGGCGAGCAGTTGCTCCAGCACCTGGGCCGGGGTCGCCAGGCCGCTCACCTCGGCCGAACGCTCGCCATTGGCGGTGGCGCCGGCGGCGTAGACCACCTGCATGCCGGTCTGCTGGGCGAAGGCTTCCAGCGCCGTGGCCAGCGGCTGCGCCGGGATATCGACCTCACGGGCCAGCTGGGTGGAAGCCGGCGCCGGCTGTTCCTGCGCCTGCTGCGCCAGCGCGGCGCCGCTGCCAGCCAGCAATGCCAGCGCCATTGCCTGGACCAGCACATTCTTGCGGAAATTATTGCGAGACCCCATGGGCGGATATCCCCGATTGAACCAACGGATGGATCGAGACACCGCCTGCACGCCATGCGCAACCGGCCTCTTGTTACATCCGTATGTCCAAAGGGGCCGAAAGGGTACTCAGCGCCGAAAATATTTTACTGAACGGGGAAAACGCGGGCCGCCGACCCTACTGCCTGCCGTAGGACGCCGGCGCCACCCGCACCCGGCCGTCCTCGCGCACCACCCGCAGTGCGGAACAGCACTCCAGGAACTGCAGGAACGACTCGGTGTCGTCGGCATTGAACACCCCGCTGTAGCGCTGCTGCAGCGCCCGCTCGTCGCCCACCACGATCTGGCGCTGGTTGTAGCGGTTGAACTCGGCCACGATGTCGGCCAGCGTGTCGTTGCGGAAGCTGAGCCGGCGCGCGCCCTGCGGCGTCTCCACCGGCTTCTCCAGCGGCATGCGCACCAGCGACTGCCGGCCCTGCGGGATGCGCGCCTGCTCGCCCGCGGACAGTGCGGCCGGCTTGCCCAGCGATTCGACGGGACCGCCAGCGGCGCCGACCACCTCGCCCTCCGGCTCCCACAACCGCTCCAGCCATCCCTCCCGGGCGGCCATTACCTTGACCCTGCCCTCGCTGACCGCCACCAGGGTGCCGGACGGCAGCCGGTTGACGGTGAAGCGCGTGCCCACCGCCTGCACCGTGTTGCTGCCGGCATGCACGCGGAACGGGCGCGCGGTGTCATGGGCGACATCGAACGTCGCCTCGCCACGGCGCAGCTGGATGTCGCGCGCGCCGGCGGAAAATTCCACCACCACCTGCGAAGCCGGCGCCAGCAGCACCACCGAGCCGTCGTCCAGGGCGATGCGGCGTTCTTCGCCGATCGCGCTGGCGTATTCCTGCGTGGGCGGAGCCAGCAGCAGCTGCCGGCCGAGCAGCCCGGCGCACACCACCACCGCCGCCGCGGCCAACCAGCGCAGGCGCCGGCGCGGACGCCGCGCCGCCGGCGCGCGCGCACCGGCGCGGGCCTCTTCGGCCGAGGCAGCGCCGGGCGCCGGGACATCGTACAGCGCCACCACGTTGTCGCTGCTGGCGGCGCGGGCCAGCACCTCGTCCAGGTCCAGCGCCTGCAACGCCCCGGAAACCGCCAGTTCGCGCTCCACCACCTGCGCCATCAACAGTTCGTTCAGATGCAGCTGCGAGGCCGCCACCCAGGTGGCGAATGCGGCCCGCTCGGCCGCACTGGGACCGTCGCGCATGACCTGCAACCACTCGGCGGCCTCGCGCGCGGCGCGCTCCCGGCTCTGTTTTGGCGATGTGCGGTAGATATTCATGGCATCACTCGATACGTGCGCGGGCGCACGACAACATCCTGTTCAACGTTCCAGGCTGGCGCGCACGTGCGCCAGCGCTTCCACACTGTATTTCTTGACGGTATGCACGCTGAGCCCGAGCCGCGCGGCGATCTGCGCATGGCTCAGGCCCTCGCGCCGCTCCAGCAGCAGGACTGCCAGCCGGCTGGGCGCCAACTGCGCCAGCGCATCGCCCACCTGCCGCTCGAAGAAGGCACCGCCTTCGTCGAACCCCGCCTGCCCGGGATTGTCCGCCACCGCCTCGACCACGGTCGAATCGAACACCAGGCGGCCCTGGCGCTGGCGCATGTTGAATTCGCTGGCCACGTGCCCGGCGATGCCATAGATGTAGGCCAGCGGGTTGCGCACCGACTCCAGGTTCTGCACGCGCAGCAGGCGCAGGTATACCTCCTGCACCAGGTCGCCCAGATCCTGCGCATCGGCCACGCGCCGGCGCAGGAAGCGGTGCAGTTCGCCGCTGTAGTCCTGCACCGCCTGCAGGGCGAAGGCGCGCGCGGCGGGGTCGTTTCCGGCCGGCTGCATCAGCGCCGCTCCTGTCCGCGCGCGCGCCCGGCCAGGCGCGCCGGCGCAGCGGTTCCCGCGTTGAGCATCATCGCACCCTGTCCTCCCGGCTCGTGGCGGGCGCCGTCGGAGCGCCCGCATACCTGTCCTGTGGGGTCCAGGAGGCGATTAGGGTAATACGCTGGCGCATGGCCATTCAGCGGGCGATCATCTGGCGGATGCCAGCCAGCCTGACAGCGGTGGCCTCGCAAGTCACGCGCCGTGCGCCCGCCGCCTTGCGCTCCCGGCGCCCGCCGCCCTGCCGGCGCTGGCGCCGGCAGGGCGATCAGGCCGTGGCCTGCTCGCGTTCGATGCGTTTGGTCTCGGCCGCCAGCAGTTCCGGGTGCAGGTCGAACTGGTCGGACAGCAGCAGGGTACGCGCCGCTTCGGTGACTTCGATGCGTTCGGCCTGCAGCAGGTCGCCGTCGCGGAACAGTTCGATGTAGCTGTCCAGTACGCCGGACAGCGTGCCCTGCGCGGTGTCCGGCGCCGCCAGCACCAGCTGCAGGCCCAGCGAGCGCAGGTAGTTGGTGGTGGCGCGCGCGTTCTGCGCGTCGATCTTGTCGCCGAACTCGTCGAGCAGGATCAGCCCCAGCCCGCCCGGCTGCGCCTCGCTCTTGCCGTAGGCAGCGGCCAGCGCGGCGCCGGCGATCACGTACAGCGGCGCACGGTGTTCGCCGCCGGAGCCCGAGCGCATGCGTTCGCTGAGGCTGCCGATCACGCGGTCGTCCTGGCGGATCTGCACCTCGAAGCGGAAGAAGCGGCGGTAGTCGTCCAGCGGCGAGTTGGCCACGTGGGTGGCCGCCTTGTCCTCGACCAGCGCGCGGAACGCCTCGGGCACCTGGCCGGCGCTTTCGAACAGCGTGTCCTCGCCGCCGATGTCGGCAGCGCGCTGGATGAAGCGGTGCAGCTCGCGGAACTCCGGCACCACCTCGTAATGGAACTGGTAGCGCTCGTTGTTGGAGAAGGCCGGGCTAGCGCGCAGGGTGCGGTTGAGCGTGGCGATCTGGGTCTTGAGCCGGGTGAAGTTGTCGTACAGGGTGGACGCCACACCGGTGCGGAAAGTGTCCACGGCGGTGGCGTAGGCCTGGCGCGCTTCCTCCTCGTACTGCACCAGTTCGGTGTCGCGCAGCTGGGTCAGTTCGCGCTGCAGCAGAGCCCGTGCAGGCCGCCAGGCGTCGGCAGCGAAATCCAGCTCGATGCCATGGTCGCGCGCATATTGCGCCAGTTCGCCCCAGGCCACCGGCACCAGGCGCGCAAGCTGGGCATCGCTGTCCTTGGCGCGCTCCTCGCAGCGCTGTGCGCGCTCTTCCAACGACGGGTATTTTTCGTCCAGCTCCTGGCGCTGGCGCTCGACCCGGTTGGGGTCGACGTCCGGTTCGGCGAAGGCCTCCACCGCGCGTCGCGTGACCCGTTCCTCCTGCTGGCGCAGGCCGTCGAGCAGGCCGCGCGTGCTGGCGAGGTTGGACTCGGCCACCGCTTCCTTGCGCAGCAGGTCGTCGGCGCGCTTCTCGCAATCGGCCAGGTGCAGGCCCAGTTCGCGCACCTGCTCGGACAGCCGCAGCAGATCGGGGTCGAGCGAGGCCTGGCGGCTTTCCTGCGCGGCGCGATAACGCTCGGCGACCTGTCGGTGTTCCAGCACGCGCTCGTGCAGCGCCTGCGCCACCGCGTCGGCGTCGGCCAGCCGCGCCAGCCCGCGCTGGCAGTCGTCGGCACGGCGCAGGCTCGGCTCGATGCGGCGCACCTCGGCCTCGGCCTTCTCGATTTCCTCGTGCAGCACGCGCAGGCGCGCGCGGTTGTCGGACGCTCCGATGCGCAGGTCACCGGCCGCCGGCAGGCGCAGGCGCTCGACGCTGCCGCCGCGCGAGAGCAGGCCGTCGCGGGTCAGGCCCTGGCGGCTGCGCACCAGCTCGGCCTCGGTCTCCACGCAGCGCAGTTCGCCGAGCTGGCGGCGCAGGAAGGCCAGCGCGTCGGCGTTGACGCCTTCCAGCAGCGCGGCGACGCTGCCTGCGGCCGGCTCTTCGGCGCCGCGCGAACTGCGCGCCTGGCTCGACAGCGCCAGCTTGACGCCGTACACCGAGCGCGCGCCGGAAAGGCCGCGGTACAGCTTGACCGCGCGTTCTTCATCCTTGTCCGGGATCAGCAGGGCTTCGACGTTGCTGCGCAGATAGCCTTCGATGGCGTGCTGCCACGAGGCATCGGTGACCCGCACCAGATCGCAGACCGGGCGCGCGTCGATGCCGGCGTCACGCAGGTAGCTCATCAGCCGCACCGTGTCCGGATGCAGTTCGGCCTGGCCGGCGGCCAGCCGCTTCTGGTTCTGGCGCGCGGTTTCCAGCGCGTCGCGGGCCTTGTCGTGCGCGGCATGCAGCTGGCGGGCATGACGGTCCACCTGCTCGCGCAGCGGCGCGGCCGCCCGCAGCGCCTGGCGGGCGCGGGCGAACAGTTCCTCCGGCGTCCACGGCAGCGCGTCTTCGGGCGACAGCGTGGACAGCCCGGCATGCCACTCGTCCCAGTCGGCGCGGGCAGCGGCCAGTGCCTTGGCGTCGACGTCGTCCAGCGCCAGCGCGTCGAGCTGACGGAACTGCTGGCCGATGAAGCCGACTTCGCGCAGCAGATCCTTCTTCAACTGCGCCAAACGCTCGCGGTCGCGTCCGGACAGCTCGTCCAACTGCGCCTGTTCGCCATAGCCGGCGCTGCCCTGCAGGCGGGCATTGGCGCGGACATGCTCCTCGCGCAGGGTGTCGCGCTCGCCGCGGGCATCGACCAGCAGGCGCCGGGTATCGGCCAGCGTGCCTTCCGCGCGCGCCACCGCGCCCTCGGCCTGGTCCAGCTGCTCGCTGTACAGGTCGCGCGCGTACTCGGCGGCCAGCGCGCGCGCGGACGCGGCGCGGGTCGCCTGCCCGGCGATCTTCTCGTATTGGCGCTCGGCGCCTTCGGCGGCGTCGATCCGCTGCCGCACCTGCTCGATCTTTTCCTTGATCTGGCGGAAGCTGTCCAGCAGCGCGCGGAAACGGGCGATGTCGGTGGGCCGGTCCTCGGCCACCAGGGTGCGCACGAACAGGTCCACGTCCTCGACCCGCTGCAGGTTCAGCGCGTTGAGGAAGGCCTTGCGGTAGGCATTGAGGTCGGGGCTGGCCGACGGGCTGGCGCGCAGGCGCAGCAGCAGGTCGCGCAGGAAGCGCTCGGCGTTGGGATGCAGCTGCGGCGTTTCGCCCACGTCCTTGCAGCGGCGCGCGATGTGCTCGCGGAAGGTATTCCAGGCCAGCGGCAGTTCCTTGCCCTTGACCCGCTCCAGGTGTTCGTCCAGCTCCAGCGCCACGCCCGGCAGCAGGTACAGGCCATGCGTGCGGTGTTCGGGTTCATCGACCGAGGCGCCGAGCGCGATGCCGGCGGTCAACGGCACGCCGGTCTCGGTGTCGCGGAACACCAGCGAGATGTAGGTGGTGGCGGTGCGGCGCTTGCGGCCTTCATCGCCGCTGCGGAACACGCCCAGGCAGTAGTCGCGGATGGTGCGCGCGCGGTGGCTGCCGCCGGCCTGCGCGTTGAAACGGATGCGGCTGCGGTCGCCGCCCAGCAGCACGATCTGCAGGGCGTCGAGCAGGGCGCTCTTGCCGGCGCCGTTGGGCGCGATGATGGCGCTGGTCGCGTCCAGCTGCAGGCTCTGCGCCTCGAACAGGAAGAACTGGACCAGGTGGATGCGTTCAAGCTGCTGCATCGTCGTCCTCCGCGTCCGCGTCGCCCGCTTCGTCGCGGTTGTGCTGGTCCAGTCGCTGCAGCCACTGTTCACCGACGATCTCGACGATGGCCGGGCGCACCCGCAGGTGGAACGGCTGCGGGTCGTCGCCTTCCGACTCCACCAATCGGCTCACGCCCCAGCGCTTGAGCGTGCGCGCCAGCGCGCGCAGCGCGCCGACGTCGGGCATCGCGCGGCCGGTCAAGGCCTGCCAGCTTTCCTGCAGTTCGGGCAGCTCCACCACCACTTCGCCGTGATCCTCGATCAGGCCTTGCCGCATCGCTTCGTCGTAGCGCTGGCGCAGCACCAGCAGGGCCAGGGTTTCGTCCAGCGTCACCGGTGCGCCTTCGCCATGCGCCGGCAGCGCCACCACGTAGCGGTAGTGCGCGTTGCGCTCCAGGCGGATGCCCAGCGGCTCCAGCGCGGAGACGAAATCGGGGTAGTGGTCTTCGACCAGGTGGTAGGCCACGCGCGAACGCGCGTCGGTGGCGTACAGCACCTGCTCGGTGGCCAGGCGGTAGGCGGCGCGCTCGAAGTCCTGCACGGCGTAGGTGCCGTTGGACATCTGGCTCAGGGTGTTCCAGCTGCGTTTCATGCGGTTTCCGGGAGTGTTGCGCCGACCCGCAGGATGCGGAAGCGCGGGCCGCGCAGGTAATCGTTGTTCTCGCCGCTGCCGGCATCGAGCAGCTCGACGCGGAAGCCGCGCAGCAGCCGGCCGAGCGGGTCCTCGCGGCGCAGGCCGCCGATGCGGTTGCCGCGCAGGGCGAGCGTGAGCAGGGTCTGGTAGGCGCGCAGGTCCTCGATGCTGGCGATGTCCAGCCGCGCCGAGTCGATCGCCGCGCCCTGCTGCAGGTGGCGGCCGACGTAGCGCGCCATGTCCTCGGCGTTGACCAGGCGCGCGCGCTTCATCCGCCGCAGCAGCGACAGCCGCGCCAGCTGCTCGGGTGTGGGCGGGGTGGTGGCATTGGCGCTGCGCGGAATCGGCACCGGCCTGCGGTGCGGCGGGCGCAGGCGCGTCTCGTCCATCAGCGGCCCCGGTGCCACCGGCAGGCGCAGCGCCTCTTCCGGCGCCGACAGCACGCCGCGGCAGGCGCGGCGCAGCAGCACGTCGAGTCGGTCGGGCGCGCACAGGCGGTAGTCGAGGAAGGCCAGCGCGCGGCGGTTGGCCTGGCGGATGTCCTCGTCCAGGCGGGTCAGGTATTCGTCGATGCGCTCCAGCTCGCGCAACCGGCCCAGGCTGCGCGACAGCCGCTGCTGCGCGCGCGCCTCGTCGCCGCCGGTGACGTGCTCGCGGTACCAGGCCACCAGCGTCTCGCGCGGGGCGCCGGATTCGAGCTGCTGCACCATCGCCAGGATCGAGCTGCGCCGCGCCATCGGGTGGTCGGCGCGGTGCAGTTCGGCGTAGTCGCCGATGAACAGCTGGCCGACATAGCGTTCGAACCACTGCCGGGCGAACTGAGCGGTGGTCTCGGCCTTGCTCAGCTCCGGCATCAGGTCGCGCACCTGCAGGCTCATCGAGGCCAGCGACACCAGCAGCCGGCGCGCCTGGTCGGCAGCCTCGTCGAGGATGCCGCCGTCCATGCGCCCTTCGGCGACCTGCTGCAGCTGCAGCTCCACCGAGCGCATCTTGGCCGAGACGAAAGTCGGGCCGTGCTCGCTGAACTCCACCAGGGTGGACAGCAGCTGCGCCACCATCGGCGGCATGGTCACCATCTCGCGCGCGCCGATGCGCTCCTGGCGCAGCCAGCCGGCGGCGCGGAAGCGGTCGTGGATGGCGTTGGCGCGCACGTTCAGCGGCGCGTCCGGGGCCTGCCCATCCTCGTCTTCCCACGGGTCGTCGGTGAGCAGGTAGCGCTCGATCGCGGCGGTGATCTCGCGGCGCGGGAAGCCGTGGCTGGGCGGCACCGGCGCATCCGGGCCGAAGAACTCGTCGAACATCCGGCACAGCAGCGACCAGTAGTTCTGGCGGTTGGCCGAGGCCAGCGGGCCGAAGATGCCGGCGGGTACGACCGTGAACAGCGGCGGGGTGGTCGTGGGGGTGGTCGTGGTCAAAACGTCGGGGTCCTGCAGCTTCCTGCCGTGCGGCGGCGATTGTGGCATATCGCCGGCAGCGAAGCCCTGCACCCGGCCGGGCCGGATACGACGATGGGCGCCCCCCCCCGGGGCGCCCATCGCTGGAACGTTATTGCAGGCCGTCAGAACTTCTGCGTATAGCGCATGTAGAGGATCCGGCCATACCCGTTGTACAGGTTGAAGTTCCATGGGCGGCTGCTGACTTCCACCTCCGCAGGGTAGCGATCACCGACGTTGTTGCTGCCCAGGGTGATGCCGGCATTCCACGGCGTCTTGTAGGTCAACGCCAGGTCGTGGGTCACGTAGCTGCCCACTCGTGTGTCGGGATCGCCCGCGAAGAAGCCGAAGCTGGGCTTGACCGACGGATTCTTCTGGGCGCCGATGTAATTGGCGTTCCAGTTCAGGCTCCAGTTGCCCCGGGTCCAGGTGTTGCGCAGGCTGCCGCGCATCTCCGGTGCGGTCACCCAGCCCAGCCGGTCCTTGACCAGGGTGCCATCGGTCACCTTGAACTCGAGTACGCGGCCGAGCTGCAGCCAGCTGTCGAGCTTGCCCCATTCGGCAGCCTGGAAGCTGCCGCGCAGGTTCAGGTCCAGGCCGCGCGTGGTCAGGTCGCCCTCGTTGGCGAAGGCGGTTTCGACCTGCCTGATCGAGCCGTTCGAACGCCGCTCCACCCTGGTGCCCGAGGGGAGCGGCAATCCGTTGTTGTCGAAATCCACCAGCTCCTGGTACTCGATCAGGCGGATGCGGTTGTCGATCTGGATGTGGTAGTAGTCCAGCGTCGCGTTCAGCCAATCCAGCGGATCCCATGCCAGGCCCAGGCTGTACTGCCGCGAATGCTCCGACCCCAGGTCCGGATTGCCGCTGTACCAGGTATCCACCTGGTAGCTGACGTTCTTGGCCACCGGGCCATCGGCGATGCCGTCATTGTTGGCGTCGCCGCCGCAGTCCACGGCCGAATACCCCATCGCCAGGCAGGTCCGGTAGTCCTGCACCTGTTCGGCGGAGAACGAACGCTTTGCATGGATGTTGTTCAGCGTAGGCGCGCGGAAGCCCTTGCCGGCGGATGCGCGCAGGGTCAGGTTGGGCAGCGGCTGCCAGCGCAGCGACGCCTTGGGCGACAGGTCGCCGCCGTAATCGCTGTAGCGGTCGTAGCGGGCGGCCAGGGTGAAGTCGAAGCGGTCCATCACCGGCAGCAGCCACTCGGCATAGGCCGCGTGCACGCGCCGGCTGCCGGCCGCCGAGTTGCCCGCCGAACCGGCGACCACGCCGGCCTCGGACAACGAGTCGTAGATGTCGGCGTAGTCCTCGCTGCGGGACTCGACGCCGAAGGCCACCGCCGAGCGCCCACCGGCCATGTCGAACAGGTCCAGCGACGCATTGGCATAGGCCTCCTCGATGACGAACTTGCCGTCGCGGCTGGTGGTGGTGGTGAAGCCCTTGATCACGTCCTCCGCGTTGCCGAAAGGATCGCGCAGGTTGTAGCGGCCATCGGCGGCGGCGGCCTCGGCCAGCGGGGTGACGATGTAACCGCGCCCGAGCTCGCCCAGCCGGGCATCGCTGCGGCGCAGGCCGGCATCGATGGAAAGCCGGTCGCTGACCTGCCAGTTCATCCCCAGGTTGATGTCCAGCACGGTGTTGTCGACGAAGGTGTCGCGATTGCCCGCGGCCGCATAGCGGTGGTAGACGAACGCGCCGCGCCCATCGCCCGGGACCGGGTCGTTCGGCGAGTTTTCCGGCACGTAGAGCACGCCCGGCGTCGGCGCATAGCGGCCGAAGCTGCTGGCATGGCTGTAGCTGGCCGCAGAATACAGGGACACCGCATCGTTGAGCTGCAGCGTGCCGCGCGCGAACAGCGATTTGTTCTTTATCGAGGCTTCGTTGGCCGCCTCCGCGTTGTAGTCGTAGACGCAGTTCTTCTCGTTCATCCAGAAATTCGGGTCGTTGCAGGCATAGCCCGGCAGTGCACCGCCGGCCTCGCCCTCCTCGCCAGGTTCGGTCGCGCTTTCAAAATAGAAATTGTTCCCGTACGGCGAGCCGCCGCGGATATCGCCGCCAAGCTGATCGCGCGCGAAGACGATGCCGCGCGAGTTGTACGATGCGCCGAACATCAGGTTGCCGCGCTCGCCGGAGATGCCGAACAGCACCGAGGCCTCGTCGGTATCGCCACCGGTCACGCTGGGCGTGCCCTTGCCGATGCGCACCTCGGCGCCATCGAAGTCCTTGCGCAGGATCACATTGACCACGCCACCGATGGCATCGGAGCCATACAGCGCGGAGGCGCCGTCGGACAGGATCTCGATGCGCTCCACCGCCGCCAGCGGGATGGTGTTGAGGTCGGCATTGGTGCCCAGCGACGGCGCATAGGGCGCGCGGCGGCCATCGATCAGCACCAGCGTGCGATCCGAGCCGATGCCGCGCAGGTCGACGTCGGACACGGCCTGCGCGCTGCTGCCCGAGCGCGGGCTGAAGTTGCCGAACGAGGCGAAGGTGGTGTCGCGCAGCACGTCGGCGACGGAGACATGGCCGCTGGCATCGATCGCGGCGCGGTCGATCACGGTCACCGGCACCGCGCCTTCGACGTCGGCGCGCTTGATGCGCGAGCCGGTCACTTCGATCCGGTCCAGGCTGTGTACGTCGGACGGCGACTGCGACTGCGCCAGCGAAGCGAATGGAACCAGTGCGGCGGCGATCCCCAGCGGGAGCGCCGCCAGCCGGATGGCCGGCATGGAATAGTGGTTTTTCACGGATTTCTCTCCTGATGATGTTAGTGAGGCGTTAACGCCACACGACGTTAAAGAGCCGCTCACGCCACTGCGCCGCATGCCCTGTCCATTGGGTTTGCACGGTCTGCCGGCACGCTCCGCTCACCGTTGCGGTACAGCGAGGGGGAAACGCCGAAGTGCGTGCGGAACGCGCGCGAGAAGCTGCAGTTGTTCTCGAAGCCGCTGGCCGCTCCCACCTCGGTGATGGACAGCGGCGTTTCGCGGATCAGCCGTGCGCTGTTGGCCAAGCGCAGGCGTACCGAGGCGGCCTGCGGGCACTCGCCATAGACCGCGCGGAAGGTCTTGGTGAAATACCAGACCGACATGCTGCTCAGCTCGGCCAGCTCGCCGATCCGGACCACGCGGTCCATGTGTCCTTCGATGTACAGCAGCGCGCGCTGCATGCGGGCGTACACCTGGCGCCGGTGCGACAGCGAGCGCCCCGGGCAGCGCGCGATCTGCGCCTGCTGTCCCTGCTGCAGGCCCGCGGCGGCGCGCAGCCATCGCTCCATCTGCCAGCGGTCGGCCGCGATGGCCTGGATACCGCGGACAGGCGTGCCCGCCACCGCCCGCCAGCGCCGCGCCAGCAGCCGCTGCATCAGCGCCGACATCGCGCCACGACCGGGGAAGAGCGCCAATTGCGGCGAACGCAGCGCCTGCAGCTGCATGTCGGCCGGTATGACCATGCCGATGGCGACGGTGCGCTCGCCGGCATGCAGCACCGGGCAGGCGCCGCGATCGAAATGGATCCACTGGCCCGCACCGAGCCGGAACGCACCGGTGCGGGCCGCGATGTCCAGCCCGCCCCTGAGCACCAGCCAGAGCGACGCCTCGGCGGCGTTGACCGCCAGGCTGGCACCACGCGCGACCGCCACCAGCCACGCGACGCCAGGATCGCCGCCGCGCTCCAGCTCCTGCACATCCCCGCGATCGAGCCTCAGTACCTGCACTTGCACCTGCATGACCACTCCTTTGTCGGATCTGGCCATCTGTTTGATCGTTCGAGGCCTGAAATGCCGGAAATGCAGCCGAAATCTTTCCGAAATCGCCGGTTCGGGGCGCCACGCGCGAGGTGGACCGTCCGCTCCGCGGACAACCGGACAGTGCGGACATCCCCGCCGGCGCTGGCGCTGCCCCGCTTCCGCCGTCCGTGCCGGACACGGAAACGCGAAGGCCCGCACGGCATGCCGGTGCGGGCCTTCGTCGGTGGCGGGAAACCGCTGCGTCAGCGGCGGCGGGCATGGCGCCTGTATTCGGCCGCATCGATCATGCGCATCTCGCGCACGGCGCAGGAGGCGCCCCTGCCGGTCACCACGCTGCCGCGGGTGCACACGACGTTCTCCTCGCCACCGGTGGCGATCACCACGCTCGAGCTGCGCATGGTCGCCTCGCAGTAGCCACCGAAATCCAGGCTGATGTGCTCCTCGCCATCGGCGATGAGCATGCGTTCGGCGCCAGCGCGCACGGCCGTGTGCTGGCCGGACAAGGTGACGCAGGTCGATGGCGCTTCGGCGCTCTTTCCGGCGGCAAAGGCATCCATGGGCAGCAGGGCGGCAGCCCCCAGGGACAGGACGATCATCAGACATCGGTACATGGCGCTTTCCTTCTTCATCCGAGCCCGGGATGGGCACGGATGCAAGGCTAGGCAGCGGGCGCGGCTGCGGAATCTGCTTGAAGTCGCGATGACCATGGAGCGGGGCTGGCGCCAGAACATGCAAACAATGCGTTCCTCCACCAACGCCACGCAGGCCGAAGGCGTCGCCAGCCTGAACGCCTTTGCGCGACCTGACCAAAGGCACATGCCGCCGCATCCACGCCGCCAGCATCCTCCGCCCGGTGATGGAACGGCCGGCATGGCCCTGCATCGCAAGGGCGGACGACGACGACGTGCCATGCATGCGCGGCACGCGTCGTCTCCATGATCAAGGCGGGGCATGCTGGCCAAGCCTGCACTCGGGCAGACCGGCGTAATGGAAGAGCGGGCAGTCATCGGCGAACGTCGCAACGGCAACGCAGCGGGAGCACAGGCGCCTCCGTCCGGGCTCCTGTGCGTGGGCGACCACGAGGTCGACCTGGCCCGGCGCACCGTGGTCTCGCGCATCGACGGCGGCTCCCGGCGACTGACGCTCAAGTCGCTGCAGGTATTGCTGGCGCTGGTGGACGAAGCCGGCAGGGTGGTCAGCCGCGACGCGCTGCTGGCGCGCGTATGGCCCGACACCCTGCCCACCGACGATGTGCTGACCCAGGCCATCGCCCTGCTGCGCAAGGCGTTCGGCGATGATCGCGAAGCGCCGCGCTACATCGAGACCATCGCCAAGGGCGGCTATCGCCTGCTGGCCGCGCACCAATGGCAGGCACCGCCCGTCGCGGCCGCCGAGCCTGCGCCGTCCGCGCCCCCGCCTGCCGCGATCCCCCGCGGACGGGTACGGCGACGCGGGTGGACACTGGCGGCAGCGGCAACGGCACTGTTCGGATCGCTGGCGCTGTTCCTGCATGCCGGCTCCACGCGCGACAAAGGCGCGCTGCCCGGAGCCGCCGACTCCCTGCACGCGCCGTCGCTGCAGTATCGGGCGATCGTTTCCTCGCCCGAGCAGGAAACCATGCCGCGGCTGTCGCCGGATGGAACGCAGCTGGTATTCGCCCGCCTCGATCCGCGCACGCGCAGGCAACTGCTGCACATCCAGCGCACCTCGCAGGCCAGCGCGCGCCAGTTCGCGTTCCCCGGTCCCGGAGAACAGGACAGCCTGCCGGCGTGGTCGCGCGACGGCCGGCGCATCGCCTTCGTCCGCAGCTCCGGCAAGGACTGCCGTTTCATGGTTGTGGCGGCCGATGGCAGCGGCGAGCGCACGGCGGGCGACTGCGCGGACCCTGACGGGCTGTCGTTCGACTGGACGGCCGATGGCCGCGCGCTCGTCGCCGGCGGCATGCGCGCGGCTGCCGGCGCGGGCGGCGCCCTGCGCCGGCTCGACCTGGCCAGCGGGCGCTGGCGGACGCTGGACTACGGCGTGGACCGCGACGCGGTCGACTCGCTGCCGCGCCACTCCCCCGATGGGCGCTGGCTCGGTTTCCGCCGCGGCACCACGCTCGGCGACCTGTGGCTGATGCCCGCCAGCGGCGGCGCGCCGCGCCGGCTCACCACCCTGCGCGGCGACATCCGCGGCTGGGCCTGGCTGCCGGACAGCCAGGGCGTGGTCTTCAGCCTGGTCAAGGAAGAAGTCCGGCTGTACCGCATCGACCTGGCCGGCGGGGACCCGGTTCCCTTGCCGGTGCTGGCCGGCGGCAATCCGATCCAGCCGGATATCGCCGCGGACGACTGGTCGATGGCCTTCGAGATCGACCGGCTGCGCAGCGGCATGTTCCGCTTCCGTACCGACGGCAGCGGCGCCGGCGAACCGGTATTCGCCTCCAGCGGCGTGGACCTGACACCGGGCATCTCCCCGGACGGCGCCACCCTGGCCTTCGTTTCGGATCGCAGCCTGCACGCGCAGCTGTGGATCGGCCAGCCCGCGCACCCGGAAACCCTGCGCGCGGTGGCGGGCATCGTCCCGGTGCCGCGCCATCCGCCGGTATGGTCGGGCGACGGCCGCAGGCTGCTGGTGATCGGGCGCGGCGACAACGGCGACCGCCTGTTCGAAATCGAAGCCGGCAGCGACACCGCGACCCCCTTGCCGGTACCCGCGCCATCACCGGCCTTCGCCGCCTATACCGACCGGCCGGACCGCCTGCTGGTCGGCACCGATGGCGGCCAGGGCAGGCTGCGGCTGGTGCTCTATTCGCTGCCGGACTGGCGCAGCATCGCGACGCTGGAGGACGTGGCCGTCGCCCGCTACGACGCGGCCGGACAGCGGGTCTGCTTCACCCGGCCAGCGCGGACCGGCATCTGGTGCGCCGACCCCGGACTGCAGTCGATCGTCGCGCACGACACCCGCTTCCCCGCCGCCGCGCACTACCGCGAGTGGAACATCGCCAAGGGAACGCTCTACTACGACGGACCGATCGATGGCTGCCGGACCGCCTGGATGGCGCTGGGCGACAGCCATCGGGCGGACGGCGGACGAAGCTGCCTGATCGCCGGGCAGGCCGCGCTGGCCGGCTCCAGCAGCGTCGACGGCGAGGGCCGCTGGCTCTACGCCTCGTTGCCGCTGGAGCACAACATCGACGTCGGCTGGACGTCGCTGCAGGCCCTGGCCGGACCCGCCCGGTAGCGTCGCGCGGGAACGGATCCGGCAGGCGGGAGCGACCGGAACCGACGGCCCACGGCGTTGAACGCCACCGTCATCGGCCCGCGCTAATGTCGGGCACCGCTCCCGTGCTCTCCGCGCCCCGATGTCCTCCGCACGCTTCCCGGCTCCCGCTTTCCGGCCAACGCCGCAGCGCCCGCGCACCGCCGCCAGCCGCCGCGGCGGTTCCGGCGCTGCCCCGCCATGGAGCGGCCATGGCGCCTGAGGCGGACAGGCCATCCGGCGCCGGCATGCGCACCGGGCCGGCCGAAAGCACCGGCCGCGTGTTCCTGGCGTTCCTGCGCCTGGGCCTGACCGCTTTCGGCGGCCCGGTCGCGCACCTGGCGTACTTCCATGAGGAATTCGTCGTGCGCCGGCGCTGGCTGGACGAACGCAGCTACGCCGACCTGGTCGCGTTCTGCCAGTTCCTGCCGGGACCGGCCAGCAGCCAGGTGGGCATGGCACTGGGCCTGTCGCGGCGTGGCTATCGCGGCGCGCTCGCCGCCTGGGCCGGTTTCACCCTGCCGTCGGCCGTCGCCCTGATCGTCTTCGCGCAGCTCCTGTCCACATACCCCGGCGCGATACCGGCCGGCGCGCTGCACGGGCTCAAGATCGCGGCGGTCGCGGTGGTGGCGCAGGCGGTCTGGAACATGGGCCGGAATCTCCATGCAGGCCGCGCCTGGCTCGCCCTCATGCTGGCGGCCGCCGGCATCGCCGTGTCCGCTCCTTCCGCCTTCGTGCAGCCGGGCATCATCGCCGCCGCCGCGCTGGCCGGACTGCGGCTGTTCCCGTCCACGCCGCCGCGGGAACACGCCGCGTGGACGATGCCCGTCGGGCATCGCGCCGGCATGCTGTGGCTGGCCGCGTTCTTCGCCCTGCTGGCCGGACTGCCGCTGCTTGCCGCACTGCTGCCCGGCCAGGCCCTGGCCGAAGCAAATGCATTCTTCCGCGCCGGTGCGCTGGTGTTCGGCGGTGGCCACGTGGTGCTGCCGCTGCTGCAGGCCGCGGTGGTGCCGCCGGGCTGGGTCGGCAACGACGCGTTCCTCGCCGGCTATGGCGCGGCGCAGGCGATGCCCGGCCCGCTGTTCGCCTTCGCCGCCTTTCTCGGCGCCTCCATGCAGGCCGCGCCGTCAGGCTGGGCGGGCGGCCTGCTCTGCCTGGTGGCGGTATTCGCCCCGTCCTTCCTGCTGGTGGCCGGCGCCCTGCCGTTCTGGGCCCGGCTGCGCGGCAACGCGCGCATGCGCGCCGCAATGACCGGCATCAACGCGGCGGTGGTCGGCCTGCTGCTGGCCGCGCTCTACGACCCGGTGTGGACCAGCGCCATCCATGGACCATCGGATATCGCGCTGGCGCTCCTCGCCCTGGCTGCGCTCGCGCGCTGGAAGCTGCCGCCGTGGCTGGCGGTGATCGGCTGCGGCGCCGCGGGCGGGATGCTCGGCGCGGCCGGCCTGCAATGAAGAAGCGGCCGGACGCGGTTCTTCCGCTCCGGCCGCCCCGTCGTCAAGCGGATATCGCCGCGCTCACTCCACGGTGACGCTCTTGGCCAGGTTGCGCGGCTTGTCCACGTCGGTGCCGCGGGCCAGCGCCGTGTGGTACGCCAGCATCTGCACCGGGATGGTGTGCACCACCGGGCTCAACACGCCGGCATGGCGCGGCGTGCGGATCACGTGCACGCCTTCCGATTCGCTGAAGTTGCTGTCCTGGTCGGCGAACACGAACAGTTCGCCGCCGCGCGCGCGCACCTCCTGCATGTTGGACTTCACCTTCTCCAGCAGGCTGTCGTTGGGCGCGATCACCACCACCGGCATTTCCGCGTCGACCAGTGCCAGCGGCCCGTGCTTGAGCTCGCCGGCCGGATAGGCCTCGGCGTGGATGTAGGAGATTTCCTTGAGCTTGAGCGCGCCTTCCAGCGCGATCGGGTAATGCAGGCCACGGCCGAGGAACAGCGCATTGGACTTGCCGGCGAAACGCTCGGCCCAGGCGACGATCTGCGGCTCCAGGTTCAGCGCGTGCTGCACGCTGCCAGGCAGGTGGCGCAGCTGTTCCAGGTAGTCCGCCTCCTGCCCGGCGTTGATCTTGCCATGCAGCCTGCCCAGCACCACGGTCAGCTGGAACAGTGCCGCCAGCTGGGTGGTGAAGGCCTTGGTCGAGGCGACGCCGATCTCGGCGCCGGCGCGGGTGTAGCAGACCAGCTCACTGGCGCGCGGGATCGCGCTTTCCGGCACGTTGCAGATCGACAGCGTGTGCGTGTGCCCCAGCGACTTGGCGTACTTCAGCGCCTCCATCGTGTCCAGGGTTTCGCCGGACTGGGAAATGGTGACGATCAGGTGCTTCGGGTTGGCGAACGCATCGCGGTAGCGGTACTCGCTGGCGATCTCCACGCTGCAGGGCAGGCCGGCGATGGCCTCGATCCAGTAACGCGCGGTCAAGCCGGCGTAGTAACTGGTGCCGCAGGCCAGGATCTGCACGCCCTCGATGTCGCGCAGCACCGTTTCCGCGTTCGCGCCGAACAGCGTCGCCGGGAACCCACCGGCATCGATCGCGGCCTCGATGGTGTCGGCCAGCGCGCGCGGCTGCTCGTGGATTTCCTTCTGCATGAAGTGGCGGTACGGCCCCAGCTCCAGCGAGGCCAGCGACACGTCGGACAGGCGCTGCTCGCGCTGCACCGGCAGGTTGTCCGCATCGAATACGCGCACCCCCTCGCGGGTAAGTTCGGCGGTGTCGCCTTCCTCCAGGAACATCACCCGACGGGTGGCCTGCAGGATCGCCGATACATCGGAGGCCACGAAGTTCTCGCCTTCGCCCAGGCCCACCAGCAGCGGGCAGCCCATCCGCGCCACCACCATCCGGTCCGGCTCGTTCTGGCTGATCACCGCCAGCGCGTAGGCGCCGGTCAATTCCTTCACCGTGCGCTGCAGGGCGGCCAGCAGGTCGTCATGGCCGGCCTTGAGGTGATGGTGGATCAGGTGCGCGATGACCTCGGTATCGGTCTGCGATTCGAACACATAGCCCAGCGCGCCCAGCTTCTCGCGCTGCTCCTCGTGGTTCTCGATGATGCCGTTGTGCACCAGCGCAACGCCGTGGCTGACGTGCGGGTGCGCGTTCGATTCGGTGACGCCGCCATGGGTGGCCCAGCGGGTATGGCCGATGCCGAGCGTCGCGGCGAAGCCTTCGGCGGCGGCGGCGTTTTCCATCTCGGCGACGCGGCCGGTGCGGCGCACGCGACGGATGTCGCGATCGTCCAGCACGGCAATGCCGGAAGAATCGTAGCCCCGGTATTCCAGCCGCTTCAGTCCTTCGATCAGTACCGGTACCACGTCGCGATCAGCGATCGCTCCCACAATGCCGCACATAGTCCATCCATCCGGATTCACAGGCGGACATTCTAGGTCAGCCGCTTCGGACATCCACCGGACAACCGCCGGACATCGCGCCCGCGGACACTGTCCGCGCCGGTGTCCGCGGACACCCGGACACATCGAAGTCCGAAAAATACTCCTTGTTTTTCATGCACATGGAAGTTGGCACGGGATCTGCTTAACCGATACCAACTCTTCCAGCGATGCCGACGATGATCCGCGACACCTCCGCACAGGACCACACCCTTTCCCAGCGCTCCCAGCCGAAATGGCGCCGTTGGCTGTGGCCGGCCGTGGCCGCGCTGGTGGTCCTGGCCGGCATCGGCTTCGTCGCCAAGGGCTGGCTCGGCGGCTCGCGCTCGTTCGATGGCGCGCGCCTGCGCATCGCCACCGTCGGCCGCGGCGACCTGGTCCGCGACATCGCCGCCGATGGCCGCGTGATCGCCGCCAACAGCCCGGTGCTGTATGCGATCTCCGCCGGCACGGTGACCCTGAAGGTGGTAGCCGGCGACGTGGTCAAGCAGGGCCAGGAGCTGGCGGTGATCGACAGCCCGGAACTGCGCAGCAAACTGGCCCAGGAACAGGCCACCCTGGCCGGCCTGGAAGCCGAGGCCGGCCGCGCCGCGCTCGACGCCACCCTGGCCCGCGCCACCGCCAGCAAGGTCACCGACCAGGCCGCCATCGACCGCCAGGCCGCCGCGCGCGACCTGGAGCGCTACCAGCGCGGCTTCGATGGCGGCGCCGTGCCGCAGGTCAACCTGGCCAAGGCGCAGGACGACCTGAAGAAGGCCGAGATCACCCTGCAGCACGCCAGGAGCGATGCCGCCCTGCAGAGCCAGGGCGCCGACCTGGACGCGCGCAACAAGCGCCTGCTCGCCAACCGCCAGCAGGCGGTGGTGGACGAAGTGCAGCGCCAGGTGGACGCGCTGACCCTGCGCGCGCCGTTCGACGGCCAGGTCGGCCAGGTGCAGGCCACCCAGCACACGCAGGTCGCGACCAATGCGCCGATCCTGGGCGTGGTCGACCTGTCGCGCTTCGAGATCGAGATCAAGGTGCCCGAGAGCTTCGCCCGCGACCTGGCGATCGGCATGCCGTCGCAGCTCACCAGCGGTTCCGGCCAGCCGTTCCCGGGCGAGATTTCGGCCGTCTCGCCGGAAGTGGTCAACGGCGAGGTCGTGGCACGCATCCGCTTCTCCGACAAGCAGCCCGAAGGCCTGCGCCAGAGCCAGCGCATGAGCGCGCGCATCCTGCTCGACACCCGCAAGGACGTGATCAAGGTCGAGCGCGGTCCGTTCGTCGAGCAGTCCGGCGGCCGCTACGCCTGGGTGGTCAACGGCAGCACCGCCAGCCGCCGCCCGGTGCAGTTCGGCGTCAGCAGCCTGGGCGAAGTCGAGATCGTCTCCGGCCTGCAGCCGGGCGAGAAGGTCGTCGTTTCCGGTACCGACCTGTTCGGCGACGCCGAACGCGTTTCCATCAACTGATTTCCCCGCCTTTTCCACATTCCCACTTTCCAGCGCAGGAACTTCCCATGCTCCAGATGCAATCCGTTTCCAAGGTCTTCCGCACCGAACAGGTCGAAACCCACGCGTTGCGCTCGCTCGACCTGCACGTGCGCGAAGGCGAGTTCGTCGCCGTCACCGGCCCGTCGGGCTCGGGCAAGACCACGTTCCTCAACATCGCCGGGCTGCTGGAGACCTTCACCAGCGGC
Organism: Stenotrophomonas nitritireducens; assembly: GCF_001431425.1. Taxonomy (GTDB): domain Bacteria; phylum Pseudomonadota; class Gammaproteobacteria; order Xanthomonadales; family Xanthomonadaceae; genus Stenotrophomonas; species Stenotrophomonas nitritireducens. The sequence continues at coordinate 38,848 of NZ_LDJG01000005.1, forward strand.
CAGTACCTGCTGGATGGGCAGGACGTCAGCCACCTCGGCGACGACGCCCGCTCGCGCCTGCGCAACCAGAAGATCGGCTTCATCTTCCAGGGCTTCAACCTGATCCCCGACCTGAACCTGTTCGACAACGTCGACGTGCCGCTGCGCTACCGCGGCATGCCCGCCGCCGAACGCCGCGAGCGCATCGAGAAGGCGTTGAGCAGCGTCGGCCTGGGCTCGCGCATGAAGCATTACCCGGCCGAACTGTCCGGCGGCCAGCAGCAGCGCGCCGCCATCGCCCGCGCCCTGGCCGGCAGCCCGCGCCTGCTGCTGGCCGACGAACCGACCGGCAACCTGGACACGCAGATGGCGCGCGGCGTCATGGAACTGCTGGAGGAGATCAACAGCCAGGGCACCACCATCGTCATGGTGACCCACGATCCGGAGCTGGCCGCGCGCGCGCAGCGCAACGTGCACATCGTCGACGGCCAGGCCACCGACCTGCTGCGCGAACCGTCGCTGGCGCAGGTCTGACCCGTTCCCCCGCCCGTCCGCCCCGCGGACAGGCGGGGCCCGGGGAGGGGCGCCCTGGCTTGCGTCCGCCCCCTCCCGACCTCCCCTTTGCCCGGCAAAGAGGAGGAGCGATTCCCCGCAACCGGAACCGTCCATGTTCGCCTACTACCTGAAACTCGGCCTGCAGAGCCTGCGGCGCACGCCGGTGCTCACCACGCTGATGGTGCTGTCCATCGCCGTGGGCATCGGCGCGGCGATGACCACGCTGACGGTGATGCACCTGCTGTCCGGCGATCCGCTGCCGGGCCGCAGCCAGCACATCTTCTACCCGCAGGTCGATGCGCTCTCGACCGAGCGCGCGCGGCGCTACCCGCCGGACATGCTCGACTACACCTCGGCGATGGACCTGTGGCGTGCCAGGCGCGGCGACCGCCAGGCGCTGGTGAACGACAGCGAGATCAAACTGCACGCGCCGGAAACCGGGCAACCGCCGCTGATGACGATGATGCTTTCCACGCACGCCGACTTCTTCCCGATGTTCGCGGTGCCCTTCGCCTTCGGCGGCCCCTGGACGGGCGAAGACGACGAGCGGCGCGCGCGGGTCGCCGTCATCTCGTCCGACCTCAACGAAAAACTGTTCGGCGGCAAGGACAGCGTCGGCCGCACCCTGCGCATCCGCGATGCCGACGTGCGCATCGTCGGCGTGCTGGGACCGTGGCGACCGTCGCCGCAGTTCCACACCCTGGCCGGCGGCAACTTCTCGCAGGGCGACACCGCCAGCTTCTACGGCAAGCCCGAGGACGTGATGGTGCCGTTCCAGACCGGGCTGGAAATCAACGATGGCAACTTCAGCCAGTTCACCTGCAATGCACTGCCTGCCGTGCCCGGCCACCTGCAGAACAGCGAGTGCGTCTGGCTGCAGCTGTGGGTGGAACTGGGCAGCGCCGCCAAGGTCGCCGACTACCGCCGCTTCGTCGCCGACTACGCCGCGCAGCAGAAAGCGCTGGGCCGTATTCCCTTCCCGGAGAATGCGCGCCTGCTGTCGCTGATGCAGTGGCTGGACTACAACCACGTGGTGCCGCGCGACGTGCGCCTGCAGAGCTGGCTGGCGCTGGCGTTCCTGGTGATCTGCCTGTTCAACACGGTCGGCCTGCTGCTGGCCAAGTTCCTGCGCCGCAGCGGTGAGATCGGCGTGCGCCGTGCGCTGGGCGCGTCGAAGCGCTCGATCTTCGCGCAGTGCCTGATCGAAGCCGGCCTGATCGGCCTGATCGGCGGCACGCTCGGCCTGCTGCTGACCCTGCTCGGGTTGTGGGCGATCCGCAGCCAGCCGGTGGAATACGCCGATCTCGTGCACCTGGATCTGCCGATGTTCGCGGCCACCTTCGTCTTGTCGGTGTCGGCCAGCATCGTCGCCGGACTGTTCCCCGCCTCGCGCGCCAGCCGCATCGCGCCGGCGATGCAGCTGAAGACCCTGTAAGCGGAGCCAACGCATGGACATCAAGCCAATCCTCTCCGCCCTGGGCCGCCACCGCATCGCCGCCGCATTGATCGTGCTGGAAATCGCGCTGGCCTGCGCGGTGCTGTGCAATGCCTTCCTGCTGATCGCCGGCCGCCTGGAGCTGATGCATATCGACAGTGGCGTGCAGGAAAACACCGTGGGCATGATCGCGCTGAGCGGCTGCGACGGCTGCAACAACGCCGATCTCAACGCACGCGTGCTCGGCGCGCTGCGCGCGATCCCCGGCGTGCGCGCCGCCGGCACCGCCAACAGCGCCCCGTTCGGCCCGCGCGCTGGCATGATGGGTGCCACGCTCGACCGCGAGGGGAAGCAGTGGGGCGGCGTGCTGCACTTCTACATGGCCGATGCCGCCGCGATCGAGACGCTGGGCCTGCGCCCGGTACAGGGCAACGCCTTCGCCGCCAGCGATTTCCAGCCGATCGACAACTTCGTGCCGAGCGACGCACCGGTGTGGATCACCCGCGCACTGGCCGAGCACCTGTGGCCGGGCGAGAGCCCGCTGGGCAAGGAACTGTGGAGCGGCGCGCATTTCCGCGTGACCGGCGTGGTGGACCACTTCGCCGTCACCTCCCCCGGCCGCACCGAGGAAGGCGTGGCCGGCGTGCAATGGTCGGTGATCGTGCCGGTGCGCGACGACGCGCAATCGGGCACCTACGTGCTGCGTGCCGATCCGCTCGACCTGCCCCAGGTGATGCAGGCCGCGCGCGCGGCGGTAGCCCGCGCCGTGCCCGAGGCGGTGATCGACCAGCAGCAGAGCCGCATGCTGTCCGAACTGCGCGAACGCTATTTCCGCAGCGACCGCGCCATGGCATGGCTGCTGGTCGGCGTGATCGCCGCGATGCTGCTGGTCACCGCGCTGGGCATCATCGGCCTGGCCAGCTTCTGGGTGCAGCAGCGCACCAAGCAGATCGGCATCCGCCGCGCGCTCGGCGCCACCCGCGGCCAGATCACCCGCTACTTCCAGACCGAGAACCTGCTGCTGACCGGCACCGGCATCACTCTCGGCATGCTGCTGGCCTATGGCGGCAACCAGATGCTGATGCACTACTTCGAAACCGCGCGGCTGCCGCTGCACTACCTGCCACTTGGCGCGGTGGCCTTGCTGCTGCTGGGCCAGGCCGCCGTCATCGGCCCGGCGCTGCGCGCCGCCGCCGTCCCACCCATCGTCGCCACCCGCAGCGCCTGAACCGCGCAAGGAAACAAGCATGTTCGCCTACTACTTCAAACTCGCGCTGCGCAGCTTCCGCCGCAACAAGGTGCTCACCGCGCTGATGGTGCTGGCCATCGCGCTGGGCATCGGCGCGGCGATGACCACCCTGACCGTGTTCAAGGTGCTGTCCGGCGACCCCATCCCGCACAAGAGCGAGCGCCTGTTCTACGTCCAGCTCGATCCCTATACCCGCGACGGCTACAAGCCCGGCGAGGAACCGGAGCAGCAGTTGACCCGCTTCGATGCCGAGGAACTGCTGCGGCAGAAGAAGGCGCCGCGGCAGGCGATGATGACCGGCGGCGACGGCATCGTCGATCCGCGGGTCGACGCGCTCAAGCCGTTCAGCGTCGGCGCGCGCTTCACCTCGGGCGATTTCTTCCCGATGTTCGACACGCCGTTCCTGTACGGACAGGGCTGGAGCGGTGCCGAGGACACCGGCCACGCGCGGGTGGCGGTGATCGGCCGCACCCTCAACGAGAAGCTGTTCAAGGGCGAGAACAGCGTCGGCCGCGAAGTACTGTTCGAAGGCCACCCGCTGCGCATCGTCGGCGTGCTCGATACGTGGTCGCCGCAGCCGCTGTTCTACGACGTGTTCGTCGGCAAGTTCGACCGCAAGGAAGAGGTGTTCCTGCCCTTCTCCACCTCGCGCGACCTGGACTTGGACCGCAGCGGCAACATGAACTGCTTCGGCCGCGAGATCGTCAACGATGCCACCGCGCTGAACGTACCCTGCGCCTGGATCCAGTACTGGGTGGAACTGGACTCGGCCGGCGACGCCGCCACGTTCAAGACCTACCTGGACAACTACTCCGACCAGCAGCGTGCCGCCGGCCGTTTCGAGCGCCCGGCCAATACCCGCCTGCGCAACGTGATGCAGTGGATGGACTTCCGCGGCGTGGTGCCCGGCGACGTGCGCCTGCAGATGTGGCTGGCCTTCGGTTTCCTGCTGGTGTGCCTGGTCAACACGGTCGGCCTGCTGCTGGCCAAGTTCCTGCGCCGCAGCGGCGAGATCGGCGTGCGCCGCGCGCTCGGCGCCAGCCGCATGGAGATCTTCAAGCAGTGCCTGGTCGAGGCCGGCACGGTGGGGCTGGCCGGCGGCCTGCTGGGCCTGCTGTTCGCGCTGGGCGGGTTGTGGGCGGTACGGCAGCGTCCGGCCGAGTACGCGTCGCTGGCGCACCTGGACGGCTCGATGCTGCTGCTGACCTTCGCCCTGGCCATCGCCGCCAGCCTGCTGGCGGGCATCCTGCCGGCATGGCGGGCGATGCAGGTGACGCCGGCGCTGCAGCTCAAGAGCCAATAAAGCTGGAACAACTGGAGGAGTGGGGAGCAGGCGACCGGCTCTCCTCTCACTTCCCACTCCTCGTTTTTTTATTTTCCGCTCCCGGAGAACCCCATGGAAATCCGCCCCATCCTCTCCACGCTGGCGCGCCACAAGATGGCTGCCGCCCTGATCGTGCTGGAGATCGCGCTGAGCTGCGCCATCATCTGCAACGCGCTGTTCATCGTCACCCAGCGCCTGGAAACCCTGAACCTGGCCAGCGGTATCGACGACGACCGCCTGATCGAGATCGCCCTGAGCGGCATCGGCCAGCAGACCGACGCCGACGCCCGCACCGCCGAAGACCTGGCCTCGCTGCGCGCCATCCCCGGCGTGGAGCGCGTGGCGATCACCAACCAGCTGCCGTTCCAGAACGGCAGCTGGAACACCTCGCTCTCGCTCACTCCCGAGCAGGAAGTGCCTACCCTCAACGCCACCCAGTACCTGGTCAACGAGGGCGCGCTGGCCACCATGGGCCTGAAGCTGATCGCCGGCCGCGACTTCAACGCCGACGAGTACAAGAGCAACGACGAGCTGCGTTCGATCGAAGACGTCGCCAGCCTGCGCTCGGCGATCATCCTGAGCAAGGCGTCCGCCGACAAGATGTTCCCCGACGGCGGCGCGGTCGGCAAAACCGTGTACATGGCCAACATCCAGCTGACCATCGTCGGCGTGGTCGACACCCTGCTGCGCCCGAACCTGATGGGCGGCAACCGCACGTTCTCGGTGATCTTCCCGATCCGCATGAACTTCTCCAACGGCGGCCGCTACCTGGTCCGCGTCACCGACCCGGCTCGCCGCGCCGAGGTGCTCGACCAGGCGCTGGCCGCGCTGGACAAGAACGACCCCAACCGCCTGGTCTGGCGCAAGCAGACCTACGAGCAGGGCCGCGCCAGGTACTTCGCCAACGATCGCGACATGATCGGCCTGCTGCTGATCGTCAGCGGCCTGCTGTTGCTGGTCACCGCGCTGGGCATCGTCGGCCTGGCCAGCTTCTGGGTGCAGCAGCGCACCAAGCAGATCGGCATCCGCCGTGCGCTGGGCGCGACCAGGGGCCAGATCCTGCGTTATTTCCAGACCGAGAACTTCCTGCTGGCGACGATCGGCATCGTCATCGGCATGCTGCTGGCCTACCTGCTGAACCAGTGGCTGATGGGACGCTACGAACTGCCGCGCCTGCCGCTGCTGTACATGCCGGTCGGCGCGGGCGCGCTGTGGTTGCTGGGGCAGATGGCGGTGTTCGGCCCGGCCCGCCGCGCCGCGGCGATCCCGCCGGCCGTCGCCACCCGCAGCACCTGAGCCGGCCGAATGCCCCTCTCCCCACGGGGGAGGGGCTGCGGCCGGAGACCACCGGATCGCGCCAGTCCCCTCATCCATCACTTCGCACCGCAATCCCCCGGGGGTCATCCCCCGAAGGGAAAAGGAAATCCTGGAGCCCTCATGCTCGGCTACTACCTGCAGCTCGCGCTGCGCAGTTTCCGCCGCAACAAGGTACTGACCGCGTTGATGGTGGTGACGATCGGCATCGGCATCGGCGCGGCCATGACCACGCTCACGCTGTACAAGGTGCTGTCCGGCGACCCGATCCCGGAGAAGAGCACGCGGCTGTTCTATCCGCGGCTGGAACCGCGCACGCTCGGCCGCGATGTCAGCGTGGACCCGGAGCCGATGGAGCAGATGACCCGCTTCGACTCCGAGGAACTGCTGCGGCAGAAGCGCGGACTGCGCCAGGCGATGATGAGCGCCGGCTCGCTGACGGTGCTGCCCGAGGGTACCGCCGCACAGCCGTTCCGCGCCGCGTCGCGCTACACCTCGGCCGATTTCTTCGCCATGTTCAACGCGCCGCTGCGCGCCGGCCATGCGTGGAGCGCGGACGATGACATGTCGCGCGCGCGCGTGGCGGTAATCGGCGCCAAGCTGGCCGAAAAACTGTTCGGCGATGCCGATCCGATCGGACGCGAGATCCACGTGTCGCAGGGCGTACTGCGCGTCATCGGGGTGATGGACGAGTGGAAGCTCAACCCGCGTTTCTACGACCTGAGCAACCGCCGCTTCGGCGGCGGCGAACAGGTGTTCCTGCCGTTCTCCACCTCGCGCGACATGCGCCTGCCCACGCAGGGCAACATGAACTGCTGGGGCAACAGCAACGGCGACCCGGAAGGCGCGCGCGGACTCAATGCGCCCTGCACCTGGCTGCAGTACTGGGTGGAACTGGAATCGCCAGAGAAGGCCGCCGACTACCACAAGTACCTGGCCGACTATTCGGACCAGCAGCGCGCCGCCGGCCGCTTCGAGCGACCGACCAATGTGCGCCTGGACGACGTGATGGGCTGGCTCGACTACAACCGGGTGGTGCCCAACGACGTGCGCATGCAGATGTGGCTGGCGTTCGGCTTCCTGCTGGTGTGCCTGCTCAACACGGTCGGCCTGCTGCTGGCCAAGTTCCTGCGCCGCAGCGGCGAGATCGGCGTGCGCCGCGCGCTCGGCGCCGCGCGCGGCGACATCTTCCGGCAATGCCTGACCGAGGCCGGCGCGATCGGCCTGGCCGGCGGTCTGCTCGGCCTCGGCTTCGCCGCGCTGGGGCTGTGGCTGATCCGCCAGCAGCCGGACGACTACGCACGCCTGGCGCAGCTGGACATCGGCACGCTGCTGATGACCTTCGCACTGGCCCTGCTGGCCAGCCTGCTGGCCGGCATGCTGCCGGCGTGGCGGGCGATGCAGGTGCCGCCGGCATTGCAGCTCAAGAGCCAGTAAGGAGAGAAACGCCATGGAAATCCGCCCCATCCTCTCCGTCCTGATGCGGCACAAGACCGCCGCGGCGTTGATCGTGCTTGAGATCGCGCTGAGCTGCGCGATCATCTGCAATGCGATCTTCGTGATCGGCCACCGTACCGGGGAGATGCGCCGCGACAGCGGCATCGCCGAGGACGAACTGGTCTACATCAGCGTCAGCAGCCTGCAGCCGGACCGCAACCGCGACGCGATGCGGCGCGAGGACACCGCCACCCTGGCCGCCGTGCCCGGGGTCAGGTCGGTCACCAGCGTCAACCAGCTGCCCTACGGCGACAACGTCTGGGCCTCGGGCATCAACCTGCGCCCGGGCCAGGCCGAGTCCATCGTCACCGCGTCCAATTACATGGACGATGGCCGGCTGCTGCCCACCCTGGGTCTGCGCATCGCCGAGGGCCGCGGCTTCAATCCCGACGAATACCAGAGCCAGGATGCGCTGGAGGCGGCCGGACCGACGCCGCAGGTGCCTTCCGTCCTGTTGAGCCGCTCGCTGGCGGCGCGGTTGTTCCCGGGCAGGAGCGCGCTCGGCCAGGACATCTACGTCTGGGGCGACAAGCCCAGCCGCGTGGTCGGCGTGGTCGACCGGCTCATCGCGCCGGGGCGCGGCCGCACCTTCGAGGACAGCTTCCACACCATGATCTTCCCGCTGTGGACATCCAACGGCGACTACGTGCTGCGCACCGATCCCGAACGCCGCGGCGAAGTGCTCAAGGCCGCCGTGGCCGCGCTCAACCGGACCGATCCCAACCGGATCATCGACACGCAGAGCACGGTGAGCGAAATGCGCCGCGACTTCTACAGCCGCGACCGCGCGGTGATCTGGCTGCTGGTGAGCGTCTGCGTCGCGCTGCTGGCGGTGACCGCCTTCGGCATCGTCGGCCTGGCCAGTTTCTGGGTGCAGCAGCGTACCCGCCAGATCGGCATCCGCCGCGCGCTCGGCGCCACCCGCGCGCAGATCCTGCGCTATTTCCAGGCGGAGAATTTCGTGCTCACCAGTACCGGCATCGTGCTCGGCGTGCTGCTTGCCTATACCTTGAACCTGACCCTGATGCGCCAGTACGAACTGCCGCGCCTGCCGCTGGTCTACATTCCGGCCAGCGCGCTGCTGCTGTGGCTGCTGGGCCAGGCCGCGGTACTTGGACCCGCGCGCCGCGCCGCCTCCATTCCACCGGCCGTCGCCACGCGCAGCGCCTGATATCCGCGGGAACTCCTGATGAAGACCACGCTGCGCCTGTTGCCCCTGCTGCTGATGTCGCCCGCCGCCGCCGTGCTGGCGGCCGACGACCTGGCCACCACCATCACCGCGCTCGACGATGCGGTGTTCGACAGCTTCAACCAGTGCCAGGACCCTGCGCAGCTGCAGAAGCACGCCGGCTACTTCGACCCGGCGGTCGAGTTCTACCACGACACCGGCGGGGTCACCTGGACCCGCGAGGCGATGCTGGACAACACGCGCCGCCACGCCTGCGGCCGCTACACCCGCGAACGGGTGGCCGGCAGCCTGCAGGTATTCCCGGTCAAGGACTTCGGCGCCATCGCCCAGGGCAGCCACCGTTTCTGCGATACCGCCAGCGGCAGGTGCGAGGGGCTGGCCGACTTCGTCATGCTCTGGCGCCTGCACGATGGCCAGTGGTCGATCACCCGCGTGCTGAGCTATGCCCACCGCGCAGCCCATCCACCGGCGGTGCAGCCATGAACTACACGCTGGAGCTGGGCTTGAAGGGACTGTGCCGGCACCCGCGCACGATGCTGCTGGCGGTGTTCACGATGGCGCTGGGCCTGGCCGCGACGATGACCATGCTGACCCTGCTGGCGATGCTCTCGGCCGATCCGCTGCCGGGCCAGAGCCGCAACCTGTACCTGGCGTGGGTGGATTCGCGGCAGGCGCCCGACGCCGGCGACAAGCTCGACGACGAAAGCCGCACGCCGCCGCGCCTGCTGAAGCTGGCCGACGTAAAGGCGCTTGCCGCTGCCATGCCGCAGGCGCGGCAGGCGGCGCTGGTGCCGACCTCGCTGTCCCTCGACAACGAGGACGGCAGCACCCAGGCCTCGGTGCGCGCGCTGCTCGCCACCGGGCCGATGCCGTCGATGTTCGCGGTACCGCTGCAGCACGGCCGCTACTGGACCGCGCAGGAGGAACGCGAACATGCCCCGGTGGCGATCATCGACCGCGAAACCAGCCTGAAACTGCTCGGCACCGCCAATGGCACCGGCCAGCGGGTCCGTATCGGCAGGACGTTGTTCCAGGTCATCGGCATCAGCGCCGGGTGGAATCCGCAACCGCACTTCTACGCGCTGCAGGGCAACGAGAGCGCGTGGGGCAAGCAGTTCGCCGTGCGCGTCTACCTGCCGCTGGAAAGCGCGCTGGATGCCGGCGTGACGCCGGCGAGCAGCCAGGACTGCGACCGCGGCAAGCATGGCGGGTTCCGCTTCAACGAACTCGACGTCGGCGCCTGCCGCTTCCTGCAGCTGTGGGCCGAGCTGACCACGCCCGAATCCGTGCGCTCGTTCAACGACCAGCTCGACGGTTACACCCGCCAGCGCCATGCCGAGGGCGTCTTCGTGCGTCCCCCGCAGTCGCGGCTGTACAGCGTGCGGCAATGGCTGGCCGCCAACCGCGCAGTGCCGGCCAGCGTGCACCTGAACCTGTGGCTGGCGGCAGGCCTGCTCGGCCTGTGCATGGTCAACGTCGCCGGGCTGCTGGCGGCGCGCTTCCTGCGTCGCGGCACGGAACTGGGGGTACGCCGCGTGCTGGGCGCGTCGCGCCGCGACATCGTCCTGCAATGCCTGACCGAAGCCGGCATCGCCGGCCTGGCCGGCGGCCTGCTGGCGTTGCCGCTGACCCTGTTCGGGCTGTGGGTGGTGCGCCTGCAGGACCGTGGCTATACCGAACTGGCGCACCTGAATCCGCTGCTGTTCCTCGCCCTGCTCGCACTGGCGATGCTGGTCGGCCTGCTGGTGGGCGTGCTGCCGGCCTGGCGGGCGACACGCATCGAGCCGGCGCTGCAGGTGAAGAGCCTCTGACGGGGAATGACCATGGGAACCGCTTTCACCTTACCCGCCATCGGCCCGATCATCTCGGGGCTGCGCCGCCATCGGCTGATGCCGCTGCTGGTCATCGCCCAGATCGCCCTGGCCTGCGCCATCCTGACCAACGCCCTGTTCCTGCTGCAAAGGCAACTGGCGCCGCTGCTGGTCGACGACGGCATCGTCCGCGACGAAGTGCTGCTGGTGGACCAGCTGATCCTGGGCAAGGGCCGCTGGAGCACCGCCGAGGTGCAGGCCACCCGGGAAGCCCTGCGCGCGCTTCCCGGCGTGCGCGCGGTCGCGCCGACCACCGGCGTGCCGATGCGCCAGGTGATGACCTTCGAACTGCCGGTGAAAAGCCCGGCCGGCGTCGCGGTGGCCGCCACCGGCTATGCCGGCGACGGACTGGTGCAGGCGCTGGGCCTGGAGATCGTGCAGGGCCGGGATTTCAGCGACGACGAGTACGCCGCCACCGGCGCCCTGTTCGGCGATGGCAACCGCGGCAACATCGTGCCGGTGGTGATCACCGAAGCCCTGGCCCGGCACCTGTTCCCCGATGGCGGCGCGCTCGGTGGCCGGCTGGGCGGCGACGAAGGCCCCGACGACGACAGCTACTACGTGGTAGTCGGTACCGTCCGCCATCTGCTGCGCTACCAGCTCGGCGAACTGGACGACGGCCAGGCCGAGTATTCGATGCTCTACCCGGCGCGCAGGTTCGACAACCTGCCGGTCATGTCCTACGTGGTGCGCACCGATCCCCTGCGCCGGGACGAAGTGGCCAAGGCCATCCCCGCGCTGCTGGAACGCCAGTTCGGCGGCCGCCTGATGCGCGGCGTGCCGCCGGTCGTCATCGATTACGAAAGCCAGCGGCGCGACGCATTCACGCAACGGCGCGCGGCCGTCTGGCTGCTCGGCACCGTCTGCGTGGTGGTCACCCTGATCACCGTGATCGGCATCGCCAGCCTCAGCGGCTACTGGATCGAGCAACGTACCCGGCAGATCGGCATCCGCCGCGCGCTGGGCGCTACCCGGCGGCAGATCCTGGGCCATTTCCGCTGGGAAAACCTGCTGCTGGGCTGCGCCGGGCTGGCGCTGGGCCTGCCGCTGGCGCTGGCGATCAATCAGTTGCTGATGCACTACCACGAACTGCCGCGGCTGCCGCTGCACTGGCTGCCGATCGGTGCGGCGGTGCTGCTGCTCACCGGCCAGTGCGCGGTGTCCGGCCCGGCCCGTCGCGCGGCGTCGATTTCACCGGCCATGGCAACGCGCGGCGCATGATGCCGGCCAACGCCCGCCAGACGCCTTTCGAAGCCGCAGCCGCCACCTGCGGATGCGGTGCGCAGCGTGTAAGGTCTGCGCTTCCCTTTTCCTCCCGCCTGCCCCAACCGTGATGCCGCAGATACTGATCATCGACGACAACGCCGCCGTGGCCACCGCGCTGGACGTGCTGTTCTCGCTGCACGACATCGAGACGCGGCATGCGTGCTCGCCCGAGCAGGGGCTGGCGATGCTCGCCGAGCAGGAGTTCGACCTGGTGATCCAGGACATGAACTTCACCGCCGATACCACCTCCGGCGAGGAAGGGCAGGTGCTGTTCCGGCAGATCCGCGACAGCTGGCCGGACCTGCCGGTGATCCTGCTCACCGCCTGGACCCATCTGGACAGCGCGGTGGAACTGGTCAAGGCCGGCGCCGCCGACTACCTGGCCAAGCCGTGGGACGACGGGCGCCTGCTGACCACGGTCAACAACCTGCTGGAGCTGGCCGAGACCCGCCGCGAACTGAGCCGCCGCCGCCAGCGCGAGCTGAAACAGCGGCAGAGCCTGCACGAGCGCTACGACCTGGCCGGCGTGGTGTTCGCCGACCCGGCCAGCGAGCGCGTCATCAGCCTGGCGTGCCAAGTCGCCCGCTCCGACCTGCCGGTGCTGATCACCGGCCCCAACGGCGCCGGCAAGGAGAAGATCGCCGAGATCATCCAGGCCAACTCCGGCAAGCGCGGCGGCCCGTTCGTCGCGCTCAACTGCGGCGCGATCCCCGCCGAGCTGATCGAGGCCGAACTGTTCGGTGCCGAAGCCGGCGCCTATACCGGCGCCAACAAGGCGCGCGAGGGCAAGTTCGAGGCTGCCGACGGCGGCACCCTGTTCCTGGACGAGATCGGCAACCTGTCGCTGACCGGGCAGATGAAACTGCTGCGCGTGCTGGAGACCGGCCGCTTCGAGCGCCTGGGTTCCAACCGCGAGCGCCAGGTGAAGGTGCGCGTGGTCAGCGCCACCAACGCCGACCTGCCGGCGATGATCCGCGACGGCAGCTTCCGCGAAGACCTCTATTACCGCCTCAACACCGTGGAGCTGGCGCTGCCGGCGCTGGGCGAGCGGCGCGAGGACATCCTGCCGCTGGCGCGCCATTTCCTCGGCGACGAGGGCAAGGCGCTGTCGCCGCAGGCCGTGCAGGCGCTGCAGCGGCACACCTGGCCCGGCAACGTGCGCGAACTGCGCAACGTGATCCAGCGCGCCAGCCTGCTCGCGCAGGGGCCCCGGATCGAAGCGCCCGACCTCAACCTGCCGCGCGCGCCGCTGCGCCCGACCGCGCCGGCGGACGAGCCGGACCGCGCGCGCATCGTCGGCGCGCTGGAGCGCGCCGGCGGCGTCATCGCCCAGGCCGCCGCCGACCTCGGCCTGAGCCGGCAGGCGCTGTACCGGCGCATGGACCGCCACGGCATCCCGCGCGAATGAAACGGCCATGTTGAGAACGCGCTCCTTCACCTTCCGCCTGTTCCTGCGCCTGCTGCCGGTGCTGGGACTGGCCGCGGCCCTGCCGTGGTTGCTGGCCTACTGGATGGATCGCGGCTGGGTGGTCACCCTGGTCTCCACGGCCCTGCTGCTGGCGCTGATGTGGTGGACCCTGCGCCGCGCCACCGCGCCGATCCGCTCGCTGCTGCGCTCATTGGCCGGCATCACCAGCAGCTACCGCGACGGCGAATACAACTTCGGCGTGCACTGGCGCGGCGACGACGAGCTGGCGCAGCTGGTGAAGGCGCATGCCGAGCTTGGCGACGTGCTGCGCGAGCAGCGCCAGTCGCTGGTGCAGCGCGAACTGCTGCTGGACACGATGGTGCAGAACACGCCGGTGGCGATGCTGCTGCTGGCCGATGGCGGCGATGGCGTCCAGCGCGTGGCGTTCTCCAACCTGTCCGCGCGCAAGCTGCTGCACGGCGGCTGGAAGCTGGAGGGCAAGCGCATGCACGAGCTGCTGGAGAACATGCCGGTGGAGCTGCGCAACGCCATCGCCCGCGGCGGCGACAGCCTGTTCGCGGTACGCGAGGCGGACGGCGACGAGGACGACGAACAGATCTACCACCTGTCGCGGCGCGGCTTCCATCTCAACGGCCGCCCGCACGACCTGCTGCTGCTGCGCCTGCTGACCGCCGAGCTGCGCCGCCAGGAAGTGCAGACCTGGAAGAAGGTGATCCGCGTCATCAGCCACGAACTCAACAACTCGCTGGCACCGATCGCCTCGCTGGCGCACTCCGGCGCGGAGCTGGTGCGGCGCGGCCGTACCGACCGCCTGGAGGACATCTTCGGCACGGTCGAGGAGCGCGCGCGCCACCTGGAAGGCTTCATCCGCGGCTACGCGCGCTTCGCCAAGCTGCCGCAGCCGCAGTTGCAGACCATCGCCTGGGCGCCGTTCCTCGGCGGACTGCAGCAGCAGATCCCGTTCCGCATGGTGCCGCCGCCGGAAGACCTGTGCAGCCGCCTGGACCCGGCCCAGTTCTCGCAGGCGATGCTCAACCTGCTCAAGAACGCGCACGAGGCCAGCAGCGACAACGGCGTCACCGACGACGCGGTGGAGGTGCGGCTGGCACGGCTGCCGCACTGGCTGCGCATCGAGGTGCTGGACCGCGGCAGCGGCATGAACGAGGCGGTGCTGCAGAACGCACTGATGCCGTTCTATTCGACCAAGCGCAACGGCACCGGCCTGGGCCTGGCGCTGACCCGTGAGATCGTCGAAGCGCACGACGGCCGCATCTCGCTGCAGAACCGCAACGATGGCGGCCTGTGCGTGACCATCCTGCTGCCGGCGGGCGCCTGATCCAGCCTGACGCGGCTCAGGCCCGCGGCCCGGCCCCGTCCGTCGCCACCAGCAGCTACGCGCTGCGGCTGCCCGCCACCAGCAGCGCCAGCGCCGCGCACATCGCCAGCACGAAGGCCTCCGCCACGCGCGGCAGCACCAGCAGCACGCCGGCGGCCAGGAAGAACAGCTGGCCCATGATCGACAGGCCGAAGCGCTGCAGCAGCAGCGGCCGCGACCGCAGCTCGCGGCGCAGCGCGGCCATGCCGCGCACGGTGCGGATCACCAGCACCCCGCCCACCGCGAGCAGCAGCAGGCCGTGATTGATCCGCCCAAGCACCGGCACGATCAGCAGCAGCGAGCACACCAGCACGCCGAGGAAATCCAGGTACACCTGCTGGGCCAGCGCATGCATCGCGCCATCCCTGCCCAGTCCGCGCCGGTCGCGGTCGAAGGTCATCGCCACGAACACCAGGCCGAGCAGGCCACCGCCGATCTGCGCGGTAGCGATGAAGAACGCACTGCATGCCGCAAGTTGCTGTTCAAAGCCATCCATACGCCATTGTCCCGGCTGGGTTGATCAGGATTTCTTCTGCGGGCGCTTCCAGCCTTCGATGGTCTGCTGGCGGCTGCGCGCCACCGTCAGCCGCTCTTCCGGCGCATCCCGGGTGACCACCGAACCGGCGCCGATGGTGGCGCCGTCGCCCAGTGTCACCGGCGCCACCAACGAGCTGTTTGAACCGACGAACACGCGGTCGCCGATGGTGGTCTGGAACTTGTTCACGCCGTCGTAGTTGCAGGTGATGGTGCCGGCGCCGATGTTGGTGCCGCTGCCGATCACCGCATCGCCCAGGTAGGTGAGATGGTTGGCCTTGCTGCCCTTGCCCAGCGTCGCCTTCTTGGTCTCGACGAAGTTGCCCACGTGCACGCCATCGGCCAGCACGGTGCCGGGGCGCAGCCGCGCGAACGGACCGATCTGCGCCGCGCCTTCGCTGACCACGCCCTCCAGGTCGCAGTGCGGGCGCACTTCGGTGCCTGCGCCAAGCCGGACGTCCTTCAGCCGCACGAAGGCGCCGACGACGACGCCGTCGCCCAGTTCGACTTCGCCTTCAAGCACCACGTTGGCGTCGATCTGCACGTCGCGCCCGGCCTTGACCGTGCCGCGCTGGTCCAGGCGCGCCGGATCGAGCAGGCGCACGCCCTGCTCGCACAGCGCACGCGCCGCGCGCAGCTGCCAGGCACGCTCCAGCTGCGCCAGCTGCCACGGATCGTTGGCGCCTTCGGCTTCCTGCGGATCGGCCACGTGCACCAGTGCGGCCGGCGTGTACTCGGCCGCAGCCGCGGCGAACACGTCGGTCAGGTAGTACTCGCCCTGCGCGTTGGCATTGGACAGGCCGGACAGCCAGCGCCGCAGCGCGGTCGACTCGGCGGTGATGATGCCGGTGTTCACCGTGCGGATGCGCTTCTGCTCATCGTCGGCGTCCTTCTGCTCGACGATGGCCGCGACCTTGCCCTCGGCATCGCGCACGATGCGGCCGTAGCCGGTGGGGTCGTCGAGTTCGGCCACCAGCACCGCCAGCCGCGGTGCGTCGTGCAGCAGCGCACGCAGCGTATCGGCGCGGATCAGCGGCACGTCGCCGTACAGCACCAGCACCTGCGCGGTATCCGGCACCGCCGGCATCGCCTGCAGCACGGCATGACCGGTGCCCAGCTGCTGCAGCTGCTCGGCCCAGACCAGGTCGTCCTGTCCGGGAAAGGCGGCACGCACCGCCTCGCCGCCGTGGCCATGCACCACGTGGATGCCGGCCGGCTGCAGTTGCCGCGCGGTCTCGATCACATGCGCCAGCATCGGCCGCCCCGCCACCGGTTGCAGCACTTTGGGCAGGAGCGACTTCATGCGCTTGCCCGCGCCGGCGGCAAGGATGATGACATGCAGCGGTTGGCTCATCGGGGGAGTTCCGTGGATCGATGCCCGGATTCTAAGAACGCGCCGGCAAGCCGTCGAGCGCGGCACCTGCCGATGCCGGGCGGATGCAGGCCGGTCCAGGCGATGGCCGTGCCGGGGAATGGGGCGCGAAGGCCCTCCGTGGCGACCATCGCACTCCCGCGACATGGCGGCACCGGCCGGCGGCGTGCCGCATTTCAGCCCCGCTGCCGCCGGCGCATGGATACGCATGCGCCGGCAATCGGTAGCATGGGCGGCTTCCACCGCCTGCTCCCATCGCCATGACCCTGTTGCGACAAGGTGGCCGCTACATCGCCGCCGGCCTGATGCAGTTGCTGCTGGACTGGCTGGTGTTCGTGGCAGCCACGGCCGCCGGCCTGCCGCCCGTGCCCGGCAACCTGCTCGGGCGCAGCAGCGGCGCGCTGCTGGGGTTCTGGCTCAACGGCCGCTACACCTTCCCGCGCGAGGACGGGCGCCGCCATGGATGGAAGCGCTTCGCGCGTTTCCTCGCCCTGTGGTTGCTGATGACCGCGCTCAGCAGCGGGCTGCTGGCCTGGGCCGCGCAGACGCTGGGCCTGCAGATGGCCTGGCTGGCCAAACCACTGGTGGAAGGTGGCCTGGCGGTGCTGAATTTCTTCCTGCTGCGGCACGTGGTCTACCGCTGAGCCGGAACGCTTCTGCAGGGGCGCGCCTCACCGCGCGATGGAGCTTTCCCCGTGCACCCGCGCAAGGACAGGCAAGCTGTCGCGCGAGTGCCCGCATCGCAGCCCCACCGCGCACTGAAGCGCGCTCCTGCGGCCGGATGCACGGAGGAATGCCGCCCAACAAAAAACGCCGGGCAAGCCCGGCGTTCCTGTTCTTCCGCAGTTCCGCGCTCAGTGCTTGAGGTTGCGGCGCAGGCGCTCCAGCGCCTGCAGCTGCGCGGTGACCTCGGCCAGGCGCTGCTGCGCCTCGGCCAGTTCCATGGCTTCGCCACGGTTGGCCAGCACGCGCTCGGCTTCTTCCTTGGCCTTGCGCACCGCCGCTTCATCGATGTCGGTGGCGCGGATGGCGGTGTCGGCCAGCACGGTCACGACCTGCGGCTGCACTTCCAGGATGCCGCCGGAGATGGCGAAATCCAGGTGCTCGCCCGTGGCGGTGGTGACCACGACCTTGCCCGGCTTCAGGCGGGTGATCAGCGGCGCGTGCTTGGGCGCGATGCCCAGCTCGCCCAGCTCACCGGTGGCCACGACCAGGGTCGCTTCGCCGCTGAAGATCTGCTGCTCGGCACTGACGATGTCGCAACGGATGGTGCTCATGGAACTCTCTTCGCCTGGTTGGGTGGGCCTGCGCCCACCGCAGGATGCCGCGGAGGCGGAGCGGACTCCGCCTTACGCCGGAATTAGGCCTTTTCGGCCATCTTCTTGGCCTTCTCGACCGCTTCTTCGATGCCGCCGACCATGTAGAACGCCTGCTCCGGCAGGTGGTCGTACTCGCCCTCGACGATGCCCTTGAAGCCGCGGATGGTTTCCTTCAGCGGCACGTACTTGCCCGGCGAGCCGGTGAACACTTCGGCCACGTGGAACGGCTGGCTGAAGAAGCGCTCGATCTTGCGCGCGCGCGACACGGCCTGCTTGTCTTCCTCGGACAGCTCGTCCATGCCCAGGATGGCGATGATGTCCTTCAGTTCCTTGTACTTCTGCAGGGTCTGCTGGACGCGCTGGGCGGTGTCGTAGTGCTCCGAGCCGATGACCTGCGGGTCCATCTGGCGCGAGGTCGAGTCCAGCGGGTCCACCGCCGGGTAGATGCCCAGCGAGGCGATCGAACGCGACAGGGTCACGGTCGAATCCAGGTGGGCGAAGGTGGTGGCCGGCGACGGGTCGGTCAGGTCGTCCGCGGGCACGTACACGGCCTGGATCGAGGTGATCGAACCGGTCCTGGTCGAGGTGATGCGTTCCTGCAGGACGCCCATTTCCTCGGCCAGGGTCGGCTGGTAACCCACCGCCGACGGCATGCGGCCCAGCAGCGCCGACACTTCGGTACCGGCCAGGGTGTAGCGGTAGATGTTGTCGACGAACAGCAGCACGTCCTTGCCCTTGCCGCTGGCGTCCTTCTCGTCGCGGAAGTACTCGGCCATGGTCAGGCCGGTCAGGGCGACGCGCAGGCGGTTGCCCGGCGGCTCGTTCATCTGGCCGTACACCATCGCCACCTTGTCGAGGACGTTGGAGTCCTTCATCTCGTGGTAGAAGTCGTTGCCCTCGCGGGTACGCTCGCCCACGCCGGCGAACACGGACAGGCCGCTGTGCGCCTTGGCGATGTTGTTGATCAGCTCCATCATGTTGACGGTCTTGCCGACGCCGGCGCCGCCGAACAGGCCGACCTTGCCGCCCTTGGCGAACGGGCACATCAGGTCGATCACCTTGATGCCGGTTTCCAGCAGCTCGGTCGAGGAGGACTGGTCTTCGTACGACGGGGCGGCGCGGTGGATTTCCCACGAGTCCGAAGCGGCGACCGGGCCGGCTTCGTCGATCGGGCGGCCCAGCACGTCCATGATGCGGCCCAGGGTGCCGGCGCCGACCGGCACCGAGATGGCGCGGCCGGTGTTGTTGGCGACCAGGCCACGCTTCAGGCCGTCGGTGGAGCCCAGCGCGATGGCGCGGACGATGCCGTCGCCCAGCTGCTGCTGCACTTCCAGCGTGATTTCGGTGTTCTCGACCTTCAGCGCGTCGTACACCTTCGGCACGTCGCTGCGCGGGAATTCGACGTCGACGACCGCGCCGATGATCTGAACGATCTTGCCCTGACTCATTGCTGCATCCTCTAAATGTGTGCTTTGACTGTGCGCGTCAGACTGCTGCCGCGCCGCCGACGATTTCGGAGATTTCCTGGGTGATCGCTGCCTGGCGGGCCTTGTTGTAGACCAGCTGCAGGGTTCCGATCAGCTTGTTCGCGTTGTCGCTTGCCGCCTTCATCGCCACCATGCGTGCCGCATGCTCGGAAGCAACGTTCTCCAGCACGGCCTGGTAGACCAGCGACTCGATGTAGCGCGTGATCACGTGCTCGAGCACGGTCGCGGCATCGGGTTCGTACAGGTAGTCCCAGTCGTGCGAGGCGACCTGCGTCTCGCTGGCCGGCAACGGCAGCAGCTGGTCGAAGGATGCCTTCTGCGTCATCGTGTTGATGAAGCGGTTGTAGACCAGGTACACGCGGTCGACCTTGCCTTCGGTGAAGGCGTCGAGCATGACCTTGATCACGCCGATCAGCGTTTCCAGCTTCGGCTGGTCGCCGATGTGGGTGACGCTGCCGACCATGTTCACGTTGACGCGGCGGAAGAACACGCTGGCCTTCTGGCCCACGGTCACCATGTCGATCTCGGCGCCCTTGTCCTGCCAGCCGCGCATTTCAGCCACGGCCTTGCGGAACAGGTTGTTGTTCAGGCCGCCGGCCAGGCCGCGATCGGAAGAGATCACGATGTAGCCCACGCGCTTGACGTTCTCGCGCTCGACCAGGAACGGATGCTGGAAATCGGTGCTGGCCTGGGCCAGGTGGCCGATCACCTGCTTCATCGCCTGCGCGTACGGACGCGAGGTCTTCATCCGATCCTGCGCCTTGCGGATCTTGGAGGCCGAGACCATCTCGAGCGCGCGCGTCACCTTGCGGGTGTTCTGCACGCTCTTGATCTTGGTTTTGATTTCGCGTCCGCTTGCCATCTCTAATTCCCGTAGCGCGGGGGCCGACCCCCGCTTTGTCACAGTGAAGCGGGGCGAGCGCCCCGCTCTACATGCGGCTTACCAGCTGCCGGTGGTCTTGAACTCGGAGATGCCCTTCTTGAAGGCGGCTTCGATCTCGTCGTTCCAGGCACCGGTGGCGTTGACCTTGGCGGTCAGCTCGCCGGCGGTGTTGGCGAAGTGGGCGTGCAGGCCCTCTTCGAACGCCAGCAGCTTGCTGACCGGCACGTCGTCCAGGTAACCCTCGTTGACGGCGTAGATCGACAGCGCCTGGTCGGCGATGGACATCGGCGCGTACTGCTTCTGCTTCATCAGCTCGGTGACGCGCTGGCCGCGCTCCAGCTGCTTGCGGGTGGCTTCGTCCAGGTCCGAGGCGAACTGCGCGAACGCAGCCAGCTCGCGGTACTGGGCCAGCGAGATGCGGATGCCGCCGGACAGCTTCTTGATGATCTTGGTCTGGGCCGAACCACCGACGCGCGACACCGAGATGCCGGCGTTCACGGCCGGGCGGATGCCGGCGTTGAACAGGTCGGTTTCCAGGAAGATCTGGCCGTCGGTGATCGAGATCACGTTGGTCGGGACGAATGCGGACACGTCGCCGGCCTGGGTCTCGATGATCGGCAGCGCGGTCAGCGAACCGGTCTTGCCGGTGACCTTGCCTTCGGTGAACTTCTCGACGTACTCCTCGGACACTCGGGCGGCGCGTTCCAGCAGGCGCGAGTGCAGGTAGAACACGTCGCCCGGGTAGGCTTCGCGGCCCGGCGGGCGCTTGAGCAGCAGCGAGATCTGGCGGTAGGCCACGGCCTGCTTGGACAGGTCGTCGTACACGATCAGGGCGTCTTCGCCGCGATCCATGAAGTACTCGCCCATGGTGCAGCCGGAGTAGGCGCTGATGTACTGCATCGCGGCCGACTCGGAGGCGGTGGCGGCCACGACCACGGTGTGGGCCAGGGCGCCGTTCTCTTCCAGCTTGCGCACGATGTTGGCAACGGTCGAGGCCTTCTGGCCGATCGCCACGTACACGCACTTGATGCCGGTGCCCTTCTGGTTGATCACCGCGTCGATGGCCATCGCGGTCTTGCCGGTCTGGCGGTCGCCGATGATCAGCTCGCGCTGGCCGCGGCCGATCGGAATCATCGAGTCGACCGACTTGTAACCGGTCTGCACCGGCTGGTCGACGGACTTGCGCCAGATCACGCCCGGGGCGACGCGCTCGACCGGAGCGGTCAGCGAGGTGCCCAGCGGGCCCTTGCCGTCGATCGGCTCGCCCAGCGCGTTCACCACGCGGCCGAGCATTTCCGGGCCGACCGGCACGGACAGGATCTGGCCGGTGGTCTTGGCCACGTCGCCTTCGCGCAGGTGCTCGTAGTCGCCCAGCACCACGGCGCCGACGGAGTCGCGCTCCAGGTTCAGCGCCAGCGCATAGGTGTTGTTCGGCAGTTCGATCATTTCGCCCTGCATCACGTCGGCCAGGCCGTAGATGCGCACGATGCCGTCGGACACCGAGGTCACGGTGCCTTCGTTGCGCGATTCCGCGGACAGGGCGACCTTCTCGATGCGGTTCTTGATCAGTTCGCTGATTTCGGAGGGGTTGAGCGTGGTAGCCATCGTCAAGTCCTAGTGCCGGCGATCAAGCCGGACGATAAGTGAATTCAGTGTGCGAGCGCGGTCTGCAGGCGCGACAGCTTGCCCTTGAGCGAACCGTCGATGACCACGTCGCCGGCGTCGATCACGGCGCCGCCGATCAGCGAAGCGTCCACCGCGGTCGATACCTCGACGTCGCGGCCGAAGCGCCTGCGCAGCGCGGCCTTGATCTTTTCCAGCTCGTCGGCCGACAGCTCGGACGCCGAGGTCACCGTGGCCTTGACCACGTTTTCGGCTTCCGCGCGCAGCTGGTCGAACAGGCCGGCGATCTCCGGCAGCTGCTGCAGGCGGCGCGACCCGGCCAGCAGGTTCAGGAAGCGGCCGTAGGTTTCGCCCGCCGCTTCCGGGGCCAGCAGGGTGACGGCGTCGCCGCGGGCCAGCTCCGGATTGGACAGCAGGGCCGACACGCGCGGATCGGCGGCAACGCGGGCGGAAAACGCAAGCGCTTCCGACCACGGCGCGAACTTGCCGTCCTCGCGCGCAATCGCGAACGCGGCGCGGGCATAGGGGCGGGCAAGCGTGAGGGCCTGGCTCATCTATCAGATCTCCGCGGCCAGCTCGTCGAGCAGCGCCTTGTGGGCGTTGGCGTCGATTTCGCGCTTGAGCAGCTTCTCGGCGCCGGTCACGGCCAGGGCGGACACCTGCTTGCGCAGATCCTCGCGGGCGCGGTTGGCGGCGGCGTCGATTTCAGCCTGGGCCAGTTCTTTCTGGCGGTTGGCTTCGGCGATGGCTTCGTTCTTGGCGGCTTCGACGATCTGGTTGGCGCGGGCGTGGGCCTGGTCGATGATCTCGTTGGCCTTGCCACGGGCTTCCTTCAGCGCCTCGTTGACCTTCACCTCCGCCTGGGCCAGATCTTTCTGGCTGCGGTCGGCAGCGGCCAGGCCTTCGGCGATCTTCTGCTGGCGCTCTTCGATGGCCTTCAGCAGCGGCGGCCAGATCAGGGTCGCGATGATCCAGATCAGCGCGGCGAACGCCAGGGCCTGTGCAATGAGGGTAAAACCGATATCCATTGTTTTGGCTCAATCAGTGGTTTCGGGGTGATCGCGCCGCTACCGCAGCAGCGGCGCGACCAGACCTTCATCCGTGGCCGGGCGCACAAGGCGCCCGGTCATCTCGCTGCAACCGGGATCAGCCCGCCAGCTTGGCGGCTTCGGCCAGCAGGGTGGCGGCCAGCGGGTTGGCGAAGGCCAGCAGCAGGCCGACGGCGACCGAGATGATGAACGCGGCGTCGATCAGGCCGGCGGTGATGAACATGCGGACCTGCAGGACCGGGATCAGCTCCGGCTGGCGGGCGGCCGATTCCAGGAACTTACCAGCCATGATGGCCAGACCCAGACCGGCGCCCAGCGCGGCCAGGCCGATCATGATGCCGACGGCAAGGGCGGTGGAGCTCTGAACTTGGGCGAGATTGGTCAGGACGGCGAAGTACATGGTTTTCTCCGAGAACTATGGGTAGCTAAGGGTGATGAAACGGATGAAGGTTGGAACTGGTTGAAGCTTGTAGCTTAGTGGCTGTCTTCCGACAGGCTCAGGTACACGATGGACAGCATCATGAAAATGAAGGCCTGCAGCGGAATCACCAGCAGGTGGAACAGCATCCAGCCCAGGCCGAACACGCCACCGGCAACAGCACCGAACAAGCCGGCGCCGCCCAGCACCCAGATCAGCAGGAAGACGATCTCGCCGCCGAACATGTTGCCGAACAGTCGCATCGCCAGGGAGATCGGCTTGCTCAGCCACTCGACGATGTTGAGGATCAGGTTGAACGGCATCATCCACTTGCCGAACGGAGCGGTCAGGAACTCCTTGACGAAGCCGACCAGGCCCTTGGACTTGAGCGAGAAGAAGATCATCAGGAAGAACACGCTGATCGACATGCCCAGGGTGGCATTGACGTCGGCGGTCGGCACCGGCTTCCAGTAATGGACGCCCATCCATTCCAGCGGCTTGGCGATGAAATCGGCCGGGATCATCTTGATGAGGTTCATCAACAGGATCCAGAAGAAGATGGTGATCGCGATCGGCGTCACCAGCTTGCTCTTGCCGTGGTAGGTGTCCTTGGCCTGGCGGTCGACGAACTCCAGGCAGATCTCGACGAAGGCCTGCCACTTGCCAGGCACGCCGGCGGTGGCCTTGCGGGTCGCCATCCAGAAGGCGAACACCATCAGCAGGCCCATCAGCACCGCGGTGACGATGGTATCGACGTGGATGGTCCAGAATCCGCCGCCATCCCCGACCTTGGCGGTCAGGTTCTGCAGGTGATGCTGGATATAGGTGGTAGGGGTTAGAGCCTCGCCCGCCATGAGTCCGGAACCTTTTTTGAATTCGATCAACGCCTGGCCAGAGCCAGAACCTGGAACATCAGCGCCACTGGAATCGCCGCCAGCAGCGCCAAGGGAGGAAGCCGCCACCAGACAAACGCCATTGCCAGCACGGCGACAATCAACACGATCTTCAGCGCGAACCCCAGGAACATGCGGATCATCGCCGAACCGGCGGCCTGTACGCCGCCGCCGAGCCCCACCCATGCCGCCAGGACCGTCCCCGCCACCACCGTCACGCCGGAGACCAGCGCGCCAAGGGCGTACTTCGGCCCCACCAGCAGGAAGGCCAGAGCCAGGACAACCACTGCGGCCAGCGGGTAGACCGCGGCACGCAGCATCAGCCGCCGACCCGCATCAACGGAGTTCAGCACGTGGAATGTCCTGCTTCATGGAACAAGGAGATCTGGGCGGCGCCGGAAGCGCCTCATCGAGCCGCCAAATTATAGCAGGGGGACATTTTGCGAGACAACCGCCACAAGCCGCCCCCCTGCGGATCGCAAGTTGCGGCATTTACAGGATTTTTCATCCGCCCCCGGGCATCGGCCGGGAACCGCCTTTTTGCGGCGCAGCATGCGGAACTTCGGTGCCGCCGCGGGGTCACACACCACGCCTGCCGCCATTACCTCGTCGATGTGCGCGGAAGGCGCAACGGGCGGGGTGGCCCTGAACCGGGCCATCCCGCCGCATTTCCACCGCCGATGCGCACCGCTTCCTCCTGCGGGCGCGAGGCCCACCGCATCTTGCGCTGCCCTCATGGCAAGCGGGCGCGGCGCGCCGGAAAGACGCGCAGGGCGCGCTATTCACGCAGCAGGCGACCGCCTTTGACCACGGCCGCCGGCCGGGTCAACACGGTGATGTCCTGCAGCGGGTCGCCATCGACCGCGACCAGATCGGCGAAACGGCCCACCTCGATCGCGCCGACATCGCCCGGCCGGCCCAGCGCTTCGGCGGCATTGACGGTGGCGGCCTGGATCGCCTCCAGCGGACTCATCCCCCACTCCACCATCTTGGCGAACTGCCTGGCGTTGTCGCCATTCGGATACACGCCGCCATCGCTGCCGAACACCATCCTCACTCCGGCCGCATGCGCGGCACGGAAGGTCTCGCGCTGCTTGCGGCCGATCTGCCGCTCCTTCTCCAGCGACGCCGGGAACAGGCCGTTCTTCTCGCCTTCGGCCAGGATGTAGTCGTCGTTGTAGATGTCCATCGAGAACCAGGTGCCGTGCTGCCGGGCCAGCCGGAACGATTCCTCGTCGGCCAGGCTGCAGTGCTCGATGGTGTCGGCGCCGGCACGTATCGCATCGTTGATGCCGCTGGTGCCGTGCGCATGCACCGCCACCTTCATGCCCAGCATGTGCGCCTCGCCGACCAGGGCCTTTATTTCATCCAGGCCGTACTGCTGCGCGCCCACCGCATCGGTCTTGGACAGCACGCCACCGGTACCGCAGAACTTGATGACTTCCGCCCCGTACTTGCGCAGCCTGCGCACGGCCGTGCGGATCGCCTCCGGGCCGTCGGCGACGCCCGGGCCCGGCACCGCCACCGATGGCGGGAACTCGGTACTGTCGCAATGGCCGCCGGTCGCGCCGATCGCATAGGTGGCCGGCACGATGCGCGGGCCGTCGATGTAGCCATGCTCGACCGCCTGCTTCAGCGCCACGTCGTCGTAGTTGGCCGAACCGACATTGCGCACGGTGGTGAAGCCGGCCCGCAGGGTACGCCGCGCATTGGCCACGCCCACCACGGTCCAGAAATTGTCGGTGTACTCCAGCCCCTGGTAGCCGCTCAGCGTCGGATCGGCGGTCAGGTGCACGTGCATGTCGATCAATCCGGGCAACAGGGTGCGCCCGCCCAGATCGACCCGCGTGGCGCCGGCGGGCAATGGATCGCCAGCGCGGCCGATGCGGCTTATCCGCCCATCCACGACCTCGATCTGCGGTTGTTGCAGATAACGCCCGCTGCGCACGTCGAGCATGCGCGCGGCATTGACCACGACGGTTTCGGCCTGTACGGGCACCGCCGCGCAGAGCCCAGCAACGGCCAGCGCGCAGGCCGGCACGCGAAGCATTTTCCTCATCCTCACTCCCTCCCCAGGGCATATGTCAGACGTGTTTCAAGCGCGCCGATCTTGCACCCATCGCCCGGCCTTCAGCAATTCGTCCCGCCCGGAACGACGAACGCCCCGTTCGACGGGGCGTTGGTGTTGCCGCAGATCCTTGCACGGTGCCGGGGCGTGCCCCGCTATTGGCCGTCACTGGCAGGCGGTGGCGGGTACATCCACATCGCCACACAGAGGTAATCGGCCAGCGGCATCTGCCCCAGCGCCGCGCGACGCTGATCGACCTGATCCGGCGCTTCCATCGGTTTCGGCTGCCACTGTCCGTCGATCGCGGTCAACTGGCTGCCGTAGCGCTGCGGCCTGCCGGCGTTCACCAGCACCCTGTCGGTCAGCAGCGCGAAATCGTGTGCCGAGACCTCGCCGCCTTCCACCTGCGGCATGATGCCGTCCAGCACCTGGCGCTGGAAATCCACATCGCGGTCGGCATGCTGCACCAGCAGCCACGCCGCCGATACGCCATCGGCGCCGACCTCCCGCGCGCCGGGCAGGCCGCCGTGATCGGCGACGATCCGCTTGATCCGCGGCAGGTTCGCTGCGTCCACCGCAAGCATCCGTTCGATCATCGACGGCGACCAGTCGCCAACGCGCGCTTCCTGGTCGATGCGCGCCATTTCCAACAGCTGTTCCCGCAGCTGCGGCGCGGCAGGCACGATGCCGGCCAGCCGCTGCACAAGCGCCTGCCCGCGCTGTTCGTCCGCCCTGACGAAAACGGCAGCGCCCGGGCACTGCGCCAACGCCGCGGCAAGTACCGGGTCGTCGTCTTCGGCCCACGCATTGCCGGCCCAGAGCAGCACCGGAAGCACCGCCATCGCGCGCAGCATTCTTCCCCCTTCCTTCAAGACGCCGGAAACGACGACGCCCCGGTGAAGGGGCGTCGCGCGGGTTACTTCTTCTTCGGGATGTACAAATCGGTGATGGTGCCGTCGTAGATCTCCGAGGCCATCGCCACCGACTCGCTCAGGGTCGGGTGGGCGTGGATGGTGTGGCCGATGTCCTCGGCCTCCGCGCCCATCTCGATGGCCAGGCCGATCTCGGCCAGCAGCTCGCCGGCATGTACGCCGACGATGGCGCCACCGATCACGCGATGGGTTTCCTCGTCGAAGATCAGCTTGGTGAAGCCTTCGGTGCGAGCGATGCCGATGGCGCGACCACTGGCCGCCCATGGGAACTTGGCCACGCCGACCTTCAGGCCCTTGGCCTTGGCCTCGGTCTCGGTGACGCCGACCCAGGCGATTTCCGGGTTGGTGTAGGCCACCGACGGGATCACGCGGGCCACCCACTCCTTCTTCTCGCCGAAGGCCACTTCCGCGGCCAGCTTGCCCTCGTGCGTGGCCTTGTGCGCCAGCATCGGGTTACCGACGATGTCGCCGATGGCGAAGATGTGCGGCACGTTGGTGCGCATCTGCCGGTCGACCGGAATGAAGCCGCGGTCGGTCACTTCGACGCCGGCCTTGTCGGCATCGATCTTCTTGCCGTTGGCCGAACGGCCGACCGCAACCAGCACGCGATCGAAGGTGCCGCTTTCCATCGCCGGCTTTTCGCCCGCGGTGGCGGCCTCGAAGGTCACGGTGATGCCCTTCTTGTCTGCGCTCACGCCCGAGGCCTTGGTCTTCAGGTGCACCTCGATGCCCTGCTTCTTCAGGCGGTCGGCCAGCGGCTTGACCAGGTCCTTGTCGGCGCCCGGCATCAGCTGGTCCATGAACTCGACCACGGTGACCTTGGCGCCGAGCGCGCTGTACACGGTGGCCATTTCCAGACCGATGATGCCGCCACCGACGACCAGCAGCGACTTCGGCACTTCGGCCAGCTCCAGCGCGTCGGTGGAGTCCATCACGCGCTTGTCGTCCCACGGGAAGTTCGGCAGCTTCACCGCCTGCGAACCGGCGGCGATGATGCACTGCTCGAAGCGCAGCAGCTGGGTCTTGCCGTCGTCGCCGACGATTTCCAGCTCATTGGCCGAAATGAACCTGGCCAGGCCATGCACGGTGCGGATCTTGCGCTGCTTGGCCATGCCGGCCAGGCCCTTGGTCAGCTGGCCGACGACCTTTTCCTTGTAACCGCGCAGCTTGTCCAGGCTGATCTTCGGCGCGCCGTACACGATGCCGAGTTCGTCGGCATGCGCGGCGTGGTCGATGATTTCAGCGGCGTGCAGCAGGGCCTTGGACGGGATGCAGCCGACGTTGAGGCAGACGCCGCCGAGGCTGGCGTAGCGCTCGATCAGTACGGTATCCATGCCCAGGTCGGCGGCGCGGAAGGCGGCGGTATAGCCGCCCGGGCCGGCGCCCAGCACCACGATGCGGCACTCGATGTCGGCAGTGCGGCCGCTGGACGGCAGCGCCTTGGCGGCGACCGCCGGGTCCGGCGCGCGGTGCGACGGGGTCACCGGCGGCTTGCTGCCCGGCGCCACGCTGCCGGCGGCAGCCGCGGGCACGGCGCCCTGCGCCTCCAGCACCACCACCACATCGCCCTCGGACAGTTTGTCGTCGAGCTTGACCTTGATCTCCTTGACCACGCCGGCGGCCGAGGACGGCACTTCCAGCGTCGCCTTGTCCGATTCCAGCGTCACCAGGCCCTGGTCCTTGGCCACCGTGTCGCCCACGGCCACCAGGATCTCGATCACCGGCACGCCGCTGTAGTCGCCGATGTCCGGCACCCGGACCTCGAGCGGACCGGTCGCTGCCGGTGCCGGCGCCGCGCTCACCGCCGCCGGGGCGGCCACAGCGGCCGGCTGGGCGGCCGGGGCAGTGGCGGCAGGCACCGGTGCAGCCGCGGCGGCCGCGCCTTCTGCTTCCAGCACCACCACCACGTCGCCCTCGGACAGCTTGTCGTCGAGCTTGACCCTGATCTCCTTGACCACGCCGGCGGCCGAGGACGGCACTTCCAGCGTCGCCTTGTCCGATTCCAGCGTCACCAGACCCTGGTCCTTGGCCACCGTATCGCCCACGGCCACCAGGATCTCGATCACCGGCACCGCGCTGTAATCGCCGATATCGGGGACTTTGATTTCAATCGTGTTCGCCATCTTTCAAGTCCTCGGGTCAGAGCAGCACGCGGCGCATGTCGGCCAGCACCCGCGACAGGTACGTGGTGAAGCGCGCGGCCAGCGCACCGTCGATGACCCGGTGGTCGTAGCTCAGCGACAGCGGCAACAGCAGCTTGGGCGCGAACTCCTTGCCGTTCCAGACCGGCTGGATCGACGACTTGGAGACGCCGAGGATCGCCACTTCCGGCGCATTGACGATCGGCGTGAAAGCGGTGCCGCCGATGCCGCCCAGCGAGCTGATCGAGAAGCAGCCGCCGCTCATGTCGGCCGGGCCGAGCTTGCCGTCGCGCGCCTTCTTGGCCAGTTCGCCGGTTTCCTGCGCGATCTGCACCACGCCCTTCCTGTCCACGTCGCGGATCACCGGCACGACCAGGCCGTTAGGCGTGTCGGCGGCGAAACCGATGTGGAAGTACTTCTTCAGGGTCAGGTTCTCGCCGCTGGCATCCAGCGAAGCGTTGAACTCGGGGAACTTCTTCAGCGCCGCGGCGCTGGCCTTGATCAGGAAGGCGAGCATGGTCAGCTTGATGCCGGCCTTTTCGTTTTCCTTGTTCAGCGCCACGCGCAGGGCTTCCAGGTCGGTGATGTCGGCCTGGTCGAACTGGGTGACGTGCGGGATCATCGCCCAGTTGCGCGCCAGGTTGGCGCCGGAGATCTTCTTGATGCGCGACAGCGGCTGCACCTCGGTCTCGCCGAACTTGCTGAAGTCCACCTTCGGCCACGGCAGCAGGTTCAGGCCGCCGCCAGCAGCGGCGGCGCCGCCGGCCGCCGCCGGCACACCACCGCTCAGCGCGCCCTTGACGAACTTCTGCACGTCGGACCTGGTGATGCGGCCGCCCTTCTCGGTGCCGGCCACCTGGGCCAGGTCCACGCCCAGCTCGCGGGCGAACACGCGCACCGCCGGGCTGGCATAGGGCACGTTGGACGGCAGCACGCCTTCGGCATTGAACTGCACCGGCGGGCTGGCCGGCTTGCCGGCGGAAACGGATTCCTCCTGCCGGAT
Organism: Stenotrophomonas nitritireducens; assembly: GCF_001431425.1. GTDB lineage: Bacteria > Pseudomonadota > Gammaproteobacteria > Xanthomonadales > Xanthomonadaceae > Stenotrophomonas > Stenotrophomonas nitritireducens. Next base: position 69,053 of record NZ_LDJG01000005.1, read on the forward strand.
CTCGCGCTGTGCCAGCTTGTCCGGCACCGGGGCCACTGCCACCGGCTCGACCCTGGCGCCGGTTTCAGCGCTCGGTTCGACCTTGGCCGGAGCGGCCGGCGCGGCAGCGGCGGCCGGCCTGGCGGCCTCCTCGGCCACTTCGATCAGGGCCACGACCTTGCCCTCGGACAGGGTGTCGCCGACCTTGACCTTGATTTCCTTGACCACGCCGGCCACGGCCGACGGCACTTCCATCGTCGCCTTGTCCGACTCCAGCGTCACCAGGCCCTGGTCCTTCTTCACCGTATCGCCGACGGCGACCAGCACCTCGATCACCGGGATGTCGCTGTAGTCACCGATATCGGGGACAACTGCTTCCTTGATTTCGGCCATGAAACAACTCCAGCAACAGTGAGGGAAACCTCTATTGTGGCGCCAGCGCGCCGCAGCGCCAACCGCCACCGCTGGATTCGCCTACGTATGTCCGCGGACAAGGGCACGCCATGCCCCGCTGGCCATGGACGCGGCCGCCCTGTCGCGGGTGCCGCTGGCCTGCCGCCTGTCCGGGGTTGTCCCCCGCGGCCAGCCGCTCAGGGGACGGAGTGTTCCGCCACCGGCAACCACGGCGACAGCCGTGTCCACTCGCCCAGCAGCCGCTCGAACGACCAGGCGGCGTTGGCCGGGCTGGTCGAAGGCAGCGCCAGCAGCGTCAACCCATGCCCGGGCGGCAGCGCCGGATGCACATGGCGTTCGAACGCCTGCGCCGCCGCAGCGCCGTTGCAGGCGATGGCCCGCAGCCGCGGCAGGCCCTGGACCAGTTCCGGCAACGGGTTGGCGACCTCGCTGCCGCGGACGATGGCCGCATCCAGGCTGCCGCGCCGCCGGCAACGGCCGATCACGTCCCACAACCCGACGCCGGCCTGCTGCAGGCAGGCCAGGCGCGCCGCGTACTCCCGTTGCGGATCGAAGCCGCACAGTGCGCCCATCAGCGGCCAGAAACGGTTGCGCGGGTGCGCGTAGTAACGCGCGGCCTGCAGCGAGGCCATGCCCGGCATCGAGCCGAGCACCAGCACGCGGCATCGCTCATTCACCTGCGCAGGCAGGCCCTGCAGCATCGTTTCGTTCGTCACGCGCGACACAACTCCATGAATGTCCTTTCCCGGGCACATGCCGGTTCTACAGGCGCGCGCCCATTTTCCCTGAACGCCTGCGCCTGCGTCGCGCCGCGCGTGCGGATCGATTCATCCTGCCGCGGCGAGGATGTGGCCGCCCCGAACGAGGGCCTCGATAACAACGCAATCCCGAGAGCACTACGAGGAGTAACCCATGCGTACCACCCAGATCATGAGTCTTGCCGTCCTTGGCGCCCTGGCGCTTTCGCCCGCCGCGTTCGCGCAGGACGCCGGCACCGACACCGCGTCCGGCAAGCATTTCGCCGTCGTCGGCGGCGTGACCCTGCTGCAGCCGAAGAACGACCCGGCCGATGGCATCAAGAAGTTCGACGGCGGCCCGGCGCCGACCGTGAGCGCCAGCTACTACTTCAACGACAACATCGCCGTCGAACTGTGGGGCGCGGCCGACAAGTTCGACCATCGCGTGCGCACCAGCAGCGGCGCCAAGGCCGGCACCGTCGAGCAGCAGCCGCTGGCACTCAGCGCTCAGTACCACTTCGGCGCCGCCGACAACGTGTTCCGCCCGTTCGTGGGTGCCGGTTACTACGAGTCGAACTTCAGCAACGAGAAGATCGACGGCCTGGACGCCAGCGGCGACCACGTCGGCCTGCGCACCGCCAAGGGCGCGATCGGCACGGTCGGCGTGGACATGAACATCAACTCGACCTGGTTCGCCCGTGCCGACGCGCGCTACATGCACGCGCGCCCGGAACTGAGCGTGGCCGGCGCCGGTACCGGCGAGAAGCTGAAGCTGGACCCGTGGACCGTGGGCTTCGGCATCGGCGCCCGCTTCTGATCCACGCGACAACACGGCTTGCCGGCAGGCACGGATCGTCCGCGATCCGTGCCTGCCGCGTTCAGGGACCACGGCGAAGCACCGGTAACGTCAGGGGTTGCCGTCTTCGCTCCACTGCAGCGCGCGGTAGTCGAAGCCCAGCTGCAGGCGCGGCTTGACGATCTCGAAGAACGGCGACACGTCGAAATCGCGCGGCGTGTACAGGCTGTAGTTGCGGATGTGCAGGATCTCGCGCTGCTGCTCGCGGCCGCCGGCGTGGCCGAGCACGGTCTCGATCTCGGGCAGGATCGGGTAGCGGATCGACTCGAACGCCTGCGCCAGCAGGGTCGAGCAGATCGCCTTGGTCGGCTCGCCGCTGCCCAGCGCGATCAGGCGCCGGCGCATGTGCCCGGGTACCGGTGGCAGGATCAGGTAACGCGCCAGGTCGAACACGTTCTTCAGGTCGTAGCTGTAGCCGATGCGGGCGCGCATGAAGCCGACCAGCTGGTCGATGACCGGCGGAGGCAACCCGCGCGGCCGGCAGATGCGGGTGTGTTCCTCGGCGAAGGCGTCCAGCGGCACGCGCCGCACGCCCGCTTCCACGTCCACATCGATCAGCATCGGCCGCCGCGGCCCGTCCGGCTCCAGCGCTTCCTCGCCGATGTACAGCGCGGCGTGCGACCACGTGGACTGGGTGAGGTACTTGATCGCGGTGGAGAAGCGGCTGTTGCCCTCCACCAGCAGCACATCGCCGCGTCGCAGGGTGCGCGCCAGCAGTTGCGGATCGCTGGTGGGCGGGCGCGTCTGCCGGTGCCGCGGCTGGGCCAGGAAATGCGCCATGCGGCGCCCGGCGAAACGCAGCAACCCCATCCATGCCTCTCCGCGAAAGCGTGCAGGGAAGCCTAGCTCCCGTCGATGCGGGTGCACAACCGTGTGCCAGGCGGTGCCGGGCATTGCCCGGCGGGGACCTGCCCGGCAATGCCGCAAGCGGGGTGCTGTCCCGCCCTACCCCCGCAGGAGCGGAACCGCATGGTCCCGGACCGTCACCGGCGAGGCACCTGCGCCGGCGCACCGAAGGACGATGACCGCGCCCGGCGCGCAGATGTTCCTCAGAACGCGGGCAGCACGGCGCCTTTGTACTTCTGTTCGATGAAGGCCTTCACCTCGGGCCCGGTCAGCGCCCTGGCCAGCTTCTGCACGCGGGCATCGTCGCGGTTGTCCGGGCGTGCGACCAGGAAGTTCACGTACGGCGAATCCTTGCTCTCGATCGCCAGCGCGTCCCGGGTCGGGTCGAGGCCGGCGTCGAGCGCGTAGTTGGTGTTGATCAGTGCCAGATCGACCTGGTCGAGCACGCGCGGCAGCATCGCCGAGTCCAGCTCGCGGAACTTGAGCTGCTTCGGGTTGTCGACGATGTCGCGCTGGGTGGACAGGGCGTTGGTCGGATCCTTCAGCTTGATGACGCCGGCCTTGTCCAGCAGGATCAGCGCGCGGCTGTTGTTGCTCGGGTCGTTGGGAATGACCACGTCGGCGCCGTCGGGCAGCTCGGCCAGCGACTTGACCCGGCGCGAGTAGGCGCCGAACGGTTCGATGTGCACGCCGACCACGGTCACCAGGCCGGTCTTGCGGTCGCGGTTGTAGGCGTCCAGGTAGGGCTCGGTCTGGAAGTAGTTCGCATCGACCTGCTTCTGCACCAGCTGGTCGTTGGGCTGCACGTAGTCATTGAACACGCGCACGTCCAGCTTGACGCCCTCTTTCTCCAGGATCGGCTTGACCACTTCGAGAATCTCGGCGTGCGGCACGGCGGTGGCGGCGACCACCAGCCTGGACTCGTCGGCGGCGGGCTTGCCGCAGGCCGACAGCGCCAGCGCGGCGGCGGCAACGAGCAGCGGACGGAACAGGGAAGTCTTCATCGGGATTCCAGTGCGTGAGGGAGTACTTGTAGGAGCGGCTTCAGCCGCGAACGCTTTCATGCGAAAGCCCATCGCGGCTGAAGCCGCTCCTACGGCGAGCGCGCGCTCAACGGCGAGTGTAGTGGCGCACCAGCCGGTCGCCCAGCATCTGCAGCAGCTGCACCAGCACCAGCAGCAGCACCACCGTGACCAGGGCCACGTCGGTATGCGAGCGCTGGTAGCCGTCGCGGAAGGCCAGGTCGCCAAGGCCGCCGGAACCGATCGCGCCGCCCATGGCGGTGAAGCCGATCAGGGCGATGGTGGTGACCGTGGCGCCGGCGATCAGGCCGGGCCGCGCTTCGGGCAGCAGCACCTTGAACACCAGCTGCGCGGTGGTGGCGCCCATCGCCTGGCTGGCCTCGATCACGCCGCGGTCCACCTCGCGCAGCGCGGTCTCGACCAGACGCGCGTAGAACGGCGCCGCGCCGACCACCAGCGGCAGGATCGCGCCGCGTACGCCCAGCGAGGTGCCCATCAGCGCCAGCGTCACCGGGATCAGCACGATCATCAGGATGATGAAGGGCACCGAGCGCAGCACGTTCACCGCCAGTGCGGTCACGCCATACAGGACCGGGCGGCGGCGCAGCTGTGGCGAACCGGTCAGGAACAGCAGCACGCCCAGCGGAAGACCAATCGCCATGGTCAGCGGCAGCGAGCCGGCCAGCATCAGCAGCGTATCGATGGTGGCCTGGCCGATGTCGGCCCATTTACCGGCATCCAGGTGGCGGAAGAAACCGCCGGCGGTCGCGACGATCATCGGCGCAGCTCCTCCACGTGCACGCCGGCGTCGACGAAGCCGGCCTGGGCGGCGTTCTGGTCGCCGCCCACCAGGGCCACGGTCAGCTGCCCGTAGGGCGTGTCCTTGATCCGGTCGATGCGCCCGGACAGGATGTTGTAGTCCACCCCGGTCTGCCGCGCGATGCGGCCCAGCAGCGGTTCGTAGGTGCCTTCGCCAAGGAAGGTCAGGCGCACGATGCGCCCGCCCACGGCGGCGAAGTCGCGATGCAGTTCGCCCTCGTCCACGTGTTCGGATTCGGACACGAAGCGGCGCGTGGTCGGGTGCCGCGGATGCAGGAACACCCCGCTCACCGGCCCGCTCTCGACCAGGTGGCCGGCATCGAGCACCGCCACGCGGTCGCAGACGCGGCGGATCACGTCCATCTCATGGGTGATCAGCACGATGGTCAGGCCCAGTTCGCGGTTGATCTTCGACAGCAGCGCCAGCACCGAGGCGGTGGTCTGCGGGTCGAGCGCGCTGGTGGCCTCGTCGCACAGCAGGATCTTCGGCTCGGTGGCCAGCGCGCGGGCGATGCCCACGCGCTGCTTCTGCCCGCCGGACAGCTGTGCCGGGTACTTGGCCGCATGCGCCTCCAGCCCGACGGTATGCAGCAGCTCGGCCACCCGCGCGTCGATCTGCGCCTTCGGCGTGCCGGCCAGTTCCAGCGGGAAGGCGACATTGCCGGCCACGGTGCGCGCCGACAGCAGGTTGAAGTGCTGGAAGATCATGCCGATGCGCCGACGCAGCGCGCGCAGGCCCTCGGCGTCCAGCGCGGTGGCGTCCTGGCCGTCGATCAGCACGCGGCCGCCGCTGGGCTCCTCCAGCCGGTTGATCAGGCGGATCAGGGTCGACTTGCCGGCGCCGGAATGGCCGATGATGCCGAACACCTCGCCGGCGCCGATGGTCAGGTCCAGCGGATGCAGCGCGGTGATCGCGCGGCCTTCCACGGCATAGGATTTGTGCAGGTTCTGGAACTCGATCACGGCCAGGGCGCGGGTGGACGGACGGCAGGGGCGGCAAGCCTAGCAGCGCCGCGGCCGCGGCGCCCGCACGGGCGGAGGGAATCTTATTCCTTTTGGTTCTATGGAGCCGACGGACCGCTCAGGGGTGGTCGACCTGCCCGGCCCGGCGCGCGTGCTGGACGCGCTCGCGGTGCAGCAGGTACAGGCCGCTGGCGACGATGATCGCCGCGCCGATCCAGGTCATGCGGTCCGGCAGCACGCCCCACAGCAGCAGGTCCCAGCCGATCACCCAGACCAGGCCGGTGTACTCCAGCGGCGCGATCATCGACGCCTGGCCCAGCTGGAAGGCCCGGGTCAGCGCGATCTGCCCCAGCGCGCCGGCCAGGCCCATGCCGGCGATCAGCCCGGCGTGCTTCCACTGCAGCGGCTGCCACTGCGGCCAGGCCAGCAGCCCGGCGCCGACCGCCATGATCAGCAGGAACCACACCACCATCGACTGCGGCGTATCGGTGCGGGTCAGCAGGCTCACCGTCACCGCGGCGATGGCATAGGCGGTGGCCGCCAGCAGCACCATCAAGCCCGGCAGCGAGATGAAACCGTCCACGCCCGGGCGCAGCACCACCAGGACGCCGACCAGGCCAATGGCAATCGCGACCCAGCGCCGCGGCCCGACCCGTTCGCCCAGCAGTGGCACCGACAACGCCGCCACCAGCAGCGGCGCGACGAAGTAGATCGAATAGGCGGTGGACAGCGGCAGGCTGCGCAGCGCGTAGACGAAGCAGCCGATCATCACCATGCCCAGCGCACCGCGCAGCAGGTGCAGGCCCCAGCGCACCGGCACCAGCGAACGCGGCCCGGCGGTGGCCAGCACCCACACCAGCACGAACGGCAGCGAGGCGGCGCCGCGCAGCATGGTCACCTGCAGGGTCGGGTAACCGGCCGACAGCAGCTTCATGCCGGCATCCATCAGCGAGAAGAAGGCGACGGCGGACAGCATCCACGCCACGGCGGCGGCGGGAGAACGCGGGATGGGCGGGGAGGAAGCAGACATGGCCCGATTATCGCAGGCCGTGCCGGCGCCCGCGGTGCTGCCGGCGCCGGATTTCGCCGCCGGGGGCGGAGTGGCGCCGGCCGGCGACCTGCCGCGCTTCGTGCAGGCCCTGCGCGATGGCCGGTTGCCGCCCCTGCCGCTGTTCATGGAGGCGAGCACGCCGCAGCGCGAATTCACGGGAACGGACTTCTTCACCACCGGCGATGGCCCGGACGTGCCCGGGCACGACCTGCGCCGGGGTAATGGCGGCAATGCGGACGGCATCTGCATCGACGTGCGCCGCCATCCGTACACGGGCGAAACCGTGATCGCGGTGTCCAACAGGGGCGCGCCGGCCTGCTTCGCGGCGTCCAGCCTGCTGCATGCGCAGCGGAAGGGCTCGCCCTGACGGCGGCGCCATGGAGCGATCGCCTAGAATGGCCGCTGTTTTCCCGCCAGGAGCTTTGCCATGCCTTCCTTCGACGTCGTGTCCGAAGTCGACAAGCACGAACTGACCAATGCCATCGACCAGGCCAACCGCGAGCTGTCCACGCGCTTCGACTTCAAGGGCGTGGCCGCCAGCTTCGAACAGGACGGCGACACGCTGATCAAGCTGGCCGCGCCCAGCGATTTCCAGCTCAAGCAGATGGCCGACATCCTCAAGCAGCGCCTGGCCGCGCGCAGCATCGATTTCCGTTGCATGGAATTCGGCGACGTCGAGACCAACCTGGCCGGCGCGCGCCAGCAGGTCACGGTCAAGCAGGGCATCGAGCAGAAGCTGGCCAAGCAGATCGCGGCGAAGATCAAGGAATCCAAGATCAAGGTCGACACCCAGATCAATGGCGACAAGCTGCGCGTGAACGGCAAGAAACGCGACGACCTGCAGGAAGTGATCGCGCTGCTGAAGAAGAACGAATTCGAGCAGCCGCTGCAGTTCGACAACTTCCGTGACTGAGCCCATGCCTACCACCACCGACCCGATCGCCGACACCCGCCGCTGGCTGGAGAAGGCGGTGATCGGGCTGAACCTGTGCCCGTTCGCCAAGGCGGTATACGTCAAGGAGCAGGTGCGCTTCGTGCTCAGCGACGCCACCACGCCCGAGGCGCTGCTGGAGGAACTGGCCGAGGAACTGCTGTTCCTGCGCGACACGCCGGCCGAGCAGGTCGACACCACGCTGGTGGTGCACCCGCAGGTGCTCACCGATTTCCTGGACTACAACGACTTCCTCGACAACGCCGACGCGGCGGTGGAGGCTCTGGACCTGCAGGGCATCCTGCAGGTGGCCAGCTTCCACCCGCACTACCAGTTCGCCGGCGCTGCGCCGGACGACGTGAGCAATTACACCAACCGCGCGCCCTGGCCGACCCTGCACCTGTTGCGCGAGGACAGCGTGGAACGCGCGGTGGCCGCGTTCCCGGACCCGGACGTGATCGTCGAGCGCAACATCGCCACGCTGGACAGACTGGGCGTGGACGGTTGGAACCAGCTGCTGGCCGGGGAGTGATGCTCCGTTCCCTGTTGGGAAAGCCCCAGCGGAGCGTTGCCCCGCTCTACATGGGAACGTGGATAGCTGCCGCTCTGTAGCGCCGGGCAACGCCCGGCGGGGCGTGGCCGGTAATGCCCCAGCGGGGCGGTGCCCCGCTCTACACGGGAACGTGGATCGCGGCCGCTCTGTAGCGCCGGGCAGCGCCCGGCAGGGCCTGGCCGGCAATGCCCCAGCGGGGCGTTGCCCCGCTCTACATGGAAACGTGGATCGCTGCCGCTCTGTAGCGCCGGGCAACGCCCGGCGGGGCCTGGCCGGCAATGCCCCAGCGGGGCGGTGCCCCGCTCTACACGGGAACGTGGATCGCGGCCGCTCTATAGCGCCGGGCTGCGCCCGGCGGGGCGTGGCCGGTAATGCCCCCAGCGGGGCGTTGCCCCGCTCTACACGGGAACGTGGATCGCTGCCGCTCTGTAGCGCCGGGTAACACCCGGCGGGGCGTGGCCGGTAATGCCCCCAGCGGGGCGTTGCCCCGCTCTACCGGGACAGCAACGGCTGCAGCAATCCGCGCACATCGTGCAGCGAACCGGCGATGGCATGGCCCAGCGCGCGCACGTCCGCGTCCGGCTCCAGCAGGTCGGGCACCTGGATCACGGTCATGCCCGCGGCCAGCGCCGCGCGCACGCCGGTGGGCGAATCCTCCAGCGCCAGGCAATGGCGCGGCTCGACGCCCAGCTTCGCCGCGGCGAGCAGGTAGATATCCGGCGCCGGCTTGGCATGGGCGACATCGCTGCTGGTCGCCACGTGCTCGAAATACGGCAGCAGGCCGGCGCTTTCGAGCTTGCGCAGCGCCAGCGGGCGCCGCGTGGACGTCGCCACGGCGCGCGGCACGCCATGGGCCACCAGGGTGTCGAGCAGGTCGATGATGCCCGGCCGGTGCGGTACGCCGGCGGCCACCAGGCCGTCGTAGCGCGCATAGGAATCCTCCAGCAGGGCATCGACCGCGCCGGCCCCGACCTGGGCGGCGAGGCGCTGGCGGGTGAACGCGTCGCTGGAACCGATCAGCGACAGCAGGAAAGCCTCGGGCAGGTCGTGCCCGGCCGCGGCGCCGGCCTGCGCGAGGCAGCCCAGCAGGGCCCGCTCGCTGTCCAGCATCAGCCCGTCCATGTCGAAGATCACCGCCTGCGGCCGCGCCGCCAGCTCCACCAGCAGGGTCATTGCGCATCCCCGAACAGCGTCTGCAGGTCGGTGGCCGACAACTGCCGCCATTGCCCTTCCGCAAGATCGTCCAGCGCGAGCCCGCCGATGCGGCTGCGGTGCAGCGCGTCGACATGGTTGCCGACCGCGGCGAACATGCGCCGTACCTGGTGGTAGCGGCCCTCATGCAGGGTCAGCCGCGCCTGGCGCGGGCCGAGCACGTCGAGCTCGGCCGGCAGCAGCGGCTTGTCCTCCGATTCCAGCAACAGCGCGCCGCTGGCGAAGGTCGCCGCCTCGTCGCCGCGCAGGTCCTGCGCCAACCGCGCCTCGTAGACCTTGTCCAGTTTCGACTTCGGCGACACGATCCGGTGCAGCAGCGCGCCGTCGTCGGTCATCAGCAGCAGGCCGCTGGTATCGCGGTCCAGCCGGCCCACCGTGGACAGCAGCGGCGAGCGCTCGCGGAACCGGGCCGGAAGCAGGTCGTAGACCAGCCGTCCCTGGTCCTTGGTCGAGCAGGTATAACCGGCCGGCTTGTGCAGCATCAGGCTCAGGCCCGGCGGCGGGTCCAGCGGCTCTCCATCGATGCGGATCGCATCGTGCTCGACCTTGTCGTCGGCATACAGCACCTCGCCGTCGGCATCGGTGACGCGGCCTTCGCGGAACAGCCACTGCACCTGCTTGCGGCTGCCGTAGCCGAGATTGGCGATGTGCTTGACCAGCTTCATGCGCGGCCACCGCGGGTGCCGACGATGACCTTGAAGCCGTCGCGCTCGGCCGCCACGCGCACCTGGCCGAAACTGTCGTTGAGGATCTGCTCGTAGGGCAGGTGCCGGTTGGCGACCATGAACAGCCGGCCGCCCGGGCGCAGCGCCTGCGCGGCCACGGCGATGAAGCGCTGGCCGATGTCCGGCCGGTCTTCGCGGGCGGGAGTGTGGAACGGCGGATTGGAAACGATGAAGTCGTAGCGGCCGTCGATGCCGGCGGTGACGTCATGCCAGCGGAAATCCAGCTGCGCGTGGCTGCCGGCCAGATTGTGCCGGGCCAGCGCCAGCGCGCGCGATTCGGCTTCGTACAGGTCCAGCGCCGTCACCTTCGGGCAGCGCGCCAGCACTTCGGCCGACAGATAGCCCCAGCCGGCGCCGAGATCGGCCCCGCGCCCGGCCAGGTCGGCCGGCAGCTGCTCGACCAGCAGCGCCGAGGCCGGGTCGATGCGGTCCCAGGCGAACACGCCGGGGCGGCTGCGGAAGCGCCCGTCCATGATCGGCCGCGGCGCGTCCAGCGCCGCCCAGCGCGCGCGCAGCGTTTCATCGTGGCCGCCATCCAGCGGCGCGGTCCAGAACACGCGGCAGTGGTTCTTGGTCAGCTTGCCGCCCAGACCGGCGAGTTGCTGCAGGTCGCTTTCGCCCGAGCGCGCGCCCTCGTTGTTGGCCTGGCAGGCGACCAGCACGCCCCCCGGCGCCACGCGCTCCAGCGCCCGCGCCAGCAGCGCGCGGGCCTCGTCGCGCTGGCGCGGCGGCAGCACCAGCACCAGCGGGTAACGCGCGTCCGCTGCGTCCAGTCCGGTCTCGTCGCGTACGTCCCAGCCACCGCGCTCCAGTGCCTGCGCGAACGGACGGAAGCTCTGCACGCAGGCCAGTTGGCCCGGCGCGGCATGCTCCCGCAGCGGCCAGCCCTCGCGCGCGCGCAGGAAAAACACCGGCCCCTGCGGCCATGGCAGGGCGCCAGCGGCGAACGGGAGGAACAGGGTCTGCAGCGGGGCGTCTTGGGCGGCGGCCATCGCGGAATATCCAGCGGAACGTAGCCGGCCATTCTAGCGGCCCGCCCGGGCGGGGGCCCGCTGCCGCGTTTCCGGGTTCAGCCGCGGCTGCAGGCCTCGCGGATCGCCCCGACCAGCTGCGCCACGCTGTACGGCTTGGCGACATGCTTCTGGAAGCCGGCCGCCAGCGCGCGGCGGCGGTCGTCGCCCCGCGCCAGCGCGGTCACCGCCACCGCCGGCAGCTCCGCGGCGGACACGCCCATGGTTTCGCGCAGGGTCCGCACCAGTCCGTAGCCATCCATGCCGGGCATGCCGACATCGCTGACCAGTACGTCGAAGGCGGCGTGGCCACGCAGGTCGAGCAGTTCCAGCGCCTCGGCCGCGGACGCCGCCGCTACCACCGTGGCGCCCTGTTCTTCCAGTACCCGCCGGAGATAGGCCAGCACGTCCGGCTGGTCCTCCACCGCAAGGATGCGCGTCCCGGCCAGGGCATGGGCGGTCACCACCTGTTCGCCGGCCGCGACCCGCTGCACCATGCGCCGCGGTCGCCCGGCGCTTTCCACGCGGTACACCGGCAGGCGCACGCTGAACGTGGCGCCCTGGCCGGCACCCGCGCTCTGCGCGGAGACCGATCCGCCATGCAGTTCGGCCAGCTGCTGCACGATCGCCAGGCCCAGGCCGAGGCCGCCGTGGCGGCGGGTGGTGGTGCCGTCGGCCTGGCTGAAGCGGCTGAACAGGTGCGCGAGGAATTCCGGCGCGATGCCGTCGCCGTTGTCGCGCACGTCCATCACGTAATGCCCGTCCTCCTGGCGCAGCACAACCTCGACCCGGCCTTCGACCGGCGTGAACTTGATGGCGTTGGCCAGCAGGTTCCACAGCACCTGCTGCAGCCGCGTCGCGTCGCCCAGCACCGGGCAAGGCGCCTGCGGCACGTCGACCACCAGGGCCTGCGCCTTGCCCTGCGCCACCAGTTCCTGCAGGCGCACCGCTTCGCGCACCTGCTCGGCCAGGTCCAGCACCTCGACCTCCAGCTGCACCTTGCCCAGCAGCATGCTGCTCAGGTCGAGCATGTCCGACATCAACCGCTTCTGCGCCATGGCGCTGCTGGCGATCACTTCCACCCCGCGGCGCATCGGATGGTCGGCCTCCATGCGCTGCAGCAGCAGCTCGCTCCAGCCCAGGATGGTGGTGAGCGGGGTGCGCAGTTCGTGCGACAAGGTGGCGAGGAATTCGTCTTTCACCCGTGCCATGCCTTCGGCCGTGTTGCGCGCGGCGCGCTCGGCCTCCAGCAGTTCCTCGCGCGCCATCTCGATCTCGCGGCGCTCGGTGATGTCCGGGCTGTTGCCGGCCAGGCCGATGAAGCGGCCATCGGCCGAGAAGCGCGGCGCCGCGTTCATCTCCAGCCAGCGCCACTGGCCGTCGTGGCGGCGCAGGCGGGCGCTCAGGTGCAGGTCGCGCTCGTTGGACAATGCCTCGGCCAGGGCGTACTCGAAGACCTTCAGGTCTTCCGGGTGCAGCAGCCCTTCCCACCAGCGCGGCCCGAAGCAATGGTCGCCATCCAGCCCGAAGAAGCTGCCGAAGGCATTGTTGACGAAGCGTACGTGGCCCAGGTCGTCCAGCACCCAGACCGGCATCGGCAGGCCGTCGGCCAGAGCGCTGAAGCGCGCCTCGCTTTCGGCCAGGTCGGTCTCGATCTGCTTGCGCCGCGAAATATCGAAGAACAGCACCGCGACGCGACGCGCCGCCGCCGGCCCCAGCCGCACCGCCTCGACCGAATACCAGCGCCCGAGCTGCGGCAGGTAGCGCTCGAACTGCACCGGCATGCCCTCGCCGACCACCCGGCCGAAAACCCGGAACCAGTATTCGTCCAGCCCCGGCAGCACTTCGGTGGCGCGCCGCCCGATGACATCGGCCAGGCCGGTGATGCGTCCGAATGCCGCGTTGACCCTGCAGTGCACGAAGTCCACTGCACGGGCCTCGTCGAACAGCACCTCGATCACGCAGAAACCGGTGCCGACGGCTTCGAACACCTCCTGGTACAGCAGGGAGCTGTCCAGCCCCGCGGCTACCGGTGGCGCCGGCGGCGGGACGAACGGCTCCAGTTCGGGCGGATGCATGCTCAAGGCGGTGGGCGGGTCTTTGCGGCAGCGCGGCAACGGAAGGAAAGTCTGGGCGTGCAACTATCCACGGCATGTGATGATGAACCGTCCGCAACCCGGCTCCAACCGCCCGGCGTCCGGCGATTGCCCGGCACGGCGATCGCCCCCACACTGCATTGCACACCCGTCACCGGAGGTTCGTCATGAAGACCCCGACTTTTGCCGCATTGGCGCTGGCCTGCCTGCTCGTGGCGGGCACCGCCGCCGCCCGTCCCGCCAGCGTCACCGACCCGCGGGCGCCGCGCGCCCTGGCCGAAGAAGGCCCGGTGCAGGTGCAGTGGAACGACCCGTCAGGCTTCACCGAGCTGCGCCAGAGCCGCAACCGCTGGGAAGCCGAACGCGGCAACTGGGTGGTGAACTTGGCCGAATATCTGCGCAAGCAGGCCTCCAGCAAGCTGCCCGAGGGCCAGCAGATGGCCGTCACCATCACCGATATCAAGCGCGCCGGCGATTACGAGCCCTGGCACGGTTCGCGCATGGACGAGGTGCGCTTCATGCGCGACATCTACCCGCCGCGGATCAGCCTGCAGTTCACCCTGACCGACGCGCAGGGCCGGGTGATCGACCAGGGCGAGCGCAAGCTGGTGGACAACGCCTACCTGTATGGCAACACCCGCCTGTCGGACACCGACCCGCTGCGCTATGAGAAGCGCCTGCTCGACGACTGGCTGCGCCGCGAGCTGCGCGACGACCCCGCCACCGCCGGGCTCTGACGCCGGCGTCGGTACGCACGACTGCAGGAAGGAAAAGGGCCGCGTTCGCGGCCCTTTTCCGTTGCGCCTATTGGGACAGATAGACGCGCGGCGTGCGCTTGAGGCTGCAGGGCAGCCGGTAGGCGCTGGTGTTGCAGCGCGGCGCCAGTTCGGAAATGGTCGGCGACGTACCCCACAGCTGCACGATGCTGCCCAGCCCCGCCTGCGGGTGGTCGGTCAGGTCGATGGTGAGCATGTCCATCGATACCCGCCCGATCAGCTGGCCAGGCACGCCGTCGATCTGCACCGGGGTGCCGTTGGGCGCGAACTGCGGGTAGCCGTCGGCGTAGCCCATCGCTACCACGCCCACGCGCGTGGGCCGCTGGGCGACGAAGCGCGCGCCATAGCCCAGCGGTTCGCCGGCGGCGATCTCGCGCACCGCGATCACCCGCGACTGCAGGGTCATCACCGGGCGCAGCTGGTCCGCGTACGGACTCGGCTGCGGGTACAGCGGATCGGCGCCGTACAGCATCAGGCCCGGGCGCACCCAGTCGCTGCGCACCTGCGGCCAGCCCAGCAGCGCCGGCGAGTTGCACAGGCTGGTCTCGCCCGGCAGGCCGTCGATGGCGCGGCTGAAGGTCTCCAGCTGTTCCAGCGTGCGCGGGCTGTCCAGTTCGTCGGCGCGTGCCATGTGGCTCATCAGCACCATCGGCGCGACGTGCGGCAACGCCGACAGGCGCGCGTGCGCGGCGCGGAATTCGTCCACCGACAGGCCCAGCCGGTGCATGCCGCTGTCCAGCTTCAGCCAGACCTGCAGCACCGCATCGGTGCGGAACGCGGCCACCGCCTCGACCTGCCACGGCGAAGCCACCGCGGTCCACAGGTCGTGCTCGACGATCAGCGGCAGTTCGGCGGCGTCGAAGAAGCCTTCCAGCAGCAGCACCGGCCGGGTGATGCCGGCCTGGCGCAGCTCCAGCGCTTCCTCGATGCAGGCCACGCCGAAACCGTCGGCCTCGGCCTCCAGCGCGCGCGCGCAGGCGACCGCTCCGTGGCCATAGGCGTCGGCCTTGATCACCGCCAGCGCCTTGCCGCCGCCCAGCTGGCGCGCCAGCCGGTAGTTGCCGCGCAGCGCCTCCAGGTCGATCAGGGCCTGTGCCGGGCGCATCAGGCCGCTCCCTGGCCGCCGTAGCGGAAGATGTCCAGGCCTTCGGTGCTGATCTGCGGCTTGCGCCCGTCCATCAGGTCGGCCAGGTAGCGGCCGGAGCCGGCGGCCATGGTCCAGCCGAGGGTGCCGTGGCCGGTATTGAGGAACAGGTTGCTGTACGGCGTGGCGCCGACGACCGGGGTGCCGTCCGGCGTGGCCGGGCGCAGGCCGGTCCAGAACTCGGCGCGGGACAGGTCGCCGCCCTGCGGGTAGAGGTCGTTGACCACCTTTTCCAGGGTGGCGCGGCGGCGCGGATCCAGCGACAGGTCGAACCCGGCCACCTCGGCCATGCCGCCGACGCGGATGCGGTCCTCGAAGCGGGTCACCGCCACCTTGTAGCTCTCGTCCAGGATGGTCGAGGTCGGCGCCATCGCCGCGTCGGTGATCGGCAGGGTCAGCGAATAGCCCTTGAGCGGGTAGACCGGCAGGCGCATGCCCAGCGGCGCCAGCAGCTGCGGCGAGTAGCTGCCCAGCGCGACCACGTACTGGTCGGCGGTCTCGAGCCTGCCGCCGATGCGCGCGCCGGTGATGCGGTCGCCGGCGCGCTCCAGCCCGGCCACGTCCTGGTCGAAACGGAACTCGACGCCAGCCGCGGCGGCCAGCGCGGCCAGCCTGCGGGTGAACAGCTGGCAGTCACCGGTCTGGTCCTCGGGCAGGCGCAACGCGCCGACCAGGGTATCGGCCTTGCCGGCCAGCGCCGGCTCCACGCGCACGATGCCCTGGCGATCCAGCACCTCGTACGGCACGCCGTACTGGCGCAGCACTTCGATGTCCTGGGCGGCAGCGTCCAGCTGCTGCTGGGTGCGGAACAGCTGGGTGGTACCCAGCTGGCGGCCTTCATAGTCGATGCCGGTGGCCGCGCGCAGTTCGTTGATGCAGTCGCGGCTGTAGTCGGACATGCGCACCATGCGCGCCTTGTTGACCGCGTAGCGGCCGGCGGTGCAGTTGCGCAGCATCTGCCACAACCAGCGGTACTGGGCCATGTCGGCGGTGGGGCGGATCGCCAGCGGCGCATGCTCCTGGAACAGCCACTTGATCGCCTTGAGCGGCACGCCCGGCGCGGCCCACGGCGAGGTATAGCCGAAGGAGAGCTGGCCGGCGTTGGCGAAACTGGTCTCCAGCGCGGGAGCCGGCTGCCGGTCCACCACCGTCACCTCATGCCCCGCCTGTCGCAGGTACCAGGCACTGGTCGTGCCGATCACACCACTGCCGAGTATCAGAACCCGCATCGCTCGCTCCTGGGACCCTGCGCACGCCCCGGCGACCACGCGACGGGAGCGGCGGACAGGCATCAACCCTATCAATTCCCTGCACCGGATCGGGCAGGGACCATGAACCGCGCAGTATATTCAGCAGATACCAGTGTTTTTTCCCGTATTGAAGGATAAAACAGGGTAATTTCCCGTTTCCTTCACGCAAAACAGAGCGCCATGGCCACCCGCAGCCGCGAACTGGACAAGATCGACCGCCGGATCCTGCGCATCCTGCAGGCCGAAGGCCGCATCTCCTTCACCGAACTGGGCGAGCGCGTGGGGCTGTCCACCACGCCCTGCACCGAACGCGTGCGCCGGCTCGAACGCGAAGGCGTGATCACCGGTTATTACGCGCGGCTGGACCCGCAGTACGTGAAGGCCGGGCTGCTGGTGTTCGTGGAGATCTCGCTGGCCTACAAGTCCGGCGACATCTTCGAGGAATTCCGCCGCGCCGCGCTCAAGCTGCCCAACGTGCTGGAGTGCCACCTGGTCTCGGGCGACTTCGATTACCTGCTCAAGGCGCGCATCAACGAGATGGCCTCCTACCGCAAGCTGCTCGGCAGCACCCTGCTCAGCCTGCCGCATGTGCGCGAGTCCAAGAGCTACATCGTGATGGAGGAAGTGAAGGAGACGCTCAGCCTGCCCATCGCCGATTGATCGCCGCCTGACGGCAAAGCGGCGGGACAAGCCCGCCGCTTCCTCATCGGACAATGCCCGCCACGCTGTCAGCGGCGGTCCCGCTCCGGCGCCTTGTGCGCCTGCTTGTCCGGCTTTGCGGCGGCTTCGCTGCCGCTGGCCATCTTCGACGGACGCTGCGGTTCCTGCTGCGCCGGCTGGCCGGCATTGCGCTGCGGGGCATGTCCCTGGTTCGGCTGGTTGTGGTGCATGTTGGACATTTCGATACTCCGGTACGGCATGTGGACGCGCATCGGCTGCGCACGCGCACAGTGCGCCCGGGACCGGTTAAGCACGCGCCAAGGCAGCGTGATCCAGGCCGTGACCTCGGTGACTGCGCGGGCCGCGTTGCCCGCGGTTAAGCCGCCTGCGCTCAGCGCACGATGCGCACGCCGTCGCCACTGGGCACGGTGTCGTGGTAACGGCCGGTGCGGGTGTCCATCACCCGGCCAGGCCCGGCCGGGCGCATGCCGTTGAGCCGCCGCCCGTCGTGGTCGTACACCGGCACCTGCGCGGCCGGTTGCGGCTTCGCGGCAGGCTTGGCCGCCGGCTTGCCAGCCGGCGCCGGGCGCTCCAGCCGTTCGCGCAGGCGCTCGTTGTCGGCAGCCTGGCCGGAGGCCTCGCTGGCCGGCTTCGAGGGCGGCGGCAGGCTCACCGGCCGGGTCTCGGTAGGCGGTGGCAAGGGCTTGAGCTGGGCCAAGGCCGGGGTGGTTGCCAGCATCGCAAGCAGCAGTAGAGGAATCCGTTTCATCGGGCACTCCCACAGGTCCATGTACGGCGATCATGCACCACCGGCGCTGCCGGCGCGGTAAACGCGCCAGTTGGAGCCGTGCCGGCCGGCGCCTACCATGGCGGTCCACCCCCACGGAGGCGCCCCATGACCGCTTTCGACCTGACGCCCCCCGATGCCGCCCAGCGCGACGCCCTGGTCGCCGGCCTGGACGACGACGAACGGCGCGTCCTGCTCCACCACGGTACCGAGGCCCCGTTCTGCGGCGTGTTCCTGGACAACAAGCGCGAAGGCACTTATTGCTGCCGGCTCTGCGGCCTGCCGCTGTTCCGCTCCAGCACCAAGTTCGACTCCGGCACCGGCTGGCCGAGCTTCTTCGCCCCGTTCGACCCGGCGCATGTGGCCCGCATCCGCGATGCCAGCCACGGGATGGTGCGCACGGAAATCGTCTGCGCCCGCTGCGGCAGCCACCTCGGCCACGTGTTCCCGGACGGGCCACCGCCGACATTCGAAAGGCATTGCCTCAACTCGGTTTCGCTGTCCTTCGTCGGCCGCGGCAGCGTCTGGCCGGACCCGCTGCGGCGCGGAGGCGCCGAATCGACGGCCTCCGACTGAGTTCACATTTTTCCGCTTCAGTTCCGGCCGGCGCGGCCGACAACGGGATATCCCCTTCCGTGTCCCGCGCCCCATGCTCATCATCGTCGGCCTGCTTGTCGTCATCCTCAGCGTGCTTGGCGGCTATGTGGGCGCGCACGGAAAAATCGGCGCGCTGTGGCAGCCCTTCGAACTGGTGATCATCGGCGGCGCGGCGCTGGGCGCCTTCCTGGTCGGCACCCCGGCCAAGACGGTGAAAAAGACCCTCCAGGCCGTGGTCGGCGTGTTCAAGGGGCCCCGCTACAAGCAGCAGGACTACCTGGATGTGCTCAGCCTGCTGTACGAACTGCTCAACAAGGCGCGCCGCGAAGGCTTCATGTCGCTCGAGGAGCACGTCGAGAACCCCGTCGAAAGCCCCCTCTTCGCCAACTACCCGAAGATCCAGGCCGACCACCACCTGGTCGACTTCATCACCGACTGCCTGCGCCTG
Organism: Stenotrophomonas nitritireducens; assembly: GCF_001431425.1. Classification (GTDB taxonomy): domain Bacteria; phylum Pseudomonadota; class Gammaproteobacteria; order Xanthomonadales; family Xanthomonadaceae; genus Stenotrophomonas; species Stenotrophomonas nitritireducens. The sequence continues at coordinate 87,929 of NZ_LDJG01000005.1, forward strand.
ATGATCGGCTCCAACATCGAGCCGCACGAGCTGGAACCGCTGCTGGAACTGGAGCTGGAAAAGCACCACCACGAGGCGATGGAACCGGCGCATGTGCTGGCCAAGGTCGCCGACGGACTGCCCGGTTTCGGCATCGTCGCCGCGGTGCTGGGCATCGTCATCACCATGGGCTCGATCGGCGGCGACATCAAGGAAGTCGGCGCGCATGTCGCCGGCGCGCTGGTCGGCACCTTCCTCGGCATCCTGCTCGGCTATGGCTTCATCGGCCCGATCGCGGCCGCGGTGGAAGCCCGCGCCGAACAGGACTCGCGCATCTACGAGTCGGTCAAGACGGCCCTGCTGGCCTGCCTGCGCGGCTACAACCCGAAGATCGCCCTGGAGTTCGCGCGCAAGACCGTGCCGTCGGCGCTGCGCCCCGGCTTCACCGAGTTCGAACAGCACCTGAAGTCGGTCAAATAAGCCATGGCCAGCACCGATGCCAAGCCCACGGTGATCGTGCGCCGGGTGAAGAAGATCCAGGGCGGCGGCCACCATGGCGGCTCGTGGAAGGTGGCCTATGCCGACTTCGTCACCGCGATGATGGCCTTCTTCCTGGTGATGTGGCTGCTGGCCACCACCAGCAAGCCCGATCGCGCGGCCATTTCCGAGTATTTCCGCAATCCCAGCCCGCTCAGCGGCACCAGCAGCACCCCGGCCCCCGGCATGGCCGGTCCCGGCGGCGCCAGCACCTCGATGATCAAGCTCGGCGGCGCCACCGACGTCTCCCGCGGCAACAGCAACGACCCCTTCCAGAACCAGCGCGAGTCCATCCCCACCCCGGTGGACGAGCGCGAACGCGAGAAGAAGCAGCTCGAGGCGCTGAAGCAGGAGCTGGAGCAGGCCATCGACAAGAGCCAGGCGCTGGAGCCGTTCAAGGACCAGCTGCTGCTGGACATCACCCCCGAAGGGCTGCGCATCCAGATCGTGGACAAGCAGAACCGGCCGATGTTCGACATGGGCAGCGCCAAGCTGATGCCGTACACCCGGGAAATCCTGCGCGAGCTGTCGCGCTTCATCAACCAGGTGCCCAACCGCATCAGCATCGGCGGCCATACCGACATCACCGCCTATTCCACGCAGCTGGGCTACAGCAACTGGGAGCTGAGCGCGGACCGCGCCAACGCCGCGCGCCGCGCCCTGCTGGAAGGCGGCATGGACGAGGACAAGGTGGCGCGGGTGATCGGGCTGTCCTCCTCGGTGCTGTTCGACAAGACCGATCCGCAGAACCCGATCAACCGCCGCATCAGCATCGTGGTGATGACCAAGGAGGCCGAGGCAGCCGCCCTGTCGGCCATCGCCGCGCTGCCCGTCCCCGTCGCCGCTCCGCCCACCGCCGCCGGCGACGAGGCGGCCATGGCGCCCGGAGCCGGCACCCACTGAAGGCCGCGCCGCGGCACGGGTTCGGCAACGACGGGAGCGGCCGCCTACAATGGCGGCCGTTTCCCTTCGTCGAACCCTCATGTCCAAGCAGTCCAAAGCCAAGCGCGACCAGCGCAAGAAGCAGCAGCCCCGCCGCCCGTTCCTGCGCCTGGATGCGCAGCAGCAGGTCCAGAACCATGCCGTGCTGGTGAACGAGGAAGGCCAGGTCGTGGCCGCCATCGGCCTGCAGGGCCGGCAGTGGCTGCTGTCCATCGGCGGCCAGACCATGGGCAACGCCGACAACCCGGTGCCGATGCTGGCCATGCTCAAGCACCTGGCCAACGTGCAGGAGAAGGAAGGCCGCAAGGTCGCCCTGGAGTATTCGGAGCAGCTGCAGCAGCTCATCGATGCCACCGCCGCGGCCGAGGGCAAAAGCGCCGACGACTACCTGGCCGGCCTGGTCGCCGAATTCGAGGGCGTCGAGGGCGAGGAAGCCGCGGCCGTGGCCGACGGCGGCGATGCCGCCGATGAAACCGGCGACACCGAAGCGGCGGCCGACGCCGACGCTGGCGACAAGCCGCAGGCCTGACCTGCGCCGCCGCGGTGACGGTCTATATCGACGATGCGGTACACCCCTGGCGCGGCGAGCGCTGGGCGCATCTGATGGCCGACACCCTGCCCGAGCTGCACGCCATGGCGCAGCAGCTCGGGATTCCGCGGCGGGCCTTCCAGAACCGTCCCAGCGGCGCGCATTACGACGTGCCGGCGCCGCTGCGCGAGACCGCCATCGCCTTGGGCGCGCGCGCCATCTCGCGGCATGACGACCGCGAACTGGTGCGGCGGGTGATCGCCAACGCGCGATCGCAGTACCAGGCCCTGTAGGAGCCTACCCGCGCGGGCTCCTGCGGCAGGATCAGAACGGATCGCTGCCCGGCCGCACTTCCACGCCCAGCAGCGAGCACAGCGCCAGCATCGCCTCGTCGTCGCGGCTGAGCGCGATCCAGCCGGCGTAGCCGTCGCCACCGGTGTTCCAGTTCCACACCGTGTAGCCATGTTCGCGCAGGCGGTCGTGCGCGGTCGCCATCAGCATGGGCACGTCGATGTCCTGCGCGAAGTCCTCGTCGTCTAGGTCGCCGCCCCAGTCGATACCCAGGTTCCAGCGCGCGGCCAGTTCATCGAGCGCGGCCACGAACGAGTCGACGTCCTTCCAGTCCACATGGAAGCCCGCGCGCCAGTCGATGGCGTCTTTCAGGTCCCACAGCCACTGCTCGTCGCCAGCCTCGTCCTCGGCGCCGGCACGCGCTTCGCGCCAGGCATCGAACTGCTGCAGCGCCGCCTCCTCGTCGCCGGGATTGATCAGCCACAGCAGGTTCCACACCCGCGCCGGATGGTCGTCTTCATCGAAGGTCGGCAGCAGTTCGTCGGAATCCTCGTAATCGGCGCTGTTGTCGGGCATGGGGCTTCTCCGCGGCTTGATGGCGCGCATTCTGCCGCCGCGCACGCGGCAGCGGAAGCCGCAGCGGTTATCCTTGCGTCCCTGAAGCCGGCCACGGTGGCCGTCAACGAACACTCGACATGAGCGATACCCCTCCCGACCGCCTGGCGGTCAACCCCGGCAGCCCGTTCCACGACCCGGCCGCTCTCGAACGCGGCGTCGGCGTGCGCTTCAACGGCATCGAGCGCGATGACGTGGAGGAGTACTCGGTCGGCGAAGGCTGGATCCGCGTCCAGGCCGGCAAGGCCCGCGACCGCCGCGGCAACCCGATGACGCTGAAGATCAACGGTTCGGTCGAGCCGTATTTCCTCGAACTGAACAAATAAGGCCGGCGGCGCCCCGGGTGGGCGCCATCGCCGTGGCGGCGGCTCAATCCCGCTGACGGCTTTCCAGCAGGTCCAGGTTGCGGATCAGCTTGCGCGCTACCTCATCGGGGATCTGCCCGTGCCGGGTCAGGCGGAACAGTTCCTCGCGCTCGGCGGTGAGCCCGGCAGAGCGCAGGCTGCGGTAGGCCTGCTCCATGCGCCGCACCTTCTCCGGATCCTCGTCCGGCCCCTGGCCCTTCTCCAGGTTGCGCTGGTACAGCAGGCTGACCCGCGCCGCGGCATCGTTGTAGAGCTGCACGTTGGTGGTGGTCTGGCCATCCACCAGCTGCTGGCGCGTCTTCTCCACCGCCGCCAGCGCGGCCTTGGAGGACAGTTTGCGGGCCAGGTCCTCCACCCGCCGGCTGTCGTCGTCCTTGGGCAGTTCCAGCCCGCGCAGCAGCCGCGGCAGCAGCAGGCTGGCGCCGAGCAGCGACACCAGGATCACCGAGGCAGCCAGGAAGATCACCAGGTCGCGCGCCGGGAACGGCTCGCCGCCGGGCACCATCAGTGGCAGGGTCAGCACGCCGGCCAGGGTGATGGCGCCGCGCACGCCGGCCACCGACATCGCCAGCACCACCCGCCACGAAGTCTGGCTGGCACGCTCCTCGCCGCGCCAGCGCGCGCGCAGCAGGTTCCAGCGCAGCGACAGCCACACCCACGCCAGGCGCAGCACCACCAGCATCGCGTTGATCGCCAGCACGTAGATCGCCAGCCACCACCATTCGCGGTGGCCGGTGACCGAGATCGTGTCCGCCGCACGCTGGACGATGCCCGGCAGCTGCTCGCCCAGCAGCACGAACATGATGCCGTTGAAGCTGAACTGCACGGTGTTCCACACCGCCGCGCGCTGCACGCGCATGCTGCCGCTGATGCGGCCGGTCAGCTCGACATAGCTCATGGTGATGCCGGCGGCGACCGCGGCGAGGATGCCCGAAGCATTGAATTCTTCGGCCAGCAGGTAGGCGGCGAAGGGGATCAGCAGGTTGACCAGCAGCGCCGCGCCCGGCTCCTCGCCGAAGCTGCGCCACAGCCAGCGCTGGAAGGTGGACACCCCCAGGGTCACCGCCACGCCGATGGCCAGGCCGGCGAAAGCCACCCACAGGAAGGTCAGCGAGGCCTGCGCCAGCGAGAAACTGCCGGTCATCACCGCCGCCACCGCGAAGCGGAAGCAGACCAGGCCGGATGCATCGTTGAGCAGCGACTCGCCTTCCAGGATGTGCATCAGTCGCTTGGGAATCGGTACGCGCGAAGCGATGGCGCCTACCGCCACCGGGTCGGTGGGCGAGATGATCGCCGCCAGCGCGAACGCCACCGCCAGCGGCATGGCCGGGATCAGCCAATGGATCAGCAGGCCGGCGCCGACCACGGTAAACACCACCAGGCCGAACGCCAGTTCCAGGATCGCGCCCTTGTCGCGGAACAGGCCCTGCTTGGGGATGCGCCAGCCGTCGAGGAACAGCAGCGGCGGCAGGAACAGCAGGAAGAACATGTCCGGTTCCAGCGCATGGCCGCGCTTGAACACGCCGGATATCAACGCGCCCAGGCCGATCTGCACCAGCGGCAGCGGCAGGGAGAAGGGCAGGATCCTCACCAGGTAGCCGCTGGCGACTACCGCCACCAGCATCGCCAGAACGACTTCGATCGTGTGCATGCCTCTCCACGAAGTCACCACACTGGCGGCGACGGTTGAACCAACGTGGAAAAACTACCACAGCCCCGCACGGTCGCCGATGACGGCAGCACGCGTTTCGACAGGAACGCGCAGGCCGCGGGCGATGGCGCCGGCCCGCCTGCGGACGGCACGCCCGCCGGCAGTGCCGACGCGCGCCTCCCTGCCGCCCTACCCGGCGTCCGTCGGCCCGGCGCCGCGCGCGGCCGGCATGAGGCGTGCGATCTTTCAGGCCGCGCCGTCGAAACGATAGATGTCCATCGCCAGGAAGCCCATGTCGATGCCGGCATCGATGCGCTGCGCGCCGAGCCGGTCCGCACCGGCCGCCCCCATCGCGAAATACAGCGGCAGCAGGTGCTCGTCGGTGGGATGCGCCTGTGCGGCGAACGGCGCCTGCCGGCGGTAATCGAGCAGCGCCGGCACGTCGTCGGCGCGCAGCTTCTGCTCCACCCACTGGATGAAGGGGCGCACATACGGCGCCTCCGCGCCCTGCGGGTAGCTGCGCCAGTCGTGCAGGTTGTGGGTGATGCTGCCCGAGCCGACCAGCAGCACGCCTTCATCGCGCAGCGGCGCCAGCGCACGGCCCATCGCCAGCTGGTGCGCCGGCCCCAGCGACGGCTGGATCGACAGTTGCAGCACCGGGATGTCGGCCTGCGGGTAGAGGAAGCGCAGCGGCACCCAGGCGCCGTGGTCGAGCCCGCGCCGCGGGTCGATCACCGGCGCCAGGCCGGCCGCGGCCAGCCGCGCCGCCACGTCCTGCGCCAGCTCCGGCGCACCCGGGGCCGGGTACTGCAACTGGTACAGCGCGTCGGGGAAGCCACCGAAATCGTGGATGGTTTCAGGCCGCGCCGGCGCCGACACCATCGGCGCGCGGCCCAGCCAGTGCGCCGAGGCCATCACGATGGCGCGCGGCCGCGGCAGCGCCGCGGCCAGCTCGGCCAGGCGCGGCCCGACCGGGCCCGGCTCCAGCGCGGTCATCGGCGAGCCATGGGAGATATACAGGGACGGAAGGGATTGCATGGCAGTCTCCACGCGGAAGGATCGATGCCGCTCAGGTTATTGCCGCGGCGCGGGGCAACAAATAACCTCGGCCTCAACGTTTTATTGCGGGATCGGAAACAATGGACACCATCGATGCCATGCGGGTGTTCGTCGCGGTGGTCGAGCGCAACGGCTTCAGCGCCGCCGCCGAGGCACTGGACCTGTCCACCGCCGCGGTCACCCGGCAGATCGCCGCGCTGGAAAAGCGCCTGTCCGCGCGCCTGCTCAACCGCACCACGCGGCGGGTCAGCCCGACCAGCATCGGCGCCGCCTACTACCAGCGCTGCGTGCAGCTGCTGGCCGAGTTCGACGCGCTGGAGGCCTCGGTGGGCGCGCAGGCGCTGCAGCCCTCGGGCCGGCTGCGGATCAACGCGCCGGTCAGCTATGGCATCGCCCGGCTGGCGCCGCTGCTGCCCGGCTATGCCGAACGCCACCCGGACGTCGAACTGGATCTGTCGCTGTCCGACCGCCAGGTGGACATGGTCGAGGAAGGCTTCGACCTGGCGATCCGCATCACCCGCCAGCCTGCGCCTTCGCTGATCGCCCGCCGCCTGGCCGAGGCCGCGATCGTGCTGTGCGCGGCGCCGGGCTACCTGGCCCGGCACGGCGCGCCGGCGCAGCCGGACGATCTGGCGCACCACGCCTGCCTGGCCTACAGCTACTGGGCCGGCGGCGACAGCTGGCAACTACAGGGTCCGCAGGGCGAGGTCAGCGTGCCGGTCAGGGCGCGCATGCGCGCCAACAACGGCGAGGTGCTGCGCGAGGCCGCCATCGCCGGCATGGGCATCATCGCCCAGCCCGATTTCATCGTCGGCCCGGCGCTGGCCGATGGCCGGCTGGTGACGGTGCTGCCGGACTGGCGCCTGCCGCCGGTCGGCATCCATGCGGTCTATGCCAGCCGCAGCCACCTGGCGCCGAAAGTGCGCAGCTTCATCGACTACCTGGTCGGGCAACTCGGCGCGGACGCCACCGCCCCGTCCTCACCCTGAGTCGCGCGCCAGGGCCAGCAGCGCCAGCAGCTCGCGCAACGGCATCGGCCGGCCCAGCAGATAGCCCTGCACGTGGTCGCAGCCGTGCGCGACCAGCCAGTCGAGCTGGCCTTCGGTTTCCACGCCCTCGCCGATCACCACCAGCCCCATGCTGTGGCCCAGCGACAGCAGCGCGCGGCAGATCGCGGCGTTGCGCGGGTTGCGCTCGACGTCGGCGACGAAGGCGCGGTCGATCTTCAGCGAGTCCAGCGCCAGGTGCTGCAGGTAGGACATGCTGGAGAAACCGGTACCGAAGTCGTCCAGCGCCACCGCGATGCCGCTGGCGCTCAGGCTCTCCAGCACCTGCATCGCCTGCGCCGGGTTGCGCATCAGGCTGCTCTCGGTCAGTTCCATCTGCAGCGCGCCGGGCGGCAACCCCAGCGCCTCGGCGGCGCGGGTGAACTCGCCGACCAGGTCGCTGTTGAACAACTGCACCGCCGAGACGTTGACCGCGATCGGCAGCCCGGCCCAGCCGTTGTCGGCCAGCACGCGGCCGGCATGGGCGGCGGCGCGGATCACCCAGCGGCCGAGCGCGATGATCTGGCCGGTGTCCTCGCACAGCTGGATGAAGTCCGACGGCGGGATGAAGCTGCCGTCGGGCTGCGGCCAGCGCAGCAGCGCTTCCAGCGCGGCCGGCGAACCGTCGGCGGCATGGCGGATCGGCTGGAAATACAGCTCGAATTCGTCGCGTTCGATGGCCAGGTGGATGCGCCCGGCCAGCTGCAGCCGGTCGGCGTGGCGCTGCGCCAGCGCGTGGTCGAAACGCAGCACCACCACGCCGTTCTCGCGGGCGGCGTGGGCCGCCTGCGCCGCGCAGCCCAGCACCAGGTCGGCGCTCGCACCGTCGCCCGGGCTGTCCGCCACGCCGATGCGCGGTTCCAGCTGGTGGAACGAATCGCGGCCGCGCACCGGTTCGGACACCGCGTCGCGCAGCGCCTCAAGCGCCCGCTGCGGATCGTGTCCGCTGGCGACCGCCAGCACGAAATCCTCCGCCGGCTGGTAGGCCAGCAGGCCATAGCGCGCGCCCAGCGTGGCGAGCCGGGCGACCATCGCCTGCAGGACCTCGTCGCCGGCCTCGCGGCCCAGCGTGTCGGCGACCATCTGCAGCCCGCGCAGCTGCGCGTGGATGATGGTGTAGCCGGCCGCGCCCGCGTCCAGCCGTTCGGCCAGCGCTTCGATCGTCAACAGGCCGGTGCCGGGATGATGGCTGGCGCGCCAGGCCAGGTCACGCTCGTAGGCCAGCCGCTGGCTGACGTCCTCGGCGAGTACCAGGCAGGCCGGGCGACCATCGAATTCCAGCCGCGCAAGATGTCCCAGCACCTCGAACAGGCCGCCGTCGCGGCGCCGGTGCATGCGTACCCGCGGCACGGGCGGACCGCCGTCCCTGGACTCTTCCAGCGTGCGCTGGATTTCCTCCCATCCATCTTCCGGGCGTATGTCCAGGATGGTCATGGCGAGGAATTCCTCGCGGCTGTAGCCGTACTGGTCGATCGCGGCCTGGTTCACCTCCAGGAACTGCAGCGTGGCCAGGTCGAAGATCCAGAACGGCGCCGGATTGCGGTCGAACACGAGACGGAACTGGTGCTCGGCGCGCTGCACGCGCGCTTCGTTGCGCACCCGCTCGGTGATGTCGGTCACCGCGCCGGTCATGCGCGGATGCGGCCCCAGCCCAGACACGCGCTCGCCGCGCGCCGACAGCCAGCGCACCGAGCCGTCGCGCAGCACGAGGCGGAACAGCGCGTTCACCGCGCGCCCGGCCTCCGTCGCCTGCTGCACCTGCTGGCGCAGCCAGGGACGGTCTTCCTCGTGCACATGCGCATAGAAATCCTCCAGGCGGGCCTGCCGCGCCGGCAGCGCGAACATCCGCCGGGTCAGCGCCGACCAGCGCAGGGTTCCGCCCTTCCTGTCGATCGACCACGTACCCACCTTGCCGACCTGGTGGGCCAGCGCCAGCTCCGCCGCACCCGTGCGCAGCTCCTCGGCCAGCCGCGCCTGGCGCAGCGCGCCGCGGCGCATGCTGCCGTACAGGTAGACGAACCCGCACAGATACAGCAGGTAGATGCCGGTGGCGACATAGAAGTAGGTACGCCACGGCGCCATGACCTCGTCATAGGACAGGCCCGCGAACAGCACCAGCGGATAGTCGCGCGGCGCGCTCACCGCGACCACCCGGCGCACGCCATCCATCGGGCTGTCCGCCACGCCCAGCGCCTGCACCTGGTCCGACACCTGCGGCCGGTGCATCGGTCGCGGCAGCCGCCGCTCCACCGCCGACGGGTCCAGGCTGTGCGCCAGCAGTTCGCCATGGCGGCTGCTGATCGATACCACGCCGCTGCGGCCGGTATCCAGGCCGCTGACCACGCGCTGGAATACCGCCAGGCGCACGCGCGCCAGCAGCCATTGGCCCGGCTGCACCGGCACCGCGGTCAACACTACCCGGCCGCCGCCGGGGAGCGCTTCCATTCCGCCGACGTACAACTCGCCGGCCAGCACCCGGTTCGCCGGCACCGCCCATCGCGCAAGCGTCGGATCGCCAGCGCCCTCGGTCACCGGCATGCCGGCGTCATCGACCAGGGTGATCGCGGCCAGGTCGGTATTGCGTTCGAGCGTGCCGCGGATGCTGGCCTCCAGCAATGCCGGCGCCCGCTCCGGCACCTGCCGGTAATACTCGCGTCCGTCGCGGGCGGCGCCGCGCAGCGCGCGTTCCATCGTGGTCAGTTCCGCCCGCAGCAGCCGGTCGCTGCCGGTCGCCAGCGCCATGCTCTGGCGCTGCGCCGCCTGCAGGCGGCTGCCGCGATCGTTCCACAGCATGATCACCAGCGTCGCAGCCAGCAGCAGCGCGATCACGATCCCGAAAGCGGCGACCTGGCGCAGCGGTTGGCTCATGTCCCGGTGCATCGGCACCTTCCCTGCGTCAGCATTCGGTCTGCATGCATGGTCTCGTTCGTCGTCGTCCGCCGTGCCATCGGAAACCATGGGCCGCAGCCGCCTGCCGGGCTCGCGCAGGACGGCACATGCGCAACGCGGTTCCCGCCTTCCCCGGGAGCCGCCATCGATGTCCGCTTCACAGCATGCAGTACAAACGCCCTCGACGGGAAGACTTGCGCGCAGCCCAGGTTCCATCGCGGCATATCCCTGGCGCGGGAACAAGTGCCGGAATCGGGAGCGCGCGCCCCTGTGCACAGGACTAGACTGCCGGTTCCATCCCAGATTTCCGGAGCCGCCATGGCCCTGCAACGTTCGATCCTTGCACTCGCCCTTGGTGCCGCGCTGTCGCTGAGCGGCTGCGGCGGCGACAAGGTTCCCGCCGAAAACAGCGCCACCTCCACGCCCCCCGCCGCAACCGCCGCCAAGGCGCAGCTGGGCAGCTTCGGCTTCGACGTCTCCGGCATGGACCGCAACGTGGCCGCCGGCGACAACTTCTTCGACTTCGCCAACGGCCAGTGGGTGCAGCGCACCGAGATCCCGGCCGACCGCTCCAGTTTCGGCAGCTTCAACGTGATCCACGAGAAGACCCTGGCCGATACCCGCGCGATCATGGAGGAAGCCGGCAAGGCCGGCGACGGCGAGGCGCGCAAGATCGGCGACTACTACGCCGCGTTCATGGACGAGGCCGGCATCGAGGCGCGCGGTGCGGCGCCGGTGCAGCCGCAGCTGCAGGCCATCGCCGGCATCGCCGACCGGCAGGCGCTTGCCCGTGCGCTGGGCGCCAGCCTGCGCGCCGACGTGGACCTGCTCAACGCCACCAACTTCTACACGCCGCACCTGTTCGGCGTGTGGGTATCGGTGGACCTGCTGCAGCCGGACCGCAACGTGCCCTACCTGGTGCAGGGCGGCCTGGGCATGCCGGACCGCGACTTCTACCTGGAAGGCGGGCGCATGGCCGAACTGCGCAAGGCCTATGAAGGCCATGTCGCCCGGCTGCTGGAGCTGTCCGGCGACGCCGACGCCGCGGGCAAGGCCGCGCGCATCGTCGCGCTGGAGACCAAGATCGCCCGCGCGCACGCCACCCAGGAAGAAACCAACGACGTCGAGAAGGGCGCCAACGCCTGGAAGCAGGCCGATCTCGCTGCGCGGGCGCCGGGCATGGACTGGGCCGCGTTCCTCGATGCGGCCGGCCTGTCGGCGCAGCAGGACTTCATCGTCTGGCAGCCGAAGGCCGTGACCGGTCTGTCCAAGCTGGTCGCCAGCGAACCGCTGGAGGTCTGGAAGGACTATCTCGCCTTCCACGCGCTGGACGAAGCCGCGCCCTACCTGCCCAAGGCCTTCGCCGACGCGCATTTCGCCTTCCACGGCACCGCGATGAGCGGCACCCCGCAGCAGAGCGAGCGCTGGAAGCGCGCCGTCGGCGAGACCAACAACGCCATCGGCGAGGCGGTTGGCAAGATCTACGTCGAGCGCCACTTCGACGCCACCACCAAGGCCCGCGCCGACGAGATGGCGAAGAACATCATCGCCGCCTTCGCCAAGCGCATCGACGCGCTGGAATGGATGTCGCCGGAGACCAAGGCGCACGCCAAGGCCAAGGTCGCCGGGCTCAAGGTCGACATGGGCTACCCGGGCAAGTGGCGCGATTACAGCGCACTGGAAGTGAAGCGCGACGACGCGCTGGGCAACGCGCAGCGCGCTTCGCTGTTCGAGTACCGGCGCAACGTCGCCAAGCTCGGCCAGCCGGTGGACCACAGCGAGTGGGCGATGCTGCCGCAGACCATCAACGCGATGAACGTGCCGCTGGAAAACCGCCTGGTGTTCCCGGCCGCGATCCTGCAGGCGCCGTTCTTCGATGGCGCGGCCGACGACGCGGTCAACTACGGCGCCATCGGCGCGGTGATCGGCCATGAGATCAGCCACGGCTTCGACAACGCCGGCGCGCTGTTCGACGAGACCGGCAAGCTGCACAACTGGTGGACGGCCCAGGACCTGAAGCAGTTCAACGCCGCCGGCGACGCGCTGGCCGCGCAGTTCAGCAGCTACGAGCCGTTCCCCGGCGTGCACGTCAACGGCCGCCTGACCCTGGGCGAGAACATCGCCGACGTGGCCGGGCTGGCGACCGCGCACGATGCCTACCTGATGTCGCAGCAGGGCAAGCCGGCGCAGGAACTGGAGGGCTTCACCCCGGACCAGCGCTTCTTCCTCGGCTTCGCCCAGGCCTGGCGCAGCAAGATGCGCGAGCAGGCCCTGCGCAATTCGCTGCTGACCAACGTGCACGCGCCTGGCCAGTTCCGCACCCTGACCGTGCGCAACCTCGATGCGTGGTATCCGGCCTTCGAGGTCAAGGAAGGGCAGAAGCTCTACCTGGCCCCGGACAAGCGGGTCAAGGTCTGGTAACGATCCGCCTGCCGGCGGATGGAAAACGGGCGCTGCGGCGCCCGTTTTCTTTTAAGCGCCGGGCACCGCGTTCCGTAGTGCCCGGCGATGCCCCCGCACGATGTCCGCGGCGCCGTCCGACACCTCCCCAGGATGTCCGTAGCGCCGGGCAGCGCCCGGCGGGGGCTTGATCGGCAAGGCTCCAGCGGGGCGTTGCCCCGCTCTACAAGGCTGCACGATATCCGTGGTGTCGTCCGACACCTCCCCACGATGTCTGTAGCGCCGGGCAGCGCCCGGCAGAGGCTTGATCGGCAAGGCTCCAGCGGGGCGTTGCCCCGCTCTACAAGGCCGCACGATTTCCGCAGCGCCTTCTGACGCCTCACCACGATGTCTGTAGCGCCAGGCAGCGCCCGGTGGGGGCTTGATCGGCAGGCTCCAGCGGGGCGTTGCCCCGCTCTACAGGACGGCGGGGCGCCTGCGCGCGCATGCGCCGGCGATGCTCCGGCCGCGTGCCGCTCGCGTGTCCTTTGGGTCATATCCCTGCATCGTGTGCGGATGCAGCATGTGGCCGCGTTTTAGATTTCGCTTTCCGGGGCTTGCGTGATGACGCGGCGCAAAAAACCAGCGCGGCGGCGAAGGTCAGCCCTCGCCCGGCCGCCCGGTTTTCGCATCGCCCCTATTGCCACGCCGCATGAAAGTGCTAGAACTGGAAGCGCCAGATCGTTCCACGCCACATCCGTCGCTCGTTCCAGCCAGTTTCTGCAAGGAGCTCCACATGATCGCGTTGTTCAAGGGTTTGGGTTTGTTGCTGCAAGACAATGAGCTGTACGGCAGTCCGTTCGAGAAGCAGGTCGAGCACTGGAAGAACCTGAGCGACGAGCAGATCCGCGACGAGGTTTCGATACTGGCCAAGGCCAAGTGCCAGTGGCTGATGGCGTCCATCGTGCTCTGGCAGGCGTCCTCGCTGCTGATCCTGGGGCTGATCACCAATTACCTTTGGCGCGACGATTTCCACATCACCTTCACCCGCGTGGTCATCGTGTTCGGCTCGTGGGTGTCGATCCTGTTCGTGATCTGGTTCATGGCCAACATGTTCGACCACACGGCCGGCTTCGAGCGCTGGATGAAGGCCTTCAACAGCCGCGCCCGCATCAGTTCCGACGCCGACAGCGTGGAGACCGTGGCCGATGCGCTGGAAATGGCCCGGCACTACCCGGAAGTGCTGGACTACAAGCAGGCGGTGGCCGCCCGGCGCGAGCTGCGCCACGAGGACATCCGCATCATGCGCGAACTGGGCCGCATGCGGCAGCACTCGGAACTGGTCGGCAAGCTCAACCACATCGGCGACGATGGGCTGCGCCTGCAGCCGGCGTTCTGAGCTTTCCGCTCCAGAGCTTTTCCCGCAACGCCGCGCTCAGTCGCGGCGTTGCGCTTTGCGGGCCTGCACCTGCTGGCCGAAGCCGGCCGGCAGCCCCTGTACGTCGCGCACGCTGCCGACCACCACGCTGAAATCGTCCAGCGCCTGGCGCTGGCACAGCTCGCCGGCGCCCTCGTCCCGGCAGTGTTCCCGGTACAGCCGGTAGAAGCAGTTGCCGCTCTCGCTCTGCAGGCACTGGAAGCGGGCATGGTCGCCGGACACCGTGGTGCGGCTGAGCACGGCCGCCTCGCCGCTGACGCGCACGATCGACGTCTGCCCCGGCGGTTCGCGGTAGCCCAGCATCGCCAGCAGGCTGCCGAGCAGGAAAGTCAGGTACTGCATGGCACTTCTCCTTGTACGGCCGCAGGCAGGGAGTCACATGCCGCGGAACAGGCTCATGAACGGTTGGCTGACCACCAGCGTCTCGCTGCGGTCCTTCAGCCGCAGCACGCCGCGCCCGCTGTCGTCGCGGCTCACCGCCGCCACCGCCTTCATGTTGACGATGGTGGAGCGGTGCACCTGGCGGAAGCACTGCGGGTCCAGCGCCTGCGCCAGTTCGCGCAGCGAGCTGCGCAGCAGCAGTTCCTCGCCGGCGGTGACCACCGCGGTGTATTTGCTGTCGGCGCGGAAATACAGCACGTCCTCCAGCATCACCAGCCGGGTCTCGCGGCCGTTGCTGGCGGTGATCCAGGCCAGCGGCGGCGCGTCGCTCTTCCCGGCCGGCCGCCGCGCCAGCTGTTCCAGCAGCTGGTCCAGCAGGCGCCGGTCCGGCGTGCCGGACTGCAGCCGCGCGAGCAGGCGCTGGCGGGTGGCCAGCAGGCGCTCGTCGGCCACCGGCTTGAGCAGGTAGTCGACCGCGCCGCGCTCGAAGGCGTCGATGGCGTATTGGTCGTAGGCGGTGATGAACACCACCTGGGTCTGCGGGCTGAGGGTTTCCAGCGCCCGCGCCACGTCGATGCCGGTGACGCCGGGCATGCGGATGTCGAGGAAGGCCAGGTCCGGCTTCAAGGTTTCCAGCGTTTCCAGCGCGGCGGCGCCGTCCTCGCACTCGGCGACGATGCGCAGCTCCGGCCACAGCCGCTGCAGCTGCGCGGCCAACGCCTGGCGCAGCAGCGGTTCGTCCTCGGCGATCAGGGCATCAAGATGCATGGGGCAGCTCCGGCAGCCGCGGAACGACCGGCGGCACGGTGTTCGCGCGCGGCAGCGTCAGCGTCGCGGCGGCGCCGCTGGGGAAGTTGGAGACCAGGGCGAAGGCCGCCTCCGGCCCGCAGGTCAGGCGCAGGCGCTCGCGCAGGTTCTTCAGGCCGATGCCGGTACCGCTGCTGGTGCCACCGAAGCCCTGCCCGTCGTCGGCCACGGTGAGGTTGACCAGGCCATCGGATTCGCGCGCCAGCAACCAGATCGTGCCGCCGCCGGGCTTGGGTTCCAGCCCATGCTTGATCGCGTTCTCGACCAAGGTCTGCAGCGCCATCGACGGCAGCGCGACATCGTGCAGGGATTCGGGCACGTCGATCTGCAGCGCCAGCCGGGCGCCCATGCGGATGCGCAGGATCTCAAGATAGGCCTGTACCCGCTCCAGTTCCTGCCCCAGCGTGGATACCGACTGGTCGATGCCCGGCAGCGAACTGCGCAGGTACTGGATCAGGTGGCCGAGCATGCGGTCGGCGCGTTCGGGATCGGTGCGGGTCAGCACCTGCGCGTTGGCCAGCGTGTTGTAGAGGAAATGCGGCTCGACCTGCGCGTGCAGCAGGTTCAGCCGCGCCACGCTCAGTTCCTTCTCGGCCTCGGTGCGCGCGGCCGATTCGCGCTCGTCGCGGCGCTGCTCGGCCACGCGCCGGCTCAGCGCGCGGCTGACCGCTTCGGCGTTCTCGTGGTTGCTGCCCTCGTCGGCCATCAGCAGGTCGACCCAGGCGCCGGCCTCCGGTTCGAACAACAGGGTCACGCTGCTGGTGCCCTGACCCGGCGTCACCGTCGCCGACACCTGGTTGCGCTTGACCGTCAGCCACGAACGCGGATTCCAGCGCGATGGCGGGCTCATGTTGTAGGGGTCGACGCGGCCCAGCTTGGCGCGCAGCTGCAGGCTGCCGGGCGAGCTCTCCACGTCGGTGACCCGCGGCAACCCGGTGATCACCGACTCCACCAGCGCGAACGCCTGCCCGGCATCCAGCGGCAGTTCGATCTGGCGCCGCTGGCGGCTGGCCAGGCTGTCGTGGTCCAGGCGGCCGGCCACCAGCTTGACCCGATGCAGGTGGCTGGCGGTATTGACCGCGGCCATCACCAGCGAGCCGATCACCAGCAATGCGAACACCGTGCCCGGATCGCCGAACACATGCGCCCATACGATGCCCAGCGCGACCAGCGCCAGCACCCAGGCAATCAGGATGCGGAGGCAGAACCACAGGCTGGCGATCATCGAATCTTCCCCCGCTGGACAGTGGCGCCGAGCATAGGCGCTGGGTGGCCGCACACAAGCGGTATGCGACGAAGACGGGAATCGGGGGGACGAACGACAGCAACGCCGGCCGGAAACGCGGACGCCGCCCGATGCGGGCGGCGTCCGCGAAGCGGCAGCGCCCCTCCCGGCGGGAGGAGAGCTGCCGGCAGTGCGCTCAGCGGCGCTCGTCGGCGCTGGCGTCGCGCGCCGCGCGGAACGGCTCGTCGGCGCTCCAGTTCGGCCAGGCGCGGGAGTTGGCCAGCTGCTCGCCCAGCGTGTAGACCACTTCCAGGTCGCGCGCGGCACCGGCGAAGGTCCAGTCCGGCTGCCATTCGTCGCCCTGCTGGTGATAGCGCTTGGCGGTGTAGTCGTCCGAGGCCTTCTTGCCAGCCGCCACGCCGCCGTCGATCCAGTCCTGGCCGGCCGAGTACGACAGCGCCGGCACCCCGCGCTTGGCGAACGGGAAATGATCGGAGCGGAAGAACAGGCCCGCCTCCGGCTTCGGGTCCGGCGTGTAGCGGATGTCCCAGCCCTTGGCCACGTCCTTGAGCTGGTCCAGCAGCTCGAAACGCGCCGAGCCGTAGATGCCGAAATCGCGCGACGGGCCGAACGGCGCCATGCCGTCCATGTTGATCAGCGCCACGGTCTTGCCCAGCGGGTAAAGCGGATGGCTGGCGTAGTACTCCGAACCCAGCAGGCCCTTCTCCTCGGCGGTGACCGCCAGGAACACCACCGAACGCTGCGGGCGCGGTGCCTTGGCGAAGCCGCGGGCCAGTTCCAGCAGCGAGGCGGTGCCGCTGGCGTTGTCCAGCGCGCCGTTGAAGATGCGGTCGCCGCGCGCATCCGGCTCGCCGACGCCGATGTGGTCCCAGTGCGCGGAATAGAGCACGGTCTCGTCCGGATGGCTGCTGCCCTCCAGGCGTGCAATCACATTATGCGAGGTGATGACCTCGGTCTTGACCGCGTAGTCGGCCGAGAACGTCTCGCCCTTCAGTTCCACCGGGCGGAAACCGCGCGACTGCGCCTGCTTCTTCAACGCCTCGAAGTCCAGCCCGGCACGCTTGAACAGGTCCACCGCCAGATCACGCTGGATCCAGCCTTCCAGCGGCGGATGCGCCGCGGCCGGGTTGTCGCGGACCACGTCGAACATGGTGTTGGTGTTGGAACCGGCCACCGTCGCCCAGCCGTAGGAGGCCGGCGCGGTCTCATGGACGATCAGCACGCCGGCGGCGCCCTGGCGCGCGCCTTCCTCGTACTTGTAGGTCCAGCGGCCGTAATAGGTCATGCCCTTGCCGTCGAAATCGCCGACGCCGGTCTCGAAGTCCGGGTCGTTGATCAGCATCACCGCGATCTTGCCCTTCAGGTCCACGCCCTTGAAGTCGTCCCAGTCACGCTCCGGCGCCTTGACGCCGTAGCCGACGAACACCAGCGGCGCGTCCTTGATCGCCACCGCGCTGTCGCCGTTCATGGCCGCGCGCACCGCGATCTCCTGGCCCTGGGTCAGCGCCTGCGGCTTGCCCTTGCTGGACAGCGACAGCTGCGGCTTGCCGACGATGTCGCCCTTGAGCAGCGGTACCGCCTGGGTCCACAGGCGCTTGCCGCCCTGCAGGTCGCCGCCGGGCTGCAGTCCGGCGTCGGCGAACTGGCGGCTCAGGTAGGCGATGGTCTTCTCCTCGCCAGCGGTGGCCGGCGAACGGCCTTCGTAGGCGTCGGAGGCCAGTTCCTTCACGTCGGCGGAAATCCGCGCGCCATCGAATTTCGGCGGCGCGGCCATCAATGCGGTGGACACCGACATCGCCAGCAGGCTGATCACAATTCGCTTCACATCCATCTCCAAGGGTCGGACAACCGCTGGAGTGTAGCCAGCGCCGCGGCTGGACGGGCAGTGCCGGAGTGCACGGGCAGCGGCCCGCATCGGCAAAGTCGCCATTGCCGTCCGTGCTCCGGCTACATTTTCCCCGCGCGGGCCAACAGCGCGGCGCGCTCGCGGCCATTGCCGCTCAGGCCGGCGGCGCGCTCGAAGGCGGCGCGCGCTTCGCCGCGACGGCCCAGCTGCTCGAGCAGGTCGCCGCGCACCGCATGCAGCGGTGCGTAGCCGTCCAGCCGGCCGTCTTCCTGCAGGGCTTCCAGCAGCGGCCACGCGGCCTGCGCTCCCTGTGCGCGCGCCACCGCGACGGTGCGGTTCAGTTCGATCACCGGCGAGGGCATCACCGCCATCAGGCGCGCGTACAGCTGCGCGATGCGCGACCAGTCGGTCTGCGCGGCGCGGCGCGCCCGCGCGTGGCATTCGGCGATGGCCGCCTGCAGTACATAGGCATCGTCGTCGCCACCGAGGGCCAGCGCCTTCTCCAGCGCCAGCTGGCCGCGGCCGATCTGCAGCCAGTCCCAGCGGCTGCGATCCTGTTCCATCAGCAGCACCGCGCCGCCATCGGCGCCGGTACGCGCATTCATCCGCGAGGCCTGCAGTTCCATCAATGCCAGCAGCCCAAGCACCGGCGCCGACACGGGCATCAGCCCGGCCAGCACCCTGCCCAGGCGCAGCGCCTCCTCGCACAGCGCCGGGCGCATCCAGTCCTCGCCATTACTGGCCGCATAGCCTTCGTTGAAGACCAGGTAGACCACCTCCAGCACCGAGCGCAGCCGCGGCGGCAGCGCCTGCCGTCGCGGCACCTCGAACGCCACGCCGCGCTCGGCCAGGGTGCGCTTGGCGCGGACGATGCGCTGGGCGATGGTGGCCTCCGGCAGCAGGAACGCGCGCGCGATTTCGGCCGTGCTCAAGCCGCACAGCAGGCGCAGGGTCAGCGCCACGCGCGCGTCGGCCGGCAGCACCGGATGGCAGGCGACGAACAGCAGGCGCAGCAGGTCGTCGCCGATGTCGTCTTCCACTTCGCGCTCGTGGTCGCGCACGACGCTCCCCTGGTGGTCCGGCTCCTGCGCCATCGCCGCGTGCTTGCCGGCATGCAGGCGACGCTGGCGCAGCAGGTCGATCGCCCGGCGCTGGGCCGTGGTCGTCAGCCATGCGGCGGGGTTGTCCGGCACGCCATGCCGCGGCCAATGTTCCAGCGCGGCGACCAGCGCGTCCTGGGCCAGTTCCTCGGCGCTGTCCAGGTCGCCCAGCATCCGCGCCAGGCGCGCGATCAGGCGTGGCGACTCCATGCGCCACACCGTATCGAGCCTGCGCCGGATTTCGTGGGTTTCCATCAGCCCGCGATCACAGCATCGCGCCACCGCAGGCGCAAGCTTCCGCACCGCCATGCCCTCGCCCCGCCTGTGGCGACGGGCATCCTGTCCGTCACAGATCGACGAAGGCCTTGAACCCGCCCCAGAACATGCGCTTGCCGTCGAACGGCATGCTCCTGGCGTCCATGCCGGCCAGGCGTGGGTCGGCCATGGCCTTGGCGTTGACCCGGTCGCGGTGCGCGCGCGAGCGATAGATGA
The DNA here is from genome assembly GCF_001431425.1 of Stenotrophomonas nitritireducens. Taxonomy (GTDB): domain Bacteria; phylum Pseudomonadota; class Gammaproteobacteria; order Xanthomonadales; family Xanthomonadaceae; genus Stenotrophomonas; species Stenotrophomonas nitritireducens. The sequence goes on from NZ_LDJG01000005.1 coordinate 107,521, forward strand.
TGTAGGCGAAGATCACCACTTCATCGGGCTTGAGCTTGACCGCCTGCGGGAACGAGGTGTGCTTGCCCGGCTTGACGTCATCGGCCACCGCTTCCAGGTAGGCCAGCGCGCCATGCTCCTTCCACACCTTGCCGCCCAGGCGGGCCATGCGCCGGTATTCGGCCAGCCGCCCCTGCGGCACCGGCAGTACGAAACCATCCACGTAGCTCATCGTTGTCTCCTCCACCCATGGAATGCGACGGATGCGGCCGCGCGGGTTCGCGGCCGTCCGCGGATCAACCGGGTTCGCCGTCCATGTGGGCGATCTCCCACAGGTGGCCGTCCAGGTCCTGGAAGCCGCGCTGGTACATGAAGCCGTAGTCGCGTGCCGGCATCGGCTCGCTCGCGCCGGCGGCGAGCGCCTTGTCCACCAGCTGATCCACCGCCGCGCAGCTGGTCGCCGACAGGCAGGTGATGACCTCGGTCTGCCGGCGCGCGTCGCACAGCGGCTGGCGGGTGAAGGTCTGGAAGAACGGCTCCACCAGCAGCATCACGTAGATGCTGTCGCTGACGACCATGCAGGCCGCGTCCTGGTTGGTGAACTGCGGGTTGAAGGTGTATCCGAGCGCGGCGAAGAACGCCTTGGATGCATCCAGGTCGCGCACCGGCAGGTTGACGAAGATCATCTGCGGCGTGGCCATGCTCACTGCCCCCCGTCCATCGGCTTCATGCAGTTGACCATCCATGGCTTGCCATAGCGATCTACCAGCATGCCCCAGCGTCTGGCCCAGAATGTTTCGGCCAGCGGCATCTGAACCTGGCCGCCGTCGGCCAGCGCGGCGAACACGCGCTCGGCCTCCTCGACGCTGTCCACGTCGACGTTGATGGTGGTCGCGCCCTGCCCGTCGGCGGACGGGCCGTCGGCCGCCATCAGGATCGCGCCGCCGGCTTCGACCTGGCAGTGTGCGACATGCTCCGGCTGCGGCATGAAGCCGCCGCAGCCTTCGGCATCCATGTCCGGGCTCGGCGGCATGTCGCCGTATTTCATTTCCGACACCACCTTGCCGCCCAGCGCCCTGGCATAGAAGGCCATCGCCTCGTGGGTGTTGCCGTTGAAGCCCAGGAAGGGAATCAGTTTCATCGTGCAGCTCCTGTCGTCGGGGTTTTGGAAAGGGGTCAATCGTTGCTGTCGATGCGCTCGCGCAGACGTTGCTCCTGCGCGCGCAATTCAGGGGTGAAGGCGTCGCCGAAGTCCTCGGCCTCGAAGAACGGGCGGATCTCCACCTCCACCGGCGTACTACCGTCGGGATTGAAGGGCGCGCGCTTGAGCCACTCCACCGCCTCGTCCATGGAGCGCACCTGCCACAGCCAGAAGCCGGCGATGAGCTCCTTCGTCTCGGCGAACGGTCCGTCGATGACGCTGCGCCGCGCACCGTCGAACCGCACCCGCGCGCCGCGCCGGCTCGGATGCAGGCCCTCGCCGGCCAGCATGATGCCGGCCTCCACCAACCGCTCGTTGTAGGCGCCCATCGCCGCCAGTTCGGCCTGGGTGGGCATCACCCCGGCCTCGCTGGCGGCCGTCGCCTTCACGATCACCATCACTTTCATCGCCGTGCCTTGACGGTTGCGGACCGGATGATCCGCTTCACACCCGATACGACGAACCGGCGCCGACGGTATCGACAAGGCTGACGGTCTTTTTCATGAACGCGTTAATGATTGCCGCGCGACCGGTTCCCTGCGCGATCATGGCGGCTCACCCCGACCGGCGCCTGCCATGAAATTCCTGCTGCTGATCTACATCGACCCGGAACTGCTGCAGTCGCTGCCGCCGCAGGAATACGACGCGCAGATGCGCCGCTGCCTGCTCCACGCCGACGCCCTGCAGGCGCAGGGCACGCTGCAGATGGCGCAGAAGCTGCAGCCCCCGGCCACCGCCCGGACCCTGCGCACCCGCAACGGCGAGCCGCGCATCACCGACGGCCCCTTCGCCGAGACCCGCGAGGTCCTGGCCGGCTTCAACCTGATCGAAGCGGCCGACGTGGACGATGCCATGCGCATCGCCCGGCAGTTCCCCTGGGCGGCCTACGGCAGCATCGAGGTGCGCGAGGTGGAGGACCTGCAGATGGAGCGGATGCGGCTGGGCGCCTGATCGCGCGCCCAGCCGACCCGTTCAGCGCGCCACGATCCGCAGTTCGCGACGTTCGCCGGCCTCGTTGCCGCTGTAATCCTTCGCGGTGATCCGGATCACATGTTCCCCGGGCGGCAGTTCTTCCGCCTGCAGCGCGCCGCTCGCCAGCCGCCCATCGCGCACCGTGTTGGTGAGCACGTAGCGGAACCGCGTCACCGCGCTGCCGTGGACGGTGATGCCGCTGTCTTCGGCGTAGGCCACCTTCACCGCGTCGGCCTGCGGGGGCATGCGGTTGAACTCGATGTTCATCCGCGGCCGCTCGTAACCGGGCAGCGCCCGGCCCGCGGCATCGAGGATCTGGTAGCCCAGCGCGTACAGGCCGAGGCGGCGGCGCGGCAGGTTGCCGTCCACCTGGTCCCAGGCCTCGACCACCAGCTGCAGGCCGCCGGCGTCGCGCGGCACGACGAGGCGGCCGTCGCGCGTTTCGCGCAGCCGTTGGCCGTTGCCATCGAGCAGGGCGATGTCGTCGATCTTCGGCGCGACATGGTCTGCGTAGCCGGCAAAGCCCAGCCGCACCGCGTTGCGCTCATAGCCGGAAGGCCCCACTGCCAGATGCACGTGGGCCTGGGAATTGATGCTGCCCAGCGCGTCACCGGGCTGGAAGCGGGTGCCGCGGCGCACCCGCACCCGCTCAAGCTTGCCCGCGTCGTCATACAGCAGCTGCATGCGCGCCGGATCCAGCGCGCGATTGGCGGCATCGCGCCCCACCTTGATGTGGATGTAGTCGAGCTTGTCCAGCGACAGACCCTCGGCCTGCCCGCCCAGCGTCCAGGTCGAGGCCGGACTGCTGACCTTGCCGCCGGCAATCGCCAGCACGGTCTGGCCGACGTCGCCGCGCACGTCGAAGCCGCTGTGCAGGTGGTGGCGGCTCTCCCCGCGGAAATCGCCGCGGACCTCGCCCAGCGTGCCGGTCACCTCATGCCAGCCGGTCTGCGGGGCCAGCGGCCAGCGGCCCTGGTTGCGCGGCAGCGGATTGTCCGGCGACGGCCCCACGGGTGTCGCCAGCGGCGGTTCGCCCGGCTGCCGCGGTTGCAGGTGATGCAGGCGGTGGCCATCGGCATCGGCCAGCAACAGGCTGCCATCGGCTGCCAGCGCCAGTCCGGCCGGGCGCGCGAAACGCCGCGCGTCGTCACCGGCCACGGCGACCACATGGCCGTGTGGCGAGACCTGCACCACGCGCCCGCTCAGCCGCTCGCCCACATAGGCGACGCCGTCATGGGTCAATGCCAGGGCCATCGGCCCCCACAGCACGCGCTCGCCGTCGCCGCCGCCCAGCCGGGTGCTGACCGTTCCGGACGGCGTAATGGTGCGCAAGGCGTTGTTCTGCAGATCGGCAACCCACAGCGTGCCATCGGCCGCCAGCGCCAGGTCGGTCGGAGTATCGAAGCGCGCCTGGCTGCCTGCGCCATCGACCCAGCCCGGCTGCGCGCCGCCGGCCAGCGTCGTCACCTGCCCGTCGGGATCGATGACCCGGATCCGGTCGTTCCAGGTATCGGCGACGTAGATGCGGTCGTCGGCGCCAACCGCCACGCCCATCGGTCCGTTGAACTGCGCGAGCCGGCCGCTGCCGTCGGCAAAACCAGCGCGGCCGCTGCCGGCGATGGTGGTGACCTCGCCCTGCGGGGTGATCCTGCGGATGGCGTGGTTGCCGGTATCGGCCACGTAAAGATTGCCGTGCCGGTCCAGGGCGATGCCCGAGGGCGTGTTGAACGCGGCCGCGGCGCCGCGGCCATCGGCAAAGCCCTCGCCGCTGCCGGCCAGCAGATGGAAGTCGCCGTCCAGCCAGCGGTAAAGGATGCGGTTGTTGTCGCCTGCGTCGGCCACGTACAGCGTGCCGCCGGCATCCATCGCCACGCCCCAGGGATCGCTGAAGCGGCTCTGCGCCCCCGGGCCGACGACATCGCCCTCGACACCATCGCCGGCCAGCAGTTCGACCTGCGCGCGCCAGCCCAGCGGCGTCGCGGCCGGCACCGCCGCCTGCGGCGCACGCGGCGCCCACAGATAGCTGGCCGCCAATGCGCCGCCCGTCAGCACCGCCACGGCCATCACCCAATGCCTTCGTTCCATTTACATCCAACCCACTGCGGACCGGGCACGATAGACGCTCACGGCCGATGGCGGAACCGCCCGGGCCCTGCGCGCGGGAGCCCCGATGCATCTTTACCTGGACGAAAACCCGATCCGCCTGCAGCCCGCGCACGGTCCGGGCATCGGCCTGCCGCTGACCCTGGCGTCGCTGCTGGAGGACGGCCTGCGCCGCTTCCCGCCATCGGAGGCGGCGCTGGAACAGGCCATCGCCCGCACCGAGGACGCGCTGATGCCGCAGATTCCGGCGCTGCGCGCGCATCCGCATCTGCGGCTGGACTGCAGCGACGCCGTGCTGCAACCGCTGGCCGGACTGCTGGGCCTGCCGGAGCAGCCGGAGCAGCTGCTCGATATCGAACAGGTCGAGCGCGCATTCAACCAGGTGGCACAGGTGGCCGCGGGCCTGCCCGCCAGGGCGGCAGGACTACCGGAACATCCCGGTTTCGTCGCCGCGCTGCTGGTGCTGCGCGAACTGATGCACCACCTGGGATCAGGCCAGCTGCGCCTCCTGCAGCCGCCGCACCGCTGACCGCCCGGCAAGGGACGCTACAACGCCGGCAGCTCCGGTGCGCGGCCCATGGCCCGCCGATAGCGCTCGTACAGCGTCAGCACCTTGTCCACGTACTGGCGCGTTTCCGCATAGGGCGGCACCCCGCCATAGCGGGCGACCACGCCGATACCGGCGTTGTAGGCGGCAGCGGCCAGGCTGCGGTCGCCGTTGTAGCGGCGCAGCAGCGCCTTCATGTAGCGGGCGCCGCCATCGATCGACTGCGCCGCCGACAGCGGATCGGCCACGCCGTACTCGCTGGCGGTTTCCGGCATCAGCTGCATCACCCCCTGCGCGCCCTTGGCTGAAACCGCCGTTTCGTCAAACCCGCTTTCGGCATGGGCCACGGCCCGCAACCATGCGTCATCCACGCCCGTGGCCCTGGCGGCAGCGCGGAACTGGGGGGCGTGTCGGTTCAATTGCGGCTTGCCGACCTGGCCCAGCCCGGCGTGCGCCGGTTCTCCCGGCGGCGTGGCGACGGTGAAGCGCAGGTATGGCCGCGAACCAGGCAGGTTGCGGGTGGAATAGACCAGCGCGCCGTCCTGCTCACGCTCGTACAAGGTACCGCTGAACACCCCGAAGTCGCCCCATAGGTTGGGCGTCTGCACGGCGTTGTCGTCGATCACGATGGCTTCGCAGCGGGAGCCGGGCTCCGGCGCGGTGGCCATGCTCACCGTGCCTTTCTGCAGACAGCGGTATACCGTGCGGGCCTGCACCGGCGCCCACGGCAGATACAGCAGCAGGACCATCGCAACCGTACGCGGCATCGTCTTGCGCGCCTTCCATCGCAGAAGGCGATGCTGGACCCGGTTCTGCGAACCCGGGGTGATGGATCCTGGCGCCCTGCCACTTGAACCGAACCAACGCTTTCCCGGAACCCGCCATGGATCTCTCGCCCGCACCGCTGCTGACCTTCGTCAATCCACTGTTCCATCGCGGCCGCAATACCAGCGTTCGCCGTGGCAACCGCTGGCACGGCGTGGCCCAGGCGCGCCTGCAGTGTGCGGCCGGCCAGCCGCAGCCCACGGTGACGCTGGCCACCGAGTTGCGCCAGTTCAGCACCCTTACCGCCGCCGACCTGCGCGACGAGCACGATCCCGCCTGCCGGACGCCGGATGGGCTGCTGGACGTGCTGCAGCAGATCTACCCCGGCTTCCAGCCCGATGAGACGGTGACGCTGGTGCACTTCGTGCTGGACTGAACGGGATCGGCGCCGCGGATCGGCGCGGCGCCGTTGCGGCAGACTGCGTGGACGCTCAGCGCGCGGCGCTGGCTGCGCGCAGGTGCTTGCCGACCGCTTCGGAGAAGGCGCGCCCGTCGACCACGTCCGAGTTGATCGACCAGGTCATCACCCCGCGGAAATCCGGGTACGGCCGCGTCGGCGCGACCTGGTCGCACTGCGTGGCGGTGGTCAGGCAATCGAAGGCGCGGTTGATATCGGCCGGGATCGCATGGCCGTTGCCGGCCGCGCGCAGCCCCGACGGCAGCGCCAGCGCCACCTGGTCGGCGCGCAGGCCTTCGAAGCGGCCCTTGCCGCCGGCCAGCGCGAAGCCTTCGATCAGCATCCGGGCCGAGCCGACCATCATGTCCACGCTGCCGCCGGGATACTCCTCGGCGCGGTAGGGAGTCGGCAGCCCGCCGTTGTTGTAGAGCTGCACGTGCAGCAGATCCAGCTCATCGCGCAGGCCGTCGATCAGCGGCAGGTAGGCGCCCCAGATGCCCTCCATCGACACGAAGCCGCCCTGCACATACGGGTGCTCCGGCGCCATCGAGACGTACAGGTTGGAATACATGCGGTGCAGGCGCTTGACCGCCGAAACCAGGTGCGCAACCACCGGGGCGTCGTGGGTCACTCCGGCGATCTTCTCCAGGTCGATGTCGATGCCATCCAGGCCGAAGGCGTCGATGGCCTCGGCGGTGGTGGCGACGAAGTTGTCCTCCTCGCGACGGGTGTTCAAGGTCACCGTGCCCAGCTCGCCGCCGAACGACAGCGCCACGATCTTGCCCTGCGCGCGCTTGGCCGCGATATCGGCGATCAGCTGGGTGCGCTCCAGCGCCGGATCCGGATTGAACGCCACCTTGCCCTCGCCCATGTCGTCGGCGAAGGCCAGCACGATCACGTCCCAGCTGTCATCGACCTGGCCCACCGGCAACACCCCGGTGCCGTTGTCGAAATTGTGCAGATAGCCGATCAGCGCGTGCCTGGGCAGGGCGTGGCTGTTGCCCGGTGCGATACCCACCTGCGACTGGACAGGTTCGTTCTGCCTGGCCTGGCAACCGAACGTGGTGAGGAGAACAAGCGCGCACGACAACAGGCCGATCGGCTTCATCGCAATCCCATGCGGTGGAGGAAGCCCGATTCTAGACAGCCTCCAGGACAGAAAAACCTTCCGGAACATGAAGTTGGACAAGTTGTCCGGAAATGGCCCGGGCCAGTCCGGGCGCTGTCCCGTACGCGCCGGCGCCGGCTGTCGGCGGGCTGTCGCATGCCGCTACTGGCAGCGGCGACAAGGACAACGCACCGCCCCCGCCGGCAACGCGGAGCTCCCGGACCGGCCTTCGGCTGGCGCCGACGCTCAACCGCAGGTCTTCATGCGCCGCTCGGCATCCCACAGCGCGCGCCGCGCCAGGTCGTAGGCGCTGTCGGCCGCCGACGGCAGCGTGTGTTCGGCCTCGACCGGATCGGCACCGTGGCGGTAGCGGTATTCCAGCCGCTCGAGCGCATCGAGGTGCTGCAGCGCGGTGGCGGACCAGCGGCTGCGCAGCTCGCCGCTGCAACGCGGATAGCGCCGTTCCAGCTCGCCGATGGCGGCACGGAGGCGGCGGCTGGCCTCGCCATCGAGGCCGGGCAGCGGTTCATGGCGGATCGGCGCGGCCTTGTAGGCATCGCCGGTCGCCTCGCTGCCCAGGTCGGACGCGCTCTCGTGCAGGGACGGATTGAACGCGACATCGGGTGGGCGCCGCGCTTCGGCCGGCTGGATATCCTCGCCATAGAGCCATTTCTCCTTGCGCGACTGCCGGGTTCCGGCTGCCCGTTTCGAGAACAGCCCGGCGGTAGCGCGTTCGCCGACCCCCGTCGCCAGTTCGTCGCGGTGCTCGAATACCCGCTCGCCGGTTGCGCGCGTGCGGCCATCGCTGGCGATGTCCTGGGGCAGGGCGATCTCGCCGTGGCTGTCGTACAGGCGCTGCGACCAGTCCGCGGACGCTGCCGGTGCGATGGCGGACGGAGGCGTGGCGACGGTCGACGGGGGAGGCCGGAGCTCCGGCGATGACGGCGCGGTGTCGCGGGATGCGACCGGCGTTTCCCGCGTCACCGCCGTCGGCGGCGGCAGCTGCGCCTCATCGTGCTGGCGCGGCAGCCAGCGCACCTGCAGCCGCTGCGCGCGGCCATCGGTCTCCGCCTCGGGCACCTGCCAGAGCACGCGCGCGAACAGGCAGAGGACCGCCCCAGTCGCCAGAGCGGCGCCGATGCGGTGGGACAACGGTTCGCGACCACGTGAATCCTGCATGCCTTTCCATCGCCGGGTATCTCTGCACGGGCGCGCATGAAGCCGCCGTGGTGCAACCATGACAGCAACAGACCGGCCGCGGCGCAACGAGTTCCATGGCCGCTACCGCGCCCGCCGCCGCTTGGTCCGGGCGCGGGTTACGATGGCCGCCCTTTCCGTCACCGGCCCTTTCCGCAGGGCCGCTCCGCGCATGCCCCATTACTCCGGTCCCCTGCTCACCCGCCCGCTGCTGAAGGCCATGCTCGACGCGCGCCGCAGCGGCAGGCCGACATGGGCCGGTTCGTTCGACCTGGGGCGCGGCAGCGACGAGGTCCGGCTGGAGGCAGATCACTGGCGGTGGCGTGGCAGCGACTACCCCTGGCCCGAACGGCTGAAGGACCGCACCGTCTACTACTGGGACGGCGAGGATTTCGCCCCCGCCTCGCGGTTCGGCAGCGGCCTGTACAAGCTGGTGCCGACCGGGTGGGGCGTGCCGACCTTCGAGATCGACGGCATCAAGATGCTGGTCAGCGCGCAGCTGTCGCCGATGGATGACGCGCGCCGCAAGGTCGCCTTGATCGCGCCGCGCGGCAAGCAGGTGCTCGATACCTGCGGCGGCATGGGCTATTTCGCCGCCTGCTGCCTGGAAGCCGGCGTGGCGGCCGTGCGTTCGTTCGAAAAGAGCCCGGAGGTGCTGTGGCTGCGTACGCTCAATCCCTGGTCGCCGGACCCGGAGTCCGACGCCGCGGGTGGGCGCCTGACGCTCGCGCACGGCGACGTCTCATTGGCCATCGCGGACATCGCGGATGCCTCGGTCGATGCCGTGCTGCATGACCCGCCGCGCTTCGGCATCGCCGGCGAACTGTATTCGCAGGCGTTCTACGACCATCTGGCGCGCGTGCTGCGCCGGGGCGGCCAGTTGTTCCACTACACCGGCACGCCCAACAAGCTTACCAGCGGCCGCGATGTTCCCCGCGAGGTCGCCACGCGCCTGACGAAGGCAGGCTTCCGCGCGCGCCCGGAACTGGACGGGGTGTTCGCCGTCCGCACCTGAGCGGCGCGCTACGCATCGCGCCCTTCCCGCCGCTCCAGGTTCTCGCGCTGGAACACCACCCGCTGCGGACGATGCAGGGCGAAACCCTGCGCGCTGTCCACGCCCAGCTCGCGCAGCAGATCCAGGGTGCCCAGGTCGTCCACCCACTCGGCTACGACCTTGGCCCCGCGCTGGTGGCCGATGCGGGTGACGGCATCGACGATGGTCCGGCTCATCGGGTCGCGGCCGAGGTCGCGCACGAAACTGCCGTCGATCTTGATGACGTCCACCGGCAGGTTCTTCAGATAACCGAACGAGGCCATGCCGGCGCCGAAATCGTCCAGCGCGATGCGGCAGCCGGCCGCGCGCAGCCGCTCGATCACCCGCACCACGCGCAGCAGATCGCGCACCGCCACGGTCTCGGTGATTTCCAGGCACAGGCGTTGCGGCGGCACGCCGTTGCGGGCGATGGCATCGAGGATGAAATCGGCCAGCCCTTCGTCCTCCAGGCTGGCGCCGGAGAGGTTGATGGCGCAGTTCTGCAGGCGGTTGCCGCAGGGATGCAGGTTGGCGAAATTGGCCAGGGCGGTCCGGATCACCCAGCGGTCCACGGCCGGCATCAGGCCATATCGCTCGGCCGCCACCATGAATACGCCCGGCGCGATCACGCTGCCATCTTCGCCGCGCATGCGCAGCAGCAGCTCCACGCGCGTGACCGGGTTGGCGCCGGCCGACAGCGGCACGATCTCCTGGTAGTCCAGCAGCAGGCGGTCCTGCTCCATCGCCCGGCGCAGCCGGCTGGCCCATTCCATCTCGCCCATGCGGCGGGTGGCGTCGGCATCGTCGCGGTACACGCATACGCGATTGCGGCCGTCTTCCTTGGCCTGGTAGCAGGCGCTGTCCGCCCAGGCCAGCAGGTCCTTCAGGGTGCATCCGGGACGATCGACCAGCACCAGGCCGATGCTGGCGCTCACCGTGTAGCTGCGTCCGAGCCAGCAGAACGTCGAACGCTCGATGCAGGCGCGCACCTGCTCGGCCAGCTGGTCGGCCTGCGCCTTGTCCACGCCGGACGCCAGCAGGCCGAATTCATCGCCGCCCAGGCGCGCCAGCAGGTCGCCGTCGCGGATGTGGCGGCGCATCGCCTGCGACAGCTGCACCAGCAGCTGGTCGCCCGCGGTATGCCCGGACAGGTCGTTGATCAGCTTGAACTGGTCCAGGTCGATGTACATCAGCGCGAACGATGCGGCGCCGGCATCGCCGCGGTCGAGCAGCGCCTGGCGCAGGCAGCGCTCGAACTCGCGGCGGTTGCACAGCCCGGTGAGTTCGTCGTGCGTGGCCTGGTAACGCAGGCGCTCGGTCATCTCGCGCTGCGCGCTGGTATCGCCGGCCACCATGAGCAGGTGGGGCACATGGTCCATGTCCAGCATGGCCAGCGAGCCGTTCACCCAGAGCGCCGCATCGGCGCCGCGCACCACGAATGCTTCCTGGCTGTTCCAGTTTCCTTCCACGAGGGTAGCAGCGACCGCCGCCCGGCCCTGCGCGGCATCGGCGAACAGGCCCTCCAGCGGCTCGCCGGCCACATTGCCCAGTTGTGTCCTCGCCGCGCGGTTGGCGTAGCGGATGCGTCCGTCACGGGCGTCGGCCACCAGCACCAGTGCCGGCAGCATCTCGTTCAGGGCCTGGAAGCGCGCTTCGCTTTCGCCGAAGCGGGCGCTCATCCGCCGCGCGAGTTCGACCGCGCGGCGGTGCAGGGTCGCCTGCGACCACAGGAACAGGGCCAGCAGCACGCTGATCGAACTGCCGCCGATGACGATCAGCCGCAGCTGCCCCCACGCTCCCATCGGCGCGCGCGGCCACAGGCGCAGCTCCCACGTACGCCCGCCGAACTCCATGCGCCGCACCTGCAGCGACGCGGCATCGGCCGGCAACGGCGCGCTGGCGAACACCCGCGCATGCGCGGGCAGGGCCCCCAGGTCGCGGATCTCCACGTCCATGTGGTCCAGGATCCGGCCGTACAGGGCCTGGCGGACCATCGGTTCCAGGCGCACGCTCACCGCCAGCGCGCCCAGTTCGCGCGCGCGGCGTTCGTCCACGGTGGCCGGCATGGCGCCCGGCGTATACGCGGGCAGGCGCACGGTGATGCCCATGTCGCCCGTTCCCTGCCGGTCGCGGAACTGCAGCAGCTGGAACGGCGCGGACAGGGCCGGCGCATCGGCATCGCGCGCGCGCCGCAGCGCTTCCATGTTTTCCGGCTGCCGGGCGATGTCGAACCCCACCAGCACTTCGTTCCCTTCCAGGGGCGCCACGTACTGGTAACGGTAGGTGGCGCCGCCATCGTTGCCGGCGTCCCCGTGCCGCTGCGCGAAGGCAATCAGCACATAACCATGGATCCATTCCTGCGAACGCAGGTTGCGCTGGTAGCTGTCGAACGTGCCCTGGTCCAGTTGCGGGGTGCCGGCCAGCAGCACGGTCTGCATCGCCCGCAATCCCAGCGCGGCGCCAGCCAGCGGTTCGCGCAGGCGCGCGGGCGCCGCATCGGCCAGCGAGCGCTGCAGGGACTGCACCCGGCCGCGCTCGCCCTTCCACTCGCCGAGCGCCAGCCAGGCAGTCAGCGCCAGGCCTGCCACCAGTACCAGCAGGCCCCATAGTGGCGTGGTGGACATATGCCGCGGCGCATCGCCGCCGCCACGCTCCACGGAAGCGTCATGCATGCGCATATCCCCGCGGAATGATCATGGCAGCCCATCGGCCCGCCGTTGCCGCCGCAATCCCGTGAACCGTCATCGTCCCGCTGTCGTCCATACGGCCCCTGCCAGATACCCGAACTCCAGTACGCCGGCGGCAGGAAGCGGCCCCGGCAACGCGCACTACGAACGGACTTCCCCATCCACTCCACCACCCGGCGCAGAAGCGGTCGATGGGGCGCGATGGAACGCCACGATTCTACTCACCACGCCGATCCTGCGGCCTGCCCCCGTCGGCCGCCCCGCACTGCCGCACCGGCCAGTACGACAACCATCGCGCCGCCCCGCCTGAGGCGAACGTACGGCCCCTGAAGGGCGTGCAGGCATTCACCTTCATGTACCGCAGGTCGCGGCCTACAGGCGCATTCCCTTCTCTTAACCTGGGCCTGTGTATACCTCGACACTCGGCCAGGCGGCACTGCAAACCGCGCCGATGTACAGCCAGCTGCCGGGCCACGCGCCCGGCGCCGGCTTCGGCGATCAGGAACCCCTCCAATCTGGCGGGACGCACCCGGAGCCCTCTGCAGGACGGATGCGCGTCGAGACGGAGCCGATGCCCGCCGCCCTTCGCACGGAAGCCGGGACCGCCTGCATGCGCCTTCGAAGCGGACGCGATGCGGCGCTGTGCCGGCGGCCTGCCCGCTGCCGCCTGCCATCGCCATGTCGAATGGAAGACAAGCAGCGTTGCCAACCACAACCAGGGGACCCATCGTCAAGGAGAGCTGCCTTGAAAGAAGTGAACATGTTCCTGCAGGGACCGGGATTGGAACGGCGCGCCGTCACCCTGCTGGCAACTGAACAAGTCCCGCTGGAAACACTCGTATACCAGGCAGTCAACGCCCGCCGGGACGTCCTCGTCGACCTGCACATACTGGTGGACGAACAGGGCAATCTCGCGCGCCAGATCGACCATGAAGGCCTTCGCTACCGCTTCAACGGATCGAATGCATCCTGGGCGCTGGTCGTCAGTTGAGACCGGTGGCGAACGACAGCCGGCCTCACCAGGCACGCCTGCTCCCAGACCATTGATTGCAGCGGCGCGGGCGACGGCACGTGGTTCGCCGCGACTCCCGTACCGCGCCAGGGCGCTGGCCGTCCCGCCCTCCACGCCTGCAGGGCAGTGAAGTGGAGGCCAACGAACACAGCGGCGACGCTGTGGGCACCGAGTAGGCGGGAAGGCGAAAAGGCCGGGGAAGAAGAGGGCGGCAACGACGCAAACCCTTGATCCGCGTGGTGGGCCCACCAGGATTCGAACCTGGAACCAAAGGATTATGAGTCCTCTGCTCTAACCGTTGAGCTATAGGCCCGCTGCCGGTGCGCAAGTGTAGTGGAGGCCGGCGCACGCGGCCACCGGCCCGCTTCCGCGCACCCGCCTCAATGCGTGGACTGCGAGTACGGCCTGGCGTCCGGGTGCGTGCCCCATTCGCGGTTCGGCCCGGCCTGCATGGTGAAGCGCAGCTCGCCGCCAGCCGTGATCTCCTCGTGGCGCAGGAAGGCGCGGTGCAGCGGCTTGCCGTCGAGGGTGGCGCTGCCGATGTAGGGATGGGCGTCGTCCAGGCCGTCGGCGACGATGGTGAAGCGCTTGCCGTTGGGCAGGTTCAAGGTGGCACGCGGCAGGAACGGGCGGCCGATGATGTACTCGTTGCTGCCCGGCGTGACCGGATAGAAGCCCAGCGCGGTGAACACGTACCACGCCGACATCTGGCCCAGGTCGTCGTTGCCGGCCAGTCCATCCGGGCGCGGGGCGTACTGGGTGTCCATGATCCGCTTGAGCCGTGCCTGGGTGCGCCATGGCTGGCCGGCGTAGGCGTAGAGATAGGCGACGTGGTGGCTGGGCTCGTTGCCATGCGCGTACCAGCCGATCAGGCCGGTGATGTCTTCCATGTGTTCGAACACCGCCGGATCCACCTTGGCGTCGAACACTTCGTCGAGTCGTTGCAGCAGCTTGTCCGCACCGCCGTGCGCGGCGGCCAGCCCGGCCACGTCCTGCGGCACGTACCACGAGTACTGCCAGGCATTGCCTTCGGTGTAGTCGCTGCCGTAGCCACTGGCAGCGGGATCGAACGGTTCGCGGAAGCTGCCGTCGCGCCTGCGCGCGCGCATGAAGCCGGTGGCAGGATCGAAGGCGTGCTTCCAGTTGCCGGCGCGCCTGGCGAATTCCGCGGCGACGTCCCCGCGTCCCATCGCCTTGGCCATGCGCGCGATGCTCCAGTCGTCGTAGGCGTATTCCAGCGTCTTGCTCGCCGCCTCGCCTTCCTCGTCGATCGGCACCCAGCCCAGTTCGCGGTACTGGGCGATGCCGTCATAGGGACCATAGTCGGCGCTGGCGACCATCGCCTGCAGCGCCTCGTCCGCATCGAAGCCGCCGATACCCTTCATGTAGGCGTCGGCGATCACCGGTACGCCGTGGTAACCGATCATGCACCACGTCTCCAGGCCGTGGAACGACCACACCGGCAGGATGCCGTAGGGGCTTTCGCGACGCGCGGCCAGCAGCGAATTGACCATGTCGCTGCTGCGCTGCGGCGGCTGCAGCAGGGTCATCAGCGGATGCAGCGCGCGGTAGGTGTCCCACAGCGAGAAGGTCGAATAGTTGGTCCAGCCCTGCGCCTGGTGCACGGCGTTGTCCGGGCCGCGGTAGCGGCCATCGCTGTCCATGAACAGCGTCGGGCCGAGCATGCTGTGGTACAGCGCGGTGTAGAAGCCGGTGCGCTGCGCCGGCGATGCGTCCACGTCCACCGCCGCCAGGGCCTGCGCCCACTGCGCGCTAGCGGCGGCACGCATGCCGTCGAAATCCCAGCCGGGCGCTTCGGCATCGAGGTTGGCGATGGCGTTGTCCTCGCTGACCGGCGAGATCGCCACCTTCACCAGCAGGGGTTCGCGCCCGCCCTCGCCGAAATCGAAGCTGCCGACCAGCTGCCGGCCTTCGATCTGCGCACGTGCGCCCGGGTCCTTTTCTGCCGGCGGCGGAAAGCCGCGGTAGGCGACGTCGGTCTCGGTGTCGTGGAAGGCATGCCCGGTGACCGGCCGCGAGAAGCGCATGGCGAAATACAGCTGGCGGCCGGGCGCCCAGCCACGGGTTTCGCGGAAGCCGGTCACGGTGCCGTCCGCGCGCAGCCTCAGGCGCGACCACAGGATCTTGCCCGGGTAGTCGTACATGCTGGTGCGCAGATCGACCAGCACGTGCGCCGGTTGGTTCGCGGGAAAGGCGTAGCGGTGCATGCCGACGCGTGCGCTGGCGGTCAGTTCGGCGCGAACGCCGTAGTCGTCCAGGGTGACGGCGTAATAGCCCGGCTCTGCGCGCTCGCTGCGGTGATCGAAGCGCGAGGTATAGCCGCTGCGCGGCTTGCCGGCATCGCCGCGCTCGTACTTCACCTCACCGGCGATCGGCATCAGCAGGACGTCGCCGAGATCGGAATGGCCAGTGCCGGAGAAGTGCGTGTGCGAGAAGCCGACGATGGTGCTGTCGTCGTGGCGGTAGCCGGCCGCCCAGCCATAACCTTCCTTGCGCGACCTGATCTGCGTGTCGGGGCTGAGCTGGATCATGCCGTGCGGCACCGTCGCACCCGGATAGGTGTGGCCCTCGCCGCCGGTGCCGATGAACGGATCGACCGCCGCTACAGCGCGTTCGCCGACGTTCTCCCCCGCCATCGCCGTGCCCGCCAGCAGCACCAGCGCCATCATCCACTTCGCCTGTCCGACCGCCATCGCCCGCCCCCTTGGACCGATCCAATGCAGGCGTCGAAAATACCACCGCCACCGCCGCAGGGGATGGCGCGACACCGCAAAACGAAAAGGCCCCGCGATGCGGGGCCTTTTCCTCCATGCCGCGATGGCGCTGCGGAACGGTCAGTCGATGTCCAGGAAGCTGCGCAGCTGTTCCGAACGGCTTGGGTGGCGCAGCTTGCGCAGCGCCTTGGCCTCGATCTGGCGGATGCGCTCGCGGGTGACGTCGAACTGCTTGCCGACCTCTTCCAGGGTGTGGTCGGTGTTCATGTCGATGCCGAAGCGCATGCGCAGCACCTTGGCTTCCCTCGGGGTGAGGCCGGCCAGCACGTCGCGCACGGTTTCGGACAGGTTGATGTTGGTGGTGTTGTCGATCGGGGACTCCACGTTGGTGTCCTCGATGAAGTCGCCCAGATGCGAATCCTCGTCGTCGCCGATCGGGGTTTCCATCGAGATCGGCTCCTTGGCGATCTTCATCACCTTGCGGATCTTGTCTTCCGGCATGTCCATTTCCTTGGCCAGCTCCTCCGGCGTGGCCTCGCGGCCGTACTGCTGGAGCATCTGGCGGGAAATGCGGTTGAGCTTGTTGATCGTCTCGATCATGTGCACCGGAATACGGATGGTGCGTGCCTGGTCGGCGATCGAGCGGGTGATCGCCTGGCGGATCCACCAGGTGGCGTAGGTCGAGAACTTGTAACCGCGGCGGTATTCGAACTTGTCCACGGCCTTCATCAGGCCGATGTTGCCTTCCTGGATCAGGTCCAGGAACTGCAGGCCGCGGTTGGTGTACTTCTTGGCGATGGAGATCACCAGGCGCAGGTTGGCCTCGACCATTTCCTTCTTGGCCTTGCGCGCCTTGGCTTCGCCGTAGGCCATGACGCGGCTGATTTCCTTCAGCTCGTCCAGGCTCAGGTGCGAATCCTTCTCCACGTCGAGCGTGGCCTGCTGCTCGGCGACGATCTGGTCCTTGACGTCGCGCAGCGCCGACGACCACTTCTGCTTGCGCTTGATCGCGTCCTCGACCCATTCCAGGTTGGTCTGGTTGCCTTCCCAGGAACGGATGAAGTCCTTGCGCGGCATGCGCGCGGTGACCGTGGCCAGGTGCAGCACGCGGCGCTCCTGGGCCTTGATCCGGCCCATGGTGTCGCGCAGCAGGCGGACCAGCACGTCGGTCAGCGGCAGCGGCAGCTTCAGCGTCACGAAGGTCGCCGACAGCTCCTCGCGCAGCCTGGTCTGGGTCTTGGTATCGCCCTTGGCGTGGGCCTTCTTGAACTTGGCCATGTCGCTGGCCAGCTGTTCCATGCGGTTGGCGACTTCGACCGGATCCGGGCCGGTCGGGCCGGTATCCTCGTCGCCGCTGACATCGTCCTCGTCCTCGTCGGCCTCGGCATCGCTGTCGTCGCGGGAATCGTCGCTGTCGGCGGCAGCCGCGGGCGCCGGCGCTTCTTCGACCAGGTCGTTGAAGCCGACGATGATCTCGGCCAGGCGCTTCTTGCCTTCCTTGTGCAGCTCGTAATCGGCCAGCACGGATTCGACCGCCGGCGGGAAGGTGCCCAGCGCGGCCTGCACCTGGCTCAGGCCTTCCTCGATGCGCTTGGCGATGGCGATCTCGCCTTCGCGGGTCAGCAGCTCGACCGTGCCCATCTCGCGCATGTACATGCGCACCGGGTCGGTGGTGCGGCCACCTTCGGTGTCGAGCGCGGTAAGTGCGGCGGCGGCTTCCTCGGCGGCGGTATCATCCACCTCGCGGTTGCCGGTGTTGCCATCGCTCAGGATCAGCGTGTCGGCATCGGGCGCCACCTCATGGACATCGATGCCCATGCCGGTGATCAGGCCGATGATGTCCTCGATCTGCTCCGGGTCGACCATGTCGTCGGGCAGGTGGTCGTTGACTTCGGCGTAGGTCAGGTAGCCCTGTTCCAGGCCCTTGCTGATCAGTTGTTTGATATCGGATTGCTGGGCAGGACGTTCGTTGGCCATGTAGTGCTCGCGCCACCGGCAGGGAAAGATAGAGAACCTACTATTATACCAGCGCAGCATAACGCTTGCCGGGCGGTGGTTTCACGGCGCGTCAGGGTCTGAGCAGGAAGGTCACCGGTCCATCGTTGACCAGGCTGACGACCATATGGGCCCCGAAGCGGCCGGTTTCCACCCCTCCAGCCCGTTTTTCGCGGCAGATCGCCACCAATCGGTTGAATAGCCGTTCAGCCTCGGCGGGTGCCGCCGCGCTGCTGAAGCTGGGACGCATGCCGGACCGGGTATCGGCGGCCAGGGTGAACTGGCTGACCAGCAGAAGGCCGCCACCGGTATCGCTCAATGAACGATTCATCTTGCCGGCATCGTCGGCGAAAACACGATACCCGAGCAGGCGCTCGGCCATCCGCGCCAGCGCCGCCTCATCGTCGCCAGGCTCGACGCCGACCAGCGCCAGCAACCCGGGACCGATCTGCCCGACCACCTCCCCATCCACCGTGACCGATGCCTGGGCGACGCGCTGGATCAGGGAAAGCATGGGTACTCCTTGGACGTTGGAAGGCCGCACCATATACCGCGCCGCGCCCGGACGGACCTGCACGGGTAAGGGATCGGCCCCACGGATCGCGGCGCCGCCAAGCCTGTTGCCGCGGCGTACTAAACTTGCACGGATGAAACCGGAACGCGCCGCCAAGCTCTATCACCGCCTCGCCACCCTGCTCACCGCCCTGCCCTGGTCGTGGCAACGGGCCCTGGCCGATGCCCTCGCCTGGCTGTGGGGACGGCTGGACGCCCGCGAAAGCAGGGTGACCCGCCGCAATCTTGAACTGGCCTATCCGGAGCTTCCCGCCGTACAGCGCGCGCGCCTGCACCAGGACGTACTGCGCACCACCGCCCGCCAGGCGCTGGAGACCCTGTATCTGTGGACCCACGACCCGGCCACCAACCTGGAACGCCATCTGCGCGAGCGCCACGGGCAGGCGCTGTACGACGCGGCGCTGGCCGCGGGCAAGGGCGTGATCGTGGTCGCGCCGCATTACGGCAACTGGGAACTGCTGAACCAGTGGCTGGCCTCGCGCGGGCCGATCGCCATCGTCTACGCGCCCCCGGAAAACCCGGTCGGCGACGCTTTCCTGCAGCTGGCGCGCGGCGGCGACAACGTGCGCCAGGTGCGCGCCGAAGGCCCGGCGGTGCGGCAGCTGTTCAAGGTGCTCAAGGACGGCGGCGCGGTCGGCATCCTGCCCGACCAGCAGCCGAAGAACGGCGACGGCGTGTTCGTTCCGTTCTTCGGCGTGCAGGCGCTGACCATGACCCTGGTCAACCGCCTGGCCGAACGCACCGGCGCCACCGTGCTCTACGCCTGGTGCGAGCGTACCGGCCCGGACATCGAGTTCGCCCTGCACGTGGAACCGGCGCCGGCGCAGATCGCCGACCCCGACCTGCAGGTCGCCGCCGGCACGCTGAGCGCCGGCATCGAGCGCATCGCCCGGCGCGATCCCGCGCAGTACCAGTGGACCTACAAGCGCTACACGCTGCGCCCGCCCGGCAGCGGCGAATGCGACCCCTATGCCACGGAACGCCACCCGCATTGAGCGCGCATGCACACTGCCCCTGCAACACTGCGTCACCCCGGCGGTCGATTGAATCCGAGACCGCCGGCCTCATTAGGTTGCCGATGAACGCCACGTCCTCCACTCCCGCTTCCTCCAGCTTCGGCGAGACCGCGGCGATCCGCTGCGAACGCGCCGCGGCCGAACTGCGCGCCGGGCGGCCGGTGGTGCTTACCGACGGCGACCGCCGCCTGGCCACGATGGCGCTGGACAGCGCCTCGCCGGCGGGCTTCGCCGCCTTCGCCCGGGCCGCGGACGAGCGCCACTACCTGTTCCTGACCACGCCGCGCGCGCGGACCCTGGGCATCGACACCGCCCACGGCATCCGCATCGCGCTGGCCGGGCAGGGCTTCGAGAGCCTGCCGGCGCTGGCCTACCTGCGCGACACGCCCTCGCCGGCCGGCATTCCCAGCGAAGGCGATGACCTCGATGCGGCCGCCGTCGAAGCAGCGCGCCTGGGCCTGCTGTTGCCGGCGCTGGTGTCGGCCACCCTGCATGCCGGCGCCACGCCGTTCGACGACTGCCTGCACCTGGCGCTTGACGACCTGCGCTGCGGCGCCGCCCAGGCCGGCCAGGACTACGAGCTGGTGACGCGTTCCCCGGTGCCGTTGCGCGATGTCGGCATGACCGAGTTCGCGGTGTTCCGCGGCGGCGTCGCGCAGCGCGACCAGGTAGCGGTGATCGTCGGCACGCCCGACCTGCAGGGCGTGGTGCCGGTACGCGTGCACTCCTCGTGCCTGACCGGCGACCTGTTCGGCTCGCTCAAGTGCGACTGCGGCGACCAGCTGCGGCGCGGCCTGCGCACGCTCAAGGAACTGGGCGGCGGCATCCTGCTGTACCTGGACCAGGAAGGGCGCGGCACCGGCATCGCCGCCAAGATGCGCGCCTACGGCTACCAGCATGAAGGGCTGGACACCATCGACGCCGACGCGCAGCTGGGTTTCGGCGCCGACGAACGCCGCTACGGCAGCGCGATCGCCATGCTGCGCGGCCTGGGCGTGCAGCGCATCCAGCTGCTGACCAACAACCCCACCAAGGTGCAGCACCTGCGCAATGCCGGCATCGAAGTGCTGGGCAGCATCCCGGTGACCGGCGAGATCACCGCCGAGAACGAGCAGTACCTGCGCACCAAGGCCGCGCGCGCCGGCCACCACCTGGATGTCGATGCGCTGATCATGTCGGCGCAGTGATCGCCGGCGCGCCGCGCTGATGACGGGACTCCCGGCGTGCCTGTATGGTCGCGCCATGATCGAACCTCCCAGCCTTCCCGCCGCGCCGCCCGCCACCGGAAGCGACTGGCAGCCCCTGCCGCGCCGCGGCGCGCCTTTCGCCGCGATCGGCGCCGGGCTGGCGTCGATGTCCATCCTGCTGCTGGCAGGCGGCGCGTTGTCGCTGGTGCTGCGCAATCCATGGTGGCTGCCGACCGCGCTGATCGCCGCCGCCGTGGGCCTGCTGGGCGGTGCATGGATCGGTTGGCGCCGCCATCGCCGCACCTTCTGGCGACTGGACGACCAGGCCCTGGGCGTACGCCGCGGCCATCTGTGGCTGAGCGAGAGCCATGTGCCGGTATCGCGCGTGCAGCACCTGGACCTGCGCCGCGGACCGCTGCAGCGCGCCGCCAACCTGGCGACGCTGGTCGTGCACACCGCCGGTACGCGGATGAACACCGTCGCCATCGCCGGCCTCGCCCATGACGACGCCGAACGCCTGCGCGACCGCCTCGCCCGCCAGCTCGACCACGACGACGCGCTGTGAATCCTTCGCAGACGCCGGCAACCCCACTGGAGCAGCGCCTGCACCCGTGGTCGTGGCTGTTCGAACTGCAGCAGCAGCTGCGGCAGTTCCTGCTGCCGCTGGTGGCACTGCTGTTCTTCGGCAGCCGCCGCCAGGACAGCGAATGGCCGTTCCACCTGGTCACGCTGGCGGTGATCCTGGCCATGGCCGCCACCGCGCTGCTGCAGTACCTGACCTACCGTTACCGGATCGGCGAGGACGCGCTGACCGTGCGCAGCGGCATCCTCGAACGCACCCGCCGCGAGATCCCGTTCGCACGCATCCACAACGTGGTCGTCCACCAGAACCTGCTGCATCGCCTGTTCGGCGTGGCCGAGCTGCGGCTCGAGTCGGCCGCCGGCGACAAGCCCGAAGCGCAGATGCGCGTGCTGCGGCTGGAACAGGCGCTGGAGCTGGAGCGCCTGATCCGCCAGGGCGGCGGCCGCGCACCCGCTGCCGCGGAGGACCCGCAGGCCGCTCCCGGCTCCTTGCTTGAATTGCCGCTGCCGGAACTGGTGCGGCTGGGGCTGATCTCCAACCGCGCGCTGGTAGTGGCTGCGGCCGCCATCGGCGCGCTCTGGCAGATGTTCCCGCGCGACGTCGCGGAAGATTTCGTCCGCGACCAGGGCCGGCAGGTGTTCGGCTATGCCAGCCAGCTGCAGCTGGACACCCTCCCCCTGGTCGGCACCATCGCCGCCCTTCTGCTGCTGGTCCTGCTGTCGATGTGGCTGATGTCCATCGCGTTGGCGATCGTGCAGTACCACGGCTTCCGGTTGAGCGAAGCCGAGCGCCGCCTCACTGTCGAGCGCGGCCTGCTCACCCGGCTGCGCAGCAGCGTCGCACGCCGCCGCATCCAGGCCTGGACCCTGCGCGAAGGCGTGCTGCACCGGCTGTTCCGGCGCCGCCAGCTGCGCGTGGACATCGCCGCCGGTGGCGGCCAGGAACAGGACGGACGCGCCTTGAAGGAACTGGCGCCACTGGCGACGCCCGACGCCTGCGACGAGCTGTTGCGGCATTTCCTGCCCGGGGTGCCATGGCCGCCTGCGCAATGGCAGGCGGTGTCGATGCGCGGCTGGTGGCGGCTGTGCCTGCCTGCACTGTTCGTCGTCAGTGCGGCGACCCTGCTGGGCTGCCGCGAATTCGGCGCATGGGGGCTGCTGCCCCTGCTGTGGCTGCCCTGGTCCGCGTTCAAGGCGCATCGCCGGGTCTCGCGCTTGGGCTACAGCATCGATCCGCGACGGGTGGCGATACGCGGCGGCTGGTGGAGCCGCTGGTGGCGCGTGGCCGAACTGGACAAGCTGCAGGCCGTGCGCCTGGACCGCTCACCGCTGGACCACCATTTCGGCACCGCCACGCTCACCCTCGATACCGCCGGCGCTGCCGGTTCGCCAGCGCTGCGGCTGCGTTTCCTCGAGCAAGCGCGCGCCCGCGAACTGATGGACCAACTGGTCCGCGAGATGGCGCGACGCCGGCTGCGCTGGTAGCACGGTTGCAGCCGGTAGCGCCGGCTGCCGGCCGGCAACCGCATGGCGATGGCGATGATCCCGCGGCTGTGGACCAGGCGCCGTGCCCTCAACGCCGCGATGGCCCCCAATAGCCGAGATCGCGACGGATCTGCAGTCCACGCCACGTCGCGCCCAGCGGCTTGCGCTTCAGCGTTCCCAGGCGGCCGGCGATGAAATCCTCGGTCGCGGCGATCACCCGTCCGGAGGAACGCCCGTCACGATAGGGATGGATGGAATCGGCATAGCGGACGATCTCCGCCACCAATGCCGGTTCCGGCGCCAGCGCGCGCGCGAGCATGTCGGGCAGCTGCTGCGGATCGTAGAAATCGAGCATGTGCGGCTGCGGCACGCGGTTGCGGAAGGTCACCACCGGCTTGTGCTGGACGATGAACTCCGAAACGATCGACGACGTATCCGAAACCAGCACGTCGGCGGCGCGCTGCGCGGCCATCACCTGCTCCGGCTCGATGAAGCAGGCATTGCCGCCAGCCAGCGCGCGATAGCGCCCGAACAGTTCCGGTGCGCACTTGGGATGCAGGGTCAGCAGCCAATAGCGCTCGCCGCGGGCGATGTCGGCGGCGATGCCCTCGTACAGGTGCGGCGCCGCGCTCAGGCGTTCGGTGAAGGTGGAGCCGAACAGCACCACCGGCCGGCCGCCGGCCGGCGCGCGCAGGGCGGCGCTTTCCCCGCCATCGTCGCGGAACAGCGGATCGAGCTTCGGCCAGCCGGTTTCCTTCACCGCGAAATGGCCTTCGCGCGCCGCCAGCTCCTGGAACGGCCGCGTCGTCGCCGGCCCCTGCGTGCAGTACAGGTCGAACAGGCCACGCACCCGGAAATGGCCGCGGGCGTCCTCGCGCTTCTGCACGTTGAAGCCATGGAACAGCTGCACTTTGGCCCCGGCGATGAACGGCGGCACCCAGTTGGCCGCGCTCAGCACCGCGCGCGGACGCATCGCCAGCGCCTGCTCCAGCCCGATCGACGCCACGCCCTCCAGGGTCGCCCCGGCCGCACCGCCGTGGAACCAGGCCGCGACTTCGTGGCCGTCCGCGTGCAACGTCCGCACCAGAGGCGCGAGAATAGGCAGCGCGTAGCGCTCCGTCGCAAACAGCAGGTATCCGGCCATCACCATGTCCTCTCCGACCGCTCCCACCGAACGGCCTCGCATCACGGCCTGCATTATCGCGTTCAACGAAGCCGCGCGCATCGGCGACTGCCTGGCGTCGCTGGCGTTCTGCGACGAGATCGTGGTGGTGGATTCGTATTCCAGCGACGCCACCGTGGCCATCGCGGAGGCCGCCGGCGCGCGCGTGCTGCAACGCGCATTCGACGGATTCCGCAGCCAGAAGGCCTATTGCGTCGAGCAGGCCAGCCACGACTGGGTGCTGTGCCTGGACGCCGACGAGCGGGTGAGCGCCGGACTGCGCGAGGCCATCGAACAGGCGCGCGACAGCGGATTTTCCGGTGTCGCCGGCTATCGCTTCGCACGCCTGTCCGAGTACTTCGGCCGGTTCCTGCGCCACGGCAACGCCTACCCGGACCGCGTGCTGCGCCTGTTCGACCGGCGCCATGGCGGCTGGCGCGGCAAGCGCGAGATCCATGAAGCGGCCAGCGTCGACGGCGCGGTGCGCACGCTGCGTGGCGACCTGATCCACTACCCCTACCGCTCCTTCGAACAGCAGCTGGCCAAGACCCAGCGCTATGCGCGGATGATGGCCGAGCACGAGTTCGCCCGCGGCAAACGCGCCACCCTGGGCAAGCTGGTGCTGGCGCCGGCCTGGCGCTTCTGGCGCGGCTGGCTGCTGCGCGGCGGCTTCCGCGACGGCTGGCACGGCCTGGTCTATGCCTACGTGCGCGCCAACTACGTGCGGCAGAAAACCATCATGCTGTGGCTGCTGCAGAACGGCCAGGACGTGGCCGATCCGCCCGGCGATCAACCCTGAGCGGCACGCGGCCGGGAACCACCGGCCGCCGTGACCAGCGACAGGCCGGCCAGCATGCCGACCAGCGTGGCGTAGGTGCTCACGGTTATCTGGTGGGCGAACATCGACTGGGTCATGCCGCAAAGGATATAGGCGACCACCACCATCACCCCGGCCGCGGCGGGACCACGGAATCCACTTTCGCCGCTGCGGCGATGCAGGTGGATGAAGATCCAAAGCGGCAGGCCATAGATGCACAGCAACAGCAGCAGGCCCGGGACTCCCTGGGTCGCGCCCCATTCGGCGACGTCGTTGTGCGCATGCCCCAGATGGCAACGCGCCTCCATCGCTTCCGCCTGGCGGCAGTCCGGCAGGCGCTGCATGGCGGCGTCGAAATTGCCGATGCCCATGCCCACCCACGGATGTTCGAGGAAGGTATCCCAGGCCACCTGCAGCCGCTCCAGGCGCGCGCCAGCGGACGAATCCACGTCACCGGCCTCGATGCGCTGCACATCGCTGTGCAGCTCGCTCAGGCGGGTACGTTCGCGCAGCTGCGGGACCGCCAGCACCAGCGTGGCCGCGACCAGCACCAGTCCGGCCAGCGAGGCAAGCCGGAGACGCCCGCTGCCCCGGCGTATCGACAGGGCCATCGCGACCAGCAACGCAAGCAGGGCCGGCCATACGCCGCGGCTGCCGCTGAGCAGGATCACTCCGCCACCGGCCGCCATGCCCAGGACAATCCAGCCCCAGCGCTCGGGAGGCCGGCAGAACACCAGCAGGACCATGAACACCACGGTGATGTCGGCCAGCACGATGGAATTGGTCCAGGCCTGGGCCCGCGGCCAGCCATGGGCGACCTGGTAACCGGCGATGGCCAGCGTTGCGAACAGGCCGAACAGCACGCCCCACCACAGCGCCTCCAGCCGCGGGCGGAATGCGCATACCCAGAGCAGTACCCAGGGCATGGCCAGGAACCGGGTGCGATAACCCTCATCCCTGAACACATCGGCGAAATACCACGACGACAACAGCGCCGAGGCCAGCCCGGCCACGGTCAGGGCCAACAGCAGGCATCCGATGACACCGGTGCATGTGCGTGCGCGCCACAGGCGGGAGAAGCCCCAGATACTGGTAACCAGCAGCACCAGGGTAAAGGGCAGCACATTGAATGGCGTGGCGACCATCGCCGCCGGCAGCAGGAACAACCCTGCCGATGCCAGCGTGCCCAATGCGTCCTTCCGCTCGAGAGCAGCGGTCGCGGTATAAGTCAGATTGCGTGCCATCCCTGCAACTCTGGAGCCGAAGCCATGAATCATTCCCTACCAGCCAGGCCCAGGACGCAGGAACACGATTCCCGGGCTCGCGGACGCGTCCGCCATACGCGGCAGCCGGCGGACGATACCACGCCGATCTGATTTCCCTATCGGCCGCGTTCCCTCGGCCATTTTTCCTTCGTATCCCGGCAGCCGGCGGCGCCGGCCCGCATCGGTGCTGCCACCTGGTCGACGACGGCCACGGTGCACCCGCCTCGACAACCTCCTTGCCGGCAGCAAGCACGGCGCCGCGCAGCCGCGGCAACGGCTTCGAATGGATGCGGCGCGACGTGGCCTTCCCGCGGGTGGAACTGGGCCGCCCCCCAATCCGCCGATCCTTGCCGGGCGGGCCCTCTTCATCGGCAGCTGGAGCGTGGCTTCACCCGACCAGCAGGCGTGTTCGCATGGATCACGCTTGTGCCGGGACATCCAGGCGGATGCGCCGGCCCGGCAAGGGACTCCACTCGGCTCGCGCGCGACCTGGCCGGATTCCCGCTATCGGCCCTTCACCAGCCGTGCATGGAAAAAGCCATCGCCGCCCTGCTCTCCAGGCAGGCGCTGGCGCGTTCCCGCATCGCCATGGCCGAAAGCCTCGGGCAATCCGTCGACGCGCGCATCCGCCGTCCGGGCGAGGAAGGCAGCGATCTGCTGCTGGTTCTCGCGGCGGAGGATCGAGCAGGTGGCATACAGCAGCACGCCGCCCGGTGCCACCACCTGCCACAGGGCATCGAGCAGCCGCGCCTGCAGGGCGACCAGCGCATCGATGTCGCCGGGGCGGCGGTGCAGCAGCACGTCGGGCTGGCGGCGGACGACGCCGGTGGCCGAACACGGCGCATCCAGCAGCACCGCGTCGAACGGCTCGCCGTCCCACCAGGCATCCAGATCCGCCGCGTCCGCCGCCCGTACCTGCGCCGAAGCGCCCACGCCGGTGCGGTCGAAGGTCTCGCGGATGCGCTGCAGGCGCCGCGCATCCACGTCCAGCGCCAACAGGCGCAGCGCCGGGTCACGCTCGAGCAGGTGCGCCGCCTTGCCGCCGGGAGCGGCGCAGGCGTCCAGGACCCTGGCCCCGGGACTCGGCGCCAGCGTATCGGCCACCTGCTGCGCCGACAGGTCCTGCACCGACACCGCGCCCTCGCCGAAACCGGGCAGGCTGGCGACCGGCACCGCGACCGGGAGCCGGATCGCGTCGGCGGCCAGGGCCGAAATCTCGGCATCGATGCCGGCGGCGCGCAGTTGTTCGAGGTAGGCGTCGCGTGAGTACCGCTGCCGGTTGACCCGCAGCCACAGCGGCGCCGGCTGCAGGCTGGCGGCGAACACTGCATCCGCCTGCGCCGGCCAGTCCCGGCGCACCTGATCCCGCAGCCACTGCGGCCAAGCGTCTTCGGCGCGGGCAGCGGGAAAGCCCTCGCGCTGCGCCCGGCGCAGCACCGCGTTGACCAGCCCGGCCTGGCGCTCGCGCCCCAGCGCGCGCACCGCCTCGACCGTGGCCGACAGCGCGGCATGGGCCGGCAGTTCCAGCGCGTCGAGCTGGGCGAAGCCGGCCAGCAGCAATCCCATCAGGTCGCCATCGCGCGGCCCCAGTGGCTTCTGCAGCCATTGCCGCAGCGCCTGTTCGTACACCGTGCGGCGGCGCAATGCGGCGAAGCAGATCGCCTCGAGCAGGGCGCGGTCGCGGCCGTCGTCCAGCTTCGGCAGGGTCGCCGCCAGTTCCGCCTTGAGCGAACGGCCGCGGCCGATGACTGCCGCCAACACCTTGGCCGCCAGCAGGCGCGTCTGCACGCCCGGCTGCTGCGCGGCGCCGCCCTTCCACGGTCCGGATGCCGAAACCACCATCCGCTCAGCCCTCTACCGGCAGGTCGCGGCGGGCATTGAGGTAGTCGGCGGCGGTGATCGCCTTGCCGCCCTCGCGCTGCACCACGCGCAGCCGCAGCGCGCCCTGGGCGCAGGCGATGTCGATGCCATCGCGGGATGCACCGATCACCGTGCCCGGCGCCTTGCCGCGGTTGTCGTCGATGGGCACCGCGCCATGGATGCGCACGCGCTCGCCCGCCAATGCGGCTTCGGCCACCGGCCACGGATTGAAGGCGCGCACCCGCCGCGCCAGCGCGGCGGCGTCCTGGCTCCAGTCCAGCCGCGCCTCGGCCTTGTCGAGCTTGTGCGCATAGGTGACGCCGGCCTGCGGCTGTACCTGCGGTACCGGCTTGAGGCCCGCGCGCAGCAGCCCCAGGCCGTCGGACAGCACCCGTGCGCCCATCTCCGCCAGGCGATCGTGCAGCAGACCGCCGGTATCGGTGTCGCTGATCGGGGTGCTCTGGTGCAGCAGTACCGGCCCGGTATCCAGGCCTGCCTCCATCTGCATCAGGCAGACGCCGGTCTCGCTGTCGCCGGCCTCGATCGCACGCTGGATCGGCGCCGCGCCGCGCCAGCGCGGCAACAGCGAGGCATGCACGTTCCAGCAGCCATGGGTGGGAATGGCAAGCACCGCCCTGGGCAGGATCAGCCCATAGGCGACCACGATCATCAGGTCCGGCTGCAGGTCGCGCAGTTGCCGCTGGGCCTCGGGGGTCTTCAGGCTCTCGGGCTGGAACACCGGAATGCCGCGGGCGATGGCGTCGAGCTTGACCGGCGACGGCATCAGGCCGCGGCCGCGGCCGGCCGGGCGGTCGGGCTGGGTGTAGACCGCGACCACCTCGTGGTGGCGCGCGGCCGCGCCAAGCGAGGCGACGGCGAATTCCGGCGTACCGGCAAAAACGATTCTCATGGCAATCCAACTCCCGGAAAGAACGACGGCGCCGGGTGGCGGCGCCGTGCGATGCGCTGGTGCGCGATCCCGGCCAGGCCGGGCGGCCCGGCTCAGGCGACGTGCTTGCGCTGCTTGGCCAGCTTCTTGCGCACCATTTCGCGCTTGAGCGGCGAGAGGTAATCGATGAACAGCTTGCCGTCCAGGTGGTCCATCTCGTGCTGGATGCAGGTGGCCAGCAGGCCATCGGCGGCCAGTTCACGCTCGCGGCCCTCGCGGTCCAGGAAGCGCACGACGATGTTGTCGGCACGGGTCACGTCGGCATAGATGCCGGGCACCGACAGGCAGCCTTCCTGGTATACGCGGCCGCTTTCGCTGGCGCTGGCGATCTGCGGGTTGATGAACACCTGCGGCGCGTCGTGCTCCTCGCTCACGTCGATGACCATGAAGCGCTTGTGCACGTCCACCTGGCTGGCGGCCAGGCCGATGCCCGGGGCGTCGTACATGGTCTGGAGCATGTCGTCGAGCAGCTGCTGGAAGGCCGGCGTGGTCACTTCGGCGGCGTCGACCAGGGCCGCCTTGGTGCGCAGCCGCGGGTCGGGGAATTCAAGAATGGGCAGGAGGGCCATGGGGTGCACCGGATGGGAGATGCCGCACAATTCGGCAGGACGTCCCAATTCTAGCGCCTGCGCTTGCCCGGCGCCCCGGGTTCTGCACTATAGTGCGCGGACCTGTTGGGGAATCAGGCAGATCGCAGCCATGCTGAAACAATTACGTACGGTCGCCGCCGTCGCGTTGCTGACCGTGACGACCTATGCCGTGGCGGTGGAGACGGGCGCCACCCATCCCGACACCTATGTGGTGCGAAAGGGCGACACGCTCTGGGATATAGCCGCCCGTTTCCTGAAGAAGCCGTGGCTTTGGCCGGAAATCTGGCAGGCCAACCCGCAGGTCAAGAATCCGCACCTGATCTATCCCGGCGACGTCCTGAGCCTGGCCTACCTGGACCGGGTGACACCGCAGGGGACGATCCAGCCGGGCAGGCGCGACGAAGCGCCGATCAATGCGATCCCGCTGGCCGAGGTTGAACCGTTCCTGAAGAACCTGACCGTCATGGACAGCTTCAAGGAGCTGCCCTACGTCGTCGGCCTGGAAGACAACCGCATGCGCGGCAGTGCCGGGCAGCAGGCCTATGTACGCGGCCTGCAGAACGCCCAGCCCGGCCAGCGCTATGCCGTGCTGCGGCCCACGGTCCGTTACGGCCAGCCCAAGCCCAGCGACGACCTGGACGAACGCGGCAACACCACGCCGTTCACCGGCGACCTGTGGAAGAGCTACATCTCCAGCAGCGACCGCCACGAACTGCTGGGCTACGAACTGGCCCAGGTCGCGGTCGGCACGGTGCGCCACATCGGCAGCGGCGAGCGCGAAGCCTCGACCCTGCTGCTGCAGGACAGCGGTCGCGAAGTCCGCGCCGGCGACCGCCTGGTACCGGTGCAGGCCAACCCGTACGACCTGCAGTTCGTGCCGCATGCGCCCACCGCGGCGGTCGCCGACGGTCATCTGCGCGTGCTGGCCGTCGCCGATACCCTGACCTCGGGCGGGCCGCGCGACGTCATCGCCATTTCCGGCGGCGCACGCGACGGCATCGACAACGGCACCGTGTTCTCGGTCTGGCGCAGCAGCCGCCATGTCATCGACCGCGTGACCGGCATGACGAGCTCGCGTGCGGACGACGCGCTGAAGCCCGGCGCCGGCCGCGTGTCGCTGCCGGCCGAGTATGCCGCCCATGCGATGGTGTTCCGTACCTTCGACAAGGTCAGTTATGCGCTGGTGATGGAAGGCAGCAAGCCGGCCCGCGTCGGTTACGAGCTCAGGCATCCGGACGCCCAGTAAGCGGCGCGGCACAATCCTACGCAGCAGCACGACGGCGCCCGAGGGCGCCGTCGTGGTTTCCGGACCAGCATGCGCGCATGCCAGTCCTTCCAGACCTCGCCGCCAAGCGCGGGCATGAAGCCGAGGCCCTGTTGGCGCTGGTCCTGGCCGGTGGCCCGGCGCGACCACTGCGCGACCTGCTCGAACACTTCGGCAATGCCCGCGACGCGCTGGCGGCCGGGCTCCCTGCATGGCGGGCCGCCGGCCTCGGCCCGCAGCAGATGCAGGCGCTTGCCGTCGCGGCGCCCGGACGCATGGAGCAGGTCCGCCGCTGGCTGGACCATCCGCGCCACCACCTGCTCGGCTGGCGCGATGCCGACTACCCGCCGCTGCTGCGCAGTTGCCCGAATCCGCCGGTCGCCGTGTTCGTCGACGGCGACCCGGCGCAGCTGTGGCAGCCCGCCATCGCCATCGTCGGCAGCCGCAACCCCAGCGCGGCCGGGCGCGACAACGCCTACGAGTTCGCCAGCGCCCTGTCGGCAAGCGGCCTGTGCGTCGGCAGCGGCCTGGCGGCGGGCATCGATGCGGCCGCACATCGCGCCGCGCTCGACGGGGGCGGCAGCACGTTCGCGGTGATCGGCACCGGCCCGGACCTGGCCTACCCGCGCCGGCACGCCGTCCTCCAGGAACAGATCGCCGCCGCCGGTGCGGTGGTCAGCGAGTACCCGCCAGGCACGCCCGCGCGCAGCGGCCAGTTTCCCGCCCGCAACCGGCTGCTGGCCGCGCTCTGCCTGGGCACGGTGGTGATCGAGGCGGCCGAGCGCTCCGGCGCGCTGATCACCGCCCGGCTGGCCGCGGAAGCCGGGCGCGAGGTGTTCGCGATGCCCGGCTCGATCCGCAACCCCATGGCGCGCGGCTGCCATCGCCTGATACGCGACGGTGCAACATTGGTGACACAGCCCGTCGACATTCTTGAAGGCGTGGCCAATCTGGCCGGCGAACTGGCAGGCGCCTTGCAAAACCGGTTGTTGACCCCCATTCCGGATGCGCCGGGCGCCCCTTGCCCGGCCCCCACCCTGCCGGACCAGGACTACCAGCGCTTGTGGAATGCGCTGGGCTACGACCCCACCGGTATGGATTCGCTGATCAGGTGTACTGGATTGACGGCCAGCAGGCTGTCATCCATGCTGCTGGTCATGGAACTGGAAGGAAAGGTGTCGTCCGCATACGGCTGCTACACCCGCACCTGAGGTTCCTTCACCTCCACAGCGCCGCATGGCGCAGGCCGAGGGCAATGAAAGAGAGCATTCTGGACGTCCTGCTGTATCTGTTCGAACACTATTTCAGCGAGGACGCCGATCTCATAAGAGACCGCGACTCCCTGCAGAACGGCCTGATCCAGGCCGGTTTCAGCCCCACCGAGATCAGCAAGGCCTTCGACTGGCTCGATGCGCTGGCCGAGCAGCGGCCGGCCGTAGGCCAGCCGCGGGTGGACGGGCCGGTACGCATCTTCCATGGTCCGGAACTGGACAAGCTGGACGTGGAGAGCCGCGGCTTCCTGCTGTTCCTCGAACAGCACGGCATCCTCGACGCCGACCAGCGCGAACTGGTGCTGGACCGGGCGATGGCGCTGGACCAGGACGAACTGGACCTGGACGACCTCAAGTGGGTGGTGCTGATGGTGCTGTTCAACCAGCCGGGCGCGGAAGCGGCCTATGCCTGGATGGAAACGCAGATGTTCCTTGACGAACCCGAGCCGCTGCACTGAAGAAGAGCCGTAGCGCCAATCCCCCTGCGGGATTGGCGAAGAAGCCGCGCCGCAAGGCTTTGTCAGCGGTTCTGATGGCGAACGCGATACCGCGCGCGGGCGGAAAGCGGCTGGGCGCGGGCGTCTGAACGACATGCCGTAGTACGAGGCTTCGCTCCGCGCCATCATCCAGCCTGTGGGCCCGCTCTCCCCGCATCGGTCCCGCACCAGGTTCGCCCCTCCATGGACAGCCGCAAGGAATCCCCCGTGAGCCAGTGGTTCTATGCCGAAGGCAACCGCGAACGCCGTGGTCCTCTGCCCGCCGCGAACATCGCCGAACTGTTCCGCTCCGGCCGCATCGCCGACGACACCCTGGTCTGGCGCGAAGGCGCCGCCGACTGGCGGCCGCTGCGCGACTTCGCCGCCGAACTCGGCCTGGACATGCCGGCCGGCATCCCACCGGAACCGTCCGCGCCGCCGTTGCCGCCACCGGTACAGCACGCTCATGTCGTCGCGCCGACACCGCCTCCCCGCTCCGGGCTGTCCGGCTGCGCCGTCATCGGCATCATCGCCGCGGTGGCGGGCGTCGCGCTGCTGGCGCTCGTCGGCATCCTCGCCGCGATCGCGGTCCCGGCCTACAACGACTACCTGCTGCGCTCGAAAATGGCGGTCGCGAGGGGACAACTGCAGCCGTTGACCCACGAAGTCGCCCATTTCGCCGCCGCCAACGGGCACTGCCCGGTCAATGGCGACGACGGTTTCGAAGATCCCGAAGGCTATGCCGCCGGCGATGTCGCGAGCGTGCGCGTGGGCCGGTTCGAGAACGGCCACTGCGGGCTGGAGGCGACGTTCCGGATGCCCGGCAAGCAGATGCTCGACGGCAAGCACCTCTGGCTCGACTACGATACGCAGGCCGACACGTGGACCTGCAGCTCCGATGTGGCGGACAAATATCTGCCAGCCAGTTGCCGCGGCTGAGCCGGGGCGAACAGAACCTTACGGGGAATATTGATGAGTCAGTGGTATTACGCCGATGCCAGGCGCGAGCGGCATGGGCCGGTCGAGGCCGACACCCTCCGCGACAAGTTCCGCAGGAACGAGCTGGACCTCTCCACCCTGGTCTGGCGCGAAGGCATGCCGCAATGGCAGCCGCTCTCGGCGATGGCCGAGGAACTGCAGCTGCTGGTGCAGGCCGACACCGGCGGCGGCATCGACCTGCGCGCGGACTACCAGGCCATCGAGGACGGCACCGCCGTCGCGAAGGCCAGCGCGGCGGCGGCCATTGCCGAATCGCCCTATGCGGCGCCCGGGAGCGTGACCCTCGACACCAATCGAGTGATCGCCAGCGGTGACGTGGTCCATGCTGGTTTCCTGCGACGCCTGGCCGCCTCCCTCGTCGATTCTTTCGTCACTGGCATCATCACCTGGATCCTGTTGATCCCGATCATGCTGTTGATGGGCGTCGGCCTGGGCACCTTGGCCGACCCGGAGAACATCGCCAGCCTGGGCGCCATGCTGGGCTTCCAGGGACTGATATACCTCGTCAGCTTCCTCGTTCCGTGCCTCTATTTCGGCTGGATGCAGTCTTCCACCAGCATGGCGAGCCTGGGCAAGATGGTGGTCGGCATCAAGGTCGTGCGGGGCAACGGCGAACGCGCAAGCTTTTGGCGCAACTTCCTGCGCTATCTGGCCATGATGGTTTTCGGCATGGTCACCTGCTACGTCGGCTTCCTCATCACCGCCTTCATGGTGGCGATGACCGAGCGCAAGCAGGGCCTGCACGACATGATCTGCGACACCCTGGTCGTGGACAAATGGGCGTTCACCGACCATCCGCAATGGCAGCAGCGCGGCCTGGGTACGGCGACCATCGTGATTCTTTCGATCTTCGGCCTGCTGGTGGTGGGCGGCACCATCGCCATGCTGGCGCTGATCGGCATCGCCTCCTCCAAATTCAGCTGAATCACATGCCGCCGCTTGACAACGGCGGCCTCTCCGTGATTTCTCTGGACAAGAAAAGCTGAACGCCCGGGTCCTGCCCGGGCGTCGGCATATGCGGATCGGCCGCCGCGGCTTCACTAACGGGCGCGTTTGCGCCACCCTAGCGCCCCCACCGGGCCCAGCCCTCCCCCGCAAGAATCCACTGACATGCCCAAGCACCTGCTCATCGTCGAATCGCCCGCCAAGGCCAAGACGATCAACAAATACCTCGGCAAGGACTTCACCGTCCTGGCCTCGTATGGGCATGTGCGCGACCTGGTGCCGAAGGAAGGCGCGGTCGATCCGGACCATGGCTTCGCCATGCGCTACGACCTGATCGAGAAGAACGAGAAGCATGTCGAGGCCATCGCCAAGGCCGCCAAGAGCGCCGACGACATCTATCTGGCGACCGACCCGGACCGCGAGGGCGAGGCGATCAGCTGGCACATCGCGGAAATCCTGAAGGAGCGTGGACTGCTCAAGGACAAATCGATGCAGCGCGTGGTCTTCACCGAGATCACGCCGCGCGCGATCAAGGAGGCGATGAACCAGCCGCGCGCCATCGCCGACGACCTGGTCGATGCCCAGCAGGCACGCCGGGCGCTTGATTACCTGGTCGGCTTCAACCTTTCCCCGGTGCTGTGGCGCAAGGTGCAGCGCGGCCTGTCCGCCGGCCGCGTGCAGAGCCCGGCGCTGCGCATGATCGTCGAGCGCGAGGAAGAGATCGAGGCATTCAAGGCGCGCGAATACTGGTCCATCGAGGCCGACTGCGCGCACCCGACCCAGCATTTCTCGGCCAAGCTGATCAAGCTGGACGGGCAGAAGTTCGAACAGTTCACCATCACCGACGGCGACACCGCCGAAGCCGCTCGCCTGCGCATCCAGCAGGCCGCGCAGGGCCGCCTGCACGTCACCGACGTCGCCAGCAAGGAGCGCAAGCGCCGCCCGGCGCCGCCGTTCACCACCTCCACCCTGCAGCAGGAGGCCTCGCGCAAGCTCGGCTTCACCACGCGCAAGACCATGCAGGTGGCGCAGAAGCTGTACGAAGGCGTGGCGATCGGCGAGGAAGGCACGGTCGGCCTGATCTCCTACATGCGTACCGACTCGGTGAACCTGTCGCAGGACGCGCTGGTCGAGATCCGCGACGTGATCGCCCGCGACTACGGCACCGCCTCGCTGCCGGACAAGCCCAATACCTACACCACCAAGAGCAAGAACGCGCAGGAAGCGCACGAAGCGGTTCGCCCCACTTCGGCGCTGCGCACGCCGGCGCAGGTGGCGTCGTTCCTGTCCGACGACGAGCGCAGGCTGTACGAGCTGATCTGGAAGCGCGCGGTGGCCTGCCAGATGATCCCGGCCACGCTCAACACCGTCAGCGTCGATCTTTCCGCCGGCAGCGAGCATGTGTTCCGCGCCAGCGGCACCACCGTGGTGGTGCCGGGCTTCCTCGCCGTCTACGAAGAAGGCAAGGACAGCAAGAATGCGGAAGACGAGGACGAAGGCCGCAAGCTGCCGACGATGAAGCCCGGCGACAACGTGCCGCTGGAACGCATCGCCGCCGACCAGCACTTCACCCAGCCGCCGCCGCGCTTTACCGAAGCGGCGCTGGTCAAGGCGCTGGAGGAATACGGCATCGGCCGTCCCTCGACCTACGCCTCGATCATCCAGACCCTGCTGTTCCGCAAGTACACCGAGATGGAAGGCCGCAGCTTCAAGCCGACCGACGTGGGCCGCGCGGTCAGCAAGTTCCTGTCCAGCCACTTCACCCGCTACGTCGACTACGACTTCACCGCCAAGCTCGAGGACGAGCTGGACGCGGTGTCGCGCGGCGAGGAGGAGTGGGTGCCGCTGATGGAGCGTTTCTGGGGCCCGTTCAAGGAGCTGGTCAGCGACAAGAGCGAGTCGCTGGACCGCACCGACGCCGGCAGCGCGCGCGTGCTCGGCACCGACCCGGCGAGCGGCAAGGAAGTGAGCGCGCGCATCGGCCGCTTCGGCCCGATGGTGCAGATCGGCACCGTGGAAGACGAGGAAAAGCCCAAGTTCGCCTCGCTGCAGCCCGGCCAGAGCATCTATTCGATCTCGCTGAACGACGCGCTGAAGCTCTTCGACATGCCGCGCAAGCTCGGCGCCGACGCCAACGGCGAGGAAGTGAGCGTGGGCATCGGCCGCTTCGGCCCGTTCGCCAAGCGCGGCAGCACCTATGCCTCGCTGAAGAAAGAAGACGACCCGTACAAGATCGACCTGGCCCGCGCCGTCTTCCTGATCGAGGAGAAGGAAGAGATCGCGCGCAACCGCATCATCAAGGAGTTCGAGGGCTCGGACATCCAGGTGCTCAATGGCCGCTTCGGCCCGTACATCAGCGACGGCACCCTCAACGGCAAGATTCCGAAGGACCGCGAGCCGGCCTCGTTGACCCTGGCCGAAGTGCAGCAACTGATGGCCGAAACCGGCAAGCCGGCGCGCAAGGGCTTCGGCGCGAAGAAGGCCGCGGCCAAGAAGACGGCGGTGAAAAAGGCAGCGGTGAAGAAGGAAGCTGCGCCGAAGAAGACGGCCGCCAAGAAGGCGCCGGCCAAGAAGGTGGTGAAGAAGGCGGCCGGCAAGACGGCGGCCAAGAAGACCGTGGTGAAAAAGGCCACGCAGGCCGACGACGCACCGCCGTTCTGACCCCCTGCCGCACCGGCAGGAGGATAATCGGCACTCCCGCAGCAGGCCGCCCACCGGGCGGCCTGCTGCTATGCGTTCCACCCGCGCCTGCGTACCTTGTACTTCGCCCCAAACGGTGCCGACCATGCCTGAACTCGATCTGCAGACCGCCATTCCCGCGCTGCGCGCCGGTGGCGTCATCGCCTACCCGACCGAAGCGGTCTGGGGGCTGGGCTGCGACCCTTCCAACGAAGCGGCCGTCATGAAGCTGCTGGCGCTCAAGCAGCGTCCAGTCGAGAAGGGCATGATCCTGGTCGCCGCGGCAACAGCGCAGCTGGAGGGATGGGTGCGGCTCGACGCGCTGGCCGGCGGCCGCCGGCAGGCCGTCCTCGACAGCTGGCCCGGCGCCAATACCTGGATCGTCCCGGCCGGCCCGCTCGCCCCGCGCTGGATCACCGGCGAACATGACGGCATCGCCGTGCGGGTCAGCGCGCATCCGCTGGTATGCGCCCTGTGCCAGGCCTGGGGCGGTCCGCTGGTCTCGACCAGCGCCAACCTTGCCGGCCAGCCCCCCGCCCGCGACCGCGGCCAGCTCGACCCGGTCCTGCTCGCTCGACTTGATGGCCTGCTCGCCGGCGCCACCGGCGGCCTGGCCCAGCCCACCCGCATCCGCATCGCCGCCACCGGACAGGTGCTGCGCGACTGAGCCGGCAGGAATGCCGGTGGCGAGGCCGCATCGCCGCGCGCCACCACCGCATGGCCTGCCCCGGCTGATCGATGCCGGCGGAGCGGCCGCCGTCCAGGCGCAAACCGCGGCACGATCGCCACCGCGGGTGGCCCGTTGCCGGCCCGGCTTCCGCATCGCCGCACGCGCGCCCCCGCCCGGCACGCGCCCGGCCGGGGTGGTCCCTGCGGCATATCCCCTTGGCCCGACACCGCCCGGAGGCTTGCGCCATCGGCCATATGCGGCAACATGGCGGCATGCGCCTCCGCCTGCTCCTGCCCGGGTCCCTCGCCCTGCTGGCCGCCGCGGTGCCGGCCGCCGAGCCGGTGCCCACCGGCAGCGTGCGCATCTATCGCTGCGTGGCGAGCAGCGGCGCGGTCGCGCTGCAGGACGCCCCCTGCGGCGACGGACACCGCCAGCAGGTGCTGGACATGCAGCGTCCGCAGGATCCGCCTCCCGGGTCGGCGCCGGCGCCCTCCATGCCAGCCCCGGCCATGCCGGCCGAGCGCGAGATCCGCATCGTCACCGTGCAGCCGCCGCAACCGCTTTACGAATGCATCGCTCCGGATGGCGGGCGCTATACCAGCGACGACGGCGTGGGCAACCCGCGCTGGGTGCCGCTGTGGGTCGACGGCCATTACCCGCCCGTGACCATGGGCGGCAGCGTTTCAGGCAGCGTCAGCCTCGGTTCCGGCACGGTCGCCATCCAGAGCGGGCGACCCGGCCACGACCATCCGCGGCCCCATCGGGGCGGGCCTGCGGTCGCCACCGGCACCTGGGTCCGCGATGCCTGCCACCCGCTGCCGCAGCCGGAAGTCTGCGCACGCCTGCGCGACCGCCGCTGGGAACTGGTGCGCCGCTACAACAGCGCCCTGCAGAGCGAGCGCCAGGCGCTCACCCGCGAGCAGCGCGGCATCGAGGCGCGACTGGAACGGGATTGCGGCGGCCATTGAGGCCAACAGGCGTCCGGCCGCCGGTGCGGCCGCCCGCGGAGCCGGGCCTCAGAACCCGTAGCGCAGGAAACCGCCGTCCACCGCGATGCATTCACCGGTGACGTAGCTCGATGCCGGCAGGCACAGGAAGCCGACCGCGGCGGCGACTTCCTCCGGCTCGCCGATGCGGCGCATCGGCGTGCGCGCGATCACTTCGTCGTAGTAATCCGCGTCCGACAGCGGTCCGGAGGTGCGGCGGGTGCGGATGTACCAAGGCGCAACCGAATTCACGCGGATGCCATCCTCGGCCCATTCGCAGGCCAGGTTGCGGGTCATCTGCTGCAGCGCCGCCTTGGTCATGCCGTAGACCACGCCGCTGCGCACGTGGGTGATGCCGGAAACGCTGCCGACGTTGACGATGGCCGACGCGGCGTGGCGCGTGAGCAGCGGGTAGGCATGGCGCGACAGTTCGAACGCGGAGAACAGATTGGTCTCGAAGATGCCGCGCCATTCGTCTTCGCTGTAGTCGTTGGCCGGCCGGGTGATGTTGCCGCCGGCGTTGTTGACCAGCAGGTTCAGTCCGCCATGGTCCTCGGCCCAGTCCAGGATCGCGTGGCGGTCCTCGTCGTCGGCGACATCGGCGGACAGGCCATGGATCTGGCGGCCGGGGAATTCGTCGGCCAGGTCGTCGCGCACCTGCGCCAGCGCATCGGCGTCGCGCGCCACCATCAGCAGGTCGGCGCCGAAACCGAGCAGTTCGCGCGCGATCGCCAGGCCGATGCCGGCGCTGGCGCCGGTGATCAATGCGGTCTGTCCGTCCAGCCGCCAGCGGTTAGTGTTCATGCGCCGTAGCATACCGCCGACCCCACGACCGGCCCATGCCGATGATCCCTCCGGCCGTCTCGACCGGACACCCCGGCGTTCGCCCTGGCCCTGCCGCCGTGCCGGAGCGAAGCCGCACGGGCGCAGGCACTGTTCGCCGGCGTGAGGGCCGGCATGACGGCGGAAAGGTAATGGCGGCGGTGCCGGATGCGGGCTTGCCGTCCGGACCGCACCCCCTGCGGGAAGCGATGAGGAGCGCGTGAGCCGCGACGGCCTGCATCCCGATGGTCTTCGGTTCGCCGCGCGCGCGTACGAGCGCGACGACCGGTTGTCGCAGCTGACGCCCGGCCCCGTACGCCGCGACCTGCCGCCGACGGAGGCGCTGACGACCTGCGATGCGGTGCTGGCTGTGATGACGGCCCGCCATGGAACGCCATCACGGCAGCAGGATCTGCTCGACGATTCTTGGTGCCGGAGCGCGAGGCCCCCTGGCGACAGGGCGACAGGGCGACAGGGCGACAGGGCGACAGGGCGACAGCGTTATCACCCTCGGCGATGGCGACGGTTGAGGCCGGCACCTGCCGCTGTTGGACGTGGCGTTCCGGCCGATACGGCGGAACCGAACGTCGTCGGGCGCGCACGCCTCCCTTCATGGCGATGTGTCAGGATGTCGCCAGCTTCCACAGGAGCGTGCCGATGGATATCCGTCATTGCCTGTTGCCCTCGACCCTGGTCCTGCTGGCCGGTTGCAGCAATCCGCAGCCGCCGGAGACCGAGCGCCGGCCCGATCCGCAGGCCGCGGCGATGCGCGAGGCCATCGCGCAACCGCTGGCCGACGCCAAGGCCGCCACAGCCGCGACCGAAGAAGCGGCCAAGGCGGAGCAGAAAGCCATGCAGGCGGCGGACGCCGCCCCGTAGCAGCGCGTCCGGGTGTGCAACGAGCCCTGCGCGGCTCCCGCGGCAACGGCCGGCGGATCCGCGCGCGGAGACCAGACGGGAAAGCCCATTGCCCCTGGAAGGGCGCGCCCGCATATGACAACGCCGCCCGAGGGCGGCGTTGCCAGGTCACGTGGCGGCGGCCATCACAGCCCGCAGAAGCAGTAGGCCAGCGCCTTCACCGGCGCGCCGTTGCGGTCCTTCACCGCGTCCTCGACGAAGCGCAGCTGGGTGTCCATCTCCGGCATCGTGCGCGCCAGCATCATCCGCGCCAGGCCGGAATCGGACAGCATCCAGGCGCCGGCGCGGCTGCCGGCGAAGCCGGTCATGAACTGCGCGAACGGCGTGGCCGCTTTTTCGATGTAACGCACGCGGTACTTGTCCTGCGCGCCGAGTTTGGCGCGCGTGGCGGCGTCGGCCACCGCGGCCTTCAGCCCACCGAACTCGTCCACCAGCCCGCGCTCCTTGGCCTGCGCGCCGCTCCATACGCGGCCGCGCGCCACTTCGTCGATGGCGTCCACGTTGCGGTCGCGCGCCTGCGCCACCTTGCCGGTGAAGTCGGCGTAACCCTTGTCGATGACCGACTGGATCACGCGGCCTACCGCCGGGTCCATCGGCCGGGTGACGTCGAACGCGCCGGCGAAGCGGGTGGTGCCCACGCCGTCGGTGTGCACGCCGATCTTGTCCAGGCTGCGGGCGAAGTTGGGGATCATGCCGAAGATGCCGATCGAGCCGGTGATGGTCGATTCGTCGGCATAGATGCGGTCGGCGTTCATGCTGATCCAGTAGCCGCCGGAGGCGGCCATGTCGCCCATCGACACCACCACCGGCTTGCCGGCGGCCTTGAGCGCGTCCACCTCGCGGCGGATCTGCTCGGAGGCGAACACCTCACCGCCCGGTGAGTCCACGCGCAGCACGACGGCCTTGACGTCGTCGTCGTCGCGCGCGGCACGCAGCAGCGCCGAGGTGGAGACGCCGCCAACGCGGCCGGCAGGCAGGTCGCCGCCGGCGATCTCGCCTTCGGCCACCACCACCGCCACCTGCGGACGATTGTCGATCGGCGAACGGTGCGCATCGATCTGGGTCAGGTAGTCGCCCAGCGCGATCTGGCGGAATCCGCCATCGGCATCGTTGTCGGCCACGCCGCGGTCGGTGAGCAGCGCTTCCACTTCCTCGCGGGTTTTCAGCCCGTCCACCAGCTTCTGCTGCAGGGCGAAGCGCGCCAGGTCGCCGCCGGCGGCGGCGATGCCCTCGGGCAGGGTGTCGATGCCGGCGGCCAGCTGCGCGGCGTCGAGCTTGCGCGCACTGGCGATGTCGCCCAGGTAGCGCTGCCACACGTCGTTCATCCAGAACAGGTCGGCTTCCTTGGCCTGCGGCGAGGCGGCATCGAGCACGTAGGGCTCGGCGGCGGACTTGTATTCGCCCACCTTGAACAGGTGCACGTCCACGCCCAGCTTGTCCTGCAGGCCGCTGCGGAAGTACTGGCGATAACGCCCCAGGCCCTCCAGCAGCAGGCTGCCCATCGGATCGAGATAGACCTCATCGGCCTGCGCGGCCAGCAGGTACTGCGACTGGCTCATGTTTTCGCTGAAGGCGACCAGCTGCTTGCCGGAGGCGCGCAGTTCCTGCAGCGCCACGGCTACCTCGCGCATCGAGGCGAAACCCGATGGCTGCAGCTTGTCCAGCTCCAGCACCACGCGCTCGATCTTCTTGTCGTCGCGCGCGGCTTCGATCGCGCGGACCAGGTCGCGCAGCTGGAGTTCCTCGGCGTTGTTGTCGCC
Organism: Stenotrophomonas nitritireducens; assembly: GCF_001431425.1. Lineage (GTDB taxonomy): Bacteria > Pseudomonadota > Gammaproteobacteria > Xanthomonadales > Xanthomonadaceae > Stenotrophomonas > Stenotrophomonas nitritireducens. The sequence goes on from NZ_LDJG01000005.1 coordinate 149,588, forward strand.
CACCATCTTGGCCAGCGCGCGGCTGACCGGATCGGTGCTGTACTGCTCGACCAGCCGGCCTTCCGGGGCGATGACCAGGGTGGTGCGGTCCTGCAGCACCTTGGCCGACGAGGCGCCCTTGCCCATCGCCACCAGGAACACGATCAGCAGCAGGAACAACAGGCCGAAGAACAGCAGGTTGAGGATCAACCGCCGGGTGAAGTTCATGACGTCCCACAGCCCGACGAAGAAGCTGGCGATGGGGTTGCGGCGGGGCAGCGGTGGGGGGTTCATGGATGCTCCGGAAGGGGCTTGTTGCAACGCAGGATACCCATGATCGGCAAGGCCGGCATGGGCTTCAAGTCAGGGTGCCGCAGGATGGAACAGGCGCTGGCTGCTGACCCGCAGGCGCCAGCCCATCAGCACGGCGGCGGCGGTCAGGCCCATGATCAGGCCGACCCACATGCCCTGCGGTCCCCAGCCCAGGCCGAGGCCGAGCCCGGCGCCGAGCGGCATGCCCACGCCCCAGTACGCGAACATGGCGATGAACATCGGCACGCGGGTGTCCTTGAGCCCGCGCAGCGCGCCGGCCGAAAGCACCTGGATGCCGTCGGGGAACTGGAAGGTGGCCGCGTACAGCAGCAGGGTGGAGGCCAGCGCCGCCACGGCCAGGTCGTCGGTATACAGCCGCACCACCGCGTCGTGGCCCAGCAGCAGCACGGTGATCGACAGCATCTGGGTGACCAGCACGATGGCGTAGCCGGCCCAGGTGGCGCGGCGCACGCCCAGCGGATCGTTGCTGCCCACGGCGTGGCCGACGCGCACGGTGGTGGCCTCGGCCACGCCCATCGGGATCATGAAGCACAGCTGGGCGACGTTGATCGCGATCTGGTGCGCACTGGCCTCGACCGCGCCGATGCGGCCGATCAGCAGCGCGGTGATGATGAAAAGACCGCCCTCCATCAGCACGGTGACGCCGATCGGCAGGCCGGTACGCAGCAGGTCCCAGATCGCGCGCCAGCGCGGCGGTTCGAAATGCCCGAACAGCTGCAGGTGGGCGAAGCGCCGGGTCTTCCACAGGTAGGCGGCGAAGCACAGCGCCTGCAGCCACATCGTCACCGACGAGGCGATGCCCAGGCCTTCGGCACCCAGTTCGGGGAAACCGAACCTGCCGTTGCACAGCGCATAGCCCAGTGGCCCCAGCACCAGCAGCCCGCCGAAGCCGAGCAGCATGGTCGGCAGCGTCCAGTGCATGCCTTCGCTCAGGTAGCGCATGCAGAAGTACAGCGTCAGCGCCGGCACGCCCCAGCGGATCGCGTGCAGGAAGCCGGTGGCTCCGGGCACGATATCCGGGGCGATGCCGAAGGCCGGCAGGAACGCCGGCACCACGCTGAGGAAGGCGAACATCAGCACGCTCAGGCCCACGCCCAGCCACAGCGCCTGGCGGAACAGCGGGCCGATGTCGCGCTCGCGGCCGGCGCCATTCAACTGCGACACCGAAGCGGTCAGCGAGATCAGGGTGCCGATCGGCACCAGCATCGGCAGCCACAGCAGGGCGGTGCCGATGCTGACCGCGGCGAAGGTATCGGTGCCGTGGTGGCCGGCGATGGTGTTGTCGACGAAAGCGATCAGGCCGGTAGAGACATGGCCCAGGACCAGGGGCAGGGCAAGCAACCCGGTGGCGCGCACTTCCTGGCGGAAGCGCGGCGTGGCGGAGAGGGTGGGCATACGGGGAGGAACGCGGACTGCGGCCGGCGCGGGACGCGCTGTTGCCGGGTCGCGGGAGCCGCGCATTGTAAAGGCAGCGGATGAAGATGCGTGAAAGGCGTCCCGGCCGCGCAGGGCATCGCCCCGCCCGGCGCGACCAGGCGCTGGGCGGATGCGCGGCGCGTCACCGGGTTTCGGTCTTCTGCCGCAGCCAGTCGGCGCGGCCTGCGGCTGGCACGGCCAGCAGCTGGTCGCGCAGCGCGTCGCGCTCCTGCGGCGGCGTGCGCTGCGACAGCACGCCCAGTTGCGCCAGCTGCGCGGCATCGAGCTGGCGCAGCAGCGCCAGCATCGGCTCGCGCTGGTGTTCCGGCAGATAGCCCAGCAACGGCTGCAGCTTGGGGTACTGCGCGCCCAGCTGCGGGCCCAGCCGCCAGCCATCGCGATGCAGGCGGTCCAGACCGAGGAAACGGTCGCGCAGCGCCTCGCGCTCGGCCGCCGGCAGTGCCGCCATGTCGGCCGCGGCCCGGCGCACGCGCTGGCGCTCGGACTCGGGCAGCGCGCGCCACGCCGCATAGCGCGCGCGCAGTTCGCGCTGCTGGGCCGGCGCCAGCGCCGACCAGTGCGATCGCGGGTCCGGCATGGCACCGGCCGCGTGCGCGGCCGGCGGCGGCATGGCGGCGGGCATCGCCAGCGACGGTGCGGCCGGCAGCAGCACCAGCAATACCGGCAACAGGCGCTCAATCCTCCGCATCGACCGTCTCCAGGGCGGTGCCGGCCGGTTCGGCGCGACCGGGGCGCGCCTGCGATTCGTCCACCGGCACCGGGCCGCCGGCCGCATACCAGGCGTGGAAATCGGCGTCCTGCGCCAGCGCCAGCTCCGGATCGGCCAGCATCGCCGCATCATCCGCGGCACGGCTGTCGCCGCTGGCAGGCGCGGCGGGAGGATCGTCGGCCGGCAAGGCCTCCACCTGCACCGGGCCATTGTCCGAAACCGCGCCCTCGGCGGCTGGCGCGGCCGCGCCGGGCAACGCCGGCCGGTGCTCCTGCCACCACCAGGCCGCGACCACCGCAAGCAGCACCAGGGGCAGGCACAGCAGCAGCCAGGTCCGCCAGCGCCAGCGCGTTGCGGTACGGCGCGGCGGGCGGGCAACGCGGGCATCGGCTTCGATCCGTGGCGCCGCGGGCGCCTGGCGGGCCGGCGCGGCCCCGGCCGCCATCGCCCCGCGCAGCTGTTCCAGCTGCTGCACGCGGCCCGGCGGGAGATCGCGCACCTGCGCCTGCACCTGTTCGGCCAGCCCGCGCCATGCCGTCGCGTCCGGATGGCCCTGCGCGTCCAGCGGGCAGGCGCCAGCCAACGCATGCCGGTATGCCTCCGGCGTCACCCCGAGGACCGCCGAGGCGGCATCTTCATCCAGCCCGCCGCCGATACGCAGCAGCAGCGCCAGCCGCTCGGCCGGGGCCAGGTCCTGAAGATGGGCCAACGCGGGCGGCCAGTACCCGTTCGTGGATGGCGCCCGCATTTGCGGGTTGCCGCACAGCAGGGTCCAGAAACGGGCGGGCCAGTCGGCCATCGGCATGCCCGCGGCCGGGCCGGCGAAGGCGCGCATGGCAGCCGCCACGGCACGGCCGGCGGCATCCTCGTCGCCGCTCTGCAGGCCCGCGACGACCAGGGCGCGTCGTTCGACGCCTTTCAGGAAAGCGGACAGGGCACTGGCTGCGGCCGGTGTTGGAGAGGCGGGTGCAGCCATCAGTTGGACTCCTTCATCGCCGGGAATGATACCCAGCGCGTCGGGCCCCGCAGATAGTCCCGGCAGCCGGCCTGCACGCCGTCTTGACGCTCTCCCGGACGCTCCATGCCGCAACTTGTGCACAGCGTCAATAGCCTGCCTGCAATCGGCCGCGATTTCCGGCGGGCACCCATATTTCGCTTTTGTTTCACGAACAAGTTGTTGATTTTAAAAGACTTGATCGTATGGCTATTTTTTGACCAAGTTGAGGGAAAGGCTTCCACCACCGCCCTGGGCGCGTGGAGCACAACGCTGATGCACAGAGTTATCCACAAGTTGTGTGGATAAGCCCAAATCTCCAAGCCCGGCCTGCGTTTACGCGGTGTTTATGCTTCCGGCGCGAACAAGCGCACGCAAGTAGGCGGCATGCGGCGGACCGGTTTCCCGACCGGTTCCGGCGGCCCCCGGGGGGTGTGCCGGCCGGCGACCGGCACCTACACTGCCGCCCATGCCCACCTGCCCCACCCTGCGCATCGCACTGCCGGTCCCGTTGCCGCAGACCTTCGATTACCTGCCTCCGCCCGGCAGCCCGGACCCGGGCGCCGGCGATACCGGGCGCCGGGTCAGGGTTCCGTTCGGCAACCGCGAACTGGTCGGCATGGTCGAGAGCATCGGCACGGCGGACGACCCGGCGACGCTGCGGGAAGCCCTCCAGTGGCTGGACGGCCCGCCGCTGCTGGGCGGGGAGCTGCACGCCTCGCTGCGCTGGCTGGCGCGCTATACCCATGCGCCGCTGGGCGAGGTGATCGCCACCGCGCTGCCGGCGCCACTGCGCCGGGGCGACCCCCTGCCCGATACCCATGGCTGGGGCTGGGAGTTGACCGTGGCCGGTCACGAGGGCCGGTCACGGCTGCGCGATGGCACCCGCCCGCGACGCCTGGCCGAACTGCTGGGCGACGGCACTCTGGCCGAGGAGGTCCTGGCCGCACGCATGGACGGCTGGCGCGAGGCCGGCCGCGCCCTGCTCAAGCGCGGCTTCGCGCAGCGCGTGGCGATGGCGGCGGCGATCCCGGCGGCCCATCCGCTTCCCGGCCCCGAGCCGAACCCGCAGCAGCAGGTGGCGATCGAGGCGATCACCGCGGCCGACGGCTTCCAGCCCTTCCTGCTCGATGGCGTCACCGGCAGCGGCAAGACCGAGGTCTACCTGCAGGCCATCGCCCATTGCCTGGCGCAGGGCCGGCAGGCGCTGGTGCTGGTACCGGAGATCGGCCTGACCCCGCAGATGCTGGCGCGCTTCCGCGCCCGCCTTGGCATCGCGGTGCACGCGCTGCATTCGGGCCTGAACGACAACGAGCGCGCGCGGGTATGGGCGGCCGCTTCCCGCGGCGAAGCGCGGGTGATCGTCGGCACCCGTTCGGCGGTGTTCACGCCGCTGCCGCAGGCCGGGCTGCTGATCGTCGACGAGGAGCACGACGGCAGCTACAAGCAGCAGGATGGCATCCGCTACCACGCCCGCGATTTCGCCCTGGTGCGCGGCAAGGCGCTGGACATACCGGTGGTGCTGGGCAGCGCCACGCCCTCGCTGGAATCGCTGCACAACGCGCGTGCCGGCCGCTACACCCACCTGCGCCTGCAGCAGCGCGCCGGCGACGCGCGGCCGCCGGCGGTGCGGGTGTTCGACGTGCGCAAGCGGCCGCTGCAGGACGGCCTGTCGCCGGAAGTGCTGGCGGGCATCGAACAGCACCTGCGCGCCGGCAACCAGGTGCTGGTGTTCAAGAACCGCCGCGGCTACGCGCCGGTGCTGCTGTGCCACGACTGCGGCTGGACCGCGCCGTGCCGGCGCTGCAGCACGCCGCTGCACGCCACGCCGATGACCGTGCACGGCGCCGGGCGCCGCCTGCAATGCCACCACTGCGGCGCGCGCGCGCCGGTGCCGCTGGCCTGCCCGGACTGCGGCAGCCTGGCGCTGCAGCCGCAGGGCATCGGCACGGAGCGGCTGGAAGAGCGGCTGCTGCAGCTGTTTCCCGATTTCCCGGTGCTGCGCATCGACCGCGGCACCACCGCGCGGCGCGACGCGCTGGAACAGACTCTGGCCGCGCTGGGCGAGCAGCCCGGCATCCTGGTCGGCACGCAGATCCTGGCCAAGGGCCACGACCTGCCGCGGCTGACCCTGGTGGTGGTGGTCGGTATCGACGAAGGCCTGTTCTCCGCCGACTTCCGCGCCAGCGAGAAGCTGGCCCAGCAGCTGATCCAGGTCGCCGGCCGCGCCGGCCGCGCCGACCGCCCCGGCGAGGTCTGGCTGCAGACTCATCACCCGGACAATGCGCTGCTGCACACCCTGGTCAACGGCGGCTACCACGCCTTCGCCGATGCCGAACTGGCGCAGCGCGAGGCCGCCGGCTTCCCGCCGTTCGCGCATCTGGCGCTGCTGCGTGCAGAAGCCAAGCAGGTCGAACAGGCGAATGAATTCCTGGCAGCGGTGAAGCACGCCATGCCCGCCGACAGCCCGGTCGAACGCTACGGCCCGATGCCCGCACCGATGCCGCGCCGCGCCGGCTTCCAGCGCACGCAGCTGCTGCTGTCGGCCACGCAGCGGCGTGCGCTGCACGGCCTGCTCGATGCGCTGGTGCCACAGATATACGCACTGCCGCAGGCGCGACGCGTGCGCTGGTCGCTGGACGTGGACCCGGTGGACCTCTACTGAATTCACCCGCCGGCGGCAGTCAGGGGGCGTCGCGGCTCATAGCCTCCGCAGCAACGTGAGTACCGAATGCGGTTCGACGATCAATGCCGTCAGCGCCGCATTGAAAAGCGCGCCGTAGGGGGCGTTCAGGTGTGCCTGGAACGCTGTTTCGTCGGCGTACTCTTCGAACACGAAAAACGACTCCGGAAGCTCTGCCCTGTGCAAAGCCTCGAATCGCAGGTTACCGGGCTCCTTGCGGACTTCGCAGGCGTAATCGCTCAACAGCATGGCCACCTGCGCGGCATTGCCTTGCGTAGCGGTGAATGTGGCATAGAGAATGACGGGGTCAGTTACGGTCATCGCGTGATTTCATCCCAGGCATTGGAAACGGGGGCGATACGGCGGCAGGTACCACCGCACGGGCAAGCCGGGACCGTGCAGCGGCTGGCTGCGCGTCGTGCCGACGGCACCAGCACCACGGCCCGCCGCAGGACGGCCGCGGGCCGTAGCCACTACGATCAGATCAGCTCATATCCTCGAAGTCAGCAGGGTCCGGGCCCAAGCGCCTGCCTGCGTCGATGCGTCCGATCTGCGCCATGTCGTCCTCATCCAGGGCGAAATCGAACACTGTCGCGTTCTCGGCCATTCGCGCCGGCGTCACCGATTTGGGGATGGCCACCCTGCCCGACTGCATGTGCCAGCGCAGGACCACCTGGGCGACCGTCCGCCCATGCTTGCCGGCGATCGTCTGCAGGACGGGGTGCGCCAACAGCTCGCCGCCGTGGGCGAGCGGGCTCCACGCCTGGGTAACGATGCCTTGGGCGCGTGCCTGCTGCTGCAGCCCGGCCTGCTGCAGCAGAGGGTGCAGTTCGATCTGATTGACTGCCGGGACCACGCCGGTGGCGTCGATGATGCGGTCGATATCCTGCGCGCGGAAGTTGGATACGCCGATCGACCGCACTTTGCCATCCGCGCGCGCCTGCACCAGTGCCTTCCAACTGTCGACGAAGCGGTCATGGCGCGGGCACGGCCAATGGATCAGGTACAGATCGACCCGATCCAGCCCCATCCTGGCGAGGCTGGCGTCGAGCGCCCTTAGCGCCGAATCGTAGCCCTGATCGGGATTGCGCAGCTTGGTGGTGATGAACAATTCCTCGCGCGCTACGCTCGAAGCCTGGATCGCATGACCGATGCCCTCCTCGTTGCCGTAGGCGGCGGCACCATCGACGTGGCGATAGCCCAGTTCGAACGCGGTGCCAACGACACGCGCAGTGTCCCCAGCCGGAACCTGCCACACCCCCAGTCCAATCTGCGGAATGCGATGGCCGTCGTTGAGTGGAAGCGAGGGAATGATCTTCATGGAATCTCCTTTTAAGAACGCCCTGTGCAGGGCTGGGCAACGATGAAGCAGAGCGGGCGGCAGCGCGCGTCAGGCAGCGGCACGTGACGCGCGCAAGGCGAAGGCCAGAATGACCAGGAAGCAGGCGGCCGGCACAGCGATGGCCCAGTGGATGCCGGCCATGTCGGACACCCAGCCCATCAGTGCAGTCAGCAGACCACCGCCGATGATGGCCATTACCATCATCGACGCACCGAGCTTGCGGCGATCCTCGTCCAAGCCCTCAAGCCCGAGCACGAAGATGGTTGGAAACATTACCGACATGAAAAGACTGGCGATCACCAGGGCATACAGACCGATGCGGCCGGGCAGGACCACCGCGACCACACACAACACCAGGTCCAGAAACGCGAACGTAGCCAGCAACTGCGTCGCACCTACCCTGCGCAATGCCAGCGAACCCAGGAAGCGCCCGGCCATGAACAGTACCAGCGACAAGGTAAGGAAGCCGGCGGCAGTCTTTTCCGGAGTATTGGGCACCACGTCCTGGAAGTAGCGGATCAGGTAACTCCAGATCCCGACCTGCGCTCCGACATAGAAGAACTGCGCAACCACCGCGAACATGAAGCCACGGGTACGCAGCAGTCCGCCCAGGTGCGAGAGGCTGCTGGCCTTGGCCGCCGCCGGCTGCTCGGGCGGAACCGGGAACTTCACCATCGCGATCATCATCGCCCACACCACCACGACCAGACCAATCACTACGTAGGGCACTTGCACAGCCGCCGACTCGGCAGCGAAATAGGTCTGGCGCGCAACCGGCGCCATCGCCGCCAGGTCCTGGGCACTGTATTCGACCCCGGAAAAAATAAAATGCGAGCCGATCATCACCCCGGTCATCGCCCCCAGTGGATTGAACGCCTGCGCCAGATTGAGCCGGCGCGCCGCGCCCTGCGCAGGCCCAAGCGCGATCACCAGCGAGTTGGCCGATGTCTCGAGGAACGCCAGTCCACTGGCGATAACGAACAGTGCCAGCAGGAAGAAACCATAGGTGTGCACTTGCGCCGCCGGGTAGAACAGGAAAGCGCCGGCCGCATACAGCAGCAGCCCGAGCACCACCGCCGCCTTGTAGCTGTAGCGCCGCATGAACATGGCCGCCGGCAGCGCGAAGATGAAATAGCCCAGGTAGAAGGCGCTCTGTACAAGCCCAGCCTGCAGGTCGCTCAGTTCGAAAGCCTTCTTGAACTGCTTTATCAGGATGTCGTTGAGGCTGGCTGCCGCGCCCCAGAAGAAGAACAGCGCGATGATCAGCGCCAGCGGCAACAGGAGCGCGCGCGCCATGCCTCCCGCTGCGGTTGCGGTTTTTTCACTGTGCTGCATGCGGTGCACTCCCCGGTTAGGGCCATTCATGGGCAATTTTTTCCGGTTCCCCGGTGGGCGTCGCGGGTCCAGCGGCGGCTGAAGCAGGACCATCGCGGTGCAGCGGGCGGGTTCATGCGCGACCCTGCACTGCGATGGCCGTTGGATCAGCTGGCGCCTCTTCAGAAATTGACGCTGTTGCGCAGATTCAGGCGTAGCTCGCAGACGGCGCGATGAGCTTGGTCGATGGAATCAGGCGTGGTATCCCGCGCGGCCGCGTCGCAGTTGGCAATGGCGATGTTGCCGTAAGGCATTCGTGCCCGCTCGTGCGGCGGTTGCTCGCCACGTTCGAGGAAATCGTCGAACACCGAGGAGTACATGTACGAATAACCATGGCCCCAGCGATTAACGGTGATCCCTGCGATGTCGCGGCGCGCGTCGAAGCCATGCGGACCGAGCATGCGGGTGAGCTGCTCGCGCACGTTCAGCTCATAGGTTTCGAAATCAGTGGCGTACATCTCGGCGCGGGCGACGCGGTACTGATCCTTGACCGGGATACCGGGCGTCTCGAACACCCGCAGCATGGTCAATACGGTCGGCTCATCGGGCGAGGCTGAGCGCACGTAGCCGCCGATGTCTACCGGACACTCGAGCAGGATCTGCGAGTAATAGCCGTTGGGCGCGTTGATGAAGCAGGTGCCTGCCTTCTTGAAGGCCTGCCAGTTGTTCAGCCAGACATTGACCCAAAGGTTGGCCGCATGCACCTGGTAGCGCAATGCTTCCTTCTGCCACTCAGGCAGTTCCGGGCATATGTACGGGATGACGTGGTGCCAGCAGGCCAGCACGCAATGGCGGGCGCGGACGCGCTGCAACTTGCCGTCCCGGAAATAGGTCACCTGCACTCCGTCGGCGGTATTGGCCACCTGCACCACGGTGCTGTCCAGGCGGATGCGGTTGTGGTTGTCGGGAAGGTCCAGCCTCGAGTAGTCGGCGCGCTGCAGGATCGAATCCTCCAGGGTCCTGCCGGGCAGCGCAGCGGGAATCAACTGACGCACGATCAGGCGGGCGATGGTCGCGTTGCCATCGGGGAAGTGGTAGTTGGCGACAGCTTTGTGGGTGGTCGCCGGCGGCACGCCCAGGGCGCTTGCGGGTAGTGGATTATCCGTACCCAGTTCCATACCCAGGAAGCCGGGCAGCCCACGCCGACGCGCCGCCATCGCCGACATTCCGGATAGCCCGCGCGCACTGCCGAAGGTGCGGTCGCGCAGATAGGTAACGACCATCGGGTCGACCTTGGCGACATCCAGCAGGAAGTCGCGGTAGGTGATCGCGCGCAGCTTGCGCACGCGTTCAACAGGCGCCAGCCCCGGCAGGTAATCGATGCGGCCGGCATGGAGCCGGTATACGTCCTTGCGCGCCTGCTCGCTCATTGGCGCCCCGGCAAGGAAATCCGCCCAACGTCGCGCCTGGTCGGGTGGCGTATTTGGATCGTGCAACGCGACGAATTCGATCCAGGGAGCCGGATCGTCCATCAACGCATCGCGACCGAAGGTCTCCTTGTCGTAGTACACCGACTGGCCCATGCCATGGCGGTGGTAAAAGAACGTGTCCTGGTTGTCCTGGTTGAGCCGGGCGATGTCTTCGATTCCGATTGAGCGCATGAACTCACGCGCGTTATCGCTACCGGGCGATATGTTGAAGGTGCCTGCATTGGAAATGACGGTGCGCTTGCCGAAATTGAACTCGTTGCGCTTTGCGTGACCGCCGAAGTCGTCGTGGTTGTCCAATACCAGGGTATGCGCCTGGCCGCCGCTGTCGCGCGCGTAGTACAAGGCCGCAGCCAGGCCGCTGATGCCACCACCCACTACGATGAGGTCGTATTGCTCGCCAGTATCGTGCACCTGCGTGGGGTCGATCTGCAGCGAGCCGTCACGCAGTGCATGGCCGGCCTCGAAAGCCTTCGGATAGCCACTGCCGCGCATGCCGGTCAGCGCTGGCGGATATGGCCCCTGCGCGGACGCGGGCATGCCGCGTCCGGCCACACCTGCCACACCCGTCGTTCCGGACAGCGGCATCCCCGCTGCGGCGGCCAGCACGTCCGGCGCGACGCCGGAGGCGGCCACTGCCAGCGAGGTCTTGAGAACGCCGTTGATGAAATCGCGGCGCTCGATGCTGTCGAGCATGCCCAGTTGTTCGTGCCTGTTGCGCGTCATTCGGGTTCCCCGGCCTCAGAAGCGGTAGTCGATGCGGGCGTAGTAGTAACCGCCCAGGGCGCTGATCGAATCCAGTGAGTCATACATCCACTGGTAGGTTGCCTTGTTGCTGGCGCTCATCGCCGCCTCCGGCAGCTTGCTGGTGCGCTTGTCGAAGACGTTGTCCACGCCGGCAGTCACACTGAATCCGTTGCCGAAATCGTAGCTGCCGGACAACGAGGTGATCAGCTTCGGATCGATCGTGTACTTGTAGTTGTTGGCCAGGCGCTTGATCGGGCCGTAATGGGTGAAATTCATTCCGAGATTCCAACCACTGCGCGCCCAGTTGATGCCGGCCACCTGCGTGTAGCGCGGCGAACGGTAGCGCAGGTTGTACTCGCTGGCCTCGGTGAGCAGTTGCACGTTGGGCAGGCTGGACAGGATTGGCGACACCTGTTCACGGCGCGTAATGTCGGTCTGGACCGCATTGATGGCGTAGTTCCACGTCCACATTCCGTAATCGGTGGGGATGCCGCCATCGGCGGTGAATTCGACGCCGCGGGTGCGGGTATCGCCCACGCTGCGCAGGTAGCTGACGAACAGGCCCTTGTCCGGACTGACCGAATAGCCTGCACCGGCAAGCAGCGCGTCGATGGTGGCGACCTGCTGCGCGTTGAGCACGTTGCCGCTGTAGTCGACCACCCGCGCCGGATTGGTTGGGTCATAGCCTACATAGTTGGACATGCCCAGCTGGTCGCGGATGTCAATCTGGTAGGCGTCGATCGCCAGATGCACGTTGTCGACCGGCGCGAACGTAAGGCCGACGCTGTAGTTGGTGGATTTCTCCGGCTTGAGTGGCGTGGATCCCAGCGACATGGCGAGCGGCGAACTGGCGCGGGCATTGATCCAGCGTTGCGTGGCCGTATCCGAAGTCAGCTGAAAGTTCTGCGCCGCAAGCGATGGCGCGTGGAAGCCATTGCTGACGGTGGCGCGAATCGCGACGGCGTCGGTGAAGTCGAAGCGCGTGCTCAGGCGGCCGGTGGATACGCTGCCGAAATCGGAGTGGTCCTCGTAGCGCCCGGCAAAGTCAAGGTACCAGCGCTTGGTGACATTGGCCGAGGCGCCGGCATAACCTGCCCAGCCATGGCGCGTTCCATGCGATGCATCGGCAGGCAGATAACCGGTGTAGGCGGTAATGCCCTGGCCGTACCACGAGGCCCGTTCACCAGCGCCGCGAGTGTACGCCTCGCTCTGGTATTCCAGCCCGGCACTGAAGTCCACGGGCGAGACGAACGCCTCGGTCTCGAAACCATGGCGAAGGTCCAGGTTCACCACGGTCTGCGTGTAATCGAGCTTGCCCGAATACACATCGGTGGCGCCGCCCGGATAGTCGAGTGAATAGTTGGCCGAGTTATGGGTATAGACCTTGTAGTCGTCGCGGCTGCGCGTGGCGCTCAGGTCCCAATCCCAGGTGCCCACCGCTCCCTTCAGGCCAAGCACGCCGGTGTAGTCCTGCTCCTTGCCGACCGCATCGGGGGTGAACCCATCGGGGTATACGTTCTTGAATAGACCGAGATTGCTGCTCCAAGCGGTATACGGTGTGCGCGTGTTCTGGCGTGAACTGATACGGCGGTCGCTGAATGTGGCGAACGAATACAGCGTCAGCGCTTCGCCCAGGCCGTACTCAAGGTTGTACGCGGCGGACTTCAAGGTGTACTGCGGGATGCTGTAGGCATAGTCCCTGACCTCATGTCCCGCTTCGGCCGGATTGGCAACGGTGCCCGTGCAGAGGCTGTTGTAGGTGCACAGCTTGGTCAACTCTCCGTTGGCGCCTATCGCCGGATACACCCGGTAGCTGTCGCGGAAGGGTCGTACCCGTGTCGCTTCATGCTGATCGGTGTAGTTCAGCGAGAGGTTGACGAAACCCGTGCTGCCGAGTGGCAGACCCAGATTGGCGCCGTACTTGGCGCGGGTGCCGTTGCCGGCGAAGCTGCTGCCTCCCTCGACCGAGAGCTCGCCTCCACTGGCCGCGGACTTGAGGATGATGTTGACCACGCCGGCGATGGCATCGGAGCCATAAATCGCCGCCGCGCCATCGCGCAACACCTCGATGTGATCTACCGCGGCCATGGGGATCAGTGACAGATCGGTATAGTTGTGGCCGGGGAAGCTGGTGTCGCTGGTGTAGGCGCTGACATTGCGGCGCTTGCCATTGACCAGCACCAGCGTGTAGCCAGGCGAGAGGTTGCGCAGCATGGCGCCGCGCACCTGGTAATCCAGACCGCCGCCGTAGGTCTGCAGGCTCAGCGAGGGCAGCTTGGTCAGCAGCGCTTGCAACAGGTCGCCCTTGCCGGTCGCGGCCAACTCCTCGGCACTGACCAGATCGATGGGCGTGGAACTGTTCTCGACCGTGCGCGTGCTGTTGCGCGATCCGGTAACGAGAATGGTATCCAGCTTCTTGGCCTGCGGGTCGTTCGCGGATCCGGCGCCATCGTGTTGCTGTGCGACGGCGGCCGGCACCGTCATTGCCAGGGCGTACCCCAGGGAAACAGCCAAGGCGTTGCGTACGAAACGGGCGTTGCGATTCATGGGCTTGCTCCTGTGCCAGGGAAGGCGGTGGTCGGGAGATCGGTCGATGCGGCTTCGGCTATCCGGCATGACGAGGGAAGGAGGGGGAGTGCTGCATCACGTGCATGGCATCGCCGCATTCTTCCAAGAACGGCGCCATGCCTTTGCCGAAGGCGGAAGCGCGCGCGGCGCTCCTGGGCGAACGGCCCGCCCTCGCTCCCCGCAGCGGGACGGGGCACTTTCGCGGCACCGGAGGGAACATCCGCACGGATTGCGGGAATTCGTCGGCGCGCGCTGTCGCGGCGCATGCCGGCGGCCGGTTGGCCTGGGCCATCGTTTCCATCAGCAGGGACGACGCCCGGGCTAGATGCTTCTCCACCGAGCTCCTGGAAATTCCCATGCGCCGAGCGACTTCGTACTGCGGCAGTTGTTCGACCCGGCACATCACGAATGCCTGTCCGCAGCGAGGAGGCAATCCATCGATCATCCATGCGAGCCGGCGCAATTCCTGGCTTGCTCCTGCGTGACGTTCAAGAGTGAGCTCGTGGTGTTCGCGCGAAACACCGGAATTTGTATCGATTGAAATAAAACACGAACGCCTGAAATGCTTGAACACCACCGAGCGCGCCACAGTAAACAGATAGGCGCGCCGCTCGAGAATTTGCTCTACCCGCTCCTGCGCGGCGATTAGCGCATAGGCTTCCTGCACGACGTCATCCACCTCGAGTCCCGTCGGCACCTGCGAGCGCAGCCGGCGCCGCAGCGCCGACTCATGGGGCAGGACATGACCGGCCAGCCAGTGTGTGCGTCGCGCATGCAATGGCGCTTCGATGACCGCTTCCGTGCCCTCGTGTCGGAGGCTTCCGATGCCTGCTCGCGCGATCACTCGTACCGCCATTGTCGCCACCTCGTGTTCATTGAGAAGGTATGGAGCCGGTGGTGCCGGCCAGCCAGAACGGCTGCTTTCACTGCTAGACAACGATCCTCGGCGGAACGGAATCCACAACTTCCGATACACCTTTTTCATTCTTGCCGCGCGCTTCGGCTCCCTGCACGGCCATGCCTGCTTAGCTGACTTGACCGGGCTGTTCCTGAAGAAGTCGTTGCACTTCCTCCAGCGTTGGCATGGCGGCAAACGCACCTTTCCGGGTGACGGCCAGCGCGCCAACCGCCGCGCCGAAGCGCAAGGTGGCGACGATTGCGTCATGGTCCCGGCAGAACGCATCGAACGCGCCCCCCGTCCCGCCGCGTTCGGCCAGGCCATGGAGCACGCCGCCCACGAAGGCATCGCCGGCCGCCGTGGTATCGACCGGCAACACCCGGAAACCGGGCACTTCGCCATGGGCGTTGCGGGTATGCCAGTGCAATGGCGCGGCGCCATCAGTGACGATGACCCAGCGCGCCCGCGCAGCCAGCAGGCGGTGCAACACCTGTGCGCGGCCATCACTTCCGAACGGCCTGGCAAGGTAGTCCAGTTCCTCGCGCGAGAGCTTGACGAGATCGGCCTGCTCCAGCGCCTGCCACAGCCATGGCGTCGGGTCGACCTGCGCCGGCCACAGCATCGGGCGCAGATTGAGATCGAGGCTGACCACCGCACCGGCGGCGCGCGCGCGATCCATGCCAGCGAACGTCGTTTCGGCGATGCTCGGCTCAGTCAGGCTGTTGGAACAGACATGGAAGCAGCCAGTGCCATCGAAACAGGCAGGCTGGAAGTGTTCGGCCCGGAACAGCAGATCGGCTGCAGGCGGGCGGTAGAAACTGAAACTGCGTTCGCCCGCGCCGTCCAGCGCGACGAACGCCAACGCGGTCTTGGCCGCACTGGTGCGAACGATGCAGTCGGTGTTGACGCCGGACTCGGCCAGGCTGTCGGCGAGAAAGTCACCGAACATGTCGCAGCCCAACATGCCCGCGAAGTGGCTGCGCGCGCCCAGCCTGGCTGCGGCCACCGCGACATTGGCCGGTGCGCCGCCAGCGTATTGCAGGAAAGCGCGCGGCGCCTGCGGCGAAGCCGGTGGCTGCGCCAATAGATCGATCAAAATTTCGCCGAAACAAACAATCTTGCCCATCAGGTGTCAGCCTCCCCGGCCCATTTCGAGGCCAGCAGCGCTGCCACTCGCGACGGGCACCACGAGACTGGCTGGAGCATGGACAGGATGGGAATGGACATGGAATCGGCTCGGATGCGATTGGAAGAAGAATCAGCCCTGACGCGCCGCGCTGCTCTCGCGGATGCGCAGTTGCACCGCCGCGACAGTACGCAGCGGTGGCGCATCGGGATTGGCCAGTCGCTGCAGCAGCAATGCGGCCGCTTGGCGCCCGCGCTCGCGCGGGTCGGCGGTCAACGTGGTCAACGGCGGCACCGCCACCGAGGCCTCGGAGATGTCGTCGAAGCCGGTAACGGCAAAATCGCCGCCCGGGCGGACGCCACGGGAGGTCAGACCCAGCATCAGCCCCAGCGCGACGGTGTCGTTGTAGCAGACCGCGGCACTGGGACGCTCGCCATCGGCAAACAGTTCACCGGTGCGTGCTGCCGCCTCAAGGCGGTTGGGTGCCGACTCGATCATCCAGCTCGGCTGAACCTGCAGACCGGCCTCGGCCATTGCCTGCTGGTAGCCGGTGCGGCGTTGATGGCAGGAACTGGAAGCGGCATGACCGCCGAAGAAGGCAATCTGACGATGGCCACGCTCAAGCAGGTGGCGGGTGGCGAGATAAGCACCCTGCTGGTTATCCAACGTCAGGAAATCCCACTCGGCACCGGGCAGTTCGCGGTTGAACAGCAGCACGTTGGCGTGGGCGCCCAGCACCTGGTGCAGCTGCGCGGCGTCGCTGCCTTCGGCCGGCGACAGGATGAAACCGGTGGGCGTGTGCTCCATCAGCGTGGTCAATACCGCCTGCTGGCGCCTGGGCGATTCACCGGTGCTGCCCAGCAGCGTCACATATCCCTTGCCTCCCAATGCCTCGTCCACGCCAGCGGCGAATTCGGCGAAGAACGGGTTGGACAGGTCATTGATGACCAGCGCGATCGACGAGGAGGTACGCCGGCGCAGGTTGGCGGCTGTTCGGTTGTACACATAACGCTGTCGGCGCAGTTCGGCCTCGACCTTTGCACGTGTATCCACGTTGACCAGCGGGCTGCCGCGCAATACCAACGACACGGTCGCCCGCGACACCCCCACCGCCCGTGCAATGTCCGTCACCGTTACTGCCCGCTTGCCGGCCTTGCACGCATCCTTTCCATCTGGCGCTTCGTTCATGCCCGAGCCTCCGCTGCGCGCAACCGGCAATAGGCGAGACGCCATGACCCACTCCCGCCGTGGCAACAGGCCGATACCTCTCCTTGCGTGTAGCGCAGCATGTTCCGGTGGTGATGGGTCGAATGAATCACTACAAGCTCTCCCGATGCTCGGCGATGTAATAGGCACGATTCCATTTACTGATTTGCATCGTTACAAATGAAAGAAGAATTGAATTTGTAACGATCCAAATAAACCACTTATCCAAGCATCATGCATTCTGCAGTGCATCATCAACGATGCCGCTGGCAGGTTTGGCGATGCGCGATCCCGTGAACCAAGGGTATGGACAGCTCCGGCTCCGGCCCTGCTGTCCATGGCAGCTCAGGTCAGCGGCGTCATCACGCCCTTCCGGTAGGCCGGACGCTGCTGCAGGCGCGCATACCAACCCGCCAGATGCGGCAGCTCCGGGCGCTGGATAGGCATCTCGAACCAGGCATAGGCGAACGCACCCAGCGGAATGTCGCCCATCGCGAACGCCTCGCCGGACAGCCACGGCTGCCGCGCCAGTTCGGCATCGGCCAGCGCCAGCAGTTCGCTGCAACGCACCAGCGACGCGTCGATGCGCGCGGCGTCGCGGTCGGCCGGCGCGGTACGCACCACGCCCCAGAACAGGTCGCGGAAGGCGACGGCGAAGCTGGATATGGTCCAGTCCATCCACTTCTCGCTCTGCGCGCGCCGCGCCGGATCTTCCGGGTACAGCGTGCCCAGCGCATAGCGCGCAGACAGGTAACGGACGATCGCGTTGGACTCCCATACCGGCAGGCCGTGATCCTCGATCACCGGCACCAGTCCATTGGGATTCATCTCCCGGTATTCCGGCGTCTGCGTGCCGCCGAACGCGCCGCCCACCTCGATCGACTCGTAAGGCAGGCCGATTTCCTCGGCGCACCACAGCACCTTGCGCACGTTGCTCGAATTGTGGCGCCCCCAGATCTTCAGCATGCCCGCTCCCGTCGTGATCGATGCGAGGCCTGCACGATACGCCAGCTTCCGTCGGATGCCGGCAGACGCGGGAACGCGGCGCCGGTGCATCGCCGTCGCGGTGCATGCATCATCATGCGGCGCCCAGCTTCCCGGCCTTGGCCGCGGCCTTCTTCGGCAGCGCGCGCACATAGGACGACTTGCCGTCCTTCTTCAGCTCGAACAGGCCGATCGCCGCGAGCAGGTCGCTGAGTTTTCCGTAGCCGTAATTGCGCGGATCGAACGACGCCTGGTTGCCGATCTGGCTGCCGACCGGCCCCAGGTGCGACCAGCCGTCCTCGCCCTCCGACGCCGCGACCGCCCGGCGCAGCATCTTCACCAGCCGCGTGTCGCCACGCAGCTCGGCGCCGCTCTTGCGTGGCCGCGCCTCGTCCCCCGCATCCGGGCCCACTTCGGGCGCGCTGGCGTGCGACTGGCCCAGCGCTTCCAGATAGGTGAACTTCGAACAGGCGTTGACGAAGGGATCGGGCGTCTTCTTCTCACCGAAGCCATAGACCTTCACCCCGTCGGTCAGCAGGCGCATCACCAGCGGGGTGAAATCGGCATCGCTGGAGACGATGGCGAAGCCATCCAGGTTGCGCGCATAGAGCAGGTCCATCGCGTCGATCACCATCGCCATGTCCGAGGCGTTCTTGCCCTTGGAATAGGCGAACTGCTGGATCGGCCGGATCGCATACTCGTGCAGCACCGATTCCCAGCCTTTCAAACGCGGGCTCTTCCAGTTGCCGTAGGCGCGGCGCACGTTGGCTACGCCGAAGCGCGCCACCTCGGCCAGCACCTCGTCGATCTTCGCCGCCGGCGCGTTGTCGGCGTCGATCAGCAGGGCGATGCGCTTCTCGGGATCGGACATGTCGTTCTCTCCATGGCACTCGGCTGGGTTCCAGTATCGATCATCGACATGACCGTGCGCACCCCGTGCGAAGATGACGGCCGGTTGTCACGCCTTCCACCGGCCCCCACCGGAGTACCGCATGCCCCACGACCGCCCTCCCCGCCTGCTGATCGTCGGCGGTGGCTTCGCCGGCCTCTGGGCCACCCGCGCCCTCGCCGGGACGAAGCTGCGCATCACCCTGATCGACCGCCGCAACCATCACCTGTTCCAGCCACTGCTGTACCAGGTCGCCACCGCCGGCCTGTCGGCGCCGGACATCGCCGCGCCGCTGCGGCACATCCTCGGCCATCAGCGCAACGTCGAGGTCCGGCTCGGCGAAGTGGAGGCCATCGACAAGCACAACCGGCAGGTGCGGCTGCGCGACGGCGGCACGCTGGACTACGACCTGCTGCTGGTGGCCAGCGGCGCCACCCACGCCTATTTCGGCAACGACCAGTGGGCGCCGCATGCGCCGGGCCTGAAGACACTGGACGACGCCCTGGCCCTGCGCCGCCGGCTGCTGCTGGCGTTCGAGAAGGCCGAAGCCGAGCCGGATCCGGCAAAGAAGGCGGCGTGGCTCAGCTTCGCCATCGTCGGCGCCGGCCCCACCGGCGTCGAACTGGCCGGCACCCTGGCCGAGATCGCCCGGCACACCCTGCGCAACGAGTTCCGCCATATCGATCCGGCCTCCGCGAAAGTGCGCCTGGTCGAAGCCGGTCCGCGGGTGCTGTCCAGCTTCCCGGAAGTGCTGTCGCTGAAGGCGCGCCGGCAACTGGAACGGCTCGGCGTGGAAGTGCATACCGGTACGCCGGTAACCGCCATCGACGCCGAAGGCTTCCACCTGGGCGAGAACTTCATCCCCGCGCGCACCGTGGTGTGGGCCGCCGGCGTCGCCGCCTCGCCGCTGGCGCGCACATTGGACACGCCGCTGGACCGTGCCGGCCGCGTGCAGGTGCAGCCGGACCTGACCGTGCCCGGCCATCCGGAGATCTTCGTCGCCGGCGACCTGGCCGCACTGGTGCAGGCCGATGGCCGCCCGGTACCGGGCGTGGCGCCGGCCGCCAAACAGATGGGCAGGTACGTGGCCGGAGTAGTCCGCGCAAGGCTGCAGCAACGCCCGCCACCGCCGCCCTTCCGCTACCGGGACCAGGGCAATCTCGCCACCATCGGGCGCATGGCCGCCATCGTGCACATGGGCCGCCTGAAACTCTCCGGCCTGCTTGCCTGGTGGTTCTGGCTGGCCGCACACGTGTTCTTCCTGATCGGCTTCCGCAACCGGCTGGTGGTGCTGCTCAACTGGGCAGTCGCGTACTGGAGCTACCAGCGCGGCGCGCGGATCATCTTCGGCGACGCCGATGGTGAGCCACGCGATGGCGGGCCGCCGCGGGAGTGAACGCCGGCAGTGTCACGCACCGTCGGGGGCGAAGCGCTCGAACACCTGCTGCCCGGTCAGCTTCTCGGTATCGTTGGCCAGTTCGTAGAACGCCGGCTTCTCGTCGATGAATATCTGGCTCTTGAGCTGGAATTCCTGCTGCTGGAACAGCCCGGCCGGCAGCATGTATTCGCCGGTCGGCAGCAGGCGGTAGAACAGATGAGTGCCGCAGGCCGGGCAGAAGCCGCGCTCCGCCCAGTCGGAGGAACGGTAGGCAGCGGGCTGCGCCCCCTCGAAGCGGACATCGCTGCCGCAATGCACCGCAAACATCGGCCCGCCCGACCAGCGCCGGCACATCGCGCAATGGCACAGGCCGACGTCGCCGGCCTCGCTGGCGACCACTTCGATCGCGCCGCAAAGACACTGTCCCTTCATCACCGTCTCCGTTCGTGGATGCAGGAGCGCGAATCTACACCGCCGCGATGACACCGGAATCCCCGCATCGCAGCCGCGCAACGAAAAAGCCCGGGTTTCCCCGGGCTTTTCCTTCCCTATGTCGTCGAACCGCTGGACGATCAGGCGGCGAACAGCGCCTTCATCTTCTTCAGCGCGTTGGCCTCGATCTGGCGGATGCGCTCGGCCGACACACCGTACTCGTCGGCCAGTTCCTGCAGCGTCACCTTGCTGTCGGCATCCAGCCAACGGCGGGCGATGATGTCGCGCGAACGCTGGTCCAGGTTGGCCAGGCCCTCGCGCAGCAGCTGCATCTGGTTCTCCTCGCTGTCCTCGCGCTCGTAGGCCTGCGACGGGTCCTCGTCGCGCGCGACCAGATACGCTGCCGGCGACGGCGGCGCGTGGTCGTCGTCCTCGTCCGCCGGCGCGTCGAAACCGACGTCGCGGCCGGACAGGCGCGACTCCATCTCCATCACTTCGCGCTCGGAGACGTTCAGGTCCCTGGCCACCGCGCTGACCTCGGCGGCGTTCATCCAGCCCAGACGCGTCTTGGACTTGCGCAGGTTGAAGAACAGCTTGCGCTGCGCCTTGGTCGTGGCGACCTTGACGATGCGCCAGTTCTTGAGGATGAACTCGTGCATCTCGGCACGGATCCAGTGCACCGCGAAGGACACCAGGCGCACGCCCATGTCCGGGTCGAAGCGCTTGACCGCCTTCATCAGGCCGATGTTGCCTTCCTGGATCAGGTCGCCCAGCTGCAGGCCATAGCCGTTGTAGCCGCGGGCCACGTGCACGACGAAGCGCAGGTGTGAATGCACCAGCTCGCGCGCGGCGTCCAGATCCTGACCGTCGCGGAAGCGGCGCGCCAGTTCCTGTTCCTCATCGACCGACAGCACCGGGATCTGGTGCACGGCACCGATGTAGGCATCCAGCGAACCCAGCGCGCTGGGAATCGGAAGATTGTTCGCCACAAGGGCAGTAGAGGTGTTCGGGCTCATAGGACCTCATCTTAGCAGTCGAACTATTGGACTGCTCGGTACAGAAAAAGTTCCAGCGTTCCAGATCTGTCGTTAAAATCCCCGGAAACACCTTGAAACCTCCCCATTCGGATCAATGGAAAGCCTGCGCAGGCTAGCAGCAAGCCTGTCACCGGCGTATGACAGGACACCACGGCGTTCAGCCGCCGGCGAGCCGGGCTTCCAGCTCCGTCCTGGGCGGCAGGCGCCAGTCGATCGGGGCCTGGCCGCGACGGGCCAGATAGTCGTTGGTCTGGGAGAAATGCCGGCAACCGAGGAAGCCGCGGTGGGCCGACAGCGGCGAGGGGTGCGGCGCTTTCAGCACGCGGTGGCGGCGGGTGTCGATGACCTTGCCCTTGGCCTGGGCGTAGCTGCCCCAGAGCAGGAACACCAGCCCCTCGCGCTCGCGGTTGAGTACATCGACCACGTGATCGGTGAACCCTTCCCAGCCCTTGCCCTGGTGGGCGCCGGCGCGGCCTTCCTCGACCGTCAGCACGGCGTTGAGCAGCAGCACGCCCTGCCATGCCCAGGGCAGCAGGCAGCCGTGGTCCGGGCGCCGGAACGGCGGAACGACGTTGCTGTCGTCCTCCAGTTCCTTGTAGATGTTCAGCAGCGACGGCGGCACCGGCACGCCGGGCATCACCGAAAAACACAGGCCGTGCGCCTGGCCGAAGCCGTGGTACGGGTCCTGGCCGAGCACGACCACCTTCACCTGCTCGAACGGCGTGGCGTCGAACGCGGCGAATATCTGCGGCCCCGGCGGGAACACCCGCGCGCCAGCGGCCTTGCGCTGGCGCAGGAAGGCCGACAGTTCGCGCATTTCCGGGCGCAGCAGCCAATCGCCGATGCGCGCCTTCCAGCTCGGTTCGAGCTGGACGTTCGGGGCTGCGCTCACAGCACCACCGTCGGCTGCGCCAGCCGGGTCAGGCGCAGCTGGAACAGCACCTTGGTCACCAGCAGGCGTTCCTCGATCGGCTTCTGCACCAGGTCGTTGGCGCCGGCCTGCAGCAGCGCGGACTGGTTGTGCGGGTTGCTGTCGCCGGTCATCACCAGCACCGGCAGGCGCCGCTTGCCGTAGCCGAAATCGATGCGCACGCGCTCGACCACATCGCGGCCGTTGAGCTCGCCCTTGAGGGTGACGTCGGTCAGCACCAGGTCGATGCGCCGCGTGGTGCGGCCCAGCGATTCGGCAGTGAGCAGCGAGAACGCGTCCTCGGCGGTGAGCACGTGCACCACGTGCAGGTCGTGGCGTTCGAGCATGCGCTTGGTGGCCTCGGCCACCACCCGGCTGTCCTCGACGTACAGCACCGTGGCGCCGGGCACCGGCTCGGGCTGCACATAGCCGCGGATGAAGGTCGCCAGCGCCTCGTGGCCCAGCGCCTTGTCGAAATAATCGGTGACGAACTCGTTGAAGCGGCGCTGCTCCAGGTGGCGCTGCGCATCGCCGGACACCACGATCACCGGCACGTAGGCCTGCCCGGCCGCTTCACGCACGCTGCGCGCCAGCGCCAGGCCATCGCCGTCGGGCAGCGCCAGCGAGGTGGTGACCAGGTGCACCGGCCCGGCTTCCAACGCCTTGCGCGCCTCGTCGAGACCGGCACAGCCCACCACCTCCACGTCCGGCAACTCGCGCTGCAGCACGTCGGAGATCAGTTTGCGCACCAGTTTGGAGCCATCGACCACCATCACCCGGGGGGCGTCGCTGATCAGATGCTTGAGTTCGTGCGTGGACATGCGCGTGTCAGGTGTCGGTCGGGCGAGTCTGCCTGAGGAAGTGCCCGGTCACCAGCCACGCCCCCAGCCAGCCAAGAATCACCGTGCCCAGCAGCACCAGCCCCGAATGCAGGGCATCGAGCCCGTGCAGGGCGAACGGGCTGCCGTAACTGCCCGACAGCGCCGCCAGCGGCGGGCGCAGGGCCAGGCCGCAGGCGCCGACCAGCGCCAGCGCCAGCGCACCTGCGCCCAGGCCGTACCAGGCACCCAGGTAGATGAAGGGACGCCGGATGAAACCGTCGCTGGCGCCGAGCAGCTGCAGTACGCCGATCTCCTCGCGCCGCGCCTGGATGTCCAGGCGCACGGTATTGCCGACCACCAGCACCGCGCCCAGCCCCAGCAGCAGCGACAGCACCTGCACCAGCCGCGCGCCGAAACCGAGCCAGGCGTCCAGGCGCTGGCGCCACAGCGCATCGTGCTGGACCAGGTCGGCCTGCGGCAGCGCCTCCAGCGACCTGGCCAGCGCCACGTCCTCGCCGCCTGCCGGGGTGACGATCAACAGCGTCGGCAGCGGGTTCCCGCCCAGCGCGTCGATCGCCTCGCCCAGCCCGGCGCTCTCGCGCAGTTCGGCCAGGCCCTCGTCGGGCGTGCGCAGCACCACGCCGGCGACGTCGGCGCGCGCGCGCAGGCTCGCGGCCACTTCCTGCGCGGTGGCGCCATCGATCTCGGGCTTGAGGAACAGGTTGATGTCGCGCGACTGCTGCACGCTGCCGGAAAAAACCTTGAGGTTGTCCAACGCGATCGACAGGCCCAGCGGCAGGGCCAGCGCCAGCGCCATCACCGCCACGGTCAACGCCGTCGCCCAGGGCTTGCGCAATGCGCGGCCGAGGCTGAAGACGACGCTGTGCAGGTGATGGGCGAACCACACGCCCAGCCGCGACGGCGCCGCGGCTCCGGTATTGGCGGCCTTGTTCGCCGCCTCCTTCTTCGCACCCTTGCTCATTCGGCCAGGTCCTGCGGCGAGATGTCGTCGACCAGGCGGCCGTGGTCCAGGATCAGCACGCGCTTGCGCATGTGCTTGAGCAGCGCCAGGTCATGGCTGACCACCAGCACGCTGGTGCCGCGGCCGGGCAGTTCGGCGAACAGCGACATGATTTCCGCGGCGAGGGTGGGGTCGAGGTTGCCGGTCGGCTCGTCGGCCACCAGCAGCTTCGGCTCGGCGACGATCGCGCGGGCGATGCCCACGCGCTGCTGCTCGCCGGCCGACAACTGCGTGGGCAGCGCCTTCTCGCGATGCCCCAGGCCCATGCGCTCGAGCACCAAACGCACCCGCTTGCCGGTATCGGCGCGGCGGTCGCCGCGCAGGATCAGCGGCAGCGCCACGTTCTCGCCGATGGTGCGGTCGGTCAGCAGGCGATGGTCCTGGTGAACCGCGCCGACCTCGCGCCGGTGCAGGGCCACCTTGCCGCCGCGCACCTTGAGCAGGTTGCGTTCGCCGAACAGCACCGCGCCACGGGTCGGGCGTTCGCTCAGGTGGATCAGTTTCAGCAGGGTGCTCTTGCCGGCACCGGAATGACCGGTGACGAACAGCATCTCGCCAGCCGCCACTTCGAAGCTGACGTCCACCAGCGCCTGGTGGCCGCCCGCATAGTGTTTGCTGACATTGTCGAAACGCAGGACGCTCATGCGCCGATTATGCCGGAGGCGAAGCGCGGCGTGCATCGCGCGGGGCGACGGCGGAAACGAAACAGGAGCGCACGGGGGTGCGCTCCTGCGGTCGGCAAGGCGGCCGGCCGTCGGCCGGCACCATCGCGATCAGTCGCCCGACAGCATCCGGCGGATCTTGCGGCCCAGCCGGGTCAGGAACGAATCGCTGTCGTTGCCGGACTGGCGCATCGGCGTGGCCGGCACCTGCACCGGGCCATTGCCGACGGCCGCCGCTGCGGCTGCGGTTTCGACGCCCTCGACCGGACGGCCGTGACGACGACGGCGACGCTTGCGCGGCGCGCGCTCGCCCTCGACCGCAGCTTCCGGCGCACCTTCGGCACGCGGCGGGCGGGGCGGACGCGGTGCCGGCGCGGCTTCGGCGGAAGCCGCCACCTGCTCTCCTTCCACGCGCGGCTTGCGCGGGCCACGCGGACGGCGCTCGCCGTCGCGACGCTCGCCGCGGCCACCGCCGGAACGACCACCGCCGCTGCGGCCGCCGCCCCGACGCTCTTCCTCGGCGGCGCGGGCTTCGCGCGCCTCGCGGAAGATCGTGCCGACGCTCTCGTTTTCCTCGCCCTCACCCTCGCCCTCGGCCGGCGCCGCGCGCTCCGGGCGCGGCAGCGCGGTCAGCAATTCCTTGGTGACCGGCTCGGAGGGAATCTTCTGCTCGATGTAGGCCTCGATGTCCGGCAGGCTCATCGCATAGCGCTCGCAGGCGAAGCTGATCGCGTCGCCTTCCTCGCCCAGCCGCGCGGTGCGGCCGATACGGTGCACGTAATCCTCGGCATCGAACGGCAGGTCGTAGTTGTAGACGTACTTGATGCCGTCGATGTGCAGGCCACGCGCCGCCACGTCGGTGGCGACGAGAATTTCCAGCTGGCCCTTCTGGAAACGGTTGAGCAGGCTCTCGCGCTTCTTCTGCGGCACGTCGCCGGACAGCACGCCGACGCGGTAGCCCGCCCGTTCCAGCGCACGCGCCACGCGCTCGACGAATACCTTGGTGTTGACGAACACCATGGTACGCGCGCCCTCGCTGCGCGAGAGCAGGCCCAGCAGCAGCGGCAGCTTCTCCTCGTCGGACGGGAAGTAGATGCGCTGGCGCACGCGGTCGGCGGTGATGTTGTCGGTTTCCACCACCAGCTTCTGCGGCTCGTTCATGTGCTCGTAGGCCAGCTCCAGCACGCGATGGCTGAGGGTGGCCGAGAACAGCAGCGTCTGCCGGGTGGTGCGCTCGGGCATGCGCCGCAGCAGGAAGCGGATGTCCTTGATGAAGCCCAGGTCGAACATGCGGTCGGCTTCGTCCAGCACGCAGATCTCGCAGGCATGCAGCGAGACCACCTTGTGCTGCTTGACGTAGTCGATCAGGCGGCCCGGGGTGGCGATGATCACGTCCACGCCCTTCTGCAGCAGTTCGCGCTGCTTGTCGTAGTCGACGCCGCCGTAGACCAGGGCGAAGCGCAGGCCCGAGTCGGAGGCGAACTTCATCGCGTCCTTGTGGATCTGGATCGCAAGCTCGCGGGTCGGCGCCAGGATCAGCGCGCGCGGGTCTTCCGGCTTGCGGTCGGCCAGCGCCGGCCGGCTCAGCAGCCGGTTGATGACCGCCACCAGGAAGGCCAGCGTCTTGCCGGTGCCGGTCTGCGCCTGGCCGGCGACGTCGCCGCCAGGCAGGGCCACCGGCAGGGTCAGCGCCTGGATCGGGGTACAGCGGGTGAATCCGGCTCCTTCCAGCCCGGCCAGCAGGGCCGGTTGCAGCTCGAAGGAGGAAAAAGTCACATCGGTCAGCGGTTTGTCGCTCATTATTCGGTCTTGGTAGTGCCATCCGGCCAGGTTGGCCAGGCGGCTTGCATCGTATCGGGCACCGTCGCACACTGCGGCCCCTGCGCCGGGTCGCGCGACGCCAAGGCCAAGCCTTTATGTCCGCGCAATGCCCCAGTTTAGCGCAATGCGGCAGCCAACCCGGCATGGGCCGTCGCATTGCCCCAGGAGACTCCTCAAGTGAGCGATAAGGTTCTACACGTCGGCGATGCCGATTTCGACGCCGCCGTGCTGCAGTCCGACACCCCCGTGCTGGTGGACTTCTGGGCCGAATGGTGCGGCCCGTGCAAGATGATCTCGCCGGTGCTGGACGAACTGGCCGACGCCTACGACGGCAAGCTGAAGATCGCCAAGCTCAACGTCGACGAGAACCGCGCCACCGCGGTCAAGTACCACGTGCGCTCGATCCCGATGCTGCTGCTGTTCAAGGACGGCCAGATCCAGGCCACCCAGATCGGCGCCGTCGGCAAGGGCCAGCTGAGCCAGATGATCGACAAGGCGCTGGTCTGATCTTCCCCGCCGGCGGCCACGGCCGCCGGCTCCGGGCCAGCCTTGCCGCAGGCCCAACGGGCGTTTCCCGCCACCTTGCACCGCCGCGCGCGGCGGTGTTAGTGTCGCGACATCCGGCAGCGTTCGCCTGCCGCACCCTCCGGCCGGGTTCTCGTCCGGATCATTCCCAACCAGTTCGCCGCCCCATCGGGCGCTCGCACGTCAGCGAGAGGAATCAAGCACTTGTCCGAGAACACTCCTTCCGAAACCGGGAGCGCCGACGCGCCCGTCGAGAAGCGCGTGCGCAAGCCGCGCGTCGCCAAGGCCACCGAGGCCGGCGACAGCAGCAGCTCCGCCCCCACCGCTCCCGCCCAGTCCGCCCTGCCGCTGCCGGCTGGCGACACTTCCCCCGCTCCCGCCGCTCCTGCCCCAGGCAATGAAGGCCAGGCGTCCGCGCCGGCCGGCAACCCCCAGGGGGGCCAGGACGGCGGCGAGCCGCGCAATGGCGACGGCAATCAGTCGCGCCACGGCCAGCAGAACCAGCAGAACCAACAGGGCCAGGGCAACCGCCGCGACCGCTTCCGCAACCGCCGCGAGCGCAACCGCGACCGTTTCCGCGACGACGGCGGCATGCCGCAGGACGGCGGCAACGAGACCTTCGTGCCGCGCCCGCACCCGAACGTGCCCGAAGGCTTCCCGGCCTATTCGCTGAGCGACCTGAAGCGGATGCCGGCGCACAAGCTGCTGGAGATCGCCGAGCAGCTCAGCATCCACGACGGCGTGGCGCGCGCGCGCAAGCAGGACGTGATCTTCGCCCTGCTGAAGGTGCTGACCCGCCACGGCGACGGCGTCGCCGCCGACGGCGTGCTGGAAATCCTGCCCGACGGCTTCGGCTTCCTGCGCGCGGCCGAGGCCAGCTACCTGGCCGGCCCGGACGACACCTACATCTCGCCCAGCCAGATCCGCCGCTTCAACCTGCGCACCGGCGACCACATCGCCGGCCGCATCCGCTTCCCGAAGGACGGCGAGCGCTATTTCGCGCTGAACATCGTCGACACCATCAACGGCGAGCCGATCGAAGCGTCGAAGAACAAGGTGCTGTTCGAGAACCTGACCCCGCTGTTCCCGCGCAAGCGCTTCACCCTGGAACGCGGCAATGGTTCCTCGGAAGACATCACCGGCCGCATCCTCGACCTGATGGCGCCGCAGGGCAAGGGCCAGCGCGCGCTCATCGTCTCCCCGCCCAAGGCGGGCAAGACGATGATGATGCAGCAGATCGCCACGGCCATCACCACCAATCACCCGGAAGTGCACCTGATCGTGCTGCTGGTGGACGAGCGTCCGGAAGAAGTGACCGAAATGCAGCGCACCGTGCGCGGCGAAGTCGTCTCTTCGACCTTCGACGAGCCGGCCGCGCGCCACGTGCAGGTCGCCGAGATGGTGATCGAGCGCGCCAAGCGCCTGGTCGAGCACAAGAAGGACGTGGTGATCCTGCTCGACTCGATCACCCGCCTGGCCCGCGCCTACAACAACGTCGTGCCCAGTTCCGGCAAGGTGCTGACCGGCGGCGTGGACGCCAACGCCCTGCACCGCCCGAAGCGTTTCTTCGGTGCCGCACGTAACGTTGAAGAAGGCGGCTCGCTAACCATCATCGCCACCGCGCTGGTCGAGACCGGCTCGAAGATGGACGAGGTGATCTACGAGGAATTCAAGGGCACCGGCAACAGCGAAGTGCACCTGAACCGCCGCATCACCGAGAAGCGCGTCTACCCGGCCATCGACATCAACCGCTCCGGCACCCGCCGCGAGGATCTGCTGATCGAGCCGGAGCTGCTGCAGAAGATCTGGATCCTGCGCAAGCTGCTGCACCCGATGGACGAGATCGCGGCGATGGAATTCCTGCTCGACAAGATGAAGAACACCAAGTCCAACGACGAGTTCTTCGGTTCGATGAAGCGCTGATTCCCGATGTATCGAAGAGCCCCGCAATGCGGGGCTCTTTCGTTTCCGCTGCCAGCCGCCGGCGCGCTCAGCCTTCCAGCGGCGTCAACAGTCTCGGTCCCTTGCCGCGGCCCGCCATGTAGATGCCGCCATCGGCCAGCGCGTCCGAGCCGTTTTCCCAGTCCTCGTCGCTGATCCACGGCGCGCGCTCGCGCGGCCCGGGGATGTAGGCGCGCCACACGCCGTACTCGTCGTCCGGCAACGATCGTCCCTTGTCGACGATCGCATAGCGCACCGGCACGCGTATGTTCCAGTGCGGCTGGTCCGCCTCCGCGCCCGCCGCCGGCACGCGGAATTCCCATCTGCGTGCGGCGGCCATCGCGTTGCTGCCCAGCACCTGACGGAACTTCCGCATCTGGCTCTCGCTGGCCACCACGGTCATGTTGACCTGTTCCACGTAGAGGTCCGCGACACGGCCGTCGCGCCCGACCTTGAGGATCAGGTAGACATCGCCCTGCGCGCCCATCTCGTACATCGGGCGCGGATAGGTCGGCGGCGACATGTTCGACGCAGTGACCGACGTCCTGCTTTCAGGGTCGTAGGTCTCGAAGCCTGCACTGCGGATGGACACCTGCGTATTGCCGTCTTCCAGCCGTTTGCCGACCAGGCGTAGCATCAGCGGCGAGCGCGCGGCGACGGGCTTGCCGTCGCGGACCACCGGCTCGAAGGCCCAGGCCATCACCGACGACTGGACGAAACGCGCCAATCCTTCGCTCAGTCGATCCTGCTGATCCAGCCGCACCGCTTCCACGCTGCCATCGGGCGCGATATCGATCTGTCCCGACAACTGCATGCCCATCTCGGCCTGCTTGCGCACACCGCCCGGCCCGACGGCGGATGCGGCACCGGCCGCCAGCAGCAGCACGGCCAGTGCTCCCCAACGATGCAACGACTTCAACATGAGGCTCTCCCTGTCGATCATGGTCCGGCAACGACTGTACCGTTTCCGGGGCCGGCGTTCACGCCAGCCGCAGCCCACGCGGATACGGCGGATTGTCGGGAAACTCGCCACGGGCGAAGGCGGCCTGCAGGCCTCGCCACCATTGCGGATCGAACAGCTCGCCGTGCGCCTCGCGTACCGCCTCCATCAATGGATGCGGCAGCCCCATGAACAACGGGAAGCGCTCGGGAAACACGTCGTTGGGCGCGATGTGGAACCAGGGCTCGGCGGCCATGGCCTCTTCGGCGTTGCGCGGCTGCGGCCAGTCGCGGAAATTGCAGTCGCCCACCCGGCACAGTTCGTCGTAGTCGTAGAACACGGCGCGGCCGTGGCGGGAGACGCCGAAGTTCTTCAGCAGCATGTCGCCGGGGAAGATGTCGTTGCGCGCCATGTCGGCGATGGCCTGGGCATAGTCCAGCGCCGCCGCGCGCGCGGCCTCGGCGGCCTGTTCGCGCAGGTACAGGTTGAGCGGACGGAAGCGCCGCTGCACGTAGCACAGCGAGATCACCAGGTCGTCGCCCTCCACGCGCACGCTGCGCGCGCAGCTGTCCAGCAACTCGTCGCGCAGTTCCGGGGCGAAGCGCGCCAGCGGGAAGCGCAGGTGGCGGTAAGGCTGCGCGTCGAGCAGGCGACCGATGCGGTCCAGATTGAACACCAGCGCGTAGCGGTCCTCCACGTCCTGCCTGCTCATGGTCTTGGGCCAGGCGAAGCGGTCGCGGATCAGCTTGAACACCAGCGGGTAGCTGGGCAGGGTGAACACCGCCATCACCATGCCCGGCGTGCCCTCGGCCTGCACCAGCCGCTCGTTCGCATGCTGCTGGAAATGGCGGAAGAAGGTGCGGTAGCGCTCGGTCTTGCCCTGCTTGGCGCGGCCGAGCACGGTATAGATCTCGTCCACCGGCTTGCCCGGCAGCAGGCTGCGCAGGAACACCACCGCGTCGGCGACGGTGGGCAGGTCGGCCTGGAAATAGCTGCGCGAGACGCCGAACAGGTGCGCCACGTCGCGGCGCCGGCTCAGCACCGCCTCCGCGCGCAGGCCCTCGCCGTCGTTGACCAGCGCGATCACGCACGGCGAGAAGCGGTGCTCGCCGAACACGCGGCCGACGAGGTACGCGCGGCGCTCGCGGTAGAACACGGTTTCCAGCAGTTCGATGGCGCGCACCGGGTCCGGCCCCCAGTGCGCGAGGTCGTCCTGCAGCCGCACGGCGATGGCGGCGGCGCAGCGCAGGCGGTGCCGGTACGGCACGTCGAAGCGGTAGTCGGCCAGCATGCGCTCGAAGGCATCGGCCGGGCGCGCCTCGGAAACGGTATAGACGTGGCGCGCGACCGGATGGGTGATGGCATCGGACGGTTCGATGTCGATCGCCATGAACTCGATGGCATCGTCCACGCCGTGGGTGGCGAACAGCCGCCGGGTCAGGGTGTTGTAGAAGGTCTTGTACAGCTCGCCGTCGATCAGCCCTTCGACCAGCACGGCGAAGGCCACGCGTACCTGCATCCACGACCCGCGGGCGGGCGTACTGCCTGCGATGGCCTGCAGGCGGGCCATGCACTCGCCGATGCACCGGTCGTACAGCGCGATGCGCTCGACCGCGTCGATGCGCGCCGCCGCCCAGTCGCGCTGCTCGAAGCGCAGCCGCGCGCGCCGGGTGATGGCGGAAAAGCGCGCATGGTAGTCCTCGAAACCGTCGCGGATGCAGGCGGCGATGGCGTGGGTGGATTCAGTGGCAGGCATCGGCATTGCGGGAGTCGGGGCGCCGGGCTTCACCCTACCGCACCAGGGTGACGCGTGCCGCCCCCCGTAGGAGCGACTTCAGTCGCGATGGGGCTTTACCGGTGAAGCCCTTTCGCGACTGAAGTCGCTCCTACGAAAGGCGGTGACGCCATCCGCAAACGAAAAACCCGCATCGCCGAAGCGATGCGGGTTCCGGGTCAAACAACCGCGACGGGTGCGATCAGAGTGCGGCCAGCGCCGCGTCGAGGGTCGCGCTCGGGCGCATCGCCTTGCGGGTCTTGCCCAGGTCCGGGCGGTAGTAGCCGCCGATGTCCACGGCCTTGCCCTGCACCGCGACCAGTTCCTCGACGATCTTCTGCTCGTTGTCGGTCAGCGCCTTGGCCAGCGGGGCGAACTTCGCCTTCAGCGCGGCGTCCTCGTCCTGCGCGGCCAGCGCCTGCGCCCAGTACATGGCCAGGTAGAAGTGGCTGCCGCGGTTGTCGATGGTGCCCAGCTTGCGGCCCGGCGAACGGTCGTTGTCCAGGAACTTGCCGTTGGCCTCGTCCAGCGCCTTGGCCAGCACTCCTGCGGCGGTGTTGCCGTAGCGCTGCGCAAGGTGTTCCAGCGAAGCGGCCAGGGCCAGGAATTCACCCAGCGAATCCCAGCGCAGGTAGTCCTCCTCGACGAACTGCTGCACGTGCTTCGGCGCCGAACCGCCGGCGCCGGTCTCGAACAGGCCGCCACCGGCCATCAGCGGCACGATCGACAGCATCTTGGCGCTGGTGCCCAGCTCCAGGATCGGGAACAGGTCGGTCAGGTAGTCGCGCAGCACGTTGCCGGTCACCGAGATGGTGTCCTGGCCCTTGCGGATGCGCTCCAGCGAGAACTTCGTCGCTTCCACCGGCGACAGGATGCGGATGTCCAGGCCGCGGGTGTCGTGGTCCTTCAGGTACTGCTCGACCTTGGCGATCATCTGCGCGTCATGCGCGCGGTTGCCGTCCAGCCAGAACACGGCCGGGGTGTTGCTCAGGCGCGCGCGGCTGACGGCCAGCTTCACCCAGTCCTGGATCGGCGCGTCCTTGGCCTGGCACATGCGCCAGATGTCGCCGGCTTCCACGGTGTGCTCGAACACCACGTTGCCGGCGTCATCGCTGACACGCACCACGCCCGCGGCCGGGATCTGGAAGGTCTTGTCGTGGCTGCCGTATTCCTCGGCCTTCTGCGCCATCAGGCCGACGTTCGGCACCGAGCCCATGGTGGCCGGGTCGAACGCGCCGTGCGCCTTGCAGTCCTCGATCACCGCCTGGTAGACGCCGGCGTAGCAGCGGTCCGGGATCAGCGCCTTGGTGTCCTGCAGCTTGCCTTCGGCATTCCACATGCGGCCACTGTCGCGGATCATCGCCGGCATCGAAGCGTCGACGATCACGTCGCTGGGCACGTGCAGGTTGGTGATGCCCTTGTCGGAATTGACCATCGCCACGGCCGGACGCTTTGCGTACTCGGCGGCGATGTCGGCCTTGATCGCTTCCTGGGTGGCTTCCGGCAGCGACGGCAGGCGCGCGTACAGGTCGCCGATGCCGTTGTTCGGGTCGAAGCCGGCCTGCTTGAGTTCGGTGGCGTACTTGCCCAGCACGTCCTTGTAGAACTCCTCGACCACCACGCCGAACATGATCGGGTCGGAGACCTTCATCATGGTCGCCTTCAGGTGCAGCGAGAACAGCACGCCCTGCGTGCGGGCATCTTCGATCTGCGCGGCGACGAAGGCGGCCAGCGCGCGGCGCGACATCACCGAGGCATCGACGATCTCGCCGGCCTTGACCGCGGTCTTGTCCTTCAGCACCACGGTCCTGCCGTCGTCCTGCACCAGCTCGATCTTCAGGCTGCCGGCGCTGGCCAGGGTGGCCGACTGCTCGCTGCCGTAGAAATCGCCGGCGTCCATGTGCGCGACGTGCGACTTCGAGTCGCCGCTCCACGCGCCCATGCGGTGCGGGTGCTTGCGCGCGTAGTTCTTGACCGACAGCGGCGCGCGGCGGTCCGAGTTGCCCTCGCGCAGCACCGGGTTCACCGCACTGCCCTTGACCTTGTCGTAGCGCGCCTTGATGTCGCGCGAAACGTCGTCGGCCGGCGCGTCCGGGTAGTTCGGCAGCGCGTAACCCTGGTCCTGCAGTTCCTTGATCGCGGCCTTGAGCTGCGGCACCGAGGCGCTGATGTTGGGCAGCTTGATGATGTTGGCTTCCGGCTGGGTCGCCAGTTCACCCAGCTCGGCCAGGTCGTCGCTGATCTTCTGCCCGTCCTGCAGGTAGTCCGGGAACTGCGACAGGATGCGGCCGGAGAGCGAGATGTCACGGGTCTCCACCGCGATGCCGGCGGTGGTGGCATACGCATCGATGATCGGCAGCAGCGACTGCGTCGCCAGGTACGGGGCTTCGTCGGTGAGCGTGTAGATGATCTTCGGCGTATCGGACATGGGGGATGGTTTCCGTCGGAAGTAAAAGCTGGAAAGTCAGCGGCGCATTGTCGCGCGTCGCGGCGGTTCGGGCAAAACGGACGGGTACGGTTTCGCCTGCGCGGCGGCGGCCGGCATTCATGGCGTCTGCTCATGAGGCAGGCATCAGCGCTGCAGCGCACCGCGGCGGGGAAGCGGCAGGGAGATCGCCGACAAGGGCCCCGCTGTCGCTTGCCGGCAACCAGCAGGCGCTTCCGGGACAGGAAAAAAAAGGGCGCAGTCCTGCGACTGCGCCCATGGCTCACACCTGTCGGGAGAGAGGGACGATAGGTGAAAGCCCTTCCGCTACTTCACTTCGAACTCCTGGGTCATGCCGGCCGGCTGGCCGTCCAGGGTCACGTCCGCGCGGTATTTACCGGCGGGCCATGCGTTGGTGTTGGCGAATTCGATGTTGGTAGTGCCGGTATCGGTGGTATTGAGCGTACGGCTCTGCTCACCGGCGACCTGGCCGTCCTGATAGGTCAGCTTGGCGGCGAGATTGACATTGGCGGCGGTGCCGTTGGTCTTTACCGAAATCACGATCTTGTCCTTGGTGCCAAGGGTCGCCATCGGAGCCACCGACTGGTCCGCGCCGATGGTGTTGCCCACGGTCACGGAGGTGACGCTGACCGCCGGGGCGGCCGGGGCGGGCTCGCTCATCGGCGCCGGAGCGCTCATCTCCGGCGCTGGCGCCGGGGTCGGTTCGTTCTTCTTGCAGCCGGCCAAGGCAGCGGTGCCGGCCAAGGCGATCATCAGGGTGGTGGTCAGCGAAATCTTCTTCATGGGTTGCTCCGGGTAATGGGTTGCAAGGCAAAGGGATGACGCGGCTCAACCATCAGCCTTCGCGTGGCGGGACCTTCAGTACCTGTCCGGGGAATATCTTGTCCGGGTTGTCGAGGACATCGCGGTTGGCCTCGAAGATCCGCTTCCATGCATTGGCGTCGCCCAGCAGGTTCTTGGCGATCCTGGAAAGACTGTCGCCCTTCTGCACGGTGTATTGCTGTTCGCCGACGATTTCCTCGGTACTGGTCACCGTGCCGGTGACACCGGAGAAATCCGCCTTCGGCACGATCTGCTCGGTGCTGGTGACGGTACCGGTCACGCCGGAAAAATTGGCCTTGTTGTCGCTGCTCATCGGGTCGTTCCTCCTCGGCTGGGTGCAACGATTGCACCGCCCGCGTTAAGGAACCATCGCGCCGGCGTAAAGCCGGCGTATACCCGGAAAACGGTCCGGCCGGATTACTGGCGGGGATCGCGGAAGGGACGGTGGCCGGCAGCGAAGTCGGCAGTCGAACGGCGCGGGTTGATGTCCAGGCCGCCGCGGCGGGTGTAGCGCGCCTCCACGTCCAGCGAGCGGCAGCCGCACTGGCGCACCAGGTCGAGGAAGAGGCGCTCCACGCACTGTTCGTGGAATTCGGCATGGTCACGATAGCTGGACAGGTAGCGCAGCAGACCACCGCGATCGATGCGCGGGCCGGCATAGCGGATGCTCACGCTGGCCCAGTCGGGCTGGCCGGTCACCGGGCAATTGGACTTGAGCAGGGCCGAGACCAGGGTTTCGGCGGCCACGTCGCCGGCATCGGCGCGCAGGAAGCCGGCCTGCGGCGGACCGTAGTGGTCGATCTCCAGATCCAGGCCGTCGATGGAGTCGCCTTCGGCATCGGCCACGGGCGGCAGGCCGAATTCGACCACGACCTCGGCACCGGCGCAGGCGGACAGGTCGGCGGCGATGCGCGCACGCACGTCGGCGGCGCTGTCGAAACGCGCGGCGTTGAGGGAGTTCAGGTAGAGCTTGAGCGACTTCGATTCCACCAGGTTGGGCGAAGTGGCCGGCACCCACAGTGTGGCGGTGGCCACGCAGGGCTTGCCGCGCGTGTCCAGCCAGCCCAGTTCGTAGACATGCCAGCGATCCTGGCCAACGAAGGGCAGCGCGGCCGCGAGGCCGATCTCGGCGCGGGCGGCGGCGCGCGGAATCGGGAACAGCAGGCCCGGGTCGTACTGGGAGGGATAAGCGACCTCGCGGCCGAGGCTGGAATCTTGGGGGGTGTTCATGCGGGGATTGTAGGAGCTGTTGCGTTAGCCGCGCCTGCACCGGGAGCCAGCCGCCATGATCCGGCGTGCCACGGCGTTGCTCCTGCTGCTGGGCCTGGCCGCCCGCCTTTGGCAACCGTCGCGGGCCATGCCCGTGATCGTCCAGGTCCAGGCCGGCCGCCGCGAACCCGCCCGGCATCGGGATCTCCATGGAAGGCAACGCCGGCACCGCCTGCCAGGGGCGGGGGCGATGCCGCCCCTACGGCGCCGGCCCGGCGGTCGTGTGCCGCGACGCCGGTGGTTCCGCGCCGGGCGACCCGGGCAGGCGCTCCGGCGGCGGGAGTACGGGCGGCCCCGGGAGCGCGGCGGACCGGCCGCGCACAGCGCCGGAACCGGGTCAACGTCCGCCGGGGATCAGCCCTGCGCGCCGTGCAGGTAGTCCAGCGAGACCTGCAGCAGCGCACGCAGCCCCACGTCCAGCGCCTTCTCGTCGAGCAGGAACTTCGGCGAGTGGTTGCTGGGCGCGGTGGCCGGGTCGATGCCCTCGCTGGTGGAGCCGACGAAGAAGAACATCGCCGGCACCTGCTGCGCGTACAGCGAGAAGTCCTCCGACCCCATCTGCAGCGGCGGTTCGTAGACATTGGCCTTGCCGACCACCGCCTGCAGGCTGGGCAGCATCCGCGCGGTCAGCCCCGGGTCGTTGACCGTGGCCGGGTTGCCATCCTTCTCGTAGATGTCGGTGACGGCGGTGGCGCCGTGGGCGGCGGCGGTGTGTTCGGCGACATTGCGCAGGTCGGCGAAGATCTGCTGGCGCATCTCCGGGTCGAAGGTGCGGATGGTGCCGACCATCTCCACCGAGTCTGGGATGATGTTGTAGCGGATGCCGCCCTTGATCGCGCCGAAGGTAAGCACCGCCGGCTGCTTGGACAGGTTGGCGCGGCGGCTGACGATGGTCTGCGCGGTGCCGATCAGGTCGGAAGCAGCGACGATCGGGTCGATGCCGTTCCACGGCGCCGAGCCGTGGGTCTGGCGGCCGTTGACGGTGATGCCGAAGCGGTCGGACGCGGCCATCAGCGGGCCGCCGCGCACGGCGATCTGCCCGGCCTGGACGCTGGAGAACACATGCAGGCCGAACACCGCTTCCGGCTTGAAGTCCTTGAACAGTCCTTCCTTGAGCATCAGTTCGGCACCGCCCTGCTCCGGCGGCGGCGCGCCTTCCTCGGCCGGCTGGAAGATCAGCATCACCTCGCCCGGCAGCCTGTCGCGCATCGCCACCAGCGCGTCGGCCACGCCAAGCAGGGTGGCGGTATGCGCATCATGGCCGCAGGCGTGCATCACCCCGACCTTCTCCCCGCGGTATTCGGAAGTGGCGGTGGAGGCGAACGGCAGCCCGGTCTGCTCGGTCACCGGCAGCGCGTCCATGTCCGCGCGCAGGGCGATCCTCGGGCCCGGCAGGGCGCCCTTGATGATCGCCACCACGCCGTTCACGGCCACGCCGGTCTGCGGCTTCAGGCCCATCGCCCGCAGGCGTTCGGCGACCTTGGCGGCGGTACGCACCTCCCGGTTGGACAGTTCCGGGTGCTGATGGAAATCGCGGCGCCACTCTACCACCTGCCGCTGCAGGCGCGCGGCGGCGGCCTCCACCTCCGGGCGCTGGCCCTCGGCGGCCAGGGCGGAAACGGGGGCCAGGGCGCACGTCAGCGCGGCCAACAGAACGGTGTTGCGGATCATCCGGGCTTTCCTCATCGGCAATCGAGAGGTGAATGTAGGGCAAACGGAGCGGGGAAAGGAGTGTCAACGGACAGGTTGCGGAACCGTTCACCATCAATACGGGTCTGAGCGCGTGGCCCATCGGTCATGCGCCAGCCGTCACGGGCCGGCGTTATGCTCTGCGCCGTTCCGCCAGCCCCTTCGCCAATCGGTTCCTCGGGAGTTTTCCGCATGTCGCGTTTCTGGAAGATCGTGCTGCTCGTCGTCGCCATCCTGCTCGTCGCAGGAATCGGCTACCGGGTGATGGGAGGCGGCAAGAAGGCCGGCGGAACGGCCATGGCCGGGGGCGCGCCGGGCGGCTGGGGCGGCGGCGGCAAGGACCGCGATCCAGTGCCGGTCACGGCGGTGCCGGCCGAGCGCAGGAACGTGCCGGTCTACGTCACCGCGCAGGGCACGGTGGCCGCCTACAACACGGTCACGGTCAGCCCGCAGGTCGGCGGCGAACTGCTGAGCGTCGATTTCAAGGAAGGGCAGGCGGTGAAGAAGGGCGACCTGCTGGCCCGCATCGACCCGCGTACCTTCCAGGCCCAGTACGATCAGGCCATCGCCAGCCAGCGCCAGAACCAGGCCCTGCTGGCCACCGCCCAGTCCAACTATGAGCGTTCCAATTCCGACGCTTACCGCCAGTACGTGGCGCAGACCGACCTGACCACCCTGCGCAACCAGGTCGCCCAGTACCAGGCGGCGGTGGCCGCAGCCCAGGCCACGGCGAGCCAGAGCAGGGTGCAGCTGGGCTATACCCGCATCGTCTCGCCCATCGACGGCGTGGCCGGCATCCGCGCGGTCGACCCGGGCAACGTGGTCGGCGCCGGCACCGCGCTGGTCACGCTGACCCAGCTGCAGCCGATCTACGTGCTGTTCAACCTGCCCGAACAGCAGCTGGACGCGGTGCGCGCGGCGCAGGGCAAGGGGCCGCTGGAAGCGGCGACGCTGGACCGCGCCGGCGGCGCGGTGGTCAACGCCGACGGCAAGCTGCAGGTGGTGGACAACCAGATCAGCGCCACCAGCGGCACCTTCCGCCTGCGCGCCGAGTTCGCCAATGCCGACAAGGCGCTGTGGCCGGGCCAGTTCGTCAACGTGCGCATGAAACTCGACGAGCTGCCCGATGCGGTGGTGGTGCCGGCCGAGGCCGTGCAGCGCAGCAGCACCGGCGATTTCGTCTACCTGATCAAGCCGGACAACACCGTCACCCTGCGCGATGTAGTGCAGGGCGGCCAGGTCGACGACAGCCATGTCGTCATCAGCAAGGGGCTGGAGCCGGGCGACAACGTGGTGACCGAAGGCCAGTTCCGGCTCAAGGAAGGGGTCAAGGTCAATCCGCTGCAACCGGGCCAGGCGCCGCCGGCGCCGACCGAGGAGCAGCTGAAGGCCGCCAGCCAGAAACGCGCCGCCGGCGGCAACCGGGGCGGTCGTGGCCCGCGCTGAAGCCACACGCGCGGCCGTCCGCGCGCCACTGCCGGTGGCGCGCGACGGCGCGATGCAGGCACCAACGGGCATGTACGCATGCGTGAGCGCCCCTTGCGGGCCACGCGACGCGCGCGGCGGGAGCATGGGCCGGCCCTGACCGCCCTGCGCCGCGCACACTCACACCACAGGAACCGACCGTGGGCTTCTCGACTCTCTTCATCCGCCGCCCCATCGCCACCTCGCTGCTGATGGTCGGCCTGATGCTGCTCGGCATCCTCGGCTACCAGCGCCTGCCGGTTTCGGCACTGCCCGAGATCGAGGCGCCC
The DNA here is from genome assembly GCF_001431425.1 of Stenotrophomonas nitritireducens. Lineage (GTDB taxonomy): Bacteria > Pseudomonadota > Gammaproteobacteria > Xanthomonadales > Xanthomonadaceae > Stenotrophomonas > Stenotrophomonas nitritireducens. The sequence continues at coordinate 189,526 of NZ_LDJG01000005.1, forward strand.
AGCCTGGTGGTGACCACGCAATACCCCGGCGCCAGCGCGCAGACCATGGCCTCGCTGGTGACCACGCCGCTGGAGCGGCAGCTGGGCCAGATCTCCGGCCTGGACCTGATGACCTCCGACTCCTCGGCCGGCCTGTCGACGATCGTGCTGCAGTTCTCGATGGAGCGCGACATCGACACCGCCGCGCAGGACGTGCAGGCGGCGATCCGCCAGGCCACCCTGCCCGGCTCGCTGCCGTACCAGCCGGTCTACAACCGGGTGAACCCGGCCGACGCGCCGATCCTGACCCTCAAGCTGGCCTCGGACACGCGCCCGCTGCGCGAGGTCAACGACCTGGCCGACTCGGTGCTGGCGCAGCGCCTGTCGCAGGTGGACGGCGTCGGCCTGGTGTCGATCGCCGGCAACGTGCGCCCGGCCGTGCGCATCCAGGCCAACCCGGCGCAGCTGGCCAACATGGGCATGACCCTGGAAGACCTGCGCAGCGCGCTGACCCAGGCCAACGTCAACGCGCCCAAGGGCTCGCTCAACGGCAAGACCCAGAGCTACACGCTGTCCACCAACGACCAGCTCAGCGACGCCTCGGACTACAACGACATCATCGTGCGCTACAAGAACGGCGCGCCGGTGCGTCTGCGCGACGTGGCCAGCGTGGTCGACGGCGTGGAGAACGACCAGATCGCCGCCTGGGCCGACGGCAAGCCGGCGGTGCTGCTGGAAGTGCGGCGCCAGCCCGGCGCCAACATCGTCAAGACCGTACAGAACATCCGCCAGATCCTTCCCGGCCTGCAGAACATGCTGCCGGCGGACGTGAAGCTGGACGTGTTCTCCGACCGCACGGTGACCATCCGCGCCTCGGTGCACGACGTGCAGTTCACCCTGATCCTCACCATCTGCCTCGTGGTGGCGGTGATCTTCGTGTTCCTGCGCCGGCTGTGGGCCACCGTGATCCCGTCGGTGGCGGTGCCGCTGTCGCTGCTGGGCACCTTCGGGGTGATGGCCTTCGCCGGCATGTCGCTGGACAACCTGTCGCTGATGGCGCTGACCGTGGCCACCGGCTTCGTGGTCGACGATGCGATCGTGATGATCGAGAACATCGTGCGCTACATCGAGCAGGGCAAGGAAGGCCAGGATGCGGCCGAGACCGGCGCCCGGGAGATCGGCTTCACCGTGCTGTCGCTGACCGTGTCGCTGATCGCGGTGTTCCTGCCGCTGATCCTGATGCCGGGCGTGACGGGCCGCCTGTTCCACGAATTCGCCTGGGTGCTGACGATCGCGGTGGCGATCTCGATGCTGATCTCGCTGACGCTCACCCCGATGATGTGCGCCTACCTGCTCAAGCCCGACGCGCTGCCCGAGGGCGACGACGCCCACGAACGCGCCGCCGCGCAGGGCAGGACGACGGCATGGTCGAAGCTGGTGCACCTGTACGGGTCCAGCCTGGACTGGGTACTGCGCCACCAGCGCATGACGCTGGGCATCGCGCTGGGCTCGGTGGCATTGACCGTGCTGCTGTACATCGCGATACCCAAAGGCCTGCTGCCCGACCAGGACACCGGCATGGTCACCGGCGTGGTGATCGCCGACCAGAACGTGGCCTTCGAGCAGATGCAGCAGCGCACCCGCGCCGTGGCCGAAGCCTTGCGCCAGGACGAAGCGGTGACCGGCGTGGCCGCCTATATCGGCGCCGGCTCGATGAATCCCACGCTCAACCAGGGCCAGCTGAACATCGTGCTCAAGGACCGCAGCGAACGCGGCAGCCTTGACGCCATCCTGCCGCGGCTGCAGGCCGCCACCGCGCACATCCCCGGCGTGGCGCTGTACCTCAAGCCGGTGCAGGACGTGACCCTGGACACTCGCGTGGCCGCCACCGCTTACCAGTTCTCGCTGTCGGACATGGACAGCAGGGAACTGGCCGAACAGGCCGCGCGCGTCACCGACGCGCTGCGCCGCCTGCCCGAGCTGGCCGACGTGGACAACAACCTGGCCAACAACGGCCGCGCCCTGCACGTGGAGGTGGACCGCGACAAGGCCAGCCGCTACGGCGTGCCGATGCAGACCATCGACGACACGCTGTACGACGCCTACGGCCAGCGCCAGATCTCCACCATCTTCACCCAGCTCAACCAGTACCGCGTGGTGCTGGAAGTGGCGCCGGAATTCCGTACCTCCGACGCGCTGATGAACCAGCTGGCGATCGGCAGCAACGGCAGCGGCGCGCTGACCGGCAGCAACGCCACCACCCTGGGCCAGGTCAGTTCCAGCAACTCCTCCACCGCCACCGGCATCGGCAACAGCAACACCGGCATCGCGCTGGGCGCCGGCGGCACCATCCCGCTGTCGGCGATCGCCACCGCCACGCCGGGCACCGCGCCGCTGATCGTCAGCCACCAGCAGCAGCTGCCGTCGGCGACGATCTCCTTCAACCTGGCGCCGGGCTACTCACTGTCCGAGGGCGTGGCGGCGATCAACAAGGCCGTGGCGGACCTGCAGCTGCCGCAGCAGATGCAGGCGCAGTTCGTCGGCACCGCCGCCGAGTTCTCCAGCAGCCAGACCGACGTGGTGATGCTGCTGCTGGCCGCCATCGCGGTGATCTACATCGTGCTGGGCGTGCTCTACGAGAGCTGGATCCACCCGCTGACCATCATCTCCACCCTGCCCCCGGCCGGCGTCGGCGCGCTGCTGGCGCTGTACCTGTGCGGCATGAGCCTGTCGGTGGACGGCATCGTCGGCATCGTGCTGCTGATCGGCATCGTCAAGAAGAACGCGATCATGATGATCGACTTCGCGCTGGACGCGCAGCGCGCCGGCATGAACGCCTTCGACGCGATCCGCCGCGCCTGCCTGCTGCGCTTCCGCCCGATCATGATGACCACCGCGGCGGCCATGCTCGGCGCGCTGCCGCTGGCGCTGGGCACCGGCATCGGCTCGGAACTGCGGCGCCCGCTGGGCGTGGCCATCGTCGGCGGCCTGCTGCTGTCGCAGCTGGTCACGCTGTACACCACGCCGGTGATCTACCTGTACTTCGAGCGCCTGTCCGAATGGGCCGCGCGGCGCCGCGAGCAACGCGCCGCCGCGCGCCTGCAGGCCGCCGGCAAGCGCGCCGGATGAACATTTCCGCGCCCTTCATCAAGCGCCCGATCGGCATCAGCCTGCTGGCCATCGGCCTGTTCTTCGCCGGCCTGCTCTGCTACCTGCGATTGGGCGTGGCGGCGTTGCCGAACCTGTCGATCCCGGTGATCTTCGTGCAGGCCAGCAACATCGGCGCCGACGCCGACACCATGGCCGCCACCGTCACCGCGCCGCTGGAACGCCACCTCGGCCAGGTGCCGGGCATCAGTACCATGCGCTCGAGCAGCAGCGACGGCCGCAGCATGGTGTTCCTGATGTTCGACACCAGCCGCGACATCGACGCCGCGGCGCAGGACGTGCAGGCGGCGATCAACGCCGCCATGGCCGATCTGCCGGCCGGCATCGGCACGCCGACCTACCAGAAGGCGAACCCCAACGACGATCCGGTGATCGCGCTGTCGCTGACCTCGGAAACGCAGTCCGTCGCCGAACTCTACAACCTGGCCGACTCGCTGCTGGCGCAGCGCCTGCGCCAGCTGCCGGGCGTCTCCCAGGTGGACATCGCCGGCGCCTCCACCCCGGCGGTGCGCGTGGACCTCAACCTGCGCGCGATGAACGCGCTGGGCCTGAGCCCGGACGACCTGCGCAATGCCATGCGCGCGGCCAACGTGGCCTCGCCGCTGGGCTTTCTCAGCGACGGCAGCAGCCAGACCGCCATCGTCCTCAACGACCAGGTGCGCAAGGCCGCCGACTTCGCCAACGTCGCCATCGCCACCCAGGACGGCGCCGTGGTGCGGCTGAAGGACATCGCCACCGTCTACGATGGCCAGCAGGACGCCTTCCAGGCGGCCTGGTTCAACGGCAAGCGCGGCGTGCTGATGTACGTGTACCTGCGCAGCGGCGCCAACCTGGTGGCGACCGTGGACAGGGTGAAATCGGAAATGCCGGCACTGTCCGGCTACCTCGACGCCGGCACCACGCTCACGCCGTATTTCGACCGCACCCCGACCATCCGCGCCTCGCTGGCCGAAGTGCAGATCACCCTGATGATCAGCCTGGCGATGGTGGTGCTGACCATGGCGCTGTTCCTGCGCCGGCTGGCGCCGACCCTGATCGCCGCGGTGACCGTGCCGCTGTCGCTGGCCGGCGCGGCGGTGGTGATGATGGTGCTGGGCTTCACCCTCAACAACCTGACCCTGCTGGCGCTGGTGATCGCGATTGGTTTTGTCGTCGACGACGCCATCGTGGTGATCGAGAACATCATGCGCCACCTGGACGACGGCATGCCGCGGATGCAGGCAGCGATGGCCGGCGCGCGCGAGATCGGCTTCACCATCGTCTCGATCACCGCATCGCTGGTCGCGGTGTTCCTGCCGATCATCTTCGCCCAGGGCATGCTCGGCGCGTTCTTCCGCGAGTTCACCCTGACCCTGGTGGCGGCGATCATGGTCTCGGCGCTGGTGTCGCTGACCCTGACCCCGGCGCTGTGCGCGCGCTTCCTGCAGCCGCACGAGGCGCACGTGCGCCAGTCGCGCATGCACCGCCTGCTCGACAACGTGCACGGCGGCATGCTGAAGGTCTATACGGTCGCGCTGGACTTCTCGCTGCGCCACGCGCTGCTGCTGGCGCTTACCCCGCTGCTGCTGATCGTGGCCACCTTCTACCTCGCCGGCGCGGTCGGCAAGGGCAACTTCCCCGAACAGGACACCGGCCTGATCTGGGGCCGCGCCAGCTCCAGCGCCACGGTGTCCTTCAATGAAATGACCGCGCGCCAGCGACGCCTGAGCGACATGTTCCTTGCCGACCCGGCGGTGAAGATGGTCGGCGCGCGGCTGGGTTCCAGCCGCCAGGGCAGCAGCGCGCAGTTCAACATCGAGCTGAAGACCATGGCCGAGGGCCGGCACGAGGCCACCAGCCTGGTGGTCGCGCGGCTGAGCGCCAAGGCCGCGCAGTTCCCCGACCTGGACGTGCGCCTGCGCGCCATCCAGGACCTGCCCTCCGATGGCGGCGGCGGTGGCGGCGGACAGGGCGCGCAGAACCGCGTCACCCTGCAGGGCAACGACGCCGCGCAGCTGGCCGAATGGCTGCCGAAGCTGGTGGAAGCGCTGAAGCAGAACCCGAAGCTGCGCGACGTCGGTTCGGACGTGGACAAGGGCGGGCTGATGCAGCGGATCGTCATCGACCGCGAGAAGGCTTCGCGCCTGGGCGTGGGCATCGGCTCCATCGACGGCGCGCTGTATGGCGCCTTCGGCCAGCGCCAGATCTCCACCATCTACGCCGACCTCAACCAGTACGGCGTGGTGGTCAACGCGCTGCCGGAACAGACCGGCAGCCCGGCCGCGATCAACGATGTGTACGTACGCTCCAGCAGCGGGCAGATGATCCCGCTGAGCGCCTTCGCCCACCAGGAGCCGGGCCTGGCGCCGTCGCAGGTGACCCACCAGAACCAGTACACGGTGATGGACCTGAGCTACAACCTGGCCCCCGGCGTGAGCAGCGGCGAAGGCGACGCCATCGTCAAGGCCGCCATCGACGGCCTGCGCATGCCCGGCGACATCCGCCAGGCCGAACCCGGCGGCTTCCGCCAGGCGCTGGACCCGACCGCGATGCTGATGCTGATCATCGCCGCCATCGCCACGGTCTACATCGTGCTGGGCATGCTGTACGAGAACCTGGTGCACCCGGTGACGATCCTGTCCACCCTGCCGGCCGCCGGCATGGGCGCGCTGCTGGCGCTGTGGGCGACCAATACCGATCTTTCGGTGATCTCGACCATCGCACTGGTGCTGCTGATCGGCATCGTCAAGAAGAACGCGATCATGATGATCGACTTCGCCCTGGTGGCGCAGCGCGAGCACGGCAAGTCGCCGGCCGAGGCCGTGCGCGAGGCCAGCATCGTGCGCTTCCGCCCGATCATGATGACCACGATGGTGGCGATCCTGGCGGCACTGCCGCTGGCGATCGGCCTGGGCGAAGGCTCGGAACTGCGCCGCCCGCTCGGTATCGCGATGATCGGCGGCCTGCTGATCTCGCAGAGCCTGACCCTGCTCAGCACCCCGGCGCTGTATGTGATCTTCTCCTGCCTGCAGCAGCACTGGCGCAACTGGCGCGCACGGCGCCGGGAGCGCAAACGGCAGCGGCGGATCGCGCGGGCCTGATCGTCTCCCGTAGAGCGGGGCAACGCCCCGCTGAAGCATTTCCAATAAAGTCCCTGCCGGGCGTTGCCCGGCGCTACGGAAATTCGCGACGCGTTGCCGTTGCCGTTGCCGTTGCCGTTGCCGTTGCCGTTGCCGTTGCCGTTGCCGTTGCCAGTGATTTTGCTGCTGCCTCTGGCTTTTGATTTCCGGCCCCCTTCCGCAGCGACGGAGCCGACGGATAAGACCCCGGGAGGGGCGACGTGCATGGGTTCGGCGGAGATAGGCGAAGCATTGCTTCGCTCCGCCGGACGGGCAGCCGCCGTGCGGCGGCTGCCCCGGACTCGACCGTGAAGCGGGCGAGCACGTCGTTTTTCGACGAGACAGGGATGTCTCGTCGAAAAATCCCGGCGGCGGAGTGGACCCGACGCGCGTAGCGCGTCGGGCGCGGAGGCAGGGCGTGCTTGACCAGCCATTCGGCTGTTGAAAAGCTCTTCTTTTGTCTATCTTTTCTTTGCACGAGCAAAGAGGAGCCTTTTCAACAGCCGAATGGCTGGTCAAAGTAGCTCGCTCCTGCGAAGCAGGGGCGAAAGCTCTGCTTTCAAGTTTCTGCCCTGGTTGTTGCTTCTTTCCAGAGCAAAGACCCAGACAGCGGCAGAAGCAAGGACAGAGCAGGATCACGAGCAACAGCAAAATTTCCGCATGATCGCGCTGGTGGCCAGCCGACAAGTAAGCCGGGCCATCAACATCCCGGCGCATCTCGATCCAGCTGCTCCACCATGGCCTTGCCGCCGCGTCTTCGGCTAGCATCGGGTACAGGACCAAAGGGGCAGTCAGGATGACCGGACAGTGATAGAACTGCGCAACGTACACCGGCACTACGCCATGAGCGGACAGACCGTGCGGGCGCTGGCCGACGTGAACTTGAAGATCGGCGCAGGCGAATTCGTCGCCATCACCGGCCAGTCCGGCTCGGGCAAGTCCAGCCTGCTCAACATCCTCGGTTGCCTCGACCACCCGACCAGCGGTCACTACCTGATCGAGGAGCGCGACGTCGCCACGCTCGACGACGAGGCCAGCAGCGACATCCGCAACCGCCGCATCGGCTTCGTTTTCCAGAGCTTCCACCTGCTGCCGCGGCTGACCGTGCGCGAGAACGTGCTGCTGCCGCTGCGCTTCCACCGCCAGCCGCCGGCCGAAGCGCACGAGCGCGCCGATGCGCTGCTGGAACGGGTCGGCCTGGCCGAACGCCGCCATCACCGGCCCAACGAGCTTTCCGGCGGACAGATGCAGCGCGCCGCCATCGCCCGCGCCCTGCTGCTGCGCCCGGCCCTGCTGCTGGCCGACGAACCCACCGGCAACCTCGATTCGCGCAGCGCGGCCGACGTGCTGGCGCTGATTGACGAGGTGCACCGCGACGGCCAGACCGTGGTGCTGGTGACCCACGACAACGACATCGCCGCACGCGCGCCGCGCCGGGTTCGGCTGCACGACGGCAGGATCGAGCATGATTCGGCGCTGCACTGAGCGGCTGGCGGTGGCGGCGCTGTGCATCGCGGCCGCCCTGCCCGCGGCGGCCAGGGTGGTGCTGACCGGCGAGGTCCGCGCGATCGACAGCCAGGTCATCCTCACCCCGCAATCGAACAGTTCGCCGGTGGTGATCCGCTATTTCGTGCCCGAAGGCGAGGCGGTGAAGAAGGGCGACGTGGTCCTGCGCATCGATCCCGGCCAGTCGGCGGCGATGATTCCCGATCTCGAGGCGCAGATCGAACAGTCCGCGGCCAAGGGCGACAAGGAGATCGCCGAGCTGGAGGTCAAGGCGGTCGATGCCGAACTGGCGCTGGTCGATGCGCAGGCCAAGCTCGCCACGGCGAAGATCGACGCGAAGATCCCCAAGGGACTGGTCTCGGACCTCGATTACGACCGCTACCAGGGCGAACTCGGCAGCGCCACGCGCGAGGTGGAACTGCAGCGCCGCCTGCTGGGCGAGGCGCGCGAGGCGGTACGCCGGCGCCGCGAGGACAACCGGCTCGAGATCCGCAAGCTGGAAGTCCAGCGCGACTACCACGCCGCGCTGGTCCGTACCGTCGAAGTGCGCGCCGACCGCGACGGCATCGTCGTGCACGGCTTCAACAACAACTGGATCGGCGGCCGCATCGACGAGGGCTCTTCGACGATGCCCGGCAGCCGCGCCGGCGAGGTGGTCGCCAGCCCCAGCCGGTTCTCGGTGCGCGCCTGGGCGCTGCAGCCCGACCGCCAGGCGCTGCGGGTCGAGCAGGCGGTGCGCCTGGGCTTCGACGCAGTGCCCGGCACCGATGTGTCCGGGCGCATCACCACCATCGGCGGGGCGCCCGAGCGCCGCCCCGAATGGGGCAATGGGCTGTATTTCCCGATCGACATCGCGTTCGACCCCGGCAAGCTGACGCTGTTGCCGGGCATGAGCGTGCGCGTGATCGCCGATGCGCCGGCCGGCAAGGAAGGGACGCCGCGATGAAAATCCGCCATGCACGCCTGTGCCTGTGCTTCCTGCCCGTCCTGGCGCTGGCGGCATCGGCCGCCGGCGGCGGCACGCTGCGCGTCGATGGCGAGGTCTACGCGCAGCGCGCGGCGCAGCTGATGTCGCCATCGGTGGACCGCATGTGGCAGTTCAAGATCACCCAGCTCGCCGCCGACGGCTCGCCGGTCCGCAAGGATCAACCGGTACTGGCCTTCGACAGCAGCCAGCTGCTGCGCGACCTCGGCGAGAAGCAGAGCAAGCTGCAGGAAAAACAGCGCGAGCGCGAGAAGCTGCTGCTCGACCTGGCCGAGCGCCAGCGCACCGAACGGCTGACCACCGCCGAGGCCCGCGCCGCGCTGGAGAAGGCGCAGCGCAAGACCGAGCAGCCGCGCGAGCTGATCGCCGCCATGCAGTACGACAAACTGATCGAGGAACGGCGCCGGGCCGAACAGCGCATGGCCCTGGCCCAGGAGCGCGAACGGCTGGCCGCCGGCCAGCGCCTGCAGGAACAGCGCCTGGTCGCTTCCGAGCTCGCCCAGCTGCAGGCCGATGTCGAACGGCTGCAGGCCTCCGTGGCGCGGATGACCGTCCTGGCGCCGCGCGATGGCGTGATGGCGCACAAGAGCAGCTGGAACGGCGAGAAGTTCGACGTCGGCTCGCAGGTCTGGCTGGGCCAGACCGTAGCCGAGATCCCGGACTCGAGCGCGCTGGCGGTGCGCGCGCAGCTGCCAGAACGCGACCTGCTGCGCGTGGCGGTCGGGACGCCGGCGCGGATCGTGGTCGAAGGCGGCGGCGGCAGCGCCCATCACGGGCGGATCGCCAGCGTGGGCCGCGCGGTGCGCAGCAAGTCGCAGGTGCAGCCGATCCCGGTGATCGACATCGTGATCCAGTTCGACGGGGCCGCCGCCCAGCTGCGACCCGGGCAGGCCGTCCGGGTCGAACTGGCCGCGGCGCCGCCGGCGAAGGAGCGTGGCGCATGAAGCCTCGCCTGCCATTGCTGCTGCCCCTCGCCCTGGCGCTGTCCGGTTGCGCGGCCGATGCGGTGCCGCCGGCATCGGAGATCGTGTCCGCCGGCGAATTGCTGCTCAGCATCGACGGCGAAGGCGAACTGCGTTCGAGCAAGCCGATGCCGCTGAACGTCCCGGGCCGGAACTGGTCCTCGCGCCAGGTCGAATGGATGCTGCCCGAAGGCAGCGTGGTGAAGAAGGGCGACCTGCTGGCCCGCTTCATCGCGCCCGACGGCAAGCAGCAGCTGGACCAGGCCCAGCTTGACCTGCAGCGCAACGCGCTGGCGCGCCTGTCCAAGGAGGGCGACCTGGAAGCCACCCAGGGCCGGGTCTCGGTGGACCTGGCGCAGGTCGCGGTCCAGCTCGGCATCGCCCAGCGCTATGCCGGCGCCGATTTCTCGGCGCTGGCGCGCAACGACGTGCTCGACGCGATCGAGGACAGCCGCTATCTCGGCGAGAAGCAGGACACGCTGCAATGGCGCCGCGGCCAGGCCGGCACCCGCGGCGGCGCCGAACTGGCGTTGCTGGACGCGCAGCGCGCCACCTTCGACCTCACCGCCAAGGATCGCCAGGCCGACCTGGACGCGCTGGAACTGCGCGCGCCCAACGACGGCGTGCTGCTGCTGACGCCCAGCTGGTCCGGCGACAAGCCGGCCCTCGGCGCGGCGATGTACGCCGGCACCGAGTTCGGCAGCCTTCCCGATACCTCGGCGATGGAAGTGCAGATCGACCTGCCGCAGATCGAGGCGCAGGGCGTGGCCACCGGCAACAGCGTCGAGCTGCATCCGCTCGGCCGCCCCGACCAGCGCTTCACCAGCCGCTTGTCGTGGGTCGCCAGCGCGGCAAAGACGCTGGGGCGCGAGAGCCCGGTGAAATACCTGTCGGTGCGCGCACCGGTGCCTGCGGAGGTGATCGCCCGGCATGGCTTCGTTCCCGGACAGCGCTTCACCGCGAAGATCGTGCTGGCGCGCGAGGCCGATGCCATCGGCGTGGCCAATGTCGCCATCGAGCAGCAGGACGGCAAGCACTGGGTAAAGGTGCGCGAAGGCCGTGGTTTCGTGCGCCGCGAGATCGAGCTGGGCGTGCGCGGCAGCGCGCGGTCGCGGGTGCTCAAGGGCCTGGCCGCGGGCGAGGAGGTCCTGCTGTCGGCGGGCGGCCCGGCGCAGCCGGCCGATGCGCTGCCGGACGAGACAACCGACCAAGCCAAGGACAAGGACGCAGGATGAAGGCACGGCTTCCACAACTGCCGCAGGTGTGGCGCGAGGCGGTCGAGGAACTCTGGCGGCGACGCCTGCGTACCCTGCTGACCCTGCTCGGGCTGATCTTCGGGGTCGGCGCGATCGTGGCGATGCAGGCAGTCGGCGAAGGCAGCCGCCGCGAAGCGTTGAAGCTGGTCGAAGGACTGGGCCTGCGCAACCTGATTGCCGAGGCACGGCCGCAGGATGATGCGACCCTGCGCGAGAACCGCGCCCGCAGCCTGGGCCTTACCGTCTCCGACGCGCAGGCGGCGCTGCAGGTGGTGCCCGGCGCCGACCGGTTCGCCGCGGAGAAGCGCATCCGCACCTACTCGGTGTTCAGCGACCACGCCGGCAGCGACGCGCAGGCCAGCGGCGTGAGTCCCGACTGGTTCGAGCTGTCTTCCCTGCAGCTCGCCGGGGGACGCGCGTTGAGCGCGGAGGACGATGCCGCGCTGGCATCGGTGGCGGTGCTGGGCCACCAGGCCGCTGCCAGCCTGTTTCCCGGCCGCGACCCGGTCGGCCAGCTGCTCAAGGTCAATCATGTCTGGCTGGAAGTGGTCGGCGTGCTCGCCGACCGCGACCTGGGCAAGCGCGATTTCGAAGGCGTGCAGCTCGGTTCGGAAAGCAACCGGGTATTCGTGCCGCTGGCCAGCGCGCAGGCGCGCTTCCGTTTCCAGCCGCGCGAAGACCCCATCGACCGTTTCCTGCTGCGCCTGGACACGCCCGACAAACTGGCCGCCGGCGCCGGCGTGCTGTCGGCGGTGCTCGACCAGCGCCATGCCGGCGTCGCCGACTACCAGCTGGTGGTGCCGCAGCAGTTGTTCCAGCAGCACCAGAAGACGCAGCGCATCTTCCAGGTGGTGATGGGCGCCATCGCCGGCGTCAGCCTGCTGGTCGGCGGTATCGGCATCATGAACATCATGCTCGCCAACGTGCTGGAGCGGCGGCGCGAGATCGGTCTGCTGCGCGCGCTCGGCGCGCGCCGCAACGACGTGGTGGCGCAGTTCCTGCGCGAGGCCAGCGTGATCTGCATTGCAGGCGCACTGCTGGGCCTGTTGTTCGGCGCGGCACTGGCCTACCTGATCGCCGCCTTTGCCGGCTGGCAGGTGGCCTGGGCGCTGCTGCCGGTGCTGCTCTCGGCTGGATTCTGCGCCCTGGTCGGCCTGGCCTTCGGCGTCTATCCGGCCCGCCAGGCTGCGCAGCTGGATCCGATCGCGGCGTTGCGGCAGGAATAAGGACGGCCAGCCGCACGGCTGGTCGCTTGCGGCAGCGGTACGACACACGCAACTACCCTTTGCCGTGATTGCGCTGTTGGCTGTTGCTGTTGGCTGTTGCCCTCCGGGCTCCCTTCCGCAGCGACGGAAGGGGTCTCCAGAAGAGCAAAAGCCAAGACAACAGCAGGAGCCGGCGCGGCAAGTCCCGCTGCTACGCGCTGCGGGCGCCGGGCTCGCCCTACATGCGGATCAGGCCGCCAACTGCGCCAGCGACTCCGCCTGCAGGCGCTCGTAGATCGCGAACTCATCCGCCACCGTCGCCCCCAGCGCCTGCTCGAACGCATCGCGGTTGGCGCGCGCCGCATAGGCGCGCTGCTCCTCGCCGCCGAGGTTGGACTGGAAGATGCCCGCCGCACTGACCGGCAGGAAGTCCTCGTAGATGATGGGTTCGGCGCTGGCCAATCCACGCTCGATCAACACCTCGGCCGGCAACGCGCGCTCGGCCGCCGGCGTCGTGCGGCCCGCATCGGTCAGCAGGTAACGGTAGTAGCCCAGGCCTTCGCGGCGCAGGGTGGCGTGGTCGTCGGGGAAGCCGGCGAACGCAGCCTGCAGGCGCTGCGCGTAGTCGCCGCCGGTGCTGCCCGCACCGCCATTGTCGCGCGCCTGCGCCAGCAGGGTGTCGTACAGCGCGCGGCCCTTCGGGGTCAGCGCCAGGCCTCGCTGCTCGATCTCGCCGAAGCGTGCCGTGTGCGTGCCGGCGGCGTTGTCTTCGCCCGAGGGGAAATGCACCAGTTCCTCCAGCGCCTTGAAGCTGGTCTGGCGCAGCAGGATCGGGCAGGCGCGGCGCGGCGGGCCTTCGATCACCGCCTTGGCAGCCAGGCCGCGCGCATGCATCGACGCCTGCGCGGCATCGATGTCGAGCGTGCGCGGGGTCAGGTGGTTGATGTGCGGGCCGCGGAAACTGACCACGTCGGCCACCAGCCGGTGCGCGCCGTGCAGCGCGTGGTAGGTGGCCAGCGACACGGTGGCCTCGTTGTGCCAGCGGAAGGTCTCCAGCGCCTCGACCACGAAGCGCCAGGCGTCCCCATCGGACAGGCCGCCGTCGCGTTCGCACTGTTCGATCAGCTGCAGCACGCCCGGGGTGAAGATATCGCGGCGCGACAGGATGTCCGCGGCCTGCGCACGCAGCGCTTCGTCTTCGATCAGCTCCAACCGCAGCAGCGAGGTGAACACGCGGAACGGATTGCGGTTCAACGATTCGCCATCGACCGGGCGGAACGCGGTGGAATGCACCGGCACGCCGGCCACCGACAGGTCGTAGTACCCCACCGGCTGCATGCCCATCACCGCGAACAGACGCCGCAGCGTGGACAGCTCCTGCGCGGTGCCGACGCGGATCGCGCCGTGGCGTTCCACGTCCAGGCGCTCGCGCTCGCCGCTGCGCTCCATCTGCGCGGCCAGTTCCGGCTGGGCGGCCAGCACGCCGGCGTTGACCTCGCCCACCAGTTCCACGAGGGTGCCGTACAACGGCACTTCGGTGCGGTACATGTGCGACATCGCCTGCGAGAACAGGCTGCGGATGTGATCGGTCGAAACGAAACGGTCGGCGGTCATGGCGGGCGCACGGAATGGCAGGGGAAAGCCGCCATTTTCGCCCGGATGGGGGCATGGGGTCATCCATTGCATTCGTTACTTCCGTCCTCCACCGCGAGGAGGAACGGAACCATGGCCGGAGCCGGCGCTCCACGGCCCGGGACTTCTCCGCGCAACCGCCGTGGCCGCTCGTCCCGCTTCCGCGGCCGGGCCGCGGATCAGCCGCTCAATCGCGCCCGCGGGCCGCCGCGTCGCGCTGCGCGCGATCACCGAGCTGGCGCTGCAACAGCGCGTCCAGCCGGACCGGCCGGTCCCAGTGGTCGTAGCTGGCGACCAACGCCTGGCGCACGGCGCGCCAATGCAGGTTGTCCGGCGCCACCGGCAGGCTTTCCACCACGGTCTTCCAGCCCTCGCCCGGGAGCCGGGTGCGCGCCTGCACCGGTTCGCGGCAACTGGCGCCGATGGCCTGGCCCCAGAAACAGGCGAACCAGATGTCCCCGGCGGCCCAGCCGTGCTGCTGCATCAGCGCCTCGACATAACCGCGCCGCGCACCGCCGTAACGCACCACTTCGTCGATGAAGGCGTCGGGATAGCGCGCCGCGTACAGGTTGACGTCGGCCAGCTGCCGGTCGAGCCAGGCATCGCCGGTGCCCGGCTCATAGGCGGCAGCGGCTGGACGGGCGGCGGGCTCCTGTGCCCATGCCGCAGCGGAAAGGGCGAGGAACGCGTGGAGAGGGACGAGGAGGAAAGAAAAGCAGCAACGCAGCCACTTCGCCCTTGCCTTTGCCCGCCCCCCGCTGCCCATCACTCGTTCCCGGCTTCAATCGCCGCCACCGCGTCCGGCCACTGCCAGGCGGTATCGGCCAGGCGCAGGCGTGGCTCGTCGCTGGAGACGCCGTGCTCGGCCTCGTGCGCCCAGGTGACCGCATACGGGGTGTGCACGCCCCAGCCACCGAGCGCCAGCACCGGCTCGATGTCCGAGCGCAGCGAGTTGCCGACCATCACGAAGCGGTCGGCCGGCAGGTCGAATTCGGCCAGCACCCGCGCGTAGGTGGACGGGTCCTTCTCCGAGACGATCTCGATGCGCGGGAACAGGTCGCGCAGCCCGGAGCGTTCGATCTTCTGCTCCTGGTGGAACAGATCGCCCTTGGTGATCAGCACCACCGGCCAGCGCGCGGCGATGGCGGTCACCGCCTCGCGCACGCCGTCGATCACGTCGACCGGATGCTGCAGGGTGCGCCGGCCGATCTCCACGATCTGGCGCAGGTGCGCGGCGGAGATGCGTTCGTCGGTCAGTTCTATGGCGGCTTCGATCATCGACAGGGTCATGCCCTTGGCGCCGTAGCCGAACACCGCCAGGT
Organism: Stenotrophomonas nitritireducens; assembly: GCF_001431425.1. GTDB lineage: Bacteria > Pseudomonadota > Gammaproteobacteria > Xanthomonadales > Xanthomonadaceae > Stenotrophomonas > Stenotrophomonas nitritireducens. The sequence continues at coordinate 204,639 of NZ_LDJG01000005.1, forward strand.
TGCGCCGCTCCACCTTGAGCAGATGCTGCGCGGTGCCGGCATCGTGCAGGTCGATGTAGTGACCGAGGACGGATTCGAAATCCTGCTCGGCCTGGCGGTAATAATCCTCGCTCTTCCAGAGCGTGTCGTCGCCGTCGAAGCCGACCAGGCCGATGGAGGGGGAATGTGCGTTTGCGGGGGAGGGAGAAGTCATGCGCCACAGGATAGCAACCGCCTCGTACGGCGGACATGGAAGAGCGGCCCGCGGGCCGCTCTTCCGGTGCATGGCGGCGTCGCCGCCGGTGCGTTACTTCTGCTGCGAGGCGGTATAGGCCCGGTATTCATCCGGGGTCAGCTTGCCGTCCTTGTCGGCATCGGCGGCATCGAAGATCCGCGCCAGCCCGGCATGGGCCTGCGCCTCGGTGCGGCTGATGCTGCCATCGCCGTCGGCATCCAGGCTGGCCCACGACTGGTCGTTGCCACTGGCCGATGCGTCGGCGGCGGTGTCCTGCCGTGCCTGCGCCGCCTGTTCCTGCGCCTGGCGCTCCTGCTCGGCCCGGGTGTCCTGGGCCATGGCCGGAAGGGCCAGTGCGGCACCGACGGCGGCGACGAGGGCGAACAGCGGATTGCGGTTGCGAACGGTCATCGGGTGTTTCCTCCTGCGGTCTGGAAAGCGCGGTGATTCCGCACGCCGCCACCCTTGCAGGCCCGTCCTGAATCGCATGCACCCTGCGGAGGCGCGGAAAACATGCCGTTAACCAACGCATGCCGACAAGCGGCTACCGCCCTGGTTAGCGCGCCGTGAGCCGCAGGTAAGGCGCGCATTCGGGCGTTCCATCCACGGTACGCGCAGGCCTGTCCGGGCACGATTACCCGCCGGGTTTGTCGTCTTCCGACGCGGCGTGCGGACTGAACGCCCGCCATCCCAGCCCCACGCCGACCAGCGCGCCAGCCACTTCCAGCACCACGCGCGTGCCCAGCTGGTCCGGGTCGTGGATGCCGGCCAGCGCCAACCGCGCGTAGAGCGGCGACTCCAGCTGCACCATGCCCAGGTAGAACAGGTTCCAGCAGTCCACGCCGGCGCCGATGGCGACCGCGGCCAGGCTGGCCCACGCAATCGCGTGCCCTTGCGACAGGCCGGCACGGCGACAGACCTGCCACCACAGGAAGAACACCACGAAGCCGATCGCCAGCGCGATCAGCGCGGCTTCGAGCGAGCCCGGCAGGCCGTAGTGCAGTTCCAGGTTCATCGGTGTCGGTCGCGGTCACAGGGAGCCGCAGTGTAGCCGGCTGCGCGATGTCTGCAGGAACGCGCGAGCCGCGACCGGGCGATGAAGATCCTGCGGTGCCGGGCGGGCATTGCCGGAATGCCTCGGCGGGGCGTTGCCCCGCTCTACAAGGCGGATGGATCGCCGTGGCGCTGCGGCGCTGCGGTGCTGGACAACGCCCGGCGGGACCTTCCCGGTGAAGCCCCAGCGGGGCGTTGCCCCGCTCTACAGGAGGCGTGACGCCTGGCTGGGCGCTACCGTACCGGGAAATCGTAGGCGGTATCGGGCGTCGGCTCGGGCCGGAAGGTGTAGTGCCACCATTCCATCGGATAGTTGGCAAAGCCCTCGGCGCGCATCGCGTCCAGCAGCAGCTGGCGGTTGCGGCGCTGCTGCGGGGTGATGTCCGGGCTGTCGGTATGGGCCAGCGGATCGAAGCGGTCGAAGCCGGTGCCCATGTCCACTTCCACGCAGCCGTCCTCACGGCAGTCGAGCAGGCCCAGGTCGACGGTGGCGCCGCGGCTGTGGCCGGAGTGTTCGGCGATATAGCCGTCCAGCAATCGACTCTTGTCGATGTTCGGGTAGTAGCGGGGCTTGGCCTGCTGGTCGGCCGGATCGTGCGCCCAGGCGACGAACGACTGCACCGACCGCACCGGGCGATAGCAGTCGTACAGGCGCAATGCGCGGCCCTGCGCCTGCAGCGTGCGCTGCACGCGCGCCAGCGCCTGCGCGGCGGGTTCGAGCAGATAGCAGCGCGGCGCGTCGTAGCCGGGTACCGGGCGGCCGGTGAAGTTGTCGCTGCCGGCATAGCGCATGTCCAGCGAGAAGCCCGGCGCCAGCGTGGCGACATCGAGCATGCCGGCCTGTGCCGGCGTGGTGGCCGGTGATACCGCCGGTGCCGCCTGCGCGCTTGCGCAGGCCAGCAGCAGAAGCAGTGCATGGGCTCGGGGATGCATGGAGATCTCCTGTGGACTCGCTTGCCGGGGCGGCGCTGGATGGCCAGGAGCGAGGAGTCGCGGCCGGGTTTGCCGATGCCCGGATCCACGCACAAGCCGAGGAATCCGCATCAGTACCGGGTCGCGACCCGCCTCGCTCCGCGTGGCCTCGCCGGTCAATTCCGCTCGCGCAGATAACCGTTGAGGCCCTTGTCGCGCAGTTGCCGTGCGGCACCGGCCCAGTCCAGCGGCTTGCCGCTGTCCAGGCGCTCGAGCACGGCGACGATCGCCAGTTCCACCTCGGGCAGCTGCGCCGCCTCGGGCAGGCGCGCGCGCTGCTCGATCGCCTCGTACAGCACGGCGTTGGCCTCGGCATAGCTCAGCGGCGCGGTGGCGCCGTGCCGGGCGCTCCAGCGCTTGCCATCGAGCACGGCGTTGACGTGCGACTGGATCAGGTAGGTGGCGCGGCCGATCAGCTTGAGATTGCCCGGCTGCACCGCGGTCATGGTGTTGCCGACCGTGCGCCCGAGCCGCGCCATCACCGCGGTCGAATGCGCGTTGAGCAGCATCTTCAACGCCAGCGTGCGGTCAAGGCCAAGCGGGTCGCGCCGCTGCGGCAGCTCCAGCGCGATGCCCTGCGCCGCGCCGTCCAGGCCCTTCAAGGCATCGCCCGAAGCCGCGCCATGCCCCACGGTGACGGTGAGCAGGCCAGCACCGGCATCGCCGAACGCCTGCCACCACTGCCGCGCGAGCGCGTCCACCGGTTCGCCGGCATAACACAGCAGCACGCCCAGGTCGCCCGGTTGCGGCGGCAGGCGCTCGCGGTTGGCCGGCGACCAGGACAGGTCGTACAGGGCCTGCTGCTCGGCGCCGGCGCGCTCCAGGCTGCGCAGGGCGGTGCCGCGCAGCGCCGGGTCGTCCACCTTCTGCTCGAACTGCGGGCGGTACTGCGTTGCATCCAGCCCGTGGAACGGACGGTGCAGCAGGGCATCCCACGCGGCCTGCGGCGTCGCCACCGGCGCCCACACGCGGATCCACGACGCCGGCGGCGCGGTGTCGGTGCGGTCCAGCGGCGCCAACCGGAAGGTCGGCGCGCGCTCGGTCACGTCCACGAACACCGGCATCAGCGTTTCGCCGGCCAGGTAGGTGGCGTGGCGGCCGTCGGTATAGGCCTGCGCTTCGCGCACGGTCCATGGCGCCAGCTGCGGCGCGCTGGCGGCCACGCTGCGCTGCAGTCCGGCAAAGCCGCGCAGGCGGCTTTCGATGCTGTCCTTCGCGTCCAGCCCCAGGCGCTGCGCGTCGGCCGCCGGCAGGTGCGGCAGCAGCAGCGCACGCAGGGCGTCCTCCAGCACCAGCCCCAGCGCGTACAGGCTGGTGGTGGTGGCCTGCATGCGGGTGGAGCCGGTGATCGCCTGCGGGCCGGTCGGCAGCGCGATCTTGTGGATGCGCGCGTCGTCGAGCACGCGCCGGCTGCGCTCGAACGGGCGCAGCACCTCGTCCGGGTTGTTGTAGACGAACCAGACGCGGTCGGTGCCCTGGCCGCGCTCCTCGGCGGCGGCCAGCGCGGTACCGATCACCGCCGATGTCTCGCCGCCTTCGGTCACCGCGAACACCACGTCGTCGACGCCGATGCCGTCGTCGCGCATCTGCAGCGCGCCGATCAGCTGCAGGTCCTCGAAGCCTTCCAGCGAACTGATCAGCGCGCGGTCGCCGCCGGTGATCTCGCCGCGTACGCGCTCGCCGAGGTTGGCCGGCAGCCTGGCGGCGATGCGCGGCCACGCCGGATCGGCCTGCATGCGGTTCCAGAACGGGCGCCATATGCCGCTTTCCAGCGTCTCGGCGAGGCGTCCGGTGGAGCCGGTGCCGTAGAAATAGATGCGGTGGCCATCGCGCAGCGCGCGCTGCACCGCGCCTGATGCCGCGTGCAGTTTCGCCATGCGCTGCGGATCGTCGGCCAGCGCGGCGAAGGCGCGGGCCACATCCTCGTCCACCGAGAACAGCTGCGACAGCGCCTGCGCCGGATCGGTCGCCGCCGCTTCGCTCAGGTTCCAGGTCTTGGGGTGGCGCTGCTCGGTCAGCAGCGTGTGCAGCTGGAACTGGGTGCGCTGCTGCACGAACTCGGTCGATGCCGGCGACGGCGGCAGGCCCAGCCGGTCGCCGGCATCGGCGGCGAGAGCGGCCGGGCTGATCGCCGCCAGGCTCAGGGCGAACGTCATGGCGATGCGTCCGGTACGGGGGGGGAGTGCGCGGTTCGGTCGGATCATGCGGCCGGCCTCATTGGTTCGCGGTGGAAGCAGCGGGGTCGCGCGAGGCCAGCGCATGCAGGATGCGCAGGTCCTCGGCATCCAGTTCGCTGCCGCCCTGGCCGCGGAAATGGTTGCGGAAGGCGCGCACCGTGGCGGCGCGGTCGTCCAGCGGATAGCCGATCAGGCGCAGCGCGGTCCACGGATCGAATCCGTCCGGCGCCGGCGGCGCGTCGGCGGCCGGCCAGCGGCCGAAGCCGGCCTCGGCCAGGCGCTTCCACGGGAACAGCGGGCCCGGATCGGGCTTGCGCGTCGGCGCCAGGTCCTGGTGGCCGATGATCTGGCTGCGCGGGATGCGCAGGCGCGTGCACAGGTCTTCCAGCAGCACCAGCAGGCTCTGGATCTGCGCCTCGGCGAACGGCGACTTGCCGTCGTTGTCCAGTTCGATGCCGATGGAAGCGGAATTGAGGTCGGTGAACGATCCCCAGCTGCCGGAGCCGGCATGCCAGGCGCGGCGCTCGTCGCTGACCAGCTGGTAATTCCTGCCGTCGGCGCCGATCAGGTAGTGCGCGCTGACCGGGCCGCCGCTGTTGCGGCTGCGCAGTGTGTCCAGGCTCTGTTGCACCGAATGCTGCTCGGTGAAGTGGATGACGATCAGGTTGGGCCGGCGCACGTCCTGGTTGGGTGAAGGCACCCAGGTCGCCATCGGGTTGCGCGGGGGCGTGTGGCCGCAGGCGGTGAGCAGGGCCAGCAGCGCGGCCGGGAGCAACAGCTTGGTGGACATCTTCATCAACGCCTCGCTTGCACAACGGTGTGGTGCGTGGATCGAGGCAGGACCGGCGCGCGGCCTGCCGACAACGCGGAGGAAACGCTTCCGTCGCCGCCGGTTGCCGGGCGGCGACGAAAGGGGCCCGGAAACCGGGCCCCGGGGTACGTCACTGGAAGCGGTACTCCAGCAGCAGGTTGAAGGAACGGCCGCGCGGGTCGGCCACGCGCGCTTCCCAGCCGGCACCGTCGCCATCGTCCAGGTAGCGGACGGTGAACGGCGGATCGGTGTTGAGCAGGTTGCGGATGCCGAAGGTCGCCTTCAGGTTCTCCATGCCGGACCAGGTCAGGCTGTAGTTGTAGGTGACGTAGGCATCGACGTTGCCGTCCCACGCCGGCGGGGTGTAGCCGTTGACGATGCCGCCCGGCTTCCAGTCCTTGTAGCCGCCACGGTAGACCTGGGTCAGCGTCTGCGCCCAGTCGCCCTTGGCCCAGCCGAGGCTGACCGTGTGCTTCCACTTGATCGGCAGGTTGTAGTAACGCTCGTACTCGCCGACCAGGTTGTCGCTGTAGGGCAGGCTGTCGAAGGTCTTGGTCTTGAAGGTGTCCAGGTAGTTGCCGTTGAGGTGGACGTTCCAGGTGCCGCCGGCCAGGTCGCCGCGCAGGTTGGAGTCCAGCTCGATGCCGCGGGTCAGCGTGCCGCCGGTGTTGATGTAGCGCTGGTCGATGGCGATGATCTTGCCGCTGCTGTCGCGGATGAAGTTGGACGCATACAGCGGGTAGTTCGCGGTCATCGTCGACAGGTTGAAGCCGCTGCGGATCGTGTTGAGGCGCTCGATCTCCCACCAGTCGACGCTGACGTTGAAGTTGCCGTTCGGCGCCAGCACGAAGCCGACGCTGCGCTGCTTGGCCTCTTCCGGCTTCAGGTTCGGGTTGCCGCCGGTGATGATGTCCGGGCGGATCTGTTCGCTGCAGTTGGCCACGTCCGGGTTGTACTGGCCCTTCGGGCAGGTCGCCGGGTCGGCCAGGTCCAGGCCGGTGTACTGGCTCTCGGTGACGCCGCGGAACAGCTTGGCGAAGTCAGGCACCTTGAAGCCGGTGCTGTAGGAGCCGCGGAACACCAGCCAGTCGATCGGCTGCCACTTGAACGAGTACTTCGGATTGGTGGTGCCGCCGAAGCCGTCGTAACGGTCGTGGCGCACGGCCAGGTTGAGCTCGAGGCTGTCGACCACCGGCAGGTTGAACTCGGCGAACACCGCCTTGACGTTGCGCTGCTTGGGCGACATGTAGTTGGCCGCATCGCCCGGCGCGCCGAACACGAACGCGTTGCCGGCCGCCCATTCCGACGGGCCGCTGAACTCGTATTCCTCGCGGCGGATGTCCACGCCGGCCGCGGCCTGCACGTCTTCCGCGCCCCACAGCTTGAAGCCGAGGCTGCCGCTGAAGCTGGCGTCGAACGTCGTCGTGCTGGACACGCCCTTGTACAGCAGCAGGCCGCTGGCGTCGGCCGCGGCCATCGCGTCGTAGGCCGCCTTGGACTGGTCCTGGCCGGGCATCAGGAACGGGTTGAGCACGCCGTTCTTCAGCGCCGCCTTCAGCTGCGGCGTGTAGTAGTAGCCGCCGGCCAGCACCGACTGGGCGCGGCTTTCGGCGCGCGACAGGCCGATGTTGTAGTCCCAGCTGCCCACGGTGCCGGTCATGCCGAACAGCATGCGGTAGGCCTTGGTCTCGGTTTCCAGCTGGCGCGGGCCGCAGATCTCGCAGCGCCAGCGGTAGGCGATCGGGCTGCCGTAGACCAGGTTGGCCTGGTCGCCGAAGTAGGTGTGCAGCTGGTTGTAGATCGCGTCGTAGGTCGCCTTGGTGTTGGCGTTCAGTTCGTACGCGTCGAGCTGGGTTCCGGTGGCATTGATGCTGGTGGTGATCTGCTGCGCCTCGAACTGGCGCTTGGAAGTCACCTTGGAGCCCATGAACTCGGCGAAGAATTCATGGTTGTCGCCGACCTTGAACGTGGCCCGGCCGATGCCCTGCACGGTATCCACCGGCTGCTGGATGGTGCGCGCGCGGCCGTAGTCCCAGGCGCAACCGAAGCTGGCGCCCGGGCTGGCCCAGATCTTGTCGCCGTAGTCGCCCATCATGTCGCCGCCGTTCTCGCAACCGGCGCCGCCGGGCAGGCGCAGCGTATTGATGGTGGTCTTGGTCAGGCCGCTGCCAGGATCCTTCAGGCCGCCACCGATGATGCTGCCGGTGCCGCTGACGATGTTGGCGAACGGCGTGCCGCGCGTATCCGGCGACAGGCCGCGATCGGGCTGGAAGCTGTTGACGAAGTCGCGCTGGTTGCCGCGCAGGATCTTGTTCTTCTTGACGTTCAGCGCCGCCCACACGTTCCAGCGGTCGCTGTCCAGGTCGCCCCAGCCGCCGAGCAGGCTGCTGTGGTAGATGTTGCCGCCGCCTTCCTGGGTCACGTCGGCGCCGGCGCTGAGGGTGATGCCCTGGTAGTTGTTGCGGGTGATGAAGTTGATCACACCGCCGATGGCGTCGGTGCCGTACACGGCCGAGGCGCCGTCGCGCAGCACTTCCACGCGCTCGATCGCGGCGAACGGAATCGAGTTCAGGTCCACCACCTGGCCGGCCAGGCCGTGCGCGGCGACGCGGCGGCCATTGAGCAGCACCAGGGTCGCATCGGCGCCTTGGCCGCGCAGGTTGGCGCCGGAGACGCCGTTGTTGCCGCGCGTGCCGGGAGGCGCGATGCCGCTGTTGGCGGCCAGGCTGTCCGGGCCGCTGCTGGCGATGTTCAGCTGCTGCAGCAGCTGTTCGGCCGAGGTGATGCCCTGGGCCTCGATCTCGGCCTTCTGGATGATGGTGACCGGCAATGCGGCTTCGACGTCGGTGCGCTGGATGCGCGAGCCGGTGACCGAAACGCGGTCGAGGGTGCGCGCCTCCGGCGAGGTATTGCCGGCTGCGGGCTGGGTCTGGGCGAAGGCGGCCAACGGGCTGCCGAGCGCCAGCAGCAGGGCCGCGCTCAAGTGGTGAAGCCGCGGGGTACGTGACAAGGCGGACATGCTCTCTCTCTCCAAAGGGAACGCGTAACGGGGGATGCTTCGGGAACGATGCCGGCCCATTTCCATCCCCGCGTCGGCGGGGTACGGCGACCATCCATCGGTCCAACCTCAAGGGCGGCACGATTCCGCCAATCCAACCAGGATGCGCGCCACCTCCCCGGCAGCCGCACCTTTCCTTCCGTGGTTTCACTGCACCGGGGAGACTCCCTGTCCGCCGGCCTGCACCATGCCAAGCCCGACTGCAGGCCTGTCCGCCGGGATTCCCTCCTCCGCCGGTCGCATCGTGCGGACCCTTGGAAAGAAGCACCGGCCGCGCATCCGCGCCCGGTTCAACCCGGCTTCACAGCTGTTTAACACGTGCCGAATCCGGTGGTCAATAAACTATTCCCCATACCCCAAGGCTATGGAAATAAAATATTTTCGTGATGCGCCGCACAATAGAGGCCACATCCTCCATTGCCATCACGCATGACCGGTGCGGATGGCCGGCCGGCCGTGCTTCGCGGCCGCATTCACGGACAATCACCGACCCGGTGGAATTCCAGGTCCTGGTAGTCGTAGCTGAAGTCGATGTCCGGATCGATGGCGCGCAGGCGCAGGGTGCGTTGCGCTCCGTCCCCGGAAAACTCCAGCCACGCCTCCGCGTCCTCGCCCAGCCCCTGCCACTGCACCCAGGGGCGGCCAGCGGACGACATGACCCGGCCGCGCATGGCCGGCGACTTCAACGCGGTCAAAGCGATGCCCTTCCCAACGGCGCATAGCGTGACCTGACCGAACCAGGGATCGGCCCATACGCCGGCATCGGCGCCGAAATTCCGCGCCGCGACCGCGATGGCCGGCGCCATGGCCGGGCGACCATGGCCGTCGGAACGACGCTGCGCCTTTTCCCGTTCCAGCAGGCCGGCGTAATGGAGGACGTCGTGGCCCGCGGCAGGCGCGGTCTGGCGCTTGAGCAGGGCCTGCATCAGCGCGGTGCGCGCGTCCTCGCCTTCGCCGTTGATCAGGATGACCGCCCCGCTGCGCCGGTCCGGCAGCAGCGCCAGCGACGAGTACATGCCCGACAGCGTGCCGGTATGCGCCACCTTCCACTGTCCGTCCATGTCCGACAGACGCCAGCCGTAGCCGTAGGCGAGGAAGTGGGTGCCGTCCCAATCGCGCAGGCGCTGGCCGATGGGCATCGGCATGTGCGCGGTCCACAGCGCGCGGCGCTGGGTGGCGTCCAGCCAGCCTGGCACCCGCGCCGGGTCGAGCAGCGCCTGCATCCAGCGCAGCATGTCGTCGAGGCTGCAGCGCACCCCGCCGGCGGCCATCGACGGGAAATCCGCGACGACATCGCCATCGCGCCCGCCCACCACGTTGCGCCCGTCCCGGCGGTAATGCGGCTGGGCGACGTCGCCCACCGCCGCGGGCGACCACGCGCCGACCTGGCAGCGGTCCATGCCCAGCGGCGCGAAGATCTCCTGCCGCACCAGCTCCGCGTAGGGCTTGCCGCCGGCGACCGCGGCCACCTCTCCCGCCACCACGTACAGCAGGTTGTCGTAGGCGTAGTCGGCGCGGAAACTGCCGGCCGGCTTGAGGTGCGCCAGCCCGGCGATGATGTCCTGGCGGGTGAAATGGTTCGGCTCCGGCCACAGCATCAGGTCGCCGGCCCCCAGGCCCAGTCCGCTGTTGTGGATCAGCAGGTCGCGCACCTGCATGTTGCGCGTCACCCACGGGTCGTACATGCGGAACGACGGCAGGTACTTCGTCACCGGGTCGTCCCAGCGCAGGCGGCCGGCCTGCACCAGCCGCGCCAGCACCGCCGCGGTCATCGCCTTGGTATTGGAAGCGATCTTGAAAAGCGTACCGGCATCGACCGCCTTCCCTTCGCCGGCCACCAGCTCGCCACGGGTGGCGACGTGGACGATCCTGCCGTCCTCGATCACGCCGACCGCGATGCCGGGCAGCTGGTAGTGCTCGAAGGCCTGTTGCACGGCCTTGTCGTAGAACGCCGCAGCGTCCGCGGAAGCCGCCACGGCATGGGCGGTACCCGGCAGCAGGGCGAGGCATAGCAGGATTGGTTTCATCGACATGTTTCCAGTGCCCGGCGGCCCGCTCCCGTTTCGCACCTACGGCGTATTCGCCGGAACGGCCGCGGGCACGGCCGGCGATCGCAGCAGCGGACGGCTCAGGCCGTAGAGGATGCGCAGGTCCTCGGCGTCGAGCTCGGCCCCCTGGCTGCGCATGCCACGGAAATGATGGCGGAAGGACTGGAGCGCGTTGGCGCGGTCGTCGAGCGGATAGCCGATCGCCGCCATCGCCAGCCAGCCATCGAACTCCGGCGGCGGATCGCCCGCGGCCGGGTCGGGCCAGATGCCGAAGCCGGCGTCGTGCAGGCGTTTCCACGGGAACAACGGGCCCGGGTCGATCTTGCGTCCCGGCGCCAGATCCTCGTGGCCGATGACCTGCTCGCGCGGGATGCCCTGGCGCCGGGTCACGTCGTCCAGCAGCACGATCAGCTTCTCGATCTGCACGTCCGGAAAGGGCGTATAGCCGTCGTTGTCGATCTCGATGCCGATCGACGCCGAGTTGAGATCGGTGATGGTGCCCCAGCGGCCATCGCCCGCGTGCCAGGCACGCTTGTCTTCATCGACCAGCTGGTACAGCGTGCCGTCCTTGCCCAGCAGGTAATGCGCGCTGACCGGGCCGTTGCTGTTGGCGGTCTGCAGCGTGCGCAGGCTGCCCTCGGCGGTCTTGCCGGCGGTGTAGTGCAGCACCACCACCACCGGTCGGCGCGTGTCGAAGTTGGGCGAGCGTTCCCACTTCGCCAGCGGATTGTGGTGCGCGCAGGCGGACAGGAGCAGGAACGAGAGGAGCAGCGCGAGGGACGAGAGGGTGCGGAAAGCCCGCTGCCCGCCTGTCACCCGGCTCCCATTCGTTGCTGGTTCCTCCACGCGGGTTCCTCGCTTCTTCATGCTTTTCTCCAATCGGCAGCCGGCTGCTCGCCGGCCAGCATCTCGTCGAAGCTCTGGCGGCGGCGCACCACCGCATAGCGCTCTCCGTCCACCAGCACCTCGGCCGGCAACGGACGCGAGTTGTAGGTCGATCCCATCGACGCGCCATAGGCGCCGGTGCCGAGGATCGCGACCAGGTCGCCGGCTTCGCAGCGCGGCAGTTCGCGCGCGGTGGCGAAGGTGTCGCCGGTCTCGCAGACCGGCCCCACGACGTCGTAGACGGCGGTTTCGCGGCCGGCCGCGGCGCCCACCGGCACGATGTCGTGCCAGGCGTCGTACAGGCTGGGACGCAGCAGGTCGTTCATGGCCGCGTCCAGCACCAGGAAGCTGCGCGCCTGGCCATGCTTCTCCAGCAGCACGCGGGTCAGCAGGATGCCGGCCTCGGCCACCAGCCAGCGGCCCGGCTCGACCAGGATGCGCCCGCCGAAGCCGGCCAGCGCCTGGCGGATCGCATCGGCGTACTCGCGCGCATCCGGCGCCTGTTCGCCCTCGCGGTAGCGCACGCCCAGTCCGCCGCCGACATCGATGCTGGCGATGGCGTGGCCGGCGGCCGCCAGTTCCTTCCAGAACGCGGCCATGCGCGCCAGCGCCTCGCGCACCGGGTCCAGGCTCAACAGCTGCGAGCCGATGTGCATGTGCAGCCCGTCCAGGCGCACGTCGGGCCATTGCGCCTTCGCATCGAACCAGGCGCGCGCCTCGGCGATGGAGACGCCGAACTTGTTCTCGGCCTTGCCGGTGGAGATCTTGGCGTGGGTTTTGGCGTCCACGTCCGGATTGATCCGTACCGAGGCGACGGCGGTGACGCCGCGCGCCGCGGCGATGCGCTGGATGGCATCGAGCTCGGCGCGGGACTCGATGTTGAAGCGGCCGATGCCCACGTCCAGCGCCAGCGCGATCTCCGCGTCGGACTTGCCCACGCCGGAGAACACGATGTCGGACGCCGCGATGCCGGCCCTCAGCGCCCGCTCCAGTTCGCCGCCGGAGACGATGTCCGCCCCGGCGCCCTCTTCGGCCAGCAGGCGCAGCACGGCGCCGTTGCCATTGGCCTTCACCGCGTAGCGGATGCCGGCGTCCAGGCCCGCGAGCGCGTCGCGCAGCGCGCGCACCCGCTGGCGCATGGCCGGTGCGGAATAGACGTACAACGGCGTGCCCTCACGGGCAGCCAAACCCGGCAGATCCGCCTGCCTGAACGCATCCGGCAAAGCGTACCCGCCGTTTCGTGTGAATCCCTGATCCAAGGCATTGCTCCAGAAAAAAAGATGGCGGCCCCATGCACGGGCCGCCAGAGGAGAACTCAGTAACGCAGTTGCATCGTCATTGCCGTGGCCGGATCAGAAGTTCCAGGCCACGACCAGTTGTGCGTAACGCGGGGACTGCCAGCGGGTGCCGGTGCCGAAAGTGTCACGCATGACACCCGGCTGGCCTTCGTAACGTGCCGCCACGTTGATCACCTCCTGCTTGTTGAGCAGGTTGTAGACCGACAGGGTGGCCTTCAGGTCGATGCCTTCCACCGGCAGCGTCCATACCACGTTGGCGCCGAGGTTATAGACCCACGGCATACGGCCAAAATCGCCGCGACCGGAATACTTGTACACGCGGTCCTTATAGGTATAGGGAAGCTTGGTAACCGGATCGTTGCCGCTACATTTTTCCACGCACAGCCAACCGGTACCGCCACCGCTGCCGGTGCTGGTGTAGCTGGCCACGGCGCGGTCCTCATCCGGCCAGGTCACGCCGAACGCGGTGATCGGGCCGCCGGACAGTGCGGTGAAGGTGGTGCCGAAGGACCACATGTCGTTGAGCTTGAAGCTGCCACGCAGTTTGATCTGGTGGCGGTGGTCGTTGAACAGATCGCCGTAGCGCTGGTTGTTGGCCGGGTGGTCCCAATGCTGGACCATGCCGGTGTCGGCGTAGTTGGTGTCCGAGTTGACCGGGCCCTCGTGGTTGCCCGAGGACTTGGACCACAGGTAGGAGGCATTGAACGCCCACTTGTCGTCCCACGCACGGTCAATCTGGAACTCCATCGACTTGTAGGTGCGCTTGGGCTTGGAGTAACCGATATTCCGGTTGCTGCCCAGGGTCATATAGCCTTCCTTGGAGGTGTCGATCGTCACCCAGCCATCCTCGGCGCAACCCATCGCCTTGGTGCCCCACAGTGTCAGTTTGTCGCCCGGGTTGGCGATCGGCCACAGGTTGCCATGGCGCGTGCCGCACAGCGCGTTGATGAGCATGTCGTCCATCGCGTTCGGCATGCGCCGGTAGGTACCGGTGACGCCCCACGACCAGGCCTGGTTGATCATGCTCTGGAAGCCGAGGATCGCCTCGTCCTGGTAGACCGCATCCAGGTTGCGGTCCACGCTCTGCCGCAGGTCCTGGACAAGGATGTTCTGCGATTTGTCGACCGGACCGATCTGCGCCCCGATGACCGGTGCCATGTACGGCGCGCCGGTAACCGGGTTGGTTTCCTGGCGCCAGCCATCCAGCGCGTAGTAGGTGTACTCGTCGAGCAGGCCGCCGGCGAAGTTGTAGCTCAGGATGCTCGGGATCGGCATGTAGTAGCGCCCGAGGTTGCCGAACAGCTTGGTGCTGCCATCACCCTTCATGTCCCAGGAGAAGCCCAGACGCGGCGAGAACAGGTTGTCCTGCTTGGTGAAGGTCGTCCCCACCGTGGTCATGTTCTCGAAGTTGTCCATGCGCACGCCCAGATTCAGCATCAGGTACGGCGTGACGTTCCAGTTGTCTTCCAGGTAGAAGGCGCTGGCCTTGATATCGAACACACCTCCGTCCGAACGCTCGCGGGCGCGCAGGATCGCATTCACGCCGTTCGGCACCACGGAGCCGTTGTCGAGCAGATTCCCCGGCTTGGTCCCGTAAGCGGTGTAGTACTTGCGGGTCGGCCCCGGGTAGACCGTCCTGCGGTCAGTCGTCATCAACTCGTGGTCCCAGCCGAAGCGCAGCTGGTGGTCGCCCAGAACCCATTCGAAATCCAGTCGCTTGGCGGTCCGCTCATCTTCGTGGTTGACGACCGTGCCGCCCGGGTGGCAGCCCAGCACCGGGCTGCCCATCGCCCGGTAGATCGCGCCGTAGCTGGAGTTTTCATAGCTGACGTAGTCGCACTGGGCATCCGCCGGCGAGCGGTTGTAGCTGCTGCTGCGATTGATGCCGTACATCGCCTTGGCGGTAAAGTTCTCGCCAAAATGCCCGGTATAGGTCGCCGAACCACTGGTGCCGCCACTGGAGGAACTGGACTGGCTGGGCGGCGCACTGCCGCGGGTGCCGCTGGCGAAATCGTAGGTATATATCTCGGCGTCGCTATCACCCTCGTCGGAGAACGCCATCAGCTCCAGCAGGTGGTTGTCGGTGATGTTCCAATCCAGCTTGGTTCCCCAGAAGCCGTTGTCGGACGTGCTCTGGGTCCAACTGCTGCCCGCCGAGCTGCTGCTGCCGGCCTTGCTGTCGCGCTGCTCGTACATGGCGAACAGGAACAGCCTGTCCTTCACGATCGGGCCGGAGCCCCAGACGTTGGTCTTGGTGAAGCTGCGGGTGTTGTGGCTGGAGAGAACGTTGACGCGGCCATCGTCGTAGAAGTGATCGTCTGCCCTGGAACGCCAGGCCGACGGTTCGAACGTCACCGTCGCCCCTCCCTTGAACTCGTTGCTGCCCGAGCGGCTGACCGCGTTGATCACGCCGCCGGTGGAGCGGCCGAATTCGGCGGAATAGCCGCCGGTCTTGATCTGGAACTCCTGGAAGAACGCGAAGGGCGCCGCGGAGAAGCTCTGCCGTTTGTAGAAATCGGTGACGTTCAGGCCGTTGATGAACACCGAATTCTCGGCCACCGACGAACCACCGAAGGAGATGCCGCCGAACGACGAGTTGCCGCTGATCACCCCCGGCGCGAGCAGGGCGACCGACGACAGGTCCTGCGCCACTGGCATGCGCGCCAGCTCCTCGCGGTTGATGTTGAACGAGGACTCGGTGGAGTGCACATCCACCCGGTTGACGATGCGCGAACCCACCACCTGCACCGAATCCAGGGTCACCGCTCCGGCGTCGCCGCCGCCGAGATTGACCGTGGTGGTGCCGCCCAGCGATACGTTGACCGCTACCGGCTCCTTGTCGCTCTGTCCGTCGCGCTTGACCGTCAGGCTGTAGTCGCCGACCGGCAGCTGGCTCAACCGGTAGCCGCCATCGCGGCCGACGGTCACCGTGCGGGTCAGTCCCGTGGCCGTGTTGGTGATGGTGATCTGGTCACCGGAGTTGGCGCGGCCCGCAATGGCGCCGGTAGCGCTCTGCGCCATGACGGCAGGCGCCAGCGCCCCGAGGCACGCCCCCAATGCGACGCTGAGCGCCGCCTTCTTCAGCATTTTCGTGTTCATCCCCTGCCCTCTCCTGCAGTGTTGTGAATTACAGCGGTTTGACGGACTTTCAGCCCTCCGGCGGCGCCAGTACCTGCCACTGGAAGTCGTAGTTCCATTGATCGAAGTAGAGATTGCCACCGGCCCATTCGGCCTCGCCGCGCTGCGAGTCCACGGTTTCGGAACGGAAGTGCCGCTTGGCCGGTACCAGCGGCTGCGCGTAGTCGTCGTTGAAGGCGATGCGGTAGGCGTCCAGGCCGCCGAAGTAGAAGTCGCGCACTGCCGGCACCGGGCTGTCGAGCGCGCCGGTGGTCACGTCCATCGGCACCCAGCCGTAGGGCGCCAGGTACAGCGCGCCCCAGTCGTGCAGATTGCTGTAACCGGTGTCGTTGTCCGAATACACCATGCCCGACTGCCAGCGCGCGGGAATGCCGTTCAGGCGCAGCAGGCTCATCAGCAGCAGCGTCTGCTGCCCGCAGTCGGCGTGATTGGAGTGCAGCGCGTAGTCGCTGATGTTGCCGATGGTCGAGTACTCGCGCGCGCCGCCCCAGGGAATGCGGTCGACCGCATCGAACAGCCTGCGCGCGATCCGGTACGGATTGGTCTCATCGCCCACCACGCGCCGCGAGAACTCGCGCAGCGCCGGGGTGAACACGATGTGCGGCGCACGCTCGGCCAGGTAGGGCGCCAGCGCCGGATCGTCGGGGGTGGGCCGCACCGCATCCGGGTCGATGGCGAAATGGCGCGCATGCACCGTGACTTCGTAACTGACCGAGAACTCGGTCGGCGTGCCGGCCACCGCCTTGCGCTCCAGGTAGGCGGTGCGCTGCAGCGTCGCTTCCGGCGCGACCTGCGCACCGGCCGGCACGCTGCCCAGCCAGCGGATGCCTTCCTGCTGGCCGGGAATGGCGCGCGGATACGGGATCCAGGCGCGCACGGTCTCGCCCGCCGGTACCGCATCGGCCTTGACCGTGAGCGACTGGGTGACGCGCACCCGCCGCGGCGCGACGCTGGTGGCGCCGGCCTGCGCGGCCTTGAGCGCTTCGAGGTGATGCGGCGTGACCACTTCGAACGGACCGGGCGCCGGCGGCTTGATCGTCGGCGAACGCCGCGCGACGGCAGCATCGCTGACCAGGAACAGGTTCGAAGGCGCGCGGTTGAACCAGCGGCGCTGGCCATCGATGTCCAGGTGTTCGATCAGCCCGGCTTCGTCCCAGGCGCGGAACTCGTCTTCGCGCAGATCGGGGATATGGCGGCGCACCGCTGCCATCGCGCGCTCGCGGTCCAGGCTGAAATCCAGCCGCATGCGGCGCATGCGCTCGCGCTGGAACAGCCAGGCGTCGCGCTGCGCGTCGTCCAGCGCCGGCTGCTGCAACGCAGCGTCGATCTGCGCGCTGGCGCCGGCGAAGTCGCCGCGGTCCACGCGCGCGGCCAGTTGTTCCAGCGTGTCGGCAGCGCCCGCGATGGCCGGCAACAGGCACAGCAGGCCGGCCATGAGCCGATACCGGGCAGGCCTGAAAGCGACTGGGACTTGGCGCAATGCTGGATCCACGGCAACACTTCCACGAACACGCGGGATAACGGTTGTGTAACACGCATGCGACAGCGGGTCAATAATTTATTCTTGATTTCACGGAAGAAAGGAATAAGTATTCCATTGCATCCAGAGGGAGTCCCCATGAACGCCATTCCCGCCCGGCCCCGCCGCCGGCGCCTCGCCCGGGCCTGCTGGTCCTTCCTGCTTGCCGCGCCGCTGTGCGCGGGGCCGGCCTTCGCGCTCGGCGCGGCCAGCGCTTCGGCGCAGGACTACGCCGGCGTGATCGGCCTGCGCGAGGACTACCTCTCGGCCGCGCACTGGATCGCCCAGCTGTCCGATCCGGACCGGGTGATCCTCGACCGCGCCGGCATCGCCGCGCAGAACGCGCGCATGCGCCAGCTCGACGGCTCCATCCACGACCTGCGCGCCCTGCCCGCCACCGTGACCCGCAGCTTCGTGCGCGGGCAGATCGAGGCGATTTCGCGTCCGCCGACCCGCACGCTGTATGACGTGCAGGGCAAGGAAATCGGCGCGGCGCAGCTGCGCGCCATTACCGACAACCTCGCGCTCGGCCGCGTCGCCGACAAGCGCCCGCTGCAGTACGGCCTGGTCGTGCACCGCGCCGCGCTGCGCGCCTTCCCCACCGGCCTGCGCGCGTTCTCCAGCAGCGACGACACCGACATCGACCGCTTCCAGGAATCGGCGCTGTTCCCCGGCGACGCCGTGGCGGTACTGCACGAAAGCGCGGACGGCGACTGGCTGTTCGTCGCCAGCGAGCGCTATGTGGCCTGGGTCGAGAAGCGCTTCGTCGGCATCGGCGACGCCGCGCAGGTCTTCGGCTACGGCGCCGGCGGCCCGCACCGGGTGATCACCGGCGCCACCGCCACCACCGCCTATACGCCGGAGGAACCGCGCGTCTCGCGCCTGCAGCTGGACATGGGCGTGCGCGTGCCGGTACTGGCCGACTGGCCGGCGCTGGAACCGGTCAACGGCCAGCAGGGCCATGCCGCGCATGTCATCCAGTTGCCGGTACGCAACGACGACGGCAGCCTGGCGCTGGTGCCGGCGCTGCTGCCGCGTTCGCAGGACAGCAGCGACGACTACCTGGCGCTGACCCCGCGCAACCTGCTCGACCAGGCCTTCAAATTCCTTGGCGAACGCTACGGCTGGGGCCACTCCTACGACACCCGCGACTGCAGCGGCTTCGTCTCCGAGGTCTACCGCAGCTTCGGCGTGCTGCTGCCGCGCAACACCAGCGCGCAGGCGGTGAGCCCGGCGCTGGACCGCATCGCCTTCGGCGAGAAGGACGGCAAGGCCCGGCGCGACGCGGCAGTGGACGCGCTGCAGGTCGGCGACCTGGTCTACATCCCCGGCCATGTGATGATGACCATCGGCCATGCCGACGGCATGGCCTGGATGATCCACGATACCTCCGGTGGCAGCTGGTTCGCCGCCGACGGCAAGCGGGTTCCCGCCCACCTCAATGGCGTCTCGGTGACGCCGCTGCAGCCGATGATGGCCAGCGACACCGCCAGCTACGTCGACCGCATCACCAACATCCAGCGTATCCGCCCGCATACCGCCAAATGAAGATCACCGACATCGAACTGGGCATGCTGCGCGTGCCCCTGAAAACCCCGTTCAAGACCGCGCTGCGCACCGTCGAATCGGTCGAGGACATCGTGGTACTGGTGCGCACCGACAGCGGCCACACCGGCTACGGCGAGGCGCCGGCCACCGCGGTGATCACCGGCGACACACACGGCTCGATCATCGAAGCCATCAACAACTTCATCAAGCCGCGCCTGATCGGCGAGGACATCGCCAACCTCAACCGCATCTGCGGGCTGGTGCAGTCCTCGCTGGAGCGCAATACCAGCGCCAAGGCGGCGGTGGAGATCGCCATCTACGACCTGTGGGCGCAGCTGCACGGCGCACCGCTGTACCAGATGCTCGGCGGCGGCGACCCGGTGATCACCACCGACATCACCATCAGCGTGGACTACATCGACAAGATGGTGGCCGACTCGCTGTCGGCGATCGAACGCGGCTTCGAGTCGCTGAAGATCAAGGTCGGCAAGGACATCGGCCTGGATATCGAGCGGGTCAAGGCGATCCATGCCGCGGTCGAAGGGCGCGCCCTGCTGCGCCTGGACGCCAACCAGGGCTGGACCGCCAAGCAGGCGGTCTACGCCATGAACGCGCTGGAGAACGCCGGCGTGGTGCTGGAACTGCTGGAGCAGCCGGTCAAGGCCGCCGACATCGACGGCATGAAGTACGTCACCGAGCGGGTCAACACGCCGGTGATGGCCGACGAGAGCGTGTTCGGCCCGCACCAGGTGTTCGACCTGATCCACCAGCGCGCGGCGGACATCATCAACATCAAGCTGATGAAGACCGGCGGCCTCTCCAACGCGATCAAGGTCGCCGACATCGCTTCGCTGTACGGCATCCCCTGCATGATCGGCTGCATGCTCGAGTCGAGCATCAGCGTTGCCGCAGCGGTGCACCTGGCGGTGGCCAAGGCGGGCGCGATCACCAAGGTGGACCTGGACGGACCATCACTGAGCCTGTTCAACCCGGTCAATGGCGGGGTGATCTTCAACGAATCGGAGATCAGCATCACCGATGCGCCGGGGCTGGGCATCACCGAGGTACGCGGGCTGGAGATGCTGAAGGCATGACCGGCATGGCGACGGCAACCCACCTTGTTGCTGTCGCCCTTCCTCCCGGGTGCACCGCACCCGAGGAAGCCAGGAAAAATGCCCCTGCCCCTGCCCCTGCCCTTGCCCTTGCCCTTGCCCTTGCCGTTGCCGTTGCCGTTGCCGTTGCCCGTGATTTTGCCCTTCGGCTTTTGACCTTCCCGGCCGTAGAGCGAGCCGAGCACCGCAGCGGGCCGAGGGGCGAAGAGGCGCACGTGTCTGAGCGAAGCGAGTTGTGCGCCGTCCCCTCGGCACGCGAGGAGCGCAGGGGACCGGCGGGCGCAGCCCGACGGATCGCGGCCCGGCCCGTGTTTCTTTGGGCTACCTTTTCTTTGCACGAGCAAAGAAAAGTAGCTCGCACCCCGAAAGGGGGGCGAAAGCTCTTGATCCTGCTTCAGCCGTTACTCCAGCTTTTCAATACAAACGACAACAGCCAAAGCACCGGCACAAAGCCAAAGCTGAAGCTTGAAAGCAGAGCTTTCACTCCTGCTTCGCAGGAGCGAGCCACCTTGACCAGCCATTCGGCTGTTGAAAAAGCCCCTCTTTGCTCGTGCAAAGAAACGTGGCCCAAAGAAAGCACGACGTGCATCCATGCACGTCGCCCCTCCCGGGGCCTTATCCGTCGGCTCCGTCGCTGCGGAGGGGAACCCGGAAAGTCAAAAGCCGGAACAACAACCGAAGCACAAGCAACAACCTCAGTATTCCCTGCACTCTCGGCATCGCGCCGAAAGACCTTACGACCCCCAGCAAATCCTTTTAGAGTCACCCCATCACAGCCGACATCCCACCCATGCCACCCCTGGTAAAAATCCGCTCCGAACGCGAACAGATGTCAGCGATCGAACGGCGCATCGCCGACTTCATCCTCGACAACGCCCACCTGCTGCGCGACTACTCGTCCCAGCAGCTCGCCAACGCCCTGGGCATCAGCCAGTCGAGCGTGGTCAAGTTCAGCCAGAAACTGGGGTTCAAGGGCTACCCGGACCTGAAATACTCGGTCGGCGCGGCGGTGGCGCTGGCCAACAACAGCAACGGCGACGTCACCGAATGGCCGCCGGAGAGCGACCCGCACGGCTATCTGCAGGTCGCCGACGGCCTGCGCCGCAGCAAGGCCGCGGCCGAGGAGGAGACCCGCGTCGCCAATCCGCAGGAGGAAGTCGAGGCGGTGATCGCGCTGATCGACGCCGCGCCCAAGGTGTTCGTCTACGGCCTGGGCGACGACGGCCTGTACGCGCGCGAGTTCGCCATGCGCCTGGCGCTGCTGGGCATCCTCACCGTGCAGCACGCCGACCCGATCCTGATGACCGCCAACCTGTCGGCCGCGCGTCCCGGCGACGTGCTGCTGGTGTTCTCCGAATTCGGCAAGCTGCCACAACTGTGGCAGCTTTCGCGCCAGTTCCAGGAAATGGGCGGAAAGGTCGTCTCGATCACCCGCCACACCGCCAACCCGCTGCGCGCGCACGCCGATGCCTCGCTGGCGATCTGCGCGCACGACCCGCAGCCGCCGGTGGCGCAACTGCTGTACCGTTGTTCGCTGCAGTACCTGCTGGATTTCGTGTTCGTGCTGCTGTGCCATGCCAACTCCGACCGCCAGCGCCAACTGGCGTTGAACCAGGAACGCATCCAGCAGTTGATCGACAACTGATAGCCGGAGCCGTCGCCATGTCTTCCCTGTTACGTTCCTTCGCCCGGCGCCTGCTGCCGTCGCTGTCCGCCATGGCCCTGATCGGCGCCGCCTCCGCCGCGCCGCCGGACACGCCGGTGCACGACGCGCGCCAGTTGGTGGTCGTCACCACCCCGTCGTGGGACACGCCGTCGGGCCACCTGCAGGCCTACGAACGCACCGCCGATGGCTGGCGCGCGCATGGCGCCGGCTTCGACGTGGCGCTCGGCCGCAACGGCAGCGCCTGGGGACTGGGCCGGCATCCGGCGCAGCAGGACGGCCCGCAGAAACGCGAGGGCGATGGCCGCAGCCCGGCCGGCGTGTTCGGCATCGGCGAGGCCTTCGGCTACGCGCCGCGCATCGACAGCGCGATGCCCTACCAGCCGATGCTGGCCACCAGCTACTGCATGGATGTCCCCGATTCGCCGCTGTACAACCGCATCGTCGATGCCGAGGCCGTGGGCAGCGACGCCGTGGAGGGCTCCAGCGAGCCGATGCGCCTGGACCTGCACAACAAAGGCGACCGCCGCTACCGCGAAGGCTTCGTGATCGAGCACAACCCCAGGGCCGAGCCCGGCCAGGGCAGCTGCATCTTCGCCCACCTGTGGCGGCAGAGCGGCGAGGCGACCGCCGGCTGCACCGCGATGGAACCGGAGCGCATGGAAGCCCTGCTCGGCTGGCTGGACCCGGCGGCGCATCCGCTGTTCGTGCTGCTGCCCGAGGCGGACTACGCGCGCCTGCACGAAAGCTGGGACCTGCCGGCGCGCATGCCCTAGGAGCGCTGCTGCCAGGCGACGACGTGTTCCCGTTCCAATCCCCGCGCATGGATGTGCGGCCATGGCAGAGCGATCTGCATGAAGCCCCGCCGCGCATCGCGGCGCGTTCCCACCCCCTTTACTGGCATCCATGACCACATCCACCCGACGCTTCCGGCTCTCCGCTCCCGTCAAAGTGCTGATCTCGCTGCTGGTCGGCGCGGTGGTCGGCCTCACGCTCACCCATCACGACCCGGTGCTCGCGCTGCAGGTCGCCGACTTCGCCCGGCCGATCGGCCGCCTGTGGCTCAACGCGCTGCAGATGACGGTGGTGCCGCTGGTTACCGCGCTGGTGATCGTCGGCGTCAACACCGCCAGCAACGCCGCCGCGTCCGGGCGTACCGCGCGCAACGCGATCCTGGTGTTCATCGTGCTGCTGGTCGCCGCGGCCAGCTTCTCGGCGGTGATCACGCCGGCGCTGCTCGGGCTGGTGCCGCACGACAGCGCCACCATGCAGACCTTCCGCGCCGCCCTGCATGCGCCGGAGAACCTGTCCAAGGCGCCGAGCGCCGCGCAGTGGATCTCCTCGCTGATCCCCAGCAACGTGCTGGCCGTGGCCTCGGCCAACGCGATGCTGCCACTGGTGGTGTTCGCCATGTTCTTCGGCTTCGCGCTGAGCCGGCAGGACACCGAGCGCCGCGACCGCATCCTGGAGATCATCAAGATCGTCGGCGACACCATGATCACCATCGTGCGCTGGGTGCTGTGGGCCGCACCGCTGGGCGTGTTCGCGCTGGTGCTGGTGGTCTGCGCCGAGGTCGGCATGAGCGTGCTCGGCATCCTCGGCTACTACATCCTGCTGATGTGCGTGGTCTACATCCTGATCACCCTGCTGCTGTACGTGGTGGCGATGCTGGCCGCGCGCGAGGGCCTGCGCCGCTTCGCCGCCGCGCTGGTGCCGGTGCAGGTCATCGCCGGCAGCACACAGTCGTCGCTGGCCTCGCTGCCGGCGATGATCGACAGCGCGCGCAACCGCCTGGGCTACCCCGCCGCGCTGACTTCGCTGGTGCTGCCGATGGCGGTCTCGCTGTTCCGCGTGACCAGCCCCGCGCAGTACATCGCCGTGGCCAGCTTCATCGCCTGGCTGTACGGCATCGACATCACCTTCTCCCAGTACGCGGTGGCGGTGCTGCTGGCCGCGGCCATCAGCATGGGTTCCACCGGCCTGCCGGGCCAGGCCAACTTCATGACCAACAACATGCCGGTCACCCAGAGCATGGGCCTGCCGGTGGAACCGCTGGGCGTGCTGCTGGCGGTGGATACCATTCCCGACGTGTTCTGCACCATCGGCAACACCACCGGCGACATGACCGCGACCTCGATCGTGGCCAAGCGCATGGCGCCGCCCGACGAGGCCTGACCTCGCCGCGGAACGCGGGGCAGCCACTGCCCCGCATCGTCGCGCGAGTCCCTCCGCGCGGCCCACGGCGCCGTGATGGCATGGCCTGGCGTGCCTCGCATGCCGCCTTCGCCTAAGGTGTGGCCTGTCGCCACCCGCTTCCCGCCCCGGAGAACGCCATGCCCCGCTCCCTGCTGCTCAGCCTGGCCCTTGGCCTGGCTCCCCTCCTGTCCACCAGCGCCTGCGCCGCGGACCCCGCCGCCGAGGCGGCGGTCAAGCCGGCGCAGTGGCCGTTCGCCGCCACCGAGGCCGCGCGCTTCGACGAGCCGTGGGCGATGGCGTTCCTGCCCGACCGCAGCCTGCTGGTCACCGAGAAGGCCGGCAAGCTGGTCCACTTCGATCCGGCCAGCGGCCGCCGCCACGAGATCGCCGGCGTGCCGAAGGTCGCCTACGGCGGCCAGGGCGGCTTCGGCGACGTGGCACTGCATCCGCATTTCGCCCGCAACGGGCTGGTCTATTACAGCTACGCCGAAGAAGGGGCGAACGATACTCGCGGCGCCGCGGTGGCGCGCGCGAAGCTGGTGCTCGATGCCGGCGGCGGCGGCCGCCTGGCCGATGCGCAGGTGATCTGGCGGCAGACGCCGAAGGTAAGCGGCAACGGCCACTATGGGCACCGGCTGCTGTTCGGGCCCGACGGCAAGCTTTGGATCAGCTCCAGCGAACGGCAGAAGTTCGACCCGGCGCAGGACATGGGCGGCAACCTCGGCAAGATCATCCGCCTCAACGACGACGGCAGCGTGCCAGCCGACAACCCGTTCGCCGCGCAGGGCTCGCCTGCCGACCAGGTGTGGTCGCTCGGCCACCGCAACATCCTCGGCCTGGCCTTCGACGCGCGCGGGCGGCTGTGGGAAGACGAGATGGGTCCGAAGGGCGGCGACGAACTGAACCTGATCCAGCGCGGCGGCAACTATGGCTACCCGCTGGTCTCCAACGGCGACCATTACGACGGCCGCAGCATTCCCGACCACGACACCCGCCCGGAATTCGTCGCGCCCAAGGTCAGCTGGACGCCGGTGATCTCCCCGTCCAGCCTGATCATCTACAACGGCGCGCTGTTCCCGCAGTGGCGCGGCAACGCCTTCATCGGCGGGCTGTCGTCGCAGTCGCTGGTACGCATCGCCTTCGACGGCGACAGCGCGCGCGAAGCCGAGCGTTTCGACATGGGCAAGCGCATCCGCGCGGTGGTGCAGGGCCCGGATGGCGCGTTGTGGCTGCTGGAAGACGGCAGCAATGCGCGGCTGCTCAAGCTGACGCCGCGCGGGTAATCCACGGCAGTCCGCACGACGGGCCATCCGCGCGCGGCGGGCCGCGCTCCTACGCTTTCTGGCGCATGCGCAGGTGCAGGCCGATGGCCTGCACCAGTCCGTAGCAGACCAGGGCGGCGGCCAGGCCCAGGGTCAGCGGACTGGCGTTGGCCGCGCCCGGCGCCATGCCCTGGCTGAAGGCGCCGTCATGCCAGCGCCAGGCCAGGCGTGCGACCAGCAGTACCGACAGCGCGCCGCCGATCCAGGGATTGGGCGTGTAGCCGGGCCGGCCTTCGCGCACATCGAAACGCGTGTGCTTCAGCGCGAACACGCCCAGCCCGATGCCGGCCAGCGCGCCCACGGCCATGCCGGCGGCCACGTGCGGCACGAAGGCCACCGCCAGTCCGAGCATCGCCGCCACCAGCACCAGGATCGCGATGCGTACCAGCGTGCGGCGCGGTTGCCAGGCTTGCCAGCCGAAGTGGCGGCGGAGGCGGCGGTAGTACAGCCAGCCGAAACCAGCGGTCATCAGCCACGGCAGGTAGGTGGGCATCGGTGCAGGCATCGGCGGATCTCCGGCGGGCGCGGCGACAGCATCGCACGCCCGCCGCCCGCATCAAGATGCCGGTCGTCACCCGTCCCCGCCCGGCACGCGGGCCGGAGGTACGCGCTCAGGGCGTCAGCAGTTCGAACCGCACCGGCGCGCCGCTCGCCGACGAGGCGCAGACCCACAGGTCGAACAGGCCCGGTTCGGCGGTAAACACGCCCTCGCCGTTGGTGAAGGCCAGTTGCCCGCGGTCGAGCCGGAACACCACGTCCTTCGCCTCGCCGGGGGCCAGCAGCACCTTCTCGAACGCCTTGAGTTCACGTACCGGGCGCACGCGGCTGGCGACGCGGTCGTGCACGTACAGCTGCACCACTTCCTCGGCGGCCACCGCGCCAGTGTTGGTGAGGGGGGTGGTGACGACCAGTTCGCCGTTCCAGTCCAGCTGCGGCGCGCTCAGCCGCGGCGCGCCATAGGTGAACGTGCTGTAGCCCAGGCCATGGCCGAAGGCGTACAGCGGCGCGTTGGGCATCTCGCGCCAGCGCGCCTTGAACTCGGACATCTCCGGCAGTTCCGGGCGGCCGGTGCGCGGGTGGTTGTAGAAATAGGGTTGCTGCCCGGAATGCTGCGGAAAGCTCACCGGCAGGCGCGCGGACGGGCTGTAAGCGCCGAACAGCACGTCGGCCACGGCATGGCCGGTCTGCGTACCGAGGAACCAGGTCACCGCGATGGCCTGCGCATCGCGTACCGCGCCCTGCAGTGCCAGCGCGCGGCCGTTGCGCAGCAGCACCACCACCGGCGTGCCGGTGGCGGCGACCGCCTCGGCCAGGGCCTGCTGCGCCGGCGGCAGCACGATCTCCACCCGCGACTGCGCCTCGCCGCTGTAGCGTTGCGGTTCGCCCAGCGCCAGCACCACCACGTCGGCACGGCGCGCGGCGGCCACCGCCGCCTCGATGCCACCTTCCACGGCGTCTTCCAGCGCGCAGCCGGGCACCACGTCCAGCAGCGCATCATCGTCCAGCGCCGCGCGCACGCCCGCTTCCAGCGTGACGTAGCGCGCCTTGTCGCCGAACAGCGTCCAGCAGCCTTCGATGTTGTCGCGGTCCTGCGCGAACGGGCCGATCAGCGCGATCTTCTGCCCGGCCCTGCGCAGCGGCAGCAGCGCGCCCTCGTTCTTCAGCAGCACGATCGAACGCCGCGCCGCGTCGCGGGCCAGCGCGTCGTGCGCGGCGATGTGCGAGGTGTCGGCCTCGCGTGCCGGGTCCAGCGAGCGGTACGGATCGTCGAACAGGCCGATGGCTTCCTTCAGGCGCAGGATGCGGCGCACCGATTCATCCAGCACCGCCATCGGCACCTGTCCGCTTTTCACCAGCCCGGGCAGGTGCGCGGCGTAGAAGCCGCTCTGCATGCTCAGGTCCAGCCCGGCCAGGAACGCCTTGGCCGTGGCATCGGTCTCGTCGGCGGCATAGCCGTGCGCGATCAGCTCCATGTCGGCGGTGTAGTCGGAGACCACCACGCCGTCGAAGCCCCACTGCCCGCGCAGCAGGTCGGTCAGCAGCCAGCGGTTGGCGCTGGCCGGCACGCCGTTGATGTCGTTGAAGGCGCTCATCAGCGCGCGCGCGCCGGCCGCCAGCGCCGCCTTGAACGGCGGCAGGTGCACGTCGTGCAGGGTCTGCGGCGAGATGTCCACCTGCGCGTATTCCATGCCGGCGGCGACCGCGCCATAGGCCGCGAAGTGTTTGGGCGTGGCCAGCAGCGAATCGGCGGCGGCCAGGTCCGCGCCCTGGAAACCACGCACGCGCGCGGCGGCGAAGGCACAGCCCAGCACCACGTCCTCGCCGGCCGATTCCGCGCCGCGGCCCCAGCGCTGGTCGCGGGCGATATCCACCGCCGGCGCATAGGTCCAGTGGATGCCGGCGGCGGTGGCCTCGATGGCGGTGGCGCGGGCGGTGCGCTCGGCCAGTTCCGGTTCGAAGCTGGCGGCCTCGCCCAGCGGGATCGGGAACACCGTGCGCATGCCGTGGATCACGTCGGCGGCCAATGCCACCGGAATGCCGAGCCGGCTTTCCTCCACCGCCACGCGCTGGATCTCGCGGCCCTGCGCGGCACCGACGCCGTTGAACAGGCTGCCGACGCGGCCGGCGCGCACCTGTTCCAGCACCTGCGCGGCGTTGCGCACGTTGGCTTCGGGGTTCACGTCCGGCGCGAACGGGCGGACCATGTCGGCGAACACGCCCAGCTGGCCGACCTTCTCCTCCAGGGTCATGCGGTCGATCAGGGATTGAATGCGGTCTGCCACCGGCGGTCCTTGTATGGAAACGCTTACAAAGCGCGGATTCTAGCGCCGCCGTCGTGAAGCCCGGAAAGCCTGCCCACCCCGCACATCGTCAGGCGGATACCGGCTCGCCGCGCATCGCCATCAGCATCGCGTCGCTGGATTCCTGGAACACGCGCAGGCCGAACTCGGGCAGGATCGCCAGCAGGTGATCGAACACGTCCGACTGCGTGGCCTCGTACTGCGCCCATGCGGTCGAGGCGGTGAAGCAGTAGATCTCCAGCGGCAGCCCCTGCGGCGTCGGCGCCATCTGCCGGACCAGCAGGGTCATGTCCTGGTGGATGCCGGGGTAGCTGCGCAGGTAGCGCTCGACATAGGCGCGGAAGGTGCCCAGGTTGGTCATCCGGCGCGCGTTGACCTCTTCCGGATGCGCCTGCGCGATCTGCGCGTTCCACTGCTGCAGCTCCACGCGCTTGCCGGCCAGGTAGTCGTCGAGCAGGCCGAACCGCTCCAGCCGGTCCAGCGCCGGCGCGTCGAGGAAGCGCACGCTGTGCTGGTCCAGGAAGATCGAGCGCTTGATCCGCCGCCCTCCCGATTCCTGCATGCCGCGCCAGTTCTTGAACGACTCGGTGACCAGCTTCTTGGTCGGGATGGTGGTGATGGTCTTGTCCCAGTTCTGCACCGTCACCGTATGCAGGGCGATGTCGATCACGTCGCCATCGGCGTTCTGGCTGGGCATCTCGATCCAGTCGCCGATGCGCACGCGGCCGTCGCCGCTGATCTGCACGCTGGCCACCAGCGACAGGATGGTGTCCTGGAAGATCAGCATCAGCACCGCAGTGGCCGCGCCCAGCCCGGTCACCAGGTAGCGCAGGTCGACGCCGGCCAGGGTGGCGACGATGGACAGCCCGGCGATCACGAAGATCACGATCTTGGCCACCTGCAGGTAGCCCTTGATCGGCTTGTCGCGCGCGTCGGGACGCCGCTCGTACAGGTCGTTGGCCGCGTCCAGCGCGTGCGACACCGCCAGCGCGACGGTCAGCACCGCCCACGCCTGGCAGGCGCCGACGATGAAGGCCACCAGGCTCGGCGGCAGGTCCGGCACCACCTTGATGCCGGCGGCGATCACCTGGCTGGGCACTACGTTGGAGAGCCGCGCGATCACCCGCATCAGATGACTGCCGCGCCCGGTCTCGGCGCCGGGCAGGCGGCTGAGCAGCCGGCGCAGGCCGCGCAGCAGGATGCGCTTGGTGATCCAGTTGGCCAGCCCCGCCGCGACCAGCAGGACCGAGACCATCAATGCCAGGTAGGCGCCGGGATAGGGTTCCAGTGTGTCCTGCAGCCGCTCCAGCCACTGTGCCGCCACCACCGCATCCACCATCGTGGTATCTCCTGTATTCCGTCGTTATTGAAGTCGCCGGCCGCGGGCCGGCATTGCGGGCTGGCGGGGTTGCCGGCCGGGCCGGCCTCCCCCGTCAGGTCCGGTCGCGTTCGATGATCACGCCCACCGCGCGCGCGCCGCGCACCGCACCGGGCTTGCTCAGCTTCAGGCGCAGCCAGCGCACGTCGAATTCATCCAGCACGATCCGCGCGCAGCGCTCGGCCAGGGTTTCCACCAGGCCGAAATCCGATTCGCGCACGTATTCCTGCAGGCGCTTGCTGACCGCCTTGTAGTTGAGCGTGTCGGCGATGTCGTCGCTGGCCGCCGGCCTGCGGTTGTCGAAACCCATCTCCAGGTCGAACACCAGGGTCTGGCGGATGCGCCGTTCCCAGTCGTAGATGCCGATCAGGGCGTCGATCTCGAGCCCTTCGATGAATACCTTGTCCATTGCGTCCGTCGCGGTGAATGAACGGACATGGTAACGAGCCGCCCCTGAGCTTGCCGTGCACGCGGCCGCCTTGCCTGCGCAGGAGCGCGCTCCAGCGCGCGATGCAACGCTATGTGGAACGCCGGTTCGCGCACCGGCGGGCATGCCTGCGGCGTTGCCGGCAAGCGGCGCGGGTCACACCGGCGGCAGCGTGGCCATGTCCCAGCGCGGCACCACCTTCACCTCGGCCGGGCTGTGCTGGCCGGCCTGCAGGCGCAGCGCGCCGGCGAAGGCGATCATCGCGCCGTTGTCGGTGCACAGCGCCGGGCGCGGGAAGCACACGCGGCCGCCGCGGCGCTGCGCGGCGTCCTGCAGCTTCGCCCGCAGGCGCTTGTTGGCGCCGACGCCGCCGGCCACCACCAGCACGTCGCAGCCGGCTTCATCCAGCGCGCGCCCGCACTTGATCGCCAGCGTATCGACCACCGCGTCCTCGAAGCCGCGCGCGATGTCGGCGCGGGTCTGCTCGCTCTGGTCGCTGTCGCGCCAAGCCAGCAGCACCTGGGTCTTGAGCCCGGAGAAACTGAAATCCAGCCCCGGCCGGTCGGTCATCGGCCGCGCGAACCGGAACCGGCCGGGCGTGCCGGCCTCGGCCAGTTTCGCCAGCTGCGGACCGCCCGGATACGGCAGGCCCATCAGCTTGGCGGTTTTGTCGAAGGCCTCGCCGGCGGCGTCGTCCAAGGTCTCGCCGAGCAGGCGGTACTGGCCGATGGCGTCCACCGCCACCAGCTGGGTATGCCCGCCGGAGACCAGCAGGGCCACGAACGGCGGCTCCGGCGGGTCGTCCTCCATCAGTGGCGCCAGCAGGTGGCCCTCCATGTGGTGCACGCCGATGGCCGGCACATCCAGCGCCCAGGCCAGCGAACGCGCCACCCCGGCGCCGACCAGCAGCGCGCCGACCAGGCCGGGACCGGCGGTATAGGCCACGCCATCCAGTTCGGAGACGGCGATGCCGGCCTCGTCCAGGGTTTGCCGGATCAGCGGCAGGGTCTTGCGCACGTGGTCGCGGCTGGCCAGCTCCGGCACCACGCCGCCATATTCGGCGTGCAGCGCGATCTGGCTGTAGACCGCATGGGCGCGCAGGGCGTCGACGCCCGACAGCGCGGTGTCGTACACCGCCACGCCGGTTTCGTCGCAGGAGGATTCGATGCCGAGGACTTTCATGCCGGTATTGTGAACCCCAAGGCGCGCGTTTACGAACCGCGACGGCGGGCGCGGGGCTATCCGGACGCCCCGTGGGGCCGGCCCCGTCCGCCGGCATCGCGACCGTCTTCCTGCCGCGGCGGTGCTGGCCGGGTGGCCGCCCCAAGGTCGCGGCGGGCCGCTTTCCGGAGGCCCGCCCTGCCCACCTACTTGCGCCCGGATTCAAAGCGGCTATAATGCGCGGCTCACCGGGCGTGACCCGGTCTCACTGTGTCCCGGAGATTCCATGCCCAGCGTCAAAGTCCGCGAGAACGAACCTTTCGAGTTTGCGCTCCGCCGCTTCAAGCGCACCTGCGAAAAGGCCGGCGTGCTGGCCGAGACCCGCAAGCGCGAGTTCTACGAAAAGCCGACCCAGGAACGCAAGCGCAAGGCCGCTGCTGCCGTGAAGCGCCAGCTGCGTCGTTCCTCGCGCGACGTCACCAAGCGTCAGCGCCTGTACTGATCGGACGCAGCTCCTGAACGGAGGCTTCGGCCTTCCGTAACTGGAGTGAAAGCCGGCACGCGCGAGCGTCGCCGGCTTTTTGCGTTCCCGCGCCACGCGCGCACCCCCGCATTCCGATCCCGCAAGAGGTGATCCATGAGCCTGAAACAGCAACTGACCGACGACATGAAGGCCGCCATGAAGGGCGGCGACAAGCACTCCCTCGGCGTGATCCGCCTGATCAACGCGGCGATCAAGCAGAAGGAAGTGGACGAGCGCATCGAGCTGGACGACGCCGCGGTGATCGCGGTGCTGGACAAGATGGTCAAGCAGCGCAAGGACTCGGTGACCCAGTACGAGGCCGCCAGCCGCGAGGACCTGGCCAAGGTCGAGCGCGACGAGATCGTGGTGATCGAGCGCTACGTGCCGGCCAAGATGGGCGAGGCCGAGATCCTGGCCGCGATCAGCACCGCCATCGCCCAGACCGGCGCCAGCGGTGCGGCCGACATGGGCAAGCTGATGGGCGCGCTCAAGCCGCTGCTGGCCGGCCAGGCCGACATGGGCCTGGTGTCGAGACTGGTCAAGCAGGCGTTGGCGGGCTGATTCGGCCGCACGTCGTACGCCGGCCCTGCCATCCGCGGGCCGGCGGGTCGTCCTCCATCACGGCGACCACCGCGACGGGTATGCGATCCTGCACGCCATGGCGCCCCTGTCACCGGACATGAAGCACCGCCTCGAGCGGTTGCAGCAGAGCCTGCCGGCCGCCCTGGCCCGCCGCTTCACCGAAGCGGACGTGATGACCCAGGCGGCCTCGCTGGCGTTCTACACCCTGCTCTCGCTGGCACCGCTGCTGGTGCTGCTGCTGTGGCTGACCGCTTCGCTCTACCCGCCGGCGCAGCAGGCGCT
This sequence comes from Stenotrophomonas nitritireducens, assembly GCF_001431425.1. Lineage (GTDB taxonomy): Bacteria > Pseudomonadota > Gammaproteobacteria > Xanthomonadales > Xanthomonadaceae > Stenotrophomonas > Stenotrophomonas nitritireducens. The sequence continues at coordinate 236,807 of NZ_LDJG01000005.1, forward strand.
GGTCGGCCAGATCGGCGACCTGGCCGGCAGCAGCGTGGCGGACGTGGCCGACACGGTGATCGCCAACGCCGCCGCGCGGCCCGACCTGGGCTCGCTGGCCGGCGTCTGGAGCCTGCTGCTGCTGTTCGTCGGCGCCACCGTGGTGTTCGCCCAGCTGCAGGGCGCCCTGAACCGGATCTTCCATACCGACCTGCAGCGCTTCGACGGCGTGCTCGGCTGGCTGAAGAAACGCATTTTCTCCGCCGGCGTGGTGCTGGCGCTGGGCTTCCTGCTGATCGTGTCGATGGTCGCCACCACCGCGCTGCAGGTGGTGTTCGCGCACCTGCCCTCGCTGCTGCCGGCGGTGGGCTACGTATCCACGCTGGTGCTCTACGCGCTGGGCTTCGCCTTCCTCTACCACTACCTGCCCGACCGCCCGGTGGCGTGGCGCCAGGCCTTCGGCGGCGGCGCGATCACCGCGGCGCTGTTCACCCTGGGCCGCTACGGCATCGGCCTGTACATCGCCAATGCCGCGCCCGGCAGCGCCTACGGCTCGATGGGCACGCTGGTGATCATGCTGGTGTGGGTGTACTACGCCAGCGTGGTGTTCTTCGTCGGCGCCCTGGTCACCGCGGTCATCGACGAACGCGCGCATCCACGGGCGGTTGCCGCCGCTCCGGCGCCGGGCCTCTAGTACACTTGCCGCACACCTTCGCCATGTACCGCCGCCGGCGGTGCTCCATTTTCCAGCATGGCCCGAATCCCAGACGCCTTCATCGACGACCTGCTCGCCCGCTCCGACATTGTCGAAGTGGTCGGCTCGCGCGTGCCGCTCAAGCGCCAGGGCAAGGAGTACGCGGCGCGCTGCCCGTTCCACGACGAGCGTTCGGCCTCGTTCACCGTCTCGCCGACCAAGCAGTTCTACCACTGCTTCGGCTGCGGCGCGCACGGCACGGCGATCAGCTTCCTGATGAACTACGACCGCCTCGAGTTCCTCGACGCGGTGGAGGAACTGGCCAAGCGCGCCGGCATGGAAGTGCCGCGCGACGCCAACCCGCGCAGCCCGCAGCAGCAGGACGACAGCCGCGACCAGTACTCGGCGCTCGACGCCGCCACCCGCTTCTTCCAGAAGCAGCTGGAAGGCAATGACAAGGCGCTGGCCTATCTCGATGGACGCGGCGTCGACGCCGACACCCGCGCGCGCTTTTCCATCGGCTACGCGCCGGACGGCTACAGCGCGCTGAAGGACGCGCTGGGCAAGGACGAGCGGCGCATGAAGCTGCTCGACCGCGTCGGCCTGTTCTCCAAGAACGACCGCGGCCACGTCTACGACAAGTTCCGCGACCGGGTGATGTTCCCGATCTTCGACCGCCGCGGCCGGGTCATCGCCTTCGGCGGCCGGGTGATGGAAAAGGACGACGGTCCCAAGTACCTCAACTCGCCGGAAACCGCGCTGTTCCACAAGGGTCGCGAGCTGTACGGCCTGTGGCAGGTACGCCAGGCCAACCAGAAGATCGAGCGGCTGATCGTGGTCGAGGGCTACATGGACGTGGTCAGCCTGTTCCAGTTCGGCGTCACCCAGGCGGTGGCGACGCTGGGTACGGCAACCACGCCCGACCACGCCGAGCTGCTGTTCCGCAACGCGCCGGATGTGTATTTCTGCTTCGACGGCGACAACGCCGGACGCAAGGCAGGCTGGCGCGCGCTGGAATCGGTGCTGCCGCGGATGAAGGACGGGCGCCAGGCCTTCTTCCTGTTCCTGCCCGATGGCGAGGACCCGGACACCATCGTCCGCAAGGAAGGCGCCGAGGCCTTCGACACGCGCCTGAAGCAGGCCACGCCGCTGTCGCAGTTCTTCTTCGACGAGCTCACCCGCGAGATCAACCTGGGCACGCTCGACGGCAAGGCGCGCCTGGCCGAACGCGCGAAGCCGATGCTGGCGCAGATTCCCGATGGCGCCTTCGGCGACCTGATGAAGCAGGAACTGCAGCGCATGACCGGCGTGGGCCGCGCGCCCGCCGGCAACGCACCAGCCACCGCGCCCGTGCGCCGCGCGCAGGTCGCGCCGGTGCAGAAGCGCAGCCTGGTGCGCGCGGCCATCGCCATCCTGCTGCAGCAGCCTTCGCTGGCGCTGGGCCTGGAAGGCCACCACGCCATCGCCGGCCTGCGCCTGCCCGGCATCGAACTGCTGCTGGAGCTGCTGGAACTGGTGCAGCAGCGCCCGGACATCAGCACCGGCGCGCTGCTGCAACATTTCGACGGCCGCGAGGAACAGGCCGCGCTGCATCGCCTGGCGGCCGTCGCCCTGCCCGGCGACGAGGCCAGCTGGACCCAGGAACTGCACGACGCCGTCGTGCAGCTGGAAAAGCAGCTGCTGCAGCAGCGCGTGGACGAGCTGCTGGCCAAGCAGCGCCAGCAGGGCCTGGACGAGACCGACAAGTACGAGCTGCGCGAGCTGCTCAAGACGCGCGCGACCATGCGCTGATGCGCTGACGGAGAAGAGCGATGAACCCGCATCTGCCGAAGTTCCTGTTCCTGCTGCTGGCCTGTGCTGCCGCTGCGGGTGCCGCCGAACACGCGCTGAAACAGCCGCGCCCGGACCTGTTCACCGGCGGCCAACCCAGCGCGCAGCAGTTGCGCGATGCGGCGCGGTCCGGCGTCACCACGGTGATCGACCTGCGCATGCCGCAGGAAGACCGCGGTTACGACGAAGCCGCCGTGGCCGAGCAGCTCGGCCTGCGCTACGTGCGCCTGCCCATCGATGGCGCAGGCGGCATCAGCGAGGCCAACGCGCGCACGCTCGACCGCCTGCTCGGGCAGGACACCGGCACCACGCTGCTGCACTGCGCCTCGGGCAACCGCGCCGGCGCGCTGCTGGCGCTGGCGCAGGCACGGGTGCACGGCGCGCCCGTCGATGCCGCCCTGCAGTTCGGCCGCGATGCCGGCCTGACCTCGCTGGAGCCCGCCGTACGCACCGCGCTGGAGCAGCCGCCCGCGCACTGATTCCCGCCCCGACAAGGACACTCCCACCAATGACCCGCTGGTGGTCGCGCCTGCGACCGGACAACTTCACCCTCGCCCTGCTCGCTACCGTGGCCCTGGCCACCGTGCTGCCGATGACCGGCGCCGCCGCGCACGGACTGGACCGTTTCACCGACCTGGCCATCGCCGCGCTGTTCTTCCTGCACGGCGCGCGCCTGCCGCGCGAATCCATCATCGCCGGCATGCTGCACTGGCGCCTGCACCTGGTCATCCTGGCCTGCACCTTCGTGCTGTTCCCATTGCTGGGCCTGGCATTCAAGCCGCTGGCCGGGCCGGTACTGACGCCGGACCTCTATATCGGCGTGCTGTTCCTGTGCGCACTGCCGTCCACGGTGCAGTCGTCCATCGCCTTCACCTCGATGGCCGGCGGCAATGTGCCGGCCGCGGTATGCGCGGCGTCGCTGTCCAGCATCCTCGGCGTGTTCCTGACCCCGCTGCTGATGGGCCTGCTGGCCGGCAGCCAGGGCGGCATGGCCGATCCGCTGCATGCGGTCGGCGCGATCATGCTGCAGTTGCTGGTTCCGTTCGTCGCCGGCCACCTGCTGCGGCCGTGGATCGCCCGCTGGGTGGAACGGCAGCGCGCGCTGCTGCGCTATACCGACCAGGGCACGGTGCTGCTGGTGGTCTACGGCGCCTTCGGCGAATCGGTGGTCGAGGGCCTGTGGCACAAGACCCCGGTCGGCTCGCTGCTCGCCGCCGCGCTGGTGGCCGTGGTGCTGCTGGCCATCGCCATGCCCGGCATCACCTGGCTGGCACGGCGGCTGGGCTTCAGCCGGGAGGACGAGATTCCCATCGTGTTCTGCGGCTCCAAGAAGAGCCTGGCCACAGGCGTGCCGATCGCCAAGGTGCTGTTCGCCGGCGGCAGCCTTGGCGCGATCGTGCTGCCGATCATGATCTACCACCAGATCCAGCTGATCGTCTGCGCGATGGTGGCCCAGCGCTACGCGCGGTCGGCAGCCGGGAAGCAAGGTCCAGGCGCCAGCAGCCGCTAAGGCAGCGGCAGGAGCCAAGCTCCTGCCGTCACCGGCTCCTGTTTCCCGGCTACTGCCGGCTGCTGCCTCAAAGCCAGGGCAGCAGCCAGTGGTCGACCAGCAGGAAGGCGAACAGCGCCATCAGGTAGACCACCGAGTAGCCGAACATCTGCATGTTGAACATCTCGTCCGGCGGGTCCTGCATCTTCCATGCGTACCACAGGAACACGAGGTTCAGCACGGTGGCGCCGCCGAGGTAGAACACGCCGCTCATGCCCAGTGCGACCGGCAGCAGGGTCACCACCACCAGCACCACCGAATAGAACAGGATCTGCCGGCGCGTATGCGGCACGCCATGGGTGACCGGCAGCATCGGCACCGCCGCCTTGGCGTAGTCGGCGCGGCGGAAGATTGCCAGCGCCCAGAAATGCGGCGGCGTCCACACGAAGATGATCAGCACCAGCAGCGATGCGTAGGCCCAGTCCGAGGCGCCCTCCATGCCGGTGACCGCGGCCCAGCCCAGCATCGGCGGCATGGCGCCGGCAAGGCCGCCGATGACGATGTTCTGCGAGGTCGCATGCTTGAGGTACACGGTGTAGACCACCGCGTAGCCGATCAGCGAGGCGAAGGTCAGCACCGCGGTGAGCATGTTCACCCACAGCATCAGGATGGTCATCGACAGCGCGGTGAGCGCAGCGGCGAACACCAGCACCTGCCGCGAGGACACCTTGCCGACCACCAGCGGGCGCCACGAGGTGCGCGCCATCCGCGCGTCGATGCGCGCGTCCAGCAACTGGTTGATCGCCGCGGCCGCCGCCGCCGACAACCAGATGCCGATGAAGCCCAGCGCACCGGTCACCGCCTGCGCGGCGGTCGGCCAGCCGGGAATCGCCAGGAACATGCCCACCAGCGCGGTGAACACGATCAGGGCCACCACCTTGGGCTTGGTCAGGTCCCAGTAATCGCGCACGGTCGTCGTCATCGGCTTACTCCGGGGCACGCAGCCGCGCCAGCAGCGAGACCAGCACGAACAACAGGAACACGGCGCCGCCGTTGTGCATCACCGCCACCGCCAGCGGCAGCGCGAGCTTGACGTTGAGCACGCCCAGGGTGACCTGCAGCAGCACCAGCGCGCCCAGCGCGCTGGCCCAGCCGCGCATGCCCGGCAGGCGGAACATGCGCGCCGACAGCACCAGCAGGTACAGCGCCAGCACCACGGCCAGCATCCGGTGCGCCATCTGGATGGCGATGCGCGAAGCGCCGTCGAGTACCCCGCCTTCATAGTCCACGCCGATGCCGCGCCACAGGGTGAAGCCTTCGGCGTAGTTCTGCTGCGGCCACCATTCGCTCACGCAACGCGGGAAGTTGTCCAGCGAAGCGCTGCCGCCGCCGCAGGCCAACGCGGCATAGTTGGCACTGACCCAGCCGCCCAGCGCGATCTGCAGCACCAGCAGCGCCAGCCCGGCGCGCAGCCACCAGCGCAGGCGCGGCGCCTGCGCCAGGGTGATCGGCAGGTGCGTGGCCTTCCATGCCATCCACACCAGCAGGCCGAACATCAGCATGCCGCCGAGCAGATGCCCCATCACCACGATGGGCTTGAGCAACCAGGTCACCGTCCACATGCCAAGCAGCGCCTGGAAGATCACGACAGCCAGGGTCAGCACCGCCGCGCGCGACAGGTCGATGTTGGACCAGCGCAGCGCCGCCAGCAGCAGGATCGCCTCGCCGCCGATGGCCAGCACGCTGGAGGCGACATGTTCGCCGCGCATGTACAGGGGAATGGCCAGCGCCACCAGCACCGAGGCGGTGACCACCTGCGCCACGCCCCAGCGGTGGCGGCGCGCGGCCAGCAGCGCCAGGACCAGGATTTCCACGCCCAGCAGGCCGGCCAGGAAACGGTGCACCTGCTCGCGCCAGGCCTTGTGGCTTTCCAGCGGGCGGATCTCGCTGGCCACATGCTGCGCGGCTTCCACCTGCGTCTGCGGCCAGGTGACGCGGCCATAGCAGGTCGGCCAGTCCGGACAGCTCAGCCCGGCATCGGACAGGCGCACGAACGAGCCGAACATGATCGTGCTCGCGGTCATGATCAGCGCGAACCACGCCAGGCGATGGAAGTTGCGGTACAGCGCCGGACGCGCGGGGGCATTCATCGAACGGGACTCACTTCAGTTTCAACAGCCTGGAAAGATCGGTGCGCAGGCCACCGGGGTCGAAGCCCGGCGCGTAACGCAATACCACGAAGCCGTTGGGATCGATCACGTAAACCGGGATGCCGGCGGGGTCGTCCACCCCCGGCAGCTTCGCCCGGAACGCCGGAGAAGCCTGCAGCACCTTCAGCGCCGGCGAGGCCGTCACCTGTTCCGGCGGCGCACCCAGCCACAGTATTTCGACATTATCCGCGTTATGGCCGAACAACTGCCACACCGTGTCCAGCTGCTGCGACAAAGTGACGCAGGCCGGCGCGCACTCCGCCGCCGGCGCCAGCACGATGCGCCAGTGGCGGGCGGCCGGATTCCATTCGTAGGGACTGCCGTCGGCCAGCCGCAGCGGCTCCTGGCGCAGGTCCAGCGGCGGTTCGAACAACTGCCCGTGGTTGCGGTTCACCTGCGGCATCCAGCCGGAAAAGCGCAGGGCGCCGGCCAGCGCCATCGACCCGAAGAACATCGCGAAGATGATCAGCAGCACGCGGCGGCCGCGCTTGCGGATGATGAGTTGTTCCGGGGTCAGGGCATTCATGTGCGGCATTTTCCCATGGCTTGGCGTTCAGCGCCTGCGGCGGCGGCGCCGGTGCAGCATGGCGGCGATCACCAGCACCGCCAGCGCCATGGCTAACCATTGCACCGCATAGCCGAGATGGCGCGAAGGCGGCAGCGTATTGGGCAGCAGGTCCAGGTCGCGGGTGTAGCCCAGCGGCGATGCCGGATCCAGCCGCAGCACGTACCCCGCCAGCCCCGCGGCCGGAAGCCGCAGCTGCGCGGCGATGGCGGGGAAATCCAGGCGCGTGGCCAGCCACACCTGCAGCTGCGAGGTATCGGCCAGTGCCGGCCCCAACGCGATCCCGGGCGACGGCGGCGGCGCCCACAGGCCCTGCACCTCGATCCGGCCCTGCAGCGGCGCGATGGGCGGCAGCTGGCGGTCGGCCGGCAACGGCAACCAGCCCAGATCGACCAGCACCGCGCCACCATCCGCACGCGCGGCCTGGTACACCTTCAGGCCGGCACGGCCTTCGCGCAGCTGGTTGTCCAGCAGCACCGTGGCGGGCAGGAATTCCAGGCGGTCATGCACCCAGTGCAGCGTTTCCGGCGCGCGCATCGCCCGCGCCAGCGTCATCGCACCGCTGCGGTCCGGCGGCACCTGCGCCAGCAGCGCCTGCTTTTCGTGCATGCGCTGCAACTGCCAGACGCCCAGCGCGCTGAACGCGGCGGCTACCACCAGCGCCAGCAACCAGCCGAAGATGCCCGTGTGCTGTCGCGTCATGACAAGCGCGCCGCGAGCAGGTGAGATAGCACCGCCTTCCCACACTCAGAGCCGTGCATGAATGATTCGCTGAAGACACTGCTGGTGATCGCGTTCCTGATCGTCATCGTCTGGAATCTTGGCGCCGGGCTGTACTACCTGATGATCGATCGTGGCCAGACCAAGCGCACAGTCAATGCGCTGACCCGGCGCATCGTGCTGTCGGTGGTGCTGATCCTGCTGGTCGTCCTTGGCATCTATAGCGGCTGGATCAGGCCGCACGGTGTCGGCGGCTGAAGCCAGGGGTTTACATGCAGCGGGCGGACCCGTGAACGGGCGAGCCCATGAAGCAAAGGGGAGCGGTGAACCGGGGATCGATCCCCAGTGCTCCGCTCCCCGCTTTTTTCCCGCCGTTTACAGCACGTAGACGAACAGGAACAGCATCAGCCACACCACGTCGACGAAGTGCCAGTACCACGCCGCGGCCTCGAAGCCGAAATGGTTGTCGCGGGTGAAGTGCCCCTTGGCCGAGCGCAGCCACATGACGATCAGCATGATCGTGCCCAGCGCCACGTGCGCGCCGTGGAAGCCGGTGAGCATGAAGAAGGTGGAGCCGTAGATGCCCGAGCCCAGGGTCAGGTTGAGCTCGCCGTAGGCATGCATGTATTCCTCGGCCTGGAAGAACAGGAACACGCAGCCCAGCAGCACGGTAGCGCCCAGCCAGATCAGCAGCTGGCGGCGGTTGCCGGCCTTGAGCGCATGGTGGGCGATGGTCAGGGTCGCGCCCGAGGTCAGCAGGATCAGCGTGTTGACCAGCGGCAGGCCCCACGCCGGGATGGTCTGGAACAAGCCGCCGACGCTGCCCGGGCCGTTGCTCGGCCATGCGGCCGAATAGCCGTCCCACAGGATCTCGTTGGTCGCCACGCCGTGGCCTTCGCCGCCCAGCCAGGGCAGGCCGTACACGCGGGTGTAGAACAGCGCGCCGAAGAAGGCGCCGAAGAACATCACTTCGGAGAAGATGAACCAGACCATCCCCATGCGGAACGAGCCATCGACCTGGCGGTTGTAGTTCCCGCCGACCGATTCGCGGATCACGTCGCCGAACCACAGGAACAGGGTGAACACCAGCATCGCCAGGCCAAGGAAGAAGGTCCAGCGACCCCAGCTGGCGTCGTTGAGCCAGCTGGCCACTCCGACCATCAGCACCAGCATGGAAATCGAGCCGACGAAGGGCCAGCGACTCTGGCTCGGCACGAAGTAGACGTTGGCATCAGGCGTGTTGTGGGCCATGGCTTGCTTCCGGATCCGTGGTCAGGGGGCCGCGTGCGACGAGCCAGCGGCCGAGGCCGGTGCCAGCTGCGCCGTCAGCGCGTCGTTCTTGTAGAAGGTATAGGACAGGGTGATCGTGCGGACGTCTGCGGGCAGGTCCGGATCGACGATGAAACGCACCGGCATCTCGCGCTGCTCGCCGGCCTGCAGGGTCTGCGCGGTGAAGCAGAAACACTCGGTCTTGTTGAAATAGCCGGAGGCGCGCGCCGGAGCCACCGAGGGCACCGCGCTGCCGACCAGCGCGTGCTCGCTGTCGTTGCGGGCGAAATACAGCGCTTCGTTCAACTCGCCCGGCACCACTTCCATCGTCAGCTTTTCCGGATGGAAGGCCCACGGCAGCTTGGAATTGACGCCACCATCGAACTCGACCCGCACCACGCGCCTGTCGGTCGGGGCCTGGGAGGCGGCGACCTGGCTGGCGCCGCGCTCAAGACGGACGCCGAAGACCTTTTCGCAGGCGATGCGGTACAGCGGCACCAGCGAGAAGGTCAGCACGAACACGCCCAGCGCCACGCCGAGCAACCGGACGATGCCGGCATTGCGTTCGGGCCGGGGCGCGGGCGTGGTCAATGCGCCAGCACCCCGGACAGGATGAAGCCGGCGTAGATCGCCACCGCGATCAGGCCCACCACCAGCGCCGTGCGCCGCGAACGGCGGCGGCGCAGGGCCAGTTCATCGGATTGCCAGTCGGGACGGCTCATGATGCGCGCCTCAGTGGGTGACGTCGTCATGGGCCAGGTCGCCCGGCTGGATCACCGGCGGCACGGTGAAGGTATGCGCCGGCGCCGGCGACGGCACGGTCCACTCAAGACCCTTGGCGCTTTCCCAAGCGCGCGCCTCGGCGCGCTTGCCGCTGCGCAGCGACGACAGCAGGATGGCGGCCATCAGGAACGGGGTGACGAACATGCCGAACGCGCCGATCGAGCTGACCATGTTCCAGTCGGCGAACACCGGGTTGTAGTCCGGGATGCGGCGCGGCATGCCAGCCAGGCCGAGGAAGTGCTGCGGGAAGAACAGCAGGTTGACGAACACCATCGTCCACCAGAAATGCACCTTGCCCCAGAACTCGTTGTACATGCGGCCGGTCCACTTCGGCCACCAGTAGTAGACCGCGGCGATCAAGGCCAGCACCGCGCCGGTGACCAGCACGTAGTGGAAGTGGGCGACCACGAAATAGGTGTCGTGGTACTGGAAGTCGGCCGGCACGATGGCCAGCATCAGGCCGGAGAAGCCGCCGATGCTGAACAGCACCACGAAGGCGATGGAGAACAGCATCGGGGTCTCGAAGGTCAGCGAGCCCTTCCACATCGTGCTGACCCAGTTGAACACCTTCACGCCGGTCGGGATCGAGATCAGCATGGTGGCGAACATGAAGTAGATCTCGCCGCCCAGCGGCATGCCCACCGTGAACATGTGGTGCGCCCACACGATGAACGACAGGAACGCGATGGCCGCGGTCGCGTAGACCATCGCCTGGTAGCCGAACAGCGGCTTGCGGCTGAAGGTCGGGAGGATCTCGCTGACCACGCCGAACGCCGGCAGGATCATGATGTAGACCTCGGGGTGCCCGAAGAACCAGAAGATGTGCTGGTACATCACCGGGTCGCCGCCGCCGGCGGCGTTGAAGAAGCTGGTGCCGAAGAACTTGTCGGTCAGCAGCATGGTCACCGCGCCGGCCAGCACCGGCATCACCGCGATCAGCAGGAACGCGGTGATCAGCCAGGTCCAGCAGAAGATCGGCATCTTCAGCAGGTCGATGCCCGGCGCGCGCATGTTGAGCACGGTGGCGATGATGTTGATCGCGCCCATGATCGAGCTGATGCCGGCCACGTGGATCGCGAACACGCTGAAGGCGACGTTGTAGCCGCCCTGCAGCGACAGCGGCGGGTACATGGTCCAGCCGCCGGCGGGCGCGCCGCCAGGCAGGAACAGGGTCAGCAGCAGCAGGGTGAAGGCCACCGGCAGCAGCCAGAACGACCAGTTGTTCATGCGCGGCAGCGCCATGTCCGGCGCGCCGATCTGCAGCGGGATCATCCAGTTGGCGAGGCCGACGAAGGCCGGCATCACGCCGCCGAAGATCATCACCAGCGCGTGCACGGTGGTCATCTGGTTGAAGAATTCAGGCTTCATGTGCTGAAGCCCGGGCTCCATCAGCTCCCAGCGGATCAGCACCGACATGAAGGCGCCGACGATGAACATCAGGAAGCTGAAAAGCAGGTACAGCGTCCCGATGTCCTTGTGGTTGGTGGAGAAAAACCAACGCTCGAAGAAGCCCTGCTGGTGACCGTGATGGTCGGAGTGGCCCACTGCGGAGTTCGCCATTGCAGCTATACCTCGTTATCCAGTTTCCAGGCATCGCGCCGGCCAGGGCCGGCGCGCAGCGGTATCAGGCGCCAGCCGCCGCAGGCGCCGGTTCCGCGGCGGGCGCGGCCTCCGGCTGCGGGGCGTCGGTGGCGGGCGCGGCGGCAGGAGCGGGTTCGGCCGCCGGCGCCGGAGCGGGCTTGCGCGAGGCCAGCCACGTCTTGAATTCTTCCTTGGACACGGCCTTGACCACGATCGGCATGAAGCCATGGTCCTTGCCGCACAGTTCGGCGCACTGACCGCGGTACACGCCTTCCTGCTCGATGTTGGTCCAGCGCTCGTTGATGAAGCCCGGCACCGCGTCCTGCTTCCAGCCCAGCGCCGGCACCCACCAGGCATGGACCACGTCGTCGGAGGTGATGACGAAGCGGACCTTGGTATCCACCGGCAGCACCAGCGGGTTGTCCACGTCCAGCAGGTAATGCGGATCGGACGCCATGTTCGGCACCACGCCGCTCTGCCGCACCTCGTCGGACTTGCGGTCCAGGCGGCTGGTGAACTCGACGTTCTCGCCCAGGTACTCGTACTTCCACATCCACTGATAACCGGTGATCTTCACCGTCATCTCGGAGTCGCGGGTGTCGTACATGGAAATCAGCTTGGCCGTGGCCGGCCATGCCATCACCACCAGGATGATGATCGGGATGACGGTCCAGATGATCTCGGCCTTGGTGTTGTGCGAGAACTGCGCCGCCACCGCGCCCTTGGACCTGCGGAACTTGAAGATCGCATAGCCCATCGCGACGAACACGATCACGCCGATGACGGTACACACCCACAGCGCCACCATGTGCGCTTCCCACGCCATGCGCGCGGTATGGGTGACGCCCTTGCCCATGTTGAGCTGCCAGGGTTTTGGATCGCCCGCCTGGGCCCATGCCATCGGTGCCGCCAGCGCCATCGCCGCCAGCCCGAGTCCCTGCCTGAACCACATTCCCCACCTGTTGCTTTGCTTCATTGCCTAGACCCTTGACGTCATCGGTTGCGGCCTTCGTTGGCCGCGAGCAAGCCTTCCAGCGTCGCCGCCAGCTCCCTTCGTTCGGCAGGTGCGAGGAGACTCCCCACTTCGACCCGCTTCCCGCTGGAGACCAGCACGACCCGTTCGTCCTCGATCACCAGGCGCACCCAGTAGGGGTGAGCCCGGAAAACCGGCGGACATCCGGCCACGGGAATCACTTCCACGCAGTCCGGTCCAACCCGGATCTCTTCCCGGCGTTCGCCGCTGCGCCATGACGCGCGCAGGGCAGCTCCCACCAGGAAGCAATGCAATAACGCGAAGGCCGGGGCGAAAACGTTTCCAGACAGCCAGCCCAGGCCTGCCGAGAACAACATCAACCCTGCCAACGCGGCGAACAAAAGGACGAACTGCCGGGCGCTGAGCGCCCGTGGGGGATGCAGCACCAGCTGCGCACGTGAGCCGTCGGAAACCAGCCGAAGCATCTCGATCATGTCGCAACCGCGTCCGTACCGCGGAAAACGGCTTCGATGGTAGCCCCGCCCAATCACCCCGGCAAGCTCTCATTCATCAATGTCGTGATTGTTGCACTGCACATCGGACGAGCCCCCGGACCGAATAGACATCGGCGGATAATTTGCCGGATTCGGCACAAATGATATGCGCGCGGAATTTTTTGCCGTATCGCCTGCGTACCAATGGTTCTGCAACCAAAAAGTGGTTGCAGGGAGGACTAGGAAATCCGTCTCCAATGATTAAAATGGCCGAATCCCAACGTGTCCCCATGTGGTCATGCCCATGAATGCAACGCCGTCCAACCACGCCGCCGCGGCCCAGCCGCTGCTCTCGCCCGAACTGCCACCGGCACCGGCCGCGCTGCGCCAGGCCATCACCGACGCCTGGCTGAAGGATGAGGCCAGCCACGTCCGCGAACTGCTTGACCAGGCCCGCCTGCCCGCCGCCGAGCAGGCCCAGGTCCAGGCCACCGCCGCCGACCTGGTGCGCCGGGTGCGCGCCCGCGCCAAGGACCAGGGCGCGATCGAGGCCTTCATGCGCCAGTACGACCTCGGCAGCGAGGAAGGCGTGCTGCTGATGTGCGTGGCCGAAGCGCTGCTGCGCATCCCCGACCAGGAGACAGCCGACAAGCTGATCCGCGACAAGCTCGGCGAGGCCGACTGGAAGCGCCACATGGGCCAGTCCGACTCGGTGCTGGTCAACGCCTCGACCTGGGGCCTGATGCTGACCGGACATCTGGTCGACCTGGCCGACGACACCAAGCGCGACGTGCATGGCGCTTTCAAGCGCCTGATCGGCCGCGTCGGCGAGCCGGTGATCCGCCTGGCCGTGCGCCAGGCGATGAAGATCATGGGCCACCAGTTCGTCATGGGCCGCACCATCGGCGAAGCGCTGGCACGCTCGCACAAGGGCGACAACGCCAACTACCGCTATTCTTTCGACATGCTCGGCGAAGGCGCGCTGACCATGAAGGACGCGCTGCGCTACCTGGAAGACTACAAGCGCGCGATCCACGCCATCGGCAAGGACAACCTCGCCCGCGGCGGCAAGGCCGATGGCGACGTGACCCGTTCGCACGGCATCTCGATCAAGCTCTCGGCGCTGTATCCGCGCTACGAGCACGCCAAGCGCGAACGCGTGCTCAACGACCTGGTGCCCGGCGTGCTGGAACTGGCGCAGCTGGCCAAGTCCTACGGCATCGGCTGCACCGTGGATGCCGAAGAAACCGACCGCCTGGAACTGTCGCTGGACATCATCGAGCGCGTGGTCAGCGATCCCTCGCTCAAAGGCTGGGAAGGCTTCGGCATCGTGGTGCAGGCCTACCAGAAGCGCACCCCGTACACGATCGACTATCTCGCCGACCTGGCCCGCCGCATCGGCCACCGGCTGCAGGTGCGCCTGGTCAAGGGCGCGTACTGGGACGCGGAGATCAAGCGCGCGCAGATCGACGGCCTGCCCGGCTACCCGGTGTTCACCCGCAAGCAGAACACCGACGTGTCGTACCTGGCGTGCGCCAAGCGCCTGTTCGGCCACGGCGACGTGCTGTATCCGATGTTCGCCACGCACAACGCGGCCACCATCGCGGCGGTGAAGCAGATCGCGCAGGGCCGCACCTACGAGCACCAGAAGCTGCATGGCATGGGCGACGACCTGTATGCCGAAGTGATCCCGGCCGACCGCCTGGACGTGCCGTGCCGCGTGTACGCGCCGGTCGGTTCGCACGAAGACCTGCTGCCCTACCTGGTGCGCCGCCTGCTCGAGAACGGCGCCAACTCCAGCTTCGTCAACCGCATCACCGACGAGGACGTGTCCATCGACGACCTGATCCGCGACCCGGTGGAAGCCGTGTCCTCGTTCGCCTCCATTCCGCATCCCAAGATCCCGCTGCCGGTCGATTTGCTGCGCAGCCAGAACCATGACAGGAACAACTCCATGGGCATCAACCTCGCCAACGACAACGCACTGCGCGCCCTCGCCGAGCAGCTCAACGCCGCGATCAAACCCTGGCAGGCCGCCCCGCTGGTGCCCGGCGCCAACACCACCGGCGCCAGCCTGGCGGTGACCAACCCGGCCGACAGCCGCGAGGTGGTCGGCCACTGGCAGGCCGCCGACAGCGCCACCGTGCAGAAGGCGCTGGCCAATGCCGTGGCCGCGCAGCCGGACTGGAACCGCACCCCGGCCGCCAGCCGCGCCGCCATTCTCGAACACGCCGCCGACCAGCTGGAAGCGCGCATCGCCGAGTTCATGGCGCTGTGCGTGAAGGAAGCCGGCAAGAGCCTGCCGGACAGCGTCGCCGAAGTGCGCGAGGCGGTGGATTTCCTGCGCTACTACGCCAAGCAGGCGCGCGAGCAGTTCGGCGCAGGCGAGAAGCTGCCGAGCCCGACCGGCGAGAGCAACGAACTGCAGCTGCATGGCCGCGGCGTATTCGTCTGCATCAGCCCGTGGAACTTCCCGCTGGCGATCTTCCTGGGCCAGGTCAGCGCCGCGCTGGCCGCCGGCAACAGCGTCATCGCCAAGCCGGCCGAGCAGACCAACCTGGTCGGCTACTACGCAGTGAAACTGCTGCACGACGCCGGCGTGCCGGCCGAGGTGCTGCAGTTCCTGCCGGGCGACGGCGCCACCGTCGGCGCCGCGCTCACCGCCGATGCGCGCGTGGCCGGCGTGGCCTTCACCGGCTCCACCGAAACCGCCCGCGCCATCAACCGCGCGATGGCCGCGCGCGATGCCGCCATCGGCGTGCTGATCGCCGAAACCGGCGGCCAGAATGCCTTCATCGCCGACTCCTCGGCGCTGCCGGAACAGCTGGTCAAGGACGCGATCGGCTCGGCCTTCACCTCGGCCGGCCAGCGCTGCTCGGCCGCGCGCGTGCTGTTCGTGCAGGACGACATCGCCGACAAGGTGATGGCCATGCTGTCCGGCGCGATGGCCGAGCTGAAGGTCGGCAACCCGGGCGAACTGTCCACCGACGTGGGCCCGGTGATCGACGCCGATGCGTTGAAGATCCTCACCGACCACGCCACGCGCATGGACGCCGAAGCGCGCCTGATCGCCACCGCGCCGCTGTCCGACGAAGCCGCGCACGGTACCTTCTTCGCGCCGCGCGCCTATGAGCTGAAGGACCTGGGCCAGCTGCACAAGGAAATCTTCGGGCCGGTGCTGCACCTGATCCGCTGGAAGGCCGATCAGCTGGATGCGGTGATCGACCAGATCAACGCCACCGGTTACGGGCTGACCCTGGGCGTGCATTCGCGCATCGACGAAACCGTCGACCGCATCGCCTCGCGCGTCAATGTCGGCAACGTCTACGTCAACCGCAACCAGATCGGCGCCGTGGTCGGCGTGCAGCCCTTCGGCGGCCAGGGCCTGTCCGGCACCGGCCCCAAGGCCGGCGGTCCGCACTACCTGCTGCGCTTCGCCACCGAAAAGACGGTGACGGTGAACACCACCGCCGCCGGCGGCAATGCATCGCTGCTCACCCTCGGCGACTGATTGCTGAAGCCCATGCGACAAGTGGAAAACCCCGCGAAAGCGGGGTTTTTCATGGCTGTCTAACACCACTGGGCAGCGCCCGGCTGGGCTTGACCGGTGATGCCCCAAGCGGGGCGTTGCCCCGCTCTACAAAAGGCGGGTGCCGCTGCCCTGTAGCGCCGGGCAGCGCCCGGCGGGGCTTGACCGAGGATGCCCCAGCGGGGCGTTGCCCCGCTCTACAAAAGGCGGGGCGCTGCCGCTCTGTAGCGCCGGGCAGCGCCCGGCGGGGCTTGACCGGTGATGCTCCCAGCGGGGCGTTGCCCCGCTCTACATGCGAGGCATGCAGGCGCCGCTATCGTGCCGGCGACGGGCCGCGGGGCTCATCCCAGGCAGGCGTACTCGTCCGGCGCCTGCTCAGGCGACCGCATCGGCCGCCTTCGCCCCTGCTTCGTCGCGCATCAGATGCCGCCAATGGCGCAGCGCCACCAGGGCATTGATCCAGAAACCGACATAGAGGATCGAGGTCAGGTGCAGCCCGCGGCTGTAGTACAGCGGCACCGCGATGCTGTTCACCAGCAGCCACAGCCACCACGATTCCAGCTTGCGCCGCATCATCAGCAGCTGCGCGATCATGCTCAGCACCAGCACCGCCGAATCGACGTAGGGCGCGTAGGCGTTGGTCAACCGCGTCAGCATCCAGCCATAGCCGGAGGTGGCCAGCACCGCCAGCGGTACCAGCCAGATCCAGGACCGCGGAGGCATGCGGCTGATCGGCAGCGGCGCGCCATGGTCGCCCCGCAGCCACTGCCACCAGCCCAGCACGCTGACGGCGATGAAAAAGAACTGCAGGACCATGTCCGCATACAGGTGCGACCGCTCGAACACCAGCGCGAACAGCGCACAACCGACGATGCCCAGCCACCAGGTGTGCACGTTGTTGCGTCCGGCCAGCAGGATCGAGCCGGCGACGGCGATATTGGCGGCCAGCTCGAGCTGGAATGCGGGATCGGACAGGTTCATGCCGCATTGTCGCCCGCGGCGCAGCACAGGGCCACGCCGGCTAGGTCACGGGCCACGTCGTCTCGCGTCTCGCAAACGCAGAAGGCCCCGCTTGCGCGGGGCCTTCCGGGTTACGGCATCAACGACAGGCTCTGATCAGAACTTGTAGTTGATCGAAGCGGCCAGGATATCGCCCGCCACCTTGTACTTGCCCTGCAGCACATTGCCGGTGCTGCTGGTGGCATTGATCGCCGGCTTGTTGGTGAACAGGTGGGTGTAGCCGAAGTTGACCTCGGTGTTCTCCTTCGGGGTCCAGCCCAGGCCGAACGACAGCCACTTGCGGGTCACGTCCGGCACGCGCACGTCGCGGTGCGAGTAGCTGGTCGGGGTTTCGTCGTAGGCCACGCCGCCACGCAGGGTGATGGTGTCGGACAGCTTGTACTCGGTACCCAGCGAGCCGAAGGTGGTGTCCTTGTACTTGAACGCCAACACGCTATCCGGCTGGTTGGAAGCGAAGTCCACGGTCACCGTGTCGAACGCCGGCGCCCAGGCGGTGCGCGACACATCGCCCATCACGCTCCAGCGGTCATTGATCCTGTGGGTCACGCTCAGGGTGGCCGACGCCGGCAGGGTCACGGTGGCCTTGCCGCTGGTGTCGATGAACAGGCCCTGGGCCTTCAGGTGCAGGAGGGCTTCGACGTTGCCCGGCACGTCGAAGCGCGCCTTGCCGCCGGTGATCTTGTGCTCGACCTTGGAGCGGTAGCTCAACGCGATGTTGGTGTCTTCGGTCGGGCTGAAGGTACCGCCGATCACGTAGCCGACCGCATTGTTGTTGCCTTCGATGGTGGAGTAGCCATCGGCGCTGCCCGGGACGATGCCCAGCCCGGCGCTCGCGCCCTTGCTGGCGCTGAAAGCCACGGCGCCGAAGTCCACGGCCTGGGCCAGTTCGATCGTCAGGTGCTCGACGAACACGCTGGCACCGAACGACACGTACGGGTTGACGTCATACGAGAACGCCGCGCCCAGGTCGACGGCCTTCAGGTCGGTCTTGGTGCCGTGGTAGCGGCCCACCCAGTTGCGGTCGTAGTCGGTCTTGAAGCCGAAGGGTGCGGTCAGCGACAGACCGAAGTGCATGTTGTCGTTTTCGCCGAACGGCACGTGGAAGTATGCGGCCGGAACCGGGGCGATCATGCCGGCGTCGCCGCCGTTGCCGCCGGAAATCGGCGAGCCCTTGCCTGCGCCGGTCGGGCCGGCGTTGCGGGCGCTGTAGATGTCTTCCATCTTGGCCGAGAAGCTGATCGCGCTCAGGTCGGCCTGGAACTGGCGGCCGTTGAGCAGGCGCATCGAGGCCGGGTTGGTGGCCACCACGGAAGCATCGTCCCAGGCGGAGGTGGAACCGGCGAAAGCACGGCCCAGGCCCTTGGCGCTGTTTTCCTTGAGCTGGAACGCGGCGGCATCGGCGTTGCTGAAAGCCAGGGCACCAGCAATGCCGACGGCCAGGGCGGTGACGCGTGCGAGGGTGGAAGCGGTATGCATGTTGGAAGCTCTCTCCGTAGGACGGTGATGATTCGTTGGTGCGCCTGCACCCCAGTTCCGCCCAGCGGCCCTGCGGTGCGCCGGATTCCCCTCCCGACATACGACGCCGTATGCAGTATCCATCAAGCTTGTTAACTAAACAATAACGTCGCCCGCATTCATTTCCTCTCGTTCCATCACCCTTCCCGGGCCCGTCACGGGGTAGGCTTGCGCGCCCATGTTCATTTCCCTCCCCTCCCGCAACAAACCCGGACTGCGCTGGGCGGTGCCGCTGCTGTTCGCGGCGATCTGGCTGGCCTTCCTCTGGTCGATCTCGCGGCCGGATGAAGCCCGGCGTTCGCTGTGGATGGACTGGGGCGCACTGTCCACCGGCCTGGGCAATCCCCAGGACTGGTGGGCCGCGCTGCGCGACGGCAGCGTGCTGCGCCTGTTCACCGCCCTGTTCCTGCACGCGGACTGGTCGCACCTTCTCGGCAACCTGGTGTTCCTGCTGATCTTCGGGCTGCCGGCCGAAAGAGTGCTCGGGCCGTGGCGGCTGTTGCTGCTGTTCCTGCTGGGCGGCGCCACCGCCAACCTTGCCGCGTTGTATGCCATGGGATCGCCGGACCAGATCATCATCGGCGCCAGCGGAGCCGTGTCGGCATTGCTGGGCGCCTATCTGGCGCTGTTCCCGGGCGCGAGGCTCGGCGTGGTGCTGCCGCTGGGCCTGTTCCTGGAATTCGTCCGCGCCCCCGCTTACCTGCTGATCGGGGTATGGGCCGCGCTGCAGGTGGTGTTCGCCTATATCGGCCCGAGCTTCGGCATGGTCGCCTGGTCGGCGCACGTGGCCGGCTTCCTGTTCGGCATCGTCTATGGGTTGTATGTGCGTGCCGCGATTGCCCGGCGGCTGCGCAAGCGCCATGGCTTCTAGCCCCGGTCGCGCCTGCGTGCCGTCCTTATAATCGGGCGATGAGCAGCAGACCCCTGTACAAGATCACCTTCCTCAACCACGGCAAGGTCTACGAGCTGTATGCCCGGCGCGTGGGCAGCAGCCACCTGTGGGGATTCAACGAGATCGCCGACCTGGTGTTCGACCTGCACGACGGGCTGGTGGTCGACCCCACCGAGGAGCGCCTGCGCGAGGAGTTCGGCGACACCAAGGTGCTGCACCTGCCGATGCAGAGCATCGTGCGCATCGAAGAGGTGGAGAAGAAGGGCCAGTCGGCCATCCGCGATGCGACCACCGGGGAAAAGGTGGTCACGCCGTTCCCGATGCCGGCCAAGCCGCGCTGAGGGTTTCTTCCAGCGCACGGCGCGCGCCTGCATCCAGGCAGTAGCGCCAAGCGCGGCATGACGGCTGGGCGGAGCCCGCACAGCCCTCATTTGCCGCCGGGCTTTTGCAACCGCTCCTGCGGCCGGAGAGGCACTTCCCCCAACGCCGCCATTGAGACCGCCCGGTCGTGGATGCGCCGACAACCCACGCCAGGCGATCCGCCGCGAGGCGGATGTCGTTACTTGCCGCTGTCGTCGGCTTCCGGCTTGGGCTGCTCCGGCTTGGCAGGCACGGCGACACCCGCGGGCGCGGGCGCCACTTCCGGCTTCGGACGGGCAACCGGGCGCGGCCCAGCCGCAGCCCTGGCAGCGAGCGAACCCGGCTGCTTGAGTTCGCGCAAGGCCGACTGGATCGGCCCATCGCCCGGCAGCACCACGCCGGTGGCACCGCCGCTGGCCTCGTCGTCGCCGCGCAGGTGGCCCGGCAGCTTGGCCTCGCTGAAATCGGCGATGGAAGCCGGCATGTCCTTGACGGCATTGGCCGGATCCGGCGCCAGCTCCACGTCCGGAACGATGCCGGTGGCCTGGATCGAGCGGCCGCTGGGCGTGTAGTAACGCGCGGTGGTCAGCTTGACCGAGTCGCCATTGTCCAGCGGCAACACGGTCTGCACCGAACCCTTGCCGAAGGTGCGGCTGCCGACGATGCGCGCGCGCCGGTTGTCGTGCAGCGCGCCGGCCAGCACTTCCGAGGCGCTGGCGGAGCCCGCATCCACCAGCACCACCACCGGCGCGCCCTTCATCAGGTCGCCCGGCGTGGCCTCGAATTTCGCATCGCTGACCGCAATTCGGCCGCGCGTGCTCACGATCACGCCCTTCTCCAGCAGATCGTCGGCCACCTGCACCGCCGCGGTGAGCAGGCCGCCCGGATTGCTGCGCAGGTCCAGGACCAGGCCCTTCAACTTGCCGCCGGCCTGCGCCTGCAACTGCCCCACGTGTTTCTGGAAATCGGCGCCGGTATCGGCCTGGAAGGTACTGATGCGCACATAGCCATAGCCCGGTTCGAGCATCCTGCTGCGCACGCTGGTGACGCGGATGGTTTCGCGGGTGACGCTGACGTCGAACGGCTTGTCCTCGCCACGCTCGATGGTCAGCACCACCTCGCTGCCAGCCGGGCCACGCAGCGGCTCCATCGCCTCGATCGCGCTGATCGGCTTGCCATCGATGGCCACGATGAGATCGCCGGCGCGCAGCCCGGCGCGGGCTGCGGGCGTATCGTCGATCGGCGAGACCACCTTGAGCGCGCCATCCTGCTGCAGCAGTTCGACGCCGATGCCTTCATAGGCGCCGGTGGCCTGCTCGTCGAAGGCCTGCGCGTCCTCCTTGTCGAAATAGGTGCTGTGCGGGTCCAGGTCCAGCAGCAGGCCGCGGACCGCCGACTGCATCAGCTTCCTGTCGTCCACCGGGTCGACATAGGCCGCGCGCACCGCGTTGTAGACGGCAACGAAACGGCGGATTTCATCCAGCGGCACGCGCGAGGTGACCGATTCCTTGGCATCGGGATCGTCCGCCTTCGTCGTCTTGTCCGGGGCGCTCTGCGCCAGGCCGACGGCCGGCGACAGTGCGAACAGCAGGGCAGCAGCAAGGCCGGCTACACGCATGAACCACTCCATGAAAAACGGATGCGCACCATGCGCGTCGGTCCGATTATGCGCGAAGCCCGGCCGAATTCCCGTTGAACGCGGGGCATCGGCCGCGCCACCCGCTCAGCCGGCGGTCACTGGCGCTGCAGCCAGGTGGCCGGATCCACCGGCTGTCCGTTTCGGCGCAGTTCGAAGTAGAGCGCCGTCACGCCCTGTCCACCGGAGTTGCCGACCCGCGCGACCGCCTCGCCGCGGCGTACGCGCGCGCCGGAGTCGCGCAGCAGGGTGTCGTTGTGGGCGTACAGGCTCATGTAGCCATTGCCGTGATCGACAATCAGGATCATCCCGTAGCCGGTCATCCAGTCCGAGAAGACCACGGTGCCATCGGCGACCGCCGTCACCGTGGTACCGGGAGGCGCGCCGATCAGCACGCCACTGCTGGTGCGGCCGTCGGGCAGGCGTCCGCCATAGCGCGCCAGCAGATTGCCCGACAGCGGCCAGCCCAACCCGCCGACCTTCGGCGCGGGCACGTTCGCGGTGACCCGCGGCGGCACCTTGCCGGGCGTTGGCCTTGCCGCCCCCGTGGCCGCCTGGCGCGCCTGCTCGGCTTCGGCACGGCGGGCGGCCGCCCTGCGCTCGGCCTCGGCGCGTGCGGCCGCCGCGCGCAGGCTGGACAACAGCTGCTCGAGCGCACGCGCATCCTTGCCCAGCACCTTCTCCCGCTCGCTGCGATCCTGGTAGCGCTGGTCCAGTTCCGTCGCCACCTGCGCCCGTTTGCGGCGGTCCTCTGCCAGCGCAGCGGCCTGTTCGCGCTGCTGGACGCGCGCCTGCTCCAGTTCACGGCTGCGCGCCAGGATCTCCTGCTCGTTCGACGACAGCGCCTGCAGATCGCCTGCGAGCGAGGCGATGGTCCGCGCCCGCTCACGCTGCAGGTAGCGGTGATAAGCCAGCTCGCGGTTGGCATCGGCCACGCGATCCTGCGACAGCAGTAGTTTCAGCGGGGCATGGTTGCCCAGCTGGTAGGCCCCGCGCAGCAGCGCGGTGAGCTGTTGGCGTTGCCGCCCCATATTCGCCTCGAGGGACGCGCGGCGCTGCTGCAGTTCGGCCAGCGCCTGCTGTTCGCGACGCATCGCCGCCTCGGTATCGGCCACCGCCCGGCCGCTGCGGGCCACTTTCTGGTCGGCTTCGCGCAGGCGCCGGGACGCCGCATCCCGCTCGCCTTCCAGACGCTGCCGCTCCTGCGCCACGCTCTTCAGTTCGCCGCGCACCTGCTGCAGCTTCTTCTCGGCATCGCGGGAGTTGCTCTGCGCCTGCACGAGGGGGGCCACCAGGAACAACGCCAACAGGCAGCCGACAACCCGGGCCGGCAATGCCGGGGCGCGGGCAGGCTGATGGCGGCGGCGGTATTGTCGCAATGGCGTTCCAGTGACTTCAGGCAGATGCGGATTGTACCCAGCCATGCTGCCATCCACCCTCGCCCACAGGAATTTCCGACGGAGACGCGCGATGAAACGATTGCTTATTCTGCTGGCCCTGGGGCTGGCCAGCCCACTGGCGGTGGCGTCCGACGACATCAGCAAGGTGAACGGGAGCATCCGCACCGAATCCGGCACCGCCTACCGGGACCTGGACACGGTCAACGGCAGCATCCACCTGGCCAAGGGCGTGCAGGCGCGCGGCGTGGAAACCGTCAACGGCAGCATCAATGCCGAGGACAACGTGCAGGCGCGCAGCCTGGAGACCGTGAACGGCGCCGTCCGCGCAGGACGCGGGCTGGTCCTGTCCGGCGGCGTGGAAACGGTCAACGGCAGCATCTTCATCGACCAGGGCGGCCGCATCGGTGGCGGCGTGGAAACCGTCAACGGCGGCATCGGGCTGGTCGGCACCGAGGTCGGGCGCAACGTCGAAACCGTCAATGGCGACATCACCGTCGGCATCGGTTCGCACGTGAAGGGCGGCATCCGCGTGACCAAGCCATCATTCAGCCTGTCGCTGACGCCGCCGCGCAAGCCGCGGATCATCATCGGCCCGAATGCGACGGTCGACGGGGCGCTGAACTTCGAACGCGAGGTGACGCTGTACGTGCATGACAGCGCCTCGATCGGCCCGGTCAGCGGCGCCACCGTCCGCCGCTTCGATACCGAAGCCGCACCGAAGGATTGAGCGCTTCGCGGCGCGCTTGCCTAGAATCGGGCTTCATCCCTCATCCGGAGCCCGGTTCCATGCCCCGCAAGATCCTCTTGTGTCTCCTCGCAAGCGCCGCGCTGGTCTCCTGCCGGCAGGAGACCGCTCCTGCACCGGCGCCTGTACAGGCGCCGCCGGTACACGCCTTCTCCAGCGGCATCGATGCCGCCGACTTCGCCGAACTGGTGAAGACGCTGGCATCGGACGAGTTCGAGGGCCGCGCGCCAGGCAGCCACGGCGAAGAGCTGACGGTCGCGTACATCCGCGACCAGATGCAGCGCATCGGCCTGCAGCCGGGCAATGGCGACAGCTGGTTCCAGGACGTACCGATGACCGAGACCATCGCCGATCCCTCGACGGTGCTCACGCTCCGACATGGCGATGCCAGCCGTGCGCTCGGATTCGGCAGCGACATGGTGATCGGAACCCGCAGCGGCCAGCCCGAAGTGAAGATCGACGCCAGCGAGATGGTGTTCGTCGGCTATGGCGTGGACGCGCCCGAACAGGACTGGAACGACTACGCCGGCCAGGACTGGAAGGGCAAGACCGTGGTGATGTTCGTCAACGACCCCGGCTTCCACGTGGACGACGCCCGCCTGTTCGAAGGCAAGCGCATGACCTATTACGGGCGCTGGACCTACAAGTTCGAGGAAGCCGCGCGCAAGGGCGCGAGCGCGGCGCTGATCGTGCATGACACCGCCGGCGCCTCCTACGGCTGGGACGTAGTCAGGAGCTCCTGGGGCGGCGCACAGTACGACCTGCCGGCGGCCGGGGACAAGGAACCGCGCCTGCAGGCCCAGGGCTGGTTGAACGCGGAAGCGGCCCGGCAACTGTTCGCCGACGCCGGCCTCGACCTTGGGAAAGCCTATCGCGACGCCAGCAAGCGCGGCTTCAAGCCGGTGCCGCTGCGCACTACGCTGTCCCTCGACCTCAAGAGCAGCATCACCGAAAAGAAGTCGCGCAACGTCGTTGGCGTTCTGCCCGGCAGCAAGCGCGCCGACGAGGCCGTGCTCTACATGGCGCACTGGGACCACCTGGGCAGGCATGAGGGCGAGGCGCACGACGCCGACGGGGGCGACGACATCTACAACGGCGCAGTGGACAACGCGACCGGCGTTGCGGGCATCCTCGAGATCGCCGACGCGATGGCCCACCAGCAGCCCGCGCCAGAGCGCTCGGTGGTGTTTCTCGCAGTGACGCTGGAAGAGTCGGGCCTGCTCGGCTCGCAGTACTACGTCAACCATCCCACCTTCCCGCTGGACAAGATCGCCGGGGTGATCAACATCGACGCGATGTCGGTCAGTGGCCGCACCCGCGACATGACCGTCACTGGCTACGGCAGTTCCGAACTCGAGGACATCCTCAAACCGCTGGCAGCGAAGCAGGGCCGGAGCCTGCATGCGGAATCCTCGGTGCAGAGCGGCTTCTACTTCCGCTCGGACCACTTCAATTTCGCCAAGGCCGGCGTGCCCGCGCTCTACGCCGGCGGCGGCCAGGATCTTCTGGAAGGCGGCATCGAAGCCGGCAGGAAGGCCGCAGAAGCCTATGGCCGCGACCGCTACCACAGCCCGCGCGACGAGTACGACCCTGCCACCTGGAAGCTCGACGGCACCATGGAAGATCTCGAACTGCTGTACGGCGTCGGCCGGGAGCTGGCGGGCGGCGAAAGCTGGCCCAACTGGTACCAGGGCAACCCGTTCAAGGCCAATCGCGACCGCATGATGGAAGGCAGGCGCACCGACTGAGGATGCCTGTAATCCGACGGAGCGGACATGGTGGCCCCTCCGGCGGGGGCGCGGTTCGCTGCATGAACATGGCGCTGGCTGGTCTGGATCGGCCGGTCGACTACCTCAACACCCACGGCACGTCGACGCCGCTGGGCGACATCACCGAGCTGGGTGCGGTGCGGGAGGTGTTCGGCGACAAGCTGCCGCCGATCTCCTCGACCAAGGCGCTGTCGGGCCACTCGCTGGGCGCCGCGAGCGTGCACGAGGCGATTTTCTGCCTGCTGATGATGCGCGACGGTTTCATGGCCGGCTCGGCGAACATCGAGACGCTGGACGCGCGTGCCGAAGGCTTCCCGATCCTGCGGCAGTCGCAGGAAGCGAAGCTGGATACGGTGATGTCCAACAGCTTCGGCTTTGGCGGCACGAACGCGACGCTGGTGTTCGGCCGGGTGTGACCTTCGCGCTCGAGCGGTGGCGATTGAAGCAACGGCGCCTTTTGGCGCCGTTGTCGTATGTGAGGGACGGGGATCGAGCCGCCTTCCCAGCTGCGCGCCCATGCTCACCCTTCACTTGCCAGGAG
>NZ_LDJG01000050.1 GCF_001431425.1 Stenotrophomonas nitritireducens
CGTTGTAGCCGATGCCGGTGGTGCCGATCATGTACGGCACGCCGTACTTGTTCTCCGGATCCTGGCCGGCGATGCGCGCCATGATCGCCGGGTCCAGGTTGGCCAGGTTCGGGATCCTGCTCTTGTCCAGCGGCAGGAACACGCCGGCCTGGATCTGGCGGCCGAAGAAGTTCAGCGTCGGCACCACGATGTCGTAGCCGCTGTTGCCGGTCAGCAGCTTGGTCTCCACCATCTCGTCGCTGTCGAACACGTCGTAGGTGACCTTGACGCCGGTCGCCTTCTCGAAATTCGGGATGGTGTCCTCGGCGATGTAGTCCGAGTAGTTGTAGACGTTCAGGACCTTGGCCTCGCCACCGTCGGCGGTCTTGGCGGCCTCTTCCTTGCCGCCACAGGCGGCGAGCAGGGACATGGCGACGCCAACGGTCAGGATGCGCAGATTCATGGGTTCTCCAGTGTGATCCGGGAGGGAGCCGGCTGAACCGGCGGGCGCGATATTGTCCCATGAAGCAGATGACAGCGCCCGGAGGGGGCTTGATCGGGAAAGCTCCAGCGGGGCGTTGCCCCGCTCTACATGTGCATGGACCACGGTACCCCGGTGGCGCCGGGCAACGCCCGGCGGGGCTTCATCGGGAAAGCGCCAGCGGGGCGTTGCCCCGCTCTACAGATGCATGGGCCACGGTGCCGTTGCAGCGCCGGGCGGGGGCTTCACTGGGAAAGCGCCAGCGGGGCGTTGCCCCGCTCTACAGGTGCATGGCCACGGTGCTGCTGCAGCACCCGGCGGGACTTGGCCGGGGGAGGCTCCAGCGGGGTGTTGCCCCGCTCCA
>NZ_LDJG01000051.1 GCF_001431425.1 Stenotrophomonas nitritireducens
CCGCCGGCCTGACCCCGGGCTCGGGTCGCATGAACGTGGACATCATCGAGCCGGGCACCCGCATGCCGTCGGTGTGGAAGGCCAACCTGGCGCTCGATCACGAACTGCCGTGGTACGGCATCACCGCTTCGGCCGAGCTGCTGGTCACCAAGGTCAAGGACGCGCTGTACTTCGAGCGCCTGGACGTCATGACCCCGACCGCCTACGGCCAGGACGGGCGTGCGATCTACTGGAATGCCGCGGGTCTCAACCCGAACAATTCGCGCATGAGCGGCACCAACAACTTCGGCATGACCGATGGCACCAACAATGCCGGTACCCGCGCCAATCGTCCGTCGGATATTGGCGACGTGATGCTGCTGCGCAATACCCACAAGGGCGGCAGCTCGCAGGCGACCTTCGCGCTGAGCAAGCCGATGGCCGAGAACTGGGGCTGGTCGCTGGGCTACACCTACACCGCCGCCAAGGAAGTCAGCTCGCTGACCAGCTCGCAGAACACCTCGAACTGGAACAACACGCTGATCTTCAACTCCAACGAGAACGTGGACTACAACTCGCGCTATGCGATCAAGGACCGCGTGACCGCGACGCTGGAGTGGAAGCACGCGTTCTTCGGCAACTACGCCACCCGCGCCGGCCTGTTCTATGAAGGCCGCACTGGCCGTCCGTACAGCTACATCTTCTACAACGACGTGAACGGAGACGGG
>NZ_LDJG01000052.1 GCF_001431425.1 Stenotrophomonas nitritireducens
TGCCGCTGCAGCGGCATGCCGGCAAGCTGCTCAACGCCGCGCTGCTGCTGTTCATCGTCAAGCTCGGGCTGATGGCCGGGCATTCGATGCCACAGCTGCAGAAGGTCGGCTGGGCGCTGGCCTTCCAGGAACTGGGCCACGCCTTCGGCACCATGGTGCTGGCCTTGCCGCTGGCGCTGGTGCTGGGCATCAAGCGCGAGGCGGTCGGCGCCACCTTCTCGATCGGGCGCGAGAACAGCCTGGTCATCATCGGCCAGAAGTACGGCATGCAGTCGGCCGAAGGCCGCGGCGTGCTCGCCGAGTACATCACCGGCACGGTGCTGGGCGCGGTGTTCATCACCCTGCTGGTGAGCGTGATCGCGCCGCTGGGCATCTTCGACCCGCGCTCGCTGGCGATGGGCGCCGGCATGGGTTCGGGCAGCCTGATGGCGGCCGCGCTGGGCGTGATCACCGTCGGCATGGCGCCGGAGATGGTCAAGGAGCTGAACGCCATCGCCGCGGCGGCGAACCTGATCGCCGGCGTGGTCGGGTTCTACTTCGCGGTGTTCGTCACCCTGCCGCTGTGCAACTGGCTGTATGCGCGGCTGGAGCCGGTGCTGGGCCGCACCGCGCTGGCGCGGCGCGCGCCGACGGCCGACGATCTGGACCCGGAAGCGGCGATGGCCGAGGAGGACGAGACCCCTTCCTTCGCCGACAGCATGGTGGCGCTGCTGCTGATGGTCGCCGGCATCACCCTCAGCAATTACATGGGCCATGGCGTGCCGCCGCAGCAGACCCTGCCCGGCGTGGCGGTGATGGTGGCGATCGTGCTGGCCGGGATCGCGCTCAAGCGCGTGCTGCGCCGGCTGCCGCTGATGCTGTTCCTGGCGGTGGCGGCGACGCTGGTGACCATCCCCGGCGGCTGGCCGCTGGCCGACGCGCTGGCCACGACCACCGACCGCGTGCAGTTCATGAGCATCACCACCACCGTGCTGGCGCTGGCCGGCTTCTCGGTGGCACGCAAGCTGCCGATGTTCCGCCGGCTCGGCTGGCGCATCGTCGCGGTGTCGCTGACCGCCACCGCCGGCACCTTCATCGGCGCGGCGGCAATCGCCGAGTTCTTCCACTGACGCGGCCGCGGTGAGCGACATGGAGCACGACATGCCGCGCGCTTCCCCGCGCTGGCCGGCGGCGGTGCGCTGGCTGCACTGGCTGGGCCTGCTGCTGGTCGTCGCCACCGCGATGATCGGCCTGTTGATGGTGGACATGGAGCGCGGCAGCGACCCGCGCCGGCTGTTCTATGGCCTGCACAAGTCGCTGGGCGTCACCGCGCTGGCGCTGGCGGCACTGCGCGTGGCGGTACGCCTGGCCACGCGCGCGCCCGCGCCGCTGGCCGCACCAGCCTGGCAGCTGCGCGCCGCGCATGCCACCCACCTGCTGATGTACGCGCTGCTGCTGGCCCTGCCATTGTCCGGCTGGCTGCTCAACTCGGTGGCGGGACAGCCGCTGCCGTGGTTCGGCCTGTTCCAGCTGCCGGCGCTGGCCGCGCGCGACCCGGATCTGCGGCAGGTGCTCGACACGGCCCACGTGTGGCTGTTCTGGACGCTGGCCGCGCTGGTCGCGCTGCACCTGGCGGCGGTCCTGCATCACCAACTGCTGCGTCGCGACGGCCTGCTGCGGCGCATGCTTCCGGCCGGACGCGGCTGAGCGCACCGGGAACCGGCATGTCCGTCAGCACGTTCGACCTGTTCAAGATCGGCATCGGCCCGAGCTCCTCGCACACCGTTGGCCCGATGCGCGCGGCCGAGCGCTTCGTCCACCGCTGGCTGCTCGATCCGGGCAGGCTCCCGGAGGTGGTGCGCATCCGCGCCGAAGTGTTCGGCTCGCTCGCCCTCACCGGCCGTGGCCACGGCACCGACACCGCCGTGCTGCTCGGCCTGGAGGGCCATCACCCCAACCTGATCGACCCGGACATCATTCCCGAAACCCTGGCCCGCATCCGTTCCAGCAAGCGCATCAACCTGATGGGCCAGCACGCCATCGCCTTCGACGAGAAGCGCGACCTGGCCCTGAACAAGCGCCAGAAGCTGCCCTACCACACCAACGGCATGCGCTTCACCGCCTTCGACGGCAACGACGCTGTCATCGCCACCCGCGACTACTACTCCGTCGGCGGTGGCTTCGTGGTCAATGCCGACGATGCCGCCGACGACCGCATCGTGCCCGACCAGACCCCGCTGCCGTATCCGTTCAAGAGCGGCGACGAACTGCTGGCCCAGGCCGCGCGCAGCGGCCTGAGCATTGCGCAGATGATGTTCGAGAACGAGAAGTGCTGGCGCAGCGAGGACGAGATCCGCGACGGCCTGCGCGAGCTGTGGGCCGCCATGCAGGCCTGCGTGACCCGCGGCATCCGCTCCGAGGGCACCCTGCCCGGCGGCCTGCACGTGGGTCGCCGCGCCCCGGCGCTGTACCGCGAGCTGTCCGCGCGCCCGGAGGCGGCCATGCGCGACCCGCTGACCACGCTGGACTGGGTCAACCTGTACGCGCTGGCGGTCAACGAGGAGAACGCCGCCGGCGGCCGCGTGGTCACCGCGCCCACCAACGGCGCGGCCGGCATCATCCCGGCGGTGCTGCACTACTACGACCGCTTCTGCCCCGGCAGCAATGAGCAGGGCGTGTTCGACTTCCTGCTCACCGCCGCGGCCATCGGCATCCTCTACAAGGAAAACGCCTCCATCTCCGGCGCCGAGGTCGGCTGCCAGGGCGAGGTCGGTGTGGCCTGTTCGATGGCCGCCGGCGGGCT
>NZ_LDJG01000053.1 GCF_001431425.1 Stenotrophomonas nitritireducens
TGTGAAAAGACACAGCGTCAATCGCCCTGTGATTCCAGCCGGCAACGCGCTCGACCCATGGCAGCAGCCAAGGCTGGTTGGCCCCCAGGTCCGGCCCACCGATGAAACGGACCGACCGCCGGCCGGCCGGATGGAAACCGCCGCGCCAGGCCGGCGTGTTCCAGGACGGGCAACCAAGTCGATAGGGCAACGGGGGCGGCATGTTCCTCAAGGTGGAGCGGACGGATCGAAAACAGGCCCCCAGCCCATGCATCGGGCCGGGAATGACGGCCATGGGCCGCGGAAACGAAAAGCCCCGCGCATGGCGGGGCTTTCCGGGATCACGAAGTACCGGGCTTCAATCGCCCTGCTGCTTCTGCAGGTGCTCCCAGCGCTCCTGCGCATCGATGGTGCGCTCGGCGGTGAGGCGCGCCTCCAGTCGATCCAGGCCGATCTCCTCGCCCGTATCCACGCAGTAACCGTAATCACCGGCTTCCAGGCGCTTGAGCGTGCTGTCGATCTTGCCGATCAGCTTGCGGTAGCGGTCGCGGGTACGCAGTTCCAGCGAGTTCTCGGTCTCGCGGGTGGCACGCTCGGCTTCGTCGCCGATGTCGCGCACTTCCTCGCGCAGGTTCTCGATGGTCTGCTTGGATTCCTCGACCAGGTCGGCGCGCCAGTTCTGCAGGCGCTGGCGGAAGTACTCCTGCTGCAGCGGGCTCATGTACTCCTCGTCCGACGAGGGTTTGTAGCCGGCCGGCAGGATCGGGCGGCCGGTCGCCTCGTCGGTCTTGTACTCGACCACCTTGTGCTTGCTGCGCGGGGCCGGGGCGGCCGAGCGTGCGGTTACGGCGACGGCGACCTTGCCGACCGGGCGGACGGCAGCGGGGGCAGCGGACTTGACGACGGTCTTTGCGGGGGTTTTCGAAACAGGCACGGGATTCTTGGATTGCGGGGCCTTGGGCGCCGGAGCCGGTGCCTTGGCCCTGTCTCTTATTCCCATCTCCGAGCCCACGAGACTAAGGCGACACTCGGATGCCGTCTTCAGCGTGAAAAAAAAAA
>NZ_LDJG01000054.1 GCF_001431425.1 Stenotrophomonas nitritireducens
AGGCTCCAGCGGGGCGTTGCGCCGCTCTGCATGTGGGTCATGCCGCGTTGGTTTGTAGCGCCGGGCGACGCCCGGCGGGGGCTTTGCCGGGAAGGCTCCGACGGGGCCTCGCCGCGCTCTATTCCGAAGCAGGTTGATGGCCGGGTGGCGGTGTGCGTTCGTCGGCCTCGGCCTGGACCAGGCGCAGGAACAGCTGCGCCAGCGTCACCACGTCCTGGTGGTTGTGTTCGCCGACGCGGCGCAGGTTGCGCGCGCTGCCGCCGCGCAGGTAGTCCAGCCACGCGCCCGGCGCTTCGGAGCCGGGCAGGTCGTCCTCGCGCTGGATGCGCAGCAGCTGGCGCTCAATGGTCGCCAGCCGGCAGTTCTCCCAGGTGCCACGCCAGCGGCGGCGCGTCGGGAACAGCAGGTCCACGTGGTCCAGCGCGGAAATCGGATCGCCGCGCCGCGCCAGCCGGTAACGCGTCTTCAACAG
This sequence comes from Stenotrophomonas nitritireducens, assembly GCF_001431425.1. Taxonomy (GTDB): domain Bacteria; phylum Pseudomonadota; class Gammaproteobacteria; order Xanthomonadales; family Xanthomonadaceae; genus Stenotrophomonas; species Stenotrophomonas nitritireducens. Next base: position 473 of record NZ_LDJG01000054.1, read on the forward strand.
CGGCGCGTCGTAGCAGCGGCCGTTGTAGCTGGACAGCACCGTGGTCGGCCCCAACCAGGCGGCGAAGGCGTCGAGCATCGCGCTCTCCGCGCCCATCGTGGACATCAGCAGCTGGCGCACGCGCAGCCCTTCGCCGCGCCGCGCATCACGATGCCAGTCGGCCGCGCCGATCATGAAGGCGCGGGTGCCGGTGCCGCCGGCCAGGCCGGTGGTCTCGGTGTCGAAGAACAGCAGGTCCTGCGGCTGCACGGTTTCGTCCGCGCGCTTGCTGAAAGCCAGCGACAGCGGCTGCGCGGGAAGCGGCTGCGGCAGGAAGGTTTCGATCAGGCGCAGGCCGGGCGCGATCTCGATGCCGGGAAGGTCGCGGTCGATGGGGCCGTCGTGGTCGTTGCGCGGCGTGGGCGCCGCCGCGCGGTTGCGGGTGGCGAGCAGGCGGCGCAAGGCGTGCACGTCCTGCGGCCTGCCCGGGGAACGGGGGGCAGGTGCGGGTGTCGGCGTGGCCGGCCTGTGCCGGATCTGCTCGACCCAGCCGAAGACCGAGTCCTCGCGTGCGGGCGATGCCGGCAGCGCTTCGCCATGCGCCGGTGCCTGTCGCAGGAGCGGCTTCAGC
>NZ_LDJG01000055.1 GCF_001431425.1 Stenotrophomonas nitritireducens
GACGCTGTTTTACTATGTATTGCAGTACTTCCAATACTCGTTGTGGCAAATTTGTGGCAGGCGCACAGATCGCCGCCCCGCATCCCTGCAATGTTTTGCAGGAGTGAGCGCGCTTTATTCTGCTTGACTGGGATTGCCTCATGCGCAACATTGCTCTGCAATTGCGCTGGCAACGGTAAACACCCCAATTGTTGTACTCCGACGTGCGTGGCTAGCACATCGTGGGAGTTGGCGGTGCGGCCCAGCAAGCTTGCGGAGGGTAAGCGACCGAGTCCGCAGGTAGGAAAGGATGCCGCATGACGGCAATCGCCCGACCAGTTCAGCAAACACTGAACGAATGCCCAGCGCCCGGACTTGAATGAGCCGGGTTCATCAAAGGCGAAGCAGGCGGGAGAGCAAGTCAAATAGGGGCACCAACCCCGCCATTGGCTCACAAGCCCATTAGCGGCAGTGTAGCGACCCGGATCACCTAGAGCCCTAGGATCCACATGGGTTAAGCAGGTCAGATGGCTGTCGCGGACTCATTCGACTTCTACGCCTCGGCGTGGAGCTCGATGGAGTTTGCCCATGAAAACCGAAGACCAGTCCGTTTTCCTGACCGTGGAAGACTTGGCGACCCGCTGGCACAAGTCCCCTGTCACGATTCGTTCCGACGCATCCCGCGCTCCCCATGCACTCCCACCTCTTTGTCGATTGCCCGGCCTGAAGCGCCTGCTCTGGCGGCTTGTGGACGT
>NZ_LDJG01000056.1 GCF_001431425.1 Stenotrophomonas nitritireducens
TGTCAGCGCCGCTTCGCCCTCGCTTTCGCGGCGCAGCTGCTCCTGTTCGGCGCGGTGGCGCGCCTCGACGATCGCGCGCTTGCGCAGCGCCAGCACGCCGCGCTGGAAATCGGACACGCTGCGCCGGCCCAGGTGCTGCTCGATCATCCACAGGTGCACGTCCTCCATCGACTGGAAGCGGGTGTTCTGCACGGTGTTGAAGGGCAGGCCGTGCTTCATGCAGATGCCGTAGCGGTTGTGGCCGTCGATCAGTACGTTGCCCCACAGCACCAGCGCGTCGCGGCAGCCTTCGGCCAGCAGGCTGCGCTCCAGCGCGTCGTGCTCGTCGGCAGTCAGCGGATCGATGTAGGCCTTGAGTTCTTCGTTGACGATGATGTCCATGCGCATGCCGGTGAAACGTGGGGGCGGCATTGTAAGTGAGGCGGAGGACGGCACGGCCGCTGCGCTTGCCGGCCTGCGGGAAGTCGATCATGCTCGCCTGCCGCGACTGGACGAGGCGATCATGCTGCTCATTGCCGATATCGCAACCGCCCTGGTCGCGCTGATCCATGTCTACATCCTTGTGCTGGAGATGTTCCTGTGGACAAGGCCGGCCGGACGCAGGGCCTTCGGCCTGACCCGGGAGTTCGCCGAGCAGACGAAGGTGCTGGCGGCGAACCAGGGGCTCTACAACGGCTTCCTGGCCGCGGGCCTGGTCTATGGCCTGGTCCTGGGCCCGGCCGGATACGCCATGCGGATGTTCTTTCTGGCCTGCGTCCTGGTTGCCGGCGTCTATGGCGCCGCCACCGCCAGTCGCAAGATATTGTTCGTGCAGGCGCTGCCGGCCGCCGTCGCGCTGGCGCTGCTCCTGTGGGCCC
>NZ_LDJG01000057.1 GCF_001431425.1 Stenotrophomonas nitritireducens
TGATGCCCATGGTGCCGCCGTAGTGGGCGACCAATGCAGAGACAAGGGCCTCCTGCGTTTTGAAGCTGGAATAGGGCACGCCTGAAGGCGACTGGCTCAGCATCAGCGTCAACATCCCTCCAATGATGTTGAGATAGGTCGTTTCCGCCCGTTCGCTGATCTCGCATTGCTTGGATGCCAACAGCACCGAGGATTGCTTGAGTAGCGTGTCGTGCTGCTCCTGCAGTTCTCGCATCTCACGTCGGGCTTGTTCAAGCGCGGCCTGAAGGGCCAGCCGCTCCACGAGGATCGCCTGTCCTGTTTCCATGGTGATGAAAGGATGCGCCATGCGTTCGCCACGGCTGAACAGAAATCCTGGCCGGTGCTCGGGATAGTGGGTGCGCATCCAGCGTTTTAGATCGACATGGCGAACAGTCAGATCCAGAGAATTGAGCAGGTTCGGATCATTGAGCGTGATCCCGTTCTTGCCGTAGGGCAGCTCTCCGTTGAGGATGCCGTCATAGATACGTTCCGAGTGCAGCCGGCACTCATTCCATCGAGGGCAGTTCAGCGACCGAGGCAGGACACGCGGTGACGCGATCGTGGCCAGGATCATCGGGAGATACCGCAGCAACCCAGCCCATCGGATGGCCGCCTCG
>NZ_LDJG01000058.1 GCF_001431425.1 Stenotrophomonas nitritireducens
CGATGGGACGATAGAACACCTTTGATGTTGAAATGTCCTTGTGCATGTCTTCGTCTCCTTTCGGGTGCGCTACATCACCGGCTCCTTTCTTGCCCAAGGGCTGTTGTGTCGTTATGGCCTGCGACGGACGCTTGAGGCGATGCCCTAAGCGAAGGCGGAGGAGGCCATTGGCGTCCGCCGCAGGTGGCCTTGTCTTGCTTGATATGCAAGAATCGATCAGTTGCCGGCCCATCGAGCGATGAGGACGCAAGCTCGATATTGGCGCTCACGGTACCAGCGTCATAGGTGGCGCAAAGCCCATCAAGACCGATTTGGTATGGTCTGATATCCAGACGGTTCAAGACCAGCGAGTTGAAGCGTTCGACGCCCCTACGTCCAGTTGGGGACTGGAAATCAGCGGTTAGTGATGCATCGCTCCACATGCTGATATATCGACAAAGTATCTGCCGCAGTACCAGTGACCCTGCCAGGTTGCCCCAGCACATAGGAGACGGAGATGGCTGAACATTCCCATGAACATCAACATCACACATCCGGTCAGATGGGTAAGCACGGCCGACCATACGCCAAGTTCTGGGTGAACATGGTGTTGGGCCTCGTCGTCATGTACTTCGTAATGTTCAGCATGATCGACGGCGCCAGGGACTTCAGAAACAATCTCAACATGCTCTACATGGCGGTCACTATGTGGGCGCCAATGGGCATCTTCATGCTAGCGACAATGCCCGGCATGTTTCTAAACCGGCGGCTCAATCTCGTGCTGTACGGCTTGTTTGCCGTTCTCACACTCGGTTCTTTTGCCGCTACCCGTGCTCAAACCGGAATCGGCGATCGACAGTTCATCGCGTCTATGGTCCCGCACCATTCGGGAGCGATCCTCATGTGCCGCGAGGCGCAGCTCTCAGATCCGGAACTCGTCAACCTATGCCAAGCGATTTCCGATGGCCAGCGCGCGGAGATCTGGCCCTTATACACATCTGACGGTGCCGAGGATACTCCTTGGGTAAATGCCCGTGTTCGGCTAGGTATGACA
>NZ_LDJG01000059.1 GCF_001431425.1 Stenotrophomonas nitritireducens
CGGCGATGCCGCCCGGCCCTACCGGCTCGCCGACCCGATGCAGGAAAAGCCCGCGCCCGGCGACCTGCTCTGTTTCCTGCGCGACCGCAGCAGGCCGGTCAGCCACGGCGGCCTGGTCCAGGCACTGGACAGCGGCGGCGCCGACCGCAGGGAATCGCATTGCGAAGTGGCCGTGGCCGCCAACGTCGGCGGCGACCAGACCCTGTACCTGATCGGCGGCAACGTCGCCAATGCGGTGGTCATGCGCAAGTTGCCGCTGGATCGTACCGGGCGCCTCGTCGCGCCGCCGCCCCTGGATGCCGGAACACAGCCCTCACCGGTGGAAGCGGGATGCTCGCCCGGCCGCGAGGAAGAGTGCGATTTCAACCGGCAGGACTGGGCCGCGCTGCTGAAACTGGTCGAGATGGCTCCAGTGCAACAACCGCTGCCGGTGGAGCCGGCCAGGCCGTGGTGAGCGCGGCGGCAAAGCCGCTCCATCGACCGGTCATTCCCGTCGTGCAGGCATGCGATCCACCTCCGGCGTAGTTCCGCTTTCGCGCCCGGCCGCCTAAAGTGGCGCCATGCCTACCTTGTTGATCCTGATGATTCTCGGCGCCATCGGTTTCGCGTTCTGGGACGCGTCCCGGGCCGCGGCCGAACGCGCCACCGAACTCGGCCGCAATGCCTGCCAGGCCGCCGACGTGCAGTGGCTGGACCAGAGCGTGCACGCCATCGGACTGCGTCTGTGCCGGCTGCCCAGCGGCTGGCTCGGCTTCGAGCGCAGCTTTCGCTTCGACTATTCCCATGACGGTGTCGAACGTCACAGCGGGCGCATGGTGCTGCGCGGCAAGCAGCTGGTTTCCTTCGTCGGACCGGCCACCGCACGGGTCAGCATGCTGCAGCCGCGCAACGACGAGGCCGAGGACATCTGACCGCGGCTTTGCGCCCCGCGAGATCCGGAAGCGCATCCCCTCGAACGAAAACCGCCGCCTTGCGGCGGCGGCTTGGGTTACTTCACCACCCGGAGGAACGGGCGCTTGCCAGAAGGCTGGGGCGGCTCCGGCGGCGTGCTGGGCGGCGGCGTATCGTCGTCATGCGGCTCGGGGCCGTCGGTGCC
>NZ_LDJG01000006.1 GCF_001431425.1 Stenotrophomonas nitritireducens
GGACGTGGACGGCGCCGGCGCCGTCCACGTCCAGCGCGTGGGTGTTGATGGACTACGCCTCCGGACAGGTGCTGGCCGGCGAGAACATCCACATGCCGCTGCCGCCGGCCAGCATCACCAAGGTGATGACTTCCTACGTGCTGGCCGCCGAGACCAAGAACGGCAAGATCAAGCCCGACGACCAGGTGATGATGAGCGAGCGCGCCTGGCGCGAGGGCGGCGCCGGTACCGACGGCAGCTACAGCGGGTTCCCGGTCAACCAGACCGCGCGCCTGGAAGACATGGAAAAGGGCATGGCGATCCAGTCGGGCAACGATGCCGCCATCGCCCTGGCCGAGCACGCCGCCGGCAGCCAGGAAGTGTTCGCCGAGCTGATGAACAGCTATGCCGCCAGGATCGGCATGAAGGACTCGCACTTCGTCAACGCGCACGGCCTGACCGCCGACGGCCACCAGTCCAGCGCCTACGACCTGGCGCTGCTGGGCCGGGCATTCGTGCGCGATTACCCGGAAACCTATGCCTACAACAAGATCAAGGAATTCACCGTAGGCAACATCACCCAGCCCAACCGCAACCTGCTGCTGTGGCGGGACCCGAGCGTGGACGGCATCAAGACCGGGCATACGTCGGCGGCCGGGTACTGCCTGCTGAGTTCGGCCCAGCGCGGCGACCAGCGCCTGATCGCGGTGCTGATGGGTGGGGCCTCGGAGAAGCAGCGCGCCAACGACAGCCTGGCGCTGTTGAACTGGGGCTTCCGTTTCTTCGAGACGCACCGTCTCTATGAGGTCGGCAAGGCCGTGACCACGCAGCATGTGTGGAAGGGTGCCGCCAACGAGGTGCAGCTGGGCGTGGCGCAGCCGATGCTGGTCAGCGTGCCGCGCGGCCGCTATGCCGATCTCAAGCCCAGCATGGACGTGCCCAAGCAGCTCATCGCACCGATCGCCGCCGGCCAGCAGATCGGCACGGTCAAGGTGGCGCTGGACGGCAAGATCATTGCCGAGGCGCCGCTGGTGGCGGTGCAGGCAGTGGAGGAGGGCGGCTTCTTCAAGCGCCTGTGGGACGCCTTCATGATGTGGTGGAAGTCCTGACCCGATAGATGAAAAAAGCCGGCGCAAGCCGGCTTTTTTCATGGCAGTGCCGTCCGCCGTCCGGTAACCGCGACGGCGCCGAGAAAGTCGCGACGGGCCTCGCCGGTCACAGCGTGCGGCTGATGGTGAAGCTGCCGAACACCGGCCGCTCCTTCTGTCCCTCGAACTCGCGGCTGCGGTGGTAGCGGGCCAGCGCGAATTTCCACTTGCCGCGCATCAGCGCCACGCCGTAGCCGATGTCGCCGACGAGCGCGCGCTTGTCCACGCTGTGGCCGCGGCGGAAGGTATTGCCGTCCAGGGTGATGTCGCGCAGCACCCAGCGTGCGTCGGTGGTCGCGAACAGGTGTCCGGACCAGCCTGGGAGACGGGCGCCGCGGGTCGGTGCGGTGTTCTCGCCGGCCGGGCGCATCGGCGAGCTGCCGAAGTCGTCCGGCAGCTGCCAGCCGAAGCGGACTTCGCCGCCGCCATTTGCGTAGGTCGCCAGATTGCCGACCGCTCCGCCCCAGTGGCTGATGGCGTCCCAGCCCCAGCCTGCCGCATTGTTCGCCGGCCAGCGCCGCATGCGTTCCTGCAACAGGCGGAATACCGGCTCGTCGTGCAGCTGGTTCTTCCAGCCCCTGAACTTCTCGTCGTGCAGCACGCTGTGCACGGCGTCCTGCACCTGCTTTCCCTGCGCGGACGGGCCGACCATCCCCACCGCCAGCTGGGTGGTGCGCAGGCGGTCGCCGATGCGCGCGTTGTAGCCGAAGTTGGCCAGCAGCACGCCGGCGTAGGGGCGGTCGTCCTCGACCAGGTCGGCACGGGTGCTGTCGGTCGGCGTGAACAAGCCCTGGCCGACGCTGAAGATCATGTTCTGCTGGTCGAATCCGCCCGGCTGCAGCCGTTCCAGGTGGCGGTTGATCCAGCGCGCCGGCGCCGGCAGGCAGGGGTCGTCGGTGTAGTCGACCAGGTTGGGCGAGACGAAGGTCAGCATCGCGCCGTTGGTATAGCCCTGGTCCTGGTGATGGCCGCCGAACAGGTCGTTGTCCACGCGGAAATTGACCGCGGGCGGATGGTCGCGCAGTGCGCTGCCGCCGCAGGTGTCCGGCTGCCTGGCCGCGGCCTGCGCGGGGGTGCCGGTGAGCGTCAGTGCCAGCGCCAGGGGCAGCCAGGGGCGGATGTCCATCCACTCGGATCCGGGTCGTGGGGGTGCGCGCAGCTTAACGGCGGGGCCTGCTCCGGCGCAGCGCGGGCCGGCGGATCACATCGTTGCAGCATCGCGGGCCGCGCCGGAAACCGTGACGGGCGCGGGTTGGAAACCGTCATGGCCCTGCGGTAGCATCGCCGCCGACCACTCCGCGCTTGCCAGACTGGCTGCCTGCAAGGACCAGGACCCTGTCGCCGGGTTTTCAGACCAAAGGAACGCGCCCCCGAGCGGCGCAGGTTAATGGGGAATACACAACCTATGCGTACTGTCTTTTCGCCGTTGATCGCGGCCGCGCTGACCGTCGGCGTTGCCGCGGTCCTTTCCAGCCAGCCGGCGCAGGCCTCGTTCAAGAACACCGGTACCCAGGCGCAGGAACAGCGCAAGCAGGCTACCGCCCAGATCCCGGTGTGCCAGCGTCCGATCGGCACCATCTCGGTCATCGAGCCGGAAGATGCCACCAACTGGTGGACCGGCCAGCAGCTGCCGGCGCCGTCGCGGCTGATCAAGGTGTTCGTCAACCGCTCGCGCTGCTTCACCCTGGTGGACCGCGGTGCCGGCATGGCCGCCGGGCAGTTCGAGCGTGAACTGGCCGCCAGCGGCGACCTGCGCGGCCGTTCCAACGTCGGCAAGGGCCAGATCAAGGCCGCCGACTACGTGATGATCCCGGACCTGGTCTCGCAGAACAGCAATGCCGGCGGCAACGCCATCGGCGGCCTGCTGGGCGGCCTGATCGGCGGCAAGGCCGGCGCGATCGTCGGTGGCCTGAACTTCCGCAGCAAGACCGCCGACGTGGTGCTGACCGTGACCGACGTGCGCTCCTCCGAGCAGGTCGCGATCTCTGAAGGCTCGGCGCGCAAGAGCGACGTCGGCTTCGGCGCCAGCGGCGGCCTGTTCGGCGGCAGCGGCTTCGGCGCCGCCGGCGTGGGCGGCTATGCCAATACCGAGATCGGCCAGGTCATCACCATGGCCTACCTGCAGGCTTATACCGACATCGTCGCCCAGCTCGGCGGCCTGCCGGAGAACGCCTCGGCGGCCAATGCCCAGCAGGCGGTGACGGTGACCCGTGCCGGTCGCCTGCTGGCCAACGCCAAGGGCACCGGTGCGCCGGTGCGTTCGCTGGACCCGGGCATGATGCTGTACCCGACCGGCAACAAGGAGGGCGTGATGTGGGAGGTCGAGGACGAACTGGGCAACAAGGGCTGGGTCTCCTCCACCCTGCTGGAGCTGTCCAAGTAAGAGCGTCGTGCCGGCCATGGCCGGTACGCCAGGTGCAGGTGCCGGCCGGGTTGGCCGGCACGGATCCGGCGCCGGCAACGCAGCTTTCCGTGGAAGGGCCGCCCGCAGCGGCCCTTCTGCCGTTCCGGACCTTGGGTTTGACGGCTCCCGCCCCGATAATGGCGGGCATGGAAATCAAGTCCGACAACCCCGAACACGGCTTCCAGTTCCCCGGCACCTTCGAGTTGAGCGCCATGGGCGCGGCCAATATCGGGCTGGAAAACGAGCTGCCGCGGCTGCTGCTGCAGGCTGGCGTGGATGTGCTCAACGAGCGCATCAGCTGGAAGCATTCGTCCAACGGCAAGTACGTGTCCGTGCGCATCGCCTTCAAGGCCGACAGCCGCGAGCAGTACGACGCTGCGCATGAAGCCCTGCGCAACCATCCGGAAGTGAAGTGGACGCTGTAGGCGCCTGCCCTGCCGACGCCGTGCGTGCCAAGGCCCGCCCGGCGACGCTGCGCGACCTCGGCCGCCAGGCCTACGAGCCGGTCTGGCACGCGATGCAGCGCTTCACCGACGCCCGCGACGAGGCCACCACCGACGAAGTGTGGGTGGTCGAGCACGATCCGGTGTTCACCCTGGGCCAGGCCGGCAAGGACGAGCACGTGCTGGCGCCGGGCGACATCCCCGTGCTGCACGTGGATCGCGGCGGCCAGGTGACCTATCACGGCCCCGGCCAGATCGTGGTCTACCCGCTGCTGGAGCTGCGCCGGCTCGGCATCGGCGTGCGCGACTATGTATGCCGCATCGAGCAGGCCATCATCGACACGCTGGACGAATGGAACATCGTCGCCGAGCGCCTGGAGGGCGCGCCGGGCGTCTATGTCGGCGGCGCCAAGATCGCCGCGCTCGGCATCCGCGTGCGCCGCGGCTGCAGTTTCCACGGGCTGGCCTTCAACGTCGGCCTCGACCTGGAGCCGTTCCACCGCATCAATCCCTGCGGTTATGCCGGGATGCAGGTGACCTCGGTGCTAGACTTGGGCGGTCCTTCGGGCATCGAGGCGGTCAAGCCGGTGCTGCTGTCCCACCTGGCCCGGCAGTTCGGCCTGGACCTGCGCGACGATCCCGGATTGCCCGACCTGACCATGCGGCCCTGACGCCGCCGGAACGCCATGACCGAATCCACCAGCCGCTCCATTCCCCTGCAGGTCCTGCAGGGCGACACCCCGTCCGCGCCGCTGCAGGCCGGCGCCAAACAGCTCGGTGGCGACAAGATCAACCGCTCGCCGGTGCAGTTCGCCGACGCGCCGGTGCTGCGCAAGCCGTCGTGGATCCGCGTACGCATCCCCTCCGGCAATGCGGTGCAGCAGCTCAAGGCCAAACTGCGCGAGAACCGCCTGGTGACGGTATGCGAGGAAGCCAGCTGCCCGAACATCCATGAATGCTTCGGCCATGGCACCGCGACATTCATGATCCTGGGCGAGGTCTGCACCCGCCGCTGCTCGTTCTGCGACGTCGCCCACGGCCGGCCCAAGCTGCCGGACGCCGCCGAACCGCTGCACCTGGCGCAGACGGTCAAGGACATGGGCCTGAAGTACGTGGTGGTCACCAGCGTCGACCGCGACGACCTGCGCGACGGCGGCGCCGGCCATTTCGTCGACTGCATCAGCGCCATCCGCGAGTTCAGCCCCGGCACCCGCATCGAGATCCTGACCCCGGATTTCCGCGGCAAGGGCCGCATGGAGCGCGCGCTGGAAATCCTCGCGGTCAGCCCGCCGGATGTGTTCAACCACAACATCGAGACCGTGCCGGACCTGTACCGCAACGTGCGCCCGGGCGCGGACTACCAGTGGTCGCTGACCCTGCTGCAGAAATTCAAGGCGCAGCACCCGGCGATCCCGACCAAGAGCGGCATCATGCTCGGCCTCGGCGAGACCCTGGAACAGGTGCAGGCCACCCTGCGCGACCTGCGCGCGCACGACGTGGAAATGGTCACCATCGGCCAGTACCTGCAGCCCACGCCGCACCACCACCCGGTGCTGCGCTACTGGACGCCGGAGGAATACAAGGCGCTGGAGGACTACGGCTACGAACTGGGCTTCCACCACGTGGCATCCGGCCCGATGGTGCGCTCGTCCTACCACGCCGACCGGCAGGCCGCCGGCGCCGGGATCGGTTGAGGCGACCCCATCGCTGCGCGCTGCGGCCCTGCGGTTCGCGGCCTCTGGCGGACGCCGGAGAGGCGCGCGGCAGCAGTGGCTGCGTGGCGGCGCGGTCGCGTCCCGCACTGCCCGCACGACGCGCCCTCGGCGCGCCTCCTGGTCATGGGGCTTTCCTCGAGAGGCGGCACGCTAGTGCAGGCCGCGGCCCGCATCTGCATGAATATCTGGAGCGCCGGATTCCGCTATGCGGAATTCCCGGCCGATGGCAGGTCGCCATCGGCGACGGTGCCGCTTGGGTGGCATTCACATCCCGCTACCGCCGCCGCTTTAGCCTGCAGGACATGCGGATGACAAGTACCGCAACTTCCGGCACTGTCCCGTTGTCCAAGCCATCCGCAGTCTCACTCCATCGCCTGGTGCCACGAGTACTTTGATGAACTACCGAGTTCCCGCTTTCCTGCTGGCTTTCGCGCTGACCGCGCCGGCCGCGCTGCTGGCGCGCGCCGACACCACCGCGCTGCCGTCCACCGCGACGGTCGACCAGGCGACCACCTCCAAGCTCGTCTACGGACTGCTGTCCGACAGCCGCTACGCCTACCGCCCGCGCCCGCTGGACGCGGCGACCTCGCAGGACGTGTTCAAGCGCTACCTGGAGTCGCTGGACAGCGGCAAGCAGTTCTTCACCCGCGAGGACGTGGACCGCTTCGCGCCGCTGGCCGAGCGGACCGGCACGGCGATCCGCACCGGCGAGCTGGACCCGGCCTTCCAGGTGTTCGCTGTCTACCGCCAGCGCGTGGCCGAGCGCGTGGGCTATGCGCGGCGCCTGCTGAAGCAGGAGCCGGACTTCACCACCAGCGAGCGCTTCGACTACGACCGCAAGGACGTGCCGTGGGCGACCGGCGCCGAACTGGACGAGCTGTGGCGCAAGTCGGTGAAGAACGACTGGCTGCGGCTGCGGCTGGCCGGCAAGCCGGCGGCGGACATCCGCAAGACCCTGGACAAGCGCTACGCCACCCTGCTCAAGTCGGTCAACGAAGTGAAGGGCGAGGACGTGTTCTCGTTCTTCATGAACGCCTATACCCGTGCGGTCGATCCGCACACCGATTACTTCACCCCGCGCACGGCCGAGAACTTCAACCAGGCCATGTCGCTGTCGCTGGAGGGCATCGGCGCGCAGCTGCAGCGCCAGGATGACGTCGTGGTGATCCGCGAGATCATCGCCGGCGGTCCGGCCTCGGTGGACGGCACGCTCAAGCCGGGCGACCGCATCGTCGGCGTGGGCCAGGGCCGGTCCGGCCAGGTCGAGGACGTGATCGGCTGGCGCATCGACGACGTGGTGGCCAAGATCCGCGGCGCCAAGGACACCCAGGTGCGGCTGGAATTCATCCCGGCCGCCGAAGGCGTGGACGGCAAGCACCGCATGGTGACCCTGACCCGGCAGAAGGTGCGCCTGGCCGAGCAGGCCGCCAAGGGCGAGACCATGACCATCCCGGGCGCCGGCGGCGAACCCGAGCGCCGCATCGGCATCGTCAAGCTGCCGACCTTCTACCAGGATTTCGAGGGCCGCCGCCGCAACGCCGCCGACTACGCCTCGGCCACCCGCGACGTGTCGCGCCTGCTGGCCGGGTTCAAGGCCGACAAGCTCGACGGCGTGGTGCTGGACCTGCGCAACAACGGCGGCGGTTCGCTGGACGAGGCGATCGAACTGACCGGCCTGTTCATCGAGCAGGGCCCCGTGGTGCAGGTGCGCGAATCCGGCGGCCGCGTCACCGTCAACAGCGACCGCAATCCGGCGGTGGCCTGGGACGGCCCGCTGGCGGTGCTGATCAACCGCGGCTCGGCCTCGGCCTCGGAGATCTTCGCCGGCGCCATCCAGGACTATGGCCGCGGCCTGGTGATCGGCGAGACCACCTTCGGCAAGGGCACCGTGCAGAACGTGGTGCCGCTGGACCGCTGGCCGGCCAGCGAGAAGGAACGCTTCGGCCAGGTCAAGCTGACCATCGCCCAGTTCTTCCGCGTCAGCGGCTCGTCCACCCAGCACAAGGGCGTGGTGCCCGACCTGGCGTTCCCGGCCAGCGTGGATGCCAGCGAATTCGGCGAGAGCACCTACGACAACGCGCTGCCGTGGACACGCATCGCCGCGGTGCCGCACACCCAGTACGGCAATTTCGCGCCGATCCTGCCCCGGCTGGAGACGCGGCATGCCGCGCGCATCCAGAGCGACCGCGAGTTCAAGTGGTGGGAGGAGGATGTGCAGCAGTTCCGTACGGAAGCGGCGAAGAAGTACGTCTCGCTCAACGAGGCAGAGCGCCGCGCCGAACGCGACAAGCAGGACATGCAGCGCAAGCAACGCCAGGAAATCCGCAAGGAACTGGGCCTGCCGCTGGACCCGCTGGCCGACGACGGCAACGACGACGGCCTGACCGGCAGCGAGCGCGACATCGTCAAGGATGCCGCGCGCGAGAAGGCCGCCGAGAAGCGCCCCGATCCGCTGCTCAAGGAATCGGCCTCGATCCTGTCCGACGCGGTGAACCTGCTGGAGAAGGACCGCCCGCTGTCGGCGCAGGTGCTGCCGCAGTCCACCGGTCCTGGTCGCTGGGCTGATTGAGAACGGGTTCCGGGCGCCGGTGGAACGGCGTTCCTGCAGGGCATGGCGCCGTCAGCGTGGCTCCACGTTGGCGGCGTTATGCTGTCTGCCTTGCCGATCGTGGAGGTGCCATGTACAGGCATGCTTACCGTGTATCGCTGGCCCTGGCCTGCGCCCTCGTGGCCGGCTGCGGCGGCCGCGCCGCCGACAATCCCCTGGTGCGCGAGTCGTTCGATTCCGGCGACACCTATACGCGCGATGTCGACGCTACCCCGGCACAGGCCTGCGAGGCCGCACGCCGCGCGCTGCTGGGGCAGGGCTATGCGATCACCCGCGCCGGCGCGGACAGCGTCGAGGCCAACAAGAATTTCCAGCCGAAGGAAGAACTGCACGAGCAGCTGGTGCTGCGCGTCTCCTGCGCGGCGCATGGCAACAGCGGCGCGCAGGTGTTCGCCAGCGCGGTGCAGGACCGCTATGCGCTGAAGAAGTCGCCGACCTCGGCCAGCGTCGGTGTCGGCGCGCTGGGCTCGGTGTCGCTGCCGTTCGGCAGCAATGACGATTCGCTGGTGCGGGTGGCCAGCAGCACGGTGCAGGACCCGGTGTTCTACCGGAATTTCTTCGAGCGCCTGCGGCAGTACCTGGCCCCGTCGGCGGCAGCGCCCGGAGATGCCGCGCGGTGACGCGCGCCTGCCGTGTCCCGGCCTGGCTGACGGGGTGCGCGTTCGCGCTGCTGGGCGTTGCGCCGCCGGCACCGGCGGCGGACAGCGCGGCATGCATGCTGCCCTTGTTGCAGCGGCTGGGCTGGCAGCTGCATGACGCCGGGATTGCCGCGCCGGTGATCCATGGCGGCGAACCCTGCCGCCGCGCGTCGCTGGACGCTGCCCGGCAGCGGGGCGATCTGCGTGCGCTGCTGCCACGCAGCTACGACAACGCCCAGCGCGAGCGCGTCTATCGCGACCTGCTCGATGATCCGGCGACCCTGTGCGCCTATGCGTTCCAGTTGGGCGAGGCGACCCGCCGTGCCGTCGCGCGCCTGCAGGACAACCGTGGCTACCGCTTCTCCGCGTTGCAGCTGGGCTGGATCGGCTTCGGCCCGCGCGGTGCGCGCGCGCAGGGCTGGCAGCGCTTCCGCAGTTTCGGTCGCGGTTACGCGCCGGTCGCCTCCAATGCCGTCGCGCTGGAAGCGTTCTACAGCGGTCAGGTGCGTTCGGAGTGCGGCGTCGGCCGCCAGGTCGCGCAGCTGGCGACGCAGCGCGAGCTGTACGGCGACGCCGGCTTCGACCGGGAGTTCGCGCCGGGCGAACTGTCGATCGGCACCTTCCTCACCCTGCACGGCACGCCCAGCATCCTGCTTGGCGCGAACGCGGGCGAATTCTTCGCCGATGGCAAGGCGGTGCGCACCTCGCGCCTGGGACGGCAGGCCTTCATGGGCGTGCCCGGTTTCATCGAGCATGTATTCGACAAGCGGCATCTGGACGACATCAACAACCAGGCCGAGAACTTCGTCATCGTCGACGTGAGCGCGGAGGCCGCCGAGGCGCTGGCGCGGCACGGCGGCCTCGCCCATTACGACGCTCTCAACCGGCGCCTGTGGGAACTGTCGCGGCAGATGCCGGTCCACCACGGGCGTTACTTCGAGCGGCTGCTGCACGAGCGCGATCCGGCGCTGCGCGACGCCCTGCCCGAAGCGCAGCGGCCGCTGCTGGCGCAGATGGATGCGCTGCTCGCCGACCCGGTCTATCGCGGCATGATGCTCTACGTGCATCCCAAGGGCGTCAGGCCGCTGGGCTACCACGTCGCGCGCCTGCTCGACCGCAACCCGCGCACGCCGTACAGCATCGACCTGGCCCTGCACAATCTGCACACCACGCTGTTCCGGCGCTGGCTGCAGGCGCAGCTGCGCGACTGCGCGGCGCGAACCGCTTACATCGACCAACGAGGTGGAACATGGAACTGGGCATGATCGGGCTGGGGCGCATGGGCGCCAACATGGCGCAGCGCCTGCACCTTGGCGGCATCGCCGTGACCGGCTTCGACCCCGGGCAGGAAGCGCGCGAGCGGCTGGCCGCCACCGGCGTGGCCACGGCGGCGACGCTGGAAGCGCTGGTGCAGGCGTTGCCCGCACCGCGCACGCTGTGGCTGATGGTGCCGGCCGGCGCGGTCGATCCGCTGCTGGAACAGCTGCTGCCGCTGTTGTCGCCCGGCGACCTGGTCGTGGACGGCGGCAACTCCTGGTACCGCGATTCGCTGCGGCGCGCCCAGCGCTGCCGGCAGGCGCAGGTGGCGTTCATCGACTGCGGAACCAGTGGCGGCGTCTGGGGCCTGCAGGAAGGTTATTGCCTGATGCTGGGCGGCGAGGAGGAGGCGATGGCGCGGCTGCGGCCGGCGCTGGAGGCGCTGGCGCCTGCCGCGGATCGCGGCTGGGCGCACGTCGGGCCGACCGGTGCCGGGCATTTCTGCAAGATGGTCCACAACGGCATCGAGTACGGAATGATGCAGGCCTACGCCGAAGGCTTCGCGCTGATGCAGAAGAAGCAGGAGTTCGCGCTGGACCTGGCGCAGGTGGCCGAGGTATGGCGCCACGGCAGCGTGGTGCGCTCGTGGCTGCTCGACCTCGGTGCCGACGCGCTGCGGCGCAATCCGCAGCTGGAAGGCATCGCGCCCTACGTGCAGGATTCCGGCGAGGGCCGCTGGACGGTCAGCGAGGCGATCGAGCTGGATGTGCCGGCACCGGTGATCACGCTGTCGCTGCTCGAGCGCCTGCGCTCGCGCGAATCCAATTCCTTCGCCGACCGGATGCTGGCGCAGATGCGCAGCGGCTTCGGCGGACATGCGGTGAAGGCGGCCAACGATGGCGAATGACGGCCGCCGGAGCCGGGCGATGAAGGCCGCGCGATCATGGGTGCTTTGCGGCGGATGGCTGTGGGGCCTGTCGGCCGCGTCGCCGCTGCAGGCGCAGGAGCCGCCCGCGCCGCCGCAGGCGCCGGTCCCGGGGCAGATGGGCGATGCGTGGATCACCACGCGGATCCGCGCGGCGCTGGTGCCGCTGCAGCGCGACGGCAACGCCGACGTGCGCGTAAGCACCACGGAGGGCATCGTCACCCTGGAAGGGGCGGTCGACAGCCGGATCACGTACGACCAGGTCGTGGAACTGGCGGGCCGGGTCAAGGGCGTGCGCGGCGTGGACGCGCAGGCGCTGCAGACCGGCGCGATCGCGCCGCATCCGTGACGGCCGCAGCCGTGCTGCCGCGTTCACTCCGCTGGCGAATCATGCAATGCTTGCGCGCCGGTTCGCATGCACCCGGCCGGCTCCGGACCCGGGGGAACCGCGCCCGCGGCGATGCACGCGGACGGCCATGTGTCGCCGGGAACCTGTTTACGTTCATCCCGGTCTTCGGGCCGGCCCCAGGCAAGGAATGAGGATGGCCTATCGATTCACCGACGAGGGCTGGGACCGCTGGCGTTTCGCCGGCCTGGGACTGGCCGCGCTGCTGATCGTCGTGGTGCCTTCGCTGCTGCTGCTGCAGATTTCGCGCGACAGCGTCAATGCCGCCAACTGGGTGGCGCATACCCAGGCGGTGAGCGCGCGGCTGTACATCCTGCAGGCCGACATCCGCGACGTGGAGTCGGCCGCGCTGACCCTGTCCAAGGGAGTGGAATCGGACGCGCTGCGGCAACGCCTGCGGCGCGCCGACCATGTCGCCGACACGCTCCATGAACTGTCCGGGCTGGTCAGCGACAGTCCCGAGCAGCTGGTGCGGATCGGGCGCGTCAGTTCCATGCTGGAGCGGCGCATGGCGCTGGCCAAGGAGATCGCGGTCACTCCGGAATCGCTGCGCCAGCGCGAGCTGATCGAGGAGATGACGTTCAGCTATCCGGTGCGCGAGATCGCGATCGAGCTGCAGAAGCACGAGGACGAGCTGCTGGCCCGGCGCATCGCCGCCGCGCACAAGCAGCAGCGCCTGTCGACGATCGTGACCTGGAGCACGCTGGCGGCGCAGCTGCTGCTGCTGGGCCTGGTGCTGTGGCTGCTGAAGCGGCAGATCGGCCGCCGCACGCGCGCGGAACAACGCATGCTGCAGGCCAGCGCCCGCGCCAGTTCGGTGCTGCAGACCGTGCGCGAGCCGATCGTGCTGCTCGATGGCGAGCAGCGCATCGTCCTGCACAACGCCGCCTTCGCCGAGCTCTATGGCGTGGAGGACGACGATGCCAACGGCCAGCCGCTGCAGTCCATCGGCGACGGCGCCTGGGCTGACGACATCGTCCGCCAGCGCCTGGCCGACGTGCTGCTGCGCGGCCGCGAGCTGTGGGACTACGAGCATGAACAGCGCAGCGTCGACGGCCTGGTGCGCATCATGCTGGTCAATGCCCGGCGCATGCCGCTGCCCGACAGCGACGACGAAGTGGTGTTGATGACGGTCAGCGACGTCACCCTGCAGCGCGCCGTGCAGCTGCGCGTGGAGGAACTGAACCGGCAGCTGGAAGGTAAGGTCGAACAGATGGCCGAGGTGAACCGCGAGCTGGAGGCGTTCAGCTATTCGGTCTCGCACGACCTGCGCGCTCCGCTGCGCCACGTGGCCGGGTTCTCCGACAAGCTGGCGCGGCACCTGGGCGAGGGCGCGGACGAGAAATCGCGCCACTACCTGCAGGTGATCGGCGACTCGGCGCGGCGCATGGCCGCGCTGATCGACGACCTGCTGGTCTATTCGCGCCTGGGCCGCGGCGCGATGCGCCTGCAGGCGGTTGACATGCAGTCGCTGGTCGCCGACACCCGCGCGCTGCTGGATTCCAACCTGCGCGCCGAGACCGGCGCGGACGCCGCGGTGCGTGACGTCCACTGGAACGTCGGCCCGCTGCCGGTGCTGGTGGCCGACGAGAACATGATGCGCCAGGTGTGGCTGAACCTGCTCGGCAACGCGGTGAAGTACACCGCCGGGCGCGAACATGCCGTCATCGACGTGTCCGCGCAGCAGCTGCCCGACGGCAGCCAGCAGTTCAGCGTGCGCGACAACGGCACCGGCTTCGACATGCAGTACGCCGGCAAATTGTTCGGCGTGTTCCAGCGGCTGCACAAGGCCAGCGACTATCCGGGCACGGGCATTGGCTTGGCCAGCGTGCGCCGCGTGCTCACCCGCCATGGCGGCCGCATCTGGGCCGAGGCCCAGGTCGACCAGGGCGCCACCTTCCATTTCATCCTTCCACCCCCTGCGCCCGACGCGCACAGCTGAGGTCCACCCGCATGAGTCCGCTCCGTACCATCCTCATCGCCGAAGACAGCCCCGCCGACGCCGAAATGGCGATCGACGCGCTGCGCGACGCGCGCCTGGCCAATCCCATCGTGCACGTGGAGGACGGCGTGGAAGCGCTGGATTTCCTGATGCGCCGCGGCGTCTACGCCAACCGCGAAGAAGGCCTGCCGGCGGTGCTGCTGCTGGACATCAAGATGCCGCGCATGGACGGGCTGGAAGTGCTGCAGCGTATCCGCGCCGAAGACGAGCTCAAGCGCCTGCCGGTGGTGATCCTGTCCTCCTCGCGCGAAGAGAGCGACCTGGCGCGCAGCTGGGACCTGGGCGTCAACGCCTACGTGGTCAAGCCGGTGGACGTCGACCAGTTCTTCAACGCGGTCAAGACGCTTGGCACCTTCTGGGCGGTCATCAACCAGGCCCCGGAGCTGGAGTAAGCCGCCATGCCCAACAAAGGGACACCGTTGGGTCCGCTGCGCATCCTGCTGGTCGAGGACTCGGCCGAGGACGCGGAACTGCTGTGCGACCAGATGCTCGAGGCCGGGCTGGAAGGCAGCTTCGAACGGCTCGACAGCGAGGCGGAGATGCGCGCGCTGCTGGCGCGGTGGACGCCGGACATCGTGCTTTCCGACCTGAGCATGCCGGGCTTCTCCGGCTACCAGGCGTTGCGCATCCTGCGCGAACTGCACCCGCAGGTGCCCTTCATCTTCGTCTCCGGGACGATGGGCGAGGAGACCGCGGTGCAGGCGCTGCACGAGGGCGCCAACGACTACATCATCAAGCACCAGCCGGCGCGCCTGCCCTCGGCGGTGGCGCGCGCCATCCGCGAGGCGCGGCGCGAGATGGAGCGGCTGCGGGTCGAGGACGAGCTGATGCGCGCGCAGCGGCTGGAAAGCCTGGCCCTGCTGGCCGCGGGCCTCAGCCACGACCTGCGCAACATCCTGCAGCCGCTGCTGATCGTGCCGGACCTGATCCGCGACCGCAGCGACGACCCAAAGGTGGTGCGGCTGGCCGACGTGATCGCCGAATGCGGGCGGCGCGGCCACGAAATGGTCGAGTCGATGCTGTCCTTCGTGCGCGGCTCGCGCCTGCCCAGCGAGCGCATCGTCCTGCAGCGCCTGTTCCAGGCGGTGGGAATGCTGCTCAAGAGCAGCCTGCCGGGCAACGTCGACCTGCACCTGGAGGTGCGCGACGACCGCATGGCGGTGGAAGGCAACTACACCGAACTGCAGCAGGTACTGCTCAACCTGGCGTTGAACGCGATCCAGGCCATGCCCGATGGCGGGCGCCTGAGCCTGCTGGCCGAGCGCGCTGCCGGCGCCGATGGCGAGCGCCTGCGCATCCGTGTGCAGGATGAAGGCGTCGGCATGGACGAGGCGACCGTGAAACGGCTGTTCAGCCCGTTCTTCACCACCAAGGCCGGCGGGACCGGGCTGGGGCTGGTGTCGTGCAAGCGCATCGTGGAAAGCCTGGACGGAAGCATCGCGGTTTCCAGCCGGCCGGGCGAGGGCACGCGCTTCGACCTGCTGCTGCCGCTGCATGCCGCGGCGGGAGAGCGCAAGGACGGTGCGATGCCGGCGACGCCGGCCGGCCGGGGCCGGCGGATACTGGTGGTGGACGACGAGGCCACGCGCCTGTCGCTGCTGGGCAACGCGCTGGCCAGCCAGGGCTACCGCCTGCGGCTGGCGGCCGATGGCGCCGCGGCGATGCGCCACCTGCAGGAAGCGGGGATGCCGGACGTGGTGCTGGTGGACAGCGGCATCCCGCTGTTGTCCGCCGGGCAGCTGCTGACCGAGATGCAGGACATGGGTTACCGCGGTCCGGCCATCGTGCTGGAGGAGAACGGCGACGAGGCGTTTGCCGATGGCCTGGCGCCATCGGGGATCAGCGTGCACGTGCTGCCGCGCCCGCTGGAAATGCAGCGTGTGTTCCGCGCCGTGGCCGACGCGCTGGGCACGGGGTGAGACGCCAGGAGCCCGCGTAGGGAAGCCGCGAACGAGCAGCGCAGGCAACAGCCGCGAGTTCGCGTTCCTGCTTCCGCCCTGCCTGGTTGCTGGTTTCTCTCCACTGGTTCCTGGCCCGAAGCCCTATCATGTGCGTCCCCAATCCGACGCGGCGAGCCGCCGCGACAAGCCGAAGCCGATGACGACCGTGCTACTGAGCCTGGGCAGCAACCTGCACCCGCAACACCATCTGCAGGCGGCGGTACGGGTATTGCGCGAGCGCTTCGGCCGGATCGCCGTTTCCCCGGCCTACCGCACGCCGGCGGTGGGCTTCGACGGCCCGGATTTCCTCAACAACGCGGTGATGCTGGATACCGGCCTGCCGCTGGCGGAACTGGACGACTGGCTGCACGCGGTCGAGGACGCGCACGGGCGCGACCGCAGCGGGCCGCGTTTCAGCGACCGTACCCTGGACATCGACGTCGTGTACTACGGCGACCTGGTGGTGGAAGGCCCCGGCCACCTGCGCATTCCTCGGCCCGAACTGAAGCACGCCTTCGTGCTCAAGCCGTTGGCCGACATCGCGCCGGATTTCATCGACCCGGTCCGCGGCCTGAGCCTGCGGCAGATGTGGCAGGCGCATCCGCAGCACGGCGACGCATTCGATACCGTCGAACTGGCGGACTGACCCGCCGCCAAGGCGGCGGCGCGACCGCCTTCGTGTAGAGCGGGGCAGAGCCCCGCTGGAGCCCTCCGGTGAAGCCCGGCCGGGCGTTGCCCGGCGCTACAACGCCGCAGCAGTCGATTTCCCGGTAGAGCGGGGCACAGCCCCGCTGGGGCCTTCCCGGTAAAACCCGGCCGGACATCGGCACGACGCCGGCGGCCAACGTTCAGGTCAGCGTGCGCCCACCGTCCAGCCGCAGCGTCTGCCCGGTGATGTAGCCGGCGTCGTCGAGCAGCCAGCGCACCGCTGCGGCGATCTCGTGCGGCGTGCCGGTGCGCGCCATCGGCGTGCGCTCCATCAGCGCCTGCTTGGCCGCCTCGCTCTTGCCCTGTTCCGGCCACAGGATCGCGCCGGGTGCCACGGCGTTCACCCGCACGTGCGGCGCCAGTTCCAGCGCCAGCGAGCGGGTGGTCATCTCCAGCGCGGCCTTCGCCGCCGAATAGGCCGGGTGATCGCGCAGCGGCTGGGTCGCGTGCAGGTCGGTCAGGTTGACGATGGCGCCGCGCTGCCGGCGCAGGTGCGGGGCGGCGGCCTGGGCCAGGAAGAACGGCGCGCGTGCGTTGACCGCGAACAGCTCGTCCCACTGTTCCACCTGCACCTGCCCGAACGGCGTGGGGAAGAAATTGGAAGCATTGTTGACCAGCGCGTCGAGCCGGCCGAAATGCGCCACCACCTCCTCGACCAGCTCCGCCAGCGCCTGCGCGTCGCGCAGGTCGGCCTGTACCGCCAGCACGCTGCCGGGGCGCTCGCTTTCCAGGTCGAAGGCCAGCGCCTGCAATTCCTCGCCCGACTGGTGCGCATGCAGGGCCAGCCGGTAGCCATGGCCGTGCAGGTGGCGGGCGATGACCGCACCGATGCGGCGCGCGCTGCCAGTCACCAGGGCCACCCGTTGCGGATCCGTCATCTGCGTTTTCCTCGCTCGGCTATCCTGTGCATTGTCCCCGCAAACCGCCGTCCCATGCATTCCGACCTGCCCCTGCCCGAATCCGACGCGCTGGCCCACAGCGAGCAGCTGGCCGCGCACCTGCGCGCGGAGATCCTCGCCCAGGGCGGCGCGATGCCGTTCTCGCGGTTCATGGAACTGGTGCTGTATGCGCCGGGCTGGGGGTATTACAGCGCCGGCGCCAGCAAGTTCGGCGCCGCCGGCGACTTCGTCACCGCACCTGAAATGGGCACGCTGTTCGCCGCGGCCACCGCCAACGCGCTGGCGCCCGTACTGCGCGAGATCGGGCCGCAGGCGCGCGTGCTGGAACTGGGCGGCGGCAGCGGTGCGTTCGCCGAGGCTGCGCTCGGGCGCCTTGCCGAGCTGGACGCATTGCCGGCGCGATACGCCATCCTCGAGCCCAGCGCCGACCTGCGCCAGCGCCAGCGCCAGCGCCTGCAGGACGCGCTCGACCCGGCGCTGTTCGCCCGTGTGGAATGGCTGGACCGCCCGTTCGATGACGAATGGGATGGCGTGCTGTTCGCCAACGAGGTGATCGACGCGCTGCCCACGCCGCGCTTCCTCGCCAGCGAAGGGGAAATCTACGAGGAAACCGTCGAACTCGACGGGCAGGGCCGCTTCGTGCGCGGCGCGCAGCCGGCGGACATGCTGTTGTCGGCGGCGGTGCGTCACGTGGAGCGCTACCTGGAACGTCCTTTCAGCGATGGCTACCGCTCCGAACTGCTGCCGCAGCTGCCGTACTGGATCCAGGCGGTGGCTGGCGGCCTGCGCCGCGGCGCGATGCTGTTCGTCGATTACGGCTACTCCCGCGCCGAGTTCTACCAGGACGACCGCCGCGACGGCACCCTGCGCGCGTTCTATCGCCACCGCGTGCACAACGATGTCCATCTGTGGCCTGGCCTGCAGGACATCACCGCCTCGGTGGACTTCACCGCACTGGCCGAGGCCGGCACCGGCGCCGGCTTCGACCTGGCCGGCTACTGCCACCAGGCCGGCTTCCTGTTCTGCAATGGCATCACCGGCCTGCTGGAGGCAGGGGACGCGAATACCGATGAAATCGGGCGTGTGCGCCTGCGCGAACAGTTGAAGCGCCTGACCCTGCCCACCGAGATGGGCGAGCGCTTCCAGGTGATGGGCTTCAGCCGCGACGTGGACCTATCGGCGGCATTCGCGATGGGCGACCTAACCTGGCGCCTGTGAGCTGCCCGCTGTTCAAGCCACTGCGCCACCTGCCGTTCTGGATCGGCCTGTGGGCGCTGGCGGTACTGGGCGTGATCGTGGTGTGCCTGATCCCGCCGCCACCATTGCCGCCGCTGCCGGAGAATGGCGACAAGGCCGAGCACTTCATCGCCTACTTCCTGCTGTCGGCCAGTGCGGTGCAGCTGTTCCGCCGCGGCCGCGCGCTGCCGGCCGTCGGCCTGGGGCTGGTGGCGATGGGCGTGTGCATCGAATTCGCGCAGGGCGCCTTGACCGACACCCGCAGTGCCGATCCGTTCGACGCGCTGGCCAACACCGTCGGCGTGGCCGTGGGCCTGGCGACGGCGTTCACCCCGCTGCGCGATCTGCTGCTGCGGCTGCAGCCCGCACATCCGGTACGCGGCGCCCTGTAGCGCCGGGCGGGGCTTGGCCGGTGATGCCCCAGCGGGGCGTTGCCCCGCTCTACAAGGTGATGGGGCTGTGGCTCTGTAGCGGCGGGCTTGGCCGGTGATGCTTCAGCGGGGCGTTGCCCCGCTCTACAGGGCGATGGGGGTGTGGCTCCGTAGCGCCGGGCAGCGCCCGGCTGGCTTGGCCGGTGATGCCCCAGCGGGGCGTTGCCCCGCTCTACAAGGCAATGGGGCTGTGGCTCTGTAGCGGCGGGCAGCGCCCGGCGGGCTTGGCCGGTGACGCTTCAGCGGGGCGTTGCCCCGCTCTACAAGGTGATGGGGCTGTGGCTCTGTAGCGCCGGGCAGCGCCCGGCTGGTTTGGCCGGTGATGCTTCAGCGGGGCGTTGCCCTGCTCTACAAGGTGATGGGGCTGTGGCTCTGTAGCGCCGGGCAGCGCCCGGCTGGCTTGGCCGGTGACGCTTCAGCGGGGCGTTGCTCCCTCTACAAGGTGATTGGGCTGTGGCTCTGTAGCGCCGGGCAGCGCCCGGCTGGCTTGGCCGGTGACGCTTCAGCGGGGCGTTGCCTCGCTCTACAAGGTGATGGGGCTGTGGCTCTGTAGCGTCGGGCAGCGCCCGGCTGGCTTGGCCGGTGACGCTTCAGCGGGGCGGTGCCCCGCTCTACGGTTGCAGCGTCACCTGCTTCACCACCCACATGTCGGGGCGGAAGTCACCGCTGAAGCGGATGCACAGCGCTTCGGTGGCATCCGAGTGGCGCAGCAGCGGTGCGCGCAGGGTGACGAAGCCGTCGGCGTCGGGGCGTGCCGGCAGCGGCGCGGTGGCGATGATCTCGCCGTCGCAGGAGCCGGCGCGGATGTCGAGTTCGCCGTGCGCGCTGCGCGCCGGCAGGAAGCGGCGGCGCGCGTTCTCCTCCTCGCTCTGGTCGATGATGTAGGGCAGGCGGCCGGCGCGCACTTCGATGCTGCCGGCGCCGGCCATGGGCGCCTGTTCCCAGCGCCAGCACGGTTGCATGAAGGCAACGTTGAACAGGGCGCGCAGGCCGTCGGCCTGCGCCGTGTCGTCCTGCATGCGCAGGACCGGGCCTTCGGCGATGCACGGCTGCAGTTGCGCGTTGCCGCGGCTGCGCAGGCTGGTCGCGGTCACGTCGAAGCGGTCCGCGGGTTGCAGCGCGGTGCCGCCGGCGAAGGCGGCGGTGCGCAGCTGCACCGGCAGCGTGGCTTCGATGGGCGCGGCATAGAGCGGCGAGCGCGCCGTCGGTTCGCTGCCATCGAGGGTGTAGCGCACCGGGTAGCCGAGCGGATTGGAAAGGCGCAGCGTCGCCTTGTCGTTGCCGGCGGGTGCGTCTTCCAGCAGCACGCGGAACGGCGTGCGCGCATGACCGACGCGCAGCGCCTCGTAGCGCCGGTTCCAGGCCGGCAGGCGTTGCAGGAAGCTGGCGTAGTCCTTGCTGGCCTGCGGCGTCCAGCCGGTCTCGGCCACCGCCAGCAGGCGCGGGAAGGTGTTGTGCTCGACCGCGGAAAAACGCACGTCGTCGGTGGTCCACATGTTCGCCTGCAGGCCGAGGATGTGGCGGCGCTGGGCCGCGTCCAGCGCCTCGGGCACCGGCTCGAAGCGGTAGAACTTCTCCATCGGAATCAGCTTCGGCCGCGGACGGCCGCCGGGCTCGTCCGGCGAGTCGGTCTGCAGGTAGTCCAGGTACAGGTCGGCATTGGGCGACATCACCACGTCGTGGCCCTGGCGCGCCGCGGCGATGCCGCCGTCGATGCCGCGCCAGGACATCACCGTGGCATCGGGCGCCAGCCCGCCGTCGAGGATCTCGTCCCAGCCGATCAGGCGTTTGTCGTGCGCATGCACGAGGGTTTCCAGCCGGTGGATGAACCAGCTCTGCAGCGCGGCCTCGTCGGCCAGCCCGAGCTCGCGCATCCTGGCCTGCACCCGCGGCGATGCCTGCCACTGCGTCTTGATGGCCTCGTCGCCGCCAACGTGGATGTAGGGGCCGGGGAACAGCTGCGCGACTTCGGCGAACACGCCATCGAGGAAGTCGAACGTGGCGTCGTCGACGTTGAACAGGTTGGCGTGGATGCCGCGGTGTGCCGAGACCGGAATCTGCCGGCCTTCGGTGCCCAGCGCCGGATAGGCGGCGATGGCGGCGGTGGCGTGGCCGGGCATGTCGATTTCCGGCACCACGGTGATGTGCAGCGCGGTGGCGTGGGCGACGATGTCGCGGATGTCGTCCTGCGAATACCAGCCGCAGTACGGCGCGGACCTGCCGCTGGCCGGATCGATGCCGGCATCGCCGGCGGGGATGCGGCAGCCGCCGATCTGCGTCAACCGCGGGTAACGCTTGATCTCGATGCGCCAGCCCTGGTCGTCGGTCAGATGCCAGTGGAACGTGTTGAGCTTGTGCAGCGCCATGGTGTCGAGCAGCTGCTTCACCTGCGCCGGCGTCTGGAAATGCCGCGCCGAGTCGAGCATGTAGCCGCGCCAGGGAAAGCGCGGCGCGTCCTCGATGCGCATCGCCGGCAGCGTCACGCGCGGGCCTTCGCCCTGGGTGAGCAGCTGCCACAGGGTCACCGCGCCATGGAACAGGCCGGCTTCGTCGCTGGCGCGGATCGCGATGCCGTCCGCGTTGACGGTGAGCGCGTAGCCTTCGGCGGGAATGCCGCTGTCCGCGTCGATATCGAGCTGGATGCCATGCGCGCCTTTGCTGCGTACAGCGATGGGCAATGGCGTGCGTCCGGCCTTGGTGAGGAAGGCGTTCAACTGGCCTGCCACGCGCTTCGCTGCATCGCCGGCGGCGTGCAGCGGAGTGCGGGCATCCACATGGAGGGCGGCCGCGTCCGCATCGACCTGCATCGTGGCCGGTTGCGGGATCAGCGACGGGACGATGGCGTTTTCGCCGGCGTGGGCCTGGTTGCAGAATGCCAGCAGGCAGAAGGACAGCCACACGAATCGACGCATCACGGGTTCCGATTGGGCGAAGGCCAGAGGCCGGATTATCCGATGATCGGCTATCGTTGCCCATCGCCTCCCACACTGCGGATACGCGCATGCATGGATACATGAGAAACCTTTTCCTGTGCGGCCTGTTGCTGGCATCGGCGATGCCAGCGCGTGCCGTCGAAGTACGCGGCGCGGGTCCCGAGCCCGGCATCGAAGTGCTGTTGAACGAGCACGCCAGCGAGCTCAAGGGCAAGCGCATCGGCCTGGTCACCAACATGACCGGCGTGGACCGCGCGCTGCGCAGCGACATCGACCTGCTGGCCGCACGCCGGGATATCCAGCTGGTGGCGCTGTTCGGCCCCGAGCATGGCGTGCGCGGCGACGTGCAGGCCGGCGGGCACGTGGATTCCTCGCGCGATGCGGCTACCGGACTGCCGGTGCACAGTCTCTACGGCGAGCACCGCGAACCGACGCCGGAGATGCTGCGCGGCATCGACCTGCTGCTGTTCGACATCCAGGATGTCGGCGCGCGCTTCTACACCTATCCCTACACGCTGGCCAACGTGCTGCGCGCAGCCCGGCGCGACGGCATCCCGGTATGGGTGCTGGACCGCCCCAATCCGGTCGGCGGACTCAAGGTGGAGGGCCCGGTGCTGGAACCGGCGCAGTCCTCGTTCATCGGCATGTTCCCGATTCCGGTGCGCCACGGCATGACCATCGGCGAGCTGGCGCGCCTGTTCAACGGCGAGTTCGGCATCGGCGCCGAACTGAGCGTGGTACCGATGCGCGGCTGGCAGCGCGGCGACGCCGAGCCGGGCGGGGCGATGCCGTGGGTGCCGCCGTCGCCGAACATGCCCACGCGCGACACCGCGCTGGTCTACCTGGGCACTGCGCTGCTGGAAGGCACCAATATTTCCGAGGGACGCGGCACCACGCGGCCGTTCGAGACCCTCGGTGCGCCCTTCGTCGATGCGCGGCGATTGGCCGATGCGCTCAACGCGCTCGACCTGCCGGGCGTGCGCTTCCGGCCGACAGCGTTCACTCCCAGTTTCTCCAAGCACGAAGGCAAGGCCTGCGGCGGCGTGCAGGTCCATGTCACCGACCGCGAAGCCTTCCTGCCGTTCCGCACGGGGCTGGCGGTGGTCAAGACGCTGCATGACCTGTATCCGGATGCGTTCCGCTTCCAGTCCGATGCGCCGGGTGCCACGCCTGGCTTCTTCGACAAGCTGGCCGGCAATGCCTGGCTGCGCCAGGCGATCGAGCGCGGCGACACGCTCGATGCGATGCAGCAGCGCTGGCAACCGGAGTTGCGCCGCTTCGAGGCGGTGCGCGCGCGCTATCTGCTGTATCCGTGATGCGGGGGCGCGGCCCCCGCCCTTTCTGGCATCCCACCGGTAGAGCGGGGCATCGCCCCGCCGTAGCCTTGCCAGCCAATCCCTACAGCGCACTGCGTGGCGCCGCAAATCCCGGCGGCAGTGCAGCATCGCTCGTGTAGAGCGGGGCACCGCCCGGCTGCGGCCTTGCCAGCCAATCCTCATCGCGCATGGTCCGGCGCTGCCGGAGGGAGGCGCCGATCAGTCTCCCGTGCGCAGCGCCACCTGCTTCAGCACCCACATCGTCGGCCGCGTATCGCCGCTGAAGGTCATGCACAGGTTGGCGGTCGCGTTGGCACCGGAGTGCAGCGGTGCGTCCAGGGTGATGAAGCCATCGGCATCGGCTGCTTCCGGCAACGGCACCGAAGCCAGTACCGGCCCTTCGCAGCCGTCGCGGACCTCGAACTCGCCATGCGCCGCCACCGCCTTGCGGAAGCCGCGCTTGGCTTCCTCCTCGCGCAGCAGACCGAAGTTGTACGGAATGCGTCCGGCACGTACCTGGATCGAGGCCACGTCCTGCAACTGCGCGCCTTCCCACAACCAGCACGGATTGAAGATGGTCACGTCGAAATTCTCGCGCGGGCCGTCGGTGGGATTGTCGTCCTCCAGCCGCAGCAGCAGGCGGCCGCCCTGCGGGCACTGCGCCAGCGTCTTGTCGTTGCGGGTGAGCAGCGAAGCGGCGTCCAGGGTCCACCGGCTGGCCTTGTCGGCCAGCGGCTTGCCGTCGAAGAAGACGGCGGCCTCCAGGTACGTGGGTACCTGCAACGCCAGCGGCGCGGCGTAGGCGGGCGAGCGTGCCGTCGGCGCGCTGCCATCGGTGGTGTAGCGGATGTCGCCATAGCCCAGCGGGTTGGAGAGTTCGACATCCACGCGGTTGCCGGCGCGGTCGTCGTGGCGCTGCATCGCCACCGACAGCGCGGTCTGGCCGTAGGCGATGTCCAGCGCCCTGTAGCGCTGCAGCTGCGCCGGCAGGCGCTTTAGGAAATCGTCGTAGTCCTTGCGCTGCAGCGGCGTCCACGCGATTTCGGCCAGCGCGGCCATGCGCGGGAACAGGTTGTGCTGCAGGCGCTCCCAGGTGCGGGTGTGCTCGGTCCACATGTTGGCCTGCACGCCGATCACATGCCGGCGCTGCTCGGGCTGCAGTTGTCCGGGTACCGGATCGAAGGCGTAGATCTTCTGCATCGAGGTGAATTTCGGCCGGCCCGGCGGCTCGTCCGGCAGGTTGGTCTGCAGGAAGTCCAGGTACAGCGTGTTGCCCGGCGCCATCACCACGTCATGGCCGTGCGTGGCAGCTTCGATGCCGCCCTCGATGCCGCGCCAGGACATCACCGTGGCCTGTGGCGGCAGGCCGCCCTCGATGATCTCGTCCCATCCGATCAGCTTGCGGTCGTGCTCCTCCAGGAATTTCTCCAGCCGCTTGAGCATGTGCGACTGCAGCGCCTCCTCGTCCTTCAGTCCAAGCGCGCGGATATGCGCCTGCACCGCGGGCGAGGCCTGCCATTGGTATTTCACCGCTTCGTCGCCGCCAATATGGACATAGGGGCCGGGGAACAGGTCGATCACTTCGGCCAGGACGCCTTCCAGGAACTGCAGCGTCTCCTCGCGCGGATTGAACAGGTAGGGATTGACGCCCCAGTTGTGCGACGGCTCGGTCGGGCCGTCGACCACGCCGTGCTCCGGATAGGCCGCCACCGCCGCCTGCGCGTGGCCGGGCACGTCGATCTCCGGAACGATGGTGATATGGCGGGCGGCGGCATAGGCCACCACGTCGCGGATCTGTTCCTGCGTGTAGTGGCCGCAGTACAGGTTGGGCGTGCCGTCGGCCTTGCGGCCGGCATCGCCCTGCGGCACGCGGCAACCGCCGACTTCGGTGAGCTTCGGGTAGCGCTTGATCTCGATGCGCCAGCCCTGGTCGTCGGTCAGGTGCCAGTGGAACGTGTTGAGCTTCTGCGTGGCCATCGCATCGAGCAGTACCTTGATCTGCTCCACGCTCCAGAAGTGGCGCGCCGAATCGAGCATCAGCCCGCGCCAGGCGAAGCGCGGCGCATCCTCGATGCGCATCGCCGGCAGCGAGACCGCCGCGGCCTGTTGCCCGGCGAGCAGCTGCCACAGCGACATCGCGCCATTGAACAGGCCATGCTCGCTGGCCGCTTCGACCACGATGCCGGTGGGCGAGATGTCCAGCGCGTACGCTTCAGGCGAAGCGCCCGCGCCTGCCGGCGTCAGGCGGAACACGATGCCATCTTCCGCCTTGCCCGCATCGGTGGCCAGCGCCAGCGGCGTGGTCCGGCCGAGCAGTCCGGTGAACTGCGCGGCGACGCGCGCCGCGGCTTCGCCCTGCGCGCGCACGGTGGTGCCGGCAGCGACAAGAAAGGTGCCGGCAGCCGGCTGCATCGATTGCGGGCGCGGGATGATCGTCGCGCTTTCCACCTGCACCGGCTGCGCCTGCGCCGCCGGAGTGGCTGCGTCGTTGGTTGCGACACAGGCGGTGGTGCCGCCCAGGACAACGAACAGGGCGCTTGCGAGCGCGGCGGTGGTGGTGCGGTATCGGATCATCGCGTGTCCTCTTGGATGAAGCCTGGACGCGGGTGCGGCCAGGGGCGCAGCGGTACGGGGTGGAAGGATGTGGCTCAGCGCAGGGAGAGGGGCGGGGAAGGAGGGTCGTCGGCACCCGCTTGCGGTGTGGTCGCGTTGGGCAGGGCGAAGCCCATCAACGTGCCGCCGATGGTCGCCGCGACCAGGGTGTCGCCGCTGCGTGCCAGATCGCCGGCCACGCCCCAGATGAAGCCCTCGCCGGCCGGCAGTGCGATGCGCGCGACGACCCGCCCGTCCGCGCGGTCGAGCATGGCCAGTTCCGCCTGCAGCGGCTGGAAATACGGCGCGCCGGCGGCGGTGGCGACGAACAGGTGGCGGCCGGCGGGCAGTGGCGTTCCCCAGCTCCAGCCGGCCACTTCGCTTCGCCAGCGCACCTTGCCGCTGCCTGCGTCGATGGCGCTGATCCGCTTCAGGTCGGACGAGCCGATGTAGAGCGTGCCGTCCACGATGATCGGCGCCGATTCCACCCACGAGGTCCAGAATGGAAGCAGCCACAGGCGGTGGCCGTCGCCCGCGTCGAGCGCGTGCAGCAGCGCGCCGCGGTCGCTGGCATAGACGCGGCCTTCATGGACCACCGGCGCCGCGCCGGGCTGGCCGGACAAGGGATGGCGCCACCGCTGCTCGCCGGTGCGCGGGTCCAGGGCATGCACGCTGCCCGGCTCACTGACCGCGTAGATGTGGCTGGCGTCGGCCGCTGCACCGTGGCGGATGCGGCCGGGTGCGACGAAGCGCCACAGCCGGCGGCCGCTTTCGGCATCGACCGCATGCAGGCCGCCATCGGCGCTGCCGATGTAGAGGGTGGCGCCCAGCACCAGCGGTCGCGGCGCCTGTCCGTCCCAGTGCGCGCTGCCCGGGTGCGGCAGCACGCGCTCCGCCGGCTCGGTTGCCAGCGGGTAGCGCCAGACCTCGCGGCCGTCCGCCCTGTCCAGGCGATGCAGGAAGGCGTCGCTGGCCACGTAGACCGCGTCGCCGTCGACGGCGGCGCTGGCGAACACGGGAAAGCCCAGCGGCACGCTCCAGGCGCGATGGCCATCGCGCACGTCCACCGCCTCGAAGATGCCGCCGGTGGTACCGACGTAGGCGATGCCTGCATCAACGACCGGCGCGGCGAACACCTGGCCGGACAGGCGTACCGCCCAGAGCGGCCCCGGCAGCGCGGGCGCGTCGGTGGCCGCGATCGACGGCATGGCGGGCGGGCGTGGCCCCGCCTGCCTCAGGTCGGCGCTACCGGCCGGATCCAGCAGGGTGCCGGTCAGGCGTCCCGCCTTCCGCGCCAGTGCCAGGTGCAGGCCGGGCAGGCGCAGGATGCCGTCCTCGATCCGCGCGCTGCCCATCGCCATGGACTGCATGTGCGCGATGGGCAGGTCCAGCCTGACTGACAGGCCGCCTCCGCCATCGGGCTGCAGTTCCAGGCCGACGGCCACGCGCTCGCGCCCGCTGCCCGTATGGCCGGACCAGTAGCCGGCCATACCGGTGGTTTCCTGCGCGGCGGCCGTGGTGGAGCAGGCCAGCGCCCAGGCGAACAGCCAGCACCGAGCTTCTGCGTGCGGGGCGCGGGCTGGCCGGTCTCGGGGTGGTACGCGCGTTGTCATGATGGTTGTGGTCCTCTGTCCGGTACGGGCGACCTGCCGCGGCAGGCCGCATCGCCTTCCCTGCGTCTTGCCTGATGCCTGCGGGGAAGAACCGCAGGTCATGACGGGCCGGTCTTGCCGCTCCGTCGGCCACTACGGTATTGCCTGCCGGACCAGAAGGCGAAACGCCGCGATGCGATGCAGCGCTTGCCGCTCCAGCAGGTGCAGCGGATGGGCCATTCCATGCCCTGATGGTTGCCGCTCCGCGTTGGCGATACCGACGCCGGAAAAAAAGCGGGCCTGGATTGCCAGGCCCGTTGGAGGAGAAAAACAACGTGGAACGTGGGGTTTCAGCCGAGCCGGATCAGAACTGGAAGCGCAGCGTGGCCATGTAGCGGCGGCCGGTGCGGTACAGGCCGCGCACCAGCTTTTCGGTGTTGGCCACACCCGGAACTTCCGCGTAGGAGCGGTATTCGCTGTCCAGCAGGTTCATGCCATCCAGGCCAAGGGTCAGGTTGTCGGTGATCTTGAAGTTGACGCTCGCATCCAGCGAATCGTAGTCATCGGTGACCAGGTAATTGCCGCGGTCGACGTTGGTGTAGTACTTCGAGCGCCACGAGTAGGTCACGCGGGCGCTGAGGCGCTCGCTCTCGTAGAACGGGCTGAAATTCAGCTGGTTCTTGGAGTTGTAGGGCAGGAAGTCGCCGTTGTCGGCCTTGGCTTCGGCGTAGGTCCAGTTGGCCAGCAGGCCCAGGCCCGCTCCGAAGGTCTGCTGGTACGCCGCGGAGAAGCCCTTGATGGTGGCGCTGCCGGCGTTGTTCGGGCGCGAGACATCGAACTCGGTGTCGCGCTGGTCGGCCTGGTTGAAGTGGATCTCCTTCTGGGTGCTGACCAGGATGTAGTTGTCCACCTTCTTGTGGAACAGGGTGCCGGCCAGGATGGCGTTCTCGGAGAAGTACCATTCGGCCGAGAAGTCCAGGTTGGTGGATTCGTACGGGTTCAGGTCCGGGTTGCCGCCGCCACCGGTGCGGGTCTGGTCGCCCAGCCACAGATAGGTGGACATGTCGCCGTAGTTCGGGCGCGAGATCACCTTGGCCGCCGAACCACGCAGCACCACGCTGTCGCTCAGGTCATAGACCACGTTCACGTTCGGCAGCACGTCGTTGTACTTCTTCGAGGTGGTGGCCAGCTGGTAGCTGTGGACGTAGTTGTTGGCTTCGTTGGCGACGCAGCTGGGCTTGCCGATGCACTGCCAGCTGGTGCTGTCGGACTCGGTGCGCACCAAGCGTACGCCGAAGTTGCCGCGCAGCCGGTCGACACTGAAATCGGCCTGCAGGTAGGCCGCCGTCACGTCTTCGGTCACGTTCCACGTGTTGGCCACGAACGAGGGATCGTAGAAAGTGCTCGGGGCGCGCATGGTCTGCCACGGGGCCAGCCAATCGCCGCTGAGGATGTAGTCGGCCAGCTTCCAGCCGTCGATCATGAAGCGGCTGTTGAGGTCGCCCACGTCACCGAAGCCGGAGAGATAGTTGTCCGGCAGCTGCTTGGGGTCGAACTTTTCGGCGCTGACGTCGCCATAGCCCTTGATCGAGGCCAGGGTCACACCGGCCATCGACTGCGAGGTTTCGTGTTCGCGGCGCTTGGCGCCGAAACGCAGCTGGTAGATCGGCGATTCCAGCTGGATGCCGAAGTCGACCTGCGCGTACTTCTCTTCGTCGCGGGTCGGCTTGGTGACGATGTTGCCGCCCCAGCCCGATTTCCAGTTGTCCTTGGTCGCCGGGTCGGCATGCCAGCCGCAGCCCCAGGAGAACTGGGTGCAGGGCTCGCCGCGGTCGAGCTTGTAGGCGTTCGGGTCGTTGAACGGGCTGCCCGGGTTGGCCGGGGCGAAGTGCCTGGCCACGTCCTGGATGGCGTCGCTCTGGTAACCGTCGAAGTACAGCTTCGGTACCTTGCCGGTCAGGTCGTAGCTGTAGTTGGCCTTGTTGAGGAACTCGCCGAACACCTGGCGGCCGGTGCCGCCGGTGGCCTTGGAGTAGCCGGCATGGGCCGAGGCGAACCAGCGCTCGTCGGTCCACTTGAACTTCACGTCGTAGGAGTCGGTATCGACGGTGGCCTGGCGGTTGATCAGGTCATACACGGTCAGCGCATTGCGGAACTTGGCCTTGGTGATGACGCCGCCATCGACGGTCAGGTCGGTCAGGTTGCCCAGCGAGTTCCAGGTGTTGCCGTTGAAGGCGAACATGGCATGGCTGATGTTGTCGTAGCCGGCCTTGACGTCGAGCAGGTTGAACTCGATGTCCAGCTTCTCGTGCGGCTTGAACTGCAGGGCCAGCGACAGGGTGTCGCGCTCGCGCTTCTGCTCGAAGTAATGGGCGCTGATCGAATTCGGTGCGACCGCGTTCGGGTTGGCCAGCAGGGTGGTGGCGCAGCTGCCCACGCAGCTCGGCGGCATGGTGACGGCCTCGCCGGTGGACCAGTCGTCGCTGGTGCTGGTGATCGAGTTCGGCGCGCCGTCGCGGCTGTTGATGTAGTGGTCGCCGGTTACCGTGCCGTAGGACTCGATGCCCTCGCGGCGGATGCTTTCATCCGAGCGCTGGCCGGAGATGATCACGCCGAAGGTGTTGGCTTGGTTCTTCCAGCCGAACATGGCCGAAACCGACGGGTCGCCGCTCTCGATGCGGTCGTTGTAGAGGTAGCCCACCGAGCCGGAGACGGTGGTGCCTTCCAGGTCCAGTGGCTTGCGGGTGGAGATGTTGACGGTGCCGCCGACCGAGCCTTCGTCCAGCCACGCTTCCGGCGACTTGTAGACTTCGACCTTGCTGACCAGTTGCGGCGCCAGCAGCGAGTAGTTGAAGGTGCGGCCCGGCTGGTCGGTGATGAACCAGTCGGCCGAGGCCACGGTCTGGCCATTGAGCATGGTGCGGTTCAGCGCCGGATCGGTGCCGAGGATGCTGACCTTCTCGCCCTGGCCGAAAGCCTTGTCGATGGTCACGCCGGGAATGATGGTGATGGCCTCGGCGACGTTGGTGGCCGGGAACTTGCCCACGTCCTCTGCGGTGATGACGTCGACGATGGCGTCGGCGTTGCGCTTGGTTTCAAGCGACTGCTGCAGGCTGGCGCGGATGCCGGTGACCACGACGCGGTCGAGGTCGGTCGTTTCCTTGCCGGCGTCCTGCGCGTGCGCGGAGAAGCTCAGGCAGGTGACGATGGCGGCGGACAGTACGGACTTGCGGTACCTCATGATGTCTCTCCTCATCATTGGCGGATTGTGGGTTGAACCGCGGTTTCTGTAGGTGGCTGGTGCGCGGGCGCATGCCCGTGCGGCGGTGTGCGTTGCTGCGTGGGTGGGAGCGTGATCAGGTGCTGCGGTGCTGCAGATACCAACTGGCTGCGCCGATGACACCCAGTTGCCCGTGCTCGACCAGCTTCACGGGAATGCGCTGCAGCGCCTTCGCCATCGGTCCCTTGTTGAGGAAGCGTTCGACGAAGGTGCTGCCGATGAGGAACTGGCCGAGCTTGGGCAGGATGCCGCCGGCCAGATAGATGCCGCCCTGCACGCCGTAGAGCAGGGCCATGTCGCCGATGGTGGAGCCGAGGATTCCGCAGAACAGCTGCAGCGTCTCGACCGCGAGCGGGTCGCTGGCGTCGCAGGCGGCGGCGCTGACCGCATCGGGGGTGGCGTGGACGGGCGCGGTGCCGCGCACGGCGCACAGGGCGTTGTAGAGGTTGAGCAGGCCGGGGCCGGACAGCGCGCCGTGTTCGATGGAGACGTGGCTGCGGTTGCGCAGCATCTGCTGCAGCACGGCCATTTCCAGCTCGGTGCTGGCGGCCAGCGAGGCCTGGCCGGCTTCGGTGGCGAGCACGACCGAGCGGTCGCCGACGGGAATCCAGACCGCGGCGCCCAGGCCGGTGCCGGGTCCGACGACGAGGGTGGGGCCGCGCGGCGCTTCGGCCGGACCGGTGAGCTGGAGGACCTGGCTGCCGTCGATGTGGGCGGCGGCGTGGGCGACGGCTTCGAAGTCGTTGACCAGGTGCACGGCCTGGAAGCCGAGGTCGTCGCGGATGCGGTTGGCCGACAGCGGCCAGGGCAGGTTGGCCGAGATCACGCTGCCGTCGGCCAGCGCATAGCCGGCACTGGCGATGACGCATTCGCGCGCGCCCGGGGCATGGCTGCGGAAGTCGGCGAGGATCTGGCCGAGGTCGGCGTGGTCGGCGCAGCGATACCTGCGATAGGCGAGCACGTGGATGTCCGGCACCGGACCCGCTACGGCACGCACCAGCCCCACCCGCACATGGGTGCCGCCGACGTCGGCCGCGATGAGCGGCGTGGCCGACGCGGCGATGGTCAGGTCATGGGCTGGACTGAAACTGGCGACCACGCGATTTCCCCTGGGTGTCTGCAGATCCCCGGGGATCTGCGGCATCCGGAGTTTCGGTGGTGCGTGACAACGATGTCAAGCTGCTTTGCAAAAAATTTTCATATCGCTACTCGTGCCGAAATTGAAAATAACCCAATGATTGCAATGGAAAAATTTATTTCAAACGAAACTTGCGACGAAGGGCGGGGGAAAACCGTGGTCGATCAGGGGTTGTCGTGAAATTTTTTCGCACTCTCGGCGCGGCAAGTGCCCGGCACCGCCTCGGGCTGACCTGCGGGGGCAGCCCGAGGCGGCGGCGTTGCCCATGAAGACAGAGGCCACCGTTTCCGGTGGCCTCTGTGTCGTGCTCAGCGAGCGGTTTCCAGTTTTATCCAGTCCAGCGTCCACAGGTCCGGCCGGGTGTCTCCGGTGAAGCGGATGCAGAGATCGGCATGCGCCGCGGTGGCCGGGAGCGGCGCTTCGAGTTCAATGAAGCCATCGGCACCGGGTGCGGCCGGCAGCGGCAGCGAGACCAGCGGCGTGCCCTTGCAGTCGGCCAGGATCTCCAGTTCGCCATGCGCGGTGCGTGCGGGAACGAACTTGCGGCTGGGCTCGTCGTGGGCCAGCTGGAAGTTGTAGGGAATGCGCCCGGCGCGGACCTTCACCGCGCTCACGCCGGTGAGGTCGGCGTCCTGCCACAGCCAGCATGGGCTGAAGATGTTGACGTTGAAGATCGCGCGGTCGCCATCGGCCGGGCCGTCGTCTTCCAGGCGCAGCAGCAGCTTGCCGTCGCCGGGGCAGAGGTCGAGCCGGGTGTCGTCGCGGACGAGCAGCGAATCGGCGGTGATGGCGAAGCGGTTTGCCGCGGCCAACGGCTTGCCCTCGAAGAACGCCGCGGCGCGGACCTGGGTCGGCAGCCCGACCTGCAGCGGCTGCGTGTAGCGCGGCGACGCGGCGGTCGCCTCGCTGCCGTCCAGCGTGTAGTGCACGGCATAGCCGAGCGGATTGTCCAGCGTGACGGTGGCGGTGCCGGCGGCACGGTCGCCCTTGTCGTGCATGTCCACCTGGAACGGCGTCTGCGCATACCGGATGCCCATCGCCCGGTAGCGCTGCAGCTGGCGCGGCAGGCGCTGCAGGAAGCCGCCGAAATCGCGCTTTTCCTGCGGGCTCCAGCCGGTCTCGGCGACGGCGGCCAGGCGCGGGAACAGGTTGTGCTCCAGGTTGCGGTCGTTGCGGGTGTGCTCGGTGAACATGTTGGCCTGCAGGCCGAGGATGTGCTGGCGCTTGTCGGCGGCCAGCTCCGCGGGCACCGGCTCGAACTCGTAGGCCTTCTTCAGCTCGATGGTGGTCGGGCGGCCCGGCGGCTCGTCCGGCGAACCGGTCTGCAGGTAGTCCATGTACATGTGGGTGACCGGGGTCATCACCACGTCGTGGCCCTCGCTGGCGGCCTTCAGGCCGCCCTCGGTGCCGCGCCAGGACATCACCGTGGCTTCCGGCGGCAGCCCGCCCTCGAGGATCTCGTCCCAGCCGATCAGGCGCCGGTCGTGCTGTTCGAGGAAGGTTTCCAGGCGCTTGATGATGTGGCTCTGCATTTCCATCTCATCCTTGGCGCCCACCTCGCGCATGTGCGCCTGTACGCGGGCCGAGGCGATCCACTGGTCCTTGACCGCCTCGTCGCCGCCGACGTGCACATAGCGCGCCGGGAACATGTCGATCACTTCCAGCAGCACGTTCTCCAGGAACCGCAGGGTGCTTTCCTCGGTGTTGAACAGGTTGGGGAACACGCCCCACTGGTTGTCGATGACCAGCGGCTTGTCGGTGGCGCCCAGTTCGGGATAGGCGACGATGGCGGCAGTGGCATGCCCGGGCACGTCGATTTCCGGGATCACCTGGATGTGGCGCTGCGCCGCATAGGCCACGATCTCGCGGATCTGTTCCTGCGTGTAGTAGCCGCAGTAGCTGCGCGCCTTGCCGGTGGCCGGGTCGCGGCCGGCATCGCCCAGCGGTACGCGGCAGCTGCCCACCTCGGTCAGTTTCGGGTAGCGCTTGATCTCCATGCGCCAGCCCTGGTCGTCGGTGAGGTGCCAGTGGAAGGTGTTGAGCTTGTGCTGGGCCATGGCGTCGAGCAGCTTCCTGATCTCGTCCATGCTCTGGAAGTGACGCGCCGAATCCAGCATCAGCCCGCGCCAGCGGAAGCGCGGCGTGTCGTCGATGTCCGCGGCCGCGACGCGGCCGGGATTGTCGCCGGTGAGCAGCTGCGCGGCGGTGACCGCGCCGTAGAACAGGCCCACGTCGTCGCCGGCGCTCACCTCGATGCCGGTATTGGACACCTTGAGCCGGTAGCCCTCGGCGGTATTGAGGGCCGACGGATCGAGACGGAAACGGATCTGCGCCTTGCCGGCGTTTTCGGCCACGGCCAGGGTCGGGCCGCCGTTCTGCGCCAGCAGCCATACGAACTGGGCGGCGGCGCGGCGTGCCGCCTCGTCGTTGCCGCCGACCTGCGCGGCGCGCCCGAGCACGAACTCCTTGCCGCCGGTGGCGTGGTAACTGGAGGGCAGCGGGATCAACGACGGCGGGGACGCGGCCTCCATCGCGTGCGCCTGCGATGCGGCGATGCCAAGCAGCATGCAGCTGCCGAGCCAGGTTGCGCGGTGGCGCATGCGGAGGGACTTCGTCATGGGGCGGAGCTCCTGTTCGGGTTCTTCTATGAAATGCCGGGACGGCCCGGTCGGCCATCCCGCCTGTCCTGTCGCTCGCCGGGCGTCGCCCGGCGCTACAAAAACGCCGGGCCCGGAATGACCCAGGCCCGGCGTATCACGCTTCCGGCGATGCTGCCTGCCGGCGTATCAGTACTTCACGTGGAAGTTGATGTAGTACTGGCGGCCATTCTCGTAGAACGCGGTCGGAATGGAGGCGCTCTGGTAGTACTTGAACGTCGGGTTGTTGAGGTTCAGCGCATCCAGGCTGATGCTCAGCCAGTCGGTCGCCTTGTAGCTCAGCGAGGCCGACAGGGTGCCGAAATCATCCTGGTAGTACGGAACCGCGCCCTGCAGGCCGATCAGGAACGACGAGCGGTAGGTGTAGCTCAGGCGCGCGCCGAACGTGTCGTTCTCGAAGTAGGCGCCCACGTTGTAGGTGTTCTTCGAGGTGCCCTGCAGGCTGTTGCTGCCGTTGGCCCAGGTGAACGAAGACTTGCCGTCCACATAGGTGTAGTTGGCATTGACGCCGAAGTTGTCGCCGATCGGCTGCTCGTACGCCACTTCCATGCCGCTGACCTTGCCGTCGACATTGATCGGCATCGCGACCTTGTAGGCTTCCAGCTTGTTGGTCAGCTCGCTGAACAGCATCTGGGTCTCGGTGTCGAAGCCCACGTAGTCCTTCAGGTTCATCGCGAACACGCCGACGGACAGCAGGCCGCGCGGCATGAAGTACCACTCCAGGTTGGCGTCGAAGTTGCTGGACAGCACCGGCTTCAGGCGCGGGTTGCCGCCGCCGCCGGTACGGCTCAGGTCCGAACCCCACGACGAGGCACCCAGCGCCGAGTAATCCGGCAGGGTCTGGGTCTGCGAGGCGGCGAAGCGGAACACCAGGTCGTCGGCCAGGTCGAACTTCAGGTTGGCGCTCGGCAGCAGGCGGCTGTGCTTGTTGTTGTACGACAGTGCCTTCCAGGAACCGAACTGGCTGCTGACATCGATGTTGGCCGGATCGGAAACCGCCAGGTAGGTATTGATGTCCTGGTCGACGTTGACGTAGCGCAGGCCGACGTTGGCGCTCCAGCGATCGCCGACGAAGTTGGCCTGCACGTAGGCGCCGAAGTTCTTCTCCTGCACCTTCCATTCGCCGCCGTAGTTGTGGCGGCCGCTCGGACCGTCGTTGTTCGACAGCCAGGTGGAGTTGGCGAGGATGGCGTCCTTCAGTGCGCTCGGGGTGAAGTACCACAGGTTGCGCGGGAAATTGCCGCCGATGCCGCTGGCGAAGCCGCCCGGATAGCTGGCGGTGGCGCCGCTCTTGAGCGCGCTCCAGATATCGCCCGGCGTGGCGCCTTCCGGCGACAGGGCTTCGCGCTTGTGGTCGGCGTAGCGGGCGCCGAAGTCGATGGAGCTCAGGGCGCTGTCGTTGAAGTACTGGCTGAAGTCGGCGGTGAACCACTTCTCCTTGTCTTCGGCGGTGACCTGCTGGTTGCCCCAGGTGCCGAAGCTGGTCACGCCTGCCGGCGTGATGTCGCCGCCGACGCTCCAGTCCACCGGCGAGCCGATGCCGTGGGTATTCCAGCTGGCACCGCCGCCATTTGCCAGGGTCACTTCGGCGATGAACTGGCGCGGGGTAGAGCCGGTGCCCTTGGTCGAGCCGGCCTGGAACTTGGCGCTCAGGTTGTCGTTGACCTGCCAGTCGGCGTCCAGCGTGACATAGCTGCTCTTGGCGGTGGCTTCGCGGTAGATCATGTCGTAGACCGCGTAGTCGGTACCGGCCTTGCCGGCGTACTTGGCGTCGGTCAGCACGCCGTCCTTGACCGTATAGCCGGCGTCGGGCGCCTGGCTGTTGGCGAAGTTGCCGCCCCACAGCATGAAGTTGCGGTTGTAGTTGTTGGCCTGCATCTTCGAGGTGAAGCCTTCCAGCCCCAGCGTCAGATTGTCGGCCGGCTTGAACTGCAGCGACACCAGGCCGCCCTTGCGGTCGCGGATCTGTTCGAACAGGGTCGAGCCCAGCAGGCTGGGGGCCCAGACATCGACCAGGTCCGGGTTGGACTGGCCGAGCGCGTTGATCGTGCCATCGGAATTGCGGCCGAGCTGGAAGAAGCCGGACGGCAGTTCTTCCGCTTCGCGGCGCAGATGACGCTTCTGCTTGAACGCCTGCACCATCACGCCGAAGGTGCCGTCGTCGTTCTTGTAGTTGAACAGGCCCGACAGCTGCGGGTCGGTCGCCTCGGCCTGGTCCGCGCGGACCGCGCCGATGGAGGCTTCGGCGGTGATCGGCTTGGCGAACTCGAGCGGCTTGCGGGTGATGATGTTGACGGTGCCGGTGGTGCCGCCGTCCTGCAGCTTGGCCTGCGAGGACTTGCTCACTTCCACCGAGCGCACCAGTTCCGACGGCAGCAGGGTATAGCTGACGCTGCGGCCGACGTTGCTGCCCTGGCTGAGCACGAACCAGTCGGCCGAGCCGACGCTGTGGCCGTTGATCAGGGTCTGGGTCAGGCTCGGGCTGGTGCCGCGCAGGCTGACGCGGTCGGCTTCGTCGAAGCCGCCTTCGCTGGCGGAGGACGAGCTGATGTTCACGCCGGGCAGGCGCTGCAGGGTATCGGCGACGTTGTGCGCCGGCAGCTTGCCGATGTCCTCGGCGGTGACGACTTCAAGGCGGGCATTGGCCTCGCGCTTGGTGTCCAGCGACTTCTCCATCGAGCCGCGGATGCCGGTGACGGTGACGGTGTCCAGGTCGGTCGCCTTGGGTTGCGCTTCCTGCGCATGGGCGCTGAAGGCGAGGCAGCCGGCGATGGCTGCCGAAAGCAGGGTCTTGCGATGCATGTTGTCTCTCCTCAACATCGTAAATGAAAGGCACTGGCGTGCCGCTTTACTTCTGGTCTTGCTGGTGCATCTGTTGCTTATGCTGCGAGGCTTACTTGGCCAACTTTTCCAGATACCAACTGGCTGCACCGATGACACCCAGTTGCCCGTGCTCGACCAGCTTCACGGGAATGCGCTGCAGCGCCTTCGCCATCGGTCCCTTGTTGAGGAAGCGTTCGACGAAGGTGCTGCCGATGAGGAACTGGCCGAGCTTGGGCAGGATGCCGCCGGCCAGATAGATGCCGCCCTGCACGCCGTAGAGCAGGGCCATGTCGCCGATGGTGGAGCCGAGGATTCCGCAGAACAGCTGCAGCGTCTCGACCGCGAGCGGGTCGCTGGCGTCGCAGGCGGCGGCGCTGACGGCATCGGGGGTGGCGTGGACGGGCGCGGTGCCGCGCACGGCGCACAGGGCGTTGTAGAGGTTGAGCAGGCCGGGGCCGGACAGCGCGCCGTGTTCGATGGAGACATGGCTGCGGTTGCGCAGCATCTGCTGCAGCACGGCCATTTCCAGCTCGGTGCTGGCGGCCAGCGAGGCCTGGCCGGCTTCGGTGGCGAGCACGACCGAGCGGTCGCCGACGGGAATCCAGACCGCGGCGCCCAGGCCGGTGCCGGGTCCGACGACGAGGGTGGGGCCGCGCGGCGCTTCGGCCGGACCGGTGAGCTGGAGGACCTGGCTGCCGTCGATGTGGGCGGCGGCGTGGGCGACGGCTTCGAAGTCGTTGACCAGGTGCACGGCCTGGAAGCCGAGGTCGTCGCGGATGCGGTTGGCCGACAGCGGCCAGGGCAGGTTGGCCGAGATCACGCTGCCGTCGGCCAGCGCGTAGCCGGCGGTGGCGATGACGCAGTGCTCCACCGGCGGGTTGTGGCTGGCGAAGTCGGACAGGATCGCGCTCAGGCTCGGATGATCCGCGCAGCGGTACTTGCGGTAGGACAGGATCTCGATCGCCAGGCCTTCGCCATTGCCGGCGCGGATCAGGCCGACGCGCACATGCGTGCCGCCGACATCGGCGGCGAGGAACGGCCGCGACGCACTGTCGAGCGGGAAGGTCTGCAGTGTGGGGGCGGCAGCGGTCACTCGGTTTCCCTATGGCGTTGGGGAGCGCCCATCAGGCGCCATCGGGGGCCGAGTCTGTAATCGTTCTGACAACGATGTCAACGAATAATTGAAACTTTCGATGTTGCGCCGCAGCGACATTTTGCGCGCCGAGGGTCATCGAGGTTTTGTTGCATTCGAAAGCAGGTCGCCGGGGAGTCCTGCGTTTGCAGGGCAAAGGCATTGAGCGGCATGGCTCCGCTGCATCCATGGTCCGCGGCCGGGCCGATGCGTGCGTACACGCGTTGTTGACAAACCCATCGGCGCCAAACCATAAATGTGACAACGTTGTTCCCAGTTACCACCGGTCGGCGTGAGCCGTCCCTCTCGCAGCTGCAGGAGCCTTGCCAATGTCCGCTGTTCCCGCTTCCACGCCGCGCACCGGCATGGCGTCCTCGATCGCCATCGTCGGCGGCCTGTTCTTCATCCTCGGCTTCTGTACCTGGATCAACGGGCCGCTCATCACCTTCGTCAAGCTGGCCTTCGAGGTCAGCGAGGTGTCGGCGTTCCTGGTGCTGATGGTGTTCTACCTGTCCTATTTCTTCCTGGCCCTGCCGGCCTCGGTGATCCTCAACCGCACCGGCATGAAGAAGGGCCTTGCGCTGAGCCTGGCAGTGATGGCGGTGGGCGCCATGCTGTTCGGCCAGTTCGCGACGCAACGCTGGTTTGCCGGCGCGCTGGGCGGCCTGTTCGTGATCGGCGGCGGCATGGCGCTGCTGCAGACGGCGGTCAACCCGTACATTTCCATCCTCGGCCCGATCGAGGGCGCGGCCCAGCGCATCGCGCTGATGGGCATCTGCAACAAGGTCGCCGGCATCCTCGCGCCGATCGTGATCGGCTCGCTGGTGCTGCACGGCATCGGCGATCTGGACGCACAGGTGAAGGTGGCCGATGCGGCGACCAGGACCCAGCTGCTCAACGATTTCGCCGCCAAGATCCACACGCCGTACATGGTCATCGCCGGCGTCCTGCTGCTGGTGGCGGTGGGCGTGCTGTTCTCGCCGCTGCCGGAAGTGCGCGCGGCCGAGGCCAATGCAGGGGTCGCGGGTGGCGTGTCGGAAAAGCGCAGCGTCTTCCAGTTCCCGCACCTGTGGCTGGGCGTGCTGTGCCTGTTCGTCTATGTCGGCGTGGAGGTGATGGCCGGCGACGCCATTGGCACCTATGGCCATGGCTTCGACCTGCCGCTGGACCAGACCAAGCTGTTCACTTCCTACACGCTGACGGCGATGCTGGTCGGCTACCTGGTCGGGCTGGTGCTGATCCCGCGCTTCATCTCGCAGGAGCGCTGGCTGGCGGTGTCGGCGGTGCTCGGCGTTCTGTTCAGCCTGGGCGCCTACGTCACCCACGGCTATGTCTCGGTGGGCTTCGTGGCCGCGCTGGGCTTTGCCAACGCGATGATGTGGCCGGCGATCTTCCCGCTGGCGATCCGCGGCCTGGGCCGCTTCACCCAGACCGGCTCGGCCCTGCTGGTGATGGGCATCGCCGGCGGCGCGATCATTCCGCAGGCGTTC
The DNA here is from genome assembly GCF_001431425.1 of Stenotrophomonas nitritireducens. GTDB lineage: Bacteria > Pseudomonadota > Gammaproteobacteria > Xanthomonadales > Xanthomonadaceae > Stenotrophomonas > Stenotrophomonas nitritireducens. The sequence goes on from NZ_LDJG01000006.1 coordinate 39,693, forward strand.
GCGGTACTCAAGCAGCACTTCGATTTCCAGCTGGTGTTCGCCGCGCTGATGGTGCCGTGCTACCTGTACATCCTGTATTTCGCTGTCAGTGGGCAGCGTGCGGGCCGCGCGCATGGCGGCTGAATCGAGCATCATGGCGGACAATCAGTCCAGGCAGGAAACCGTCATGCGCAGACCCACCATCAAGGACGTCGCCGAGCGGGCAAAGGTCTCGCTCAAGACGGTGTCGCGGGTCATCAACAACGAGCCTTCGGTGATGCAGGCCACCCGCGCGCGCGTGCTGCGCGCGGTGGCCGAACTGGACTACGAACCGGATCCGTCCGCGCGCAACCTGCGCAGCAACACCACCTTCGTGATCGGGCTGGTCTACGACAACCCGAATCCCTACCACATCATCGGCGTGCAGAACGGCGTGCTGTCGGCCTGCCGCGAGACCGGTTTCGGGCTGCAGATCCATCCCTGCGACTCGACCTCGCCGATGCTGGCCGAAGAGCTGGCCGACTGGGTGCAGCGTTCGCGCCTGGCCGGGCTGGTGCTGACCGCGCCGATGTCCGAGCGCCCGGAACTGGTGGCGGCGCTCAACGCGCGCGGCATCAAGACGGTGCGCATCATCGCCGCCACCGAGGACCCGGCCGACGGCGCCTGCGTGTTCGTGGACGACCGCGATGCCGCCTACGAGATCACCGAACACCTGATCCAGCTCGGCCACCAGCGCATCGGTTTCCTGTGGGGCGGGCCCGAGCACCGTTCCAGCGGCGAGCGCTACGCCGGCTACGAGGCGGCGCTCAAGGATTACGGCATCAGCCTGGACAAGCACCTCGTCATCCCGGGCGATTACACCTTCGACGACGGCTTCCGTGGCGCGCGCCGCCTGCTGGCGCTGCGCGAACCGCCGACCGCGATTTTCGGCTCCAACGACGAGATCGCCGCCGGCGTGCTGGCCGCGGCCAATTCGGCCGGGCTGAACGTGCCTTACGACCTGTCCATCGCCGGTTTCGAGGACAGCCCGTTCTCGCGCCAGTCGTGGCCGGCGCTGACCACCGCCAAGCAGGCCACCGGCGACATCGCCCGCCATGCCGCGCGCCTGTTGATCAGCCAGCTGCGCACCGACGCCTATGAGGACAACCCGGTGCAGCTGCAGAACCAGGGCTTCGTGCCGCAGCTGGTGGTGCGCGGCTCCACCGCGCCGCTGCGCCAGCAGCCGCTGCGGCCGCCTTCCATTTCCCCCGATCTTTCCGAGTAGAGCCATGTTGCCCAGCGAAACCGAAACCCTGATGTTCAACGAGGCCGCTTCCAGCGCCTCCGTGATCGCCGCTCAGTTCGCCCGCAACCGGGACGTGGTGCAGGCATTGGCCGCGGACCTGCGGCAGAATCCGCCGCCGTTCGTGGTGACCTGCGCGCGCGGCAGTTCCGATCACGCCGCCACCTATGCCAAGTATCTGTTCGAGACGCGGCTGGGCCTGGTGACCGCTTCGGCGTCGCCGTCGGTGGGCTCGGTCTACGAAGCAAGGCAGAAGCTGCAGGACGCCCTGTACCTGGTGATCTCGCAGTCGGGCAAGAGCCCGGACCTGCTGCGCAACGCCGAGGCGGCCAGGGCCGCCGGCGCGCGCGTGGTCGCGCTGGTCAACGTCGAAGATTCGCCGCTCGCACAGCTGGCCGACACGGTGATCCCGCTCGGCGCAGGCGCCGAGCGCAGCGTGGCCGCGACCAAGAGCTACCTCGCCTCGCTGGCCGCGATCCTGCAGCTGTGCGCGTACTGGAGCGACGACCAGACCCTGATCGCCGCGCTCGACGCCCTGCCCGCCGCCCTGACCCAGGCCTGGCAGTGTGACTGGACGCCGCTGACCGACGGGCTGGTCGATGCGCACAACCTGTTCGTCGTCGGCCGCGGCCCGGGCCTGGCCGCGGCGCAGGAAGCGGCGCTCAAGTTCAAGGAAACCTGCGGCCTGCACGCCGAGGGCTACAGCTCGGCCGAGGTCAAGCACGGGCCGATGGCGCTGGTGGGCGAGGATTTCCCGGTGTTGGCCTTCGCCCAGCCCGACGAGACCGGCGCCGGCACCCGTGCCCTGGCCGACGAGTTCGGCGCGCGCGGCGCGCGCGTGTGGCTGGCCGGCGAGGGCGGCAACCTGCCGGTCGCGTCGGCACCGCACCCGCTGTGCGCGCCGCTGCTGACCGTGCAGAGCTTCTACCGCGCGATCAACGCGCTGGCGCTGCGCCGGGGCCATAATCCGGACCTGCCGCCGCATCTGAACAAGGTGACCGAAACGGTCTGACGGTTTTCCTTCTCCCGCGGGGAGACGGCCCGACGGGGACTGTCGGGTCGCACGGCGAAGCCGCCTGGAGGAAGAAGCGCACGGATGCAGGATGCAGGCGCCCTGGAGCACAAGGAGGAGGGCCGGTCCGGAGCCGCCTGCGGTCGAATGCAGCCAGGCGTCGCTGCGCCTCCTCCCCGCGACCACTCCCCGTGCGCGGGAGCCTGCTTGTCCCCCCCCCCTCCCGGGGCCGGAATCTGGAAACGAAAAGATGACCAGCTACGCATTGACCAACGCCCGTGTCCTGGGCAACGACGACTTCCACTCCGGCCATGCCGTGCTGGTGCAGGAGGGCAGGGTGGCCGCGGTGCTGCCCGAGGCTTCGCTGCCGGCCGGCGTGCCGCGCCATGATCTCGGCGGCGGCTGGCTGCTGCCGGGCTTCATCGACGTGCAGGTCAATGGCGGCGGCGGCGCGCTGCTCAACAACACGCCGGACGTGGCCGCCCTGCGCGCGATGATGCGCGGGCACCGCCGCTTCGGCACCACCGGCATGATGCCGACCCTGATCAGCGACGATGCGGCGGTGATGGCCGAAGCCATCGCCGCGGTGCGCCAGGCCATCGCCGAGGGCGTGCCTGGCATTCTCGGCATCCACCTGGAAGGGCCGTACATCGCGCCGGCACGCAAGGGCACGCACGACGCGGGCAAGTTCCGCGTGCCGGGACCGGACGAGGTGGCGATGGCGACCTCGCTGGACAACGGCGTCACCCTGATCACGCTGGCGCCCGAACGGGTGCCCGTGGAGACCATCAAGGCGATGGTCGGCAACGGCGCCATCGTCTGCGCCGGGCACACCGCGGGCAGCTACGAGGAAACCCGCGCCGGGCTGGACGCCGGCATCAGCGGTTTCACCCACCTGTACAACGCGATGACGCCGCTGCAGGGGCGCGAGCCTGGTGTGGTCGGCGCCGCGCTCGAGGATCCGCACAGTTGGTGCGGGGTGATCGTCGATGGCGTGCACGTGCATCCGGCCAGCCTGCGGGTGGCGCTGGCGGCCAAGCCGCGCGGCAAGGTGCTGCTGGTGACCGACGCGATGCCGATGGTCGGTGCGGACGATCCCTCGTTCGAGCTGTATGGCGAGGTCATCACCGCCGTCGATGGCGTGGTGCGCAACGCCGCCGGTTCGCTGGCCGGCTCGGCGCTGGACATGGCCACCGCCGTGCGCAATACGGTCAGCCTGCTGGGGCTGCCGTTGGCCGAGGCGGCGCGGATGGCGTCGACCTATCCCGCGCGATTCCTGCGCGTGGATGACCGGTATGGCCATATCGCGCCCGGTTACCAGGCCGATTTCGTGTTGCTGGATGAAGCGCTGCAGGTGCAGGCCACCTGGATCGCGGGTCAGCGGGAGTGATGCAGCGCCTTCCCGTTGGGGCGAGAAGGCACGGTCTGCGCGCCACTGGCGCGCGTGCCTTCGAGCGCCCACGCCGCTGGCGTGGGCCGGGGCGCGGAGCGTGAGGAGGGTACGGGTGAAGCCCCGTTTTGATCGGCCCCGGGGCAACGGCAAAGGCTTTCGCTCCCGCTTCGCGTGAGCGGGTTACTTCGCTTTGTTCGCGCAAGGAGGAGGTAACCAAAGGAAGTGTTTTTCAACAACCGGATGGCGGGTCAAGCACCCCTGCCTTCGCGCCACGGCACTGACATGCCGTTGGTCCACTCCGCCGCCGGGATTTTTCGACGAGACATCCCAGCACGTCGCCCCTTGCGGGGTCTTGTCCGTCGGCTCCGGCGCTGCGGAAGGGAACCTGGCAAGTACAAGATCACGAGCAACAGCAACAGCAACAGCAACAGCAACAGCAACAGCCTGCCTCTGTCGGTGGTTCCGGCAAAGGCGGTGGTGTTTTCAACAGACCGAAGGGCGGGTCGATCGTTTCTCAATGCAGTGTCTGCCGGCCTCCGACACCTGATTTCACGGGACACCCTCGATGACCAGTTCCCAATCCAGCCAATCACCCACCCGCTACGCCTCGGTCGATGCGCTGCGCGGCATCACCGTGGCGGCCATGCTGCTGGTCAACAACCCGGGCACCTGGAGCCATGTGTATGCGCCGCTGGAACATGCGGAGTGGAACGGCTGCACGCCCACCGACCTGGTGTTCCCGTTCTTCCTGGTGATCGTCGGTGTATCGATCGGACTCGGCGTGGTGCCGCGCGTCGAACACGGCGCCGACCGCGCCGCCTTGACCCGCACCGTATTGGTACGCGCGCTGCGCATCGTCGGCCTGGGCATGCTGCTGCACCTGCTGGCGTGGTGGTGGCTGGACCTGGCGCATTACCGACCGCTGGGCGTGCTGCAGCGCATCGGCGTGTGCTTCGCCGTCGTCGGCACGATGGCGATCTGGCTGCGCACGAACGCGCAGCGTGCCTGCCTGCTGCTGTTGCTGGGCGGATACGCGGCGCTGCTGGCGGCCGGCGGCACGCTGGAGCCCTGGCACAACCTGCCCAGTCGCGTGGACACCGTCCTGTTCGGCGACATGGCCTACAAGTACGACGCCGCCACCGGGCTGGGGCACGATCCCGAAGGACTGCTTTCCACATTGGGCGCGCTGGCCTCGACCCTGATCGGCCTGCGTGCCAGCGCACTACTGCGCAGCAGTCGCCCCGCGCGCCTGCTGCTGGCCGCCGCCGTGCTGTTGGCGCTGGGCGCGCTGTGGGCCATGTGGCAACCACTCAACAAGAACCTGTGGACGCCGTCCTACGTGCTGTGGACGGCGGGCTGGGCGCTGGCGGCGCTGTGGCTGGCGCACCTGCTTATCGACCGCGTGCAGTGGCCGCCGCTGGGCAGGCGCTTCGGCGCCAACGCGATCACCGCCTACGCCGGTTCCGGGGTGATGGTGCTGGCGATGCTCGGTACCGGCAGCTGGGGCTGGCTGTACGCCAACGTGTTCGACCGCTGGATCACTCCGCTGGCCGGCGCCGAAGCCGCTTCGCTGGCGATGGCCGTCGCTTTCGTCGCGGTATGGTGGCTGCCGGTGTGGTGGCTGGACCGGCGGCGGATCTATCTGAAGATCTAGAAGCGCATGCAGGGCAAGGGATTGGTCCTATCCTGCGTCGATCCGATCCATGGGATGGAAACCACGATGCGCAGGAAGCAGAACGGTGTGATGGCGTGGGTCACGCTGGCGGCGATGCTGGCCCTGCCGGCCGCGGCGACCCCGGTGCCGTCGTTGCCGGCGCGGGAACAGATGCTGGGCCTTCTGGAGCACAAGGCGCTGTATCGCGACCGGGTCGACTGGGCGGCGCTGCGCCGCGATCTTGCCGCCAGCGACGATCCGGACCGGCAACGCAGGCTGCTGTCCGATTCCATCAACCGCGCGACCGCCGGCCATGGCAGGTGGATGTCGGCCGAAGAGGTGCGCGAGGGATACCGGAAGCGGGCAGCGGGTTCGGGCATGACTCCGGCTGCCGCTGCCACCGAAGGACCGCAGGCTCACCCGATCGACGCCCGACTCGGTCTGATCAGCGTTGCTCCCTACCTGTCCGACCCCGGTCTCCCGCGCGCTCGGCAGCGGGCCGCCGAGCGCCAAGAGGCGCAACGCCTGCAGGACATCCTCTGGCGCCAGGACGACGGCAGCCGCTGCGGCTGGATCGTGGACCTGGGCGACAACACCGGCGGCAATATGTGGCCGATGCTGCTGGGCGTCGGTCCGTTACTGCGTGGCGACGCCGATGGGCCGGATGTGGTCGGGCATTTTTTCGACGTTGCCGCGCTGCAACCCTGGCGTTACCGGGAGGGCGCGGTGTGGGTGGGCGATATGCCGCTGCTGGCGGCGGACGATGCGACCCGCCGCCTGCGCAGGCCGGACGCGCCGGTCGCGGTGCTCCAGTCCGGCCGCACCGCCAGTTCCGGCGAGGCCATCGTGCTGGCGCTGCGCGGACGCCCGCGCAGCCGCAGTTTCGGCACGCCGACCATGGGCTATTCCACGGGAAATTCGCTGGTGACGCTGGTCGATGGCAGCACCCTGCTGCTGACCGGCACGGTGATGAAGGACCGCAACGGCATCGGCGACGGCAGCCGCATCGTTCCCGATGTCATCGCGGCGCAGCGCGCCGAAGCGATGCGGCGGGCGCAGGAGTGGCTGCTGGCGCAACCGGCCTGTAGCGGGAAACCGACGGAAAAAGCGGGGCCGGGTGCGCGGCTCCCGTGGAAAAGGGCACCCTGACCCGGTTTTCCTATGCCCGGCGTGCCGCGCCGATCGCTTCGATCCGTGCCTTCTTCACCGCCTCGCCCACCGCCGGACCGCTCAGGCCCGCGGCGGCGAGGTCGCGCGCGTTGATCGCCAGCGCCGCGGCATGCAGGCGCTGCAGCGTGGCGCGCTGTGGATAGTCGCTGTCCTCGAAGCCGAGCCGGCCGCGCTTGTCGCATTCGCAGGCCAGTGCCATCTGCGCGATGCGTTCGGGGCGGCGGAAGCCATCGCAGCGCTGGATGAGTTCCAGCACGGTGGCATCGCGCAGTTCGTCGATGCGGTGCACGTTGAGGTGTTCGCGGCACACCGCCTCGGCCAGCTGGCGGTGGTCGGCGGGTATCTTCAGGCGTTCGCACAGCGCCGCCAGCGGCTTCAGGCCGCGCTGTTCGTGCATGACGTGGCGCGGCAGCTGGTCGGCCGGGGTGAGCGCCTTGCCCAGGTCATGGGTGAGCGCGGCGAAGCCGACCAGGTCGTCGCCCGGCGCCAGCCGCGCGGCCATGTCGCTGACCATCTCCTGGTGCACGCCGGTATCCACTTCCGGGTGGAATTCGGCGCGCTGCGGCACGCCGTACAGCGCCTCCACCTCCGGCAGGATCGACGCCAGCGCGCCGGTGTCGTGCAGGGTGCGCAGGAACGCCGAAGGCCGCGGCGAGCGCAGCGCCTTGCGCAGTTCCTGCCAGATGCGTTCGGGCACCAGCGCCCCCAGTTCGCCGCTGGCGGCGATCCGCCGCATCAGGTCGGCGGTTTCCGGGGCGAGGGTGAAGCCCAGCGGCGCGAAGCGCGCCATGAACCGCGCCGCGCGCAGCACCCGCAACGGGTCTTCGACGAAGGCCGGGCCGACGTGGCGCAGCACGCGCGCCTGGATGTCGCGCATGCCGCCCCATGGATCGACCAGGTCGCCGCTTTCCTCGTCGCGGGCGATGGCGTTGAGGGTGAAATCGCGGCGCTGCAGGTCCTGTTCCAGCGTCACCGAAGGATCGGCGTCGACCACGAAGCCGCGGTAGCCGCGCCCGCTCTTGCGCTCGGTGCGCGCCAGTGCGTGTTCCTCGCCGGTACGCGGATGCAGGAATACCGGGAAGTCGCGCCCCACGGCCTTGAACCCCTGCGCTTCCATTTCCTGCTGGGTGGCGCCGACCACCACCCAGTCGCGGTCGCCCGCTTCCAGCCCCAGCAGGGAATCGCGGACCGCGCCGCCGACGAGATAGATCTTCATGCGCGACATCATGCGTGGAAACGCCATGATGGCAAAACCGCGCACGGCCTCCCGGCCGTGCCAGACGGCGCCCGCTGGGCGCTGCCGGGTGCGTTGCCTCTGCGCGTGCCTACGGTGCCGGGCAGGCGAAGCCGCGCGATGGCGGTCCGACGCGGCCGGCGATGCGGTCGCCCAGCGGCACCGCCTTGCCGTTGAGGCGCCAGTCGTAGATCACGCTGAAGGCGAGTACGCGGGCGACGTACTCGCGGGTCTCCTTGTAGCTGATGGTCTCGATCCAGAAATCCGGATCGAAGCCCGGGCGCTGCGACTGCCAGCGCGCGGTCGGCGTGGGCCCTGCGTTGTAGGCAGCGATGGTCACGTAGGGCAGGCCGTTGTACTTGTCCAGCAGCTGCCGCAGGTAGGCGCTGCCGATGGCGATGTTGGTGTCCGGGTCGTACAGGCTGGCCGCGCCGCCATAGCCGCTCAGGCCGATGCGCTTGGCGACGCCGGCGCCGGTGGCGGGCAATACCTGCATCAGGCCCATGGCGTTGGCGGGCGAGCGTGCGTTCGGGTTGAAGGTGCTTTCGGCGCGGATCTCGGCGGCGATCCAGGCCGGGTCCAGGGCGTTGCGCGCGGCTTCGCGGCGGATGGTGTCGTCGTGGTACAGCGGGAAGCGCAGTGCGTACAGGCGCATTTCCTGCGCCCCCTTCAGGCCGAACACCGCGCGGTCGAACCAGCCGCCTTCGCCGGCCACTTCGACCGCCAGGCGGCGCTGGGTGTCGTCGAACCGCGACAGCGCGTCGGCCCATTCGCGCGCGGCCCAGGCGGCGCGGTCGATGCGGAACAGCTCCAGCGCCCGCACCAGCGCCGGATCGCGCGCCACCGCCGCGCGCGCCTGCGCGCTGTCGCCCGGGTCCCAGGGGCAGAGCGCATAGGGCTGCTGCAGCTTGTCGGCGGCGAGGAAGCCATGGAAGGTCGGCTCGCCGGCGACGGCGCGGTAGAGCGGCATGGCCTCGGCCGCCTTGCCGGTCTTCTCCAGCAGCCGCGCCTCGAACCAGCGCCAGCGCGAATCGCCGCGCTGGGCGGCGGGCATCGCGCGGATCGCGGCCAACGCCGAAGGCCAGTCGCCGCGCGCCATCGCCTCGCGCGCGCGCCATTCGTGCAGGCGTTCGTCATAGGCCGACGCCGGCACCGCCGCCAGCCGCCGCGCCGAATCGGGCAGGTAGGAGGCCACCGTCCACAACGCGATCTGGTAGCGCACCTGGGCCTGCTGCGCATCGCTCAGGCCCAGCGCCTGCGCGTACTGCGGCAGCTGGCGTTCGGTGGCGTCGGGATCGGTCCGGGCCAGTTTCTCCAGCCCGTCGGTGGCGATGCGGCGGCTGCGCTCGGTCTTCGGCCAGTCCAGTGCGCGCGCGTCGGGCTTGTCGACGAAGGCGGCGTAGGCGTTGGCCTGCGCCAGCTCGGCGGCGGGCAGGCCGCGCGCCGCCGAGCGCATCACGCCCGGCTGCTGCGCATCGGCGGCCGCATCGATGCGCTCCCAGCGCAGCGCCGGCGTCAGTCCGCCACGGTCGGCGAGGGCGGCGAACACCGGGTCGCAGGCATCGGGCAGGGACTTGCCGCTGCCGCGCCACAACGCCTGCGCATCGCCGGTCCACTTCGCATCGGCCTTGCCGGTGGCCAGGCGTGCGTTGAGTTCGGCGCACTGCAGGCCCGGATCGTTGCTGGGCTGCCAGTTGGCGAGCAGGGCCGGCCAGTCCTGGCGGCGCGCCAGCGCGGGCAGCCAGACCGCGCGGAACGCATCGGCCACGGCCTGGCCCTGGTAGCGCTTGAGGAAATCCAGCGCCTGCGGCGTGTCCACCGTATCGATGCCGCGGCGCAGGGCGCTGTATTCGAGCCAGCCGTACAGCGGATGGCTGCGCAGGCTGGCGCTCGCGGCGGCGTCGAACTGGCCGCGCTCGGCGTTGTCGATGGCCATGCGCATGGCCGGGCGCTGGGCGTCGAGGGTCTGCGCGCCGGTGCCGGTACAGGCCAGCAACAGGGACGCGGCGAAAGGCAGCAGGCAGGTATTCCGTTTCATCGGCAAAGCATAGCCGGGCCCCCGTCAACATCGTCGCGGCGATGCCGGCCGGCGCATGAACGCATCGGACATCCCCGGCACGTTCCGAAACCGCGGCTGAACATCGGCGGGCCTAGCCGGCGGCCAGGTCAGGCCGCGGCGTAGTGTCGGCGATGGGGCGCGCCGCCCCGCCGAAGGAGCGGACCATGGCATTCAGTGCAGCAGGAAGTTCCGGACCGATCGCCGACATCAATGTCACGCCGCTGGTGGATGTGATGCTGGTGCTGCTGATCATCTTCATCGTCACCGCGCCGCTGGTGTCGTGGCCGATCCCGGTGGATCTGCCGCAACGCACGACCACCGTGGTGCCGCGCGTCGAGCCGCCGCCGCCGATCGAGCTGCGGGTGGATGCCGCCAACCAGCTCAGCTGGAATGGACAGGCGCTGCCGGTCGCCGCGCTGCAGGCGCGCCTGCAGGAACAGGCCCGGCTGCATGCCGGCAACCTGCCGGAGCTGCGCATCGCCACCAGCCCGGACGCCGCGTACGACACCATGGCCAAGGTGCTGGCGGCGGCCAACAACGCGCACATGGAGCGCATCGCCTTCGTGCAGTAATGCCGCCGCCGCGGGTCGCCCGCAGCCGCGGGTGGCCCGCTACGCCCATCGGGGCTGGGCAGCGGCGCCATGGGCTGTCCGCAAGCCGCGACAAAGGCGCTACGCGACGGCGTGGCGCCCTACACTATGCGCATGCAGACCTCCCGATTCGCGCCGCTGTGGCCGGTGTTGGCGGTGCTCGGCTCGGTGACGTCGCTGGCCATCGGCACTTCCTATGCCAAACATCTTTTCCCGTTGATCGGCGCGCAGGGCACCAGCGCGCTGCGCGTGGGTTTTTCCGCGCTTTTCCTGCTGGCGCTGTGGCGGCCGTGGCGCTGGCACACCAGCCGCGCCGATGGCGCGACGATCCTGCGCTATGGCCTGACGCTGGGCCTGATGAACCTGCTGTTCTACATGGCCCTGCGCACGATCCCGTTCGGCATCGCGGTGGCCATCGAGTTCACCGGGCCGCTGACCGTGGCCATGCTGTCCTCGCGGCGCCCGGTCGATTTCGTCTGGGTCGGCTGCGCGGTGGCCGGGCTGCTGCTGTTGCTGCCGTTGAGCGGCGGTCCGGCGCTGGACATGACCGGGGTGCTGTATGCGCTCGGCGCGGCGGCCTGCTGGGCGCTGTACATCGTGTTCGGCAAGCGCGCCGGGCACCTGCATGCCGGGCATACGGTGTCGCTGGGACTGGTGGCCGCGTCGCTGGTGGTGGTGCCGGTGGGGGTCGCCCATGCCGGCGTGGCGCTGCTGCAGCCGTCGATCCTGCTGGCCGGCCTGCTGGTGGCGGTGGTCTCCAGCGCGATCCCGATGTCGCTGGAGATGATGGCGCTCAAGCGCCTGCCCAAGGAGACGTTCGGCATCCTGATCAGCATGGAGCCGGCGGTGGCCGCGTTGTGGGCCCTGCTGCTGCTGCACGAACAGCTGAGCGGACTGCAATGGCTCGCGATCGGTTGCACCGTGCTGGCGTCGGTGGGCAGCGCGGCGACCGCGCGCCGCCCGCCGCCGGCGGCGGCCGCCGTGGTGACGTGAACCCGTAAGGGCGAGGCCAGGCCTTGCTGGATGCTTTCCCGGGCAAGCTTCAGCCGGGCGTTGCCAGGTTCTACCGAAGGATATGCCGCTGACGCTACCGCAGGCTGTCGCCGGGGACCTCGACCTGCATTTCCACCGCCAGATGGTCCGAATGGGCGGCGGCGACCGCGCCGGTCTCGAGCGTGCGCAGGCTGTCGCTGATCAGGATGTGGTCGATGGCCCGTTCCGGGCGCCAGCTTGGGAAAGTCGGCACCAGGCAGCCGGGGGGCTGCAGCCGCGTCTTGCGGTAGAGCACCTGCATTTCCGGGCGTTCGGCCTTGCAGTTGAAATCGCCCATCAGCACCGCGTTGGGATAGTCCGACAGCAGGTCGCCAATGAAGTCCAGCTGCGACAGGCGCGAACCCACGCCCAGCGACAGGTGGGCCACGGCCACCGCCAGGCCTTCGCGGCCGTCGCCGAAGCGGGCCAGCAGCACGCCACGGCCGCCGATGCGGCCGGGCAGGGCGTGATCCTGGACTTCCACCGGTTCCAGCCGGCTGAGCAGGCCGTTGGCGCTGGAGGCGACGCCGCCCATGCGCCGGTTCGGCTGGTGGCTCCAGTAGTTGAAGCCGGCGCGCTGGGCCAGGTAATGGGTCTGGTTGGTGAAGCCCGAGCGCAGGCTGCCGGGGTCGGCCTCCTGCAGGCCGACGATATCGCGGCCGCTGGCCAGCCTGGCGATGGCGTCCAGGCTGGAGCGCTTGCTGCCCGACGGCAGCGCGTGCGACCAGCTGCGGGTCACGTAATCGCTGTAGCGGCGCGTGCTGGAGCCGGCCTGGATGTTGGCCGTGAGCAAGCGCAGGGTGTGGGTGGGGGATTTCACGGCGATGGAACAAGGGCCTCGCGTCGACGAGGCCCTTCATACCTTACTTGGCGTTGGCGGCGCGTTCGCGTGCGATCAGGTGGTCGGCGATGCGCAGCATGTCCTCGTAGCCCTTGCCCTTGACCAGGTACTTGCCGGCGACGATCAGCGACGGCGTGCCGCCGATCTTGCTGCGCTGGGCGAACTGCTTGGCGCGGTTGGTCTTCGCCACCACCGAGAAGCTGCCCATGGTGTCGGCGAAGGTCTTCGGGTTGACGCCGTACTTGCCGTAGAAGTTGGCGATGTCCTCGACCGAGTCGCGGCCCAGCTCGCCCTTGAGCGTATGTTCGATGTGGATGGCCGAGTACAGCGCGTCGTGGGTCTTCTCCTGCACGCCCAGCGCCTCGGCGGCATAGAAGGCGCGGCCGTAGTCGTCCCACATGCTGCCGAACATGGCCGGCACGTAGACGAAGTTGACGTCCGACGGCAGGCCGGCCTTCCACGGCCCGATCAGCGGCTGGAAGCGGGCGCAGGCCGGGCAGACGTAGCCGAAGACCTCGGCCACTTCGATCTTGCCGGTCGCCGGCTGGATCGGCTGGCCGCCTTCGATGACGACGTAGTCGGTGCCGGCGACCGGCTCCGGGCCGACCAGGCGGGCCTGCGCCGGCACCGGCGTGTTGGCGGCGGCCGGTTCGGCGGCGGCTTCATCGCCAGCCGGGGCCTGCGGCGCGGCGGCGTTTTCGCCCTCGGCGGCGGCCGGTGCGGGAGCGGCTTCAGTCGCCGCAGCCGGCTGCCCGGCGGCGGCCGGCGCCATGGCGTCGGTGGAGCCGTCCTGCGCCTTGCAGGCGACCATGAGCGGAAGCAGGGCCGTCAGGGCCAGTACGAAGCGGATCTTCATCGGTGGATCTCCAGCGGGGATTCGTCGGGTCGTCAGGCCGCCGGCGGCGACCGCGGGGCGCATGATGACATTATGTGCGGCAGCGGCTGAACCGGTTCGCGGAACGCTCCGGAACGGATTCAGCGACGCCGGGCGGCGGCGCGCTCGCGTTCCACCAGGGCACTGGCGATGCGCAGCTGGTCCTCGAAGTTGCGGCCCTTGACCAGGTACTTGCCGTTGACGATCAGCGCCGGCGTGCCCGGAACCTTGACGCGCATGGCGAAGGCGCGCGCGGCCTTCACCTTTTCCTCGACCTGGTCGCTGCGCAGTGCATCGATGTAGCGCTGCGGCTGCACCCCGTAGGCGGCATAGAAGGTCGCCAACTCCTGCGGCGATACGTTCTGCATCGGCAGGCTGCGCTGCTCGTGCAGGGCCTTGAACACGTCGGCGTGGCTGCGCTTGAGCACGCCGGTCTGCTCGGCGGCATAGAAGGCGCGCGCGTAGGCGTCCCAATGGCCGCCGAAGGCGGCCGGCACCGCGGTGAAGCGCACGTCGGCCGGCAGCCTGGCCGCCCATACTTCCAGCAGCGGCTCGAAATGGGCGCAGTGGATGCAGGGATAGCCGAACACCTCGACCACCTCGATCTTCCCCGCCAGCGGCGCGAACGGGCCGGGCTCGGCGATCGCCTCATAGTCATGGCCTTCCACCGGCGCGGCGCTGTCGGCGGCGCAGGCCGTCAGCGGCAGCAGGGCCAGCAGCAGGAGGAACAGTCGCGGGAAATGTCGCATCGGGGGTCTCCAACCGAAAAAGAGACGCCGACCGCAGGGGTCGGCGTATCCGGGAACAAGGTCCTTCGTCGCCGTGGCGACCGGCACCATCAGGGCTGCGAGGGCGCCGAGGCCACGGCCACGTCGTCGGCCCGTGCATGCAGGCCCTGCACGTAGCTGGACAGCGCCTGGATTTCCTGCTCGGTCAGCTTGCCCGCCACCTGGGCCATGATCCGGAACTGCGACGGATCGGTCTCGTGGGTCTGGCCAGCCTGGTAGTGCTGCAGGCGCTGGGCGACGTAGCCGGCGTGCTGGCCGCCGATGTGCGGGTAGGCCGGGCCGGGGTTGCCGGCGCCGCTCGGGCCGTGGCAGGCCATGCAGGCCGGGATCTCGCGGCTGGCGTCGCCGCTGCGGTACAGCTTCTGGCCGATCTCGTAGAACTTCATGCCGGCGTACGGGCCGTCGGCGATGGCCATGTCGTCGGCGACGCCGGCGCCGGCCTTCTGGCGGGCGAAGAAGGCGCCGATGTCGCGCATGTCCTGCGCGGTCATGCCCTGCACGAACGGCAGCATGGCGGCGACCGCGCCCTCTGTGCGCTGGCCGCCGGCGATCAGCGCCAGCTGGCGGGCGATGTAGCGCTCGCTCTGGCCGGCCAGCCGCGGATACATCTCCACGGCGGAATTGCCGTCGGCGCCGTGGCAGGCGGCGCAGGTCTGCGCCTTGCCTTCGCCGGCTTCGGCGTCGCCGGGCAGGGTCTTGCTGAGGTCGATTTCCAGCGGCGCGGTCTGCACCGGCGCGTTGTCGGGCACGGGCGTGACCGAACTCTGCGCGAAAGCGACGACGGCAATCAGCGGAATGGCAAGGGCGGAAACGGCTAAGACACGAGCGTGGCGCATGCAGAAGCTCCGTGTGGAACGGGCCGGGCGGGTCCGCGCGGCATCGACCGGATTATCCATGCCGTTTCATGGCAGGGTCAACGCACGGAGCGGCAGGGGAGGCCGCTCCGTGCGATCCTATGCCCATGTCACAGCTCCTAGAACGCGCCCGCTACCTGCTTTCCGCCCACAATGCCCGGCAATTGCCGCCGGACGAGGGCGCCGAAGTGGCGTTCGCCGGTCGCTCCAATGCCGGCAAGTCCAGCGCGCTCAACGCGCTGACCCGCCAGAACGCGCTGGCCCGCGTCTCCAAGACCCCGGGCCGCACCCAGCAACTGGTGTTCTTCCAGGTCACTCCGGATGCCCACCTCGTCGACCTGCCCGGCTATGGCTACGCCAAGGTGCCGTACGAACTGCAGGCGCACTGGCAGGCCTTCATCGACAACTATTTCCGCACCCGCGAGGCGCTCAAGGGGCTGGTGGTGGTGATGGACATCCGCCATCCGCTCAAGGACTACGACCGGCAGATGCTGACCTACGCGGTGCAGCGCGGCCTGCCGGCGCACGCGCTGCTGACCAAGGCCGACAAGCTCGGCCGCGGGCAGCAGGCGCAGACCCTGCAGAAGGTGCGCAAGGAGCTGGCCGATGCGTTCGGCGACTCGGTGAGCGTGCAGACCTTCTCCGGCGAGTCGAAGCAGGGCGTGGACGAGGCCCGCGCGGTAATCGGCGGCTGGCTGGGACTGAATCCGCCGGCGGACGGTACCCGGGCGTAAGCCGTCGCGCTCCCGCATGCGGGAGAGGAATGCGGACGGGACGCTGGACCGGTCGGTCTGCTCCTGATCTGGGGGCGATATGTGCTTCGGCCTTTGGCATCGGCCGTCAGTGGCGGGAATCCGCCCGGCGCCCGGGTCGACGCTTCTGGCCGGGCGCTCCAGCGTGGCGATGCCGTCGGACGCGGCAACGCCTGCGACGAAATGTCGCAGGCGTTGCGGGGCGCCACGGCGTTGCGCGACAGCGGGCAAGGCGATTGCGGTAAGCCCAGCTCCGCTGGCCGGATCCTGCCGGCGGGCGGCAACGGCCGGCGACAGTCCTGTGGCCGCGACCGATGGGGCATCCAGCTCGCCGCGCGTCGGCAGTCGGCCGGCGCGCCTTCAGTCGGCGAGGTGGGTATCGAACAGGGTGCCGATGGCCGCCGCCGCCGCCATCGCCAGCGCGCCCCAGAACATCACCCGCAGCGCGCCACGCAGGCGCGGCGCGCCGCCGGCATGGGCGGCCATCGCGCCGGTGATGCACAGCCCGATCAGGGTGGAAACGGTGGTGATCTGCGCCACGTGCGCATGCGGGGCGAGCAGTGCGGTCAGCACCGGCAGGGTCGCACCGGCGATGAAGGCGCCCGCCGAAGCCACGGCGGCCTGCAATGGCCGTGCGCGCAGTTCCTCGGTGATGCCCAGTTCGTCGCGCGCATGCGCGGCGAGCGCATCGTGGGCGGTGAGCTGCACGGCCACCTGGTGCGCCAGCTCGGGCGACAACCCGCGCCGCCGGTAGATGCCGGCCAGTTCCTCCAGCTCGGTATGCGGGTCTTCGTGCAGTTCGCGGCGTTCGAGCGCCAGATCGGCATGCTCGGTATCGGCCTGCGACTGCACGGACACGTATTCGCCCGCGGCCATCGACATGGCGCCAGCGACCGTGCCGGCCACCCCTGTGGCCAATACGGTCGATGCCGGCGCGCCGCTCGCGGCGATGCCGACCACCAGTCCTGCGACGGAGACGATGCCATCGTTGGCGCCGAGCACGGCCGCGCGCAGCCAGCCGACGCGCTCGGAACGATGGACTTCCTTGTGCGGGGATCGTTTCATGCCGGCCAGTGTAGGGCGGCGCGCCCGCCGCGGCTGGAATGACTCGCAGCTGCGGCTGCGAACGAGGGTCAAGTCGCCGCCGGTGGGATGCTGAAAACCGTCACCGCGACATGCCGGCAATAAGCGCCGCGATATAGTGCGCGCTTGGAAGCGGTTCGCGATCCATCGCGGGCGAGGGCCGGTGGCCCGTGGCGGAGCCGAGCAAGCGCAGCGTATGGAGATACGCGCATTGCCGGCCCCGGACGGGGCGCAGGGACGAGCGCGACGGACCGCGGGCCGGTTCTTGT
Organism: Stenotrophomonas nitritireducens; assembly: GCF_001431425.1. Lineage (GTDB taxonomy): Bacteria > Pseudomonadota > Gammaproteobacteria > Xanthomonadales > Xanthomonadaceae > Stenotrophomonas > Stenotrophomonas nitritireducens. The sequence continues at coordinate 56,559 of NZ_LDJG01000006.1, forward strand.
GATGCCGGGGGCAGGCCCCCATTTTCCGCCCAGCCAGAACACTGCGAGCCAGCCCTTGTCGAGCCCCAGCCACGTCGCCGATACGCCCATTACCGACCGCTCGCAGCTGGTGGAGGCGATCGCCTCAGGCGAGAAGCCGCGCGTGCAGTGGCGCATCGGCACCGAACACGAGAAGTTCGGATTCCGCCTGGACGACCTGCGCCCGCCGGCGTTCGAAGGCGAGCGCGGCATCGAGGCGCTGCTGACCGGGCTGACCCGTTTCGGCTGGGAGCCGGTGCAGGAAAACGGGAACACCATCGCCCTGCTGCGCGACGGCGCCTCGGTGACGCTGGAGCCGGCCGGTCAGCTGGAGCTGTCCGGCGCCGCGCTGGAAAGCATCCACCAGACCTGCGTGGAAACCGGCACCCACCTCAACGAAGTGGCGCAGGTGGCCGGCGAACTGCAGCTCGGTTTCCTCGGCATGGGCTTCCAGCCGAAGTGGACGCGCGCGGACATGCCGTGGATGCCCAAGGGGCGCTACCAGATCATGAAGAGCTACATGCCCAAGGTCGGTTCGCTCGGCCTGGACATGATGACCCGTACCTGCACGGTACAGGTCAACCTCGATTACGCCAGCGAAGCGGACATGGTGAAGAAGTTCCGCGTATCGCTGGCGCTGCAGCCGATCGCCACCGCGCTGTTCGCCGATTCGCCGTTCACGGAAGGGCAGCCGAACGGCTACCTCAGCTACCGCTCGCACATCTGGACCGATACCGACGCCGACCGCACCGGCATGCTCGATTTCGTGTTCGAGGAGGGCTTCGGCTACGAGCGCTATGTCGACTACCTACTCGACGTGCCGATGTACTTTTCCTACCGCGACGGCATCTATCACGATGCCAGCGGCAAGTCGTTCCGCAGGTTCATGCGCGGCGAGCTGGACGTGCTGCCGGGCGCGCTGCCGACGCTGCGCGACTGGTCCGACCACATGACCACCGCCTTCCCGGAAGTGCGGCTGAAAAAATACCTGGAAATGCGCGGCGCCGACAGCGGCCCATGGAGCCGCATCTGCGCGCTGCCGGCGTTCTGGGTGGGGCTGCTGTACGACGATGCCGCGCTGGACGCGGCCTGGGACCTGGTCAAGGATTTCAGCCTGGCCGAGCGCCACGTGCTGCGCGACGGCGTGCCCAGGCACGCGATGAACCTGCCGTTCCGTGGCGGCAGCGTGCGTGACCTGGCGCGGCGCGCGCTGGAGATCTCGCGCGAAGGCCTGCGCCGCCGCGCCGCGCTCAACCATGACGGCCAGGACGAGACCCGCTTCCTCGACGTGCTGCAGGAGATCGTCGACTCTGGCAGGACCGCCGCCGAGCGCAAGCTCGACCTGTTCCACGGCGCCTGGGGCGGCAGCGTGGACCCGGTGTTCGGCGAGTTCGCCTACTGATGCGGCATCGCCCGCGTTGCTAGACTGCCGGCTCCTTTCCTGGAGACAGGCGCATGGGCAGCACGGCGGACGAGATCGCCTTCTACACCCACCCGCAGTCGCGCGGCCGCATCGTGCGCTGGATGCTGGAGGAAACAGGCCAGCCGTACCGCACCGAGGTACTGGGCTATGGCGAGAGCATGAAGTCGCCGGCGTACCTGGCCATCAACCCGATGGGCAAGGTGCCGGCCATCGTCCATCGCGGCGTGGCGGTCACCGAGGCCGCGGCCATCTGCAGCTATCTGGCCGATGCGTTCCCGCAGGCCGGGCTGGCGCCGGCGCTGGACGATCCGCTGCGCGGCAGCTATTTCCGCTGGCTGTTCTTCGCCGCCGGTCCGGTCGAGGCCGCAGCCAGCGCCAAGGCGTTCGGCCTGCTGGCGCCACCGGAGAAGGCGGGCATGGTGGGCTACGGCAGTTTCGAGCAGATGGTCGACACGCTGGAGCAGGCCGTCGCCGGCGCCGCGCCGTGGCTGCTGGGCGAGCGTTTCAGCGCGGCCGACGTCTACCTGGGCAGCCAGGTGCTGTGGGGCATGATGTTCAGGACCCTGCCCGAGCGTCCGGCGTTCGCCGAGTACGGCGCACGCCTGCGCGCGCGCCCGGCATGGCAGCGCGCCAGCGCGCTGGACGACGCGCTCATTGCGCAGCAGTGAACATCGCCGGCGGTTGTCGCGCCGCGGCTTGACCCCGGTCAGGGCGGACAGCGGCGCGGGCACGCAGTATCCGGTGGGCGGGCACGGTGCCCGCCGCCGGGACGGCCATGGGGCGGGCCACCGGTCGCGTGCTTCGCCCCGGGAGTATGTCGATGACGCAATTCAGGATTTCCCTGTCCGGCACCGAGCCGGACCTGCAGGTGCTGGAAGACGCACTGCAGGACGCCGATCCTTCCGTCCTGCTGGACATCGAGCCGCTCAGCCGGGTGCTGCGCATCTCGACCCTGCTGGACGAACACAGCCTGCTGCCGGCACTGGGCCGCGGCGGCCTGTCGATTTCCGCCGCGCAGCTCGAGCGCGTGCCCTCGGAATGCTGCGGCGGTTGCGGCGGCTGAGCCGCCGCGGCGCGACGGCTCGGGCCGGGGCCGGCACGCGGGCGCCACGCGTGCCGGCCCCAGGTCCTGGTTCGACGATGCGGACCTGATGCATCCGCTGGAAAACGGGCCTGCCGCCCGCGGTGCGATCCTGCGCCGCGCAGGATCGGACGGGTGCGTGGTCTGCCGCTGTCTGATGCTTTCCGTGCAGCGAAGCCTGGAAAGGCCGGGGTGATGGTTGCCGGTCATCCCGCCATGCGGCCGCCCTTCGGTGCCGGCAGCGACATGCCGGTGGGCGCCTCCGCAGGGCATCTGCGGGAGAGGGGCGTCCCTTCCGGTGCCGTTCCCCTGCCGATGACCGGGCTGCTGGCGCGGCGCGATGAGCCGTTGCCGGCGTGCCGCGACCGCTGAAGGCGCGATCCCCTCACGTTTTTCCTGCCATGGGCCGGGCTCCACCCGGTGGGGCGTCGCCCGCGCCGCTGGATGCCGGATGGTTTTCCAATATACTGTCCCCCAGTACAGGATAGGAGCGGATGCGTGCCGCATTCCCCCGAGGAAAAGAAGAAGGTGCTGGCGCGGGTGCGGCGCATCCGCGGGCAGTGCGATGCGCTGGAGCGCGCGCTGGAAGCCGGCGCCGACTGCGGCCCGGTGCTGCAGCAGATCGCGGCCATCCGCGGCGCCGTCAACGGGCTGATGTCCGAAGTGATGGAGGCGCACCTGCGCGAGGAATTCGGCCAGCCGGCGCAGTCGGCCGCGCAGCGCGCCGCGCGCGTGGCCGAGATGTCCGGCCTGATCCGCTCCTACCTCAAGTAGGGGCGGCTCCAGCCGCGACGGGCTTTCGCGCCGCCTGCAGGGGGCTGATGCGAACGCCGTGCCGCGACGGAAGCCGCTCCTGCCCGAATACCGGTGCGTGCCGATGCACGCGCCATCGAACAACCGCTACAGGAGAACACCATGAAATCACGTGCCGCCGTCGCCTTCGGTCCCGGCCAGCCGCTGCAGATCGTCGAGATCGACGTCGCCCCGCCGAAGGCAGGCGAAGTGCTGGTGAAGATCACCCACACCGGCGTCTGCCATACCGACGCGTTCACCCTGTCCGGCGACGATCCGGAAGGCCTGTTCCCGTGCGTGCTGGGCCATGAAGGCGCCGGCGTCGTGGTCGAGGTGGGCGAGGGCGTGACCTCGGTGAAGCCGGGCGACCATGTCATCCCGCTGTATACCGCCGAGTGCGGGCAGTGCCTGTTCTGCAAGAGCGGAAAGACCAACCTGTGCACTTCCGTGCGCGCCACCCAGGGCAAGGGCGTGATGCCGGACGGCACCAGCCGCTTCTCCTACAACGGCGAGCCGATCTACCACTACATGGGCTGCTCGACGTTCTCCGAATACACCGTGGTGGCCGAGGTCTCGCTGGCCAAGGTCAATCCGGAGGCGAACCCGGAGCATGTGTGCCTGCTCGGTTGCGGCGTCACCACCGGCATCGGCGCCGTGCACAACACCGCCAAGGTACAGGAGGGCGACAGCGTGGCCGTGTTCGGCCTCGGCGGCATCGGCCTGGCGGTGATCCAGGGCGCGCGCCAGGCCAAGGCCGGCCGCGTCATCGCCATCGACACCAATCCGTCCAAGTTCGAGCTGGCCCGGCAGTTCGGCGCCACCGACTGCGTCAACCCGAAGGATCACGACAAGCCGATCCAGCAGGTGATCGTGGAGATGACCGGCTGGGGCGTGGACCACAGCTTCGAGTGCATCGGCAACGTCAACGTGATGCGCGCGGCGCTGGAATGCGCGCACCGCGGCTGGGGCCAGAGCGTGATCATCGGCGTGGCCGGCGCGGGGCAGGAAATCTCCACCCGCCCGTTCCAGCTGGTGACCGGTCGCAAGTGGATGGGCACCGCCTTCGGCGGCGTGAAGGGCCGCAGCCAGCTGCCGGGCATGGTCGAGGATGCGATGAAGGGCGACATCGAGCTGGCGCCGTTCGTCACCCACACCATGGAACTGGAGCGGATCAACGAAGCCTTCGACCTGATGCATGAAGGCAAGTCGATCCGTTCGGTGGTCCACTACTGAGATGAATGCGATGTTCGATAAAGAGGGATTGGCCGCCGCGCTGGCCGGCATGGACGATAGCCAGGAAGCGCGCGAGGCGATCGAGCGGCTGCAGGAGCCCGATCTGGTGAAGATCGATCGGTTGATCCTGTCCTCGCTGGACCGGGCATGGAAGAAGGCGGGCTTCGTTACCGCAGGTGTGTTGATCGCCGCGCCCGACGAGTACGAGGATATTCCGGAGGCGTATTACGCTTCGCGTATCCGCGCCCTGGCCCACGCTTCGCGGATCGAAGTGAAGGGTGACCTGGAAGTGTTGAAGACCTGCGAGATCCGTCTTTCGACTGCATCGGGAGCCGACTGAGATGACGATGGAACGCCTTGAACATCGCGCCTGCTTCGGCGGCTGGCAGGATGTCTACCGGCACCGTTCGGAGGTGCTGGGCTGCGACATGAGCGTCGCCGTCTACCTGCCGCCGCAGGCCGAAAGCGGGGCGAAGCTGCCGGTGCTGTACTGGCTGTCGGGCCTGACCTGCACCGAGCAGAACTTCATCACCAAGGCCGGCGCGCAGCGCTACGCCGCCGAGCACGGGATCATCCTGGTCGTGCCCGATACCAGCCCGCGCGGCGACGACGTGCCCGATGCGGAAGGCTACGACCTGGGCAAGGGCGCCGGGTTCTACCTCAACGCCACGCAGCAGCCGTGGGCGTCGCATTACCGGATGTACGACTACATCGTCGACGAGCTGCCGGCGCTGGTCGAGGCGCATTTCCCGGCCAGCGACGCACGCGCGATCAGCGGCCATTCGATGGGCGGTCATGGCGCGCTGCTGATCGCATTGCGCAACCCGGGCCGCTACCGCAGCGTGTCGGCGTTCTCGCCGATCGTGGCGCCGTCGCAGGTGCCGTGGGGCGAGAAGGCGTTCTGCGCCTATCTCGGCCAGGACCGGGAGGCATGGCGGCAATACGACGCCACCGCGCTGGTGGCCGATGCCGGCGAACGCCTGCCGTTGCTGGTCGAGCAGGGTGGGGCCGACGAGTTCCTCGACACCCAGCTGCGCCCGCAGCTGCTGCGCGACGCCTGCGCGGCCGCCGGCCATCCGCTGCAGCTGCGGCTGCGGCCGGGCTACGACCACAGTTATTACTTCATCGCCAGTTTCATCGGCGAGCACATCGCCCACCACGCCCGCGCCATGGCCTGAGCCGGCGCGGGCAGAGTGGAAAAGCGCGCGGGTCGTCGCGCTTTCCATGCGCGCGCCTTTGCTATCGTCCAGCCATCGGCGTTGGTAGGGGGACCGCATGCCGCTCGTGTTGGCGCTCCTGTTCGTGTTGTGCCATGGCCTGGCGCTGGCAATGCTGCCGGCATCGGCGACCGTCCTGTCGTTCTGCTTCCTCATCGCCGCGCCGTTGCTGGCCGCCGCCGCGTGCCTGCGGCGAGGGTGGCGGCAGCGGGCCGCGCCGGGCTGGCGGGCCACTGCGCTGGCCATGCTGCTGTGGGCGGGCGGCATGGCCATGAACATGGTCGATGCGGTGCGTGCGGGCGATGCCAACGACACGCCGGAGATCAGCCTGCTGCTCTACGTGGCCTACGGCGTGCCGCTGGTGTTCGTGCTGGCGCGCGCCCGGCGCGAGCGCTGGGCGATCAGCCTGATCGACGCCCTGCTGGCGGCCCTGCTGGGCGTGCTGTTCTTCCTGCATACCCGCTACCACGCCAATGCCGGCGATGCAGGCATGAACGGCCTGCGCCTTCTGTTCGACATCCAGAACGCCTGCATCGCGGCATTCGCGCTGCTGCGCTGGGCCAGCATGGATCTGCCCGGCCGGCGCGCGTTCTTCCGCGTGCTGGCGATCTACGCGGTGGTCTATCTGGTGGTGGCCGGCTATATCAACCACGCCGCCGCCTACATTCCCTTCGGCCTGCCCGCCGACCTGCTGATCGACCTGCCCTTCCTGCTGCTGGCGGTGCTGGCGCTGCGCGCGCGCGAATCCGCACCTGCCGGCGAGCGCCCGCGGTTGCGGCATGCCGTGCAGGCGGGCGGGCCAATGATCCTGCCGCTGTTGCTGCTGGTGGTCGCCACGCTGGTGGTGGATCACGCACGGTACTGGGCGCTGGCCGGCTTCGTGGCGGCGATCCTGGGCTTCGGCCTGCGCAGCATGCTCCTGCAGATCGAGCTGCTGGAACGGCAGGCGGCGCTGGACGCGCTCGCGCGGCTTGATGGGTTGACCGGGGTTGCCAACCGCCGCCAGTTCGACGCCGTGCTGCAGGCCGAATGGAGCCGCGCCTGCCGTCAGGAGAGCGCGCTGTCGCTGCTGCTGATCGACATCGACCACTTCAAGCGGTTCAACGATACCTACGGCCATCCGGCGGGGGACCGCTGCCTGCGCGAGGTGGCGGCGATGCTGCAGGCCACCGCGGCGCGCGGCGGCGACCTGGTGGCCCGTTACGGTGGCGAGGAGTTCGCGGTGGTGGCGCCGGCCACGTGCCCGGAAAGCGCGCACGAGCTGGGCGAACGCCTGCGCGTGGCGGTGCAGGCGATTCCAGCGGGGGTACTGCCGGAATCAGTGACCATCAGCGTCGGCGTGGCCGGCATGCGGGCATTGCAGCCGCAGCCGCCGGAAGCATTGCTGGCCGGCGCGGACGCCGCGCTGTACGCGGCCAAGCGCGCCGGCCGCAACCGCGTGGAAACCTGGGTGGAAGCCGGGCCGGCGCAGGGCATGGGGATCGGCCCGCCCATGCCCTCCAGCATGTATTGAACCTGGTCCGCCGCTCGCGGCCCTGCGCGGTTCAGGCCCCCTCTCCTGGCGGAAGCGGGGGGCAGCCGGGCAGCATGATCAGTCCTGCGCCGGCATGAAATCCGTATAGGCGTAGCGCGCCTCGCGCAGCACCGTCGCGCCCGTGCGCAGGTCCAGCGGCATGCGGAACATCGGCCCGGCGCTGACGCAGGTGTGGAATTCGCCGTTCTCGCCGCAGGCGTCGACGCCGGTGGGCAGGGCGCGGAGCAGGGCATGGTCGAAGGCGCGGCCGGCGAAGGAGGCGTCGAGCGCCTGCGTGTCCACGCAGCACAACTGCGCGCGCAGGCCGGCATCGATCATCTCCCGCGCGAGCGCGGCGGTGTCCTGGCCGAACAGGGGAAACAGGCAGTCCCAGTCCAGCGCCGCGTACTGCCGCTGGCGCCATTGGCGGATGTCTTCCAGCAGCAGGTCGCCGAAGGCGAGCGTGCGCAGCCCCGGCCAACGCCGGCGCGCGGTTTGCAGTGCCTGGGTCATGCGCTGCAGGTAGCCGGCGTTGTCGCAGGCCTGCGGTATCCAGGCGCGCAGCAGTGGCAGCCCGGCGGCGTCGGCCTGCAGCTGCAGCACGTCATTGCGGACGCCCTGCATCGAGGAGCGCTCGTGGCCTTCGGTCGGGGTGCTCAGCAGCGCGACGACCTGGACGTCTTCGCGCTGGCGCAGGGCGTGCAGCGCCCAGGCGGCGTCCTTGCCGCCGCTCCAGGAAAGCAGGACGGGGGTCATCTGTTCAGAACCTGTCCACGATCCTGTCGCGCTCGTGGGAGCGGGCCGGCTCGCGGACGGGGCTGCGATGCGGCCGGCGAACGGTTGCCAATAAAGCCGCTGTCACCGGCCGAAGCCCGCTTCCATGAAGCTGCGCGGCCATGTACTCAGCGCACGTCGCGCAGTTCCCAGTGGCTGCCGGCCAGCCAGCGCAGGCGCTGCTTGAGGACGTCGCCGGGAATGCGGGTGATGGCGACCAGGTCGATGCGCAGGTCCGCCTGCCGGCCGCTTACCGTCGCTTCCGGATCGGTCACGCCCCAGTGCGGGTCGACGTCGTCGGGCTCTTCCTGGGTGGCGCGCCAGCGTTCGAACAATTCCGGCGTGCGCAGCGCCTCCTGCAATTGATCGGCGAACGTGTCGGCGCCATTGGCGGTGAAGGACAGGCGCGGATCGCTGCCGCGCGCGGCGGCAGGATCGGGCAACGAGATCGAATAGTGCACGGGCATGCAGGGTTCTCCTTGGGAGGGGGCAGTGTGGCGCGGCGGGCGTCGCGTCCGCGTACACGCCGGCGCGGATCAGCTCTCGAATTCGTGCGGGACGTCGGCAAAACCCACGGTCACCGCGCCCTTGCCGACATTGACCATGCCGGTCAGGCTCATCACGCTTTCGAGCAGGGCCACGCCGTGCGCCTGGCAGGTCTCGCGCAGGGGAGCGTAGCCGGGCAGGGCGCGCAGTTCGTCCAGCGGGCCGCCATAGCTCACGCACACCACCGGCGTCAGCAGGCCATGCACCACGCGCTGGCCGACGAAGCCGAACAGCCGCTGCACCGCGTTGTCGAAACCCTTGATCTTGGCCACCGGCGCGGTCTCGCCGCGGTAGCCGTGCAGCACCGGCTTGATGTCCAGCGCGCTGCCCAGCGCGGCGGTGAGCAGGCCGACGCTGCGGTCGCCCTTGTGGCGCGCGCGGGCGCGCATGTAGTACAGGTCGCGGGTGATCATGTAGCCATGCACGTTGCCGGCCAGTTCCTCCAGCCGCTCGCGCATCTGCGCCACGCCGGCGCCGGCATCGCGCAGCCGCACCGCCTCCACCGCGGTCACCGCCTGCGCGGCGAACAGGTTCTGGGTGTCGAGCACGCGCAGGGCGAACGGCGAGTTGTGGCCGGCGGCCTGGCGGATCGGCCGGTACTCGTTGAGGATGGCGAAGCTGGCCTGCAGCGCGTTGTCGTGGATCGGACTGCGGGTCTTGGTGATGGTCAGGCAGAACACATGGTCGTAGTCGATCACCAGGTGCTGCAGGAACAGGTCGCGGATCTGGTTGACGCTGAAGGGAATGGTTTCCGCCTCGGCGCCGCGTTCGGCGACGTGGGTGTCGAGGAAGTTGAGGGTGGCGTCTTCCTCGCGGTGGTCGGCCAGCACCGCCTCGCCGATCCGGACGGTGATCGGCAGCAGGATCAGCCTGTGTTCGCGGATGAAGTCGGCCGGCAGGTCGCAGGCCGAATCCACGACGATTCCGATGCGCATGATCCAACCCCCGGTGCGTTGCGTGCCTGCGGTCACACTAACCCAAAACCGCCGCCGCGGCAGGTGGCGCGCGGCCCCTCCCGCCCCCCGGCGACCAGGCGCCGGGGGGCGGGGTGGCGACATCAGCGGCGGTACGCCGGCAGCGTCGACGTGCCGTGCAGGTAGCGGTCGCGCAGTTCGGTCTGGCGCGAGCGCATGGGCATCGCGCGTCCGCCCAGCCACATCCGCTCGGCGTAGTGGCCCACGTCCAGCGGGTCGCCTTCCCACAGCACCAGGTCGGCCTGCTGGCCCACCGCGATGCTGCCGATGCGGTCGGCCACGCCCAGCGCCTGCGCCGGCACCCGGGTCAGGCCGGCCAGCGCCGCTTCCCAGGGCAGGCCGTTGGCGACCGCGTTGCCGGCCAGCTGGCGGATCTTGCGTGCGTTGTGCGAGGCGTCGCCATCCTGGCTGAAGGCCACCGGCACGCCGGCCGCGTGCAGCCGCGCCGCGTTCTCCAGCGTGGCGCCGATCTGGTCGAAGCTGGCCGGCAGGTTGGACAGCGCATCGACGAACACCGGCACCGCGGCTTCGGCCAGCTGCGGGGCCAGGCGCCAGGCCTCGGTACCGCCGGCGATGGCGATGCGCACCTGTTCGCGTTTGGCCCAGCGCAGCAGCTGGCGGATGTCGGCGGCACGATCCACCCGCACCACGATGCGGCCGTTGCCTGCGAGGTAGCGGGCCAGGGTGGCGCGCCCGGCCGGGGTCAGTAGCGCGTGCGGCGAATCGGCGGCGATGCGGCCACGGGCCTCGGCCACCATCTGGTCGAGCAGCATCCACTGCGCGGCGCGCGAACTGCCGGACAGTTCCGAGCCGGCCGCGCCCATGCGCACGAACAGCATGCGCGGACCGAGCGGATCGGCGCTGCCGTCCAGGCGCATGACCCCGCCCTGGCCGGCGATGAAGCCGCCGCCGCTGTTGGCGCCCAGCGCGGTGAAGCCGATGCCTTCCACGCGCGCGACCGGTATCAGCACCGAATCGGGGTTGTAGGCGAGGGTGACGTCGAACTCGGGACGCTGCGGCTGTTCTTCCAGCTTCACCGCGCTGTCCACGGTCGAGGCTTCGCCGGAGACTTCCTCCACGCCGATGTCGGTGATGCCGCCGAACAGCGCCGGGGTCAGCGGGCGTCCACCGGCATCGATCACCTCCACGCCGGCCGGCGCGGCCAGCGCCGGGCCGATGGCGCGGATCACGCCGCCCTGGACCAGCACGTCGCTGGCATTGAGCGTGCCGCGCGCGGTGGCGGTATGCACGGTGGCGTTGCGGACCAGCACGTCCTGGGCGCTGGCGACGACGGGCAGGGCCGCGATGGCGCCCAGCAGCGCCACGCGGCGCAGGAAAACGAGGGATGCGCTCATGGCTGTGCCTCCTGGCCGAGCATGAAGTCGCTCATCGGCTGTTGCCTGCGGTCACCGCGGTCGTAGGCCTGGAAGCCATCGACATAGACCTTCTCGGCCAGTGCATAGGAGCTGAAGGGATTGCCGTTCCACACCACCACGTCGGCCATCTTGCCCGGCTCCAGCGTGCCGGTGCGTTCCTCGATGCCGAGCGCGCGCGCGGCGTTGGCGGTGAGCCAGCGGATCGCGTGTTCCGGCGTGATCTCGTCCATGCCGGCGCGGCGCGCGTTGGCGATGACCTTGGCCGCCTCCTGGTTGAGGCGCTGGATGCCTTCGGGCGAATCGGAGTGGACGATGGCGCAGCTGTTGGCCGGTCGGTCGACCAGCGCGATGTTCTCCTGGATGCCGTCGAAGGCTTCCATCTTGAAGCCCCACCAATCGGCCCACAGCGCGCCGCAGACGCCTTCGGCAGCCAGCCGGTCGGCCAGCTTGTACGCTTCCACGCCGTGGTGGAAGGCGGCGACCTTGAAGCCGAACTCCTTGGCCAGGTCGAGCATGGTCGCCATCTCGTCGGCGCGGTAGCAGTGGATGTGCACGCGGATGTCGCCCTGGATGGCGCCGGCCAGCGTGTCCAGCTTGAGGTCGCGCTTGCCGCCGCTGTCGCCGGCACTGTCGCCGTTGTCGCCGCCGCCGAAACGGCGTTTGCGCTTGACCGGCGCAGCGGTGTTCTTGGCGATGTACTCGCTGGCGTCGATGAAGGCCGCGCGATAGCCGGCGACGTTGCCCATGCGCGTGGACGGCGCGGTGCCCTTGCCGCCGTAGACGCGCTTGGGATTCTCGCCGCAGGCCATCTTCAGGCCCCAGGGCGCGTCGGGGAATTTCATCGCCTGGTAGGTGGTGGCGGGCAGGTTCTTCAGCGTCACGCCACGACCGCCGACCAGGTTGGCCGAGCCGGGCAGCACCTGCATCGCGGTCACGCCGCCGGCCAGCGCCGCGGCGAACCCGGGATCCTGCGGCCACACCGAATGTTCGGCCCAGACGTTGGCGGTCACCGGCGCGGTCATCTCGTTGCCGTCGCCATGCGCCTGCACGCCGGGGCTGGGGTATACGCCCAGGTGCGAATGCACGTCGATGATGCCGGGCGTGACCCACTTGCCGCGACCATCCACGCGCACCGCACCGGCCGGCGCCTGCAGCGCGTTGCCGACCGCGACCACGCGGCCGTCGGCCAGCAGTACGTCGGCATCCTCCAGGCGGCGCCCGGTACCGTCGAGCACGGTGGCGTGGCTGATCAGCACCGGTGCCGAGGCGACCGGCCGATAGGTGCTGGGATAGGGGTCCTGCATGAAGCGCGAGGCGGCCGGTGCGGGCGAAGGATGCGCGCAGGCCAGGGCCAGGCCGAGCCCGGCCAGCAATCGATGTCGCATGGGATCTCCATATGCGGCGTGGATGGTGCCCGCACGCTAGCCGTGGCCCCGGGTTTTGCCAAGTGCATGAATTGGCATCAAGGCAGGCGCGATCGGCTTTTCCGGCGGCGGCGTCCGCCGGCCGCCGCGGCGATGGTATCCAGACGCGCCCCGGCCGCTTAAGCTGCACCGGCGCGCGGGGCCTCCGTGCTGGCGTCGCCTTCCGTGCGGCCAACGATCAGGAAACGGAGTGATGGAAGCAGTGCAGGCGGTGGTGGACTTCTGGCGTTCGGCTGGGCCGCGGCGATGGTTCGCGCGCGACGATGCCTTCGACGACGAGTTCCGCCGGCGTTTCCTGGACCTGCATTACCTGGCCGCGCGCCGCGGCTGCGAGGAATGGCTGCACAGCGCCGACGGCGCGCTGGCGCTGCAGATCCTGCTCGACCAGTTCCCGCGCAACTGCTTCCGCGGCACCGCGCATTCCTTCGCCACCGACGGGCTGGCGCGGCACTACGCCATGCGCACCATCGAGGAAGGACTGGACCGCGAGCTGACGCCGCAGCTGCGCGCCTTCATCTACCTGCCGTTCGAGCATTCGGAAGACCCGCAGGACCAGGAGCGCTCGGTGGCGATGTTCGAAGTGCTCGGCGACCTGGAATACCTGCGTTTCGCCGAGCTGCACCGCGACATCATCCGCCGTTTCGGCCGTTTCCCGCACCGCAACGCCGTGCTGGGGCGGATTCCCACGGTGGATGAGCTGCACTTCCTGGCCGAGGGCGGTTTCGCCGGTTGAGGGAGGGACGTGCGTTGTCCCCATGTCGCCTTTCGTAGGAGCGACTTCAGTCGCGAAGGGGCATTCCCGGTGAAGCCCCTTCGCGACTGAAGTCGCTCCTACGGGGTCGTACATGCAGAACGCCGGCTTTCGCCGGCGTTCTATTTGTTGCGGTGGCGCCCGTCCGATCAGTAGCGCGGCACGCTGTTGTCCACGTCCTGCGCCCAGGCGTCGATGCCGCCGGTGACGTTGTGGACGCGGGTGAAGCCCAGCGCGCGGAACTGCTCGGCAGCCTGCGCGCTGCGCCCGCCGCGGTGGCACAGGAAGGCCAGCGCGGTGTCCTTCGGCAGCGCTTCGAGGCGGGCGCGGTTGTCGCCGTCGAAGGTCTCGAACGGCGCGTTGATGGCGGCGATGGCGCGCTCGTCGGCCGGGCGCACGTCCACCAGGGTCAGCGTGCCGGCGCGCAGCTGGTCGTCGGCGCCGCGCACGTCCAGTTCCTGCACCGGCTTGGGCGCATTGGGATTGTCGATGGCCAGGCCCTGGCCGCGGATGTCGTCCACCCAGTCGATGGTGATGCCGTTGGCGCGGCGCGCGCTGGCCGGGTCGAACTGCACGCGCAGGCCGTTGGATTCGGCGGCGATGGCGTTGGCGTCGAGCGGGGCCAGCTGGAAGTTCGGCTGGAAGCGCGCGTCGATGCTCAGCTGCAGCGCGGCGCCAGGGGCGTCGGCCAGTGCGCCCTTGAGCATTTCCACCGCGGCCGGGGTGACGGTGATGGACGGCGGGGTGCGGTCCGGCGGCGCCACGCCGAGCAGGGCGCTCAGTTCGCCGCTGCTGGCCATCTGCAGCACGATGTCGCTGCCGCCGACCAGTTCGCCGTCCACGTACAGCTGCGGGATGGTCGGCCAGTCGCCATAGGCCTTGATGCCCTCGCGGATTTCCCCGTCGGCCAGCACGTTGACGTGGGCGAAATCCACGCCCAGGTCCTGCAGCGCGCCGACCGCCTTGGCCGAGAAGCCGCACTGCGGCATGGCCGGCTGGCCCTTCATGAACAGGACGACGCGGTTGGCGCCGAGGATGGATTCGATGCGTTCGCGCAGGGCGGGATCCAGGGACATCGTGAACTCGTGAGGTTGGTCGAAGACAAGGCCAATTCTACGCCGCATGGCATCATGGGACATGACCGCCACGGGAACCCTGCATCGCACGCCGATCCACCCCTGGCGCTGGATCAGCTGGCTGCTGCTGTCGCAGGCGCTGGTGGCGCTGGCCTGGTGGTGGCTGGGCTGGAAGGCCGGGCTGCCGCTGCTGCTGGCCAGCCACGCGCTGTTCGTGGTGCCGGTATTCCTGCCCAACAGCCGCTTCTACGCGCCGGTGCTGTCGCGCCTGCCCGGGCCGGCGGTCTGGCTGACCATCGACGATGGTCCGTCCGACGACACCCTGGCGATCCTCGACCTGCTCGACCGCTACGACGCCCGCGCCACCTTCTTCATGGTCGGCGGGCGCGCGGCGGCGCGGCCGGACCTGGTGCGCGAGGTGCTGCGGCGCGGGCATGGGCTCGGCAATCACAGCCAGTCGCATCCGCAGGCGTGGTTCTGGCGCCTCGGGCCGCGGCGGATGGCCGATGAGATCGGCCATTGCCAGCAGGCGCTGTCGGCCATCGCCGGAACGCCGCCACGCTGGTACCGCTCGGTGGTCGGCATGACCAACCCGTTCGTCGCCGCCGCGCTGCGCCGGCATGGCCTGGCGCGGGTGGGCTGGAGCGCGCGCGGTTTCGATGGCGTGGACTGCCAGCCCGATGCGGTGGTCGCGCGCATCGCGCGCGATCTGGCGCCGGGCGCGATCGTGCTGCTGCACGAGGGCGCCGCGCACGGCCACAATCCGGCCATCATCGAATCGGTGCTGCGCCAGTTGCAGGCACGTGGACTGCCCGCCCGCCTGCCGCCGGAAACCGCTTAGACTCGCCGCCCCGCCGGCGGCCCTGGAACCGCACATGCCTTTTTCCCGACTCGGCCTGTCTCCCTACGTGTTGCCCGCGCTGCAGCGCGCGCTGCAGCAGGCCGGCTACGGTGCGCCCACGCCGATCCAGCAGCAGGCGGTGCCGGTATTGCTGAAGGGGCAGGACGTGGTGGCACTGGCGCCGACCGGCTCGGGCAAGACCGCGGCCTACGTGCTGCCGGCATTGCAGCATTTTTTCATGGCGCCACCGCGCAGGCCGCGCGTGCTGCGGCACCTGGTGCTGGTGCCCACGCGCGAACTGGCGCTGCAGGTGGCCGACGTGTTCGCCACGCTGGGCCGGGAACTGCCGCGGCAACCGCGGGTGGTGTGCGCGGTGGGCGGCGTGTCGATCAATCCGCAGATGATGGCGCTGCGCGGCGGCGCCGACGTGGTGGTGGCCACGCCCGGCCGCCTGCTCGACCTGCTGGCGCACAACGCGCTGTCGCTGCGGCAGGTGCAGCTGCTGGTGCTGGACGAGGCCGACCGGCTGCTGGAGCTGGGCTTCGGCGAGGAACTGCGGCAGATCCTCGCCGAGCTGCCCGCGCAGCGGCAGACGGCGCTGTTCTCGGCCACGTTCCCGGAGCAGATCGAAGCGCTGGCCGCTGCCGGCCTGCGCGCGCCGCAGCGGCTGCAGGTCGATGCGCAGGCACGGCCGGAGATCGAGCAGCGCGCACTGCGCGTCGATGCCGGCCGCCGTGTCGAACTGCTGCTGTCGCTGCTGGACGATCCGCAATGGCGGCAGGTGCTGGTGTTCGTCGGCAGCATCCGCGAGGGCGACCGCCTGGCCGGTGCACTGCGCAGTAGCGGCATCGCCGTGCAGGCGCTGCATGGCGACCTGTCGCAGGGCCGGCGCGTACGCACGCTGCAGGCGTTCAAGGACGGCGAGCTGCAGGTGCTGGTGGCGACCGACGTGGCCGCGCGCGGCATCGATATTGCCGGCCTGCCGGTGGTGGTGAACCATGAACTGCCGCGTTCGCCGGCCGACTACCTGCACCGCATCGGCCGTACCGGCCGTGCCGGTGCCGCCGGGTTGGCGGTGAGCTTCGTCGAAGCCGCCGCGCTGGCGCACTGGCGGTTGATCTGCAGGCGCCATGGCCTGCGGCTGGAACCGGAGGTGGTGCCGGGTTTCGAGCCGCAGGAGGAGGCGCCGGCCGCATCGCCGGTGGCCGATGGCAACGGCGGCATCAAGGGGCGCCGGCCCAGCAAAAAGGACCGGCTGCGTGCCGCCGCAGGAGCAAAGTCGTCCTGAAAATCCCGTCGCCGGGCAGCGTACCGCCCTGCTGTGGCATTGCCGGACAGGCCCCGCCGGGCGTCACCCGGCGCTACAGAGCCCAGCCGCCTTGTAGAGCAGGGCACCGCCCCGCTGGGGCATTACCGGGCAAGCCTCGCCGGGCGTCGCCCGGCGCTACAGAGCCCCGCCGCCCTGTAGAGCGGGGCACCGCCCCGCTGGGGCATTGCCGGGCAGGCCCCGCCGGGCGTCGCCCGGCGCTACAGAGCCCAGCCGCCCTGTAGAGCGGGGCACCGCCCCGCTGTGGCATTGCCGGACAGGCCTCGCCGGGCGTCGCCCGGCGCTACAGACCATCGCCACCTTGTAGAGCGGGGTACCGCCCCGCTGGGGCATTACCGGGCAGGCGTCGCCCGGCGCTACAGAGCCCCGCCGCCCTGTAGAGCGGGGCACCGCCCCGCTGGGGCTTTACCGGGCAGGCCTCGCCGGGCGTCGCCCGGCGCAGGGGATCAATCCTCGAAATCGCTTTCCGCCGCGATGGTCGGTTCCGCCGCCGGGCGCGGCGTGCGCTTGCCGGGCTTGCGCAGCACTTCCACGTAGAACTGCCGGTTGCCGGCGGCGACCAGCGCGTCCACCGCGCGGATCAGTTCGGGGAACGGCACGGCCTGTGCGCTGGCTTCATCAACGCCGGCCTTGCTGTCGAAATCCCAGAAATCGGCGCCGGCCGGCAGGGCCTTGCCGCGCTCGCGCTTGATGTACTTGCGGATGTCGTGCTTGCTGGCTTCCAGCAGGCGGTCGGGGTGCTTGCCTTCGATGTCGAGGCGGTAGGTTTTTCTCACGGGGTTCTCGTCATGGCGCCGACCCGGGCGGGTGGCAGGGAATGGCGCGATTATCCGCGCAAACGGCGCGGCCGTGGTTCAGGCGCGGCGGGCGACCAGCAGCCAGTTGTTGAACGGGGTGTTGCCGTACAGCGGGGAGAGGTCGACCTGCAGGCCCTCCTGCCGCAGTTGCGCCTGCAACGCATCGGCATCGGGATAGTGGCGCGGGCGGAACTGCATCCAGCCGATCCAGTTGGCGGCGCGGTCGCCGATGCGCGAGATGCGGCCGCGGCGGCTGCCGTCGGCCAGGGTCATGCGCAGCACCAGCCGGCCGTCGCCGTCGAGCATGGCCGCGGCGCGCCGCAGCAGTGCCGACTGCGCGGCGGCCGGCAGGTACTGGAGGACGTCGAGGATCGCCACGCTGCCGCGATGCGCGGGCAATGCGGCGGCCAGGTCCATCACCTCGAAAGCGCTGGCGGCCAGGCCGGCACGGCCGGCGACGCCGGCGGCGCGACGGATCTTGGCCGCATCGTTGTCCACGCCTTGGTAGGGCTGCATCTGTCCATCGTGGCGCAGCGCGTGCGCCAGCAGGCCCAGCCCGCAGCCCATGTCCAGCAGCGGCGCCCGGCTGCCGCGCAGCGCATCGAGCACGCCCGGATAGAGCGGATCGCTGCGCAGCTTGGACAGCACGTAGCAGTAGTCCCAGCGGTTGCCCCAGGGGTGGCGCGGGGCGAACGCGCGGGCGATGGCCCGGGCATCGTGGGCCGGCATGGCCGCGATGCCGGGCGCCCTGGTCACGCGGCGTGCAGGTCCGTCAGCAGGTCCGCCGCCACCGGCAGCGCCTGTTCCATCCACAGCCGGTACATCGCGGCGGAAGGGTGCAGGCCGTCGTCCACCAGCATCGCCGGTTCGGCGCCGTGCGCGCGGCTGGCAGGTGTGATGTCGACGAAGGCGACGCCGTAGTCGCCGCAGCAGGCGCGGGCGGCGGCGTTGAAGTCGTCGATCTCGCGCGCGACCACGGCGGCATCGCGCTCGTGCGCGGCTGCGTAGGGCGTCACGCCCCAGTCGGGAATCGAGAGCACCAGCACCCGCCGCGGATCCTCGGCGGCCAGCGCGATGGCGCGCTGCAACAGCTGTTCGAACTGCTGGCGGTACTCGGCCAGCGGCCGCCCGCGGTACTGGTTGTTGACGCCGATCAGCAGGGTCGTCAGTGCGTACGGCCCCTGCGGCGCGGCCATGTCGATGGCGGTGGCCAGTTCGTCGGTGGTCCAGCCGGTGGTGGCGATGACCTGCGGGTCGTCCAGCGCGATGCCGCGCGCGCGCAGCGCCGCGGCCAGCTGGAACGGCCAGGTGCCTTCGGCGGGCACGCCTTCGCCGATGGTGTAGGAGTCGCCCAGCGCCAGATAGCGCGGGGCGATGGTGGTGATGGTTCCGGTCGCGCTCATCGACGCGCCTCAGGCCACGGCGCTGCGCGTCTTCAGCGGTACGACCTTGGTCACCCGTTCGGCGCGGCGCGCCAGCACCCGGTCGATGCGCCCGAACACCTCGCGCATGGTCCCGGCCTCGGGCAGCAGGGTCACGCGGAAGTGGTGGCGGTAGGGCACGTTGAAGCTGGAGCCGGGCACGACCAGCACGCCTTCCTCGTTCATCAGCTCCAGCGCGAATTCGTGGTCGTCGAAGCCCTGCGCGGCCGGCCCGACCACCGCCGGGAAGGCGTACAGCGCGCCGGCCGGCGCGACCAGCTGCAGGTGCTCGCTGGCGGCGCAGGCCTCGATCACCGCGCGGCGGGTCTCGTACAGGCGGCCGCCGGGCGCGCACAGCGCGGAGATGGTGTCCGGGCCGTTGACCGCCGCCTCGATGGCGTACTGGCCGGGCACGTTGGCGCACAGGCGCAGCGCGCTGAGCAGGTCCAGCGCGGCGCGGAATTCGCCCAGCCGTTCGGCGGCGCCGGACAGCAGCATCCAGCCCACGCGCCAGCCGCAGGCGCGGTGCACCTTGCTCAGGCCGCTGAAGGTCAGGCAGGGATGCTCGCCGGCCAGCGGCGCGACCGGCTGGAAGCTGGCGCCGTCGTAGAGGATCTGGTCGTAGATCTCGTCCACCAGCAGCAGCAGGTTGTGGCGGCGGGCGACGGCGACGATCTTCTCCAGCAGCTCGCGCGGGTAGCTGGCGCCGCTGGGATTGTTCGGGTTGATCAGCACGATGGCGCGGGTGCGCGAGGACACCAGCGTCTCGATCTCCACCGGGTCGGGCTGGAAGCCGTTCTCGGGGCGGCAGCGGTAATAGACCGGGCGGCCGTCGTTGAGGATGGTGGCCGCCGACCACAGCGGGTAGTCGGGCGAGGGCACCAGCACTTCGTCGCCGGGGTTGAGCAGGGCGCGCAGCGACAGGTCGATCAGCTCGGACACGCCGTTGCCGAGGAATACGCGGTCGGCATGCGCGTCGGGCGCGCCGCGCCGCGCATAGGCCTCGGCGATGGCCTCGCGCGCCACCGGCAGGCCCTGCTGGTGGGTGTAGGGATCGGTGCGGCCCATGTCGTCGGCGATCGCGCGCTGCAGGTGCTCGGGCGCGCGGAACCCGAAATTGCCGGGGTTGCCGATGTTGAGCTTGATCAGCCTGCGGCCCTGGGCCTCCAGCTCGCGGGCTCGCCGGGCCAGCTCGCCACGGATCTCGTAGCGGACTTCGGACAGGCGTTCGCGGGTGGGCAGCGGTTTGGCAGGGCTTGACATGCGTGGGGCCGTCATGGGCGGGAAACCGCATGGTAGCGGAATTGCTGCGCTGCGGGGCAATGGTTCCGGGCGGAACGGAAATCCATCCGCGGGGCCGGCCGTGAGCGCCTTGCCGCTTAGAATTGGCCGATGACCGACACCATCGATTTCACCGCGCTGGGCCATATCGGCTGGCCCTGGCCCGGCTCGCCCGAAGCGCCCGCGTGGCAGGCCGCCTTCGCCGCGCACCCGCAGGCGCGCCCGGCGCGGGTGGTCGAGCAGCACCGTTCCGGCTACGTGGTGGCCGACGCGCCGGATGCCGCGCTCAAGGCCGAGTCGCTGCCGGAATGGCAGCGGCCGCGCTTCCCGAGCCATGAGCGCGCGGCGGTAGGCGACTGGGTGCTGCTGGAGGAGGCGCGCATCGTCGCGCTGCTGCCGCGGCGCACTTCGATCAAGCGCGGCGCGGCCGGCGAGCATTACCACCAGCAGGTGATCGCGGCCAACATCGACACGGTGTTCATCGTCTGCGGGCTGGACGCGGACTTCAATCCGCGCCGGATCGAGCGTTACCTGATGCTGGCCGGCAGCGGCGGCGCGGCGCCGGTGGTGGTGCTGACCAAGGCCGACCAGACCGAGTACGGCGCCGATGCGCTGGCGGTGCTGGAAGACCTGTCCGCGCAGGACATCCCGCTGCTGGCGATCAACGGCAAGGATCCGGCCAGCGTCGCCGCGCTGGCGCCATGGCTGGGGCCGGGCCGCACCGTGGTGCTGGTCGGTTCCTCCGGCGCCGGCAAGTCCACCCTGACCAACACGCTGCTGGGCGAGGACCGCATGAAGACCGGCGCGGTGCGCGGCAGCGATTCGCGCGGCCGCCACACCACCACGCACCGCGCGCTGCTGCCGCTGCCCAGCGGCGCCTGCCTGATCGACACGCCGGGCATGCGCGAACTCAAGCCCACCGGCGAGGAAACCCTCGCCGAAGGCGGTTTCGCCGACATCGAGGCGCTGACCGAGCAGTGCCGCTTCCGCGACTGCTCGCACCAGCACGAGCCGGGCTGCGCGGTGCGCGCGGCCATCGAGCGCGGGCAGATCGACGAAAGCCGCCTGCTGAACTACCTCAAGCTGCGCGAGGAAGTGGCCGCGGCCGCGGCCAAGCTGGCGCAGCGCCAGGCCGAGCAGGCCACCGAGCGCCGGAGCGGCAGTCGCGGCGCGCAGTGGCGGCCGGCGGGGAAACCGAAGCGGCGGTAGGAGCGCACTCCGGTGCGCGACGGGACCTGCGCAGATCCCTCTGCGACAGCCCGTGCATCCACTGCGGAGGGCAGGCAGGGAAGCCCCGCCGCATACCTGGGGTCTGCGCCTGCAGGGTGCGATATCGTGCGGGCATGACAGACCTTCCCTCCGATCCGGCCATCGCCCACCACGCCGCGCTCGATGCGCGGCTGGTCGCGGCGGTGCGCGGCATCCGCCTGCTGACCCTGACCAGCTGGCCGGCATCGACGCAGGCGCCGTTCCTCGACAGCGTGGCGCGCGGCAATCCGGTGCTGCCGCAGGTGGCGTACCCGAAGCACGATTTCAGCCAGGCGCGGCGCGAACTGGCGGCGATCGCCACGGCCGCCGACCCGTCGCATCCGCTGGGCCGCTACCTGCGCGATTCGGTCGAGAGCTGGGACCTGGCCGCGCGCCTGCTCGGAGCGCTGGGCACGCGCGAGGTGGACGTCCTGTCGGCGCAGCTGTTCGGTACGCCGGGGCAGCCGATGCCCGGCCATGGCCCGACCGCGCGCGAGGCGGCGCGGCATTTCATCCAGATCGCCAACGAGCTGGACCACGAACTGCTGGCGCCAGAGGAACAGGTGCCGGTCTCGGCCGTCGCGCTGCAGCTGCAGCTGCAGAACGACCTGGACGATTTTTTCGAATCGCGCGTGATCAACGTGGTCCTGGACCCGGAGCTGATCGCCAAGGCCGCCGCCGGCGCCACCCAGATCCGCCTGCGCAGCGGCGCCTGTTTCAGCCTGTACGACCGCGCGCAGCTGTTCCACCACGAGGCGCTGGTGCATTCGCTGACCGCGCTCAACGGCCGCCGGCAGGCGGTGCTGCCGAGCCTGGCGCTGTCCTCGCCGCGCATCACCGCCACCCAGGAAGGCCTGGCGACGTTCGCCGAGCAGATCACCGGCAGCATCGACATCCAACGCCTGAAGCGCATCAGCCTGCGCATCGAGGCGATCGCGATGGCCGGCGACGGCGCCGATTTCATCGAGGTGTTCGGCTACTTCCGCGATGCCGGGCAGACCGCGGAGGAGAGCTTCGCCTCGGCCCAGCGCGTGTTCCGCGGGGTGCCGGTATCCGGCGGCGGCGCCTTCAACAAGGACACGGTGTACCTGCGCGGGCTGGTTTCGGTGCACACCTTCTTCCGGCAGATGCTGCGCGACGAGAAGCTGCGTTACTGCCACTGGCTGTTCGCCGGCAAGATGACGCTGGACGACGCGCAGGCGCTGGCGCCGCTGTTCGAGAGCGGCGTGCTGGCGCCGCCGCGCTGGCTGCCGCCGTGGTTGCAGCGCGCCAACCGCCTGGCTGGCACCCTGGCGTTCTCGTTGTTCGCCAACCGCATCCGCATGGACCGCATCGCCGACTAGCGCGACCGGCAGCGGTGCGTCTGGTTGCGGATGCAACGGTCCATCCCTCGCATTGATTGGGTGAACCAAAGCCATGGGTTATGGGTGGGTCTGTCCGCGCGTGCGGACAGGCGCTGGCGACCCGGGTCGCGCATGCGGCCATCGCGATTGCCAAGCCATGGATTCGATGGGTATTTCCGCCGGATCGCAGTTCCTCCTGGGCAGCGTCCGCGTGCATGTGCGCCATGCGCGGCGGGCAGGGGCGATGGGCGCCCGCAGGTATCGCCGGTGGCGTTGACGCTGCGGGGGTGAAAGCGCCAAGGTGAAGTCGCGACGGGCGGTGCGGAGGGGACGCCGGGCCGGGGGGCCGGCGCAGACGCAGGGAGTGCGGAAGGCGGACGAGCCGGGGTTCCGGTCCGTCGGCCCGTCGTCGGCGACATTCCATCATTCCTGCCTTCTTCGTCCGGGGGACGCATGCGCACACGGTTTTGCCTGCAGTCGAGTTCCGGGGTGTGGCGGGCCTTGCTGCTGCTCGGGTTGCTGGTGTCGACCGGCGTGGCGATGGCCGACGATGCCGCACGCCAGGCCGCGATCGACCGGTTGATGCAGCGCTACGACGGCGATGTCCCCGGCGCCTCGCTGCTGGTGCTGAAGGACGGCAGGGCGCTGGTGCGGCGCGGCTACGGGCGCGCCGATCTGGAGAACGGCGTCGCCGCCGGCGCGGACACCAATTACCGGCTGGCTTCGGTGAGCAAGCAGTTCACCGCCGCGGCCGTCCTGCTGCTGGCCCAGGATGGCGCGCTGTCCATCGACGACCCGGTCAAGCGCTGGCTGCCCTCCCTGCCGCCGGTGGCCGACGCCATCACCCTGCGTCATCTGCTCGCGCATACCTCCGGCGTACTCGATTACGAGGACCTGATGGGCGCGTCCTGGCAGGGACAGATCCGCGATGCCGGCGTGCTGGCGCTGCTGGAACGCGAGGACCGGCTGTACTTCGCGCCCGGCAGCCTCTACCGCTACAGCAACAGCGGCTACGCGCTGCTGGCGCTGGTGGTCGAGCGCGCCTCGGGTATGGATTTCCCGGCTTTCCTGCGCACCCGCATCTTCGCTCCGCTGGGCATGCGCGACACGCTGGCCTACGTTGCCGGGGGCGCCGACGTGCCGCACCGCGCCTGGGGCTACAGCCAGGCGGGGCAGGGCTGGGAGCGTACCGACCAGAACATCTACAGCGCGGTGCTGGGCGATGGCGGCATCTATTCCAACATCGAGGATCTGGCCCGCTGGGATGCGGCCTGGTACGACGGCCGCCTGTTCGACGATGCCACGCGCGCGCAGGCGCTCGGCAGGCAGGTGCAGGTCGCCAGCGAGCCGGAAGCGACCTGGTACGGCTTCGGCTGGCGCGTCGCCGACGGCCGGCAATGGCACAACGGCGAGAGCATCGGGTTCCGCAACAGCCTGGTGCGCTGGCCGGAGCGACGCCTGACCGTGGTGCTGCTGAGCAACCGCAACGACCCGACGCCGTATGAAACCGCGCTGGCGATCGGCGCCCTGTTCCTCGACGAGATTCCACCCGGGCGGCGCTGACCGCATCGCCCGTTCCACTGCCGTATCTGCCGGTTGTCCGTCCCCCTGTCCCCTGGAGAGATCATGCGTAGCCAGCCAGACCTTCGATTGAATTTCCTCTGTGCCGCGGTACTGGCGGCCATGGCCGTGCCGGCCGTGGCGCAGGACGCCGCCCCGGCGGCCACCACGCTGGACAAGGTCAACGTCACCGGCTCGCGCATCAAGCGCGCGGACGTGGAGGCCGCGCTGCCGGTCACCATCGTGCAGAAGGCGGAGATCGAGGCGCAGGGCATCACCTCGGCCGAGCAGCTGCTGTCCTTCCTCAACATCGCCGGCAACGGCGCCGACGGCATGGTGTCGGCGTCGGTGGACATGGACCTGGGCGAGCTGCGCGGCACCGCCGGCGTGTCCGGTGCCAACCTGCGCGGGCAGGGCAGCGATGCCACCCTGGTGCTGCTCAACGGCCGCCGCGTCGCCACCCACGGCCTGCGCGGCCAGGCGGTGGACCTGAACTCGATCCCGTTCGCGGCGATCGACCGCGTGGAAGTGCTGCGCGACGGCGCCTCGGCCATGTACGGCACCGACGCCATCGGCGGCGTGATCAACTTCATCACCCGCACCGACTACCAGGGCATCAGCGTCAATGCCGGCTTCGACGCGACCCAGCATGGCGGCGGCAACATCTACAACTACAGCCTGCTCGGCGGCGTCGGCGACCTCGATACCGACCGCTGGAACGTATGGGGCACGGTCAACTGGCGGCGCAGCGAATTCCTGCGCAGCCATCAGCGCGATTTCGCCAACAGCTTCCAGCCCGACCGTGGGGTGTCGCCGGACACGCGCGGCACGCCGTTCGCCACGGTGACCAACGCCACCGGCGGCATCATCAACGGCTCGCTCATCGACCCGGACGGCGGCAGCAAGCAGAACTACGTCAACATCCTCAACCTGCCGGGTGGCGCCGGCTGCGAGAACGGCGGCCCGGCGATGGGTCCGTACGACTACCGGCTGTGGGACAGCGGCAGTTCCAAGTACGCCTGCGCCTGGGACTACCCGGCCGCGCAGGCGCTGCAGCAGCCGCAGGACAGCCTGCAGTTCCTCGGCCGGGCCACGTTCCTTATCGGCGAGAACCACCGCTTCTACGCCGAGGCGATGGGCTCGCGGGTGAAGTCCGAGCGTGAGTACGAACCGCTGCAGCTCACCTCCAGCGCATCGCTCACCTCGGTGATGGGCCCGGGCACCTGGTATCCGCTGAACGGCAACACGAAGCAGACCTACGACCAGGTCTACAACGCGCTGGCCGCCTACTTCGGCACCGCCAACCTGACCTACGGCAACCCCATCCCGTACCGCTGGCGCTGCATGGCCTGCGGCCCGCGCCAGATCGAGACCACCACCAAGTCGTACCGCCTGCTGGCCGGGCTGGAAGGCAGCATCGGCAGCTGGGACTACGACGTGGGCGTGTCGCGCGCGTCGAACAAGGCCGAATCGGTGCTGCGCGGCGGCTACTACTTCTCCAGCGGCCTGCGCGACGTGCTGGGCAGCGGCCTGCTCAATCCGTTCCTGATGCCGGGCCAACAGCAGAGCGCGGCGGGCATGGCCGCGTTGCAGGCGGCTTCGGCCAGCGGCGTGCACCTGTACGGCGGCGAGTCCACCGTCACCACGGTGGATGCCAGCTTCAGCGGCGGGCTCGGCTTCAGCCTGTGGGGCAGCGAGGCGCAGCTGGCGACCGGCGTGGAGGCGCGCCGCGAGGAGTTCGAGTTCGGCGGCGTGCAGGTGCTGGACGGCCTGCCGCTGAACTACAACACCATCTACCAGGCGCCGTTCGACGAGACCAGCGAACTGCCCAAGGTGCACCGCGACGTCAAGGCGGTCTATGCGGAGATGTACCTGCCGATCATCGACACGCTGGACGTGACGGTGGCCGTGCGCCACGACCGCTACGACACCTTCGGCGGCACCACCAATCCGAAGTACTCGTTCAAGTGGCAGCCGATCCAATCGCTGGCGTTCCGCGGCGCCTACAGCACCGGCTTCAAGGTGCCCGAGTTCACCAAGCTGTTCGCCGGCGTCAACCGCGTGGACTACTTCGGCCGCGACCTGGTCGACCCGGCCAGCTGCCCCGGCGGTTCGGTCAATTCGTCGATACCGGGCTGCGACCTGATCCAGCCGGTCATCGTCACCGGCGGCAAGACCGACCTGCAGCCGGAGGAGTCCGAGCAGAAGAGCATCGGCTTCGTGTTCTCGCCCGCCGACAACTTCAACCTGAGCCTGGACTGGTGGGAGATCGAGCGCAGCAACACCATCCGCGTACCCAACCTGGCGACGCTGACCGCCAACTACGCGCTGTTCCCGGACAACTGGATCCGCGACAGCAGCGGCAAGGTCACCGCGATCGACCAGCGCTACATCAATTCCGGCGGCACCCTGACCCGCGGCGTGGAGCTGGACGCCAACCTGAGCGGCGAACTGGCCGGCGGCCGCTGGCAGGTCAACCTCAACGGCAGCTACATCGACACCTTCAAGGAGAAGTCGCTGGCCAACGAGCCCTACGGCGAGAACAAGGTGGGCGAGTACGTGCGCTTCTACAACCTGCCGCTGAAGTGGAAGCACACGCTGGGTTTCGGCTGGGCGCGGGGCGACTGGGCGCACCTGCTCACCCAAGTCTACCGCTCCGGCTACAAGGACGAGGAGCCGGTCAGCGTCGAGGGCGGTTTCTACACCCCGGCCAACTGG
The DNA here is from genome assembly GCF_001431425.1 of Stenotrophomonas nitritireducens. Classification (GTDB taxonomy): domain Bacteria; phylum Pseudomonadota; class Gammaproteobacteria; order Xanthomonadales; family Xanthomonadaceae; genus Stenotrophomonas; species Stenotrophomonas nitritireducens. The sequence goes on from NZ_LDJG01000006.1 coordinate 83,293, forward strand.
AACCCGGACGTCGACGACTACATCACCTACAACTACAGCCTGACCTGGACGGGCCTGGAGAACACGCGCTTCACCTTCGCGGTGCGCAACCTGCTCGACACCGATCCGCCGTTCACCGCGCACCAGGTCGATTTTGCCTCCGGCGCCGCCTGGGAACCGCGCGTGGCCGATCCGCGCGGCCGCTCGTTCAACCTGCAGGTCGAGTACCGCTTCGACTGATCCTGCCAACAACGCCGCCGGGCGACCGGCGGCATCGGGACGCACCATGACGGATACGGGCATCGCATCTCCCGGCCGCCGCGGCTTCATCGCCGCGGCCTTGGGCACGGCCCTGGCCGCCTCGCTCGACGCACGTGGCGCGCCGTTGCTGGGACGGCCCGGCCAGGCGCGCATGGCCGCGCCCAATGCCTGGCTCGAGATCGACCTGGAGGTGTTCGACGCCAACCTGCAGCGCGTGCGCGCGCTGGCGGGCGCGGCGCAGCTGTGCGCGGTGCTGAAGGCCGACGCCTACGGCACCGGCATCGAGCTGGTGATGCCGCGCATCATCGCCGCGGGCGTGCCCTGCATCGGCATCGCCAGCACCGAGGAAGCGCGCATGGCGCGCGCCTGCGGCTACAAGGGCCGCGTGCTGCGCGTGCGCGCGGCGACGCTGGATGAAATCGAGGCGGCGCTGCCGTACCGGGTCGAGGAACTGGCCGGCAATCTCGCGGTGGCGCAGGCGATGGCCGCGCTTGCCGTGCGTCGTCGCCGGCCGCTGCCGGTGCACCTGGCCCTGAACTCGGCCGGCATGAGCCGCAACGGGCTGGAACTGGCCACGCAGCAGGGGCGGAGCGACGCGGTGGCGCTGGTCGGCACCGACGGCCTGCGCGTGGTCGGCCTGATGACCCACTTCCCGGGCGAAGACCCGGCCGACGTGCTGGCCGGCGTGCGTGCGTTCCAGCAGCAGGCCGACTGGCTGTTCGCCCACACCGCGCTGCGGCGCGGCGATGTGCAGCTGCACGCGGCCAATTCATTCGCCCTGCAGCATGTTCCCGAGGCCAACCTGGACATGGTGCGGCCGGGCGGCGCGCTGTACGGCTACGGCGGCACGCCCAAGCCGCCATTCGCGCACGTGGCCGCGTTCAAGACGACGGTCGCGGCGGTGCAGGCCTTCCCGGCCGGCGACACGGTGAGCTACGACCGCACCTTCACCCTGCGCCGCGATTCGCTGCTGGCCAATCTTCCGGTCGGCTATTCCGACGGCTACCGCCGCGCCTATTCCAACAAGGGCAGCGTGCTGGTCGGCGGCCGGCGCGCACCGGTGCTGGGCAGGGTCACCATGAACACCACCATGGTGGACGTGACCGACATCCCCGGCGTGCGCGCCGGCGACGAAGTGGTGCTGTTCGGCCGCCAGGGCGGCGAGCAGATCACCCAGGCCGAGATCGAGGACTGGACCGGCGTGATCCTGGCCGACCAGTACAGCACGTGGGGCGCGCTGAACCCGAAATTCCCCAGCAGGCCATCGTAGGAGCGGCTTCAGCCGCGATGGGGCTTTCTGCATGCGGCATGGACCGCATGGGCCTACGGTTCGTGGTCTTTCGAACCTGGAAGGAAATCGTTGCGTTCATTGGTAGAGCCCCTTCGCGGCTGAAGCCGCTCCTACGGGGCTGGCATGCCGCGCGTTTCGGCCAGGCTGCGCTGGAACTGGCGGACGAACTCGGTGGCGGCCTTGGACGGCGGCCGGTCTTCCAGGTACACGCATTCAACGCGGAAGCCGATCTCAGGCTCCAGCGGGCGCGCGAGCAGCGCGCCGCCGGCGTTGGCGCAGGCGGTGAACTCGTCCAGCACGCTCATGCCGGCGCCGCAGCGGGTCAGGGCCGCGGCCAGCGAATAGGTCTGGTTGGACACGACCTCGCGCATGCTCACGCCCTGGCGCTTGAGCTCGCCGGTGAACAGGTCGCCGATGGGGCCGCTGCTGGCCAGCCCGACCATGTCGCGGTCCTGCAGCCAGCGCAGCGGAATCGCCGCCGGCGGATCGGGCCATTGCGCGGTGTCGAACAACAGCATCAGCTGGCCCTGCCCGAGCACGCGGCGCTGCATGCGCGGGTGCTGCGGGGGGTTGTAGGCGATGGCGATGTCGCATTCGCGCTCGTACAGCGCCTGGAACAGGTCGCCGTGGTGCAGGGTCTGCACGTCGAAGGTGACTTCCGGGTGCTGGCGCCGGTAGGCGGTGATCGCCGCCGGCACCACGTGCTGGCCGAGCGAAGGCACTACCGCCAGGCGGATATGGCCGCCACCGATGTCGCGGATGTTGCCGACCGTCTTTTGCAGCGACAGCAGGCGGTCGTAGATGTCCTTGATCTCGACGAACAGCGCGTGCGCCTCGTCGGTGGCGACCAGGCGCCCGCGCACCAGCTTGAACAGCTCGAAACCGAGCTGGTATTGCGTGTGGTGCAGGACCTTGCTGACCGACGGCTGCGACACGTGCAGCGAACGGGCCGCGGCACTGATCGAGCCGGTGGTGTAGACCGCGTGGAATACTTCTATCTGGCGCAGACGCATGACCCGATCCTAGTCGATGCGGGCGTCGCCGGCGACCGGCCGCGGCGCGGGCGTCACCGCGCCATCGCCAGGGCCACGGCGCGCTCGCCGCTGCCCATCGCCAGCGTCCAGCCGAGCATGCCATGGCCGAGGTTGCACACCAGGCCGTCGGCGACGGCGTGGATCTCGGGCGAGGACCAGGGGGTGACCGGGCGCAGGCCGGCCCAGCGGTTTTCGATGTTGTCGTAATCCACCGCTTCGGGCATCGAGGCGCGCGCCATCGCGACCAGCTGCGCCATGCGCTCCGGGTCCGGGTGCGGATCCCAATGGTTGAGGTCGGCCAATCCGGCCACGCGCATGCGCTCGCCGAGGCGGCAGAACACCAGCTTGCGCGAGGTGTCGGTGATGCTCGCCGCCGGTGCCCGCACGCCGCAGGGTGCGGTGAACGAATAGCCCTTGATCGCCATCAACGGCACGCGCACGCCCAGCGGACGCAGCAGCGCGGCGCCGTCGATGCCGTTGCACACCACCAGCCGCCGCGCCTGCACCGCCGCGCCGGCGCGCGGCTGCAGGCGCCAGCCGTCGCCCTGCCGCACCACGTGCTGTACGTCGAAGCCGAAGCGCGCCTGCGCGCCGTAGTGCCGCTGCAGCACATCCAGCAGGCCGGTGCCGAACAGGAACGGATCGCCGGCTTCTTCCTGCGGCGAATGCACCGCGCCGGCGATGCCGGGCATGGCGGCCAGCGCCGGTTCGGTGGCGATGGCCTGGCGTGCGTCGAGCAGGTGCTGTTCGACGCCGAACGGCTGCTTGAGCGCGATCATCGCGGCGGCGCCCTGCAGGGCGGCGGCATCGTGGTAGACGTGCAGCTTGCCGGACACCGCATGGTCGAAGGCGATGGGATGGCGCTGCAGCAGCGCGTGCAGCGCGGTGCGCGATTCCAGCGCCAGTTCCAGCGTCGCCAGCGTGTTGGTACGCAGGCGCGCGGCGCCGGTCTGGCGCAGGAAGGCCAGGCCCCAGCGCCAGAAATCGGGGTCGGCCGACCAGCGCGTGCGGAACGGGCCGTTGCGGCCGAGCAGCATCGCCGGCAGCTGTTTCCAGGTGGAAGGGCCGGCCATGGCGTCGGTATAGGCGTAGCTGAGCTGCGCGCCGTTGGCGAAGGACGTGCCCTGCACCGGGCCATCGGCGCGGTCGAGCAGCAGCACGGACAGGCCGCGGCGCGCGGCGGCGTAGGCGGTGGCGAGGCCGACGACGCCGGCGCCGAGGACGACGAGATCGGCGCCGGCGGGTTCGCCGTGGGGTTCAACGGGAAGCATCGGGGGTCCGGTGGGCGGGGAAGTCGGCGGTACCGTCGCGGCGCGGGTCGGCGGCCCATTCCCAGCGTCCATCGCGCAGGAACACGCCATGCAGGCCGGAATCCTCGCCGGCACCGGCGCGGATGTCCACGCCACGCTCGCGCAGCGCCGCGCGCACGGGCGCGGGGAAACGGTCGGCCTCGCCGTCGAAGCGATCGCCGCGCGCGACCAGGTTGGGCAGCGCCACCGCCTGGTCCAGCGGCAGGTGCCAGTAGAGCAGTCCGGTCAGGGTCTTGCCGATGTAGGCGGGGATGGCCGAGCCGCCGGGCGAACCCAGCGCACCGGCCAGGCGGCCGTCGCCGTCGAGCATCAGCAGCGGCGACATCGACGAGCGCGGGCGCTTGCCGCCGGCGATGGCGTTGGCCATCCCCGGACGGCCGTCCTTGCGGTCCCAGGCGAAATCGGTGAGCTGGTTGTTGAGGAAGAAGCCGCCGACCATGCGCCCGGAGCCGAAGAACGATTCGACGGTGGTGGTCACCGAGACGGCATTGCCGTCGTCGTCCACCACCACGAAATGGCTGGTGCCGCCCGGTTCGTCGGTGGCATCGGCGGCGATGGCGGGCGCGCCGGCGGGCACGCCGGGCCGCGGCGGTTGTGGTGCGGCGCGCGCGCCGATCAGGGCGCGGCGCGCGTCCACGTAGTCCGGCGCCAGCAGGCCCTCGACCGGGACATCGATGAAGCGCGGATCGCCGACATAGTGGTCGCGGTCGGCGTACATCAGCCGGCTGGCCTCGGCGAACAGCAGCCACGCCTGCGGATCGGCGGCGTCGCGGCGGCCGATGTCGGTGCCGTCCAGCAGCGCCATCAGCTGCAGCACGCCGACGCCGCTGGCCGGCGGCGGCAGCGAGCACAGCCGGTAGCCGCGCAGCGGCCTGCACAGCGGCGCGACCTTCTCGGCGCGGTAGCCGGCGAGGTCGTCGAGCGTCATCGTTCCCGGACGCGGCGCATCGGCGGTGCGGGCAACGATGGCCCGGGCCAGCGCGCCGCGGTAGAACGCCCCGGCGCCGTCGGCGGCCAGGGTGCGCAGCGTGGCGGCGTAGGCGGGATTGCGCAGCGTGTCGCCGGCGCGCAGCAGGCCGCCGCGGCCGTCGTCGAAGAAGCGGCGCACGTCGGCGGTCGCCGCCTGCGGGAAATGGCCGTGGATGTGCCGTTCCAGTCGCGGGGTGATGGCGAACCCCCGCTCGGCGGTGGCGATGGTGCCGTCGAACAGCCGTGCCCACGGCAGCCGGCCGTGCTCGTGCAGCGCCAGGGCGAAGGTGGCCAGGGTGCCCGGCACGCCGGTGGCGCGGCCGGAGAGCATCGCCTCGGCGCGCGGCAGCGGCTGCCCGCCGGCGTCGTCGAACCAGCCCGGAGCGGCCGTCGCCGGCGCCTGCTCGCGGCCGATGTAACCGCTGACCTCGCCGCTGCGCGCGTCGTAGGCCAGCAGCACCGTGCCGCCGCCGATGCCCGAGCTCTGCGGTTCCACCAGGCCGAGCATCAGCTGCACCGCCATGGCCGCGTCCATCGCGCTGCCGCCGCGCTCGAGCACTTCGGCGCCGGCCCGTACGGCCAGCGGATGCGCGGCGACGACGATGGCCGGCGAGGCCTTGCCGGCCGAGACCGCTGCCGGCGCGCGCGCATCCGGTGCGGTGCCGCAGCCGGCCAGCGCGAGCGACAGGCACAGCAGCACGAAGCCGGCAGCGCGGAGCCCGCGCGCCGGAATGGCGGGCGCACCGACCGTGGGGGAGGGCGTGTAGCGGACGGGCTTCGGCATGGCCGGCAGATTACCGCCGGCCGTAGCGGAGCAGGGATCACAATCGCGGTGCAGGTGTTAACCCGCAGCTATGGAATGCCGTGGTCTTGCCCCCCGGCGCGCGGCCGCGGAGCGGCGCTTCCATGCGCGCGAGCTATACCGTGGGCCATGAAATATGGGCGACAGTCGCGCCATCGCCGGCCATGCTTCCAGATGGGCCAGTGCGGCCGTCGCCATCGGCACCGTCGCGGGCGGACGACGGCCGGCATTGCGCCCGCAAACCGCAAACCGGAGAAAGGCATGACCCTGCGAACCCTCGTTTCCCTCCCGGGCCGTGGCATGGCGCTGCTGCTGTGCGCGCTGCTGGCGCTGGCGCCGCCGGCCGGCGCGCGCGAACTGCTCAACTACCAGGCGATCCAGAAACCCGACCACGGCGACGGCGGCATGGTGGTCAGCCAGAACCAGCGCGCCAGCGAGATCGGCGCGCAGGTGCTGCGCGACGGCGGCAACGCGGTGGACGCGGCGGTGGCCACCGCCTTCGCGCTGGCGGTACTGCTGCCGCGCGCGGGCAACATCGGCGGCGACGGCTACATGCTGCTGCACCTGGCCGGCGAGAACCGCAGCGTCGCCATCGACTACCGCTCGATGGCGCCGGCGGCGGCCACGCTGGAGCGCTTCATCGGCGCCGACGGCCGCATCGACGGCGAGACCGCCGGCTGGAAGGCCGCCGGCGTGCCCGGCACCGTGGCCGGGCTGGCGCTGGCGCATCGCCAGCACGGGCGCCTGCCGTGGGCGCGTCTGCTGCAGCCGGCGATCGAACTGGCCGACAAGGGCGTGGTGCTCAGCCGCGACGAAGCCTTCGCCCTGGACTGGGGCCGCCAGCGGCTGGCGCGCAGCCCGGCCGGCGCCGGCGTGTTCCTGCACGCCGACGGCAGCGCGCTGCGCGCGGGCGAACGCCTGCGCCAGGCCGACCTGGCGTGGTCGCTGCGGCTGATCGCGCGCGACGGCGAGGACGCGTTCTACCGCGGGCCGATCGCGCAGCGGCTGGTGGCGGCGATGCAGCGCCATGGGGGCCTGATCGGCAGCGAGGACCTGGCCGGCTACCGCGCCATCGAACGCGAGCCGCTGCGCAGCACCTACCGCGGCCGCGAGGTGGTGACCATGCCGCCGTCCAGCGGCGGCGGCGCCAGCGTGCTGGAAATGCTCAACCTGCTCGAACACGAGGACCTGGCCGCGCAGGGCCCCGGCTCGGCGGCGGCGCTGCACGCCATGGCCGAGGCGATCAAGCTGGCCTGGGCCGACCGCGCGCGCCATGCCGGCGACCCGGCCTTCGTCTCCGCGCCGGTACGCGGGCTGGTATGCAAGGCCTATGCCGACGCGCGCTGGAAGCTGTTCTCGCCCGACCGCGCGCTCGACGCCACCACGCTGGCGGCGGGCGATCCCATGCCTTACGAAAGCCCGCAGACCACGCATTTCTCGGTGGTCGACGCCGACGGCAACGCGGTCAGCAACACCTTCACCCTGGGCTCGGACTTCGGCGCCGGGGTGATGGCCGAAGGCACCGGCTTCCTGCTCGGCAACCTGATCGGCAACTTCTCGCTGCGCGCACAGCTGGCCGCGCGCGCGGAGCCGGGGCGGGTGGTCGCCAACGCGCTGCTGCCCGGGCGCCGCCCGGTATCGAGCATGTCGCCGACCATGGTGCTGCGCGACGGCAAGGTGTGGCTGGTCACCGGCAGCCCCGGCGGCAACACCATCCCCGGTACGGTGATGCAGACGATCGTGGACGTGGTCGATTTCGGCATGAACATCGCCGAGGCCACCCACCGGCCGCGCATCCACCAGGACATGGGCAGCGGCATGCTGCAGATCGAACCGGGCTTCAGCCCCGACACGCTGCGCCTGCTGCGCGGCCTGGGCCACCGCATCGAAAGCGACGAGACCATCGGCAGCACGCAGACGCTGATGGTGGGCGATGACGGCGGCGCGCAGGGCGCTGCCGATCCGCGCCGGCCCGGCGCCGGTTCCGCCGCGCAGTGACCGCGCGCATGGCCTGAGCCTCGGAAAGCCCTTTTCTGCGGGGCAGGTATGGCAGGGCCCGCCTTGCGGGCCCTGGGCCGGAAACGCCCCGCCACAGGCGGCAGGGACCGGGCGAAGGCGGGAACGGCCCGCGCGTCAGCCCGGTTCCGGACAGGGCGATGTCGCTGGCCGCGTCCCGGCCGGGGACGCGGCGATGCGTTCCGGCCATGACTTCCGGCGGCGCACCGCGGTGTCCCTGCATCGGCCTCCCAGGCCCGTCCCGAAGCCGGTTTCCGCCTCCGGCACCCACATGCGCTTCATCCCGCTGGCGGCATTGCGACCGGCGGCGTATTCCCGCAGGAACAGCGGGCTGCGGGAGCAACGCTCCAGCGCACTCCCGGAAACAGCAGGGCCGCCATCGCGGCGGCCCTGCGCACAACTGCTCGAACGCCGCTCCCGGCCGCGTCAGTGCGGCCAGAAGTTGAGGAAGCCGGTGATGATCAGCGCGTTGACGAAGTCGATGAAGAACGCGCCCACCAGCGGCGCCACCAGGAACGCGCGCGGCGCCACGCCGTAGCGCTGCACCAGCCGGCGCATCACCGCCATGGCGTTGGCGGTGGTGCCGAGCATGAAGCCGATGAAACCGCCGCCCATCACCGCCGCGTCGTAGTCGCGGCCCATCACGTAGTAGATCGGCACCGCGAACAGCGCCACCAGCGCCACCTGGATGACCAGGTTGACCACCAGCGGCAGGCCCATGCCGGCCAGCTCCCACAGCTTCAGGTCCATCAGCGCCACCGCCAGGAACAGCGCCAGGCAGATGTTGCCGATCAGGTCGGTGGTCGGCACCGACAGCCTGATCAGGCCGGTGTAGTCGTCGATGTTGCGCACCACCGCGCCCACCAGCATCGCGCCGATGTAGGACGGCAGGGTCAGGCCCAGGCCCGCGAAGCCCTGGCTGACCCAGGCGCCCAGCCACATCGCCATCAGCAGCACGACGATGCTCTTGAGCGCGTCGAACTCGCGCGCCGACTCGCTGGGGAAGTGAACGTGCACGCTCTCGTCGGCCTCGGCGGCGCCATCGGCCCTGGCGCCGTTGCCGGCCGGACCGCTGATGCGGAAGCGGCGCATCAGCACGGTGATGGCCGGCCCGCCGACCACGCCGCCGCAGATGATGCCGGCCATCGCCGCGGTGATCGCCAGGGTCTCGGCGCCCTGCAGGCCGGCCTTCTCGAACAGCGGCGCGAAGGCCATGCCGGTGGCCGGGCCGCCGGTGAGGGTGGCCGAACCGGCGAGCACGCCGAACATCGGGTGCAGGTCGAACATCCACGCCACGCTGATGCCGACCAGGTTCTGCACCACCGCGAAGATGCTGGCCAGCAGCAGGAAGACCATCACCTGGCGGCCGCTGATGCGCAGCAGGCGCAGGCTGGCGTTGATGCCCAGCGTGGTGAAGAAGGCCACCATCAACGGCACCTTGAGGCTGGTGTCCAGTTCGAACAGGGTGGTGCCGCGCGCGTGCGCGGCCCATACCAGCAGGGCCACCAGCAGGCCGCCGACGACCGGTTCGGGCAGGTTGTAACGGCGCAGCACCGGGATCGCGCGGCACAGCGCGTAGCCGGCGAACAGGGTCAGGCCGCCGAAGGCGATCGTCTGTACGGCATCAAGTTGGATCATCTAATCAGTACCTCGTGCCCTGCCAATGCAGGTGTCGTGGGCGGGGGCGGCGGAGGGCCGGCACCGCCGGGGGGAGAACTGCCCGGGGAATGTGGCTCCGCGGCACGGGGGAGGGGACGGAGCCACGGGCAGTCCGGCGGGAGCCGGCCCGTCCGCATGACGGATGGCAGACGGTTCGATGCCCGACGGCGGGTTTTCCGCCAGTCGGGGCAGGTGGGATGGCTGCGGCCGGCGTGGGCGCAAGCAGGCAGGCATGGCGTGTCTCCATGGCGAGCGGGCCGGTCTGCCGCGCCGCAACACGATGCGTGGGGCGGGACGGCGGCATCCACCATAGCCATGGAACGGGGCGTGGCGCCAGTCGAAAAAGATCGCGGCGGCATAGCCGGCCGTTATGCGCGGCAGCCGCGGATGTCCCTGCCCGGCGGCGCCGGTGCAGGGATTGGCAGGCGTGGATTCAGCGCTGCGGGCGCTTCCAGGCGACGCAGTCCACTTCCACCTTGCAGTCCACGACCATGCGGTTCTCCACGCAGGCGCGCGCCGGCGGGTGTTCGCCGAAGTAATGCCTGAACACGGTGTTGAACGCGTAGAAATCGCGTGCGTCGTCCAGCCATACGCCGCAGCGGACCACGTGTTCGGGGCCGTAGCCGGCCTCGGCGAGGATCGCCAGCACGTTGCCGATGGCCACGTGCGCCTGCTCGGTCACGGTGCCGCCGACCAGTTCGCCGTCGCGCATCGGCACCTGGCCGGAGACATGCAGCCAGCCATCGGCCTCGACCGCGCGCGAAAACGGCATGTGCTGCCTGCCCTGGCCTACGCCGCCTTCGGCGCCGTAACGTTTGATGTCGCTCATGAGATTCTCCTGACTTGATTTGCAGTAACCAGAGCCCTCTCTCCGCGGGGCGGGGCGGGGCGAGGGTACGGACGAAGTCTCATCTGGCCCTTCGGCGTACCGGCGCATACCTGTGCCGCGCCTTCCGTGCGGCTTGGCCGAGCAACCCGGCGATCCTGCCGGTTTGCCGCCGGCAGGGAGAAGGGAATCAGTGGCCCGGCGCGATGAACCGCCCCGGCCGCGCGACCACTTCCGTGCCGTCGTAGGCCAGTTGCCCGTTGACCCACACCGCGTCGATGCCCTCGGCCGCGCGCACCGGATCGTGGAAGCTGGCGGTATCGCGCACGCGCGCCGGATCGAACAGCACCAGGTCGGCGCACCCGCCCACGCGGATGACGCCGCGCGCGCCCAGCGCGAAGCGCGAGGCGGGCAGGCCGGTCATCTTGTGCACGGCGGTATGCAGCGGGAACAGCGCTTCGTCGCGCGCGTAATGGCCGAGCACGCGCGGGAAGGTGCCCCACAGGCGTGGATGCGGGCGCGGATCGCGTGGCAGGCCGTCCGAACCGATCATGGTCAGCGGATGCGCCAGGATGCGGCGCACGTCGGCCTCGTTCATGCAGTGGTAGACCGCGCCGGCCGGCTGCAGGCGGACGGCGGCGGCCATCAGCGGGATGCCCCAGTCGGCGGCGATGTCGGCCAGCAGGCGCCCGCCCTGCGACGGCTCCGGCCCGGACCAGGTGATCAGGATGTCGTAGGCATCGGTGACCTGCTTCAGGTCCAGGGTGGAGGCGCTGGCGGCGTAGGGATAGCAGTCGCAGGCGACGTCCTGCCCGGCCGATGCGGCGTCGAGGCTGTGCAGCACTTCGCGGCTGCGGCCCCAGTTGTCGATGCCGGCGCACTTCAGGTGCGAGACGCGCACCGCGGCCCGCGGCGCGCGCGCCGCATCGAAGGCCTCCTCCATCGCCTCGAGGATGCCGCCGAATTCATCGCGCAGGTGCGTCGCGTACAACCCGCCGGGCGGCAGTTCCGCCGCCAGTTCCGCCACTTCGCTGGACGGCGCGTGGAACGCCGAGCCATAGGCCAGCCCGCTGCTCAGGCCCAGCGCGCCCTGCGCCATGCTCGCGCGCAGCTGCACGCGCATGGCCGCGATCTCCGCGGCGGTTGCGGCGCGGTCCAGCCGGTCCATGTGGTTCTGGCGCAGCGCGGTATGGCCGACCAGCGCGGCCACGTTCACCGCCGGCCGCGCGGCTTCCACCGCCTGCCGGTAGCTGGCGAAATCGGCGAAGCGGAAATCGCCGGCTTCGCCGAGCAGGTTCATCGGGTCCGGCACTTCGCCGCGGATGCGTACCGGGCTGGCGCTGATGCCGCAGTTGCCGACCACCACCGTGGTCACGCCCTGCGACAGCTTGCTGGCCATGTCCGGGTTGCGCAGCACTTCCAGATCGTCATGGGTGTGCACGTCGATGAAGCCCGGCGCCAGCGCGCGGCCGCCGGCGTCGATCACCTGCCGCGCGCTGCCGGCCACTGCGCCGACCTCGACGATGCGGCCATCGCGCAGCGCCACGTCGCCGTGACTGCCGGGCCGGTCGCCGCCGTCGAGCACCAGCGCATCGCGGATCAATACGTCGTGCATCGGTCAGTCGCCCAGCGGCAGGCGCGAGTCGCCACCGCGGTAGCGGTCCAGCGCCAGCTTGATGCGGCGCAGGTGCTCGTGGTTGTCGCCGGCGCCGTTGAGCGCGGTGGTGGTGGCCAGCACGTCGATGGCCAGCATCATCGCGTAGCGCGAGGCGGAGGGTTTGAACACGAAATCGGTTTCCTCGATGCTGATCGGCAGCAGCCAGTCGCTCAGCCCGGCCAGCGGCGTGCCGGCGCGGGTGATGGCGCCCACGCGCGCGCCGTAGGTGCGCGCGATCTCCACCGCCGAGGTGACTTCCGGGGTGATGCCGCTGACCGAAAGCGCCAGCACCAGGTCCTGCGGGCCGAGGATGGCGGCGGTCATCTTCATCACCACCGCGTCGCTGCAGGCGGTGATCGGCAGGCCGAAGCGCATCAGGCGGTTCTGCAGTTCCTGCGAGAACACCGTCGAGCAGCCGCCGATGCCGAACACGTGGATGCGCCGCGCCTGGCAGACCGCGTCGGCCAGCTGCTGCACCACATCTTCCTGCAGGTTGGCCAGGTTGTGGCGCAGGCAGGCCTGGATGTCGTCGCAGATCTGCGCGAACAGCGCCGACACCGGCGGCGCGTTCTGCTGTTCCAGGAAGCGCTTGCCGACCGCGCTTGCCGACGCCAGCCGCGCGCGCAGCTCGCGTACGTGCTCGCAGCCCAGGGTCTTGGCGAAGCGCGAGATCGCCGCGGCGCTGACCTCGGCGCGCTCGGCCAGCTCGGTCACCCCGTACTGGGCGGCGGCATCGACGTCGGCGAGGATGGTGTTGGCGATGCGGACCTCGACCGGGCTGAATTCGTGCAGCCGCTGGCGCAGTTCGTAGACGATGTCGAACATGGTGGGGATCTTCGGTTCAGAGCACGGCGGCGAGGGCCGCCACCAGCGCGAGCGCGGTGACGGAGATGAGGGTTTCCAGCACGGTCCAGGTCTTGAAGGTCTGGGCTACGGACATGTTGAAGTATTCCTTCACCAGCCAGAAGCCGCCGTCATTGACGTGCGACAGCACCACCGAGCCGGCGCCGGTGGCCAGCACCAGCAGTTCCGGGTGCGGGTAGCCCAGGGCGGCGGCGATGGGCGCGACGATGCCCGAGGCGGTGGTCATCGCCACCGTCGCCGAGCCGGTGGCGATGCGCATCAGCGCGGCCATGGTCCAGCCCATCAGCAGCGGCGACAGGTCGAACTGGCGGGACAGGTCGATGATCTGGCTGGCCACGCCGGTATGCACGAGGATGCCGTTGAGGCCGCCGCCGGCGCCGACCAGCAGGGTGATGGCGGCGGTCGGTGCCAGGCATTCCTGCGAGAACTTCAGGATCTGCTCGCGGTTGAAACCGCGCAGCAGGCCCAGCGTGACGAAGCTCAGCAGCGTGGCCAGCAGCAGCGCGACGACCGAGTGGCCGATGAAGCGCAGGCCGTGGTTGAGCGGCGAGCCTGGCGCGGCGATCTGGTCGGCCCAGCCGCCCAGCAGCATCAGCGCCACCGGCAGCAGCAGGGTGGCGATGGTGATGCCGAAGCCGGGCAGCTGGTCGTCGGGGATGCGGCCGTGGCCCTCGTCCAGCAGCGCGGCCTCCATCGGGTTGCGCGCCGGCAGCTTCACCCGCGGCGCGACCACCCGGGCGAACAGCGGGCCGGCCAGCGCGGCGGTCGGCAGGCCCACCAGCAGCGCGTAGAACACGGTGCGGCCGACATCGGCGCCGTAGGCATGCACGGCCAGCATCGCCGCCGGGTGTGGCGGCACCAGCCCGTGCACCACCGACAGCCCGGCCACCATCGGCAGGCCGACCAGCAGCAGCGGCACGCCGGTGCGGCGGGCGACGTTGAGCGCGATCGGGACCAGCAGCACGAAACCGACCTCGAAGAAGATCGGCAGGCCGATGCAGAAGGCGATCAGCATCATCGCCCAGTGCACGTTCTTCGTACCGAAGCGCGCGATCAGCGTGCGCGCGATGCGCTCGGCGCCGCCGGACTCGGCCATCATCTTGCCGAGCATGGTGCCCAGCGCCACGATCAGCGCGATATGGCCCAGCGTCTTGCCCACGCCCTGTTCGTAGGCGGGCAGGATTTCCGGTGCCGGCATGCCGGCCAGCAGCGCCAGCCCGACCGAGACGACGGTGACGCTGATGAAGGGGTTGAGCCGGTAGCGGGCGATCAGCACGATCAGCGCGAGGATCGCCAGCACGGCGTAGATCAGCAGCAGGTGTCCATGGCTCATGCGTACCGGTCCGGGGCAGGCGGGTCAGAACTGCGTGGTGACGGCATCGACCACGATGTGGTCGTCGTCGACCACCAGCAGGTGGCGCCACTTGTCAAAGGTCAGGCACGGGTGCGAAATGTCGAAGCACAGCATGTCGCCCACGCGCAGGTCGTCGTCGGCGCGCACCTGCAGGAAGGCGTGCTGGTCCATCATCGCGGTGACCTGCCAGTGCGCGGCGGCATCGCCGGGCGCCGCATCGCCGGGCCGGTAGTGCAGCGCCGGCACCGGGAAGCCGGCATCGAAGGCGGCATCGCGCTTGCCGAGCCCGACGATGGCCTTGTCCGGCTCCGGCCGCGACTGCACGTAGGCCCAGAGCCGTAACGCGGGCTGCAGGCTTTGGCCCATCTGCCGGGCGACCGGATTGCTGGCATGGATGCGGGTGGCGGCCTGGCGGTAGGCGCCGACGTCATGGGTGAGGTAGCAGCCCGGGCGCAGCACGATCTCGGCCGCGGCGTCGCCGGACAAGGCAGCGAATTCCTCGGCGACCACGTCGAACCAGGCCGAGCCGGCGCCGGACAGCAGTGCCGGCATGCGGCCGAAGGCGCGGCCGTCGCGCAGGCGCTGGAAGGTTTCCACGCTGCGGCGCAGGACCGCGCGCACGCCGGCTTCGTCCGCCACCACGCCTTCATACGTTTCCACGCCGGCCAGTCGCAGCGCCCGCGGCCAGCGTGCCACGGCTTCGACCACCGCCTGCGCCTGCGCGTCGTCGCGCACTCCTGTGCGGCCGCCAGTGACGCCGATCTCCAGCAGCACGTCCAGGCGCAGCCCGCGCGCGTCGAACCCGCTGCCCAGCGCGTCGACGTTGTCGGCCGAGTCCACCAGGCAGAACACCTCGGCGCCGCCGGCGTCCAGCAGGTCGGCGACGATGGCCATGTTGGCCGGGCCGACCAGCTGGTTGGCGATCAGGATGCGGCGCGCGCCGGCCAGCCACGCCTCGCGCGCCTGCGGCGCGGTGGCCACGGTGATGCCCCAGGCGCCGGCGTCGAGCTGCAGGCGGAACAGCTCAGGGCTCATCGTGGTCTTGCCGTGCGGCGCCAGCTGCACGCCGTAGGCGGCGACGAAGCGGCGCATCCATTCCAGGTTGTGCAGCAGCGCCGAACGCAGCAGGACGGCGGCGGGCAGGCTCACCTGTTCGCGCAGGATGGACCAGCCCTGGTGGCCGGCGTCCATCGGCAACGCACTGTCGCCGGCACCGAGGCCCTTGCCCCTGAGCGTGGCCGGTGCGTTGTGAAATAGTTTTTTATCCATGCCGGATTACTTTCATGTGGCCGCCGTTCTTCCCGCTGGAGAGGTGTCTATGTAGCAGATAACTGCTCTCATGAAAAATATTTTCGTATATTGTTGCGAAGCAGCATGGCGAATCGGGAGCGCTGTCCTGAATACAGTCCCCGATGAAACGGTCCATGTCGTCGTTGAGTCGCTAGAATCGGGCATTCAGCCACAGCAAGTCCCGTCGATGTCCAAAGAAGATTTCAAGCAGGCCGCCCTCGACTACCACCGCATGTCGCCGCCGGGGAAGATCCGGGTCGCCGCCACCAAGCCGATGCTCACCCAGCGCGACCTGTCGCTGGCGTACTCGCCGGGCGTGGCGTATGCCTGCGAAGCGATCGTGGCCGATCCGGCCGCGGCCAGCGAGCTGACCGCGCGCGGCAACCTGGTGGCGGTGATCTCCAACGGCACCGCGGTGCTGGGCCTGGGCAACATCGGTCCGCTGGCCGGCAAGCCGGTCATGGAAGGCAAGGGCGTGCTGTTCCAGAAGTTCGCCGGCATCGACGTGTTCGACATCGAGGTGGACGAGAACGACCCGGACAAGCTGGTCGACATCATCGCCTCGCTGGAGCCGACCTTCGGCGGCATCAACCTGGAGGACATCAAGGCGCCGGAATGCTTCGTGGTCGAGCGCAAGCTGCGCGAGCGCATGAACATCCCGGTGTTCCACGACGACCAGCACGGCACCGCGATCATCGTCGGCGCGGCCATCCTCAACGCGCTGGACATCACCGGCAAGAAGATCGGCGAGGTCAAGGTCGCCACCACCGGCATGGGCGCGGCCGGCATTTCCTGCGTGAACATGCTGGTGGAACTCGGCGTCAGGCCGGAGAACGTGCTGGCCTTCGACCGCGACGGCGTGATCTACGCCGGGCGCGAGGGGCTGGACCCGGAGAAGGCGCGCTATGCGCGCGACACCGACAAGCGCACCCTGGCCGAGATCGTCGAGGGCGCGGACATCTTCCTGGGCCTGTCGGCCCCGGGCATCCTCACCGCCGAGATGGTCAAGACCATGGCGCCGGACCCGGTGATCTTCGCCCTGGCCAACCCGACCCCGGAGATCATGCCGGAGCTGGCGCGCGCCGCGCGCCCGGACGCGATCATCGGCACCGGCCGTTCGGACTACCCGAACCAGGTCAACAACGCGCTGTGCTTCCCCTACCTGTTCCGCGGCGCGCTGGACGTCGGCGCCACCGGCATCAACGAGGAAATGAAAGTCGCCTGCGTACGCGCCATCGCCGCGCTCGCGCGCAAGGAGGCCTCCGATCTGGGCGCCGCCTATGGCGGTGAAACGCCGAGCTTCGGCCGCGACTACCTGATCCCGCGCCCGTTCGACCGCCGCCTGCTGGTGGAGCTGTCCTCGGCCGTGGCCCAGGCGGCGATGGATTCGGGCGTGGCGACGCGCCCGATCGCCGACATGGCGGCCTACCGGGAGAAGCTGGCGCAGTTCGTGTATCGCACCAGCCTGCTGATGAAGCCGGTGCACGACCAGGCGCGCACCGACAAGCAGCGCGTGGTCTATGCCGAAGGCGAGGAGGAAGTGGTGCTGCGCGCGGTGCAGAACGTGATCGACGAGGGCGTGGCCTTCCCGATCCTGATCGGCCGCCCGGACGTGATCGAGTCGCGCATCGAGCGCCTGGGCCTGCGCATGAAGCCGGGCGTGGATTTCGAGATCACCAACATCAACGACGATCCGCGCTTCAACGACTACTGGCAGTACTACCACGGCCTGACTGGGCGCCGCGGCGTGACCGTGGCCGCGGCCAAGAACCTGCTGCGCTCGCGCCCGACCCTGATCGCCGCGGTGATGGTGGCGCGCGGCGAGGCCGACGCCATGCTCAGCGGCGTGGTCGGCCGCTTCCACAAGAAGCTCGGCTACGTGCGCAGCGTGATCCCGCTGGAGCCGCGGGTGAGTTCGACCTCGGCGATGACCGGCGTGATCAACTCGCAGGGCGTGTTCTTCTTCGTCGATACCCACGTGCAGGAAGACCCGAGCGTGGAGCAGATCGTGGAGTCCACGCTGCAGGCGGCCTACCGCATGAAGCTGTTCGGCATCGAGCCGAAGGTGGCGCTGCTGTCGCATTCCAATTTCGGCAGCCACGACTCCAAGGACGCGCTGAAGATGCGCCAGGTGCGCGAGCAGCTGCTCAAGCGCAACCCGCGCCTGAACGTGGACGGCGAGATGCAGGGCGACACCGCCTGGGACGAGGCGCTGCGCGAGAAACTGCTGCCCAACAGCACGCTCAAGGGCCGCGCCAACCTGTTCGTGCTGCCCAACCTGGAAGCGGCCAACATCGCCTACAACCTGGTGCGCGTGTTCACCGACGGCGTGGCGATCGGTCCGATCCTGATGGGCACGTCCAAGCCGGTGCACATCCTTACCAGCAGCGCCAGCGCCCGCCGCATCCTCAACATGACCGCCATCGCCGCGGTCGATGCGCAGATCCGCAAGCAGATGGAAGCCGAACGCGGCGGCTGAGCGCTGCCCGCGGAGTGACCACGACCGGGCCGGCGGATGCCGGCCTTGTCGTATCCGCAGGTCGCCGCTGCGCCGCCTTGCCGGCCGGTGGCGTGGATCAGGCGAGGATGCCCAGCACCACCGCGCGTACCGCCGCGGCCGTGCGGTTGCCGACCTCGAGCTTGGCCATGGCATTGTTCAGGTGGAAGTTGACCGTGCGCTCGGTGATGTTGAGGCGGGCGGCGATCTGGCGGTTGGTATGGCCTTCGGCGACCCAGCGCAGGATTTCGATCTCGCGCTCGCTCATGGCTTCGCGGGAGGTCGAGCGCCAGCGCGTGAGCATTTCCCGCGCCAGCCCGTGATGGGCGACCTGGCCCAGCCAGAGCAGCTGCGGCCACCGGGCCCGCAGTTCCTGCGCGTCCAGCCTTTCGCCGCCGCGGGTCACCGTCAGCATGCCGCGCACGCTGTTGGCCGCCAGCGCCGGCAGCGATACGCCGCAGGTGATGTCGTGCAGGCGCGCGTCCTCCCAGAACGCGGCGGCCGGATCGAGCGGATCGTCGGAGTTCGACCAGGCGAAGGGATCGAGCGATGCCGCGCCCTGGCGGACCGTGGGATCGACCTGCAGGTAGGCGTTGTCCTGGTAGCGCTTCTGCCAGGCTTCCGGGTAATCGTTGAGCATCACGATCTCCGGCTGCGCCAGCGGCAGCGGCGCGCGCATGCCATAGGCGCAGTGTTCGAAGCCCAGCGCGCGCACCAGCCCGGCGACCGTGCCGAACAGGTCGTCCTGCCCGCCGGGCGCCAGCAGCGCATTGAGTTGGTCTTCCCGCCACGCTTCCATTTCCGCCCTCGACGAAATCGTGATCCCGGTCCGGCGGTACTGTCAGCACTGACAGTTTCCAGCGCATGCGCAGGGCATCTAGATTGGGCAACCCGACCGCCCTGCGCGGTGCACCGCCGCGGCCTGCACCGCCAAAGACGCATGATAATGATTGACGACGATGGTTACATCCGCCTTCCGCGCGGTGCGCTGGGCCAGATCCGGCTCGTGCACCTGGTGTCGGGGCTGGACGAGGAGGAGCGCACCGGTGCGATGGGGGCGGTCCACTCGGCCATCTGCGGCTATACCGAATGGGCCACCGCTTCCGCGCCGGCGGTCTCGGTGGGCTGGGACTGGCATATCGATACCCTGGCCCGCCCGGTGTCCGCTGCCTGCCGCGACGCTCCGCGCAGCAACGTGATGCTGGTGGATGGACAGGGCAGGGACATCGGGCCGGAGTACACGGCTCGCTGCCTGCAGCGGCTGGTCGAGGCGCTGGAATGGAAGCCGGTGGTACTGGACGCCATCGGTTTCCGCTGACACCCGGTCCGGATGCGGCCTCCATCCGGTTCGTGCGGGCGTCGTATGGAGGACATGCGGTCCCGTTCCGGGGCGCCCGGCGACCTGTCAATTCTGACAGTTATCAGGCCTGTGCTGCATTGCAAGACTCGTTTCCCATCCATCAGGAACAGGGGAATGCGTCATGGAATTCATCCTTGCCAGTGCGAACAATCTGTCGCCGCTGCTCAACCAGGCGCTGGGCCAGTACCGCTACCGGGTCTTCATCGAAACGCTGGGCTGGCAGATGGACACGCCGCCGGGAATCGAGCGCGACCGGTTCGACCAGCCGGAAACGGTGCACGTGATCGTCCGCGACGAACAGCACGACATCGTCGGTTATGCACGCCTGCTGCCGACCACCGGCCCGTACCTGCTGGGCGAGATGTTCCCGGAACTGATGAACGGCCTGCCGCCGCCCTGCTCGGAAGAAGTGTGGGAACTGTCGCGCTTCGCGGTGATGGACCTGCGCGGCGCGCGCGCCCGCATTTCCGCGTTGCGGCCGTCCGCGTTGGCGGTGGATATCCTGCAGCTGGCGGCTGATTACGTGGAAAGCCGTGGCGGGAAACGGCTCATCACGGTCTCGCCGCTGGCGATGGAGCGGTTGCTGCGCCGGACCGGCTTCCACGTCCACCGCGCCGCGCCGCCGGTGATGATCGAAGGCCATCCCACCTTCGCCTGCTGGATCGAACTGGCCGGGCGTCCGGCCCGGGAGTAGCGGAAGGCGCCAGGAGCGGCTTTTCGACCCGCTTTTCGATGGCACGGAGGCTTTGACGTCACTGATATCGGAAAAGCAGGGAAAAACCTGTCAATCCTGACAGTTACGGAAAGAGGGGCATCTCGGGTGAAATTCCCTGTGAGGCCGGAGAGCCTTCGAGAGGCAGGAAAGGGGACGTCTCTCGATCGGCGGGGAACGCCATACGGAGGGAACAGGGAGGTTGGCGGCGGGAAGGGGTCCCGCTTTCGCGCGCGGTCGTCGCGCCCCTCCGTGTTCTGTTCATATCGGGAGACGAGGCATGTTCAAGAAGAGTTCGGACCACGACGGCAGGCACGGCGTCTCCGATCCGCTGCGGCTGCAGTTCCTGGCAGGTCTCTTTGTCGGTACCGTCGTCGGCATCGGCGTGGGTGGGCTGCTGGGCATCCTGTCCTGAATCGGCAAGCCCCGGCGTCCGCTGCTCCGGACCGC
Organism: Stenotrophomonas nitritireducens; assembly: GCF_001431425.1. Lineage (GTDB taxonomy): Bacteria > Pseudomonadota > Gammaproteobacteria > Xanthomonadales > Xanthomonadaceae > Stenotrophomonas > Stenotrophomonas nitritireducens. The sequence continues at coordinate 103,624 of NZ_LDJG01000006.1, forward strand.
TGCTGGGCGTGGAACTCCGCATCGCCGGAACCGGCTTACCGGTTCCGGCGTCTGCGTGTCCGGGACCACGCGATCATCGCGGACGGCGTGTCCGCCGATGCGTGGCGTCGGGACGCGATGCCCGTATCCGCTCAGTCGAAGGACTTGGTCAGGGTCAGGTAATAGCCGCGGCCCAGCGCATTGTGCAGCGAGGAGTAGAAGCCCAGGCTGCGACCGGACAGCGGCGGATCGCGGTCGGCGACGTTGCGCACGGTCAGGCGCACGCTGCTGTTGTCCAGCAGGTTGCCGTGCTTGCCGAAGCGGTGTTCCAGCCACAGGTTGGTCGTAGTCCAGGACGGGATCCGGTACAGGGTGCCGTCGGCCAGCTGCGCATCGCTTGAATCGAAGGCGCCGACGCGGCGCACGAAGGTACCCACGCTCCAGTCGCGGTAACGCCAGCTGGCATTGAACGAGGCGCGCCATTCCGGCGTGCCGTTGATGCCGAGCAGGCTGCCGGCGCTGCGGATGGTGAAGCCCTTGTCGATCAGGCCGGACTGCTGCGCCTGGTCGACCATGTCTTCCAGGTCGGAGGGCATCTGCGTCTGTTCGATCAGCCGGCTTGCATCGAGGCTGGCGTTGAAGGTGCCGAGCCGGTCGGTACGCAGCCGCCAGGACAGGCCGAAGTCGATGCCGCGGGTCAGGCGCGGCAGGCGGTTGGTGTACTGGTCGCGTACCTGCAGCACGTTGCCGACTGCTTCCAGCCCGGTCCCGGCGAAATTCTCTCGCTTGGCGTCGTCGGGCGCCTCGCGCAGGACGTTGGGGTTGTACGAGCCCTGCATGCGCAGCAGGTAGTCCAGCGCCAGATGGGTCTGCTCGCCGGTGACGGCGATCATGTCCTCCTGCTTGATGGACCAGTAGTCCATGGTGAAGGTGAACTGTCCTGCCGTGCGCGGCAGGAAGCGGGGCTGGAACACCATGCCTGCCGACCACGCCTCGGAGGTTTCCGGCTTCAGGTCGAGGTTGCCCTCGCGCACCGCCTGCGTGCTGTACGACTTGCCGCACTGGCTGAAGCTGGCGATGCGCCCGGCACGCATATCGGCCTCGCACTGGTAGTAGTCGAGCCGGCTGTTGCTGACCACCGTGCCGTCGGAATACATCTGCAGGATGTTGGGGGCCAGGAAGCTGGTGGACCAGTTGCCGCGCAGCATGAAGCCGTCGAACACGTCCCAGGCCAGCGCGACCTTCGGATTGGAGACATTGCCGAAGTCGGAATAGTGCTCCCAGCGCCCGGCGATTTGCAGGTCCAGCGAGCGGACCAGCGGGATTCCCATTTCCGGCTTCACCAGCGGCACGGCGAACTCGACATAGGCCGAGGCCACGTTGCGGTCACCGCTGGTATTGCCGGCCGGGCTGGCGCCGAGCACGTCGGAGGTGATGTCGCCGGTCAGTGGATTGGTGTAGGTAAGAGTGCCGTTCATGCGGTCGTCGCGCGCGTCGGCCAGCGTCTCGCGCCGCCACTCCGCGCCGAAGGACAGGCCCACGTCGCCGGCGGGCAGGGCGAACAGCTGTTCGCGGGTGAAGCGCGTGTCCACCTGGAACAGCGAGGCGGTGGCGCGGCGCTTCACCGGCACCAGGAAGCCGGCGATGGTGGCCGGGTCGTTGGGCGCATTGCTCGGCGCCGACCAGTCCTGCAGGTTGCCGCCGCCGAACGGGTTGTAGGCACTGGCGTCGTTGCGCGCCAGCGCCTGCGCGAACAGGGTGTTGCTGATCGAACCGTGCTGGGTGTCCAGGGTGGTGGCGCGCGAGTACAGCACGGCGCTCTCCCAGTCGAAGCCGGCAAGCATGCCGCGCACGCCGCCCATGACCCGGTAGGAGTCGTCGTCGACCGTGTACGGGCGCGTGGTCTCGGTGGCGCGGTAGTTGCTGATGCGCAGGTCCACGCCTTCGTCGGCGACGTTCAGGCCGGGCAGACGGTTGGGATTGAGCGAGCCGTCGGCCAGGTACTTCGCGCCGAACGGGTTCCAGTAGTTGGACGCGGGCACGATGATCGGCGCGGCGGCGAGCGAGGCGGCCTGTTCGCGCATGCCTTCGTACCGGGACTGGTAATAGTTCAGTTCGCCGAAGGCGACGAAGTTGTCGTCGATGTCGTGTTCGAGGGTGCCGAACAGGTTGTTGCGGTCCAGTCCGCCCATCAGGTAGCGCTGCGAGTTGGCGTTGAAGCGCAGCGGCCGGTCGATGGCGGTGCTCTGCGCGCCGGTCTGGATGCAGACATCTGCGTTGAGCGCGGTGACGCAGCCGTTGGCGATGGGCTCGATGTGGAAGCTGCCGCTGCTGTTGGTGATGTTCTTGCCGTTCTGCTTGACCTGGCGGCCATTGACGGCCTGGAACACGCCCCAGGCACTGGAGGTGGTGCGGTCGTCGAAGGCGGACATGCCTTCCCACGGCGTGCCGACCATGAAGTCCATGTGGTCCTGGTTGGCCGAGTAGTCGCGTTCGGACGCTTCCATCACGCTGCGGTAGGTGTGCCCGCCGAGCACGGTGACGCGCGTGCGGCCGTCGTTGAACCAGTGCCCGGCCTTGAAGTTGATGTTGCCCTGGCGGAAGTCCGTGCCTTCCGAACCGCCGTACTGGCCCTGGATCTTCAGGCCCTGGAAATGCGTGTCCATCACCACGTTCATCACGCCGGCCACGGCATCGGAGCCATACAGCGCGGAGGCGCCGCCCAGCAGCGTTTCCATGCGCTTCACGCCATACAGCGGGATGGCGTTGATGTTGGCGGTCTGCCGCGGCACGTAGTTCTCGGTCTGGGTGCCCGGGTGGTTGACCATGCGCCGGCCGTTGACCAGCAGCAGCGTGTTGCCGGTGCCGAGGTTGCGCAGGTTGACCGAGCCCACGTCGCCGCGCGCGGCGTTGAGGTTGGACGCGGTGTCGGTGTTGTCGAACATCATGTCGCCCACCTGCGGCAGGCTCTGCAGCAGGTCTTCGCCGGATACCGCGCCTGTGGCCTGGATGTCTTCCTCGGAAATGGTGTTGACCGGCAGCATGCCGGTCTGGCTGTTGCCGGCGAAGCGGCTGCCGACCACCACCACGCCGTCGAGCGTGGTGGCCTTGGGCTGCTGCGGATCGTTGCCGGTCTCTGGCGGTGGCGTCTGTTCCTGCGCGGCCGTCGCGTCCATGGCGATGGCCGATGCGAGCATGAGGCTCAGGATGGAAAGTGCCGGTTGCTGCTTCATCGTGCGTTTCCCCTTGCTTGGACGCGGAAGACATCCGCATGCCCGGATGGTAGCCACGGATGCATGCGCACAGACTTTCCGTTCCGTTCCGTTCCGTCGGTCGGGCATAGCTTGCGGCTATTGCGCGCATGCGCATGAATGCAGAGGCGATGCGGCAAGCGCGCATCGCACGCACGGAACATCCGGATTGAAATGCGGTGCAGGGCGGCGGACGCTGCATCGCCGCCGCGAGCGCGATCAGGGACAGGTGCCCGGTGGTGGCGAATGCCGCAGCACGCGGCCGGCGAGCGCGTCGGTCTGTACGTCGTCCTCGATGGCGATGCGGCCGTTGACCAGCAGCAGGGCGACGCCGGAAGACAGTTCGCGCGGATGCAGGTAGTCGGCGTGCGGCATGAAACGTTCCGGATCGAACACCACCACGTCGGCGAAGAAGCCCGGCTGCAGTTCGCCGCGTTTCTCCAGGCCGAGGATGCGCGCGGTCAGTGCGGTGGAGCGGTGGATGAACTGCCCGGTGCTCAATACGCCGAGTTCGCGCACGTAACGCTGGTATTTCAATGGAAAGCTGGCGTACTGCCGGGGATGCCCATCGTTGCCGTCGGAACTGGTCGCCATCCAGGGCTGGCGCATCAGCAGCTGCACATCGTCCTCGTCCATGTTGAACGAGGCCACCGAACCGCTGTTCTGGTCCGGGTGCTGGATGCCATGTTCGATGATGCGCAGGGCCGCGTCGATCGGATCGAGCCTCCATTCGCCGGCCATTGCGTCCAGCGTCCTGCCGGTCCACTGCTGGTCGGCGGAGATGAGCAGCAATGCTTCCGCGCCGCCGCGGCGTTGCAGGTTCTCGCGCATCGCGACGCGGATGCGTTCGCGCTGCGCGGGATCCTGCAATCGCTCCCTGAGCGCGCTGTTGCCGCCGTCCACGGCCCAGCGCGGCAGCAGTGCGGCGGTGATGCCGGTGCCCGATGCCAGCCACGGGTACTGGTCGGCGGTGACCCGCTGTCCCTGCGCGCGTGCCTGCTCCACCAGTTCCACCAGCGCCGGCGCCATGCCATGCACATCGTTGCCCAGTGCCTTCAGGTGCGCGATGTGCACCGGCAGCCCCGCGTCGCGGCCGATCGACAGGGCTTCGCGCGTGGAGGCGAGCAGGCCGATGTCGTAGGACGACTCGTCGCGCTGGTGCGTGTCGTACAGCCCGCCGCGGATCGCCGCCTCGCGCGCCAGCGCCACCACTTCGTCGCGACCGGCGAAACTCTGCGGCGCGTAGAACAGGCCGGTGGAAAAGCCGACCGCGCCCTCGCACATGCCCTGCGCCACCAGGTCGCGCATGCGCTGCAGTTCGGCGGGGGTCGGCGCGCGCGCTGCGTGGCCGAGCACGGCGCGCCGCACCGGGCTGAAACCCACGTAGGGTACGAGGTTGGTGCCGACGCCGGCGCGCGCGAATTCCTCGCTTTCGCGGGCGACTTCCGGCGTGCCGCCGCCATCCACGCCATGGGCGATGGTGGTCACGCCCTGGTATTGCCACGGCGCGTTGCGGCGCACGCCCGGATCGTCCGAGCGGATGTAGGTATAGGGATGGGTATGCGGATCGATGAAGCCGGGCGCGACGATCCTGCCGGTGGCATCGATGGTGCGCGCGGCCGCATGACGCCTGCCCGCTCCCGGCCCGACCGCGATGATCCGGTCGCCGACGATGACGACATCGCCGATGACGGCGGGGCCGCCGCCGCCATCGTGGATCTGCCCGCCGGCGATCACCAGGTCTGCCGGCGGCAGAGCCGCCGACCACCCGGACGGGCAGAACGACAGCACGGCGATGGCGGCGGCAAGACGGACGATGGGCGGCACGGCGACTCCCGGACGGCGCGATGGATGCCGGGCCACCATAGGAGCGCATCGCCGCCCGGGCCATTGAAAAAAGTGGCGACGGGCATGGCGTCCGGTTATGCCCGGCCGGGCTCATGCTTCTGCCCGGCGCTGCTAGAATTGGCCGGTCCCGGTTTTCCTGTGTGAATGACGCCATGAGCCATACCGCCGCCGCGCCCGCTAACGCGCAGAAGCGCTACAACGTGCACCGTGCCGACCTGCCGTTGAGCTGCCCGACGCCGGAAATGGCGCTGTGGAATTCGCATCCGCGGGTCTACCTGCCGATCGAGAACGAGCCCAACGGCGAAGCCGCCTGCCCGTACTGCGGCGCGGTGTTCGTGCTGGTCGACTGAACGCCCGCATGCGCCGCCTGACCGTGGTGCAGCTGCTGCCGGCGCTGCACTCCGGCGGCGTGGAGCGCTCGACGCTGGAGATCGCCCAGGCGCTGGTGGAGGCCGGGCACCGCGCCATCGTGGTCTCCGCCGGCGGCCGCCTGGTCCAGCCGCTGCTGGCGAGCGGGGCCGAGCATCTGGCGCTGGACATCGGCCGCAAGTCGCTGCTGACCCTGCGCCACGTGGTGTCGCTGCGGCGGCTGTTCGCCGAAACCGGCGCCGACATCGTGCACGCGCGTTCGCGGCTGCCGGCCTGGCTGGGCTGGCATGCGCTGCGCGGCCTGCCACGGGAGCGGCGCCCGCACTGGGTCACGACCATGCACGGGCTGAACTCGCCCGGCCGCTACAGCGCCATCATGGCCAGCGGCGAGCGGGTGATCTGCGTATCCAGGACCGTGCGCGACTACCTGCTCGCGCATTACCCGGCCACCGATCCGCAGCGCCTGCGGGTGATCCCGCGCGGCGTGGACCTGGCACAGTTCCCGCACGTGGCGCCCACCGATCGTCGCCCGCGGCTGGCGGTGGAGGGCGCGCATCCGGCGCTGGCCGGCGACGGACCGCTGCTGCTGCTGCCCGGCCGCGGTACCCGCCTCAAGGGGCACCCGCACGCGCTGCGCCTGTTGTCGACCCTGCGCAGGCAGGGCATGCCGGCGCGGTTGTGGATGCCCGGCGCGCGCGAACCCGGGCGCGAGGCCTACGTGCGCGAACTCGAACAGCAGGCCGCGGCGCTGGGCATCGCCGACGCGGTCGCCATCACCGAACCGACGGCGAAGATCGCGCAGGCCTACGCGGCCAGCGATCTGGTGCTGCAATTGTCGGACAAGCCCGAGGCGTTCGGCCGCACCGTGCTGGAAGCGCTGGCCGTGGGCCGCCCGGTACTGGGGTGGGATCACGGCGGCGTGGGCGAACTGCTGGCCGAACTGCAGCCCAGCGGCGCGGTGCCCAGGGGCGATGCGCCGGCATTGGCGGCGCGCGCCACCGAACTGCTGCGGCAACCGCCGTCGCTGCCGCGGCGGATTCCTTTCACCTTGCGGGCCATGCAGCGCGCGACGCTGGATACCTATGGCGAACTTGCCGGTTGAACCCCTCCCGCCGTCTTCAGCGCTCCCGGGGAAGTGGGCGCCGGCGTGGGTGATCGCCTTCGTCGCGCTGTGGCCGGCGCCGGGCATCGCCGAGGCGGTGCTGGGGCTGGGCGCATTGGCGACGGTGCTCCGCCTGCTGCACCTGCGCTTCCGGGCCGGTGGCGCCGCGCTGCTCAGCGTGCCGGCGTGGGCGCTGACCAGCACGCTGTTCCTGGCCTACTGGCTGCCGCAGGTGGTTTCCGCGCTGGATGCGGACGACCCGGCCCGGGCATGGGGCCGGGTGGCGGCCGGGCTGCGCCATCTGCCTTTCATGTGGCTGGTCGCCATCGCGGTGGCGACCGGGGCGCGGCGCCGCGTCACCTTCACCGGGCTGGGCGTCGTCGTTGCGCTGTGGGTCGTGGATGCGCTGGCGCAGGCGGCGCTGTGCACCAGTCCGCTGTTCTGGTCGATGGACCAGCTCAAGTGGCTGATCAACGGACACGGCCTGTGTAGCGCCGGGCAGGCGGCCCTGGCCGACCGGCTCAGCGGCGTGTTCGGGCCGTGCAACCTGAAGTTCGGCCAGGTGCTCGCCAGCCTCACTCCGTTCCTGCTGTTCGCCGCCGCCGCACGCTGGGGACGCTGGGGCTGGCTGTTGGCGGCGGTGCCGACCGGCGTGGTGATCGTGCTCGCCGGTTCGCGCGCGTCCTGGATCACCTATGCGCTGGTGGTGCTGTTCTCGGGCTGGCGCCTGCTTGGCAGGAAGGGCATGGCGCTGCTGCTGTTGTCCGCCGTCCTCGGCGCGGTGGCGCTGGCGGGGCTCTCCACGCAGGTGCGCGAGCGCGTGGCGCGCACCACGCTGGCGCTGGCCGGCGATGCGGCCGGCGTGGATGCGGCCCTGTCCGGGCGCGGCCAGATCTGGTCCGCGGCACTGTGCATGGTGCGCGCGCATCCGTTCAACGGCGTGGGCGCGCGCGAATTCCGCAACGCCTATCCGCAATGCGATCCGGCACCCGGGCAGTACGCGGCGTGGGGCGCCGGGCCGGCCCTGCACGCGCATCAGCTGGTGCTCGAAATCCTGGCCGAGACCGGCATGCTGGGCCTGCTGCTGTGGCTGGCCGGCGCGGCCATGGCCTGGCGCGCGTGGCGCTATGCGGACGAGGAGGCGCGCGCGCGCGCGCGGCCGGCGACGCTGGCGCTGGCGGTGACGGTGTTCCCGTTCAACACCCACCTGGCGTTCTACTCGGCGTTCTGGGGCGGCGCGACCCTGCTGCTGGCCGCGCTGTTCGCCGGCGCGCTGCTGGCAAACCCGGCACCGCCGCAGGAAAGCGCTCAGCCGCGTTCGTAGAAGCGACTGCGCCCTTCCGGCTGCCGCTTGAAGCGGCGGTGGATCCACAGGTACTGGGCTGGCGCCTCGCGCACCATCTCCTCGATGGCGGCGTTGACGCGCGCGGTATCGGCGACCGCGTCGTCGGTGGGAAAGGCCGGCAGCGGCGGGGCGATCTTCAGCAGGTAGCGCCCGCCCTCACGGCGATGGAAAAAAGGCACTACGGCGCAGCCGGTGAGGCGCGCGAACTGGTGGGTCGCGGTGATGGTGGAGGCGGGCATGCCGAAGAACGGCACGAACACCGAATCCTTGCCGCGCATGTCCTGGTCGGGCGCGTACCACAGCAGGCCCCCCTTCTTCAGGTGGCGCACCGTGGCGCGGATGTCCTCGTTGGCGAACATCGCGCTGGCGTAGCGCAGGCGGCCGTGCTTGACCGCCCATTCCATCACCGGGTTGCGGTAGCGGCGGTACATGCCGGCCAGCGGCACGTGGTCGCACAGCAGGCGCCCGCACATCTCCAGGGTCATGAAGTGCCCGGATACCAGCAGCACGCCGCGCCCTTCCGCCTGCAGTGCGCGCAGGTGCTCCAGCCCTTCGATCTCCACCCGCGGGCGGATGGCATCGATGCCGCCCCACCATGCCCGCGCGAATTCGAAGATGCCCACGCCCAGCGCGTCGAAGCTGTCGCGCAGCAGTTGCCGGCGCCAGGCCTCGTCCTGTTCGGTGAAGCACAGGCGGATGTTCACTTCGGCGGCATGCCGGCGGGAACCGGCCAGGTGCAGCGCGAGCCAGCCGATGCCGCGGCCGATCGCACGTTGCAGCAGCCAGGGCAGGCGCGCGCCCAGCATGGCCAGCGCCAGCCAGGCGAATGTCGGCCAATGGCGGGGTTGCCACGGCGATGGGCGGGTGGCGGTGGTGGGGGTGTCGGACATGGGGGGATTCTAATTTGGAACCGGTGGATGGGAACCCGCAACTGGTGAAGGCGAGTGGGACGTGGCCGCATGCCCTCGCTCCTATCCACTAGTTCCCCGCTCCTAGGTATCCTCGCCGCATGCGCAAGGATCCCGTCGAACTGCTGCTGCGGGGCCTGTATTCGGCCCTGCTGTACCTGCTGCTGCCCATCACCGTCTATCACCTGGTCTGGCGTGGCTTCCGGGTGCGCGAGTACTTCAAGCGCTGGGACGAACGCTATGCGTCCTATCCGGAAAGCGGCCGCCGGCCCTGCGTCTGGCTGCATGCGGTGTCGGTGGGCGAGGTCAACGCCGCCGCGCCGGTGGTGGATGCGCTGCGCCGGCAGCGGCCGGACATCCGCTGGGTCATCACCACCATCACCCCGACCGGCTCGCAGCGCGTACGCGCGCTGTGGGGCGACGCGGTGGACCACGTCTACCTGCCGTACGACGTGCCCGGCAGCGCCGGCCGCTTCCTCGACCATTTCCACCCGAGCCTGGCGCTGATCCTGGAAACCGAACTGTGGCCGAACCTGCTGTTCGGCTGCCGCGACCGTCGGATTCCGGTGTACATCCTCAATGCGCGGCTGTCGGCACGGTCGCTGAAGGGCTACCGCCTGCTGCGGCCGCTGGTCGGGCGCGCGCTGCGCACGGTGACCTGCGTGGCCGCGCAGTCGCGCGAGGACGCGCGCCGTTTCGTCGTGCTGGGCGCCCGGGAAGAGCAGGTCTGCGCGCTGGGCAACCTGAAGTTCGACATCCGTCCTCCCGACCCGACGCCGCTGCTCGCCGCCTTTCACGCACATGTGCCGGCCGGACGCGTGACCTGGATCGCCGCCAGCACGCACGAAGGCGAAGAACAGGCGGTCATCGACCTGCATGCGCGCGTACTGGAACGGTATCCCGACGCCCTGCTGCTGTGGGCGCCACGGCATCCGGAACGGTTCGGCAAGGTCGAGGCCTCGGTGCAGGCGCGGGGCTGGCGCGTTTCCACGCGCAGCGCCGAGCGCTGGCCGGGCGCCGACACGCAGGGGTTCGTGATCAACACGCTGGGCGAGCTGATGCCGTTCTTCGCCTGCGCGCAGGTGGCCTTCGTCGGCGGCAGCCTGCAGGCCATCGGCGGGCACAACCTGCTGGAACCCGCGGCGATGGGCACGGCGGTGATCACCGGCCCGCACCTGCACAACTTCGCCGAGATCTCGCGGCGCATGAGCGAAGCCGGGGCGTTGAGCATCTGCGATGACGTCGACCAGCTTGGCGACGAGCTGCTGCACCTGCTGGGCGACGTATCGGCACGCCGGAAGATGGTCGAGGCGGGCGCCGAGCTGGTGGCCAACGGTCGCGGGGCCCTGGAGCGGACGCTGGAGCTGATCGGGCCGAGCCTGCCCGCACTGGACTAGAGCGGGGAACCGCCCCGCTGGGGCCTTCCCGGCCAAGCCCCGCCGGGCGTTGCCCGGCGCTACAAAACCGCGACGCTCGGCCGTCCCGTAGAGCGGGGCACCGCCCCGCTGGGGTCTTCCCGGGTCAAGCCTCGCCGGGCGTTGCCCGGCGCTACAAAGCGGCGACGCTCGGCCGTCCCGTAGAGCGGGGCACCGCCCCGCTGGGGCCTTCCCGGTCAAGCCTCGCCGGGCGTTGCCCGGCGCTACAAAGCCACGACGCTCGGCCGTCCCGTAGAGCGGGGCACCGCCCCGCTGGGGCCTTCCCGGTCAAGCCTCGCCGGGCGTTGCCCGGCGCTACAAAGCCACGATGCTCGGCCGTCCCGTAGAGCGTGGCAGCGCCCCGCTGGGGCTTTCCCGACGGACACGAAAAAGGCGGGCCGGAGCCCGCCTTTCCGTTTCCACGCGGTGATCGGCGGGAATTACTGCATGCTGCCCGGTGCCAGCTGGGCTTCCGCATCCTGGGTCAGCAGGCGGTTGACGTCCTGCACCTCGGCCACGTCCAGCCCGCCGATGGCCTGGCTGAGCTGCAGGCGGCTGAGCAGGAAGTTGTAGCGGGCCTGCGCGTAGTCGAGCTTGGTCTGGAACAGGGTGCGCTGGTTCTGCACCACGTCCAGCACGGTACGGGTACCGACCTCCAGGCCGACCTGCGAGGCGTCATAGGCGCTCTGCGCGGACACCACGGCCAGGCGGCGCGCTTCCACTTCGCTGATGCCGGCCACCACCGCCTGGTAGGCGTTGCGGGTATTGCGGTCCAGCGCGCGCTTCTGCTGCTCGTAGCCGTCCTGGGCCATGTCGCGCTGGGCCAGGGCCTGGCGCACATAGGACTGGGTGGCGCCGCCGGCGAAGATCGGCACGTTCAGGGTCAGGCCGATCGAGTTGGTGGTCGTATCCGGTCCGGAAGACGACGCGCCGACGCTGTCGCCCCAACTGGCGCTCTTGCCCCAGCTGCCGCCCAGCGACAGGGTCGGGTAGTGACCGCCGCGGGCGGCCGAGACGCTGGATTCGGCGGCGTTGACCTTCAGTTCCTGCGCCTTCAGCGCCGGGTTCTGGGTGATCGCATCGGCCACCAGCCTGTCGACGTCGCCGCGGTTGGCCGGCAGTTCCGGACGGAAATCTTCCGGCAGGCTGCGCAGGCCCTGCACCGGCTGGCCGGTCAGTTCGGTCAGCGCCTGGTAGGCGTCGGCCAGGGTATTGCGGGCGAGGATGGTGTTGGCGCGCGCCTGGTCGTACTGGGCGCGGGCTTCGTGCACGTCGGTGATCGGCGCCAGGCCCACTTCCAGGCGCTTGTCCGCGTAGTCGAACTGCTTCTTGGCGGCCGCCTCGTTGGTCTGCGCGGCGCTGAGCGATTCGATCGCCACCAGCACGTTGAAATAGGTGGTCGCGGTACGCACGATCAGGTCGTCGTTGGCCGATTCGAGGTCGAAGTCGGCCGCCTTGCTGATCTCGCGCTGGGCGCGCAGGTTGGCGAACTGGGTCCAGTTGAACAGGGTCTGCTCACCGCCGATGCTGTAGCGGCGCGACGTGGCGGTGGTAGAGCCGCTGACGCCGTCCTGCGAGGTGCGGGCGCGGTTCAGCGTGGCCTGGCCGTTCAGCGACGGCAGCAGGTTGGCGCGGGCCTGCACCTGGCCTTCCTTGGTGTACAGCCGGTTGGATTCTGCGGAGGCCAGCTGCGGATCGCCGTTGCGGGCCATTTCGTAGACCTGCAGCAGGTCGGCGGCGTTGGCCGCCAGCGGCGAGAGGGCGACAGCCAGCGCAAGGGCGAGGGATCGGCGGATCATTGCGGCTTCCTTGGATGTAGCGGATCAGAGGTGGAACTGCGGGGCCGGCGCGGCACCCTGCAGATAGTCGATGTCGGTTTCGAACAGGGACTGCACGCTGCCGTCGGCCTTGATCAGCACCGCTTCCATCACCGGCGAGCGGCCCTGGATGACGAACAGGCGACCGCCCGGGCGCAGCCACTTCAGGATGTGCGCCGGCACGGTATCCACCGCCCCGGTGATGCAGATGGCGTCGAAATGACGCTGGGTCTGCCATTGCAGGGCGTCGGCGATCTCGATGCGCACGTTGGAGCCGAGCCTGGCGGCGTCCAGGTTCTGGCGGGCGCGCTCGGCCAGCTCCGGCTGGATTTCCAGGCTGAGCACTTCACGGGCCAGTTCGCCCAGGCAGGCGCTGATGAAGCCGCTGCCGGTGCCGATTTCCAGCACTTCGTCGCCCGGCTGCAGGTCCAGCGCCTGCAGCATGCGGCCTTCGACGACCGGCTTCATCATCTTCTGGCCATGGCCCAGCGGCAGTTCGATGTCGGCATAGGCCAGCGCCTTGTGCAGCTCGGCCACGAAGGCTTCGCGCGGCAACCGCGCCAGGACGTCCAGCACGCGCAGGTCCAGCACGTCCCAGGGACGTACCTGCTGCTCGACCATCATTTCGCGGGCGTGGGAGTAATCGATCGTCATGGTTTCTCGTCAATCCGGCGCAGTGGGCCGGCCATTTTACCGGTTGGCGCGGGCAGTGCGGGGCAAGCATCGCCGTGCCCGCGGCAGGTCCGCAGTGCCGGAAGTCATCACGACCTCCGGTTCGTTCAGGTTACGGGCGGGGCGCATACGCACGGATGAAGAAATCGACCGTGGTGGCGATGTGGGCGTCGGCGTCGCGCTGTTCCGGGGCCGGGCACAGCCCGCACATCATGTGCGCGTGCAGTTCGCCCTTGATCAGGCAGAAGAACTGGCGTGCGGCCAGGTGCAGGTCGCCGATGGCCAGTTCGCCGCGCGCCACGCGCGCGCCGAGGAATTCGGACAGCGCCATCTCGGTGCGCTGGGGGCCGGCCTGCCAGAACATCCGGCGGATCCGGTCGTCGGTCTCCGGCGTCATCATCATGCGCTGGGTGGCGATGGCCGCGTCGCTGCTGATCAGGGCGAAGAACGCGTGCCCGATCCCGCGCAGCTGGTCGCGCAGCGGGCCTTCGCTGTCGGTCACGAACAGTTCGTCGGGCATCATTTCCACGCACTTGGCCTGGATCGCCTCGGAGAACAGGGTCTCCTTGTCGCCGAAATGGCTGTAGACGGTGAGCTTGGAAACGCCCGCGCCGGCGGCGATGCCGTCCATGCTCACGCCGTTGAAACCCAGTTCGATGAACATTTCCTTGGCCGTTTCCAGGATCGCGGCGCGCTTGCCCAGGTCCTTGGGGCGGCCGGGACCGGCGCCGCGCGGGGCGGGCTTGCCGGGGGTGTGGGAGGGCTGGTGCGAAGACATGCGCGAATACTAGACCAATTGGTTTTGTATTTATACTATACCGCGTCGTTCAGTAATGGCGGTGAACGCCGCCATCCCCCTTCCTCATCCCTGCGATCCTCACCCATGAATACTGCTCGATGGATTGGCGGTTCCCTGTTGTTGGCCCTGCTGGCCGCCTGCGGCAAGACCGAGCCCGCCCCCGCACATGCCGTACCTGTCCTGGTCGTCCACCCCCAGGGAAGCGGCGATGCCATCACCGCCTACCCGGGCGAAGTGCGGGCGCGCGAGGAAGCGGCGCTGGCGTTCCGGGTGGGGGGCAACCTGCTGCGGCGCGAGGTCGATGCAGGCCAGCGGGTGAAGCGGGGCCAGTTGCTGGCCGAGCTGGACGTGGCCGACTACGCATTGCAGGCGCGCGCGGCACAGGCGCAGTACGCCGCTGCCGAAGCCGATCTGGTGCGCGCGCGCGACGAGCAGAAGCGCTATGCCGCGCTGGCCGGGCAGCAGCTGGTCAGCCGTTCGGCGCTGGACGCGCAGACCGCCGCGCTGAAGGCGGCGCAGGGCCAGGCCGATGCGGCCCGGTCCAACCTGGACGTGGCCCGCAACCAGGCCGGCTATGCGCAGCTGCGCGCGCCTGTCGATGGCGTGATCGCCAGCCGCCAGGCCGAGGCCGGGCAGGTCGTCGCCGCCGGGCAGACCATCTATACGCTGGCCGCCGACGGCGCCCGCGAGGTCGCCATCGCCCTGCCGGAAAGCGGCATCCGCGATTTCGAGGTGGGCCAGGCGGTGGAAGTGGAGCTGTGGAACCGCCCCGGCAAGCGCTGGCCCGGCACCATCCGCGAGATCGCGCCGGCCGCCGACGCGCAGGCGCGCACCTATGCCACGCGCGTGAGCCTGGCGGCCGAAGCGCTGGATGCGGTGGAACTGGGGCAGAGCGCGCGGGTCTACGTCGCCCATGCCAAGGGCGGCGCGTTGAACGTGCCGCTGGCGGCGGTGCAGCCGGGCAGGACGCAGCAGCAGGCGGGGGTGTGGGTGGTGGACCCGGGCAAGGGCACGCTGCACCTGCGCGAGGTGACGCTCGGCGCCTACGGCGCGCAGAGCGTCCCGGTGCTGTCGGGCCTGAAGGCCGACGACTGGGTGGTCGCCGCCGGCGGCCACCTGCTGCGCGAAGGCCAGCCGGTGACGGCCGTGGATCGTGGCAACAAGCCGGTGATGCAGGCTGCCGCGAAGCAGGGGGACTGACCCGTGCGCCGCTTCAATCTCTCCGAATGGGCGCTGGGCAACCGCCCGCTGGTGCTGTTCATGATGATCGCGCTGGCGGTCATCGGCGCCTGGTCCTACAAGCACCTCGGCCAGTCCGAAGATCCTCCGTTCACGTTCAAGGCGATGGTCGTGCAGACCGCCTGGCCCGGCGCCACCGCCGAGCAGGTCTCGCGGCAGGTGACCGAGCCGATCGAGAAGGCGCTGATGAACACCGGGCAGTTCGAGTTCATCCAGTCGTACTCGCGGCCGGGTGAGTCGCAGGTGATCTTCATGGCGCGCGATTCGATGCGGTCGAAGGACGTGCCGGAGCTGTTCTACCAGGTGCGCAAGAAGGTCGGCGACATCCGCTCGCAGTTGCCGGCCGAGGTGGTCGGGCCGTTCTTCAACGACGAGTTCGGCGACACCTTCGGCAACATCTACGCGCTGACCGGCAAGGGCTTCGACTACGCGCTGATGCGCGACTACGCCGACCGCATCCAGCTGGAGCTGCAGCGCGTGGCCGACGTGGGCAAGGTCGACCTGCTCGGCCTGCAGGACGAGAAGGTGTGGATCGAGCTGTCCAACACCAAGCTGGCCACGCTGGGGGTGTCGCTGCAGCAGGTGCAGCAGGCGCTGGCCGACCAGAACGCGATCACGCCCGCCAGCTGGTTCGAGACCGCCAGCGACCGCGTGCAGCTGCGGGTGACCGGCCAGTTCCAGTCGGTCGAGGACATCGCCGCGTTCCCGATCCGCGCCGGCGACCGCACCGTGCGCCTGGGCGACATCGCCCAGGTCAAGCGCGGCTTCGCCGATCCGGCCTCGCCGAAGATGCGCTTCATGGGCGAGGACGCCATCGGCATCGCCGTGGCGATGAAGGACGGCGGCGACATCCTCAAGCTCGGCAAGGCCCTGGACGATGAGTTCGCGCGGCTGCAGAAGACGCTGCCGGCCGGCATGGAGCTGCGCAAGGTGTCCGACCAGCCGCATGCGGTGGAGGACTCGGTGGGCGAATTCGTCAAGGTGCTGACCGAGGCGGTGGTGATCGTGCTGCTGGTGAGCTTCTTCTCGCTGGGCTGGCGTACCGGGCTGGTGGTGGCGGTGTCGATCCCGCTGGTGCTGGCGATGACCTTCTTCGTCATGCACCAGTTCGACATCGGCCTGCACAAGATCTCGCTGGGCGCGCTGGTGCTGGCACTGGGACTGCTGGTGGACGATGCGATCATCGCGGTGGAAATGATGGCCACCAAGATGGAGCAGGGCTACGACCGCCTGCGTGCGGCCAGCTTCGCCTGGGAGTCGACCGCGTTCCCGATGCTGACCGGCACGCTGATCACCGCCGCCGGCTTCCTGCCGATCGCCACCGCCGCCTCGAGCACCGGCGAGTACACCCGCTCGCTGTTCCAGGTGGTGACCATCGCCCTGGTGGTGTCGTGGATCGCCGCGGTGCTGTTCATCCCGTACCTGGGCGACAAGATGCTGCCGGACCTGCACAACCCCACGGCCCCCAGGCCGGGCAGCCTCGCCGGGCGCTGGCATGCGCTGCGCCTGCGCTGGGCCGACCGCAATCCCGCGCTCGCCAACCTGGTGCGGCCGAAGCAGCTGGCGCACGACCACGACCCGTACAAGAGCGCGTTCTACCAGCGCTTCCGGACGTTCCTCGACGCCTGCCTGCGCCGCCGCTGGCTGGTGATCTTCGCCACCATCGGCCTGTTCGTGTTCTCGCTGGCGATGTTCCGCTTCGTGCCGCAGCAGTTCTTCCCGGACTCGACCCGGCCGGAACTGATGGTGGACATCGAACTGGCCGAAGGCGCCTCGCTGACCGCGACCCAGGCGCAGGCGCACAAGCTGGAAGAGCTGCTCAAACAGCGCGAAGGCATCGCCAACTATGTCGGCTACGTGGGCAGCGGTTCGCCGCGTTTCTACCTGCCGCTGGACCAGCAGCTGCCGGCGACCAACTTCGCCCAGTTCGTGGTGCTGGCGCAGGACATCCATGCGCGCGAGGAAGTGCGCGACTGGCTGCTGAAGGAGGTGGTGCCGCGGTTCAACGACGTGCAGCTGCGCGTGACCCGGCTGGAGAACGGCCCGCCGGTGGGCTATCCGGTGCAGTTCCGCGTGTCCGGCGAGCATATCGACCGGGTGCAGGCCATCGCGCGGCAGGTGGCCGACAAGGTGCGGCAGAACCCGCATGTGGCCAACGTCAACCTCAACTGGTCCGAGCCGAGCAAGGTGGTGCGGCTGGTGGTGGACCAGGACCGCGCCCGCGCGCTGGGCGTGAGCAGCGCGCAGATCGCGCACTTCCTGGGCAGCTCGCTGTCGGGCATGCAGGTGAGCACCTACCGCGAAGGCAACCGCCAGATCGGCATGCTGCTGCGCGGCCCGGACGAGGAGCGCGCGCAGCTCGACCTGCTCGCCAGCCTGGCCATTCCCACGCCCGGCGGCACCGCGGTGCCGTTGTCGCAGGTGGCACGGCTTGAGTACGTGTTCGAGGACGGCATCATCTGGCACCGCAACCGCCTGCCCACCGTCACCGTGCGCGCGGACATCGCCGACGGCCTGCTGCCGCCGGAGGTCACCGGGCAGATCCTGCCGGCCCTGGACGGCATCCGCGCCGCCCTGCCGGACGGCTACCTGCTGGAGGTCGGCGGCACGGTGGAAGATTCGGCGCGCGGACAGAACTCGATCAAGGCCGGCATGCCGCTGTTCCTGATCGTGGTGGTGACCCTGCTGATGCTGCAGCTGCGCAGCTTCTCGCGCGCGGCGATGGTGCTGGTCACGGCGCCCCTGGGCATCATCGGCGCGACCCTGTTCCTGCTGATCTTCCGCGTGCCGTTCGGCTTCGTGGCGCTGCTGGGCACCATCGCGCTGGCGGGCATGATCATGCGCAACTCGGTGATCCTGGTGGACCAGATCCAGCAGGACATCGACGCCGGCCACGACCGCTGGCACGCCATCATCGATGCCACCGTGCGCCGCTTCCGCCCGATCGTGCTGACCGCGCTGGCCGCGGTGCTGGCGATGATCCCGCTCTCGCGCAGCGCGTTCTATGGCTCGATGGCGATCTCGATCATGGGCGGACTGATCGTCGGTACGGTGCTGACCCTGGTGTTCCTGCCGGCGCTGTATGCGGCCTGGTTCCGGGTGCGGCCGGACGAGGCGGCAAGCTGAACGGCGCATCCGCCGTCGCTTGCCGGCGGATGCGCGCACCTTCGCGGTGGTAGATTGGCGTCGCGCGGCGGGCTTCCGTGGCCCGCCGCGCCAAGCCGCGAAGGGGGACGGTTCTGTTGGCCCGTAGTATCGAGATCGCCTGGGGCAGGGGGTTCCGCGGCGCGGCCCGGCCGGTGCCGTGCTGGTGCATGGCCCTGGTGCTCGCCTGCCTGATCCTGCTGCCGGCGGCGCGGGCCGCGGACGGCCGCCATTACATGGTCAGCGACTGGACCATGGCCGATGGCCTGCCGCACAACCTGGTGCATGCGCTGGCGCAGGACCGCGATGGCTTCATCTGGGCCGGAACCTGGGAAGGCGTGGTCCGCTTCAACGGGCGCCATTTCACCGTTTTCGACCGCCAGAACACGCCGGGCGCAGAGCTGTCGGGCGTGTTCTGCATCCTTGCCGAGGCCGATGGCGGCGTCCTGTTCGGCACCGCGGCCGATGGCGTGTTCCGCTATCACCATGGGCGCTGGCAGCACCTGGGCGAACCCGCCGCCCGCCGCCTTCCGGTCTCGGCGCTGTTGCGCGACACCGACGGCGGCCTCTGGATCGCCTCGGCCAATCGCCTGCTGCGCATGGACGTCCATGGCCGCGTCCACGACGTGGGGGCCGACGCCGGCCTGCCCGGCGTGCGGATCAATGCGCTGGCACGCAGTGGCGATGGCGCCCTCCTGGTGGCTGCCGATACCGGCGCCTACCGGTTGCAGGGCGGCCGCGCCCTGCCCTGGGCCGCCGACTGGGCGGGCACGAATGCCGTGCGCGGCATCGCCGGCGACGGCGCCGACGGCTGGCTGCTGGCGACCGACGATGGTGTGTACTGGCGCGATGCCGGCGGCAAGGTCGAGCACCTGCAGGCCGGCCGGCGGGTGGAGGCGGTCCTGCGCGACGCGGTCGGCGCGATCTGGATGAGCCTGTCCAGCGGCGACCTGCTGCGGCATGCCGGCGATGGCGACGAGCGCCTGACCATCACCGGGCCGGTGAGCCCGGCCCTGCTCGCCGATCGCGAGGGCCTGATCTGGAGCGGCAGCACCGATGGCCTGCACCGCGTGGCGGAAGTCGCCGCGGTCGGCTTCACCCGCAAGGACGGACTGGGCAGCGATTACGTCCGCGTGGTCCTGCAGAGCGAGGACCGCACGCTGTGGATCGGCCACGCCGACGGTCTGGACCGCTGGCACCAGCAGCGCATGCATCCGGTGCGGCTGGGCGATGGTGGCGGCCGCGATCCGTCGGTGCTGGCGCTGGCCTGGCGCGACGACATGCTGTGGGCGGGCACCTACGACAAGGGGGTGTTCCGGCTGGACGCGCAGGGCAGGGTGCAGGAGCGGATCCGGCTCGGCAGCCATGGCGAACCCATCGTGCGCGCCCTGCTCGCCGACCCCGACGGCGGCCTGTGGATCGGCGGTACCCACGGCCTGAGCCACTACCGGAACGGCCAGCTGCAGCTGCGGCTGGACAGCAGGGGACAGCCCACCGCGGTGGTCCATGCGCTGTATCGCGACGGCGACGGGACGCTGTGGATCGGCACCACCGGCGGCATGGCCGCGCTGCGACCTGATGGCACGCTGCGGACCTGGAACGCCGAGGACGACATTCCCGCGCAGTACGTGTTCGATTTCCTGCGCGACCCGGGCGGCGACCTGTGGATCGCCAGCGACCGCGGCCTGCTGCGCATGCGCGAGGGCGGCTTCCGCGTCTACGACCACCGCCACGGGCTGCCGCGCGACAAGCTGTTCCGCATCATCGACGACCAGGCCGGGAACCTGTGGCTGCCCAGCAACATCGGCGTGTTCCGCATCGCCCGCAAGGAACTGGACCAGATCGATGCCGGTACGCGGCGGCAGTTGGCCGTGCATGTGATCGACCACAGCGATGGCATGCCGGGCAGCCAGGGCAACGGCGCCTCGATGCCGGCCGGCTGGCGCGCCAGCAATGGCGCGCTGGCGTTCCCGACCTCGGCCGGGCTGGGCCTGATCGACCCGCGGATCGCGGGCCGCTACGACGGCAAGGCGCCGCCGGTGGTATTCGAGAGCGTGTCGGTGGACGGCGTACAGCAGACCCTGGCCGATCGCCTCCGGCTGGAGCCGGGCGCCCGCCGCCTCGCGGTGGACTACACCGCGCTGAGCTTCCGCGCGCCGGACAAGATCCGTTACCGCTACCGCCTGCATGGCTTCGATGGCGACTGGGTGGAAGCCGGGGCCGGTACCGAGGCGGTCTATACCAACCTGACGCCCGGCCACCACCGCCTGGAAGTGCAGGCGATGGCGCTGCCGCTGGACTGGTCGCGGCAGGCCGAAGTCGGCACGGCGGTGATGGAACTGGACGTGGTGCCGCCGCTGTGGAAGCGCACCTCCTCGCGCGTGCTGGCCGGCCTGGCCCTGGCGGCCGCCGTGGTGCTGGGGTTCTGGCTGCGCACCGCCAGTTACCGGCGCAGCCAACGGCGGCTCGGCCGGGTGATCGCCGCGCGTACCGAAGAACTGAGCGACAAGAACCGCGCACTGGAACTGGCCGGCATCGAGCGCGACCGGCTGCTGCAGCAGCTGGAACACCAGGCCACGCACGACGTGCTGACCGGCCTGCCGAACCGCCGCGCGGCCGAACTCCACCTGCGCCAGGCACTGGAACGCGCCGGCGATCGCGGCGAGCCGCTGTGCGTGGCACTGATCGACATCGACCATTTCAAGCAGATCAACGACCGCCATGGCCACCACAGTGGCGACCGGGTGCTGCGCGAGGTGGCCGAACTGCTGCGCCTGCAGCTGGATGGCGACCAGTTCGTATCGCGGCATGGCGGCGAGGAATTCCTGGCGGTGCTCCGCGGCGTCACCCTGGAACAGGCGCTGGAGCGGCTGCAGGCGCTGCGCCTGGCGCTGGCCCGGCAGCGCATGGACGAGATCGCACCGGGGCTGGTGGTCACCGCCAGCATCGGCGTGGCCGAATGCGGCCCGGGGCAGGAATCCCCGCGCACCCTGCTGGCCGCCGCCGACCGCCAGCTGTACCGCGCCAAGCGCGAGGGCCGCAACCGGGTCTGCGGCCTGTAGCGGCGGGCCTGCCCGTTAAAACCCCAGCGGGGCGATGCCCGGCTCTACAATCGGGGGTTCTCCAAGCCAGTGAGTCCGCGCATGCGCACGCTTTATCCCGCCATCACGCCCTACGACACCGGTACGCTCAAGGTCGACGAGCGTCACACGCTGTACTACGAACAGTGCGGCAACCCCGACGGCAAGCCGGTGGTGATGCTGCATGGCGGCCCCGGCGGCGGCTGCACGGAGAAAATGCGCCAGTTCCACGACCCGGCCAAGTACCGGATCATCCTGTTCGACCAGCGCGGCTCGGGCCGTTCCACGCCGCACGCCGATCTGGTGGACAACACCACCTGGGACCTGGTGGCCGACATCGAGAAGCTGCGCGGCCACCTCCAGCTCGATCGCTGGCAGGTGTTCGGCGGCAGCTGGGGCTCGACCCTGGCGCTGGCCTATGCGCAGACCCATCCGCAGCGGGTGACCGAGCTGGTCCTGCGCGGCATCTTCATGCTGCGCCGCTGGGAGCTGGAATGGTTCTACCAGGAAGGCGCCAGCCGCCTGTTCCCCGATGCCTGGGACCACTACGTCAACGCGATTCCACCGGTGGAGCGGCACGACCTGATCTCGGCGTTCCACCGCCGCCTGACCAGCGACGACGAAGCCACGCGCCTGGCCGCGGCCAAGGCCTGGAGCGTCTGGGAAGGCGCCACCAGCTTCCTGCACGTGGACGACGACTTCATCAACAGCCATGAAGACCCGCAGTTCGCGCTGGCCTTCGCCCGCATCGAGAACCACTACTTCGTCAACGGCGGCTTCTTCGAGGTCGAGGACCAGCTGCTGCGCGACGCGCACCGGATCGCCGACATCCCCGGCGTGATCGTGCATGGCCGCTATGACGTGGTGTGCCCGCTGGCCAACGCCTGGGACCTGCACAAGGTATGGACCAAGGCGCAGCTGCACATCACCCCGGCTTCGGGCCATTCCGCGTTCGAGGCCGAGAACGTGGATGCGCTGGTGCGCGCCACCGACAGCTTCGCGTAGAGCGGGGCAACGCCCCGCTGGAGCTTTCCCCGGGCAGTTTCCGCCGGGCGCTGCCCGGCGCTTCAAAGCGGGTTTCCCGTAGAGCGGGGCAACGCCCCGCTGGGGCTTTTCCCGGATAGTTCCCGCCGGGCGCTGCCCGGCGCTGCAAAGCGGGTTTCCCGTAGAGCGGGGCAACGCCCCGCTGGGACTTTCCCCGGCTAGTCCGGCCGGGAAAGCCCTATGCCGCAGTTACGCCTGCAGGGCGGCCTGCGCCAGCAACGCCGGCTGCAAGGCGCGGAAAACCCGCTCCAGCCGTTCCGCCCAGGCCTGCTGGCCGGTGGTGTCGGCGATCAGGTCCTGGCGGATCTCCAGTTCCACGTGCACCAGCCCGCGGCCTTCGCCATGCACCGGCACCGCATAGTCGCTGGTGCTGCTCACTGAATACGGCTGGTTGTCGCCGACCACCAGGTCGCCTTCGTCGCGCAGCGCCTGCAGCAGCGCATGGGCGAAACGCGCATCGCGGTGGTACAGAACGCCTGCGTGCCACGGGCGCGCATCGCCGTTCATCGCCGGGGTGAAGCTGTGCATCATCACCAGCAGCGTCGGCCTGCCGGTATCGCGGCGGTGGTCCAGCTCGGCGGCGATGCGCGCGTGATAGGGCGCATGGATGGCGTCGATGCGCTGCTGCCGCTGCAACCCGCTCAACCCTGCGTTGCCGGGGATGACGGTGCCATCGCTGGTTCCGGGCATCAGGGTCGGCGAGGCCAATGGCCGGTTGCAGTCGATCACCAGTCGCGAATAGGTCTGCTCGATCGCGAAGGCATCCAGCCGCCGCGCCAGCGCCCGGGTGGTGCCGGCGATGCCGATGTCCCAGCCGATGTGCCGGTCCCGTTCCGCCTGTGCCAGGCCGAGGTCGCCCAGTGCTGCCGGAACGCGCTGCCCGGCGTGATCGGCGAGCAGCAGGAAGGGCGAGCCGCCCTGTGGGTTGTGCACGGTGAACGGCGGCGGGTCCTGGGCGCCGAGCAGCGGTGCGGCCAGCAGGTCGGCGGGGCTGTCGAGGCGGCTCATCGCGGGCGGCCGTCCAGGTGGTGCTCGATCATCCACAACCCGGCCCAGAGCTTGGCGTCCAGTTCGAAGCCCTGGCCCATCTTCTCCACCAGCCACGCTGCGGCGCGGTTGCGCGGGACGTGGTGCACGGTGATGTCCTCGCTGTCGTCGCCGCCGCCTTCGCCGACCCGGCGCAGGCCGGTGGCGCGCACGAAGGCGATCTTCTCGCTGCTGGCGCCGGACGAGGTCGGGCCGATCATCAGCACGTCGGCGTGGTCGGCGGTCCAGCCGGTTTCCTCTTCCAGCTCGCGGATCGCCGAGGCCTCGATCGACTCGCCGGCGGTGATGTCGCCGACCAGTCCGGCCGGCATCTCGATCGTGCGCGCCTGCAACGGCACGCGGAACTGCTCGACGAACAGCACCTCGTCGTCGGGAGTGACGGCGATGATGATCGCGGCCAGCCCGCCGGCGTGGGTGCGCTCGCTGTATTCCCAGGTGCCGCGTACGACCATGCGCTGGTATTTGCCTTCGTAGACGACGCGGGGTTCGGAAGCGGGGTCGTGGTTCATGCGGACTCGTTGGCGGAAGGGGGAGCGGTTTCCAGCCCCGCGGCGGCCAGCAGCCGGCGCCGGGTCAGGGGGCCGAAGCGCAGCGATCCGCACAGGCCGTCGAGCATGTCGGGGTCGGCCGCGCCGCGGGTGAAGCCGGGCGTGGCCGGCGCCAGCGGCGCATCGAGGGCGATGGTGGTCAGCTGCCGGAACAGCAGCGCCAGTTCGCGCTGTTCGCGCAGGCGCGCCGCCATCTGCGCGGCGCCGCGCAGGCGCAGGAACGGGATTTCATCGATCCGCTCCAGCAGCGCGTCGAGGCTGCCGAAGTGGGACAGCAGCACCGCCGCCGACTTGGCGCCGATGCCGCTGACGCCGGGAATGTTGTCCACCGCGTCGCCGCACAGCGCCAGGTAGTCGGCGATCTGGTGCGCGTGCACGCCGTGGCGCGCCTTGACCCCGGCCGCGCCCCAGCGCTGGTTGCGGGCGTAGTCCCACTGTTCGTCGTGCTCCAGCAGCAGCTGCGACAGGTCCTTGTCGGCCGAGACGATCACCCCGCGCAGGGCGTGGTCGCGGCCTGCATGCAGCGCGCTGCCGATCAGGTCGTCGGCCTCGTAATCGCGGTCGGCCAGTACGTCCAGGCCCAGTGCGGCGCACAGCGCCTTGCAGTGCGCGAACTGGCGGCGCAGCGCTTCCGGCGCGGGCTCGCGGTTGGCCTTGTAGGCGGGATAGATGCGGTGGCGGAAGCAGCTGTCCAGCGCTTCGTCGAAGGCGACGGCGATGTGCGCCGGGCGCTCGCGTTCGAGCAGTTCCAGCAGGAAGCGGGCGAAGCCGTGCACGGCATTGGTCGGCCAGCCCTGCGCGTCCTGGAAGCTGTCGGGCATCGAGTGCCAGGCGCGGAACACGTACAGGCTGGCATCGACCAGGTAGAGCGGCCGGCCCGCCGCCGTGTCCGTCACGGCCGCCAGTCCTCCAGCAGGCCGGCCGGGTCCGGGCGCTCGCGTTCGGGTACCTGCAGTTTCGGCGTGCCGATATGGATGAAGCCGACGATGCGCTCGTTGCCGGTCAGCCCCAGGTGGCGGGCCACCCCGTCGTCGTAGGCCATCCAGGCGGTCAGCCACTGCGCGCCGAAGCCGAAGCCCTGCGCAGCCTGCAGCAGGGCGAAGCACACGCAGCCGGCGGTCAGCAGCTGCTCCTGCTCGGGAACCTTGGGGTTGTCCTGCAGGCGCGCGATCACCGTCAGGATCAGCGGCGCGTGCGAAAAACGCTGGCGGTCCTTCTCGACCACCGCCGGCGAGGCGTCGGGAGTGCGCTCGCGGCTGCGCCTGGCCAGGTATTCGCCCAGCGCATGGCGGGCCTCGCCCTGCAGGCGGAGGAAACGGAACGGCACCAGCTTGCCGTGGTCGGGCACCCGCACCGCGGCGGACAGCATGCGCAGCAGGGTCGCCTCGTCCGGCGCCGGCTCGCCCAGTTGCAGGGAAGGGACCGAGCGGCGTTGGCCCAGCGCTTGCAGGAAGCAGGAATCGGACATGGTGCTTACGCGAGGAAGATGGCCGTGGATTATAGACACCGGGGTGCGGGTGCCCGCCGGCCGCGGGCGGCGCCGGATCTGAGCAGTCCGTCGAGGGCGCTCCCTGGCGGATTTCTCGCCAATTCACCCCGGTACCCTTAGCATGGCGCGACATGCCGGGTTGCCGGCGGCGAGGTACAAAGTGCGGACTGCATCACTGGCCCTGTTCAGCTTATCCCCCTACCATGCGTGGGCGGAAACCGGGGGGCTGTCCGCTTTCTTCCATCCGATCCCGAGAGGAGCAGCGCCTGCGAAGGTGCGGAGCCACTGCGCATGATGTCCCAGCCGCATCCTCCAGAGCGCCCTGGCCATAATCCGGACCTGCTGGCGCTGTCGCGCGAAATCGCGTTGCCGGCCTTGTCGGCCACCTTCACCCGGATGCTGGCCGGATTCGACGACGCCCTGTTCGACCGTGCCGAAACCGCGGGCGCGTCGCAGCTGGTCTTCCTTGACGGCATGCGCGAACTGCGCCGGCGCCGCGAGGACATCGCCGCGCGCTTCGCCAGCCACCTGCGGCAGGCCTGGGCGTCGCTTGAGGCCGCCGCTCCGCTGTCGGCAGAGGCCGCGCTGGCCCAGACCGGGCAAGGAGATGCCGGGCTGAGCCTGGTGTCCGAGCACGAACTGGAGTCGCGGCTGGCGGTGCGCAACTTCGCCGCAGTGGTGCTGCGCGAGTGGAAGCAGGTGCTGGCGCGGCTGGACCGCCGCCTGGCCTGGATCAGCGGCGTGGAAACGCTGGAGATCGACACCAACCCGATCGGCCCCGAGCACATCGGCGTGGCGGTGCACGAGGCTTTCGGCGTGTGCGACCTGGCCGCCGAGGTCCGCCTGGTACTGATCAAGCTGTGCGAGCGGGAATTCGCCGCGCAGGTGGGGCGCATCTACCGCGAGGTGGACGAGCGTCTGGCGCAGGCCGGAGTGATGCCGGGTATCTCGCAGCCGCAGCCGCAGCGTCCGGCTGCGGCGCCGCGTCCCGCGCGGGCGGCCGCAGCCGAGGCCGGCCTGGCGCATGGCGAGGAGGAGGACTTTTCCGATCCGCAGCATGCCCCGGCCTGGGCGCGCCGTTTCACCGAGCGCTGGGCCCGGCACCGCAGCGAACTGCAGGCCGGCAGCCACGCTGGTCACGGCGGCTATGAAGGCGAGCCGTCGCCGGGCGGCCAGAACATGATCCTGGAGGCGCTGCATGAACTGCTGGCGCAGACCCGTCATGTGCGCGAGGACGCCACCGCCGCCGCGCAGGTGGCGGTCGGCCAGCAGCGGCCGCTGAGCCAGCACGAAATGATGTCGGTGCTCTCGCTGCTCCAGGCCACGCCGACGGCGACCCTGCGCGCGGCGGTGGGCGACCAGAACGAGTCGCTGGCGCAGCGGCTCAAGAACGAAGTGATTTCCGGCGCTACCCGCCTCGGTGTCGATCCGGGACAGGCGCGGCTGGACCCGCAGGACGAGGACGCCATCGACCTGGTCGGCATGCTGTTCGACGTGATGCTGGACGAGCGTGAACTGGAAGGCCGCTCGCGCGAACTGATCGGCCGGCTGGTGGTGCCCTTCGTCAAGGTCGCGCTGCTGGACCGGCGCATGTTCGTGCAGAAGACCCATCCGGCGCGGCGCCTGCTCAACTCGCTGGCCGAGGCCTGCGAAGGCAACGCCGGCGAAAGCCAGGCCGAGCGCGCGCTGATGGGCAAGGTCGAGGAAATCATCGACCGGCTGATCGCCGAGTTCAACGAGAACCTGGCGATCTTCCTGACCCTGGAAGAAGAATTCCGCGACTTCCTCGCCCAGCATCGGCGCCGCATCGAGATCGCCGAACGCCGCGCCACCGAGACCCAGCGCGGCCAGGAGAAGCTGGAAATGGCGCGCCTGCGCGCCCAGGCCGAACTGGAGCGCCGGCTGCAGGGCGCGCCGCTGCCGGCGGCGATCGAAGGTTTCCTGCGCCAGCCCTGGAACCATCACCTGACCATGAGCCTGCTGCGCGAAGGCGACGAGGGCGAGTCCGTCGGCGAAACGCTGGCGCTGGCCGACGTGCTGCTGGAGGAAGTGGCCGAGGCGCGCCGGCATGTGGTCGGCAAGCCATGGCTGCAGTCCATCCAGCCGGGCCTGCGCAAGGTGTTCGCCAGCGTCGGCCTGCATGGCGAAGGCAGCGTCGGCGCGGTCGATGCGCTGCACGACACGCTGCAGGCCATCGCCGAGGCGCGCCCTGAACTGGAACGCGCGCTGCCCGAACTGCCGCAGGTCAGCCTGCCCACGCCGCCCGCCCAGGAATCGGCGGCGCTGGACCTGGGCAGCGAGGCGCGCGCGGAAAGCGTCGACCATGTCGATGCGGCCCGCTTCCGCGCCATGGACATCGGCACCTGGCTGGACTTCATCGACAAGGACGGCAAGGTGCAGGCCGGTAAGCTGTCCTGGGTGAGCCCGATTTCCTCGCGCCTGCTGTTCGTCAACCGCCGCGGCATCCGTTTCTGCGTGGCCTCGCCGGAGGAGCTGGTGGTGATGGAGCGGCTCGGCCGCCTGCGCCCGCACATGGACGACGGTGCGTTCGACAGCGCCATGCAGGGCGTGATCGACCGGCTCGATCCGCAGACGCCCACGGTGCACTGAAACCCGACCCGCTTTGCTACGATCCGGTGCGTATTCCACTGCGCATCGGGGACGGGCATGGCCGTTGAGGTACGGGTGTTGAAGGAAGCCGCGGCGGGCGAACGGCGCGTTTCGGCCACGCCGGAGACGGTGAAGAAGCTGCTGGCGGCCGGGGCGAAGGTGCAGGTGCAGGCCGGTGCCGGCCTTGCCGCCGGGTTCACCGACCAGGCCTACCGCGACGTCGGCGCGCAGATCGACGATGCCGTGGACGGCGCCGACCTGGTGCTGTGCGTGCAGGCGCCGCCGCCGCCGCTGATCGGCCAGCTCAAGCCCGGCGCGGTGCTGGTCGGCACCCTGCATCCGCAGGCCGACGCCGCGCGTACCGCGGCCCTGCAGGCGCGGCAGCTGGTGACCTTCCCGCTGGAGCGGCTGCCGCGCACCACCCGCGCGCAGGCCATGGACGTGCTCAGTTCGCAGGCCGGCATGGCCGGCTACAAGGCCACCCTGATCGCCGCGCAGCTGACCCCGCGCTTCTTCCCGATGCTGACCACGGCCGCCGGTACCATCCGCCCGTCGAAAGTACTGGTGGTCGGCGCCGGCGTGGCCGGCCTGCAGGCCGTCGCCACCGCCAAGCGCCTGGGCGCGCAGGTGGAAGGTTTCGACGTGCGCCCGGAAACCCGCGAGCAGATCGAGTCGCTGGGCGGCAAGTTCCTGGACCTGGGCGTCAGCGCCGCCGGTGAGGGCGGCTATGCGCGCCAGCTCACCGACGCCGAACGCGCCGAGCAGCAGCGGCGCCTGGCCGAGCACCTGAAGGGCGTGGACGTGGTGATCTGCACCGCCGCCGTGCCCGGCCGCCCGGCGCCGAAGATTGTCACCGCGGCGATGGTCGCCGGCATGCGCCCGGGCAGCGTGGTCGTCGACCTAGCCGCCGAGACCGGCGGCAACTGCGAGGCGACGCGGCCCGGCGAAACCATCGACGTGAATGGCGTGACCGTGGCCGGACCGCTCGACCTGGCCAGCATGGGTGCCATCCATGCCAGCGAGATGTACGCGCGCAACGTGCTCAACTTCGTCTCGCTGTTCCTCAAGGACGGCACGCTCGCCTTCGACTGGAACGACGAACTGCTGGCGAAGACGGTGTGGCCGGAGCGCCCGGCCGCCGGAGAAATCCCGCCGGTATGAAGTTGCATGCTGGGGTTGTCGTCGCGTGGTTGGCGGCAAGCGGCTTGGGTAGTGGGCCAGCCTTCGCCGACGAGCCGCTACGGGTTGCGTACCGGCACTTGGCCGAAAACCCGGAAAAATATGCGGGCAGGCATGTGCGGGTGCCGGCCTGTGCCGCGACGGCCATGCACCATGGTGCCTATCTGTATGACTGTGATGATTCGCATGTGCGGATCATTACGCTGGCAGGCCCCTCCGTGATTCTGGAAGAGCTGTTCGGCACGCGTGATGTGTTGCGGGCGCGGCGGGCGGCGGCCACGGCTTCGGGCGTGTTCGAGTGGCGGCCCGAGGCGCGGCCGCAATGTTGTCTGGACAACCGCGTCCTGCTATATGCCGAATCGGTGTCCGGGGTGAAGCGGCTGCCGCCCCGGGCGAGTGAATGAGCAGGAATGATCGCGAACGGGAGGCCGGCATGGCGATTGAAATGCAACCGGGTGAAACGCTGTTGCGCGAGGGTGCGGCCAACCTGCAGCGTGGCATCGAGGCGGTGGGGGGCAGGTTGTACCTGACCGACCGGCGGCTGTCGTTCCACTCGCATGCGTTCAATGTGCAGACGGGGGTGACCGACATCCCTTTGTCGCAGGTGCGCGGCACGCACCCGTGCTGGACGAAGTTCCTCGGCATGATCCCGCTGTTCCCGACCTCGCTGGCAGTATCCACGGCCGATGGTGGCCAATACCACTTCGTCGTGCACGATCGCGATGCGTGGGCGGCCGTGATAGGGGCAAAGCTGACGGGCGCGGGCGGTTGAGCCCTCGCGGCCGGTAACGGCCGGTCATCGAAGGGGCGCTGCCGCCAATGCCTGGTTACGCGCCAGCAGGCGGCGCAGGCGTTGTCTCAGCGCTGCGGGCGGGGCGGCGGCGGATTTGCCTCCGTCCACTGCCGGCGCTGCTCGGGTGTCATCTTCCGCCACTGCTCGCGCAGCTGTTCGCGCTGGGCCTTGTCCATGTCGCGCATCTTCTCGAACAGGGCGCGGGCTTCGCGTTGCTGCTGCGGCGACATGTTCTCGAACCGGTGCATGCCGCGTCGCGCCTGCATGTGCTGCTCCGGCGTCATCTGCTGCCAGCCGCGGGCATGGTCGTACATGCGCTGGCGCTGCTCGGGCGAAGCGTTCCAGCGGTCGCGCATCGGTGCGATAAGGGTTTCGCGCTGGGCCGGGGTCAGCTGGTCCCATTCGGGCAGGGGCTGCTGCTGGGCGAATGCCGGAGCGGCGCAGGCCAGCAGCAGCGCCAGCGACAGCAGGGAAAGTCGGGTATTCATGGTTCTCACTCCATCGCCAGGGCGTCCGAACCCAGCCACAGGTACAGCTCGGGGCTTTCGTCGAACAACAGCGTGTCATCGGACGGGTCGTCGCCGGCATCTGCCGCCACGCTGGGGGGCAGCGTCGGTGGCGTGCGGTTGAACTGCACCGCCACGGTGACGGCCAGTACCGCCGAACAGGCGGTGGCCAGCCACCAGCCGCGGCGGCGCCATGGCGAGGCATCCGCGCCGGCCGTTGCCTGTTGCCGCGCCTGGCGCAGGCGCGCCAGCGTGGCCGGGGAAACCGCGCCTTCGGCATGCTGTTGCAGCTGCCGCAGCGAGCGCTCGAAATCGTCGTGCCGGGATGTGGGCGGGCGGTTCACCGCGTGGCCTCCAGTTGTTTCTGCAATGCGTCGCGCGCGCGCGACAGATGGGTTTTCACCGAACCTTCCGAGCAGCCCATGATCCGCGCCGTGGTCGCCACGTCCAGTTCCTGCAGCACGCGCAGGCTGAACGCCTCGCGCTGGCGCGCCGGCAGCTGCCGCAGCGCCTGCACCAGCCGCGCGTAGTCCTCGCGCTGCTCGTGCTGCTGGGCCGGGCCGGGGCTGTCGTCGGCCCAGTCGATGGGGCCGTCCTCGTCCTGTGCCGGCGCCCAGAATTTCAGCCGGAAACCGCGCCGGCGCTGCAGGTCGATGATGCGCCGGCGCAGGATGCTCCAGAACAGCGGTGTCCACTCCACGGCCGGCTGGTCGCGATAGCCGAGCATGCGTTCCATCGCGTCCTGCACCGCGTCCAGGGCGTCGTCGCGCTGGCGCAGGCCGGCCTCGGCGAAGCGGAACGCGCGCGGCCCGACGCCGGCCAGGAAGGCTTCCAGCGAGGCGGGGGCGGCAGCGGGCGTCAGGGGGGGGCTGGTCACCAGCACAGGGTAGCGTTCCGGTCGGTCCTGGAAGGGATAACGCCCGACGGGCGGATGGGTTGACATGGCAACGGTCGCGCCGGCGTTCATCGCATGGTTATGATGCGCGACGGGCAGTTCCGGCCTCGGAGAGGGCAGCAATGAGCGACGGGTTCGTGGCGTTGTACATCTTCATGCTGGCGGCGATCGCCGGCCACGTGATCATCTCGCGGGTGCCGGTGATCCTGCACACGCCGTTGATGTCCGGTTCCAACTTCATCCACGGCATCGTCCTGATCGGTGCGATGGTGGTGCTCGGCCATGCCGACACCACGCTGGAGAAGGCCATCGGCTTCATCGCCGTCGCCCTGGGCGCGGGCAACGCCGCCGGCGGCTACGTCGTAACCGAGCGCATGCTGGAAATGTTCAAGAGCTCGAAGAAGCCCGAAGGGAAGGGCAAATGACCGGGGCGGCATCGTCGCATGCGTCCCGCGTCGAGGTGCGGCAGGTGTTCCAGTGGCTCAGCTACCTGCAGTATCCGGCGCTGCTGGTGGCCTTTGGCTACGCCGCACGGCCGCTGTTCAATGGCATGGACGGCATGCTCGACGCCTACAACAGCGCGCTGCTGTATGCGGGCGTCGGCGTGGGCATGTCCTCGCTGCAGGACCCGGCCAGGACCCAGAACAGGATGTCCAGGAAGGTCTGGGAAGACCCGCGCAAGGGCCGCTGGATGCTCTGGCTGTTGAGCGTGCAGGCGTTGCTGCCGATCGTGCTGGGCCTGCTGGGCGCGGCGCTGGCCGACTCGGCCACGTTGTCCCAGATGTCATTGGGGCTGGTGGCCTTCGGGCTGGGCATGATCGGGTTGTTGAAGACGGCGATCGAGATGCGCGAGCACCATCGCCTCGACAGGCGCGCAAGCGCGCGGTACAGGACGGCTGCGGAGGCCGAAGCATGAGCATGACGATGCTGGTGAGTGCGAGCTACCTGGTGGCCGCCACGCTGTTCCTGCTGGGCCTGCAGCGCATGGCCTCGCCCAGGACCGCGCGCAGCGGCATCCACTGGGCGGGAGTGGGCATGCTGCTCGCCACCGTGGCCACGTTCTTCCTGCCGGGCCTGCACAACCTCGCGCTGATCCTTGTGGCGCTGGTGCTGGGCACCGGCCTGGCGTGGGTGTCGGCCAAGAAGGTCGCCATCACCGACATGCCGCAGATGGTGGCGCTGTACAACGGCATGGGCGGCGGTTCGGCCGCGGCCATCGGCGCGGTGGAGCTGCTGCGCTTCGCCGATGTGGCCGGCCGCGACACCAGCCACTGGAGCGTGGAGGCCATCGCCGCGCTCGCCGCGCGGCAGCCCTCGGCCACCGTGCTGGCGCTGGCGATCATCGGCTCGGCCATCGGCGCGGTATCGCTGTCCGGTTCGATCATTGCCTGGGCCAAGCTCGACGGCCGCCTGGACAAGCGCGTCACCTTCCCCGGGCAGCAGGCGTTCAACCTGCTGGTCGCCGTGGCGATGGTGGCGCTGGGCGCATGGGCGGCGCTCAGCCTGCAGCCGGTGGCGATCATCGCCTTCTTCGTGGCGGCGCTGGCGCTGGGCGTGCTGATGACCCTGCCCATCGGCGGCGCCGACATGCCGGTGGTGATCTCGCTGTACAACGCCTTCACCGGCCTGGCGGTGGCCTTCGAGGGCTACGTGCTCGGCAACGAGGCCTTGATCATCGCCGGCATGATGGTCGGCGCGGCCGGCATCCTGCTGACCCGGCTGATGGCCAAGGCGATGAACCGGCCGATCAGCGGCGTGCTGTTCTCCAACTTCGGTGGCGGCGGGCAGGGCGCGGCGGAAATCAGTGGCAGCCAGAAACCCATCGAGGCCGCCGACGTGGCGGCGATGATGGCCTTCGCCGAGCGGGTGGTGATCGTGCCCGGCTATGGCATGGCGGTGGCGCAGGCCCAGCACAAGATCTGGGAGCTGGCGCAGCGCCTGATCGAACGCGGGGTGAAGGTGAAGTTCGCCATCCACCCGGTCGCCGGGCGCATGCCCGGGCACATGAACGTACTGCTGGCCGAGGCCGGCGTGCCCTACGACCTGATCGCCGACATGGACGACATCAACCCCGAGTTCGCCACCACCGATGTGTCGCTGGTGATCGGCGCCAACGACGTGGTCAACCCGGTGGCCAAGACCGACCCGTCAAGTCCGATCTACGGCATGCCGATCCTGGACGTGGTGAATTCGAAAAACACCATCGTGATCAAGCGCGGCAAGGGCACCGGCTTCGCCGGCATCGAGAACGCGCTGTTCTACGCCGACAACACACGCATGTTGTACGGCGATGGCGCCGAGGCGGCGGGCGCGCTGGTCAGCGAGTTGAAGGCGCTGGACGGCGGGCACTGAACCGGCGTCGCGGCGACGGCCGGTCCAACAGGGGAAGGGATATGCGAAAGTGTTCCATGCGCGTGGCGTGCTGCGGGTTGTTGATGCTGTGTGGAGGCGGGGCCGCCGCACAGTCCGATGGAGGCTGGTGGGCGCAGAACCGCGCCGATGGCGGGCAGGAGGCCGGGACGCAGGGGTCTCCGGCGTCATCGGCGGATGCGCCCTCGCCCGCGCCGGCATCCACGGACGGCGCCGCTCCCACAGCGCAGGCGTCCGTGCCGCTGTCGGTGGCGGTTTTCGATTGCGTCGAAGTGGCCCTGTTCGAGGTCAACCAAGGGCTGATCAGCAGCAAGCAGGAAGCCCGGGCCGCCATGATTCCCGCGGAAAAGCTGGCCGATATCCAGCGCAGCGTGGCCGGCAACATCCCCGACAGGATTCCGGGAATGCGAGCGGCGCTAGTGGGCCACGGGGTGGGTTGCCCGGATCCGCAACGCACGATTTTGCTGACCGGCCACATCATCGATTTCAAGAAGGGCAACCAGGCGTTGCGCTATTTCGTCGGGTTTGGCGCGGGGGCGCAGAAGTTCTCGGTCACGGCGCGCGCGGTGCGCAAGTCCGACGGAGCGCTGCTGGCCGAGGGCGACGTTACCGACCGCAAGGTGGGAGGCTGGGTCGGCGGCAACGACGACAAGGGGCTGGACGACTTCGGCGAGAAGGTCGCTGTGTTCCTGAAACGTTCCTTGCCCTCTTCGCGCTGAGCCGGTTCAGCGCGCCAGCCACCACGCGGCCACGAGCCCGGCCAGCAGCCAGAGGATTTCGGCGGTGCCATTGGCCAGGCCGATCAGGGTCCAGGCCAGGTGCGGGCCCAGCCGCAGCGCCGATTCCCATGGCGCCAAGCCCATCGGGCCGCCGATATAAGCGGCCGCGATGCCCCAGTTGGCGGCCAGCGCGATCAGCAGCGTCGCCAGCATCGCCACGGTGATCCTGGGCCTGCCGCCCGGCAGAGTGCCCAGGCGCAGCATCCATGCCGCTTCCGCGGCGGCGGCGATCGCCATCCAGCCGGCCTGCGAGCCGGTGGCCAGGGCGACCATCAGCCAGGCGATGGCCAGGGTGACGCTTCCCAGCAGCAACAGCAGGGGCCAGAGCCAGTGCTGGGTGCGGCTGGCCGGCGGTGGGGCAGGAGACATGGGGATTCCCGGAAAGGTCACGCAGCATAGCCCTTCAGCGGCCGGCCCGCCCAGTCGGCTAAAATGGCCTTCTTGCGGGTAGCGTCCGCGTCCCCATATCGATCCACATGTATTCCCGCAGCAGCGAACCCGTCCATTTCGAACGCGATTGCCCGGCCGTGATGGTGCCGCAGGGCGACAGCGTGACCCTGCCGGCCGGCAGCTACGGCTATATCACCCAGGCACTGGGTGGCAGCTATACCGTGTTCGTCGAAGGCAACCTGTTCCGCATCGCCGGCAAGGACGGCGACGCCATCGGCAAGGAGCCGCCGCCGGGGCTGGAGCTGCCCGAAGGCGCCGGTGACGACGATGTTGAAAAGCTGGTCTGGGAGCAACTGCGCACCTGCTTCGACCCGGAGATCCCGTTCAACATCGTCGATCTCGGGCTCATCTACGACGTCGACATCAAGCACCTGGATGACGGCAAGCGCGAGGTCGACGTCAAGATGACCCTGACCGCGCCCGGCTGCGGCATGGGCGAAATCCTGGTCGACGACGTGCGCAGCAAGCTGGAAATGATTCCGACCGTGGCCGAAGCCGACGTCGAACTGGTGTTCGACCCGCCGTGGGGCAAGCACATGATGTCCGAGGCCGCACGGCTCGAAACGGGCATGCTGTAAGGTGTCCAACGCGCCGGACCGCATGCGGGCCGGCTTCAACATCCGCAATCTGGAAGGAAACATCCGGTGTCCCAGTCTCTGAGCTTCCACGTCACCCGTTCGGACCACCCGCGCAGCGCCGAAGAGCGCGCCAAGATCCTGGAGAAGCCGGGGTTCGGCCTGCACTTCACCGACCACATGGTGGCCGTGCGCTGGGACAAGGACACCGGCTGGCATGACGCGGCGGTGATGCCGTACGGCCCGATCGCGCTGGATCCGGCCGCTGCCGTGCTGCACTACGGCCAGGAGATCTTCGAGGGCATCAAGGCCTACCGCCACGCCGACGGTTCGGTGTGGACCTTCCGCCCGGACGCCAACGGCCGCCGCCTGCAGCGCTCGGCCGCGCGCCTGGCGCTGCCGCAGCTGCCGGTGGAGATCTTCGTCGAGTCGCTGAAGCAGATGATCGCCGTGGACAAGGACTGGGTGTCCGATGCCGACGAGGCCAGCCTGTACTTCCGTCCGTTCATGATCGGCGACGAGGCCTTCCTCGGCGTGCGCGGCGCGCACAAGGCCAGCTACTACGTGATCGCCAGCCCGGCCGGCCCGTACTTCGCCAAGGGCGTGGCGCCGGTGGCGATCTGGCTGTCCACCGATTACGCGCGCGCGGCCAAGGGTGGCACCGGTGCGGCCAAGTGCGGCGGCAACTACGCCGCTTCGTTGCTGCCGCAGCAGCAGGCGCAGGCGCAGGGCTGCTCGCAGGTGCTGTTCCTCGACCCGGTCGAGGGCAAGTACCTGGAGGAACTGGGCGGCATGAACGTGTTCCTGGTCTACGGCAAGGAAAACAAGCTCGTCACCCCGGCGCTGTCGGGCTCGATCCTGGAAGGCATCACCCGCGAATCCATCCTGCAGCTGGCGCGCGACCGCGGCATGACCGTGGAAGAGCGCAAGGTCACCATCGACGAGTGGAAGCAGGGCGTGGCCTCGGGCCAGATCACCGAGGTGTTCGCCTGCGGCACCGCCGCGGTCATCACCCCGATCGGCCAGCTCAAGGGTGAAGGCTTCGAGGTGGGCGATCTGTCCGCGCCGGCCGGCGAGGTGACCATGTCGCTGCGCAAGGAGCTGACCGACATCCAGTACGGCCGCCTGCCGGACCGCCACGGTTGGCTGGTGCGCCTGGACGGCTGAGTCCGCGCCATTATCCGTACAGGAAGCCCCGCATGATGCGGGGCTTCTGCTTTTGGATCGCTGCTTTCCTGCAGGGAGGCGGAGCGTCGCTCCGGCCTACTCGCACATATCCGCGCAACGCGCCTGCAGGAAGCGCAATGCATCGGCCGGGGCGATGTCCAGCAGCAGGCCGCGCTGGCCGGCGTTGATCCAGATGCGCCCGTGTTCCTGCGCCGCGCCGGCAAACAGCACCGCGGCCGGGCGCTGCTGCGCGAACGGGCTGATGCCGCCAACCTTGTAGCCGCTGCGGCGTTCGGCCTCGGCAATCTCCATCATCTGCGCATGCTTGCCGGCGCAGGCGGCGGCAAGCTTCTTCAGCGACAGCCGCTGGTCGGACGG
The DNA here is from genome assembly GCF_001431425.1 of Stenotrophomonas nitritireducens. Taxonomy (GTDB): domain Bacteria; phylum Pseudomonadota; class Gammaproteobacteria; order Xanthomonadales; family Xanthomonadaceae; genus Stenotrophomonas; species Stenotrophomonas nitritireducens. The sequence continues at coordinate 140,422 of NZ_LDJG01000006.1, forward strand.
GATCACCGCGATCACGGGCTGCTTGTCCACCCACGCCATCAGCGTCTTGAACATCCGCGCCGGGTCGATGCCCAGCGCCTGCGCCGCGGCCAGGCCCTTGCTGTCCACCTCGGCCGAATAGTCGTAGGCGTGCAGGCCGTGGGCGATCCCGGCCTTGTCCAGCGCGGCGGTGGCGCGGGTGCCCTTGGCCATTCAGAGCGACTCGAAGCGGTTGGCCTCGACGTTCTTGCGCACCTTGTCCGGATTCCACACGCGCCCGTTCATGGCGATGTAGACGCCCTCGGGCAGCGACTGCACCGCGCCGATCGCGCAGCCGATGTTGAACTCGGCGTCCGAGCCGCGGAAACGCGCCGGGCTGAGCGCGCCGGTCATCACGATGGTCTTGCCGGGGATGGTCTTGAGCACCTTGCCGGTGGCGACCATCGAATCGGTGCCGTGGGTGACCAGCACGTGGCGCGTGGGCTGCGCGGCGATGGTCGCGCGGATCAGTTCGCGGTCCTCGTCGGTGATGTGCAGCGAATCCTTGCGCAGGATCGGGATCACGTTGAAGCGGAAGGTCACGCCCAGCTCGCGCAGGATCATGCCGATCTGCGGGTCGCCGATCTGGTAGTCGGACTTGTCGTCGAAATAGATCTTGTCGATCGTGCCGCCGGTGGTGACGATCAGGAGGTCTTCCATCATTGCGGTGAATCCAAACGGTAATGGTGCGAATGATAAGCCGCGCCGCCGGCGCCGTAGGGGCGGGGCTCGCCCCGCGTGGGATTCCGTATGGAATCCTTGCGCACCTACGGCCGCTTCTTGCCGAACCGCGCGCGCAGGCCCGGCAGGCTGGCCAGGCCGATCACCAGCAGCGACAGCAGGATTTCCACCCAGGCCAGCCGCGCCGTTTCCGGGTGGCTCCAGGCGCTCATCACGCCATGGCTGAACCAGCCCAGCGCGCACACGCCGGACCAGAACGGCGCCAGCCGCCAGCCCAGGCGCAGGGCGACGGCCAGCAGCAGCGGCGGCCCGGTGAATACCAGCTGGGTGGCCAGCCAGTGCTTGTCGTCGAGGAACCACCAGGTGTAGAGGGCGGCCAGCGCGATCAGCGCCAGCAGCAGGGTCGGGCGCCGCGTCGTCGCTGCGTTCATCGCGCCAGCCTCCGGGCGATGTCGGCCACGCGGCGGCCCAGCACGCGCGCCAGGTGGGCCTCGTCGTCGCTGGGCTGCGGGTCGTCCTGCGCGCCGGCCACATGGCTGGCGCCGTAGGGCGTGCCGCCGCCGGTGGTGTGGCTCAAGGCCGGTTCGGTGAAGGGAATGCCGACGATCAGGCAGCCATGGTGCAGCAGCGGCAGCTGCATCGACAGCAGGGTCGATTCCTGGCCGCCGTGCATCGACGCGGTCGAGGTGAATACGCCGGCCGGCTTGCCGGACAGGGTGCCGTTGACCCACTCGGCGCCGAGGCCGTCGAGGAAATGCTTGACCGGCGCGGCCATGTTGCCGAAGCGGGTCGGGCTGCCGAGCAGGATGCCGTCGCATTCGGCCAGGTCGGCGATCTCGACATAGGGAGCGCCGTCTTCCGGGACCGGCGGGGCGCTGGTCTGGGTGACCGCGGCCACCGGCGGCACCGTGCGCAGGCGCGCGCTCATGCCGGGTACCTCGCCGATGCCGCGGGCGATCTGCCGGGCCAGCCGCGCCACCGAGCCGCCACGGCTGTAATACAGCACCAGGATTTCCGCCATCGCACCATCCACTCATCACGCAGGGAGCGGCAGTATCGGCGATGCGGGCCGCGCTTTGCATCGGGTACCCTTGCCGCATGGAACCCCTGGATTCGCTCAATCTATGGATGGAACGGGTCCGTGACCGCGGGCGCCGGGCCAGTTTCGCCCGCTTCCTGTGGCACCGTTTCCTCGACGACCGCCTGTTCGAGGCCGCCGGCGCGCTGGCCTATACCACCGTGTTCGCGCTGGTGCCGCTGGCGATCGTGGTGTTCGGCGTGCTGTCGGCGTTCCCCATGTTCGACCGCTGGAGCGAGGCGCTCAGCGACTACGTGTTCTCCAACTTCGTGCCCTCGGCCGCGCGCGCCGCCGAAGGCTACCTGCGGCAGTTCTCGGCCAGCGTCGGTCAGCTCACCGCGGCCGGCTTCATCGCGCTGGTGGCCTCGCTGCTGATCACCCTCAACAGCATCGAGCAGATCTTCAACCGGATCTGGCGGGTGGCGTCGGCGCGGCCACGGCTGACCCGCTTCCTGGTGTACTGGACCGTGCTGACCCTGGGCGCGATGTTGGCTGCCGCTTCGCTGGCGGTGTCGGCCAAGGTGTTCGCGCTGCCGCTGTTCGGCACCGTGGAAGGCCGCTGGCTGGCCGACCTGGCGCTGAGCCTGGCGCCGGTGCTGATCGAGTTCGCCTGCGTGATGCTGGTCTACCGGGTGGTGCCGCACCACATCGTGAAGTGGCGCCATGCCGTCCCCGGCGCGCTGCTGGCGGTGGTGATGCTGGAACTGGTGAAGTGGGGCATGAGCCTGTACCTGGGCAGCTTCCAGTCCTACCAGAAGCTCTACGGCACGGTGGCCTTCGTGCCGATCCTGCTGCTGTGGATCTACCTGGGCTGGGTGTCGGTGCTGCTTGGCGCCTCGCTGGCCTCATCCATCGCCGCGTTCCGCTACCAGCCGGTCGCGCTGCGCCTGCCGCAGGGCTGCGAACTGTATGGCCTGCTGCGCCTGATCGGACGCTTCCGCGAGGCGCGCGAGCATGGCCGCGGCCTGGACGAGGAGGAACTGCTGGCGCTGGAGCCGATGCTCACCGATTCGCTGCTGCAGGAGCTGCTGTGCCAGATGGAGGCCATCAACCTGCTGCGCCGCGACGAGCGCGGGCAATGGCTGCTGGCCCGCGACCTGGAGCGCATCACCCTGCGCGAGCTGTACGAAAGCTCGCAGCTGCGCATTCCGATCGCCGAGGAATACCTGCCGTTCCGCGAGGACGCGCTGGGCCAGGCGGCCTGCCGCGCGCTGGACGAACTGCGGGTGCCGCTGCGCGAGCTGCTCAAGCGCCGCGTGGACGACATCTATGCCATTACCGGAGACGAACCATGACCATCCGATTGCTTCCCTTCGCCCTGTTGGTGCTGGCACTGGCCGGCTGCAAACAGCCTGCTGCCGAGGTGCCCGCAGCAGCTGCCGAGCCGCCGGCGACGACCGCGCCGGCCGAGGCTGCGGCGGGCGTGGTGGAGAAGACCGCGGACATGCCGCTGCTGCGGGTCAAGACCGTGGACGGCAAGGATTTCGATCTGGCCGGCCAGCGCGGCAAGTGGGTGGTGGTCAACTTCTGGGCGACCTGGTGCGGGCCTTGCCTGCAGGAGATGCCCGAACTGTCGGCGCTGCATGCGATGCGCGGCAATATCGAGGTGGTCGGTCTGGCCTACGAGGACATCGAGCCGGACGAGATGGGAGCGTTTCTGGAGAAACACCCGGTGGCGTATCCCATCGCGATTCTCGATCCCTACAACCCGCCGGCCGATTTCGCTACGCCGCGCGGCCTGCCGATGACTTACCTGATCGCGCCCGATGGCAAGGTCGCCCGGCAGTTCCTCGGCCCGGTCGATGCGCAGAAGATCGAGCAGGCCATCGCCGAGGCCGGCGGCAAGGTGGCCTGAGCGGGCGATGCCCCCGGCGTCCTGCGTAACGAGGTGCTGTTGCGGCGCGTGGCGGGGTTTTCCCGGTGATGCTCCAGCGGGGCGTTGCCCCGCTCTACAAGATGGCCGGGGGCTGTAGCGCCGGGCAACGCCCGGCGGGGCTTTCCCGGTAATACCCCGGCGGGGCGTTGGCCCGCTCTACAAAGGCGCTGGTGCGATGGTCCCGTGGCGCCGGGTGGGAATTTTTACGTTCAGCCGGCCGGATAGGGCGGCAGCGGCTTGACCTGGCCGTATTTCTCTTTCCTGGGCTTTCCCGGCAGGGGCGGCAGGTCGATCAGCGCCTCATCCACGCGTGTTTCCGGCAGGCGGTCGAGCAGATCGCGGATCAGGGTCAGGCGGCCGCGCTTCTGGTCGTTGAAGTCCACCAGCGTCCATGGTGCATGGCGGCTGTGGGTGGCTTCGAGCATGGCCTCGCGGGCATGGGTATAGGCGGCATACTCCAGGCGCGATTTCAGGTCCACCGGCGACAGCTTCCAGCCCTTGAGCGGGTTGTCGCGACGCTCGGCGAAGCGCTTTTCCTGCTGTTCCTGGTCCACGCACAGCCAGTACTTGAACAGCAGGATGCCGTCGTCGACCAGCAGCCGTTCGAACACGGGCGCCTGCTCGAGGAAGGCCCGGTACTGGGCATCGGTGCAATAGCCCATGACCTTTTCCACGCCGGCGCGGTTGTACCAGCTGCGGTCCATCAGCACGATCTCGCCTGCCGCGGGCAGGTGGGCGACGTGGCGCTGGAAATACCACTGCGTGCTCTCGCGGTCGGTCGGCTTGGGCAGGGCGACGACGCGGCACTGGCGGGGGTTCAGGTGCCGGGCCACGTCCTGGATCGCGCCGCCCTTGCCGGCGGTGTCGCGGCCCTCGAACAGCACCAGCAGGCGCTGGCCCGAATGCTGGACCCAGCGCGCCATCGCGGCCAGTTCCAGCTGCATCGGTTCCAGCAGCCTTTCGTATTCCTTGCGCTTCAGCTTGCCCATGGCGGTTCCCTGTCTGGAAGCGCGAGCCTAGCGCAGTGGCCGTGCGGGTGCTGTCGCGGCAGGCCGGCCTGCGTGCGCGGTGATGTCTCGGTCACCGGTTTTCATGTAGTTTTGCCGATGCGCCGGGCGTGGTGCCCGGCAATGGATCAGGAGCAGTGCGATGGGGCTTGTCCAGGCAGCAAAGGGTGCGATCGGCGGCGTGCTCGCCGACCAGTGGAAGGACTTCTTCACGGTGCCGGACGGCCTGCCGGCGACGGCGGCGCTGTTCGCCGCGGTGCCGCGCGGCACCAATGCCGGGCGCGGCTCCAACACCGGCGGCTCGTCCAACATCATCACCAACGGCTCGAAGATCGTGGTGCCGGAAGGCTACGGCCTGCTGCTGTTCCAGGACGGCGCGATCACCGGCTTCGTCGCCGAGCCGGGCGGCTACGAGTGGCGTTCGGACGACCCGAACTCGCAGTCGATCTTCGCCGGTGACGGCCTGGTCAGCACCTTCATCAGGCAGAGCTGGGAGCGCTTCAAGTTCGGCGGCCAGCCGGGCGCGCAGCAGGCGGCGTTCTTCGTCTCGCTGAAGGAGCTGCCGGACAACCGCTTCGGCACCCAGTCCGAGATCTACTGGGACGACGGCTTCCTCAATACCCAGGTCGGCGCGGTCACGCGCGGCTCGTACACGCTGAAGATCGTCGACCCGATCCTGTTCGTGAAGAACTTCGTGCCGGCCAGCTACCTGCGCCCGGGCCAGGTGTTCGACTTCACCGACCTGGACAACGCCGCCGCCAGCCAGCTGTTCAACGAAGTGGTCGGCTCGCTGGCCCCGGCCTTCAGCCTGTATACGAACGATCCGGCCAAGGGCAACCGCATCACCAAACTGCAGCAGGACTCGATCGGCTTCGCACAGAGCCTGTCGGCGGCGGTCGAGCAGGCCTATCAGTGGCAGTCCGACCGCGGCCTGGCCATCGTCAAGACCGCCATCGTCTCCATCGAGTACGACGCCAACACCCGCGAGCTGCTGAAGACGGTGCAGCGCGCCGATGCGCTGTCCGGCGCGCGCGGCAATTCCAACCTGCAGGCCAGCGTGGCCGCGGGCATGCAGGCCGCCGGCGAGAACGGCGGCGCGGCCGGCATGATGGGGATCGGCATGGCCTCCGGGATGATGGGTGGCATGGCCGGATTGCAGCAGCCGGTGGCGCCGGCCGCTCCCGCCGCGGACGACCCGGTGGCCAAGCTGAAGAAGGCCAAGGAAATGCTGGACCTGGGCCTGATCACCCAGGGCGACTACGACGCGCTGAAAGCCAAGGCGCTGGGCCTGTAACCGGCAGGACGCACGACGAACATGTCCGATCCCCGAAACGGTCCGCCGCCGCTGCCCGGGTCCGTCCCTCCGCCGCCGCCCCTGCCGGCGGCGGCGCTGGACGGGCCGGGGTCGCCGCGGGATGTCCCGCCGCTGCCCGGCACTTTCCCGCTGGATACCGCGAACCTGCCCAAGGCCATCCGCGACGAAGTCGAGGCGCCCGATCCGGTTGCCATCGACACCTCGGCCACCGAGCTGAAGGACGGCCTCAACCGCTGTCCGAAATGCGGCGCCACCGATATCCGCCCACGTGCCGGAACCGACATGCTGGTGTGCCTGTACTGCCGCCATGAATGGGATGGCGCGCGGGTGGAGGAGGAATTCGGGCTCGGCGAGGGCATCGACCAGTTGCAGGGCACGGTCATCGCCTCCGGCGCGCGCGACATCGACGCCGCTGCCTCCGCGCTGATGACCTTCAAGTGCAGCGGCTGCGGCGCCGAGGTCACGGTCAATACCGAAAGCGCGATGACCGCGCGCTGCCACTGGTGCCGCCATGTGTTCGGCGTCAACGAACAGGTCGCCAATGGCGCGGTGCCCGATGCGGTGCTGCCGTTCCACATCCGGAAGGAAGATGCGGTCGCGCGCATCCGCCAGTTCGTGGACAAGCGCCGCATGTTCGCGCTCAAGGCGTTCAAGGAACAGTTCACGCCCGAGAACGTGGTCGGCGTCTACCTGCCGTACATGATCGTGGACAGCAATGTCAGCGCGGCGGTGGCCGGCAAGGGCGAGATCAAGACGCGCGAGTACACCCGCGGTACCGAGAAGAACAGGCAGACCTATTACGACGCGGACGTGTACCAGGTGGAACGGCAGGTGGATTTCACCGTCGACGACCTGCCGCTGGAGTCGTCCACCGAGCGTGGCAACCTGGACACGCGCGCCAATACCAACAACATCATCAACGCCATCCTGCCGTTCGACACCAAGAACGCGCTGAAATGGAACGCCTCCTACCTGTCCGGCTTCACCTCGGAGAAGCGCAATCTCGACGTCGAGAAACTGCGTCCGCGGCTGGAGGACCAGCTGCTGTCCATCGCGCGTTCGCAGGTGGAGCGTTCGGTGCGCCGCTACGACCGCGGTGTGCGCTGGGAGCAGGAGCAGCTGGATGTCCATGGCACCCGCTGGGTGTCGATGTACCTGCCGGTATGGCTGTATTCCTACCACCAGCCCGGCAGCAACGGCGGCATGCTGCACTACATCGCGGTCAACGGCCGTACCGGCGCTACCATGGGCAGCGTGCCCGTACAGCAGTGGAAGCTGCTGCTGGCCGCCCTGGCCACCGGTACCGTCGTCGAGGCTCTGGCAATTGCATTCCTGGTGGCGACGACATGAGCGACGACAGTGGACTATGGTTGCTGGCCGCAGGCCCGGCCGGCGCGACCGCGCTGTACTGGGCGCTGTACCGGTACTACCGCAATACCGACAAATCGCATGCCTTCGAGCGCGATACCGCCATCGAGGCCAAGCCGGTGACCGGCTCGGACACGCAGGTCGGCGAGACAAGAGGCACGCAGCAGCGCCGCATCGACGGCGACAACGTGGGCGACTACCGGCAGCGGGTGAAACGGCTGCGGTAGCTGTAACCCGTAGGTGCGGGGCAAGCCCCGCACCTACGGGCGTTGCAGGTCCTTCAGCAGGGCGGCGAAATCGCCCGCGAAGCCGGCCATGTCGAACAGGCTGCTTGTGTCGCGGGCTTCGGCCAGCCGCCGGCGGAGCGCGGCCAGTGCCGCCGGGTCATTGCCCAGCCGGACCGCGGTGGCGATGAAGGCCGCATCGTCGGCGACGTTCATGTCGTCCAGCCCGAGATGATGGTTGAGGCTGCCGGCCACGCGCGCGGCGAAGGTCCGGCCGGGCGTGGTCAGCACCGGGCAACCGGCCCACAGCGCATCCGAGGCGGTGGTGTGGGCGTTGTAGGGATGGGTGTCGAGGAACAGGTCGGCGTGCCGATAGCGCGCCAGGTACTGGGGGTGCGGCAGCTTGGGCATGAACACCAGCCGCGACGGCTCGATGCCCTGCAGGCGCGCGACCTCGCGCAGCCGCTCATCGGCCAGCCCCGGCCCGGAGAGCAGCCACAGCACGCTGCCGGGTACGCCGCGCAGCACTTCCAGCAGGCGCGCGACGCTGCGCGGGTTGAGCTTGTAGCTGTTGTTGAAGCAGCAGAACACCATGCCGTTGCCGCCCTGGCCACGTTCGGGCAGGCCGCATTCGCGGCGCGCGGGCGGCTGCTCGACCACGCGGGTGTTGTCTGAGGGCTGGAATGCGCGCGGCAGGCGCAGCACCTTCTCGCTGAACCCCGGTTCCAGCGCCGGCGGCAGCACGAAGCCGTCGGCCAGCACGAAGTCGATCCACGGCGCGCCGGAGGTGCCGGGATAGGCCAGCCAGTTGACCTGCACCGGCGCCGGCCGCATCGCCAGCACTTCCGGCGTGCCGCCGCCGCCCCAGCCGCGCAGGTCGAACAGCACGTCGATGCCGGCGGCGCGGATGCGCCCGGCGATGGCCGCATGCGGCATGCCATCGACCTCGTGCAGCGCATGCGCCGCCGCGTGCAGGCGCTGGCGGATGCGGCTGCCGTCGTCGCGGTTGAGCGCGAACAGGTGCACCTGCAGTCCGGCATGGGCGCGCAGCTGCTCGAACAGCGCCACCGTCAGCAGCCCGGTGGGGTGCGCGCCGAAACCGTTGGAGAGGAAACCCGCCCGCAGCGGGCCTTCCATGCGCGGTTGCGCCGGCGGCAGCGGCGGCGTGGAACCGGCAATCACCTGCGCGCGCTGGCGGGCGCATGCCAGCTGCTCGGCGGCGCTGGCATCCTCGCTGAGGAAGGCGAACGGCTCCACCGCCGGGTTGCTCTGCGCCACCGCGTCGCGGACCTGCCGCGACAACGCCTCCAGCCCGCGCCAGTCGCACAGCCGCCGTTGCCAGTTCAACCGCTGCGCCGCCATGTAGGCCTCTTCCGGCATCAGCGCGTGGGCGCGGCGGTAGGCATCGGCGGCCGCCTCGGGCTGCCCCGCATCTTCCAGCGCATGGCCCAGCCACAGCGCGATGCCAGGATGCTGCGGCACCTGCCGCGAGGCGTGGCGCAGCAGGTTGGCGGCCTCCTCGTGGCGGCCCTGCATCCAGCGCGCGCGTCCCAGCCGCGCCAGCGCTTCGGGATGATCGTGGCGCAGCTGCAGCGCGCGCTGCGCGGCGTGTTCGCCAGCGGGCAAGTCGCCCGCGCCCAGCTCGGCGTCGGCCAGCATCACCCAGGCGATGAAGTCGGCAGGCTGGCGCTGCACCGCGATGCGCAGCTGCCGGAGTTCGTCGTGGGGGCTGTTCATGCTGTGGCGTGACCCTTCGCTGCGGTATGCCTGATTCTGCGGCCATTCCCGCGCCCGTTCCGCGCACCACCGTGCCGATGCCGGCGGCGCGCATGGCGATGGGCGCGGCTCAGCTGCCTTCGGACAGCCGTGCCAGTTCGTCCACCTGGTGCTCGTGCAGCAGGCGGCCGACCAGGGCGTCCAGGTCGCCCTCGATGATGTTGGGCAGGTCGTACAGGGTCAGGCCCTCGACGCGGTGGTCGGTGATGCGGCCCTGCGGGAAGTTGTAGGTGCGGATGCGCTGGCTGCGGTCGCCGCTGCCGACCTGCAGGCGCCGCGATTCGGCCTGCGCCGCGGCCTGCCTGCTGCGCTCGGCGTCGAGCAGCTGTGCCTTCAGCCGCTTCATCGCCTTGTCGCGGTTGGCGTGCTGGCTGCGCTCGGTCTGGCATTCGACCACCACGCCGGTCGGCACGTGGGTGATGCGGATGGCCGATTCGGTCTTGTTGACGTGCTGGCCGCCGGCGCCGGAGGAACGGAAGGTGTCCACCTTCAGGTCGGCCGGGTTGATGGCGATGTCTTCCACGTCATCGGCCTCGGGGATGATCGCCACGGTGGCGGCCGAGGTATGGATGCGGCCCTGCGACTCGGTGGCCGGCACGCGCTGCACGCGGTGGGTGCCGGACTCGAACTTCAGCTTCGAGTATGCGCCGCGGCCGACCACGCGCGCCACCACTTCCTTGTAGCCGCCGTGCTCGCCGGGGTTGTCCGATTCGATCTCGACCTTCCAGCCCTGGCGCTCGGCATAGCGCGCATACATGCGGAACAGGTCGCCGGCGAAGATCGCGGCTTCGTCGCCGCCGGTGCCGGCGCGCACTTCCAGGAACAGGTTGCCCTCGTCGCGCGGGTCCTTGGGCACCAGCAGCAGGGCCAGTTCCTCGTCCAGCGCCAGCAGACGCGCCTGCCCCGCGGCGATTTCCTCTTCGGCCAGTTCGCGCAGCTCCGGGTCGGCGCGCATCGCCTCGGCCGAGGCCAGGTCGTCGCGGGCGCGGGTTTCGGCGGCCAGCGCGGCGGCGACCGGTTCGAGCTGGGCGAATTCGCGCGAATGGTCGCGGAAGCGCGTGTTGTCGGCGACCACCTCCGGGTCGGCAAGCAGGCGTTCCAGTTCTTCGCGGCGCTCGGCCAGGGCCAGCAGCTTACGGCGCAGGGTCGGCGTCATCGGTTCTTGCAATCGGGTGGTGGTAGCCCGGCACCGCCGGGAACAGGCGCTCGGCGGCTCGGGTCAGGTCGGCGTCGCCTTCCAGCGCGGCCTGCCGCAGCGCGGCGGTAGGCGGGTGCAGCAGGCGGTTGGTCAGGCCGTGGGCGAGCTGTTCGAGCACCTCGTCGGCGGTCTTGCCGTTGGCCAGCTGCTGGCGGGCCTTCTCCAGCAGTTCGGCGCGGGTGGCCTCGCCGAATGCGCGCAGCTGCTTGAGCGGCGCCTGCAGGTGGGTGGCGCGCAGGTTCTCCATGTAGCGGGAGACCTGAAGGTCGATGATGGTCTCGGCCTCGGCGGCGGCCTCGCGGCGGCTGCGGCGGTTTTCCTCCACGGCGCGCTCCATGTCGTCGACCGTGTAGAGGTAGGCGTCGGCCAGTTCGCCCACGCCGGCCTCGATGTCGCGCGGCACCGCCAGGTCGAACAGCAGCATCGGCTTGTGCCGGCGCGCGCGCAGCGCGGCGGCGACCTGCCGCTGCAGGATCACCGGCTCGCGCGCGGCGGTGGCCGAGAACACCACGTCGGCCTCGGCCAGGTGGCGTTCCAGTTCGGTCAGCGGCAGCGCCACGCCGCCGTGGCGGCTGGCCAGTTCCTGCGCGTGGGCGAGGGTGCGGTTGGCGATCAGCAGCCGCTTCACCCGCGCTTCGCCCAGGTGCCTGGCGGCCAGTTCGATGGTCTCGCCGGCGCCGACCAGCAGCACGGTGGAATCGTCCAGCCGCGCGAACGAATCCTGCGCCAGCCGCACCGCGGTCGAAGCCACGGATACCGGATTGGCGCCGACGCGGGTGTCGGTGCGCGCGCGCTTGGCCACCGAGAAGGTCTGCTGGAACAGCCGGTCGAGGTGGTTGCCGATCGCGCCGCTGTCATGCGCCAGCGACCAGGCGTCCTTCACCTGGCCCAGGATCTGCGGTTCGCCCAGCACCATCGAATCCAGGCCGGTGGCGACGCGGAACAGGTGGCGCACGGCGTCGTCGTCGCGGTGCTCGTACAGGTAACCCTGCAGGTCGCCGGCATGGCTTTCCAGCCAACGGGAAAGATGCTGGCCGTCCTCGGCCACGGCGTACAGTTCGGTGCGGTTGCAGGTGGACAGCAGCACGGCCTCGGCCAGTTGCGGCGACTGGCGCAGCGATGCCATCGCGCGCGACAGCGCGTCGCCGCCGAAGGCCGCGCGTTCGCGCAGTTCCACCGGCGCGGTCTGATGGTTCAGTCCGAGCACCCACAGGGTCATTCTGTTCAGTTGCTTGCGATAAGCTGCTGGCTGTTGATGGCCGCCATTTTACGGCCCGATTGCCGCAGATGCCCATTTCCAGACGAACCCGGCTGAATCGCACATGCAGCGTCCTGCTGCTCTTCCTGTCGTCGGCGCCCCTGCTGGCGGCCTCGCCGCAGTTGGCGCAGCGGGCGCCGGCCGCATCGCTGACGCCGGTGCTGGCCGGGGAGTTCTCGCTGCAGGCGGGCAAGCTGGCCGATGCCGCGCACTGGTATCTGCAGGCCGCGCGCGAAGGCGCCGGCGATGCCGGGCTGGCCGAGCGGGCCACCCGCATCGCGATGCTGGCCGACGACGAGGCCAGCGCGACCGAGGCCCTGGGGCTGTGGGCGCAGCGCGATCCCGGCTCGCTGGCCGTGCGCGGCACCCGCGCCTCGCTGGCGCTGCGCCAGGGCGATACCCGGCTGGCGCGCAAGGAGCTGCTGGCGGTGCTGCGCTCGCGCGAGCCGCAGGCCTGGCGTTACGCGGTACTGGCCCTGGCTACCGGTGGCCGCGATCCGGCGGCGCCGGCGAAGGTGCTGGATGAACTGGTCGATGCCGGCGCGATTCCCGACGATCTGGAAGCCTGGCAGGAGTTCGGCCGCCTGGCGTTGCGCATGGAGCGCCCGGAACTGGCGCGGCGCATGGTCGGCGAGGTGGTCAGGCGCTTTCCCGACGAACCGAGGGTAGCCCTGCTGCATGCCAGCCAGCTCAACCAGGCCGGCAAGAAGGACGAGGCGCTGGCGCTGTTGAAGGACATCGAGCCCAAGGCCGCGGGCGACGAGGAACTGCGCAACGCGCTGGCCTTCGCCTACGACGCGTTCGGCGAACCGGGCGCGGCCGGGCGGGTGCTCTCCATCGGCGAGCAGACCGTGCAGACCTGGGGCATGCGCGCCTCGCTGCTGGCCAAGCAGAAGGACGACGCGGGACTGCTGGCGCTGTACCAGGACATCTCGGCCAAGGCCGGCAAGCCCGACCCGGACCAGCGCCTGCTGCTTGGGCGGATCGCCGAGTACCTCAAGCGCTACCGCGAGGCGGTGGACTGGTACCACGGCGTGCCCGGCGGCCCGCAGCGCAGCGAGGCGCGGCTGCGGGCGGTCAATGCCCTGCACGAACTGGGCGAGAAGGCGCAGGCGGCCGACGAGGTCCATGCCATCCAGGCTGACGCCTCGGTGGACGACGACGTGCGCCGCGACGCCTACCTGCTGGAAGCCGAACTGCAGCAGCGCGACGAGCGCGACGATGCCGAGGTCGGCATCCTGACCCGCGGCCTGGCCGCCTACCCGGACGACAGCGCGCTGCTCTATGCGCGCGCGCTGGCCTGGGAGCGGCGCGACGACATCCCGCGCGCCGAGGCCGACCTGCGCAAGATCCTGGTCGCCGAGCCGGAGAACGTGGCCGCGCTCAATGCGCTGGGCTACACCCTGGCCGACCGTACGCGGCGCTACCAGGAGGCGCTGGAACTGATCGACCGCGCGCGCGTGGCCGAGCCGGACAACGCGGCCATCGTCGACAGCTATGGCTGGGTGCTGTACCGGCTGGGGCGCAACGAAGAGGCGCTGGTGCAGCTGCGCCGCGCCTGGAGCCTGAACAAGGATCCGGAGGTCGCCGCGCATGTCGGCGAGGTGCTGTGGGTGCTCGGGCAGAAGGACGAGGCGCGGCGCTTCTTCGACGAGGCCCGCAAGCTGGAGCCGGACAACCGCGCGCTGCAGCGCGCGATCGAGGCGCTTGGCGTATGACGGCGATGGTGTGGCGATGGATGGCGGCGCTGTTCCTGGCCGGCACGCTGGCGGGCTGCGGTTCCATGGCGACCCGGCAGGCGCCGCCGGCCGTGCAGGTGCATACGACCTCGGAGCCGGCCCTCGAAACGGCGCGGCTGGCGGTGCTGGATACCTTGCCGGCGTGGTCGTTCCAGGGCCGGGTCGCGATCAGCAAGGGCCGCAATGGCGGCAATGGCCGCATCGACTGGCAGCAGCAGGGCGAGGCCTACCAGGTCGGCCTGGCGGCGCCGGTGACGCGGCAGAGCTGGCAGCTGAGCGGGGGGGGCGGGCAGCCGGTGCGGCTGGATGGGCTGGAAGGCGGGCCGCGCAGTGGCACGGATGCCGGGCAACTGCTGCTGCAGGCCACCGGCTGGGACATTCCGGTCGAACAGCTGGCCGCGTGGGTGCGCGGCATGCCCGCCTCGGGGGCGATCGCACCGGCCTACCAGGGCTACGACATCGAAGGATTGCCGCGGGTCCTGGAGCAGGGCGGGTGGCGGATCGACTATCTGGACTGGTACCCGCCGGTCGAGGGCCGTCCGGCCCTGCCGCGCCGCATCGAGGCGGTCAACGGTGACGCCAAGGTGCGGCTGATCGTCGATGAATGGAGCATGGGCGGGCCATGAACACCGTCGTGGACGCGGCCGGCTGGTCGTACTGGCCGGCGCCGGCCAAGCTGAACCTGTTCCTGCACATCACCGGCCGGCGCCCGGACGGCTATCACGAGCTGCAGACCGTGTTCCGCCTGCTGGACTGGGGCGACCGCATCGGCCTGCGCCTGCGCGCGGACGGCCAGGTGCGCCGCGAAGGGCCCTCCGTTCCCGGGGTGGCCGAAGCCGACGACCTGGTGGTTCGTGCTGCTAAATCGCTTAAAGATGCATCCAATTGCGCCGAAGGGGTTGATATCTGCGTAGACAAGCGCATCCCCGCCGGTGGTGGCTTCGGTGGCGGCTCGTCCGACGCGGCGACCGTTCTGGTCGCGTTGAATGCGTTGTGGAAAACCGGCCTGGACGAGGATGCATTGGCGGCGCTGGGCCTGCGTCTGGGCGCCGACGTGCCGGTGTTCTTGCGCGGGCGCAACGCCTGGGCCGAGGGTGTGGGCGAACGGCTGGTGCCGCTGGACCTGCCGCCGGCCTGGTATCTGCTGGTGGATCCAGGGGTGCACGTGCCTACCGCCGAGCTGTTCCGCTCCCCGGATTTGACGCGGGATGCCGCGCCCGCGAAAATAGCGGACTTCGCTTCCGGGACCATCCTCGGAAATGCGTTCGAACCGGTGCTGCGATGCCGGGAACCCGCCGTAGAAGCGGTGTTCCAGGCGCTTTCGCGCGTCGGCCGGGCGCGGCTCACGGGGTCGGGAAGCGGTTGTTTCGTCGAGTTCGCCACGCGCGCTGCCGCAGAGCATGCCCTGGCGGAATTGCCGGACCAGCTGCGGGCCCGGGTAGTTGCCGGCGCCGCGCGCTCGCCACTGCTCGAGGCACTGGAAGCGATGCAGTGATGGATTGATGCAGGGGCGTCGCCAAGAGGCCCAAGGCACCAGGTTTTGATCCTGGCATTCGTAGGTTCGAATCCTACCGCCCCTGCCACTCACGCGAGTCTTCTCGCGAGCCCGCGCTTCACCCGTGCGGGAATTGAAGGAAAAGCCCGGCGCTGGCCGGGTTTTGCGTGACACATCCCCCCGCTCTTTCGCCGCCGCCCGAGAAAGCCGACATGCAAGACGCCCAGAACCTGCTGGTTTTTTCCGGCAACGCCAACAAACACCTTGCGCAGAGCATCTGCAAGGAGCTGGGCGTGCAGCCGGGCAAGGCGCTGGTCTCCAAGTTCTCCGACGGCGAGGTGCAGGTCGAGATCCAGGAGAACGTGCGCAAGCAGGACGTGTTCGTGGTGCAGCCGACCTGCGCGCCGAGCGCGGAGAACCTGATGGAACTGCTGGTGATCATCGACGCGCTCAAGCGCGCGAGCGCCGCGTCCGTCACCGCGGTGGTGCCGTACTTCGGCTACGCCCGCCAGGATCGCCGCATGCGTTCCTCGCGCGTGCCGATCACCGCCAAGGTCGCCGCCAAGATGTTCTCGGCCGTGCACACCGACCAGATCCTCACGGTCGACCTGCACGCCGACCAGATCCAAGGCTTCTTCGACATGCCCGTGGACAACGTATACGCCTCGCCGCTGCTGCTGGCCGACATCTGGCGCGCTTACGGCACCGACAACCTGATCGTGGTCAGCCCGGACGTCGGCGGCGTGGTGCGCGCCCGCGCGGTGGCCAAGCGCCTGGACGACGCGGACCTTGCGATCATCGACAAGCGCCGTCCGCGCGCCAACGTGGCCACGGTGATGAACATCATCGGCGACGTCGACGGCAAGACCTGCGTGATGGTCGACGACATCGTCGACACTGCCGGCACCCTGTGCGCCGCCGCCGCCGCGCTGAAGGCGCGCGGCGCGGTGAAGGTCGCCGCGTACTGCACCCATGCCGTGCTCTCGGGCCCGGCGGTGGACAACCTGAACAACTCCCAGCTCGACGAGCTGGTGGTGACCGACACGATCCCGTTGTCCGACGTGGCCCGTGTCTGCACCAAGATCCGCCAGATCAGCGTGGCCGAGATGCTGGCCGAGACGATGCGCCGCATCGCCTTCGGCGAGTCGGTCAGCTCGATGTACGTGGATTGATGAACCCCGGTTCCCGGCATGTCGCCGGGGCCGACAACGGCATTCCTGGTCGCGGGAATGTCTTCACCACGCACCGCCTGCGGTGCAACAACCAAGAGTAGTCAACAATGGCAAAGTCCCACGAAATCAAGGTCGCCCGTCGCGACGTGCAGGGCAAGGGTGCGAGCCGCCGCCTGCGTCACGCCGGTGTCGTCCCGGGCATCGTCTACGGCGGTGACCGCGAGCCGGCGATGGTCGAGTTCAACCACAACGAAATCTGGCTGGCCCAGCAGAACGAGTGGTTCTATTCCTCGATCATCGACCTGAACCTCGACGGCACCCTCTACAAGGTGCTCCTGCGCGACATGCAGCGCCACCCCTACAAGCAGCTGGTCATGCACCTGGACTTCCAGCGCGTGAACGAGAACGAAGTGCTGAACGTCTCCGTGCCGCTGCACTTCATCAACGAGGAGATCTCCCCGGCCGGCAAGACCGCCGACGTGCTGGTCACCCACGAGCTGAAGGAAGTGCACATCGCCTGCCTGCCGAAGGACCTGCCGCAGTCGATCGAAGTCGACCTGGCCGCCCTGACCGCCGGCGACATCATCTACCTGTCGCAGCTGAAGCTGCCGGCGGGCGTGGAAATCCCGGCGCTGAAGCTGGGCAAGGACCACGACGATGCCGTCGTCATCGCCAAGGCACCGACCGCCGGCGAAGAAGCCGCCGAGTAATCGGCCGGTTGCGTCCGCCCTTCCCGGGCGGACGCAGCCAACGGTGGACGCATGACTGGCTTGCGACTGATCGTCGGTCTGGGCAATCCCGGAACCGAACACGCCCGGACCCGGCACAATGCCGGGTTTCATTTCGTTGAGGCCCTGGCCGAGCGGGCGGGCGCGCGGTGGGCGCTGGAAGGCAAGCTTTTCGGCGAAGTGGCCAAGGCCGATATCGGCGGCCAGCCGGTATGGCTGCTCAAGCCGGCCACCTTCATGAACCTGTCCGGCAAGTCGGTCACCGCCGCGCAGCGGTTCTGGAAGATCGAACCGGAACAGACCCTGCTCGCGCATGACGAACTGGACCTGCCGCCGGGTACGGCGCGGCTGAAGTTCGACGGCGGCCACGGCGGCCAGAACGGCCTGCGCGACACCATCCGCCTGCTCGGGCATGGCAGGTTCCATCGGCTGCGCATCGGCATCGGCCATCCCGGCCACAAGGATCGCGTGGTGCCGTGGGTGCTGGGCCGTCCGTCGAAGGACGACGACGTGCTGATCGCGCGCGCCATCGACGACGCCATCGACGTGATGCCGTTGGCGGTGGACGGCGATTTCAACGAGGCCATGAAGCGGCTGCACACGGGCAAACCGTGATTGCGGCCTGCGCTTTCGCGCGCGGCGACGCCGCCGGAGAGCGCAGGCCGGAATCCCGAATCGTGGAGTTTGTTGCATGGGTATCAAATGCGGCATCGTCGGCCTGCCCAACGTCGGCAAGTCGACCCTGTTCAATGCGCTGACCAAGGCGGGTATCGCCGCGGCCAATTTCCCGTTCTGCACGATCGAGCCGAACACCGGCATCGTGCCCGTGCCCGATCCGCGGCTCGAGGCGCTGGCCGCGATCGTCAAGCCGGAGCGGGTGATCCCGACCACGATGGAATTCGTCGACATCGCCGGCCTGGTTGCTGGCGCCTCCAAGGGCGAGGGCCTGGGCAACAAGTTCCTGGCCCACATCCGCGAGACCGATGCCGTCGCCCACGTCGTGCGCTGCTTCGAGGACGGCAACGTCATCCACGTCGCCAACAAGGTCGATCCGATCGCCGACATCGAGACCATCGATACCGAACTGGCATTGGCCGACCTCGAATCCGTGCTGAAGGCGCTGGACCGCGCCAACCGCGCGGCCAAGGCCAACGACAAGGACGCGCTGGCGCGCAAGCCGGTGCTGGAGAAGCTTGCCGCGGCGCTCGACCAGGGGCGCTCGGCGCGTTCGGCCGGCCTCGACGCGGAGGAGAAGGCGCTGATCCGCGACATGTTCCTGATCACGCTCAAGCCGCTGATGTACATCGCCAACGTCGCCGAGGACGGCTTCGAGAACAATCCGCACCTGGATGCGGTGCGCGCCCGCGCCGAAGCCGAGGGCGCCGAAGTGGTGCCGGTGTGCGCGGCGATCGAGGAAGAGCTGTCGCAGCTGGAGGACGCCGATCGTGACGAGTTCCTCAAGGACCTCGGCCTCGACGAGCCCGGCCTGAACCGGGTGATCCGCGCCGGCTACAAGCTGCTGGGCCTGCAGACCTACTTCACCGCGGGCGTGAAGGAGGTCCGTGCGTGGCAGCTGCGCGCCGGTTCCACCGCGCCGCAGGCAGCGGGCGTGATCCATACCGACTTCGAGCGCGGCTTCATCCGCGCCGAGACCATCGGCTACGACGACTTCATCAACCTCAAGGGCGAGCAGGGCGCCAAGGAAGCCGGCCGCCTGCGCCTGGAAGGCAAGGACTACATCGTCAAGGAAGGCGACGTGCTGCACTTCCGCTTCAACGTCTGATTCCCGGCGCGATGCTGGAAACGCGAGGCCCCGCAATGCGGGGCCTTTGCGTATCTGGCGGGCGCCGCCACGCCGTGGCTGGCCAAAAATTCGACAGCCCAGGCGGAGCCTTTGCGGCGCCGCCGTGCGCGGGAGTTTTCCACAGGCTTTTCCCTGCCTTCTGCACATGTGCTGTGGAGAATCACGGGGGAGGTGTCGGGTGGCATCGATGGATCCAGCCGGTCCTCCGGAAACAACAGGGCCCGCATCGCGGGCCCTGTTGTTGCAGCTGTGAACGATCCGCGTCTTACAGCGGCTTGCCGCCCAGTTTCCAGGTGACCTGCACGAAGTAGCTGCGGCCGATCGCATCGAACCACGAGGTGTTGTAGTACGGGTACGCGGCCCAGGTCGCGTCGCGCGGCGGCATCTTGTCGAACAGGTTGTTGACCGACAGCGACACCCGCAGGTGGTCGTTGATGTCGTAGCGCGCACCGGCATTGAAGCGCCAGGTGGCTTCGGTCCAGGCGTCGTTGTCGTAGTTGGCGACGCGGCCCAGGTAATCGCCGAACAGGCTGGCGCCCCACTCACCCTTGTCCCAGGTCACGCCCAGGTTGGACTTGACCCGCGGCAGGGTGGTATCGCTGAAGCTCACCGACAGCATGTCCTCGGTCGGGTCGCCCGGGTACTGCTGGCGGGTATGGCGATGGGCCCAGGTATAGGTACCGGTGAAGCTGAAGTTGCCGGCCGCCGCGGTCTGCAGGCGGTAGTTCGCGGCCACGTCGATGCCGGAGGTCTCCTCGCGGGCGATGTTGATCGGCGCGAAGTGGACGCTGGTGATGTCGCCGTTGCTGTTGCGGATCACCCGTGCCATCGCGTCCACGCAGGTCGGCGAGGTGGGATCGACGGTCGCACCGGTGTCGGTCTTGCCGAGGCGGCAGTTGGCTTCGGTGATGCGCAGGATTTCGCGGTCCTGCGACTGCACCTGGTTCATCACCTTGATCTTGTAGTAATCCACCGCCAGGTCGAAGTTGGCGATGGGCGACCACACGAAGCCTGCCGTGAACGACTTGCTGGTCTCCACGTCCAGGTTCCTGTTGCCGGAATAGACATCGAGCGTATTGGTGTCCCAGTCGCCTTCGTCCCAGCACTCGCCGTTGCTGAAGCCCGGCTCGTCCTGGCGGCAGTGGTAATAGTCCGTCGAAGTCTTGCGGTAGTAGTCGTCGTCGGCGAACAGGTAGTGCATGTCCGGCGCGCGGAAGCCCGTGCCGTAGGAGCTGCGCACCAGCAGGGTATCGAGCGGACGCCATTCCAGGCCGGCGCTGTAGGTGAACTTGCCGGGATGCCTGTTGCCGAAGCTGTAGCGGTCGTAGCGGCCGGCCAGGCTGGCCTGCAGGTTGGAGACCACCGGCACACGCAGCTCGCCGGCGGCGCTCCAGCGGTTGCGGCTGCCGCTGCCGTCGCCGTACTGCGGGCCGTAGTAGGCGTCGGCGGTCAGCGCCAGCGGGTCGGGATGGATCGCATAGGACTGGCGGCCGTACTCGACCACGCCGGCAAAGCCGACGTCGCCGGTCGGCAGCGAGAACAGCGCCGGGGTGTCGGCGGTGAAGCTGACGTTGTCGTTCTTGGCTTCGGGATGGAAGGAGGACATCGCCGCGATGGAGGCGAACTCGGCCGGCGTCAGCGGCTTGAACAGGCGCGCCGGATCCGGGTTGTAGATCGCATAACCATCGTCGTCGTAGCCCAGCCGCTCGCCCAGGAACAGGCGGTTGGCTGCGTCGGCCTTGATGCGCGGCATCTTCACGTCGGCCTTGTACTGGGAGTGGTTGTAGGCGCCTTCCCAGTTCCAGTTGTCGCCGAGCATGCCCTTCAGGCCCGTGGTCACCGCCAGCGTCTTCTGCGTGGTGGTGTTCATGCGGTTCTTCAGGCCGCCGACTTCCTCGGGGCCGAACTGGCGCCTCCAGATTTCATAGTGCCCGGTGCCGGCGTTGTAGAACACCTTGTCGTTGTTGTCGGTCGAGGCCGGGTCGTGGAACTCCCAGCCCATGTTGTCGCTGGGGTAGGAGCTGGTGCCGTTGCCGGTCATCAGCTTGACTTCCTGGCGGCCGAGCTGGACGTCGGCGAACCAGGACAGGTTGTCGTCGAAGCGATACTCGAACGAGCCATAGGCGGTGGCGCCCTTGCGCTCGTTGTTGATGGTGCGCTGGGCGGTGATCCGCTCGCTGCCGCAGTAGGGCTCGCCGTAGCGGTCCAGGGCCAGGTGGGTGGTGCCGCTGTTCAGGCCCGCCAGTGCGGAGCAGTCGCCTTCCGGATCGAGCGCGACGTCCTCATCGACGTCATAGCGGCGGGCGACCAGGGTCGGCAAGCGGCTGCGTGAGGTCGGGCCGTCGAGCGTGGAATCCTGCACCTTGCGCTGGGTGCCCCACACCGGGTGCTTGTCCATCAGCTCCACGCCGACGATGCCGCTGAAATTGCCCTGTTCGAAGCCGGTGGTCAGGGTCAGGTCGTGGGACTCGCCGCCGCCGCGGCTGGTGTCGCCATAGCGGTAGTCGATGGTGGTGCCGTCGGTGGACTTCTTGAGGATGAAGTTGATCACGCCCGCCATCGCGTCCGAGCCATAGACGGCCGAGGCGCTGCCGGTCAGCACTTCGATGCGGTCGATCATCCCCAGCGGGATGTTGCCGATGTCGGTGAAGTTGCTCTTGCCGTTGAGTGGCAGCGGGAAGTCGGCGATGCGGCGGCCGTTGATCAGCACCAGGGTGTGGTTCGGGCCGAGGCCGCGCAGGTCGACAGCCTGTGCACCAGGGGTCGACTGGGCGCCGGTGGTGTTCTGCTGGCCCTGGGTGTAGCCGTTGTTCTGGCTGAGGGAGCGCAGCACATCCGGCACGCTGGTGAAGCCGGCCGCCTTGATCTGCTCGGCGTTGACCACCGTGACCGGCGCCGGGCCCTCCACCTGCGCGCGCGGGATGCGCGAGCCGGTGACCTGTACGGTATCCAGTTGCTTGGTTTGATCGTTGTCGGTGTTCTGGGCCAAGGCCATTGCGGGGGCGGCCATGCCAAGCAGGGCCAACTGGATCGAACACACCATTGCGTGTCTGCGCATGAATCAGGTCTCTGCTGAAAGTGTTCCGGAAAGTGTCTGGCCGGCCCGCGTGAGCGCCGGGAGCCCCGGATAAAACGTGAATGGGGGCGCGATCATCTAACACCTTTTTTACACGCTTGACCACTGCCGGAAAGTCTGGCATTACGGCATGGAAGCGATTACATGTTGTCCTGGAGAGCGGTATGAAGCGGATGGTTTCCCGATGCGGGCGGTTGGCCCTGGTGCTGGTGGCGCTCGGCATGGCGGGCGGCGCGGTCGCCGCGGGCGGCAGGGGGCTGTCGGATCCGGGCTACCGCTATTACGAAGTGGGGAATCCCGATGCCCAGCGTCCCGGCCAGACCCAGGCGGCGATGATGCTGATGGGCGGCGGCGACTGGGTTCCCGAAGCCTTCCATTGGTGGGTCGAGCGTGCCGGCAACGGCCGCGTGGTGATCCTGCGCGCCTCCGGCGACGACAATCTGCAGAACGAGCTGTATTACGACATCGGCGGTGTCACGTCGGTGCAGACCCTGGTGTTCGACAGCCGCAAGGCGGCCGACGATCCGGCCGTGCTGCGGGTGGTGCGGGGTGCGGATGCGATCTTCATCGCCGGCGGCGACCAGTCCCGCTACATCCGTTTCTGGAAGGGGACGGAGTTGAACCAGGTCCTCAACGAGCACGTCGCCGCGGGCAAGCCGATCGGTGGTACCAGCGCCGGCCTGGCGATCCTGGGCGGCTACAGCTATGGCGCCCTGGATGGCGGGAGCGTCAATTCGCCGGCCGCGTTGAGCGATCCGATGGGCAGCAAGGTCACGATGGACCAGGATTTCCTGACCATGCCCTATCTCTCCAATGTCGTTACCGACACCCACTTCGCCAAGCGCGAGCGGCTCGGCCGGCTGATCGTGTTCGTCGCGCGCGCCGCGCAGGAAAAAGGCCAGGACGACATCGTCGGCATCGGCGTGGACGAGGACACCGCGCTGTGCGTGGAGGCGGATGGCCGTGGCCGCGTCTATTCGCTCGACGACGGCTATGCCTGGCTGGTGATGCCGCACCGCACCGCCGACCGCCTGAGCAGCGGCGAATCGCTGGAGTTCAGTTCCATTCCGGTGACCGGGGTGGGGGCGGGCAGCCGCCTGCACCTTGCTGGCTTCACGGTCGACAATCCGGCATTCACCGCCGTGGCCAGCGTGGTGGACGGCGAGCTGGAGCTGCAGCCGGATTGATCTGACGGCGGCTGATCGCAGGCAGGGAAGGGGCTTCGGCCCCTTTCTGCGTTTCAGTGGCGTTGCCGCGCGCGTCCGCACCGGCAGCGTCTGTTCAGATCGGCGATGGCGTGCCTAGAATCGGGCACCTTTCCAGAGTGAAGAAACATGAAGCTGACTTCCGCGGTATTGCTGGGCCTGGCGTCGTTGTCTTCCGCGGCGGCGGTGGCGGCGCCCGCCTCGCCCCTGCTCGTGATCCATGGCGGAGCCGGCGTGGAGCGCCAGGATCTCAATCCGGAAGAGGTGCGTGCCGCGCGCGCGGCGCTGGAAGCCGCCCTGCGCAAGGGGCACGAGGCGCTTGCTGCCGGCAAGCCTGCGATGGACGCCGTGACCGCCGCGATCACCGTGCTGGAGAACGATCCGACCTTCAATGCGGGGCGCGGTGCGGTCTTCACCCATGACGGCAAGAACGAGCTCGATGCCTCGCTGATGGATGGCGCCACGCTGCGCGCCGGCGCCGTGGCCGGCGTGCACACGATCAAGAACCCGATCCTGCTGGCCAGGGCGGTGATGGAGCATTCGCCGCACGTGATGATGATCGGGCAGGGCGCGGAGATGTTCGCCGCCGAACAGAAGATCGAGCAGGTGGATCCTTCGTATTTCCGCACCGAGAAGCGCTGGCAGCAGCTGCAGCGCGCCTTGAAGGAAGAGGCGGCCGGCCAGGCGCACGCCGACCTGGAGACTGCCAAGCACTTCGGTACCGTCGGCGCGGTGGCGCTGGATGCGCAGGGCAAGCTGGCCGCGGGTACTTCCACTGGCGGCATGACCAACAAGCGCTACGGGCGCGTGGGTGATTCGCCGATCATCGGCGCCGGCACCTATGCCAGCGACAACTGCGCGGTGTCCGGCACCGGCTGGGGCGAGTTCTACATCCGCCTGGCCGCGGCCCACGAAATCTGCTCGCGCATGAAGTACCTCGGCGAAACCCCGGCGCAGGCCGGCGAGGAGGTCATCGTCAAGCGCCTGCCGGAGCTTGGCGGCGACGGCGGGGCGATCGTGCTGGCGGCCGACGGCAAGGCGGCCACGCCTTTCAATACCGAGGGCATGTACCGCGGCTGGATCGGTGTCGATGGCGTGCCGCACGTGGCCATCTTCGCGGACGAAAAGCTGAAGATGCCGGGCGAGTGAAGGCGCGGCGGAGGCGGGGAGTGGAATTTTCGCGGAATGTGAAAATTTCTGTTGACAGCATCATGCGTCATCACCAGAATAGCGGGCTCTCCCACCCCTGACCGGTTAGGCCAAGGTCATCAAAAAGGGGTGGAGCGGAGGGATACCCAAGCGGCCAACGGGGGCAGACTGTAAATCTGCTGGCTTACGCCTTCGGTGGTTCGAATCCACCTCCCTCCACCAGTTTCATGTTGTGGCGTTGTTCCCGGTGCGGGAGTAGTTCAATGGTAGAACCTCAGCCTTCCAAGCTGATGGTGCGGGTTCGATTCCCGTCTCCCGCTCCATTGAACGAAATTGAAAACATGCCATAATACAAAACTCGCTCACGTAGCTCAGTCGGTAGAGCACCTCCTTGGTAAGGAGGAGGTCGAAGGTTCGATTCCTTTCGTGAGCACCATCTTGCTCAAAGCGCCATAACCAACCTGTTACCGAGAAGAAGCCGCCATGTCCAAGGGTAAGTTCGAACGTACCAAGCCGCACGTCAACGTCGGCACCATCGGCCACGTCGACCATGGCAAGACCACGCTGACCGCCGCGCTGACCAAGATCGGTGCCGAGCGCTTTGGCGGTGAGTTCAAGGACTACTCCTCGATCGACGCTGCGCCGGAAGAAAAGGCGCGCGGCATCACGATCTCGACCGCGCACGTCGAGTACGAATCCGACAGCCGCCACTACGCGCACGTCGACTGCCCGGGCCACGCCGACTACGTCAAGAACATGATCACCGGTGCCGCGCAGATGGATGGCGCGATCCTGGTGTGCTCGGCCGCTGACGGCCCGATGCCGCAGACCCGCGAGCACATCCTGCTGTCGCGCCAGGTCGGCGTGCCGTACATCGTCGTGTTCCTGAACAAGGCCGACATGGTGGACGACGCCGAGCTGCTCGAGCTGGTGGAAATGGAAGTGCGCGAGCTGCTGAGCAAGTACGACTTCCCGGGCGACGACACCCCGATCATTTCGGGTTCGGCCCGTCTGGCGCTGGAAGGCGACCAGAGCGACATCGGCGTGCCGGCGATCCTGAAGCTGGTCGACGCGCTGGACAGCTGGATCCCGACCCCGGAGCGTGACGTCGACAAGCCGTTCCTGATGCCGGTGGAAGACGTGTTCTCGATCTCGGGCCGCGGCACCGTGGTGACCGGCCGTATCGAGCGCGGCGTGATCAAGGTGGGCGAGGAAATCGAGATCGTCGGTATCCGTCCGACCCAGAAGACCACCGTGACCGGCGTGGAAATGTTCCGCAAGCTGCTGGACCAGGGCCAGGCGGGCGACAACGCGGGCCTGCTGCTGCGTGGCACCAAGCGTGACGACGTGGAGCGCGGCCAGGTTCTGGCCAAGCCGGGTTCGATCACCCCGCACACCGAGTTCGAAGCCGAAGTGTATGTGCTGTCGAAGGACGAGGGCGGCCGCCACACCCCGTTCTTCAAGGGCTACCGTCCGCAGTTCTACTTCCGTACCACCGACATCACCGGCGCCGTGCAGCTGCCGGAGGGCGTCGAGATGGTGATGCCGGGCGACAACGTGAAGATGTCGGTCACGCTGATCAACCCGGTGGCGATGGACGAAGGCCTGCGCTTCGCGATCCGCGAAGGCGGCCGTACCGTCGGCGCCGGCGTGGTTGCCAAGATCGTCAAGTAAGCCTGCAGTACCCGGCGGTAGTTGAGTCTGCCGCTGGTACGCGAATGGCGGGCCGGGAACCTCGGTCCGCCTTCGCCGTCTAAGGGACGTGAAACAAGCCAAGTCATACGCCAGTAGCTCAATTGGCAGAGCAGCGGTCTCCAAAACCGCAGGTTGGGGGTTCGAGTCCCTCCTGGCGTGCCACTTGCCACCTATCCAGTGACCTTGGTCGCGCCCGCAGCAAGAGTCGGATGAACAGCAAGATCGAGCATTCCAAGAGCGCCGCTTCCGGTGGCGATATGGTCAAGTACGTCGGCGCCGCCCTGCTGGTGCTAGCGGGCTTGTTCGTCTGGTTCTGGTTCTCCACTCCGGTGCGCTCGGCTCAGCTGGGCGCGTGGGCGGGTCAGTTGCGTGCGCTGGCCGTGATCGTCGGCCTGGTTGCCGGTGGCGCGTTGTTCATGTTCAGCGCCAAGGGCCATCAGGTCCGCGAATTCCTTTCCGAATCCCGTTTCGAACTGCGCAAGGTCGTGTGGCCGACCCGCCAGGAAGCCATCCGCATGACCTGGGTGGTGATCGTGGTCGTGATCGTGCTGAGCCTGCTGCTGGGTGGTTTCGACTTCGCGATCCAGAAGTTGACCCAGTGGTTCCTGGGGCGTTGAGGAGATAACAGTGAAACGTTGGTACGTCGTCCACGCCTATTCGGGCTTCGAGAAGTCGGTGGCCCAGGCCCTGCGTGACCGCATCGCCCGCGAGGGCATGGAGGAGCGTTTCGGCGACGTCCTGGTTCCGACCGAGGAAGTGGTGGAAATGCGTTCCGGCCAGAAGCGCCGTTCCGAGCGCAAGTTCTTCCCGGGTTACGTGCTGGTCCAGATCGAGACCCACGAGGAAGCCGGCATTCCGCGCATCGACAACGAAAGCTGGCACCTGGTCAAGGAAACCCCGAAGGTGATGGGTTTCATTGGTGGTACCGCCGACCGTCCGCTGCCGATCCGCGACGACGAAGCTGCCGCCATCCTGGATCGTGTCCAGGAGGGCGTCGAGAAGCCGCGTCCGAAGGTGCTGTTCGAGCCGGGCCAGATGGTCCGCGTCACCGAAGGCCCGTTCAACGATTTCAACGGCGTGGTCGAGGAAGTCAACTACGAGAAGAGCCGCCTGCGCGTTTCGGTGCTGATCTTCGGTCGCGCCACCCCGGTCGAGCTCGAGTTCGGCCAGGTCGAGAAGGCGGTCTGATTTCTGCCGCCAACCTGTTCAGGTTGGCGCTGAAAAAACTGCTAGAATTGCCGGCTCCCTGCGAGGGGCTGAAACCAAAGGCTGCCGAGAGGTGGCCTTTGGCGCGATTCCAGGATTTCAAAACGCGATGCCGGGACGCGTGATTCCCGGTCCGATGGGGAGCCTGTTGTCGCAAGGCGCTAGCACCCGGAGAGCACTCAAATGGCAAAGAAAGTTGTCGGTTACATCAAGCTGCAGGTGAAGGCCGGTCAGGCCAACCCCTCGCCGCCGGTCGGTCCTGCGCTGGGTCAGCGCGGCCTGAACATCATGGAATTCTGCAAGGCCTTCAACGCCGCCACGCAGAAGCTGGAGCCGGGTCTGCCGGTGCCGGTGATCATCACGGCCTACTCGGACCGTACCTTCACCTTCATCACCAAGAGCACCCCGGCCACCGTGCTGCTCAAGAAGGCGGCGGGCATCACCTCGGGCTCCAAGCGCCCGAACACCGACAAGGTGGGCAAGGTCACCCGCAAGCAGCTGGAAGAAATCTGCAAGGCGAAGGAGCCGGATCTGACGGCTGCCGACCTGGACGCCGCCGTGCGTACGATCGCGGGCTCGGCCCGTTCCATGGGCCTTGTGGTGGAGGGTTAATCTGATGGCACAGACCAAGCGTGAGAAGGCCATCAAGGCCGCCGTCGTCCCGGGCAAGACCTATGCCTTCGAGGACGCGATCAACATCCTGAAGACCGTTGCCAAGGCCAAGTTCGTCGAGTCGATCGACGTGGCCGTGCGCCTGGGCGTGGATGCGAAGAAGTCCGACCAGCAGGTGCGCGGTTCGACCGTGCTGCCGGCCGGTACCGGCAAGTCGGTCCGCGTCGCCGTGTTCGCCCCGGCCGGTGCCAAGGCTGACGAAGCCCTGGCCGCTGGCGCCGAAGCCGTCGGCATGGACGACCTGGCCGAGAAGATGCAGGCCGGCGATCTGAACTACGACGTCGTCATCGCGACCCCGGACGCCATGCGCGTCGTCGGCAAGCTGGGTACCGTGCTGGGCCCGCGCGGCCTGATGCCGAACCCGAAGGTCGGCACCGTTTCCCCGAACCCGGGCGAAGCCGTGAAGAACGCCAAGTCGGGCCAGGTCCGTTACCGCACCGACAAGGCCGGCATCATCCACTGCACCATCGGCAAGGCCAGCTTCGACAACGCCGCGCTGCAGTCGAACCTGCAGGCGCTGCTGCTGGACCTGATCAAGGCCAAGCCGGCCACCTCGAAGGGCACCTACCTGCAGAAGGTTTCGGTCAGCTCGACGATGGGCCCGGGCGTCACCGTCGACCAGTCGTCGCTGACCCTGAAGTAATTGTTTCAAGCGGACACGGCACCCTGGTGTCGTGTCCGTCATTTTGAAGGCGCCGAGCCGGCCTGTCCGGCCCGGTAGCCGTCAAAGACCGCAGGCGCGGTCAGCGCATACCGGCGACGGGCAGGGAAGCTCGATCTGGCAAGGAGTCGCCGCCGGCATAGCGGGATCGCTTAATCGATTCCCCGGGAATCACCCTGCGTAGATGGTGCCGCCCTTCTGGAGTTTTCTGGTTCACGCAGGTCTGGGATTCCCGGGTCGGCACACTCCAGGTCTGGAATGGCCACCACCGGAGCGTCACCCCGATGCTCCCGGCGTCCAGGACGGATGCCGCACAGGACCGCAAACGGCAGGAGCCGTAAGCGGAGTTCAATTGGAGGAGTGCAATGGCTCTCAATCTGTCCCAGAAGCAAGAAGTAGTCGCCGAACTGGCAGACGTCGCCGCCAAGGCCCACTCCTTGATCGCAGCCGAATACGCTGGCACCACGGTCGCCCAGATGACCGCGATGCGCAAGCAGGCCCGCGAAACCGGTGTTTTCTTGAAAGTTGTCAAGAACACGCTGGCCGCGCGCGCCGTCGAAGGCACCGATTTCGCAGTCGCTAAGGACCAGATGGTCGGTCCGCTGCTGTATGCGTTTTCGCTCGAGGAGCCCGGCGCTGCCGGTCGCCTGATCAAGGATGCCGCCAAGGGCAATGACAAGCTGCAGGCGAAGATCGTGGCCGTGGGTGGCGAAGTCTACCCGGCGAGCCACGTCGACGTGCTGGCATCGCTGCCGACCCGTGATCAGGCCCTGGCCATGCTGGCCCGCGTCCTGACCGAGCCGGTCACCATGTTCGCGCGCGCCGTCAAGGCTGTTGGTGAGAAGCAGAACGGTGGGGCGGCTGTCGAAGCTGCCGAGCCGGCCGCTGAAACCGCCTGAGTTCGACGTTTCCGTGGTTCCTTTCGGAACCTCAAATCCAGAATATTTTCAAAAGGTAATCAAAATGTCCCTTACCAACGATCAGATCGTCGACGCAATCGCCGAAAAGTCCCTGATGGAAGTGATGGAGCTGGTCAAGGCCATCGAAGAGAAGTTCGGCGTGTCCGCCGCTGCTCCGGTTGCCGTTGCCGTTGCCGGTCCGGCTGCTGTTGTTGAAGAGCAGACCGAGTTCAACGTCATCCTGAAGGATGCCGGCGCCAAGAAGGTCGAGGTCATCAAGGCCGTCCGCGCCATCACCGGCCTGGGCCTGAAGGAAGCGAAGGATCTGGCCGAGGCCGGTGGCGTCGTGAAGGAAGGCGCTTCGAAGGAAGACGCCGAGAAGTTCAAGAAGGAACTGGAAGCCGCCGGCGCCACCGTCGAGCTGAAGTAAGCAGTTCCCTTGCGTCGCCATCGAATCACGGCGATGCAGCCAAGGCTGGGGGCCTAAAGCCCCCGGCCTTTGGTCGTTGTAGAGCCGGGCCCTGCCCGGTGTGGTGACAAGCCCAACACGGGCTGCGTTCCAACCCCTGCCGGCCAGCGCATCGCGCGGCGGACAGGGCGGCAGGCAGACGAGTTGGCAGTTGGAAGTAGCGGGAGAAGGCGTGCTGGTGCCGGCAATACCAGCGACTTCCAACTGACAATTTAAAAGTTCCCTTCCGGGTCGTGGACGCACGGCCTGCACAACAAGGTGGAAGATCCCATGACGTCCTATTCGTACACCGAAAAAAAGCGCATCCGCAAGGATTTCGGCAAGCAGCGCTCGATCCTCGAGGTGCCGTTCCTGCTGGCCATCCAGGTCGACTCGTACCGCGAGTTCCTGCAGGAAAACGTTGATCCGGCCAAGCGCTCCGACCACGGCCTGCACGCCGCGCTGAAGTCGGTGTTCCCGATCTCCAGCTACAGCGGCAATGCCGCCCTGGAGTACGTGGGCTACAAGCTGGGCGAGCCGGTGTTCGACGAGCGCGAGTGCCGCCAGCGTGGCATGAGCTACGGCGCGCCGCTGCGCGTGACCGTGCGCCTGGTCATCTACGACAAGGAATCGTCCACCAAGGCGATCAAGTACGTGAAGGAGCAGGAGGTCTACCTCGGCGAGATCCCGCTGATGACCGACAACGGCACCTTCATCGTCAACGGTACCGAGCGCGTCATCGTGTCGCAGCTGCACCGTTCGCCGGGCGTGTTCTTCGACCACGACCGCGGCAAGACCCACAGCTCGGGCAAGCTGCTGTACAGCGCCCGCATCATCCCCTACCGCGGCTCCTGGCTGGACTTCGAGTTCGACCCGAAGGATGCGCTGTTCACCCGTATCGACCGCCGCCGCAAGCTGCCGGTGTCGATCCTGCTGCGCGCGCTCGGCTACAACAACGAAGAAATGCTCAACGAGTTCTTCGACATCAACACCTTCCACATCCTGCCGGAAGGCGAGGGTGTGCAGCTGGAGCTGGTGGCCGAGCGCCTGCGTGGCGAAACCCTGGGCTTCGACCTGGCTGATGGCGACAAGGTCATCGTGGAAGCCGGCAAGCGCATCACCGCGCGCCACGTCAAGCAGCTGCAGGCCTCGGGCATCGCCGCGCTGGCCGTGCCGGACGACTACCTGGTCGGCCGCATCCTGTCGCACGACGTCGTCGACGCCAACACCGGCGAGCTGCTGGCCCAGGCCAACGACGAGATCACCGACGAGCAGTTGCAGAACTTCCGCAAGGCTGGCGTGGACGCGGTCGGCACCCTGTGGGTGAACGACCTGGACCGCGGTCCGTACCTGTCCAACACCCTGCGCATCGACCCGACCAAGACCCAGCTCGAGGCCCTGGTCGAGATCTACCGCATGATGCGCCCGGGTGAGCCGCCGACCAAGGACGCCGCGCAGAACCTGTTCCACAACCTGTTCTTCACCTTCGAGCGCTACGACCTGTCGACGGTCGGCCGCATGAAGTTCAACCGCCGTGTCGGCCGCAAGGAAGTCACCGGCGAGGCCGTGCTGTACGACCAGAAGTACTTCGGCGAGCGCAACGACGAGGAGTCCAAGCGCCTGGTCGCCGCGCATGGCGAGGGTTCGGACATCCTGGACGTGATCAAGGTCCTGACCGAGATCCGCAACGGTCGCGGCGTGGTCGATGACATCGACCACCTGGGCAACCGTCGCGTGCGTTCGGTCGGCGAAATGGCCGAGAACGTGTTCCGCGTCGGCCTGGTCCGTGTCGAGCGCGCGGTCAAGGAGCGCCTGTCGATGGCCGAGTCCGAGGGCCTGACCCCGCAGGAGCTGATCAACGCCAAGCCGGTGGCCGCTGCGATCAAGGAGTTCTTCGGCTCCTCGCAGCTGTCGCAGTTCATGGACCAGAACAACCCGCTGTCGGAAGTGACGCACAAGCGTCGCGTCTCGGCGCTGGGCCCGGGCGGCCTGACCCGCGAGCGCGCCGGCTTCGAAGTGCGCGACGTGCACCCGACCCATTACGGCCGCGTCTGCACCATCGAAACCCCGGAAGGCCCGAACATCGGCCTGATCAACTCGCTGGCCGTGTTCGCCCGCACCAACCAGTACGGTTTCCTCGAGACCCCGTACCGCAAGGTCGTGGACGGCAAGGTCACCGACGACGTCGAGTACCTGTCGGCGATCGAGGAGAACGAGTACGTCATCGCCCAGGCCAACGCCCTGACCGATGCCAAGAACATGCTCACCGAGCAGTTCGTACCGTGCCGCTACCAGGGCGAGTCGCTGCTGAAGCCGCCGGCGGAAGTGCACTTCATGGACGTCTCGCCGATGCAGACCGTGTCGGTCGCCGCGGCGCTGGTGCCGTTCCTGGAGCACGACGACGCCAACCGCGCGCTGATGGGCGCGAACATGCAGCGCCAGGCCGTGCCGACCCTGCGCGCGCAGAAGCCGCTGGTGGGTACCGGCATCGAGCGTGCCGTGGCGCGCGACTCGGGCGTGACCGTGAACGCCCGTCGCGGCGGTGACATCGTGCAGATCGACGCTGGCCGCATCGTGGTCAAGGTCAACGAGAACGAGATCACCGATGCCGCCGACGCCGGCGTCGACATCTACAACCTGATCAAGTACACCCGTTCGAACCAGAACACCTGCATCAACCAGCGTCCACTGGTGAACGTGGGTGACGTGATCGCGCGCGGCGACGTGCTGGCCGACGGCCCGTCCACCGACATCGGTGAACTGGCACTGGGCCAGAACATGCTGATCGCGTTCATGCCGTGGAACGGCTACAACTTCGAAGACTCCATCCTGCTCTCCGAGCGCGTGGTGGAAGAGGATCGCTACACCACGATCCACATCGAAGAGCTGACCTGCGTCGCGCGCGACACCAAGCTGGGGCCGGAGGAAATCTCCGCCGACATCCCGAACGTCTCCGAGCAGGCGCTGAACCGCCTGGACGAGAGCGGCGTGGTGTACATCGGTGCGGAAGTCCGCGCCGGCGACATCCTGGTCGGCAAGGTCACGCCGAAGGGCGAAAGCCAGCTGACCCCGGAAGAGAAGCTGCTGCGCGCGATCTTCGGCGAGAAGGCTTCGGACGTTAAGGACAGCTCGCTGCGCGTTCCGCCGGGCATGGACGGCACCGTCATCGACGTGCAGGTCTTCACCCGCGACGGCATCGAGAAGGACAAGCGCGCGCGCCAGATCGAAGAGAACGAGATCAAGCGCGTCAAGAAGGACTTCGACGACCAGTTCCGCATCCTGGAAGCGGCGATCTACGCGCGCCTGCGCTCGCAGATCGTCGGCAAGGTGGCCAACGGCGGTGCCGGCCTGAAGAAGGGCGACACCATCAGCGACGCCCTCCTCGACGGCCTGAAGAAGGCCGACTGGTTCACCCTGCGCATGAAGGACGAGGACGCCTCCGAAGCCATCGAGCGCGCGCAGAAGCAGATCCAGGCGCACGAGAAGGAATTCGAGCGTCGCTTCGCCGACAAGCGCGGCAAGATCACCCAGGGCGACGACCTCGCTCCGGGCGTGCTGAAGATGGTCAAGGTGTTCCTGGCCGTGAAGCGCCGCATCCAGCCGGGCGACAAGATGGCCGGCCGTCACGGCAACAAGGGCGTGGTCTCCAACGTGGTGCCGGTCGAGGACATGCCGTACATGGCCGACGGTACTTCGGTGGACATCTGCCTGAATCCGCTGGGCGTGCCGTCGCGTATGAACATCGGCCAGATCCTCGAGGTGCACCTGGGCTGGGCCGCCAAGGGCCTGGGCAAGCGCATCCAGAAGATGCTGGAGCAGCAGCGTGCGGTGAACGAGCTGCGCGAGTTCCTCGGCAAGATCTACAACCACGACACCAAGCTGGCCGGCGATCGCGTCGACCTGTCGCAGTTCAGCGATGAACAGCTGGTGGCGCTGGCCAAGAACCTGACCGACGGCGTGCCGATGGCCACCCCGGTGTTCGACGGCGCGCACGAGGACGAGATCCGCGAGATGCTGAACCTGGCGTACCCGGACGGCGACAAGGACACCGAGCAGCTGGGCTTCAACGGCAGCAAGACGCAGATGCAGCTGTACGACGGCCGCACCGGCGAGGCGTTCGACCGCAAGACCACCGTCGGCTACATGCACTACCTGAAGCTGAACCACCTGGTCGACGACAAGATGCACGCCCGTTCGACCGGCCCGTACTCGCTCGTCACCCAGCAGCCGCTGGGCGGCAAGGCGCAGTTCGGCGGCCAGCGCTTCGGTGAGATGGAAGTCTGGGCGCTGGAAGCCTACGGCGCGGCCTACACCCTGCAGGAAATGCTGACGGTGAAGTCCGACGACGTGCAGGGCCGCAACCAGATGTACAAGAACATCGTCGACGGCGAGCACGAGATGGTCGCGGGCATGCCGGAATCCTTCAACGTGCTGGTGAAGGAAATCCGCTCCCTGGCCATCAACATGGAACTGGAAGACAACTGATCGCGCAGGCGCCGCCGCAGTGATGCGGCGGCGCCGCCGGCAGCGCCCTGACAGCCCATCGACACAGCATTCCTCCTTTCGGAGAACACCATGAAAGACCTGCTCAATCTCTTCAACCAGCAGCGCCAGACGCTGGACTTCGACGCGATCAAGATCGGCCTGGCTTCGCCGGACCTGATCCGCTCCTGGTCCTTCGGCGAGGTGAAGAAGCCGGAAACCATCAATTACCGCACCTTCAAGCCGGAACGCGACGGCCTGTTCTGCGCCGCCATCTTCGGCCCGGTGAAGGACTACGAGTGCCTGTGCGGCAAGTACAAGCGCATGAAGCACCGCGGCGTCGTGTGCGAGAAGTGCGGCACCGAAGTGACCCTGGCCAAGGTGCGCCGCGAGCGCATGGGCCACATCGACCTGGCTTCGCCGGTCGCCCACATCTGGTTCCTCAAGTCGCTGCCGTCGCGCATCGGCCTGATGCTGGACATGACCCTGCGCGACATCGAGCGCGTGCTGTACTTCGAAGCCTACGTGGTGACCGAGCCGGGCCTGACCGCCCTGGAGCGCCGCCAGCTGCTGACCGAAGAACAGTACCTGCAGGCGCGCCAGGAGCACGGCGACGACTTCGACGCCGCCATGGGCGCCGAAGCCGTGTACGAACTGCTGCGCACCATCGACCTGCAGGCCGAAATGGTGAAGCTGCGCGAGGAAATCGCCTCCACCGGTTCGGAAACCAAGCTCAAGCGCCTGACCAAGCGCATCAAGCTGGTCGAAGCCTTCCTCGAGTCGGGCAACCGCCCGGAGTGGATGGTTATGACCGTGCTGCCGGTGCTGCCGCCGGACCTGCGCCCGCTGGTGCCGCTGGACGGTGGCCGCTTCGCGACCTCCGACCTGAACGATCTGTACCGCCGCGTCATCAACCGCAACAACCGCCTGCGCCGCCTGCTGGAGCTCAATGCTCCGGACATCATCGTGCGCAACGAAAAGCGCATGCTGCAGGAATCGGTTGACGCCCTGCTGGACAACGGCCGTCGCGGCCGTGCCATCACCGGCACCAACAAGCGCCCGCTCAAGTCGCTGGCCGACATGATCAAGGGCAAGCAGGGTCGCTTCCGCCAGAACCTGCTCGGCAAGCGCGTCGACTACTCCGGCCGTTCGGTGATCACCGTCGGTCCGTACCTGAAGCTGCACCAGTGCGGCCTGCCGAAGAAGATGGCGCTGGAGCTGTTCAAGCCGTTCGTCTTCGCCAAGCTGCAGCGTCGTGGCCTGGCCACCACCATCAAGGCCGCCAAGAAGCTGGTCGAGCGCGAGGAAGGCGAAGTCTGGGACATCCTGGAAGAAGTCATCCGCGAGCATCCGGTGCTGCTGAACCGCGCGCCGACCCTGCACCGCCTCGGCATCCAGGCGTTCGAGCCGCTGCTGATCGAGGGCAAGGCCATCCAGCTGCACCCGCTGGTCTGCACCGCGTTCAACGCCGACTTCGACGGTGACCAGATGGCCGTCCACGTGCCGCTCTCGCTGGAAGCCCAGCTGGAAGCGCGCGCGCTGATGATGTCCACCAACAACATCCTGTCGCCGGCCAACGGCGAGCCGATCATCGTGCCGTCGCAGGACGTGGTGTTGGGCCTGTACTACCTCAGCCGTGCCCTGATCAACAAGAAGGGCGAGGGCATGGTGTTCGCCAACACCAACGAAGTGAAGCGCGCCTACGACAACCGCGTGGTCGAGCTGCACGCCCGGGTCAAGGTGCGCATCACCCAGGTCGAGCGCGACGAACAGGGCAACAAGGTCAGCAAGGCCTCGATCCAGGACACGACCGTCGGCCGTGCGCTGCTGAGCGAGATCATGCCCGAGGGCCTGCCGTTCGAGCTGTGCAACACCGAGATGACCAAGAAGAACATCTCGCGCCTGATCAACCAGAGCTACCGTCTGCTGGGCCTGAAGGACACCGTGGTGTTCGCCGACAAGCTGATGTACACCGGCTACGCTTACGCGACTCGCGCCGGCGTGTCGATCGGCATCGACGACATGCTGATCCCGGACGAGAAGAAGGGCATCCTGGGCGAAGCCGAGCAGGAAGTGCTGGAAATCCAGGAGCAGTACCAGTCGGGCCTGGTCACCGCCGGCGAGCGCTACAACAAGGTGGTCGACATCTGGTCGCGCACCAACGAGCGCATCGCCAAGGCGATGATGGAAACCATCGGTACCGAGAAGGTCGAGGACGCCGAAGGCAAGACCGTCGACCAGAAGTCGATGAACTCGCTGTACATCATGGCCGACTCCGGCGCCCGTGGTAGCCAGGCGCAGATCCGCCAGCTGGCCGGCATGCGCGGCCTGATGGCCCGCCCGGACGGCTCGATCATCGAGACGCCCATCAAGGCGAACTTCCGCGAAGGCCTGAACGTGCAGGAGTACTTCAACTCCACCCACGGTGCCCGTAAGGGTCTGGCCGATACCGCGCTGAAGACGGCGAACTCGGGTTACCTGACCCGCCGCCTGGTCGACGTGGCGCAGGACGTGGTGATCACCGAAGTCGACTGCGGCACCGTCGAAGGCCTGACCATGACCCCGATCGTGGAAGGCGGCGACGTGGTCGAGCCGTTGAAGGACCGCGTGCTGGGCCGCGTCGTGGCCGAGGACGTGTTCCTGCCGGGCAACGACGAGGATCCGATCGTCACCCGCAACACGCTGCTCGACGAGCAGTGGGTGAACAAGCTGGAAGAAGCCGGCGTGCAGTCGATCAAGGTGCGTTCGACCATCACCTGCGAATCGGCCTTCGGCGTCTGCGGCCGCTGCTACGGCCGCGACCTGGCCCGTGGCCACATCGTCAACATCGGCGAAGCGGTCGGCGTCATCGCCGCGCAGTCGATCGGCGAGCCGGGTACCCAGCTGACCATGCGTACGTTCCACATCGGTGGTGCGGCATCGCGTGCGGCGGCGGTGGACAACATCACCGTCAAGACCACCGGTTCGGTCAAGTTCAACAACCTCAAGCACGTCGACCACGCCAACGGTTCGCTGGTGGCGGTGTCGCGTTCGGGCGAAGTGTCGGTGCTCGATGCCCACGGCCGCGAGCGCGAGCGCTACAAGCTGCCGTACGGTGCCACC
The DNA here is from genome assembly GCF_001431425.1 of Stenotrophomonas nitritireducens. Lineage (GTDB taxonomy): Bacteria > Pseudomonadota > Gammaproteobacteria > Xanthomonadales > Xanthomonadaceae > Stenotrophomonas > Stenotrophomonas nitritireducens. The sequence goes on from NZ_LDJG01000006.1 coordinate 177,754, forward strand.
ATCACCGTCAAGGACGGCGCCGAGATCAAGGCTGGCCAGACCGTGGCCAACTGGGATCCGCATAACCACCCGATCGTGTCCGAAGTGGCCGGTTTCATCCGCTTCATCGACTTCGTCGACGGCATCACCGTCATCGAGAAGACCGATGAGCTGACCGGCCTGGCGTCGCGCGAAATCACCGATCCGAAGCGTCGTGGCTCGCAGGCCAAGGATCTGCGTCCGCTGGTCCGCATCGTCGATGGCAAGGGCAACGACCTGACCATCCCGGGCACCGACCTGCCGGCGCAGTACCTGCTGCCGCCGCGCTCGATCGTCAACCTGCAGGACGGCGCCCCGGTGGGCGTGGGCGACGTGGTCGCCAAGATCCCGCAGGAAGCGTCGAAGACCCGCGACATCACCGGTGGTCTGCCGCGCGTGGCCGACCTGTTCGAAGCGCGCAAGCCGAAGGATCCAGCGATCCTGGCCGAGCGTTCGGGCATCATCAGCTTCGGCAAGGACACCAAGGGCAAGCAGCGCCTGATCATCAAGGACACCGATGGTTCCGAGCACGAAGAGCTGATCCCGAAGTACCGCCAGATCATCGTGTTCGAAGGCGAGCACGTGACCCGCGGTGAAACCGTGGTGGACGGCGAGCCGAGCCCGCAGGACATCCTGCGCCTGAAGGGCGTGGAGGAACTGGCGCGCTACCTGGTCAAGGAAATCCAGGACGTGTACCGCCTGCAGGGCGTGAAGATCAACGACAAGCACATCGAAGTGATCTCGCGCCAGATGCTGCGCAAGGTCGAGATCATCGACCAGGGCGGCAGCAAGTTCCTCAATGGTGAGCAGGCCGAGCGCCAGCGCGTGATCGAGGAAAACGCCAGGCTGGCGTCCCGCAACGAGCTGCCGGCCCGCTTCGAGCCGGTGCTGCTGGGCATCACCAAGGCTTCGCTGGCGACCGAGTCGTTCATCTCGGCGGCGTCGTTCCAGGAAACCACCCGCGTGCTGACCGAGGCGGCCGTGCGCGGCACCGCCGACAACCTGCGCGGCCTGAAGGAAAACGTGATCGTCGGCCGCCTGATTCCGGCGGGTACCGGCCTTGCGTACCATACCAAGCGCCGTCGCGGCGCCTCCGGCCTGACCGAGTCGGAGATCGAGACCCTGGCCGGTACGGCCGCGGTGGTCGAGTCGGAGGTCGCGTCGACTGAAGCTGAACAGGCTGCAGGCGGCGAGGAATGAGGTAGGTCCGGCCATCGTCTGGCCGGGCGCTTTGAAGAATTGCCGGTCCGTCCGCGGGCCGGCGGTTCAACCTGAACGGGGTACATGGAGGCCCCCCTGTAACGGCCCGGGATCAGGGCTGGCCTTGACAGGACGCATTTGACCGCGTTCTGGAGGGGTTGCTACAATCGTCTGTCTCGGCAGGCCTGAATTTTGGGCCTGCTTTACATTTTCCGCATCCTTGGCCGTTTTTACGGCCCCAATCAGAAGAACCTACTGATGGCGACGATCAACCAGCTGGTCCGCAAGCCGCGGCAAGCGACCACCTACAAGAGTGCCTCGCCGGCGCTCGACAAGTGCCCGCAGCGCCGTGGCGTCTGCACCCGTGTCTACACCACCACTCCGAAGAAGCCGAACTCGGCTCTGCGCAAGGTTGCCAAGGTCCGCCTGACCAACCAGGAAGAAGTGATTTCCTACATCGGTGGTGAAGGCCACAACCTGCAGGAGCACTCCGTGGTCCTGATCCGCGGCGGTCGCGTCAAGGACCTGCCGGGTGTGCGTTACCACACCGTTCGTGGCTCGCTCGACGCCGCCGGCGTCGCCAAGCGTCGCCAGGCCCGTTCCAAGTACGGCGCCAAGCGTCCGAAGGCCTAAGGAGAGAGCACTATGTCGCGTAAAGGTAATACCCCGCAGCGTTCCGTCCTGCCCGATCCGAAGCACGGAAGCGAAACCATCGCCCGCTTCATCAACATGGTGATGCTGAGCGGCAAGAAGTCGATCGCTGAAAAGATCGTCTATGGCGCCATGGACGTGATCGGCGAGAAGAATCCGAATGCCGTCGAGCTGGTGCAGAAGGCGCTGGACAACGTGGCTCCGGCCGTCGAAGTGAAGTCCCGCCGCGTCGGCGGCGCCACCTACCAGGTGCCGGTCGAAGTGCGTGCCTCGCGCAAGATGGCCCTGGCGATGCGCTGGCTGATCGAATCGGCGCGCAAGCGTGGCGAGAACTCGATGCCGCGCAAGCTGGCCGCCGAACTGCTGGACGCCTCGGAAAACCGTGGCGGCGCCATCAAGAAGCGTGAAGAAACCCACCGCATGGCGGAAGCGAACAAGGCGTTCGCGCACTACCGCTGGTGAGTTTGAAGGCCTTGTGAATACAGGCCGGTGACACCATCTGGGTGTCACCTCGCGGTGACAGAATCGCCGCGCCAACCCGAAGGCCGCCGAAAGGCGGCATTCGGCCATTCCGAAATCCGAAAAATCTGAGAGGCTCCCCGTGGCCCGTTCCACTCCCATCGAGCGTTACCGCAACTTCGGCATCATGGCCCACATCGATGCCGGCAAGACCACCACGTCCGAGCGCATCCTGTTCTACACCGGCAAGAACCACAAGCTGGGCGAAACGCACGATGGCTCCGCCACCATGGACTGGATGGAGCAGGAACAGGAGCGTGGCATCACGATCCAGTCCGCTGCCACCACCGCGTTCTGGAAGGGCATGGACAAGTCCCTGCCGGAGCACCGCTTCAACATCATCGACACCCCCGGGCACGTCGACTTCACCATCGAAGTGGAGCGCTCGCTGCGCGTGCTCGACGGTGCGGTGTTCGTGCTGTGCGCCGTGGGTGGCGTGCAGCCGCAGTCGGAAACCGTGTGGCGCCAGGCCAACAAGTACCACGTGCCGCGCATCGCGTTCGTCAACAAGATGGACCGTACCGGCGCGAACTTCCTGAAGGTCCGTGACCAGCTGCGCGCCAAGCTCGGCGCCGTCGCCGTGCCGATGCAGCTGCCGATCGGCGCCGAAGAGAACTTCAAGGGCGTTGTCGACCTGCTCAAGATGAAGGCCATCCAGTGGGATGAAGCCTCGCAGGGCATGAAGTTCGAGTACGGCGAAGTGCCGGCCGACATGAAGGACGCAGCCGAAGAGGCGCGCACCTTCATGATCGAGACGGCTGCCGAAGCCAGCGAAGAGCTGATGGAAAAGTACCTGGGCGGCGAAGAGCTGGCCGAGGCCGAGATCATCGAAGCGCTGCGCGTCCGTACGCTGGCGACCGAGATCGTGCCGATGTACTGCGGCTCGGCGTTCAAGAACAAGGGCGTGCAGGCCATGCTCGACGGCGTGATCCAGCTGCTGCCGTCGCCGGTGGACGTGCCGGACGTGAAGGGCGTGGACGTTGACGACGAAACCAAGGAGCTGAGCCGTCATTCCGACGACAAGGCCCCGTTCTCGTCGCTGGCGTTCAAGATCATCACCGACCCGTTCGTCGGCGCGCTGACCTTCTTCCGCGTCTACTCGGGCACCCTGAGCGGTGGCGACACCGTGCTGAACTCGGTCAAGGGCAAGAAGGAGCGCATCGGTCGCATCCTGCAGATGCACTCGAACAACCGCGAGGAAATCAAGGAAGTTCTGGCCGGTGACATCGCCGCGGCGGTGGGCCTGAAGGACACCTCCACCGGCGATACCCTGTGCGCGCCGGAAGCGCCGATCATCCTGGAGCGCATGGCGTTCCCGGAGCCGGTGATCTCGATGGCCGTCGAGCCGAAGACCAAGTCCGACCAGGAAAAGATGGGCATGGCCCTGGGCCGCCTGGCGCAGGAAGATCCGTCGTTCCGCGTCAAGACCGACGAAGAGTCGGGCCAGACGATCATCTCGGGCATGGGCGAGCTGCACCTGGACATCATCGTCGACCGCCTGAAGCGCGAGTTCAGCGTCGAGGCGAACGTCGGCAAGCCGCAGGTGGCCTACCGCGAGACCATCCAGGCCGCGGACGTGAAGTCGGACTACAAGCACGCCAAGCAGTCCGGTGGTAAGGGCCAGTACGGTCACGTCGTGATCGAGCTGTCGCCGATCACCGCCGAAGACCGCGCCGATCCGAAGATCGCTCCGCTGATCAAGGACGATTTCCTGTTCCTGAACGAAATCACCGGCGGCGTGATCCCGAAGGAATTCATTCCTTCCGTGGAAAAGGGCCTGCGCGAGACCATCACCAGTGGCCCGCTGGCCGGCTTCCCGGTGGTGGACGTGAAGGTCAAGCTGGTGTTCGGCTCGTACCACGACGTCGACTCGTCGGAAATGGCGTTCAAGCTGGCTTCGTCGATGGCCTTCAAGCAGGGCTTCGCCAAGGCCAAGCCGGTGCTGCTGGAGCCGATCATGAAGGTCGAGATCGTCACCCCGGAGGACTACCAGGGCGACGTGATGGGCGACGTGAGTCGTCGTCGCGGCGTGCTGCAGGGCTCGGGCACCACCGGTGATGGCTCGGCCAGCATCATCAATGCGATGATCCCGCTGGGCGAGATGTTCGGCTACGCCACCGCGTTGCGTTCGCAGACCCAGGGTCGCGCGACCTTCACGATGGAGTTCGACCATTACGAGCCGGCGCCGAACAACATCGCCGACACCGTCATCAAGAAGGCCTGAGCCCCGGCTCGGGTCCTTCCCAAAAATTTTGAGCTAATCAAGGAATCGCAAAATGTCCAAGAGCAAGTTTGAGCGCACCAAGCCGCACGTCAACGTCGGCACCATCGGCCACGTCGACCATGGCAAGACCACGCTGACCGCCGCACTGACCAAGGTCGGCGCCGAGCGTTTCGGTGGCGAGTTCCACGCTTACGACGCCATCGACAAGGCGCCGGAAGAGAAGGCGCGCGGCATCACGATCTCCACCTCGCACGTCGAGTACGAGTCCCCGAGCCGCCACTACGCGCACGTCGACTGCCCGGGCCACGCCGACTACGTCAAGAACATGATCACCGGTGCCGCGCAGATGGACGGCGCGATCCTGGTGTGCTCGGCCGCTGACGGCCCGATGCCGCAGACCCGCGAGCACATCCTGCTGTCGCGCCAGGTCGGCGTGCCGTACATCGTCGTGTTCCTGAACAAGGCCGACATGGTGGACGACGCCGAGCTGCTCGAGCTGGTGGAAATGGAAGTGCGCGAGCTGCTGAGCAAGTACGACTTCCCGGGCGACGACACCCCGATCATCTCGGGTTCGGCCCGCTTGGCGCTGGAAGGCGACCAGAGCGACATCGGCGTGCCGGCGATCCTGAAGCTGGTCGATGCGCTGGACAGCTGGATCCCGACCCCGGAGCGTGACGTCGACAAGCCGTTCCTGATGCCGGTGGAAGACGTGTTCTCGATCTCGGGCCGCGGCACCGTGGTGACCGGTCGTATCGAGCGCGGCATCATCAAGGTGGGCGACGAAATCGAAATCGTCGGCATCCGCCCGACCCAGAAGACCACCGTGACCGGCGTGGAAATGTTCCGCAAGCTGCTGGACCAGGGCCAGGCGGGCGACAACGCGGGCCTGCTGCTGCGCGGCACCAAGCGTGACGACGTGGAGCGCGGCCAGGTTCTGTCCAAGCCGGGTTCGATCACCCCGCACACCCAGTTCGACGCCGAAGTGTACGTGCTGTCGAAGGACGAGGGCGGCCGTCACACCCCGTTCTTCAAGGGCTACCGTCCGCAGTTCTACTTCCGTACCACCGACATCACCGGCGCTTGCGAGCTGCCGGAGGGCGTCGAGATGGTGATGCCGGGCGACAACGTGAAGATGTCGGTCACGCTGATCAACCCGGTGGCGATGGACGAAGGCCTGCGCTTTGCGATCCGCGAAGGCGGCCGTACCGTCGGCGCCGGCGTGGTTGCCAAGATCACCAAGTAAGCGCGTCTTCCCCGTCCGCGGGGAGCGTGAAAGAAGGGCGGCCTCCGGGCCGCCCTTTTTTGTGACTCCGCCAGCCAGGGGAAAGCATCCCCTGCGTTCCCGTGGAGCGGGACAACGCCCGGCTGAAGCCTTCCTGGCCAGGCCCGCCGGGCGTTGCCCGGCGCTACAAAGCCGCCGTGATCCACGTTCTGTAGAGCGGGGCAACGCCCCGCTGGAGCCTTTCTGGCCAGGCCCCGCCGGGTGTTGCCCGGCGCTACAAGGCCGCCGTGATCCGCTTTCCGTAAAGCAGGGCTGCGCCTCGCTGAGGCCTTTCCGGCCGGGTCCAGCCAGTGCGGCCTGGCGTCACCGGGCGCGATGCGCCATGGCTTCCCGCATCCGCAGGTGGCGGAAAATGCCCGCTGTTCCGCTCTTGTATCAATGGGCTGTGCTGCCGTCGTGACCTTTGCTACGTGAAACCGGTGGCGGGGGTGCTTAAGGTGCGTGCCGCGGTTGCGGCCGCCAACAAGATAGAGACCAGGAGAAAACGGGATGTTGCGAGGTTCGGGACAACGGCGGCGCAGGGTGGCGCTGGCAGTAGCGCTGGCGGCGATCGCCGCAGTGGCGCAGGCGGCGGCACCGGCGCCTAAGGAGCACTTCGGCTTCACCATCGGCGAGGATTACATGCTCGCCACCTATACCCAGACCGAGGCGTATTTCCGCAAGGTCGCCGCCGGCTCCGACCGGTTCCGGCTCGTTGAGCTGGGCAGGACCTCGGAAGGGCGCCCGCAGCTGATGCTGGTCGCCTCCTCGCCAGCCAACCTGGCAAAACTGGACGAGTACCGCGGCATCTCCGAGCGCCTGGCGCGGGCGCGCGATGACGAGGCCGTCGCGCGCGGGCTGGCGGAGCAGGGCAAGGCGGTGGTGTGGATCGACGGCGGCCTGCATGCCAACGAGACCGTCGGCGCGCACCAGCTGATCGAGACCGTGTGGCAGCTGGCCAGCCGCGACGACGCGGAGACCCGGCGCATCCTCAACGACACGATCGTGCTGCTGGTCCATGCCAATCCGGACGGGCAGGAGCTGTATTCGGACTGGTACATGCGCGAGCCGGTGCCGGCCAGGCGCGTGCTCGACAAGCCGCCGCGCCTGTACCAGAAGTACGCCGGCCACGACAACAACCGCGACTTCTACATGGCCGCGCTGCAGGAAACGCGCAACCTCAACCTGGCGATGTACACGCGCTGGTACCCGCAGATCGTCTACAACCACCACCAGACCTCGCCCAAGGGCACGGTCATCGTGATCCCGCCGTACCGCGATCCGTACAACTACAACATCGACGCGATGATCCCGGTCGGGCTGGAATCGCTCGGCTCGACGATGAACCTGCGCTTCCTGCAGGAGAACAAGCCGGGTGCGGTATCCAAGGGCGGCAGCGTGTATTCCACCTGGTGGAACGGCGGCCTGCGCACCATGCCGTACTTCCACAACATGCTCGGCGTGCTGACCGAAATCACCGGCAACCCGACGCCGATGCAGATCCCGTTCCTGCCGGACCGGCAGCTGCCCGACAGCAACCTGCCGGCGCCGGTGCCGGCGCAGACCTGGCATTTCCGCCAGTCCATCGACTACAGCCTGACCGCCAACTGGGCGTTGCTGGACTATGCCTCGCGCAACCGCGAGCAGCTGCTGTGGAACATCTACCGCATGGGCCGCAATTCCATCGAGCGCGGCAGCCGCGATACCTGGACGGCCAGTCCGAGCGTCCTGGCCAAGGCCCGCGCCGACGCAGGCAAGGACGGCAAGCCGGCGGCGGAGCTGGATGCGGGGCAGGTGAGCGCCCTGCTGCGGCGCCCGGAGCAGCGCGATCCGCGCGGCTATATCATCCCGGCCGACCAGGCGGATTTCCCGACCGCGACCGCCTTCGTCAATGCGCTGCAGCTGGCGGGGGTCGAGGTGGAGCGTGCGACCCGGCCGTTCGCCGTGGCCGGCCGCAGGTATCCGGCCGGCTCGTTCGTGGTCAAGGCCGACCAGGCGTTCCGGCCGCACGTGCTGGACATGTTCGAGCCGCAGGACCATCCGCATGACTTCGAGTACGCCGGCGGCCCGCCGATCGCGCCCTACGACTCGGCCGGCTGGACGCTGGCCTTCCAGATGGGCGTGGCGTTCGATCGCGTGCTGGAAGGGTTCGATGGCCCGTTCGAGGCGCTGCCGGCAGGGCAACTGCAGGTGCCGGCTGACGTGCCGGTGCCCGCCTCGGCCACCGGCTACCTGCTCGATGCGCGAGCCAACAACAGCGTGATCGCGGTCAACCGGTTGCTCAAGGCCGGCGTGCCGGTGCGGCGCCTGCATGACCGCGATGGCGCCTTCTTCGTGCCATCCGCATCGGCGTCGACCATGGCCGGGGCCTTGCGTGGCACCGGTGTGGTGGCGACCGTCGCTGGCCGTAGCGTCAAGGGTGGCGAGCCGATGAAGGCGCCGCGTATCGCGCTGTGGGACCACTATGGCGGCTCCATGGTCTCCGGCTGGACGCGGCTGGTCCTGGAAAACTTCGGCTTCGACTATGAAGTGGTCTATCCGCAGCAGATCCTCGATGGTGACCTGCGCAGCCGGTTCGACGTGCTGATCCTGCCCAGTGGCGCGCTGCCGCTGCCCGGGGAGCTTGCGATCGAAGGCAAGGCCGGGCGTGCACCGGCCTCGCCAGACCCGGCCACCATTCCGGCCGAGTTCCGCCCGATGCTGGGCGAGCTGGACGGCGAGCCGGCGGTCGCTGCGCTGCGCTGCTTCCTGCAGGCCGGCGGCCATGTCGTCGCCACCGGTTCCTCCAGCGGGCTGGCGCTGCAGCTCGGCCTGCCGCTGCGCAGCCATCTGCTGGGCAAGGGGGCGGACGGCCAGTCCCGTGCGCTCAACCAGCGCGAGTACTACATTCCCGGCAGCGTGCTGCAGGTGGCGGTGGACAAGTCGCGCCCGCTCAACTGGGGGTTGCCGCAGCGCCTGGACGTGTACTTCTCCGACGGTCGCTGGGACAATGCCCCGGTGTTCGATCTTCCTGCTGGCCGCGGCGACATCCGCCCGCTGCTGCGCTTCGACTCGGCCACGCCGCTGCGCAGCGGCTGGGCCTGGGGCCAGGAGCACCTGCAGGGCGGGGTGCTGGCCGCCGAGGCCGACGTCGGTGCCGGGCGCCTGACCTTCTTCGGGACGGACATCACCTTCCGCTCGCAGACCCACGGTTCGTTCAAGCTGCTGTTCAACAGCCTGCTGCAGGCCGGCGCCACCGCGGAATGAGGGGTCTAGACGGGCGCGCGGAAGCGTCCGCCCGTCCAAGCATGGCCGGCAGCTGAAGCGCAAGAGGGACGGAGTGCCGGGGGCTTGCAAAGCCCCGGGAATGCTGACAGAATGCACGACCACTCGCGGGACTCATGCTTGCATGGGCTCCGCAACCAGCGAAATGAAGGGCAGGACGCGCTTCGTATTCGCCAGACTAAGGACAGGTCGCGTGGGTCGCTCCGGAAGGTTCGGGGCGCTTTCTGCGCGTTTGTTTGTGTCTGGGCGGGCCGGGAAACCGGGCCGCCTTGCTGTTTTGAAGGGATTCGCGCGACGGCCGGGTGGCATGGCCGCGCATTCATGGGGTCCGGTACACAAGAGGCCGGGCCTGTCGCTCTTTAGACCTATAGGAACACCGTCATGGCGGACCAAAAGATCCGGATTCGGCTGAAGGCGTTCGATCATCGTTTGATCGACCGCTCGGCCAGCGAGATCGTTGAAACGGCCAAGCGGACCGGCGCGCAAGTGCGTGGCCCGATCCCGCTGCCGACCAAGATCGAACGTTACACCGTTCTGGTTTCCCCGCACGTCGACAAGGACGCGCGTGACCAGTACGAAACCCGCACGCACAAGCGCGTGCTCGACATCGTCGACCCCAACGACAAGACCGTGGACGCGCTGATGAAGCTCGAACTGGCTGCCGGCGTCGACGTTCAGATCAAGCTGACCTGAGGACTACGACCATGACGAAGAAGTATTCGTTGGGCTTCGTGGGCCGCAAGGCCGGCATGAGCCGCGTTTTCACTGAAGATGGCCTGTCCATCCCGGTGACCCTGATCGAAGCCACCCCGAACCGCATCGCGCAGATCAAGACCGTCGAAACCGACGGCTACAGCGCCGTGCAGGTGACCGTCGGCGCCCGTCGCGCCGCCCTGGTGAACAAGCCGGAAGCCGGCCACTTCGCCAAGGCCAAGGTCGAAGCCGGTCGTGGCCTGTGGGAATTCCGCGTCGAGGACGCCCAGATCGGCGATTACGCCGTCGGTGGCGAAGTCAAGGCGGACATCTTCGAAGTCGGCCAGATCGTCGACGTCCAGGGTGTCACCAAGGGCAAGGGCTTCCAGGGCACCATCAAGCGCTACAACTTCACCATGGGCGACGCCACCCACGGTAACTCGCTGTCGCATCGCGCGCCGGGTTCGTTGGGCCAGCGCCAGACCCCGGGTCGCGTTTTCCCGGGCAAGAAGATGGCCGGCCACATGGGTGCCGTGCAGCAGAGCACGCAGAACCTGGAAGTGGTCAAGGTCGACGTCGAGCGTGGTCTGATTGCCGTCCGTGGTGCCGTTCCGGGTGCTGCCGGTGGCGACGTGATCGTGCGTCCGGCGAGCAAGGCATAAGGAGAGATGACGATGGAACTCGTTATCACGGGTAGCAACAACAAGGTCTCGGTCTCCGAAGCCGTGTTCGGCCGCGATTTCAGCGAAGATCTGGTTCACCAGGTCGTCGTTGCCTACCGCAACGCCGCTCGCGCCGGTACCAAGGCACAGAAGACGCGCTCTGAAGTGGCTGGCACCACCAAGAAGTCGAAGAAGCAGAAGGGTGGTGGCGCTCGTCACGGTGCCCTGACCGCTCCGATCTTCGTCGGCGGTGGCGTCACCTTCGCGGCCAAGCCGCGCAGCTTCGAGCAGAAGGTCAACCGCAAGCAGTATCGCGCCGCCATGTGCGCCATCCTGTCCGAGCTGAACCGCCAGGGCCGCCTGACCATCGTCGAGTCCTTCGACGTGGAAGCGACCAGCACCAAGGGTCTGATCGGCAAGCTGGCTGGCCTGGAAGTGGGCAAGCGTCCGCTGATCGTCACCGAAGAGGCTTCCGAGCACCTGTACCTGTCGGCCCGCAATCTGCCCTACGTGCAGGTGCGTGACGTCCAGGGTCTGGATCCGGTCGCTCTGGTCGCTGCCGACACGGTCGTCATCACCGCCGATGCGGTCAAGAAGGTCGAGGAGTGGCTGGCATGAGCAGCAACGAAAAAATCTTCAGCGTGCTGCGCGCTCCGCGAGTCTCCGAAAAGACCGCGCGCCTGCAGGAACTCTCCAACCAGTACGTCTTCGAAGTCTCGAACGAAGCAACCAAGGCCGATGTGAAGGCCGCGGTCGAGCAGCTGTTCGACGTCAAGGTCGAGGCCGTCAACGTGGTCAACGTCAAGGGCAAGAGCAAGTCCTTCCGTAACCGCGCTGGCCGTCGCGGCGATTGGCGCAAGGCGTACGTGCGCCTGGCCGATGGCCAGTCCATCGATGTAACGGCCAAGGCCTGAGGTACATCCCATGCCATTGATGAAATTCAAGCCCACCTCCGCAGGCCGCCGTTCGGCCCTGCGCGTGGTCACGCCCGATCTGCACAAGGGCGCGCCGCACGCCGCGTTGCTGGAGCCGCAGAGCAAGTCCGGTGGTCGCAACCACCATGGCCGCATCACCACCCGTCATATGGGTGGCGGCCACAAGCAGCACTACCGCATCATCGACTTCAAGCGCAACAAGGAAGGCATTCCGGCGCGCGTGGAACGCATCGAATACGATCCGAACCGCACCGCCCACATCGCCCTGCTGTGCTACGTCGACGGTGAGCGCCGCTACATCATCGCCCCGAAGGGCCTGAAGGCGGGTGACCAGGTCATCTCCGGCGCGCATGCGCCGATCAAGACCGGCAACACCCTGCCGCTGCGCAACATCCCGGTCGGTACCACCATCCACGGCATCGAGCTGAAGCCGGGCAAGGGTGCGCAGATCGCCCGCGCCGCTGGCGCCGGCGTGCAGCTGGTCGCCCGTGAAGGCATCTACGCCACCCTGCGCCTGCGCTCGGGTGAAATGCGCAAGGTGCCGGTCGAGTGCCGCGCCACCATCGGTGAAGTCGGCAACGACGAGCACAACCTGCAGAAGCTCGGCAAGGCCGGTGCTGCACGCTGGCGTGGTGTCAAGCCGACCGTCCGCGGCGCCGCCATGAACCCGGTGGACCATCCGCACGGTGGTGGTGAGGCCAAGGCCGGCCAGGGTAACCCGCATCCGGTCACCCCGTGGGGTGTCCCGACCAAGGGCTACAAGACGCGCCATAACAAGCGCACCCAGCAGTTCATCGTCCGCGATCGTAGGGGCTAATCGACCATGGCACGTTCACTCAAGAAGGGCCCGTTCGTCGATCACCACCTCGTCAAGAAGGTGGAGGCCGCCGCGGGCAGCAAGAAGCCGATCAAGACCTGGTCGCGCCGTTCGATGATCCTGCCGGAAATGGTAGGCGTCACCATCGCCGTGCATAACGGCAAGAACCACGTTCCGGTTCTCGTCAACGAGAACATGGTCGGTCACAAGCTCGGCGAATTCGCCATCACCCGGACCTTCAAGGGTCACGGTGCTGACAAGAAGTCGGGCAAGTAAGGAGAGATGACGATGGAAGCGAAAGCAATCCTGCGCACCGCGCGCATCTCCCCGCAGAAGGCCCGTCTGGTCGCTGACCAGGTGCGCGGTCTTCCGGCCGAGCGTGCGGTCAACCTGCTGAAGTTCTCGGACAAGAAGGCTGCCGCCCTCATCAAGAAGGTGGTGGAGTCGGCTATCGCCAACGCCGAGAACAACCAGGGCGCCGACGTCGATGAGCTGAAGGTCAAGACCATCATGGTTGATGAAGGTCCGAGCCTGAAGCGCTTCATGGCCCGCGCCAAGGGCCGCGGCACGCGCATTCTCAAGCGCACCAGCCACATCACCGTGGTCGTGGGCGAGGGCAAATAACGATGGGTCACAAAGTACATCCGATTGGTATCCGCCTGGGCATCGCCAAGGACTGGAACTCCAAGTGGTACGCCAACAAGGCCGAGTTCGCCAGCTACCTGGCGGCCGACCTGAAGGTCCGCGAGATGCTTCGCAAGAAGCTGGCGCAGGCCGGTATCTCCAAGATCCTGATCGAGCGTCCGGCCAAGACCGCGCGCGTGACGATCCACACCGCCCGTCCGGGCGTGGTGATCGGCAAGCGTGGTGAGGACATCGAGAAGCTGCGCAAGGAAGTGAGCGAAGTGATGGGCGTCCCGGCGCACATCAACGTCACCGAAGTGCGCAAGCCGGAGCTGGACGCGCAGCTGGTCGCCGAGTCGATCGCGCAGCAGCTGGAGCGTCGCATCATGTTCCGCCGCGCGATGAAGCGTGCGGTCGGCAACGCGATGCGCCTGGGTGCCCTGGGCATCAAGGTCAACGTGGCTGGCCGCTTGAACGGCGCTGAAATCGCCCGTTCCGAGTGGTACCGCGAAGGCCGCGTGCCGCTGCACACCCTGCGCGCCGACATCGACTACGGTTTCGCTGAGGCCAGCACCACCTACGGCATCATCGGCATCAAGGTCTGGATCTACAAGGGCGAAGTCTTCGATTTCTCCCAGGTTGGCCAGGAAAAGCAGGACGACAGCCCGCGCAGCGATCGCAACGATCGTGGCGACCGTGCCGACCGTCCGTCGCGCCCGGCTCGTGAAGCGAGGTAACGGCAATGTTGCAACCCAAGCGAACCAAATACCGCAAGATGTTCAAGGGCCGCAACGACGGCCTGAGCTGGAGCGCCAATGCCGTCAGCTTCGGTGAGTACGGCCTGAAGGCCACCGCTCACGGCCAGCTGACCGCGCGCCAGATCGAAGCGGCCCGTCGTTCGATCAGCCGTTACGTCAAGCGTGGCGGCAAGATGTGGATCCGCGTTTTCCCGGACAAGCCCATCACCAAGAAGCCCATCGAAGTCCGAATGGGTGCCGGTAAGGGCGGCGTGGAGTACTGGGTCGCCCAGATCCAGCCGGGCCGCATGATCTATGAAATCGAGGGTGTTTCCGAGGAAATCGCACGCGAGGCGTTCCGCCTGGCGTCGGCCAAGCTCTCGGTCACCACCACTTTCGTGACCCGGACGGTGCGCTGATGGACATCAAACAACTCCGCGAGAAGTCGGCTGACGAACTGAAGGCCCACCTGGTCGACCTGCGCAAGGAGCAGTTCTCGCTCCGCATGCAGGCCGCCACCGGCCAGCTGCCGAAGACCCACGAAACCCGCCGGGTGCGCCGCGAGATCGCTCGCGTCAAGCACCTGATCGGCAGCACGAAGTAAGGATGGCTGCGATGAGCGAAAATACTGAAAGCAAGACGCTGCGCACGGTCGAAGGCCGTGTCGTCAGCAACAAGATGGACAAGACGGTCACTGTGTTGGTGGAGCGCCAGGTCAAGCACGCCCTGTACGGCAAGTACATCAAGCGCTCGACCAAGCTGCACGCTCACGACGCCGAGAACACCTGCAACGAAGGTGATTTCGTGCGTGTGACCGAGATTGCGCCGCTGTCCAAGACCAAGAACTGGCGGGTGGTGGAAATCATCACCCGCGCAGCGAAATAAGGAGCCTGAATCATGATCCAGATGCAGAGCTACCTCGACGTCGCTGACAACTCCGGTGCCAAGGAAGTGATGTGCATCAAGGTGTTGGGCGGCTCGAAGCGCCGTTATGCCCACATCGGCGACATCATCAAGGTCACCGTGAAGGACGCGATCCCGCGCGGCAAGGTCAAGAAGGGCGAAGTCTACGACGCCGTCGTGGTGCGTACCCGCAAGGGTGTGCGTCGCGCCGACGGTTCGCTGATCCGTTTCGACGGCAACGCCGCCGTCCTGCTGAACAACAAGCAGGAGCCGATCGGCACCCGCATCTTCGGGCCGGTGACCCGTGAACTTCGTTCCGAGAAGTTCATGAAGATCGTCTCGCTCGCTCCCGAAGTGCTGTGAGCGACAGGAGATAATCATGGCTAACCGTATCAAGAAGGGCGACCAGGTCGTCGTCAACACCGGCAAGGACAAGGGCAAGCAGGGCGAAGTCGTCCGCGTCGACGGCGACCGCGTGGTCGTCGCCAACGTGAACATCGTCAAGCGCCACACCAAGCCGAACCCGCAGGCAGGTGTTGCCGGCGGCGTGGTCGAGCGTGAAGCTTCGATCCATATCTCCAACGTCAATGTCCTCAACCCGGCTTCGGGCAAGGGCGATCGCGTTGGCTTCAAGGTGCTGGAGGATGGACGCAAACTGCGTGTGTTCCGCTCCAGCGGTGAGGCGATTGACGCCTGAGGAATGAGCTGATGACTTCCCGTCTCGAAAAAATCTACAAGGAAGAAGTGGTGCCGGCGCTGATGAAGCAGTTCGGCTACACCAATCCGATGGAAGTGCCGAAGCTGGTCAAGATCACCGTCAACATGGGCGTCGGCGAAGCCGCGACCAACAAGAAGGTGCTCGAGAACGCCGTGGCCGACATGACCAAGATCACCGGCCAGAAGCCGGTGGTCACCAAGTCGCGCGTCTCGGTGGCTTCGTTCAAGATCCGCGATGGCTGGCCGATCGGTTGCAAGGTCACCCTGCGCCGCAACACCATGTTCGAATTCCTGGATCGCCTGATCAACATCTCGCTGCCGCGCGTGCGTGACTTCCGCGGCGTGTCGGGTCGTTCGTTCGACGGTCGCGGCAACTACAACATGGGCGTGAAGGAACAGATCATCTTCCCGGAAATCGACTTCGACGCCGTCGATGCGATCCGCGGCATGGATATCGCCATCACCACCACCGCCAAGACCGATGCGGAAGCGAAGGCGCTGCTGGCAGCGTTCAAGTTCCCGTTCCGTAACTGATCCGTCGAGGAAACCGAAATGGCAAAGACCTCCATGGTCAACCGCGACATCAAGCGGGAAAAGCTGGCCAAGAAGTACGCCGACAAGCGTGCGGCTCTGAAGAAGATCGTGTCCTCGGTGGACGCGAGCTACGAAGAGAAGATCGAAGCCGCGGCCAAGCTGTCCAAGCTGCCGCGCGATTCGTCGCCGTCCCGCCAGCGCAACCGCTGCGAACTGTCGGGCCGTCCGCGTGGCGTGTACCGCAAGTTCGGCCTGGGCCGCAACAAGCTGCGCGAAGCCACCATGCGTGGCGACGTGCCGGGCCTGCGCAAGGCCAGCTGGTAAGAAACCTCCGTGCCGGGCCG
The DNA here is from genome assembly GCF_001431425.1 of Stenotrophomonas nitritireducens. Taxonomy (GTDB): domain Bacteria; phylum Pseudomonadota; class Gammaproteobacteria; order Xanthomonadales; family Xanthomonadaceae; genus Stenotrophomonas; species Stenotrophomonas nitritireducens. Next base: position 193,857 of record NZ_LDJG01000006.1, read on the forward strand.
CAAGGCCCGGCCGGCGGGCCGGAAGGGCAACCCGCCGGCAATACAGGGAGTCCGACGCAAGTCGGACTTTTTGTCGTATACTCCCGCGTCTTGCCCGCTCGAAAGTGTGGGTGACGTTGGTAGGGGCCCCGGCCCATCCCGGGAAAACTCGAGATTTTCGCGAAAGCGGATATCGGTGCACTCAAAGGTATCTACATGAGCATGACTGATCCCATCGCCGACCTGCTGGTCCGCATCAAGAATGCGGCCGCGGTTGGCAAGCAGACGGTGAAAGCGCCGTCGTCCAAGATCAAGGTGGCGATTGCCCAGGTCCTGAAGGACGAGGGTTACATCACCGACCTGCGCGTCAACCAGCTGGAAAACAACAAGGCCGAGCTGGAAATCGTCCTGAAGTATTTCGAAGGCAAGCCGGTCATCGCGACCCTGAAGCGCTTCTCGCGTTCGGGCCTGCGCCAGTACCGCGGCAAGAGCGAGCTGCCGAAGGTCCTCAACGGCCTGGGCATCGCCATCATTTCCACCTCCAAGGGCATCATGACCGATGCGCAGGCGCGCCAGCAGGGCGTCGGCGGTGAAGTCCTGTGCTTCGTGGCCTAAGCGAGAAGGAGTAGAACATGTCCCGCGTAGCCAAGAAGCCGATCAACCTGCCCAAGGGCGTTGAGCTGAACATCCAGTCGGAATCCGTGAGCGTGAAGGGCCCGAAGGGCACCCTGTCGCTGAACAAGTCCGCTGGCGTTGAAATCACCATCGACAATGGCGTCGTCACGCTGAATCCGAAGGACATCTCCTTCGACGCGCTGACCGGCACCGTGCGTTCGATCCTGGCCAACATGGTCCATGGCGTGTCCGAAGGCTTCGAGAAGAAGCTGGAGCTGGTCGGCGTGGGTTACCGCGCTGCCATGCAGGGCAAGGACCTGAACCTGTCGCTGGGCTTCTCGCACCCCGTCGTGTTCGTGGCGCCGGAAGGCATCACCCTGGCCACCCCGACGCAGACGGAAATCGTCGTGCAGGGGGCGGACAAGCAGGTGGTCGGCGAAGTCGCTGCCAAGATCCGTGGCTATCGTCCGCCGGAGCCCTACAAGGGCAAGGGTGTGAAGTACGCCGGTGAGAACATCATTCGCAAGGAAGCCAAGAAGGCCTAAGGCGGATCCTTCGCAAAAGTCTGCGCATCCGTGTGCGGACTTTTCGGGAAAAGCACAGCTTTCAGCTTTCGAGGATAAAGATCATGAACAAGAACATCGCTCGCCTGCGTCGCGCCAAGTCGACCCGTTCGCACATCCGTACCCTGGGCGTGCCGCGCCTGTCGGTGCTGCGTACCGGCCAGCACCTGTACGCGCAGGTCTTCACCGCCGACGGCTCGAAGGTGCTGGCTGCCGCCAACACCACCCAGGCCGACGTCAAGGACGGCCTGAAGAACGGCAAGAACGCCGACGCCGCCGCCAAGGTTGGCCGCATCGTTGCCGAGCGCGCCAAGGCCGCCGGCATCGAAAAGGTCGCCTTCGATCGTTCGGGCTACCGCTACCACGGCCGCATCAAGGCCCTGGCGGATGCCGCGCGCGAGGCCGGTCTGCAGTTCTAAGGCACAAGGGCAGGGGCGTTCGCGCTCCTGCCCGCCTGCTCGCCGGCCTGAATGAGGCCGGACGGCGCCGCTCTTCTGCAGCGGTCCACCGGAACAACGCATCACTCCACAACCATAAGCGGCCTCGAGCCGTACATACCCAACAACCAAGGAATCAACATGGCAGAAGAGCGTCAGCAGCGGGGTCGCGATCGCGACCGTAACCGCGAAGAGAAGATCGACGACGGCATGATCGAGAAGCTGGTCGCGGTCAACCGCGTCAGCAAGACCGTCAAGGGCGGTCGCCAGTTCACCTTTACCGCCCTGACCGTGGTCGGCGACGGCGAAGGCAAGGTCGGTTTCGGCTATGGCAAGGCGCGCGAAGTGCCGGTCGCCATCCAGAAGTCGATGGAACAGGCCCGCAAGAACCTGGTCAGTGTTGACCTGCACAACGGCACCTTGTGGCACACCGTCAAGGACGGCCACGGCGCGGCCCGCGTGTTCATGCAGCCGGCTTCGGAAGGTACCGGCGTGATCGCCGGCGGCGCCATGCGTGCCGTGCTGGAAGCGGTCGGCGTGAAGAACGTGCTGGCCAAGGCCACCGGCTCGCGCAACCCGATCAACCTGGTGCGTGCCACCGTGAAGGGCCTGGCTGGCATGCAGTCGCCGGCGCGCATCGCGGCCAAGCGCGGCAAGAAGGTGGAGGAACTCAACCATGGCTAATGAGTCCAACAAGACCGTGAAGGTGCGCCTGGTGCGCGGCCTGCGTGGAGCCCAGTCGCGTCATCGCCTGTCGGTGCGTGCGCTGGGTCTGAACAAGCTCAACGATGTGCGTGAACTGAAGGACAGCCCGCAGGTTCGCGGCCTGATCAATACCGTTCACTACCTCGTCAAGGTTGAGGAGTAATCGATCATGACTCTGCGTCTCAATGAACTGAGCCCGGCACCGGGCGCCCGCACCGAGCGCACCCGCGTCGGCCGCGGTATCGGCTCGGGCCTGGGCAAGACCGCCGGTCGCGGCCACAAGGGTTCGTTCGCCCGCAAGGGTGGCGGCAAGATCAAGGCTGGCTTCGAAGGCGGCCAGACCCCGATGCAGCGCCGTCTGCCGAAGATCGGCTTCCGTTCCAAGATGGCCAAGGACACCGCTGAAGTGTTGTCCTACCACCTGGACCGCCTGGAAGCCGGCGAGATCGATTTCGCTGCGCTGCGCGCCGCGAAGCTGGTCCCGACGACCGCCAAGAAGGCCAAGATCGTCCTCAAGGGCGAGCTGACCAAGGCGTTCACCCTGAAGGGTGTGGCGGCTACCGCCGGCGCCAAGGCTGCGATCGAAGCTGCCGGCGGCAGCGTACAGGAGTAACTGGAACATGGCGCAAGCTGGCATCGGTAACCTCGCGGGCGGAATGGGCAAGTTCACTGAACTTCGCCAGCGTCTTCTGTTCGTAGTCGGGGCATTGCTCGTCTATCGCATCGGCTGCTACGTGCCGGTGCCGGGCGTCAATCCCGATGCCATGCTTGCGCTGATGCAGGCGCAGGGCGGCGGTATCGTGGACATGTTCAACATGTTCTCGGGCGGCGCCCTGCACCGTTTCAGTATTTTCGCGCTGAACGTGATGCCGTACATCTCGGCATCGATCGTGATGCAGCTGGCGGTCCATATCTTCCCCGCGCTCAAGGCGATGCAGAAGGAAGGCGAGTCGGGCCGCCGCAAGATCACCCAGTATTCGCGCATCGGCGCGGTGCTGCTGGCCATCGTGCAGGGCGGTTCGATCGCCCTGGCGCTGCAGAACCAGCTGTCGCCGGGCGGTGCGCCGGTCGTCTACGCGCCGGGCATGGGCTTCGTGCTCACCGCCGTGGTCGCGCTGACCGCCGGCACCATCTTCCTGATGTGGGTCGGCGAGCAGGTGACCGAGCGCGGCATCGGCAACGGTGTCTCGCTGATCATCTTCGCCGGCATTGTCGCCGGCCTGCCGGCCGCGGTCATCCACACGCTGGAGGCCTACCGCGACGGCAACATGAGCTTCATCTCGCTGCTGCTGATCGTCATCGTGGTGCTGGCGTTCACCTATTTCGTGGTGTTCGTCGAGCGCGGCCAGCGCCGCATCACGGTCAATTACGCCCGCCGCCAGGGTGGCCGTAATGCCTACATGAACCAGACCTCGTTCCTGCCGCTGAAGCTGAACATGTCCGGCGTGATCCCGGCCATCTTCGCCTCCAGCATCCTGGCCTTCCCGGCCACGCTGGCGATGTGGTCCGGCCAGGCTAGCTCGGCGACCTGGCTGCAGAAAGTGGCCAACGCACTGGGTCCGGGCGAGCCGCTGCACATGATCGTGTTCGCCGCGCTGATCACCGGTTTCGCGTTCTTCTATACCGCGCTGGTGTTCAATTCGCAGGAAACCGCAGACAACCTGAAGAAGTCGGGCGCGCTGATCCCAGGCATCCGTCCGGGCAAGGCCACGGCCGAATACATCGACGCCGTGCTGACCCGCCTGACGGCAGCCGGCTCGCTGTACCTGGTGATCGTCTGCCTGCTGCCGGAACTGATGCGCACGCAGCTGAATGCCTCGTTCTACTTCGGCGGCACCTCGCTGCTGATCGTGGTGGTGGTGGTGATGGACTTCATCGCCCAGGTGCAGGCGCACCTGATGTCGCACCAGTACGAGAGCCTGCTGAAGAAGGCGAACCTGAAGGGCGGCAACCGCGGCGGTTTTGCGCGCGGCTGATTCTCCCGCTATACTTTCCGCTTCATAGCGCGAAGATTGCCCTGGTTCCCGGGGCAGGTCTTCAAGACAGAAGGGCGGCCCCCGCAGCGGTCTCGGGTGGGGGTGTGATGTGGTTGTTCCGCGCGGGAGTAGCGCGGGCGGCTTGGAGAGAAATCTCCCTGCCAGGCACATCCGGCGCCGGAGCATGGGCACACTCCCCACGCCGGGTCCATGGAACTTTGTGTTCCACGGACTTCCAAGCAAACCGAGGCCTTGTTAGAATCGCTAGTTCACTTTTTTGATCCATCCTGCCGGAATGGCGCGCCACGCGGTGCGCATTCGGCCATCACTCAGCTGGAGAACCGCGTCATGGCGCGTATTGCAGGCGTCAACCTGCCAGCCCAGAAGCACGTCTGGGTCGGGTTGCAAAGCATTTACGGCATCGGCCGTACCCGCTCGAAGAAGGTCTGCGAAGCCGCAGCCGTTGCTTCGACCACCAAGATCCGCGATCTGTCGGAGCCGGAAATCGACCGTCTGCGCCTGGAAGTGGGCAAGTACATCGTCGAAGGCGACCTGCGTCGTGAAGTCGGCATCGCCATCAAGCGCCTGATGGACCTGGGCTGCTACCGCGGCCTGCGTCACCGTCGCGGCCTGCCGCTGCGTGGTCAGCGCACCAAGACCAACGCCCGCACCCGCAAGGGTCCGCGCAAGGCGCTTAAGAAGTAAGGGACCCTAGAAAATGGCTAAGCCCGCTGCTGCTAAGACCAAGAAGAAGATCAAGCGCGTCATCACCGATGGCGTCGCCCACGTCCACGCTTCTTTCAACAACACCATCGTTACCATCACCGACCGCCAGGGCAATGCACTGTCCTGGGCGACCTCCGGTGGTGCCGGCTTCCGCGGTTCGCGCAAGTCGACTCCGTTCGCCGCGCAGGTCGCCGCCGAAAAGGCCGGCAAGGCCGCGCTGGACTACGGCGTGAAGTCGCTGGAAGTCCGCATCAAGGGTCCGGGTCCGGGCCGTGAGTCGGCCGTGCGTTCGCTGAACAACGTCGGCTACAAGATCACCAACATCATCGACGTGACGCCTATCCCGCACAACGGGTGCCGTCCGCCGAAGAAGCGTCGCGTCTAAAGGGAGCGATAAGAAATGGCTCGTTATATCGGTCCTACCTGTAAGCTCGCCCGTCGCGAAGGCGCCGACCTGTCGCTGAAGAGCCCGGCCCGTGCGCTGGACTCCAAGTGCAAGCTGGAGCAGAAGCCCGGCCAGCACGGCGCTACCGCCCGCAAGGGCAAGCTGTCCGACTACGCCACCCAGCTGCGTGAAAAGCAGAAGGTCAAGCGCATCTACGGCCTGCTGGAGCGCCAGTTCCGCAACTACTACAAGAAGGCCTCGACCAAGAAGGGCAACACCGGCGAGAACCTGCTGCAGCTGCTGGAAACCCGCCTGGACAACGTCGTCTACCGCATGGGCTTCGCCGTGACCCGTCCGGCTGCCCGCCAGCTGGTCTCGCACCGCGGCGTCACCGTGAACGGCAAGTCGGTCAACCTGGCTTCGTACCAGGTCAAGGCCGGCGACGCGATCGCCCTGTCGGAAAAGGCTGCCAAGCAACTGCGCGTGCAGGAAGCCCTGACCATCGCCGAACAGCATGACCTGAGCCCGTCGTGGGTTGAAGTCGATTCGAAGAAGTTCAGCGGCGTGTTCAAGGCCGTTCCGGATCGCGCCGACCTGCCGGCGGACATCAACGAAGCGCTGATCGTCGAGCTGTACTCGAAGTAATTCACATTGGAGAACCCCCGGCGACGGCCGGGGGTTCACTAGGAGAACCCGCAACATGACGGTTACCGCCAACCAGGTTCTGCGTCCTCGCGGTCCGCAGATCGAACGCCTTACCGACACCCGCGCCAAGGTCGTCATCGAGCCCTTGGAGCGGGGTTACGGGCATACGCTGGGCAATGCCCTGCGTCGCGTGCTGCTGTCGTCCATCCCGGGCTTCGCCATCACGGAAGTCGAGATCGACGGCGTGCTGCATGAGTACACCACGGTCGAAGGGCTGCAGGAGGACGTGCTCGAAGTCCTGCTCAACCTGAAGGACGTGGCCATCCGCATGCATTCCGGCGACAGCGCCACCATCTCCCTGTCCAAGCAGGGTCCGGGTGTGGTGACTGCCGCAGACATCAAGGTCGACCACAACGTCGAAGTCCTCAACGGCGAGCAGATCATCTGCAACCTGACCAAGGACACGGCGATCAACATGCGCCTGAAGGTCGAGCGTGGCTTCGGCTACCAGCCGGCGGCGTCGCGTCGTCGTCCGGACGAAGAAACCCGCGCCATCGGCCGTCTGGTCCTGGACGCCTCGTTCTCGCCGGTCCGCCGCGTCGCCTATGCCGTGGAAGCGGCCCGCGTCGAGCAGCGCACCGACCTGGACAAGCTGGTCATCGATATCGAAACCAATGGCACGATCGATGCCGAGGAAGCCGTCCGCACTGCGGCCGACATCCTCAGCGATCAGCTGTCGGTGTTCGGTGACTTCACCCACCGCGACCGCGGTGCGGCCAAGCCGGCCAACAACGGCGTGGATCCGGTGCTGCTGCGCCCGATCGACGATCTGGAGCTGACCGTGCGTTCGGCGAACTGCCTGAAGGCCGAGAGCATCTACTACATCGGCGATCTGATCCAGAAGACCGAAGTCGAGCTGCTCAAGACCCCGAACCTCGGCAAGAAGTCGCTGACCGAGATCAAGGAAGTGCTGGCCCAGCGTGGCCTGTCGCTCGGCATGAAGCTGGAGAACTGGCCGCCGGCCGGCGTCTCCGCCCACGGCATGCTGGGGTAAGTAAAAGCTGCCCAGCCGTTGCCTTGCAGGCAACGGCTGGCGTTGGCGAACAACCCGGCGCGCTGTGCCGGGCGGGGAGCAGACGCGGCGCGAGCCGTGGCTCCCGCTTTACCTTGCAACTGCAACACCCGCGCTGACGGCTGCAACGCCGCTGCGCCGGTCGTCCACGGAAGGGGCGGCCAGGACCATCCGCAGTCCAAGCAGCAACGCCAGGATGGCGACAACGACGTCCAACGACCCATCATTGACCAAGGAATAGACCCATGCGCCACCAGAAGTCGGGCCGCAAGTTCAACCGCACCAGCGCCCACCGCGAAGCGATGTTCAAGAACATGGCCGCCTCGCTGTTCAAGCACGAGCTGATCAAGACCACCCTGCCGAAGGCCAAGGAACTGCGCCGCGTCGCCGAGCCGCTGATCACCCTGGCCAAGGTCGACTCCGTCGCCAACCGCCGTCTGGCGTTCGCCCGCCTGCGTGACAAGGAAGCCGTCGGCAACCTGTTCACCATCCTGGGCCCGCGCTACGCTACCCGTCCGGGCGGCTACCTGCGCCTGCTGAAGTGCGGCTTCCGCGCCGGCGACAATGCGCCGATGGCCTACGTCGAGCTGGTGGACCGTCCGGCTGCCGTTGCCGAGGAAGTGGCCGAGTAATCGCGCCTTCCGCTGCAATCACGCCTGAAACAGAAAGCCCGGCCCTGGCCGGGCTTTCTGCTTTTGGAGAATGCGGGATCCCGTCGAATGCGCTCGTGCATGGCTGGAGCGGTTGGCCGACAGAGGATGCCGCATGCTGTGTCGATGGCCGGATGCGAGCAGGCAGCGGCCGGCGGTGGGATGGCTTTTCGCCGGCCAGGGCGCTTCCCCCGCAACTTTGCGCTGGACAAGGCCGGACGTGCGCTCATGCGGGATCATCATGCGTGGCGATGCTGTCCTGCGGCGGCCGGCCTGTTACGCTTGCCCGATCATTGATCCGGAACGACGTGATGAATCCTTTGCGGTGGAGTTTCCGCGCGCAGTGCCTGCTGGGCTTCCTGGCCTGCGCGGGCCTTCTGGCGTTCGCCATCTGGATGCAGTTGAAGATGGGGCTGGAGCCCTGTCCGCTGTGTATTTTCCAGCGCATCGCCTTCGCCGCGCTGGGCCTGGTGTTCCTGCTGGGCGCGCTGCACGGGCCCGCGTCGCGCGGCGGTCGCAGCCTCTATGGCGTATTCGCGTTCATCGCCGCGGCGGTGGGCGCCGGCATCGCCGGGCGTCACGTCTACGTGCAGTTGCTGCCGAAGGAGCTGGGCAGCAGCTGTGGTCCGCCGTTGAGCTTCCTCAGCGAGACCATGGGGCCGTTCGAGGTGTTCCGTACCGTGCTTACCGGCACGGGCGACTGCGGCAACATCGACTGGACGTTCCTCGGCCTGAGCATGCCGATGTGGAGCTTGGTGTGGTTCGCGCTGCTTGGCGCCTGGGCCCTGCATGCCGGGCTGCGCACGCGCAGGACGCGCCTGTTCTGATTCCCCGATTCTCTGATTCCTCCCACGCATCGCAACGGTAAGCGCATGAACCTGTCCCACTCCTTGTCCCCGGCCGCCTCCGCATCGAACTGGGCGCCGGACAGCTGGCGTGGGCGGCCTGCGCTGCAGATGCCGACCTATCCCGATCCGCAGGCGCTGGAAGCGGCGCTGGCGCAGCTGCGCCAGCTGCCCCCGTTGGTGACCTCGTGGGAGATCCTCGCGCTCAAGCAGCAGCTGGCCGAGGCGCAGGAGGGCAAGCGCTTCCTGCTGCAGGGTGGCGACTGCGCCGAGAATTTCGCCGACTGCGAGTCCGCCACGATTTCCAACCGGCTCAAGGTGCTGCTGCAGATGAGCCTGGTGCTGGTGCACGGACTGCGCAGGCCGGTGATACGGGTCGGGCGCTTCGCCGGGCAGTATGCAAAGCCGCGCTCGGCCGACACCGAGACCCGCGACGGGGTGACCCTGCCCAGCTATCGCGGAGACGTGATCAATGCGCCGGAGTTCACCGAGGCCGCGCGCGTGCCCGATCCGCAGCGCATGATCGTCGCCCATTCGCGTTCGGCGCTGACGATGAATTTCGTGCGCGCGCTGATCGATGGCGGCTTCGCCGACCTGCACCACCCCGAGTACTGGAACCTGAGCTGGATGGGCTGTTCGCCGCTGGCGGCGGAATACCAGAAGATGGTCGGCGCCATCGGCGATGCGGTGCGGTTCATGGAGACGCTGTCCGGCGCGCAGGTGCACAACCTCAACCGGGTCGATTTCTACACCTCCCACGAGGCGCTGCTGCTGCCCTACGAGCAGGCGCTGACCCGGCAGGTACCGCGCCAGCATGGCTGGTTCAACCTGAGCACGCACTATCCGTGGATCGGCATGCGCACCGCGGCACTGGATGGAGCGCACGTGGAGTACCTGCGCGGGGTGCGCAACCCGATCGCGATCAAGGTGGGGCCATCGGTGCAGCCGGATCAGCTGCTGCGCCTGATCGATACGCTCAATCCCGACGACGAGCCGGGCCGGTTGAGCTTCATCCATCGCATGGGCGCGGCGCAGATCGCGGACAAGCTGCCGCCGCTGCTCGATGCGGTGAGGCGCGACGGCCGGCGCGTGCTGTGGGTGTGCGACGCGATGCACGGCAATACCGAGAGCACCAGCAACGGCTACAAGACCCGTCGCTTCGACAATATCCGCCGTGAGGTGGAGTTGTCCTTCGACCTGCATGCGGCGGCGGGCACGCGCCTGGGCGGCGTGCACCTGGAACTGACCGGCGAGGACGTCACCGAGTGCACCGGGGGCGCGCGCGAGCTCACCGAGGTGGACCTGGAGCGGGCCTATCGCTCGAGCGTGGATCCGCGCCTGAACTACGAGCAGTCGCTGGAGATCGCCATGGCGATCGTGCGCAAGCAGGGTAGCGTCGACGCATAGGCGGCGTTCTGCGCGCGACCGTGGTCTTGCGGATGAAGGGTGTCGCGGCGATGGCGCGGCCCTGCGGAGCCGCCCCTACGGCGTGGGTGCGAACGCCGGCGGCCTGCGTGCCCGGGTCAGTTGTTCGTAGGCGTGCCCCAGTTCCAGCAGGCGCGGTTCGCTCCATGCGGGGCCCATGAACAGCAACCCAAGCGGCAGGCCATTGGCGTGGCCCATGGGCACGCTCAGGCTGGGGTAGCCGGCCACGGCGGCGGCGCCGTAGCTGCCGCCAGGGTAGTCGTCGCCCTTGCCCGGCGTCGTGCGCCAGGCCGCGCCGGTGGTGGGGGCGATCAACGCATCGAGCCGGTCCGCGCGCAGCGTGGCGTCGATGCCCTCGGCGCCGGCGAGGCGGCGGGCGTTGCCGCGTGCGGCGATATAGATCGGATCGTTGAGCGAGCCGGCCTGTTCGGCCTGCAGCAGCAGTTCCTGGCCGAAGAGGTGCAGCTCCTGCGATGCGTGGGCATCGTTGAAGGCGATCAGGGCGCCGAGCGAAGCCACCGGGGTGCGCCATTGCTGGAAATAGCGGTTCAGCCCGTTCTTGAATTCGTACAACAGAACCGTCTGCTCGTCCTTTTCCCAGCCGTCCTCGCTGGGCAGGGCGGTGTCGATGACCGTGGCGCCGGCGGCACGCATCGCCGCCACTGCCTGGTCCAGCAGCGGTTTGATCTCCGCGCGCTCGGCAAGCGCGTTGCGCAGCACGCCGATGCGCGCGCCGTGCAGGGCGTCAGGGCGCAGGCGTGCACCGTAGTCGTATACGGCCCGCCCGGGCATCGTCGCGGTAGCCGGGTCGGATTCGTCGCGGCCGGCCATGGCTGCCAGCAGCAGCGCGGCATCGGCAACGCTGCGCGCCATCGGTCCGGCGGTGTCCTGGCTGAAGGAAATCGGGATGATGCCATCGCGACTGACCAGGCCCACGGTCGGCTTGAGTCCGACGATGCCGGTGACGGCTGCCGGGCAGACGATGCTGCCGTCGGTTTCGGTACCGATGGCAGCCACGGCCAGGTTGGCGGCGACGGCCACGGCGCTGCCCGAACTGGAACCACAGGGGTTGCGGTCCAGCGCATACGGGTTGCGGGTCTGGCCGCCCAGCGCGCTCCAGCCCGAGGTCGAGCCGGTGGAGCGGAAATTGGCCCATTCGCTCAGGTTGGTCTTGCCCAGGATCACCGCGCCGGCCTCGCGCAGGCGCTGCACCAGGAAGGCGTCGCGCCGTGGGCGGAACGTTTTCAGCGCCAGCGAACCGGCGGTGTTGTGCATGGGCGTGGCGCCGATGTTGTCCTTGAGCAGGATCGGCATGCCGTGCAGCGGGCCGCGGATACGGCCGGCGCGGCGTTCGGCGTCGCGCTGGGCGGCTTCACGGCGCGCGGCGGGATTGATCTCGATCACCGAGCGCAGCGCCGGGCCTGCGCGGTCGAGCAGGGCGATGCGGCGCAGGTAGGCGTCGGTGAGGGTGACGCTGTCGAGCTCGCCAGCGGTGATCCGCGCCTGCAGCTCGGCGATGCCGGCTTCCTGGTAGGGGAACGGCGGTTCGCCTGCCGGGGTGGCGCTGGAGGTCCGCTGGCAGGCGCAGCACAGCATTGCCGCCAGCATGGGCAGGAGCAGTCGGGAATGCTTCGGGATGGGCCGCATGCCGCGCAGGCTATCGGGCCGGGCCAGCCTTGGCAAACCCACGCCCGGGGCCATGCCGGCATCCATGGCCGGAGTGCCGCCGCGTGCGGTTCAGTGCGATGTCTGGCGCAGACCGGCAAGGAGAGGTCGCGCGCGAACCTGTCCCCGCCGCAAGGCTCCCCGGGGGATCGATCTTCAGCGCGCGGCCGGCGGCCGGCGTTTGCCGATGTCCCTGGCCAGCACCCAGACCACGAGGATGTTGACGGCCAGCAGCAGCCACGAGGCCCAGCCGGGATGGCGGACGATGGCGTAGATGTCCAGCGGCAGGTACAACGCCGCGGAAATGCAGCCCAGCCACGAAGCCCAGGCCTTGGCGCGCCACAGGCCCCAGGCTTCCAGCGAGCGCAGCAGGCCGTAGGCGACCAGGGCGATGGCGCCGACGTGCACGGTGTCGGGCGTGATCATGTCCAGCAGCGTGGAGAACGAGCCGTGCTCCGGATCGGCACCGACGCGGCGGATCAGCGTATTGACGATGTTGCGCAGGGGAGCGGGCCCGGAGATCTCCAGGCCCGCGGCGGCGAGGAAGGCCAGCACGGCCTTGACCGCTTCCAGCAGTGCGATGGCGGCAAGTCCCGGATGCGCATGCGGATCCGGGTTGTAGGGCTTGCGCGCGGACAAGTCGATCAGCCGGCGCGGGAGGCGCGCTTGCGGTCGCTTTCGGTCAGGAACTTCTTGCGCAGGCGGATTTCCTTCGGCGTGATTTCCACCAGCTCGTCGTCATCGATGAAGTCCAGGGCCTGTTCCAGCGAGAACTTGATGGCCGGGGTCAGCTGGATCGCATCGTCCTTGCCCGAAGCGCGCATGTTGGTCAGCGGCTTGGTCTTGATCGCGTTGACGGTCAGGTCGTTGTCCTTGGAGTGGATGCCGATCAGCTGGCCTTCGTACACGTTGTCGCCTTCGGCGGCGAACAGCTTGCCGCGTTCCTGCAGCGGGCCCAGCGAGTAGGCCGGGGTGGCGCCCGGGGCATTGGCGATCATCACGCCGTTCAGGCGCTTGGCGATGGCGCCCTGTTCCTTCGGACCGTAGTGGTCGAACACGTGGAACAGCAGGCCCGAACCCTGGGTCAGGGTCTTGAACTCGTTCTGGAAGCCGATCAGGCCACGCGCCGGGATCTTGAAGTCCAGGCGCACGCGGCCCTTGCCGTCCGGCTCCATGCCTTCCAGCAGCGCCTTGCGGGTGCCCAGCTTTTCCATCACGCCGCCCTGGTGCTGCTCTTCGATGTCCACCACCAGCTGTTCGATCGGCTCCATCAGCTGGCCGTCGATTTCCTTGATGATCACTTCCGGGCGCGACACGGCCAGCTCGTAGCCTTCACGGCGCATGGTTTCGATCAGCACCGACAGGTGCAGCTCGCCACGGCCGGAGACCAGGAACTTGTCGGCGTCTTCGAGCAGCTCGACCTTCAGCGCCACGTTGTGCACGGTCTCGCGCTCCAGGCGTTCCTTCAGCTGGCGGCTGGTCAGGAACTTGCCGCCGGACAGGTCCTTGTTGCCGGCGAACGGCGAGTTGTTGACCTGGAAGGTCATCGAGATGGTCGGTTCGTCCACGGTCAGGGCCGGCAGCGCCTCCGGGGTGTCCAGCGCGCAGACGGTGTCGGAGATGGTCAGTTCCTGGATGCCGGAGATGGCGATGATGTCGCCGGCCTGGGCTTCCTCGACCTCGATGCGTTCCAGGCCCATGAAGCCCAGCACCTGCAGGACCTTGCCCTGGCGCTTCTTGCCTTCGCGGTCGATCACGATGACCGGCTGGTTCTTCTTGACCTTGCCGCGCTGCACGCGGCCGATGCCGATCACGCCGACGAAATTGTTGTAGTCCAGCTGGCTGACGCGCATCTGGAACGGGCCTTCCGGATCCACGTCCGGCACCGGCACGTACTTCATGATCGCTTCGAACAGCGGGGTCATGTCGCCCGAGCGCACGGTGTCTTCCAGGCCGGCGTAGCCGTTCAGGCCCGAGGCATAGACGATCGGGAAATCCAGCTGCTCGTTGGTGGCGCCGAGCTTGTCGAACAGGTCGAACACCTGGTCGATCACCCACTCCGGACGCGCGCCCGGGCGATCCACCTTGTTGACCACGACGATCGGCTTGAAGCCCATCGCGAAGGCCTTCTGGGTGACGAAGCGGGTCTGCGGCATCGGGCCGTCCATCGCGTCGACGAGGATCAGCACCGAGTCGACCATCGACAGCACGCGCTCCACCTCGCCGCCGAAGTCGGCGTGTCCGGGGGTGTCGACGATGTTGATGCGGTTGCCATTCCACTTGATGGCCGTGTTCTTGGCCAGGATGGTGATGCCGCGTTCCTTTTCCTGGTCGTTGCTGTCCATGACGCGCTCGGCGAGCACCGTGCGCTCGCCCAGCGTGTCGGAATTCTTGAGCAGGCAGTCAACCAGGGTGGTCTTGCCATGGTCGAC
>NZ_LDJG01000060.1 GCF_001431425.1 Stenotrophomonas nitritireducens
GCTCCGGCGGCGGCAGATCCACATACCAGCCGGATTTATCGGCCGACAAAGGTGAATAGGTCTCGAAACCACGCGCGCTCTCGCCCTTTGCCGTTGTTCCGGAATATGGAATCGTACGCGCCTGCAGCTTGCTACGCCCGCCAGTAATCGCAGCCCCCGAATCGATGATGCCATACAAGCTCTGCGTCTGCGAAGTCGTCCCGGGCACGTCGGTACTGGAAATGAACCGCCCCGTACCAAAACCGACGAAGACGGTTCCGGTACTGCTGCGCCCGACAGACAGGCCACCAGTGATCGGCTGCGGAGCATTCGACGCGTCTACCGCCTGGAACAGTTTGACCGCGGCCGAAGGCGTGCTGCCGCTGAAGTCCCAGCGCCAGATATTACCGAGCAGATCACCGCCGTACACCACATCAAGCAGGCCATCACCATTCAGGTCCGCCAAACCCAACGACATCAATCCATTGCCGCTACCAGGATCGGCGATCAACTCGCGAGTGGCCACAATGCCACCATTGGCGTCCAACTCATAGGCATACAGCGTGGCCGTACCGTTCGGGCTGTCGATGCCATTGGGGACCAGTGCATAGGTCTTCCCACCATTACCCTTGCGGATCCGCACGGCACCGAGCACATAACCCATGTTCTTGTCGGTGGTGACGTCCTGACTGGTCTTGTCCCACAGCACCTTCGTCGCGTCCATTGCGGCCG
>NZ_LDJG01000061.1 GCF_001431425.1 Stenotrophomonas nitritireducens
TCCGGCATGACCGCCGGCACTGCGGAGCGAAAACCCGCCACTGCGGGTTGATCCGTGATGCGATGCACCTGGAAGCACATGTCGCCTGGATCCACCGGGCGCGGATCACGCGTGTCCGTTCTGCACGTTCTTGCCATGGTGCCGACCGTGTTGCCGGCATGGCTCCGCCCAGGACTTCCTGAAGGTCTATCGAGCGCCGTGGCACGCGGCCATCAAGCGGCAGGGCCGCCGCGCCTTTCCCGGGCCATGACGAAAAGAATCCTGCACTCGCCCGCCCACAAGTCGGGAACAGCCGTCAGAACATGCAATGGATTCTGCAATCGAAAAAGAAAAAGCCCTGAATGATCAGGGCTTCAAATGGAGGCCTGGGTCGGAATCGAACCGGCGTACGCGGATTTGCAATCCGCTGCATAACCACTCTGCTACCAGGCCACAATCTTTTCGATTGTACAGGAGGAAAAACTTCCTCCCGATATGAAAAAACCCCGCTTGCGGGGCCTTTTCCTTATCTGGAGCGGGAAACGAGACTC
>NZ_LDJG01000062.1 GCF_001431425.1 Stenotrophomonas nitritireducens
CTGAGCTATTCCCGCTTGGGGAGCCGTGCATTCTACAGACTTCGTAGGTGTTGCGCCAGCTTTTTTAACAACTTTCTTCACGCTCTCCGGAGGCTTCCGGCCGTCCGGGGATACCGGGTGCAGTCGCCAAACTGCTCGGTATCCATGAGGTGAATCCCTGATGCCGCTCCGTTGAAAACCCGGAAACTTCATCGATCTGGAGCGGGAAACGAGTCATGCACTAGAGCGCTAAGTCTCTGTTTCCCAATCACTTTCTCCACTGTGGTGATCAGCGAAGAACTCAATTATAGCCTTGTTTTTCGCCCTCGGCAACAAAGTTCATCCAACCACTTCCACCAGCGTCCAAGGATGATCCATCCACCCGTCGTTACGCCTGATGCGTCCAGCTGCTGAGCGGGTTCGCTATCGAACTCCAACTTGCGACGATCATGACTTGCGCTCGCTCCGCAGGCAGCGCGGGGTGGTGTCGCGTGGACTACCTGGCACCTGGACGGCTGTAGGACACAACCGCCGGCATCGGAACACCGCAAGTACTCATCTTTACATCGCTGCGGCTAACTTCGCCGGAGCGCAACGCGGCGCCAGTGTAGTGGCAGCCAGCCTCAACGAAGGCGTGCAGCAATCCGGTTCATCTGCTCGATCTCCGCGCGCTGGCCATCGGAAATCGCTTGGCATAGGTTGACGAGTTCCGGATCTGAGAGCTGCGCCTCGCGGCACATGAGGATCGCTCCCGAATGGTGCGGGACCATAGACGCGATGAA
>NZ_LDJG01000063.1 GCF_001431425.1 Stenotrophomonas nitritireducens
CAACTTTTCTTTCAGTAAGGCAGGTGCTGGCGCGACTTAACACAGCATGGGGAACGCAACCACACGCCAACTACCCAGGAACACTCAATGGTCAGATTGTGAAGGCCCTCAAGAAAGGAAAGGAAAGGGCTAAAAATCTCTCCGACCAAAGACTCATATCTCAGTGCTCTCGCGCCATTACAGCAGCTAAAAATCTAGCCAATCTGATGGCCTCAAGTTACGCCATACGAGTAGTTGCTGATTACTACCCTGAAATTCCAATTGACTTCACCCATGCAGATAGATTTGCACTGAATAACGTGGATATCACGGAGGCTCATCATTGGCCTGAAAAAGCGAAAGCATGGGCCAAGGAGATAGAGGATGCATGGAGACAATTGGATGCATAGTGCCCAAGAGGTTCAAAGCTTTCTCCGGGAAAAGGGGATTCTGATAGCGGGGTCGGCTGTTCGAGATTCCGGCGGAAGGAACTTCTACTACGTATTCGTTGAAGTCCAGAAGAATGCTCGCGGACATCAGGAGCCCACGAATGCAGCACTTGATGCAGCCAAGGTGGCTTTAGAGCAAGAGGGGGCTTTGGTCGAATTCATCCTTACGGATGGGGCCACACGCGACATTGAAGCTGGGCTGCGTGCCACACTGCTTCACTCCTTTGGAAGGTCATTGAGAAATTCCTTTCTTTCTTCATCTGCATCGGAAGCCTCAGTTTGGGTTGTCCCTAAGCACGGGTTGTCTGATGACGAGCGGACTCAGATCGAGGAAAAGGCAAAGATTTTTCTCAAGGAGGTTGGGCTGACGCTGCGACATATCACCGCCACTACGGAAGAAAATCTACCTGCCAAGACTCGCATTCTGACGGTGTTGAGGCAGGTAGCCCCCGCTGCACCAGCTCAGTTAGTGCAACACCTCCGGGACAAGGGATTTGTCATACCTTCGGATGATTGGATGACTCGTCAGTTGGATGGCTTGCGCAAGGCCGGCATGGTTGTCCGAATGAAGTCCGGGCTCTACGCCGTGACCGCACAGGGATTAAAGGGGTTAGGGACGGTGAAAGGCCGATCCAGTCCCGATGTATCTCGTCTTCTTGCGTTGGCAAGCAATCGTGGCTAGGCTATTCCTGCGGGAGCCTCTGGCGCGAGCGTGCATCACGCTCACTTGCCAAGGTCGATTGTTAGAAGGGTGCCGGTAAAACGTCCGGCGATCCTTCGAATCGCCGGACGTTTTACCGGCGCTCAACGAAAGAAAAACTTTGCTATATGAGGCTCCCGCAACTTCTTCAAGAATCGCAATTTTTCCTCTTCTCGGGGG
>NZ_LDJG01000064.1 GCF_001431425.1 Stenotrophomonas nitritireducens
GCGCGGCTGCACCAGGTTGCTGTCAGGCAGCACGGTGTTGTTGTAGCCATACAGCTGCTCGATGCGCGGGTTGTACAGCTTCTGGCTGCTGAAGTCCGGCACGTCGACGCGCACGCCGTACATCAGGTTCAGGTTGTAGTTGACCGCCCAGGTGTCCTGCACGAACAGGCCGGTGTTCTTCAGGGTGAAGCTCGCCGGAATGTCGCTGAGGCTGCCGCCGTTCGGGCGCGGCGCACGCAGCTGGTACTGGGTCACCTTGCCGGCCAGGAAGTCGGCCAGGCTGTTGAAGGTGTAAACGCCGTTGAGGTTGCGGCCGTAGAAGTTCATCAGCTCGTTCTTCGAGTAGTCGAAGCCGAACTTGACGGTGTGGTCGCCGATGTACCAGTTCGCGGAACCGAAGGCGCTCAGCTCCTTCGACTCGACGATGTTGACGTGGGTGTTCTGCTCGGTGCCCAGCAGCAGCGCCGAGTTGCTGGAACCGAAGCCGTTGATGCGGATCTGCGGCAGGTTCACGGTCGGCACGCGGGTAGCGTTGTAGTCCTTGTACGAGACCTTGAACTCGGTGGAGAAGTTGTCGCTCCAGTCGGAGAACAGCTCGCCCATCCAGGTTTCATAGGTCTTCGGCTGCGCATACCAGTAGCTGCTCAGCGAGACGGTGCCCGACGCCATGCCCGGGAAGCGCATGACGTTCTGTTCCATCTTGTTGTAACGCAGCGCGGCACGGTGATTTTCGTTGATGTTCCAGTCGAGCTTGACCGCGTACTCTTCGATCTCGGTCTTGCTGTCCGGAGCCGACAGGCTGCCGACATCGTAGCCCTTGGCCGACATGAAGTCCTGGACCCGCTTGATGTCCGCGTCGGTGATGCTGCCCTTGCCGTACGGCGTTTCGCCCAGCGCCACGCCCGGGGCGGAGCGCTCGTACTTCTCGTAGTTGGCGAAGAAGAACAGCTTGTCCTTGACGATCGGGCCGCCGAAGGTCATGCCATAGGTCTTCTCGTCATTGAAGCCGTTGAAGTCACCCTTGTCCGTATCAAGGCGACGGCGGACCATGTCGTCCTTGTTGCGGTACGAACCGTAGACCGTGCCGTGGAACTCGTTGGTGCCCGACTTGGTCACGGCGTTGATCACCGCGCCGGTACCACCGTAGATGGTGGTGTCGTAGTTGGCCAGGTCGATGTTGATTTCCTGGATCGCGTCCATCGACACCGGCTGACGCTCGGTCGGCAGGTTGTTGGATTCCAGGCCGAACGGGTCGCCGGCACCGATGCCGTCGATGCGGATGGCGTTGTAGCGGGTGTTCTGGCCACCGGCCGAGATCGCGCCGTCAGCCTTGCTGACCTGCGAGATGCGCGGGTCAAGGCGGATGTAATCCTGGATGTTGCGGTTGGCCGACGGCAGC
>NZ_LDJG01000065.1 GCF_001431425.1 Stenotrophomonas nitritireducens
CAGCGTGCTGGCGCCGCTGAGCGCCGTGGGCGACGAGAACGGCTGCACGCTGGACAAGGCCACCGGCGAGGTCACCACCGCGCCGGGCTTCAAGGAAGCCTATGCGCAGTTCGTCGAGGGCGGCTGGACCGGCCTGACCGCGGCGCCGGAGTTCGGCGGCCAGGGCATGCCGGAAACGCTGGGCATGGCGCTGAGCGAGATGACGTCCTCGGCCAACCTGGCCTGGAGCCTGTTCCCGATGCTGTCGCACGGCGCGGTCGAGGCGCTCAGGCACTACGGCCAGGACTGGCAGAAGGAAGCCTTCCTCAAGCCGCTGGTGGCCGGCCACTGGACCGGCACCATGTGCCTGACCGAACCGCATGCCGGCACCGACCTGGGCCTGCTCAAGACCCGCGCCGAGCCCAATGCCGACGGCAGCTACGCCATCACCGGCACCAAGATTTTCATCACCGCTGGCGAGCACGACATGAGCCAGAACATCATCCACCTGGTGCTGGCCAAGCTGCCCGACGCCCCTCCGGGGCCGAAGGGCATCTCGCTGTTCGTCACGCCCAAGTACATGGATGACAGCCTGTCTCTTATACAAATATGACGCTGCAGGCGA
>NZ_LDJG01000066.1 GCF_001431425.1 Stenotrophomonas nitritireducens
CGGAACTGGCCGGCTACAAGGGCCAGGTGGTGCCGGCCAACTCGCACCGCGCCAAGTGGGTCAACAGCTTCGACGTGCGCCTGAGCCAGGAACTGCCGGGCCTGTTCAAGGGCCACAAGACCGAGCTGGCGCTGGACATCATGAACCTGGGCAACCTGCTCAACAAGAAGTGGGGCCTGATCGACGACTACGGCTTCTACTCGACCCGTCGCGTGGCCAACTATGCCGGTATCGACCCGGCGACCGGCAAGTACGTGTACTCGTTCACCGGTACCACCGACAATTCGTCGATCCAGGAAAACAACAACGACAAGGGCAATACCGCGGTGTCGCGCTGGTCGATGATGTTGAGCCTGAAGTACAAGTTCTGATGCCTTGACGGATCAGTGCTGAACGCGAAAACGGCCGGGGCGACCCGGCCGTTTTCCTTTTCATGGGGGCAGCGCTACATTCGACCAACTGTGAAGACGGAACCGATGATGGAAATGACGACGAAAGAAGCGGTGGCACGGGCCCTGCCGGTACAGGATGCGCGGATCTACCCGCGCGGCGGTCTGGACGTGCTGTCGCGGGCAGAAGTCGCGCGCCTGCGCG
>NZ_LDJG01000067.1 GCF_001431425.1 Stenotrophomonas nitritireducens
CACCAGCAGCGCGCCCTCGCAGGCGGCCAGCGAACGGCTGACTTCATAGGAGAAGTCGACGTGGCCGGGGGTGTCGATGAAGTTCAGGTGGTAGGTTTCGCCATTGCGCGCCTTGTACGGCAACGACACCGACTGCGCCTTGATGGTGATGCCACGCTCGCGCTCGATCGGGTTGTTGTCCAGGACCTGCGCTTCCATTTCGCGCGCGGTCAGGCCGCCACAGATCTGGATGATGCGGTCGGCCAGGGTGGACTTGCCATGGTCGACGTGGGCGATGATGGAGAAATTGCGGATGTTCCGCATCGGATCGGCAGACATAAGGTGGCGGCGGCGCGGCGCGTCGTCAGGATAACGAGGCATTATCGCACGCCCGGCGGGCAGCCCGCACAGGCGGCCGGCCCGAACGGCAGGAGCCGCCCGGAGGCGGCCCCTGCGTACAGCTTGATGAAGGCGGGACTCAGCCGCCGGCCCGGACCGCGACGAAGGCGCTGTTGCCGCCCGCCCGCACCAGCAGCATCACCACGTC
>NZ_LDJG01000068.1 GCF_001431425.1 Stenotrophomonas nitritireducens
CGCGGACCGGTTCCTCGACAGCCTGCTCGACGCGGGCGGGTTCGTGCATGGACTTACTTGACGCGCGCGGAGTATTCGCCGGAGCGGGTATCGACGCGGATCACTTCGTCCTGGTTGACGAACAGCGGCACGCGTACCACCGCGCCGGTTTCCAGGGTGGCCGGCTTGCCGCCGCCGCCGGAGGTATCGCCGCGCACGCCCGGGTCGGTCTCGGTGATCTTCAGCTCGACGAAGTTCGGCGGGGTGACGTCGATCGGCGCGCCATTCCACAGGGTGACCACGCAGGACTCCTCGCCCTTGAGCCACTTCTCGGCGCCGTTCATGCCGGCCTTGTCGGCCTGCACCTGCTCGAAGGTCTCCGGGTCCATGAAGTGCCAGTACTCGCCGTCGCTGTACATGTAGTTCATGTCGGTATCGACGACGTCGGCGGCATCGACCGAGTCGG
Organism: Stenotrophomonas nitritireducens; assembly: GCF_001431425.1. GTDB lineage: Bacteria > Pseudomonadota > Gammaproteobacteria > Xanthomonadales > Xanthomonadaceae > Stenotrophomonas > Stenotrophomonas nitritireducens. Next base: position 446 of record NZ_LDJG01000068.1, read on the forward strand.
TCGACTTCATGGTCACTTCCTGGGTGCGGCCGTCCTTGATCAGGCGGTACTTCACGCGGGTGAACGCCTGGCCCTTGCCCGGCTTGACGTACTCGGTGTCGATGATGACCGCCGGTTGGTTGTTGACCAGGATCTTCATCCCGTTCTTTACGTCGTTCATGCCGTAGCTGGCCATGCTGGAACTCCTGATAAGTGGCAAAACCGGCGCGCGCAGGGCGGCC
>NZ_LDJG01000069.1 GCF_001431425.1 Stenotrophomonas nitritireducens
AGGCCTCGGGCGGCGCCGCCTCCACGAGATGGCCGATGCACCAGGTGACCGTGACGCCGGAACCGTTGAGGCAGCCTTCACCGCGCTGCGTGGCGCCGAGAATCCGGCCAATGTCTTTGCCCTGGGAGGGCTTCTCGCACAAGAACAGCCGCATATCCGTCCATCCCGATTCCTGTTGTTCATGGAGTTGCTGGGATCGAGGATGCCGAGCGCAGCCCCTGGCAGCAGCAAACAAGCCGCATGCGGCAGCGACCGCTTTCACGCCGATGAAATGGCGAGTGCGGGGAAGGTGCGTGGCCGGAAGTGTGCGGGCCGAGAGCCGCGATTTCCGGGAGCGCGCGTGGAACTCGGTGGACGTTGGTGGAGCTATCCCCTGGGGATAATTCGCAGCGCATGGAGGGCGGCGAAGCACTGCGGCAGCCGCCCTCCATGCCCGATCACTTCCTGCGCTTGGTCTCTTTCGGCGCCGTCGATTCCTGGGTGGCCTGGGGCTTCGGCTCTGCCTCCTGTGGCTTCGGGCTGAGGGCCACAGACTCGATGCGGTACGGCAGGATGCCGACACTGCGCGCGTTGACCTGCCAAGTCTCACGCGGCTGATCTTCGTTGTCCGTCCAGGGGTCGCGCTCCATGCGGCCGACGACCAGCACCCGCA
>NZ_LDJG01000007.1 GCF_001431425.1 Stenotrophomonas nitritireducens
TTCGCTGGCAGCGTGGTGTGTGCAGAACGCATGGGCTTGCGAAGCGTGTTGTTTTCTCAGTGATAGGGCGAGGACCAGAGTCTACAGAATGAGTGTGGTGGCCAGCGTCAGATGTGTATACGAGCCGGGCCCGGTGCCGGCGGAGCGGCGGCGCGCCCGCTTCGGCGGCGGCAGGGTGCACCAGTGCGGCGTCGATCACGCGCTGGTCGGCGGGCTGCGCATACAGGCCGTACAGGCAACGGTCCATGATCTGGTGGATGCGGCGCGGGTTGCCGCCGCTGGCGCGGTGCAGTGCCTGTGCAGCGTCGGCGCGCAGGCGGATGCCGGGGCTGGGGTTGCCGGCCGCCTCGAGGCGATAGTGCACGTAGCGCTGCACTTCATCGGCGGCCAGCACGTCGAGCTGTACGTGCTTGCAGATGCGGCTGGTCAACTGGCGGATGCCGGGCTGCTCCAGGTTGTCGCGCAGTTCCGGCTGGCCGGCCAGGACGATCTGCAGCAGTTTTTCCTGGCCGGTTTCCAGGTTGGTGAGCAGGCGCAGCAGCTCCAGGCTTTCGAGCGTGAGGTTCTGCGCGTCGTCGATCATCAGCACGCAGGTGACCTGCGCGCGCCATTGCTGGACCAGGAAGCGGTTGAGGGTATCGATGTCGGCCGCCGGCGTGCCGCGCGCCTCCAGGCCGAAGTCGCGCAGCACCGCGGCCAGCAGGTCCGGTCCCTGCAGGAAGGTGTTGAACACCATCGAGGTGACCACGCCTTCGCCGTCGAGGGAGAACAGCAGCCGGCGCAGGAAGGTGCTCTTGCCGGTGCCGATCTCGCCGGTCAGCAGCACGAAGCCGGCGCGGGTGCGCAGGCAGTGCGCGGCTTCGACCCGCTCGGCCTCCAGTCGCGCGGTCTGGAACCACGCCGCGGCATCGGGCGTGGGCGGGAACGGCGCGCGCTCCAGTCCCAGCGTCTGCAGGTGGCGGGCCAGGGCCGGGTTCATGGCGACGGGCCATCCAGTTCGGCGAGGGCGCGGGTGATCTGCTGCGAGCGCGGATAGCGGCCGGACAGCCGGGTCAGGCGCTGGCGTGCGTCGTCCAGGTCGCCGCGGCGTGCGTCCAGCAGCGCGATGTTCACGCCGGCGTTGATGTCGTCGGGCACGCGCTCGACGATCCGCCGGTAGAGCCTTTCGGCGTTGGCGGCGTCGTTGTCCGCGTGTGACACCCACGCCTGCATGCGCAGCAGGGTGAGGCTTTCGCCTGGCAGCTGCGCATCCAGTTGCGCCAGCGCACGGCGTGCCGCGGGCAGATCGCCGGTCGACATGGCCGATTCGATGTCCGCCACGGTACGCGCCACCTGGCCGTCGTCGGCATCGGGCCGGGCGGTGGTGCCGGCGCCGGTACGGCGCTCGACCTTGATGCTGATCGGCGATGGTGCCGAAGGCGAAGCGGCGGCAGGGGCGGCGGCAATCGTGTTCGCGGCGCCGGCTGCGGTGACAGGTGGTGCAGGAACAGCCAGTCCGGCGTTGCGCGCGTCCACCGCCGGGACAGGCTGCGGAGCGGATGCGACAACCGGCTCCAGCGGCGGCGCGGCGCCGGTCGCCAACGGCGCGCCCGCCTCGATGCCCACCGGTTCCGCCACCGCCAGGCCTGCCGGCGGCGCTGCCTGGGTTTTTTCCACGGCCATGGGCACGGCCACGGGCGCCTGCGGTTCGCTCGTTGCCACCGGCGGTTGTGGAAGGGGGCCGCGATGCTTCAACGCGGAAGTGGCGGCGTAGGTCAGCGGTACCGCCAGTACCAGCAAGCCCGCGAGCAGCAGGGTTGTACGCGTGCGCTCGGTCTGCCCGGCCCACCACGACGCGCGTGTCCGTGCCCGGTCCGTCGTGGCCGGGCCGGTCTGTTCCTTCAGCGCGTCGTAGATCAGGCTCATATCACCTTGACCCGCAATACCAGCACCAGCTCGCGGGTGTTCTGCTGCTTGCCGCGGGAGCCGAACAGCTTGCCGAAGGCCGGCACATCGGACAGGCCGGGGATGCCGCTGTCGTTGAGGCTGGCCTTCTGGTCGATCAGGCCGCCGAGCAGCACGGTGTCGCCGTCGCGCAGGTTGAGCGTGGTGGTGATGCCCTTGACGTTGATCACCGGCAACGTGACCGCGTTGCCGTTGGGGAACTCGCGCAGCGTCAGGCTGCCCGGCTCCACCTCGGTCTGCATCGGGTGCACCAGCAGTTCGACGGCGCCGTCTTCGCGCACGATGGGGGCCACGCCGATGACCACGCCGGAGAACAGCGAGTCGGTCTGGATGTCGGTGGACTGGTTGTAGGCGCTGCCGCCGCCGGTGTTGGAGAAATTGCTGGTGGACTTGGTGACGTAGCGGATGTTGGAGCCGACGCTCAGGTAGGCCGGGCTGCCGTTGCGCACGCGCACGCTGGGATTGGACAGCACCTTGACGTTGCCGAAAGTGCGCAGCGCGTTGAGCGCGGCCGAGAAGGTGTCCGTCAGGTAGCTGACGCCCAGCCCGCGGCCGATTGCCGAGCCCAGGGTCTGGTTGGGGAAGACGATGTTGCGCGCCTGGTCGCCATAGCGGCCGTAGCGCTGATAGGGCAGCAGATTGGGGTTGTCGGGGATGCCCAGGTCCGGGTTGCCGGTGGTGCCCGGTGCCGGCGTGATGGTGGCAGGGCTGTCGCCGTAGATGCCGGCCACGCGGTTGCGCAGCAGGTTCCAGTCCACGCCGTACTGGAAGTCGTCGTTGAGCGAGACGTCCAGGATCTGCGCTTCCACCAGTACCTGGCGGCGCATTTTCCCGGTGGTGACGGCGATCAGCTCATCGACCGCGCGGATCTGCGAGGGACGGGCGCGCACGAACAGCGTGCCGGTGCCGGGGTCGAGGCTGTAGCGGCCGGCTTCCGGCGGGGGCGGATCATCCGGGCCGCGCGCGGCGGCCGCGCCCTGCTCGCCGCCCAGGATCACCTTGAGCGCGGCATCGAGCTGCTTGTACGGGTCGTTGTCCTTGCCGACGCTGCCGGTCATGGTCAGGGTGCCGCGCAGCGACTGGCCGCCGCCGCCCGCGCTCTGCATGCCGGCGCCGAACACGTCGCCGCCGGTGGACAGGTCGAAGGAGGTGTTGGAGTTGAGCATGTCCACGTTGAAGATGCGCTCGCGCATCTGCCCGACCACCAGCGCGCCGCCGCGGATTTCGCCGTGCAGGTCGAAGGCGTCGAGGATGTGGTTGTAGACCTCGCGCGCGCTGACGTTGCGCAGGTGCAGGCTGGTGCGCTGGCGCTGCTCCAGCACGTGCGGGTCGACGATCAGGTTCATCTTCAGCTCGTCGGCCAGCGCCCACAGCAACTGGCCGACGTCGGCGTTGAACATGCTGATGCTGACCACCGTGTTTTCCAGCGGGTCGTAGGCAGGCGCGACCGGTGCGGCGGGTTCGGCAAGCTGCTGCAGGCGCTGTTCGACCTGTTCGCGCATGCGGTCCTGCTGGCTGGCGAGCTTCTTCGATTCCTCGACGATGGCCGTGCCGCTGCGTTCCAGGGCCTTGTATTCGGTCGGCGGCAGTTCCTGGACGCTGCGCGGCGGCATGTTGCTGCATGCGGTCAGCGCCAACGCGCCGATCGCGCTGACGAGCGTTCTGACCGTGGGACGGCGTGGGACGCGGGCGGTGCGGGCGTTGGGATTCATCGGTTCTGTACCTTGGAAGGAAACGGTGGAATGCAGGAGGAAGGGCATCGGCGGTCAGCGCGCGGTGGCCATCAGCCAACCGAGCAGGGCAGTGGCGCTTTCGGCGACGACGAGATCGTCGTAGCGCTCATCGCCGGGGTAGTCGGGAGGAGTGACGCACTTGCCGTTGCCCTGGGCGAAGGCGCGGTTGTTGGCGCCGTCGAAGCCGGCATCGCCGGTGCCGCCGTCGCGGGCGCTGACCGGAGCCACCAGCACGAAGGCGGGATTGACTACCCGCGAGCCGGCGCCGCCGCTGCCGCACTGCGTGGGCGTGCCGTCGCTGACGTAATGCGGCTGGCTGGCGAGCGGCGCGGTGGCGGTGCCGGCGGCCATGCGCGACAGTGCCGAGCCGAAGCCGCCCGCGTATTCCAGGTCGGGCTGGTCGGCCGATTCGCGCAGGGGAGCGACCAGGTCGGTGGCGGTCGTCCCGCGATGGACGCCATAGCGCAGGCGCTCGCCGCGTACCGGTACGTCCAGCCCGAGACTGGCATAGGGCAGCCAGCCGACATTGGCGCTGGCGGCGCAGCTGCCATTGCTGCCCTCGAAGCCGGTATCGCCGTTGGCCGACAGGTCGGGACAGGGCAGGCGCTTGTTGCGCAGCGCGAAGGCGTACAGCGCCTGCCGCGCGGCTTCGGCATGGGCGCGGGCGGCATTGTGGCGGCGCGCCTGGCCGAGATTGTCGAAGGCGGAGAGCGCGGTCATGGCCAGCAGGCCGAGCACGCCCACGACCACCGCCAGCTCCACCAGCGAGAAGCCGCTGCGCGTGCCGGGGCCGAGCCGTGCGGGGCGGTGGCGTGGCTGCATGTCACCGGGTCCGGTCCGCGGCGGTGGGCAGGCCGGCGGGGGCCACGTCGTAGCGCAGCTGGCCCTGCAGCTGCTGCAGTTCGGCGACGATCTCGGCGTTGCGCTGGCGCCGCTGCGGGCTGTCGGGCAATTGGGTGGATTCGGCCAGCTCGCGCGCCAGCGACTGCGCGCGCTTGGCGATGACCAGATTGTTGCGCAGCGCATCCAGCCGCAGATCCGGCGGCACCTTGCCGGATTTCTCCAGGGCATCGAGCTGGGCCAGCATGTCGTCGGCAGCGCGGATGTTGTGCTCCGACTTCTGGCGGATGTCGGCAAGCGAGCGGTCGATCTCGGCTTGCGCCACCGCCTGCGGTGCATTGCCAGCCGCGGCACGCGCAATGGCGGTGCCGCCGGCAGGGGCACCTTCGCCCTGCATCCATGGCATCGGCTCATCGGCGGAGGACGGAGCGACGGCGGCGGCTGCCGCCGGTTCTTGTGCCGGTGCGGTTTGCGTCGCCGGGGCTGGCGCGTCGCCGCCGCCGCCGATTCCGCGCAGGGCGATAACCGCCAGCGCGCCCACGACGATGAGCGCGCCACCCCACAGCAGGGGCTTGTGTGCCGGATTCATCGTGCGGCTCCGCTGGCAGGCTGATAGGGCGAGGGCACCGCGTGCACGGCGCGTGCGCCGTCCGAGCTCTCTATGCGCACCCAGTCGGCACCGATGGCCGCCACGCGCGAACCATCGGCGAGCCGCGTGCCGGCACGGACATGGCGGCCATCGATGATGGCGCTGCGCTGGCCATTGGCGACCAGGACCACGGAAACCGTATGCGTCGAAGGATCGGCGCCGGTGCTGGCGGTTCCGTGTGGGGCGGCGGCGCCGCCAGCAGTTGCGGCCGGAAGTGCCGAAGGCAGGGCCAGCAGCGGCTGGTTGCCATCGGTATAGGCGGACTGGCGCAACAGGGCCACGCGTTCCTGCATCTGCCGGTTGTGCTCGATGGCGCCGCGCAGTTGCGCCATCTCCGCGGTTTCGTCCGCATCGTTGCCCAGGTGCAGGACTGCCGGTTTGACGATGACCATGGTCGCCAGCCAGCCGGTGACCACCAGCCAGACCGCCAGGGCGAAAGCGGCGGTGAATTTCATTTTCATGGACGCGACTCCGCGGCCTGCGACAGCGGGCTCTTGAGCAGATAGGAGAAGAAGCCGCCGGCCGAACGCGTGTTGAGCCCGCCGCCCTGGGGATCGACCGGTTGCGGATCGAAGCCGGCGCGACGCAGTCGTTCGACGAAGGTGGGCACCTGCATGCCGGCCGTGCCGCGCCAGGCATCGGCGACACCGTCCACGCGCAGGGTGTAGCCGTCGGCCGCGGGCGCCGGTTGCGGGGCAGGCATGCCCTGCGCCGCCTGCGCAGGTGGCTCCTCCAGCCGCACCCGCAGGATGCGTACCTGGCCGGCTGCGGCATCACGCACCAGGGCCAGGCTGGCACTGGGGTCGGCACCGTTCTGCAGGCGCGCGGCACGTTCGATGAAGGCCTGGGTAGCTGGGAAGTCATCGGGCATCGCTTCACGCGCGTGCAGGCCGTCGATCTGCCGCTCGATCGCCGCGATTTCCTCGCCCAGCTGGTCCGAGCGCACATTGGCTTCGCGAGCGCCAAGCGCCCAGCGCGCGCCCAGTGCGCCCAGGATCATCGCGAACACCAGCGACGCCGCGCTGGCGATGGGCAAGGCTCCTTCGGCGAACCAGGCAATGCGGCTGCCCAGCGGATTGACCGCGATCGACGTGCTGGCCATGGACTGGATCCAGCCGATGCCGCTGCGGTACTCGTTGCCGTGCTCGTCCACCACCTGCCGCAGCGGTACGCTGGTCACCGGCAGGCCGCTGCGCGCGGAGAAGATTTCGCGCAGATCATCGTCCGCCCATGACCCGCCTTCGCCAGGCTGCCGGACCAGCACCGGGCACCACTGGATCGACAGCGGCTCCAGGTTGTCCTCGCCGGTGCCCAGGTCCTCGGCGAACTGCTCGGCCAGGGCGCCCACGGTCATCGCCAGGTCGGAAGGGTCCTCGCTGTAGGCCAGTGCGGTGCGATAGACCATGTCGTGCTTGAGCACGGCCAGCACGCTGACCTGCCGGCCGGACTGGAGCACCAGTCCCAGGCCGGGCCTGAGCGACTTGAACAACAGCGAGGTGAACGGGATCAGCAGGCAATGGTCTGGCTGCGCCTCGGCCCAGGCGTAGGTCTGTTGCCACAGGTCCAGCGGAACAGCGGTGAACAGCGTCTGGTAGCCGGCGCCGACGCCGCGGGTCTTGTGGATCAGGATCTTGCTTTCGCTGTCGATCAGGCCGTCCGAACGCAGGCGCTTTTCGATCAGCGCGACCGCATGGGCCGGGCTGCCTTCCAGCGAGATGACGTTGCTGACCGCATTCTCGAAATCGCTGACTACCACGGCCGAGCGTTGCAGACGCGGACGACTGTCGCTGCGCGATACGTTGCGGCCATCGAATACCAGCCACTGGCCCTGCTGCTGGATGACGTGAAGCTGGCTCATGGCGAAGAGGTTCCCTGATGGGCGCCGGGATCGTTGGCGGTCTGGAACAGCAGGCTGCCGCGCAGGGTCAGCGACAGCGGCGCAGGCTTGCGGTCGGCGCTGTCGGGCGGATCGAACAGCCCTTCGTCCGGGTGCGTGACGGCGATCTCGAAGGCCTCGGCGCCGAACAGGCGGTCGGGCGCGCGCTGCACGGTGGCGAGCAGGGGCAGCGTTTCCTCGCGGCTCATCTGGCTCTGGCGCAGGTTGATCAGCCGCTCGCCCCAGATGTCCGGAGCCAGCCCATGGGCACGGGCCGACGCCAGCAACTGGCGCGAGGAATTGGCGTAATCCACGCGCAGCCGGGTTTCCTGCTCGCGCACCTTCGCCTCGGACAGCGACTGGTTGCGTTCGCCCAGCCGCTGGTAGGCATCGGCCAGGGCCGAGCGCGCGTTGACGAACCAGATCGCCGCGACCACCAGCGTGGCCAGGGTCGCGGCGAACAGCAGCAGCGAGGCGCGGCGCGAGTCGCGCAGGCGCGCGAGCAGGAAGAAGGGACGCATCGGCTTACTGGTTCATTTTGTAGTTGGCGACGACGGTCATCACCTGGTCGTCGTCTGTGGCGGAGCCGAACTTGCTGCCTTCGGTGGTGGCGCTCATCGAGCCGGTGTTGTTGCCGCCCCACTCGGTGCCGATTTTCGTGGCATCGGTCGCACCGCCGGCATTGGTCGCCTGGCGGGTCAGGCCGGTGATGTACTGGCGGAACGCGCCGTTGCCGGCGTCCGGCTTGCCGTCGATCATCTGGTCCAGTGCGCGGGCCAGGTCCGGGGTCAGGCCGGTGATGATCATCGAGTTGCCCGAACCGTAGGCGCTGCCGGGCTTGTTCCAGCCGAAGCAGATGCGGATTTCCTGCGGATTGCCGTTGGTGTCCAGGTAGGCGTAGCGGTCTTCCTTGCCCTCGCCGCGGCCCGGCGGCAGGGTGATGCCAGCCTTGCGTACCAGGTCGCGCAGATCGAATTCGGCGGTGGTTTCCTTGCTACGGCCCACGTCCTTGGGTATGTCACCGGCGCCGGAGCAGATCAGCGACGGCTCGGTGGCGTTCTTGCTCATGTCGCCGCCGGAGAAACCAGTGAAATGAGCGCCATTGACCATCAACTGCGGCGCGGACTGGTTGTCGCCGATCGGTGCGCCATAGCGCTGGTGGTAGCTGTTGTAGGTGACCACCCACTGGTCGATGAACTTCTGCTTGATGCGGGTGTACTCGGCGTTGCGCTGCACGTCGCGGCCGATCATCACCGCACCGATGATCACGCCGATGATGACCAGCACCACGGCCATTTCGACAAGGGTGAAGCCGCCCTGGCGGCGCTTGGAAGACATTTGCATTGGATTGCCCCTTTGATGGAAACCTGCGCGGCCCGGCGGAAACGGAGGTTCCGCAGGGCGTGTGTTGTTTCGGGCAACTTGATAGGCCACCGGCGTAAGAGGAGCGTAAGAGCGCATCGCGGCCGGGCTTGATGGCAGCCGGGGCGGCCGCGCGACGCCTTGCGGTGGCGGGCGTGCAATCCGGCGGGAACGATGAGCACCGCTCCGCGTGCGGCGACGGATGCACGAATGCCGTCGTCCGGTTATCGTCCGGGTCCGTTCCTGCTCCCGGCTGCGCCCATGAAACGTTTCCCGCTGCTGCTCCTGTCCTGCCTGGCCATTCCCACCCTGCACGCCGCCGACCGCATCACCGGCCCCGGCTTCGCCACCCGCTCGGAGGTGATCGCGCCGCATGCGATGGCGGCGACCTCGCAGCCGCTGGCCACGCAGATCGCGCTGGAGGTGATGAAGTCCGGCGGTTCGGCGGTGGACGCGGCGATCGCCGCCAACGCCGCGCTCGGCCTGATGGAGCCGACCGGCAACGGCGTCGGCGGCGACCTGTTCGCCATCGTCTGGGACCCGAAGACGCAGAAGCTGTATGGCTACAACGGCTCCGGCCGCTCGCCCAAGTCGCTCACCCTGGCCGAGTTCCAGCGCCGCGGGCTGAAGGACATCCCCGCCACCGGGCCGCTGCCGGTGTCCGTGCCCGGTGCCGTCGATGGCTGGTTCGCCCTGCACGAGCGCTTCGGGCGCAGGCCGATGGCCGACAACCTCGCCCCGGCGATCCGCTACGCGCGCGAGGGCCATCCGGTGGCCGAGGTGATCGCCTACTACTGGGACCGCTCGGTGCCGCGCCTGTCGCAGTACCCCGGCTTCAAGGAGCAGTTCACGATCGACGGCCACGCGCCACGCAAGGGCGAGCTGTGGTGCAACCCGAACCTGGCCGACACCCTGCAGAAGATCGCCGACGGCGGCCGCGATGCGTTCTACAAGGGCGACATCGCCCGCACCATCGATGCCTACTTCAAGGCCAACGGCGGCTTCCTGGCCTACGAGGACATGGCCAGCCACCACGGCGAATGGGTCGAGCCGGTGAGCAGCAACTACCGCGGCTACGACGTGTGGGAGCTGCCGCCGAACAGCCAGGGCATCGCCGCGCTGCAGATCCTCAACATACTTGAAGGCTATGACTTCACGAAGATCCCGTTCGGCTCGCCCGAGCACGTGCACCTGTTCGTCGAGGCCAAGAAGCTGGCCTTCGCCGACCGCGCGCGCTTCTACGCAGATCCTGCGTTCTCACCTGCGCCGGTGCAGCGGCTCGTGTCCAAGGACTACGCGGCGCAGCGGCGCGCGCTGATCTCGATGGACAAGGCGTTGAAGGAGGCGCAGCCGGGCACGCCGAAGCAGCTGGAGGAGGGCGACACCATCTACATGACCGTGGCCGATGCCGACGGCATGATGGTCTCGCTGATCCAGTCCAACTACCGCGGCATGGGCAGCGGCATGGCGCCGCCGGGGCTGGGCTTCATCCTGCAGGACCGCGGCGAGATGTTCGTGCTGCGCAAGGACCATCCCAACGGCTACGCGCCGGGCAAGCGCCCGTTCCAGACCATCATCCCGGCCTTCATCACCAAGGACGGCAAGCCGTTCGCCAGCTTCGGCGTGATGGGCGGGGCGATGCAGCCGCAGGGCCATGCGCAGATCGTGATGAACCTGGTGGACTTCGGCATGAACCTGCAGGAAGCCGGCGACGCGCCGCGCATCCAGCACGAGGGCTCGACCGAGCCGACCGGGCAGGGCACGGCGATGAGCGATGGCGGCGAGGTCAACCTGGAGACCGGCTTCCCCTACGAGACCATCCGCGCGCTGATGCGCAAGGGCCACCGCGTGGTGTTCGCCGACGGCCCCTACGGCGGTTACCAGGCGATCATGCGCGACGCGGAGACCGGCGTGTACTACGGCGCGTCGGAAAGCCGCAAGGACGGGCAGGCGGCCGGTTACTGATGCCGAAGGCGCCGGGCGCTGCCCGGCGCTCCCTCGTCAATCCAGGTCCTGCGCGCGGGTCGCTTCGCTGCGGGTTTCCTCCTGCGCGGCCTTCTCGCGCTCGATCCAGGCCTCGACCATGTGCCGCGCGCGCTGGGCCAGGCGCCGCTGGCGGTTGTGTTCGGCGTCCAGCACGCGGTACAGGCAGACCATCACCAGCACCATCAGCAGCGCGAACGGCAGCGCGGCGATGGTGATCATGCCCTGCAGCGCGTCCAGACCGCCGGCCAGCAGCAGGACCGCGGCGATCAGCGCCACCGCCACGCCCCACACCGCCTTGCGCGACAGCGGCGGATCGCCGGCCTCGTCGGTGGACATGCTGGCCAGCACCAGCACCGCCGAATCGGCCGAGGTGACGAAGAAGATCACCAGCAGAACCAGCGCGACGATGGACAGCAGCAGTGGCCCGGGCAGGCTGTCGAACAGGGCGAACAGCACGGTTTCATAACCGTTGCCCAGCGCCTGCAGCAGGTCGGCGTGGCCGGTGATCTGCGCCCACAGCGCGGTGCCGCCGAACACCGAGAACCACAGGAAGCCGAGCAGGGTCGGCGCCAGTACCACGCCGACCACGAACTCGCGTACGCTGCGGCCGCGCGACACGCGGGCGATGAACGCGCCGACGAACGGCGCCCAGGCGATCCACCACGCCCAGTAGAAGATGGTCCAGTCCGCCACCCAGGTGCTGCCGGAGAACGGCGACATGCGCAGGCTCATCGTCACCAGCTGGTTGAGGTAGGCGCCGAGCGTGGTGGTGAAGGTGTCGAAGATGAAGCCGGTCGGGCCCAGCACCAGCAGCGCGGCCAGCAGCACGGCCGCCAGCAGCAGGTTGAAGTTGGACAGCCACTTGATGCCGCGCTCCACGCCGCTGAGGGTCGAGGCCATGTACAGCACGAAGGCGATGGCGATGATGGTCAGCTGCACCGGCACCGTCGCGGCGATGCCGAACACGCGCTGCAGGCCGGCGGCGATCTGGATGGTGCCGAAGCCCAGCGTGGTGGCCACGCCGATCGCGGTGGCGACCACCGCGGCGATGTTGACCGTGTGGCCGATGGCGCCGCGGTGATGGCGGCCGATCAGCGGCTGCAGCATGTCGCTGATCAGCCCGCGGCCGTTGCGGTTGTACTGGAACCAGGCCATCGCCAGGCCGATCAGCGCATAGATCGCCCACGGGTGCAGGCCCCAGTGGAAGAAGGCGTAGCGCATCGCCGCGCGCGCGGCATCCACGCTCTGCGGGGCCAGGCCTTCCGGCGGCTTGGCGAAATGCGAGATCGGTTCGGCCGCGCCCCAGAACACCAGGCCGATGCCCATGCCGGTGGCGAACAGCATCGCCAGCCAGCTGGCGCACGAAAAATCCGGCTCGGCGTCCTCGCCGCCGATGCGCAGGTTGCCGAAGCGGCCGATGGCCAGGTACAGCAGGAAGGTCAGCGTCAGGAACACGATCAGCAGGTACATCCAGCCGACGCTGCGCACGACCTCGACCAGTGCGGCCTGCACGACGTCGTTGAAGGGGCCGGGGGCGATGCCGGCCAGCAGCACCAGTGCGGCGACCAATGCGATGGAAACACGAAACACCATGGAGGAGCTTCTCCGATCTGGGGATGGGGGAGCGAGCCAGGGCTTGCGGTGGAACCGGCCACGAACAGGCGCGGAAGAGGAAGGGCCGGCGTGGCGGCACAGGAGCGGCATGAATGCGGCAGCGGCGCATCCTACTGAAAGGGCCGTCACGATTCCGTTAGAACGCGCTTCGCCATCCACTGCGAGCGATGGCCGCGGTGTGCGATGGACGCGCATGCAGATCCTGCCGCGGCCGCAGGTGCGCTGCCGTGCCGGAATCCAGCGGGAAGGCTCGATCATGCGCTGGCATGCGTCCTAGCGGGCCGGCAGAGGCCAGCGGGGAGCGCCGGTGCCTTTGGCCTGCGCTTCATGCTCTAATGCCGCCCGAAGCGGGGGTACCGCGGCCATCGTGCCGCGGTTGAGACAGTCCCTTGGAACCTGATCCGGTTGATACCGGCGTAGGGAAGCTTCGCAATGCCCCATCGTGCGTGGATGCCTGCCCAGGGTGCGACCATGCGCCAGCGGCAGTGCGCCTTCGCTTCGTCCGGCCCGTGCATCCGCGCGGGCCCCAAACAGGACGCCGCCGATGAACGCACCACTTTCCGCCCTGCAGCAGCAGGCGCAGCAACTCTCCGAATCCGTGACCCGGCCGATTCCCGGCTCGCACAAGATCCACGTGCCGGGCTCGCGCCCCGACCTGCGGGTGCCGATGCGCGAGATCGCGCTGACCCGCACGCCGACCCTGTTCGGTGGGCAGGACAATCCGCCGCTCACGGTCTATGACACCTCCGGCCCGTACACCGATCCGGAGACGCGCATCGACCTGTCCGCCGGCCTGCCGGCGCTGCGTGCGCGCTGGATCGAAGAGCGGGGCGATACCGAACGGCTGCAGGGGCTGAGCTCGCTGTTCGGCCGCGGCCGCGAGCACGACCCGAAGCTCGACGCGGTGCGCTTTCCGGCGCGCAGCCTGCCGCGCCGTGCGCGTGCCGGCGCCAACGTCACCCAGATGCACTACGCGCGCCGCGGCATCGTCACCCCGGAGATGGAGTTCGTCGCCATCCGCGAGAACCAGCGGCTGGAAGCGGTGCGCGATGCCCTGTTGAAAAGTCCGCACAAGGAGGCGCGGGCTCTTGCGGAGGGATCGGCGCTATTGCGGCAGCATCCCGGCGAGGCATTCGGCGCATCCATCCCGAGGACCATCACCCCCGAGTTCGTGCGCGGGGAGATCGCCCGCGGCCGCGCCATCCTGCCCAGCAACATCAACCATCCGGAAAGCGAGCCGATGATCATCGGCCGCAACTTCCTGACCAAGATCAACGCCAACATCGGCAACAGCGCGGTGTCCTCGGGCATCGCCGAGGAAGTGGAAAAGCTGGTGTGGGCGATCCGCTGGGGCGGCGATACGGTCATGGATCTTTCGACCGGCAGGCACATCCACGAGACGCGCGAGTGGATCGTGCGCAATTCGCCGGTGCCAATCGGTACCGTGCCGATCTACCAGGCGCTGGAGAAAGTGGACGGTCGCGCCGAGGCGCTGACGTGGGACATCTTCCGCGACACGCTGGTCGAACAGGCCGAGCAGGGCGTGGACTACTTCACCATCCACGCCGGCGTGCTGCTGCGCTACGTGCCGCTGACCGCCGGACGCATCACCGGCATCGTCTCGCGCGGTGGCTCGATCATGGCCAAGTGGTGCCTGGCGCATCACAGGGAGAACTTCCTCTACACCCACTTCGAGGACATCTGCGAAATCATGAAGGCCTACGACGTGGCCTTCTCGCTGGGCGACGGCCTGCGCCCGGGCTGCATCGCCGACGCCAACGATGCGGCGCAGTTCGGCGAGCTGGAGACGCTGGGCGAGTTGACGAAGATCGCCTGGAAGCACGACGTGCAGACCATGGTCGAAGGTCCCGGCCATGTGCCCATGCAGCTGATCAGGGAGAACATGGACAAGCAGCTGCGCGAATGCGGCGAAGCGCCGTTCTATACGCTCGGTCCGCTGACCACCGACATCGCCCCCGGCTACGACCACATCACCAGTGCCATCGGTGCGGCGATGATCGGCTGGTACGGCACGGCGATGCTCTGCTACGTGACGCCGAAGGAACACCTGGGGCTGCCGGACCGCCAGGACGTGCGCGACGGCATCATGGCCTACCGCATCGCCGCGCACGCGGCCGACCTGGCCAAGGGCCATCCCGGCGCGCAGGTACGCGACAACGCGCTGAGCAAGGCGCGCTTCGAGTTCCGCTGGGAAGACCAGTTCCACCTCGGCCTGGATCCGGAGAAGGCCAGGGAATTCCACGATGCGACCCTGCCGAAGGACGCGCACAAGCTTGCCCACTTCTGCTCGATGTGCGGCCCGCACTTCTGTTCGATGAAGATCACCCAGGACGTGCGCGATTACGCGGCCGGGCAGGGCATCGACGAAGCCGCCGCACTGGAGGCGGGCATGGCCACCAAGTCGGCCGAATTCCGCGCGCAGGGCGCCGAGGTGTATCGCGTGGAGTGAGGCAGGATGAATGCGCGGAGCGGGCCTCGCTCCGCGCTGTCTGCCGTGTGCGGAGGGATGGCGCGCGGCTTCAGGGGGATGCCTGGCAGCCATGCCGCCTGATCGTCCCTTTAGGTTTTCTTCAGCTTGTTGAAGCGACGGCATCCGCATTGCGTCGCCGCGGCGCGTCCATCGGTCCGCGCACCAGCATTCAAAGGGTTTCACGCCAGGTGCAGCGCCTCACCAGCGTTGCCAAAAAATGAACGGGAGATAAAAAAATCGCGCCCTGGGGCGCGAATTGTGAAGCGGATTATATGGATTGCGTCGGCGAGAGAGCCTGATGTCGACCCGCATGGCTATGCAGGTAACTTCCATAGGCTAATATCCGTGCGCCTCGAAACATTTGCTCATTGCGTTGACGCCACTTGCGGAATTTGGCGGTTCACTGGCGGCGGCGCCTCCAGGGGGCGGGCTCAGGACGATGCCCTCCAGCGATTCATTCCCTGACCGGCATGGAAACCATCGACAGCGCGCCCCTCCTCACTGATCGCCTGCATATCGGCGATTGCCTGATCGTCCTGCCGTCGCGCGAGGTGCAGGCCCCCGGCGCACGTCGTCCGGCGCGGCTCACGCCCAAGGCGATCGGCGTGTTGCTGGTGCTGGCCCGTGGCGCGGGCAATGTGATTACCCGCGATGAACTGTTCGCGCAGGTGTGGCCCGATACCCTTCCCACCAACGATGTGCTCACCCAGGCGGTCACGCAGCTGCGCAAGGCGCTCTCCGCCGGCGGTACGTTCCCGGAAGGGCAGGAATACATCGAGACGATCGCCAAGACCGGTTATCGCCTGCTGGCTCCCGTGACATGGGAGACGGGGGAAGAACAGTCTCCGGAGACCGGCGAGCCGCCGGTGCCGGAAGCGGACGGGCCCGTGTCCAGTGCAGTCGCGCCGATGCCTGCTGCGCAGGTGGTGGCGGATCTCCCGGGCCAGCAGAAGAACAGGGGATTCTGGCGGCAGGCGCGGCGCAGGCTGCTGCTGGCGGTTGGGCTGTTGCTGCTGTGCAGTTCGGTGACGATGGCCTGGCTGCTGTGGCACCGCCCGGTGAAAGAAACCGCGCTGGACGCGGCCACGGCCGATGGTACGGGTGTGATCGGCAGTCCGGAGCGGCCCTATCGCCTGATCACCGCCAGGCAGGGCTTCGGCACGTTCCCCGCGCTGTCGCCCGATGGCGCGCTGGTCGCCTTCGCCGACGAAAGCGATGGCGGCTCGACGCTCAAGGTGCAGAGCACCGGCAGCGCGACGTCGGCGACGCTGGTGGAAGCGCCCCCGGAGGCGATTGACCGGTTCCCTGCCTGGTCGCCGGATGGGCGCGAGATCGCATTCGCGCGCTTCCGTCGCGATGGTGGCTGCGAGGTGCTGGTGATCGGCGCCACCGGCGGCAATGCCCGTCGAGCCACCGTCTGCGATGGCGCGGAGATGTTGAGTTTCAACTGGACGCCGGATGGGCGCGGCCTGGTGTTCGGTTCGATGACGGGCAGTCACGGGGCCCCTGGCATCCGCAGGCTGGATCTGGCGACCGGCCGCTGGACGGCGCTGGACTATGAAAGAGGCGAAGGCGACTTTGACTACGCACCGCGTTACTCGCCCGATGGCCGCCAGCTTGGATTCACCCGCAACCCGCAGTTGGGCGCTGTTTGGGTGATGGCAGCGAGCGGCGGTGCGGCCCGTCGCGTCACCGGCGGCAGTGTGGAAATGCGTGGTTGGGGATGGCTTGGCGACGACGCCATCGTGTTCGGGCGACGGGTGGATAGCGAATCCCGGCTGTACCAGGTGGATCTGGGTTCGGGTCTGCTGAAGGACCTGGGCGTGGACGATGCGCAGAGCCCGAGTGTGGCCGGCATGGGCAAGCTGCTCGCCTTCGTGCATCGTGCGCCGCAGTTCGGCCTGTTCCGGATTCCGCTCGATCATCCCGAGCGCAAGGAGCGGCTGTTCGCATCGTCTGGGCGCGACGCGCAGCCGATGATCGCGCCCGATGGGCAGCAACTGGTCTTCAATTCGAGCCGCTCTGGTGCGTTTGCGTTGTGGTGGGCGCGCCTGGGGCAGCCCGACTCCCTTCATCCGGTTGAAGGCCTGCGCCCCGAGGCGCGGCAATCGCCGGACTGGTCGGCCGACAGCCAGCAGGTGCTGGTAAGCGGGCGCGACGATACCGGGCAGCCGGGCATCTATGAGGTGACGCCGGAACAGGGACAGTGGAAGCGGCTGCCGATACCCGTTTCCGAGCCGTTACAGGCGATCTACGGCCCTGCTTCCAACCTGTTCTTCGTGATCGGGCGGGAGGGGCAGGGGCCGGTCACCCTGTCGTTGTTCGACCGCGCCGGCGGCAACTGGCGGCGCCTTGCCCAGGTACCCGGCGCATCGCAGGTGCGCTACGACCACCGGACCCAGCGGGTGCTGTTCACCCGGTTGGCGGAGGGCGGCCTGTGGTCTGCCGATGCGAACCTGTCGCCTTCCAGCTTTCGCGAGCTCAGTGGAGAAGTGCCGAGCCGGTGGCGATTCCGGACCTGGGCCGTCGGCAATGACGGCATGGTGACTTACCTGCACCAGGAAGCTGGCTGTTCCGTGCAGATGAGGCGGCTCGACCTGTCGCAGGCGCCGCGCTGCCTCGAAGCCAAGGCGGCGAGTGCGACCAACGGGTTCAGCGTGTCGCCCGATGGGGATGCGGTTTATGTGGCGCTGGCAGTGGCCGATGGCACCGACATCGGCATCATGCCGGTGCCGCAGACCGTTTCGCGCCCCTTGCTCGGCGTCCTCAAGTGGTTGCCTGCATTGGGAAAACCGGATTCGTGATTTCTTCGTCCAGCGTTCCGGAAGAATTCGTGAGGTTATCGTGGGAACTTCCTGACGCGTGCGGCCAGAGTTGGCAAAACCATCGGCCATTGAAGGCAAATGATGGTGAGTCATGCGACAGGTGGCCTGGGTCGATCGCGGTCAGTCGGTTTCGTTCGAGAAGCAGCCCGAGGACGGTCCGCGTCCCAACTGCGTCGGTGTTGCCCGGCTGGGCAGCCTGCAGACCTCCGGGACGGTATTTACCGTCTGGATGCAGCTGCGCGGCAGCGCCTGGGTGGAATCCAAGGAAGGCCGCTTCCGCCTGAGGCAGCGCGAGTGGATCGCGTTCGAGAAGGAATCGCGGCCCTTGATCCAGGCCAGCCGCGATGGACTCTGCATCGGCGTGGCCCTGGATGCCGAAGCGCTGCGTACCCTGGGCGACCTGGCCGACAGTGCGCTTTATGCCGGCCATGGCCTCATGAGCCGGACAGAGGCGCGGACGGCGCTGCACCTGTGGCGCGAAGCGCAGGCCAGGGGGCCGGGCTCGCACGTCCTGCGGCCATTGCTGCTGCACGTGGCTTCGCTGCAGCGGGCTTTCTCCGACGGCGTGCAGCGTTGCCCGGGGCGCTCGCGCATCCGCAAGCGCCAGGTGTTCGGCCGCATGCAGCGCGCGCGCATGTACCTGGAGGGCAACAGCCACCGGGTGGTGCGCATCGGCGAACTAGCCGAGCTGACCAACTTCTCCAGTTGGTATCTGTCCAAGACCTTCCAGAGCCTGTACGAGGAAAGTCCGCAGTCGCTGTCCGCGCGCCTGCGCCTGGAGCGCGCCGCGATGCTGCTGCGCGATACCGACATGATGATCGGCGAGGTCGCTTCGGCCAGCGGCTTCGACAACTGCTGCAGTTTCGCGCGCGCCTTCCGCGCGCGCTTCGGCGTCTCGGCCAGCGGCTACCGTGAAACGGCCGTCAGCCTTCCGCCAAAAACGGCAAAGTCTGCGACTGGTTCGCGCAAACCCATCACTTCGGTACAAACGTAACGTTCAGGGGTGTTTAACGCACCACTAACGTAACCGGAGAGATTGATGAAATTTCGTACTCCCGCAGTGCGGCTGGGCCTGCTCCCGGCCGGCATCGCGATTGCGCTGACGCCCGCCTTCGCTTCCGCGCAGGACGCCGCCACCGGCGCCACCACCCTGGACCGCCTGGAAGTGACCGGCTCGCGCATCCGCGGCGCGAACATGGAAACCCAGCAGCCGATCATCACCCTGAGCCGTGAGAACCTGGAGAAGCAGGGCTTCACCTCGGTTGCCGACGTGCTGCAGAACCTGACCTCGGCTGGTTCGCCGGCGATCTCCCGCGCCTACGCGCTGGCCTCCGGTGAAAACGTGGGCGGCTACTACGTCGATCTGCGCAACCTCGGTGCCAACCGCACCCTGGTGCTGATGAACGGCAAGCGCCTGGGCGCCACCACCGGCGGCTACCAGGATCTGAGCCAGATCCCGATGTCGGCCATCGAGCGCATCGAAGTGCTGAAGGATGGCGCGTCCGCCATCTACGGTTCCGACGCCATCGCCGGCGTGGTCAACGTCATCACCCGCAAGCGCTTCGACGGCGCCGAAGCCCAGGTCTATGTCGGCCAGTACGGCGAAGGCGACGGTGACACCGAACAGTATTCCTTCACCCTCGGCGCCGAAGGCGAGCGCGGTGGCGTGACCCTGTCGGCCGAGTACTCCAAGCAGGATCCGGTCATGGCCGGCGACCGCTGGTTCTCCAGGAACGGCGGCAAGGGCCCGAATTCGACCAGCGCCGATTGGAGCCCCATCAGCCAGAACGGCAGCTGGTGCCAGCCTTCGCTGAACAACTGCACCAAGGCCGGTTCGATCTGGCAGACGCTGAATCCGGGCGGCGATCCGTCCAACCCGGCCGATTACCATGAGATCACCGGCGCCGAGTTCGCCAACGCCAACCAGCAGATGATGGTGCAGACCGGCATCGTGCGTAAGTCGGTGTACATCAACGGCAACTACGACTTCACCGATTCGATCTCGTTCAATGCCGACCTGCTTTACAACGACCGCACCACCGACCAGCTGATCGCGGGTTATCCGTACCAGTCGCTGGCGTTCGGCACCCCGCTGTCGGCCGACAGCGCCTTCAATCCGGTTGGCGAGGACGTCGAGTTCCGCCGCCGCCTGTGGGAAGTGCCGCGTACCACCCAGAGCAAGCTCAAGACCCTGCGCTTCGCGCCGTCGGTCAGCGGCTTCTTTGAATTCGCCGGCAAGAGCTTCGACTGGAACGTCGGCGCGCTGTGGAACCGCAACGAAGTCACCAAGAGCAACCGCGGCGACATGAGCCTGATCGCCTCGGAGCAGGCGCTGGGCCAGTCGTTCATCGATGCCAACGGCGTCGCCCGCTGCGGCACCGCGGCCAAGCCGGTCGACGGCTGCTACGCCTGGAACCCGCTGCTGCCCTACGGCGTGAGCGGCCCCGGCTCGCTCGCCAACAAGGATCTGCAGGACTTCCTGTTCCCGATCTACACCACCACCGGCACCACCAAGACCACCAGCTTCACGGCCGACCTCAGCGGTTCGATCGTGACCCTGCCGGCGGGCGACCTGGGCTTCGCCGTGGGCGTGGAACACCGCAAGGAAGAAGGTCGTTACGTTCCGGACGCGTTCGCGCAGTCGGGCATGTCCACCGGTCTGGCCTCGACCACCACTTCCGGTGCCTATGACCTGGACGAGGTGTACCTGGAGCTGAACATCCCGGTGCTGGCCGACATGGCCTTCGCCAAGGAACTGACCGTCAACGTCGCCAGCCGCTACTCCGATTACAGCAACTTCGGCGGCACCACCAACAGCAAGTTCGGCCTGACCTGGCGTCCGACCGACGACCTGCTGGTCCGTGGTACCTATGCCGAGGGCTTCCGTGCCCCGTCGATCGACAACCTGTACGGCGGCATCGGCTCCTCGTTCGAGAAGTACACCGATCCGTGCTCGGTCGGTGTCGGCGGAAGCGTCGCCGGCAATGCCGCATGTACCGCTGCCGGCGTGCCGGGCGACTACGTGCAGCTGGGCCAGGGCCTGGCGCCGTGCACCACCTGGCCGTGCGCCACGCCGGACCAGTTCATCAGCGGCTCCAACGAAAACCTGCTGCCGGAAACCTCGACCAGCAAGACCGTTGGCATCGTGTGGAGCCCGCGTTGGGTGCAGGGCCTGGACGTTTCGCTGGACTGGTTCCGTTACGAGATCAAGAACATGATCATCGAAGACGACGTGGACCGCATCCTGCGTGACTGCTACGTGCTCGGCGATTCGAGCCGTTGCGCCGGCATCGTCCGTGCGCCCGATGGCCACATCACCCAGCTGTTCTATGGCCTGACCAACCTCGGCCAGATGAAGACCGAAGGCTACGATGTGGGCGTCAAGTACCGCCTGCCGGAGCTGGCGATCGGCCAGTTCAGCATCGATTGGCAGACCACCTACACCTCCAAGTACGACGAAGCCGGCCAGAACAAGGACGGTGATGACATCACCATCGGCAACGTTGGCGCCCCGGGCATCTTCCGCGTGCGTTCCAACCTGGGCGTGAACTGGGCGCTGGGCGATTTCGGCGTCAACTACACCGCGCGCTACTACTCGGGCATGAAGGAAGGCTGCGGCCTGACCAGCTACGCCTGGTGCAACAAGCCGGATCACATCTCCAATGGCGAGAGCGATCCGCTGCACGTTGCCGGCTCGAACACCTTCCACGACCTGCAGGTCAACTGGAAGGCGCCGTGGGATGCCACCATCGCCATCGGTGCGAACAACGTGTTCAACCACCGCGGTCCGCTGATGTACTCGGCGCCGAACTCGTCGTTCGCCTACTACGGCGGCTTCGACATCGGTCGCTTCATCTACATGAAGTACACCCAGCGCTTCTGATCCATCGAAGTTCTGAGCTGCATGACGAAGGGCGGGCCGCAAGGCCCGCCCTTTTTCTTTGTTCTTCCACAGGCAAACCCGGTCGTGGGCTCGGCAGACGCATCCCTGCAGAGCGGGACAACGCCCCGCTGGAGCTTTACCGGGCAGGCCCCAGCGGGGCGTTTCCCAGCTCTACGCATGCGGGCGGAATATCGACATGCGGGCGGAATATCGTTTCCGCAGTGCTGGGCGGCGCCCGGCCAGAATCTGCCGGGAGGGTCGCGCCGGGCGTTACTCCGCTTCGCCGGATGTCTTCGGCTGCAGGCACGTCGTTCTTCCGCAGGCGGACCAAAAAGCAACGGCCGCATCCCGTGCGGCCGTTGCAGGTGCATTCGTCGGTTGCCGCCTCAGGCGGTGGCGGCCAGCCCGGCGAAGTCGTTGGCCATCTCGCGCCAGCCGTCGAGCCGCGGCAGCACCGCGGTGCGTTCCAGGTACTGCTCGTCCACCTGGCTGCCGCCGGCCAGGGCCGTGGCCACGTGCACCGCGCCGGTGACCCAGAAGCTGCGCACGTTCGAGCGCTGCGGCTGCAGGTGGAAGGCGACCGCTTCGATGATCGGCATCGGCAGGCCCCACAGGCCCAGCAGGTAGGCGCCGGCCTCGGCGTGGCCCGGGCGCTCGTCGCCTTCGGCCGCGGGCTCGCGCTCGTCGCGCACGCCGGGCAGCAGCAGGCCGATATCGGCCAGCAGGGCCGCGGTCGAGCCGAGTTCGGAGCTGGAGGACGGCAGCATCTTCGCGGCCAGGCGTGAGGCGGTCAGGGCGCGCGCCTGCAGTGCGTTGCGCTCGGCGGGGGAGACCGACGGCACCGAGAACACTTCGCTGGCGAGCACCAGGTCGCGCAGGGTGGACAGGCCCAGCCGGGTCACCGCGCCGCGCAGGTCGGAAATCGCGCGGCCGCTGTTGAAAAAGGCGGAGTTGGACAGCTGCAGCACCTTGGCGGCGATGGCCGGGTCGGCCGATACCAGCTTGGCGATGTCGTTGGCGTCGCTGTTCTCGTCCTCTTCCAGCGCATGCATCAGGCTCAGGTACAGGTGCGGCGGCGAGGGCAGCTTTTCGATGCGGCCGATGGCGGCGCGCAGGCGCGGGCTGTCCAGCAGCTCGCGTAGTTCCTCCAGACTGGTCAGCGCCTCGAGCAGCACTTCCGGCGACAGCGGCAGCGGCAGGAAGCGGTGCGCGACGCCGATGATGCGGGCCGCGGGCGCGCGCTGGCTCTGCGCGGCATCGATCAGTGCGATGCGGATCGTCTCCGGGCGCAGGGTCCGGATCTGGCCGAGCAGGGTGGCGGCAGTGAGGTCGGGCAGGAGCGGGGCCACGATGACCGCGTCGATCGCGCTGGACGCCACCGTGGCGATGGCGGCATTGCCGTCCGGGGCGGTCTGGACCTGCCACTCCTCGCCCAGGTCGGTGATGTATTCGAGGAGATCGGCCGACAGGCTGGCTTCGTCACCGACTAGCAGGATACGCAAGACACTTCCCCCAAATGGAACCGTCCGGCTGCGACCGGAACAGGCCGGAAAACCGGCCTGTCAATGTAGCGGAACACCCCGCCGAGGTCATGCCCGGCGCGCATGAAACGTGATCGTCGTCGCTGGCGGCGGCCGCCTCCCCAGAGGCGCTGCCGGCACGATTCAGGCCTGCTTGGCGGCGAAGCTCTGCTGGGCCTCGACCAGGATGCGCTTGGCCTCGGCGGCGTCGCCCCAGCCTTCGATCTTGACCCACTTGCCCTTTTCCAGGTCCTTGTAGTGCTCGAAGAAGTGGCCGATGCGCTCCAGCCAGTGGCTGGAAACCTGGGCGATGTCTTCCACGTGGCCGTAGCCGCTGAAGATCTTTGACACCGGCACGGCCAGGATCTTCTCGTCGCTGCCGGCCTCGTCGGTCATCTTCAGCACGCCGACCGGGCGGCAGCGCACCACCGAACCGGGCACCAGCGGCAGCGGCAGCACCACCAGCACGTCGGCCGGGTCGCCGTCGCCGCCCAGGGTGTTGGGGACGTAGCCGTAGTTGCAGGGGTAGCGCATCGGCGTGGAGAGGATGCGGTCGACGAAGATCGCGCCCGATTCCTTGTCCACTTCGTACTTCACCGGTTCCGAATCCTTCGGAATCTCGATGATGACGTTGATTTCTTCCGGGGGGTTCTTGCCCGCGGAAACGAGTTCCAGACCCATGCGCTGCTCCGAATCGTGCGTTTGACAGAAGACGCCCATTCTACGCCTGCCGCTGGTGCGGCGCACCAAAGGACGGGGCGGACGAGGAGGGGCAGGGAAGGAGTGAGCGCCGGGGCCGAAGCCGCACGGCCGGGATTGCGGCCCCGGCCAGCGGGAAACAGACGGGCGAGAGGAGAAACGGGCTGCGTTGCCCTCGTTCGTTCCTTGCTCCCCTCCACCCGTGCACCGGGGTGGCGAGCGACGACGCCACGACAGCGATGAGTCCGATCAGCGCCCGATGCGCTGACCCCGTCCCGATCCCTTCCCCCGCAGGGCGGGGGAAGGGCGGAGGTGCCGTGCGCAGCCGGCTACGGTTACAGCAGCGGTACCAGCAGCAGCGCGACGATATTGATGATCTTGATCAGCGGGTTGATCGCCGGGCCGGCGGTGTCCTTGTAGGGATCGCCGACGGTATCGCCGGTCACCGCGGCCTTGTGCGCCTCGCTGCCCTTGCCGCCGAAGTGGCCGTCCTCGATGTACTTCTTGGCGTTGTCCCAGGCGCCGCCGCCGGTGGTCATCGAGATCGCCACGAACAGGCCGGTCACGATCGTGCCGATCAGCAGGCCGCCGAGCGCGCGCGGCCCCAGCAGCAGGCCGACCACGATCGGCACCGCCACCGGCAGCAGCGAGGGCACGATCATTTCCCGGATCGCCGAGCGGGTCAGCATGTCCACCGCCTTGTCGTACTGCGGCTTGCCGGTGCCCTGCATGATGCCGGGGATGTCGCGGAACTGGCGGCGCACTTCCTCCACCACCGCGCCGGCGGCGCGGCCCACCGCTTCCATCGCCATCGCGCCGAACAGGTAGGGGATCAGGCCGCCGATCAGCAGGCCGATGATGACGTAGTGGTCGGACAGGTCGAAGGCGAAGCTCTCGCCCGGGTGCGCGGCCTGCAGGTTGTGGGTGTAGTCGGCGAACAGGACGAGGGCCGCCAGCGCCGCCGAGCCGATCGCATAGCCCTTGGTCACCGCCTTGGTGGTATTGCCCACCGCGTCGAGCGGGTCGGTGATGTCGCGGATGTCGCTCGGCAGCTCGGCCATCTCGGCGATGCCGCCGGCGTTGTCGGTGATCGGGCCGTAGGCGTCGAGCGCGACGATCATGCCGGCCATCGACAGCATCGCGGTGGCGGCGATGGCGATGCCGTACAGCCCGCCGAAGTGGAACGCGCCCCAGATCGCCGCGCAGACCGCCACCACCGGCAGCGCGGTGGATTTCATCGACACGCCGAGGCCGGCGATGATGTTGGTGCCGTGGCCGGTGGTCGAGGCCTGCGCCACATGCTGCACCGGCTTGTACTGGGTGCCGGTGTAGTACTCGGTGATCCACACGATCAGCCCGGTCAGCACCAGCCCGATCAGCGCGCACAGGTACAGGTTGGTCGCGCCGTAGCTGGAGTCGGCCATCAACTGCGTGGTTACAGGCCAGAACGCGATGGCCGCCAGCACGCCGGAGACGATCACGCCCTTGTAGAGCGCGCCCATGATCGAGCCGCCGGTTTTCACCTTGACGAAGAACGCGCCGATGATCGAGGCGATGATCGACACGCCGCCCAGCACCAGCGGATACAACACCGCGTTGTGCCCGGCCTCGGCGATCATCAGCCCGCCCAGCAGCATGGTGGCGATCACCGTCACCGCGTAGGTCTCGAACAGGTCGGCGGCCATGCCGGCGCAGTCGCCGACGTTGTCGCCGACGTTGTCGGCGATCACCGCCGGGTTGCGCGGGTCGTCCTCGGGGATGCCGGCCTCGACCTTGCCCACCAAATCGGCACCCACGTCCGCGCCCTTGGTGAAGATGCCGCCGCCCAGACGCGCGAAGATCGAGATCAGCGAGCTGCCGAACGCCAGCCCGACCAGCGCGTGCAGCGCGGCCTCGCCGGTCACGCCCAGGTGCCGGGTCAGCAGCAGGTAGTAGCCGGCCACGCCCAGCAGGCCCAGCCCCACCACCAGCATGCCGGTGATCGCACCGCCCTTGAACGCCACGTCCATCGCCGCGCTCATGCCGTTGCGCGCGGCCTCGGCGGTGCGCACGTTGGCGCGGACCGAGACGTTCATGCCGATGTAGCCGGCCGCGCCGGACAGCACCGCGCCGACCGCGAAGCCGACCGCGGTGTACCAGCTCAGGAAGATGCCCACCAGCACGAACAGCACCACGCCGGCGATGGCGATGGTCAGGTACTGGCGGTTGAGGTAGGCGCGCGCGCCTTCCTGGATCGCCGAAGCGATCTCCTGCATGCGCGGGTTGCCGGCCGGCTGGCGCAAGACCCAGCGCGCGGCGAACAGACCATAGGCGATGGCGATGACCGCGCACGCCAGGGCGAAGACGAGACCGTAGTGTTCCAGCATGAACCCCTCCAGCACAGGTGGATGTCGCCCAGCAACAGCTGAACGCGGGACACGCCGGGGATGAAGCACTGGAACAGACCCGGAGCCATGCAGCGGCCGTGGTACGTGTCGCGGTGTTCAACTTTTCCTGGAGCCGTGGCGAGTATGGGTCAGCTGCCGTTCACTGTCACGGGTCGGTCACGCTTGCCATTGCGTTCAGCGCCGGGCTGGCACCGTGCTGCTTTCCATGATCAGCGAGGCTGGCCGATGAAGATGGGGCGTGGAATGCTGTCGATACCCTTGCTGGCCCTGCTTCCGCTGGCCGCAGGCGCGCAGGCGCCCGCGGCGGCGCAACCGGAGATACAGCGTCCACCCGGGACCGCGCAGGCGACGGGGGCGGTGCACACCGTGCGGCAGATTCCCGAAGCCTGCACCCGCATCGAAGGTCGTTTCACCGGCCAGGCCGATGCGCCCTACGACATGCAACTGGCGCGTACCGATGCGCGCTGCCAGCCGCGCGCGGCGCTGCTGGACTTCGCCCAGGTCCAGCCGGGCAAGGACGGCTGGCGGCTCAACGATCGCATCCGCATTCCCGCCGCGGCCTGCCCGGGCCTGCAGGCGGTGGTCGAAGTCTGGCGGCGTCCGGTCGAACAGCCAATGACCCGCGATGGGCAGGGCCAGTTGCGTGTCTACCTGGGCGAAGCCCGCCAGCAGGCCGAAGCCGGCAAACTGGCGTCGTTGCCGGCATTCGCGGTGAACCTGGCGATGGAAGGCAAACCCTGCCGCTGACCGCAGCCGGCGTAGAGCGGGCAACGCCCCGCTGGGGCATTACCGGCCAAGCCCCGCCGGGCGTTGCCCGGCGCCACAGATCGCCGCCATCTTGTAGAGCGGGGCAACGCCCCGCTGGGGCATTACCAGCCAAGCCCCGCCGGGCGCTGCCCGGCGCCACAGATCGCCGCCATCTTTGTAGAGCGGGGCAACGCCCCGCTGGGGCATTACCGGCCAAGCCCCGCCGGGCGTTGCCCGGCGCTACAGATCGCCGCCATCTTGTAGAGCGGGGCAGCGCCCCGCTGGGGCATTACCGGCCAAGCCCGGCCGGGCGTTGCCCGGCGCTACAGATCGCCGCCATCTTGTAGAGCGGGGCAAGGCCCCGCTGGTGCATTACCGGCCAAGCCCCGCCGGGCGTTGCCCGGCGCTACAGATCGCCGACATCTTTGTAGAGCGGGGCAAGGCCCCGCTGGGGCTTCGCCGAAAAAGCATCCGTCGTGTGTCGCCGGATGACGCGCGGCTCAGCCTTCCCAGTCCGGAAGCTTCTTCGCCACCGCCACGTTCTTCAGCGTCACGTACTTCGGCAGGCCGTCGCGGCCCCAGGGCAGCGGCGCTTCGCCGCGGATCAGCGGCTGCAGGTAGCGGCGCGCCTTCCCGGTGATGCCGAAACCATCCTTGCGGATGAAGCCGGCCGGCATCTTCTTCTCGTGGTTGGCCACCTTGGACAGCGGCGCGGCCTCGATCTTCCAGCGGTACGGCGCATCGGACGTGCGCACGATTACCGGCATCACCGAGTTCCGCCCCTCCAGCGCGAACCGCACTGCCGCCTTGCCGACGGCCTGCGCCTGCTCCCAGTCGGTCTTGCTGGCGACATGGCGGGCCGAGCGTTGCAGGTAGTCGGGCAGGGTCCAGTGCACCTTGTAGCCAAGCTCGGCCTTGACCCGGCCGGCCAGGTACGAGGCGACGCCGCCGAGCTGGGTGTGGCCGAACGAATCGGCAGCGCCGCCGGCATCGGCGACGAAGCGGCCATCAGCGGTGTGGATGCCTTCGCTGGCAACCACCACGCACCAGCCTACCTTCGCCACCACCTGCTTCACCTTCGCCAGGAAGGCGGCTTCGTCATAGGCGCGTTCGGGCAGCAGGATGATCTGCGGCGCGTCGTCGGGATTCTCCCCGGCCAGCCCGGCCGCAGCAGCCAGCCAGCCGGCGTGGCGGCCCATCGCCTCATGGATGAAGACGCGGGTGGAGGTCTCGGCCATCGCCGCCACGTCCAAGGCGGCTTCGCGCACTGAGACGGCGGTGTATTTGGCGGCCGAGCCGAAGCCCGGGCAGGTGTCGGTGACGGCCAGGTCGTTGTCGATGGTCTTGGGCACGCCCACGCAGGTCAGCGGATAACCGAACTCCTCCGCCAGTTGCGAGACCTTCAACGCGGTGTCGGCCGAATCGTTGCCGCCGTTGTAGAGGAACCAGCGCACGTCGTGCGCCCTCAGCACCTCCAGCAGGCGCTCGTACTTCGCCCGGTCCGCCTCCAGCGACTTGAGTTTGTAGCGGCACGAGCCGAATGCGCCGCCGGGGGTGTGGGCCAGCGCGGCGATGCTGGCGGCCGATTCCTTCGAGGTGTCGATCAGGTCCTCGCGCAGGGCGCCCAGGATGCCGTTGCGTGCCGCCAACACCTTGATTTTCTTCGCCCTTGCTTCGGCGATCACGGCCGAGGCGGTGGCATTGATGACGGCGGTGACGCCACCGGACTGGGCGTAGAGCAGGGTACCTCGGGACATGGGTGGGACTCTCCGGGCGGGGACATTTCCGGGACATTGGCCGGATGCGGTAAGCTGCGTTATTGCGGTGCAGCGTGAATCGGCCCATGAGTCTAACGCCGCTGTCCGTCCCTGGAAGAAACGTCCTCTACATATCAAGGGAGTCAGGAATGCGATTGGTTCTGTTGGGACCGCCCGGTTCGGGCAAGGGCACGCAGGCGACCCGCCTGAAGGAAGAACTGCAGATTCCGCACATCTCCACCGGTGATCTGCTGCGCGCCGAAGTGGCCGCCGGCACCGAGCTGGGCCGGCAGGCCAAGGCGGTGATGGATGCCGGCAACCTGGTGTCCGACGACATCCTGCTGGGCATGCTGGAAGCGCGCCTGGCCCAGGCCGACGTCGCCAATGGCTTCATCCTCGACGGCTACCCGCGCAACGTGGCCCAGGCCAACGCGCTGGGCGAACTGCTGGCACGCCTGCAGCAGCCGCTGGACGCCATCGTGCAGCTGGACGTGCCGACCGAACTGCTGGTCGAGCGCATCGCCGGCCGCGCCAAGGAGCAGGGCCGCGCCGACGACAACCCCGAATCGGTGCGCCAGCGCCTGCAGGTCTACAACGATTCCACCGCGCCGGTGATCGATTTCTACGCCGCCAAGGGCACCCTGGCCCGCGTCGACGGCGTGGGCGAGCTGGACGAGGTGCTGGCCCGCATCTTGGCCGCCATCAAGCATTGATGACACCGTTCCGGCGCTGCCGGAACGCAGAAAACGAACGCCCCGGACCATGCGCTGGTCCGGGGCGTTCGTCATAGAGGGGCCAGCAGATGGGCGTGCTCAGAGCCCCGCAGCATGAGCTCCCTGGGGATGGGCCTCTTGGGGAGTAGGACCTTAGGGATACTACGGCTGGCCCGTGCATTCTCGGTACGAATGTCCTGCGACGGTATAGGATTTTTCCCTACAGAACGGTAGGGGTGTCGCCGCGATGGCGTACCCGAGCGTCGGCGCATCGGCGACAATCGGCGCATGAGCAAGATCCATATCCTCGGCATCGCCGGTACTTTCATGGGCGGCGTGGCCGCCCTGGCCCGCGAACTCGGCCACCCGGTCGAAGGCAGCGACCAGGCGGTGTATCCGCCCATGTCCACCCAGCTGGAAACGCTGGGCATCGCCCTGGCGCAGGGCTACCTGCCGGGCAACATCGGCGCCGATTGCGACGAAGTCGTGATCGGCAATGCGCTCTCGCGCGGAAACGCGGCGGTGGAGGCGGTGCTCGATGCGGGCCGGCGCTATACCAGCGGCGCGCAGTGGCTGGCCGAAAACGTGCTGCCCGGCCGCGACACGCTGGCCGTGGCCGGCACCCACGGCAAGACCACCACCACGACGATCCTGGCCTACCTGCTGCAGGCGGCCGGGCGCGAGCCGGGTTTCCTGATCGGCGGCGTGGCCGAGGATTTCGGCATGTCCGCGCGCATCGGCCAAGGCCGCGAGTTCGTGGTCGAGGCCGACGAATACGACACCGCGTTCTTCGACAAGCGCAGCAAGTTCGTCCACTACCGGCCGCTGGTGGCGATCCTCAACAATCTGGAATACGACCACGCCGACATCTTCCCGGACGTGGCGGCGATCCAGCGCCAGTTCCACCACCTGGTGCGCACCGTGCCCGGCCGCGGCCGGCTGATCGTCAACGGCGAGGACGCGCGCCTGGCCGAAGTGCTGGCGATGGGCTGCTGGACGCCGGTGGAGCGCTTCGGTTTCGACCCTGCGCTGGAATGGAGCGCGCGCCTGCTCGAACAGGACGGCAGCGCGTTCGCGGTGCTGCATCGTGGCGCGGAAGTGGCGCAGGTGCGCTGGCCGCTGCTGGGCCGCCACAACGTGCTCAACGGCTTGGCCGCGCTGGCCGCGGCGCATGCGGTGGGCGTGGACGTGGCCGCGGTGGCGCCGGCGCTGGCCGGCTTCCACAGCGTCAAGCGCCGCCTGGAAGTGATCGGGCAGGCGCGCGGCGTGACCATCTACGACGATTTCGCCCACCATCCCACCGCCATCCACACCACGCTGGAAGGACTGCGCGCGAAGGTCGGCGCTGCGCGGATCGTGGTGGCGATGGAGCCGCGCAGCAATTCGATGCGCCTGGGCGCGCACGCGCAGGCGCTGGCGCCGTCGCTGGACATCGCCGATGCGGTGGTGTTCCTCGCCCGTCCGGAGCTGCCCTGGGATGCGGCCGGGGTGATCGCGGCGGTGCGCGGCGATGCGCAGGCGGTGGCCGACACCGACGCGCTGCTGGCGCGGCTGGGCGGGGCGGTGCGCGACGGCGACCACGTGGTGTTCATGTCCAACGGCGGCTTCGACGGCGCGCCACGCCGCTTCCTCGCGCAACTGCAGGGCTGATGCGCCTGCCGGGCGCGCGTCGGCGCTGCCGCCGCGCCGGCTCCATGCGAGCGGGGGTGTCCGTGCCCGCATACCGGCCGGACCGGGCAAGGGCAATCGTGGGCGGAACCTGTCCGCAAGGCGCAAGTCCGCCCGCGATGGTCCACAGGCAATCCATCGTGGCGGAGAGATAACCGCCGCTGCGCTACCCTCATCGTGTATCCCACTGTTCCCGGAGTCCGGCCAGGCCGATGACCGACACGCAAACCTTGCCCCTGTTCCCCTTGCACGGCGTGCTGCTTCCCGGCGCCGCACTCGGCCTGCGCGTGTTCGAAGCGCGCTACCTGGACCTGGTGCGCGAATGCGGCCGCCAGGGCGGCACCTTCGGCATCTGCCTGATCCTCGAGGGCGAGGAAGTCGGCGCGCCAGCCACGCCCGCGGCCTGGGGCGTGGAGGCGCTGGTCGAGGATTTCGATGTCGGCGCCGATGGCGTGCTGGAGCTGCGCCTGCGCGGCGCGCGCCGTTTCCACGTCAACCGCACGCGGGTGCGCGACAACGGCCTGGTGGTGGCCGAGGTCGAATGGCGCGATCCGGATCATGACGACGAACTGCGGCCCGAGCATGCGCTGCTGGGGCTGCTGCTGGAGCGCATCCTCGAACAGGCCGGCGGCGAATTCGCCGGCGCCGGGCCCGCGCAGCTGGACCAGGCGGCATGGGTGGGTTGGCGGCTGGCCGAACTGCTGCCGCTGGAGGATGAGCAGCGATTGGTGCTGCTGCAGGAAGACGACCCGCACCAGCGCCTGGACCAGCTGCTCACCTGGATTCCCGATTTCGAACCACCGGCGGAAGCCGAGCTGTAGCGCCGGGCGGCGCCCGGCGGGGCTTTGCCGGGAAGGCTCCAGCGGGGCGTTGCCCCGCTCTACAAGGCGGCGGGGTTCTGTAGCGCCGGGCAGCGCCCGGCGGGGCTTCGCCGGGAAGGTTCCAGCGGGGCGTTGCCCCGCTCTACAAGGCGGCGGGGTTCTGTAGCGCCGGGCAGCGCCCGGTGGGGACTTTGCCGGGAAGGCTTCAGCGGGGCGTTGCCCCGCTCTACAAGGCGGCGGGGTTCTGAGGCGCCGGGCAGCGCCCGGCGGGGCTTTGCCGGGAAGGCTCCAGCGGGGCGTTGCCCCGCTCTACAAGGCGGCGGGGTTCTGTAGCGCCGGGCAGCGCCCGGCTGGGCTTTGCCGGGAAGGCTCCAGCGGGGCGTTGCCCCGCTCTACATGCTCTCGTGGGCCTGCGCGCTGCGGACCATCAGCAGCGGCATCCCGCTCTCCGGCATCGCCTGGGTGCGGGTGTCCATGCCGTCGAGCGATTGCTTGACCGCCTCCAGCGCCGGATCCACGCCGCGCAGCGGCAGCCACAGGCCGAACAGCTTGAAATGGCGCTGGTAGCGCAGGGTCTGCGCGCTGCCCAGCCACAGTGGCGCCTGGCCCGGTTGCAGCCGTACCGGCGCCGGCCACAGGCGCAGTGCATACAGTTCATCCGGCTGCGCGCCCTGGCGCAGCATCAGCAGCGACTCGACATTGGTGTCCAGCGTCGCCGGCAGTACCGGTACCTGTTCCGGCGTGGCCTTGCTGTCGAGCATGGCCAGGGCCTGCTGCCAGCCGGCCTGCGGCTGCAGCTTCCAGCCGTGGCGCTCCAACTGCTGCTGCAGGGGCGCCAGCGGCCCGGCTACCTGCACGTCCAGCGGCCAGCGCTGGTCATCGTCGAACTCGTTGCGGCGCGCCGGCAGTTCGCGCCAGCCGTCCTGCCACCACCCGGCCGCGTCCATCATCCGTGGCGCTTCGGCCGCCGGTTCGAACTTGGCCAGCTTGGCCGGCACGTTGCGCGGCGCGTACCAGAATCCGGCCAGCAAGAACACGCCGTAGAACAGCCACGTCACCGGCTTGACCCAGAAGGAGCGGTTGAAGCGGCGGCGGTAGGCGATGCCCAGCACCAGCAGCCAGAAGATGCCGAACAACATGCCGCCGATGACATCGCTAAGCCAGTGCGCGCCCAGGTAGAGGCGGGCGAAGCCAATGATCGTGACCACGATGCCCGACACCAGGTACGGCCACACCCGCGTGCGGCCGGGCAGTTCGCGGCTGATCAGCACGGCGAAGAAGCCGAAGGTGATGGTGGCCATGGTCACCGATACCGAGGGAAAGCCGAAACCGCTGCTGGCGGCCGGCGGCCGCACCACGTCCACGGTGGCGCCGAGCAGCTTGGTCAGCGCCAGGCCGAACGCCAGCGCGGCCAGCCAGTGCGCGGCGGCCATCCAGCGCCGGCGCCAGCACAGGTAGCCCATGCCCGCGGCGGTGGCCGGCAGCAGCACCTGCCAGTCGCCCAGCGAGGCCAGCGCGGCCATCGGGTAATCGGCCAGCGGATTGCGCAGGGCCAGCATCAGGTGGTGCACGGCCAGGTCCAGCGCCAGCGGCTCGCCGTGGCCGACCACGACCATCAGCAGCACGAACCAGCCCCAGCCCAGCAGCAGCAACATCAGCGCGAGCATCGCCAGCGGCACCGACTCGCGCCGGCGCGGGTCGAACAGGTCGTTCCAGTAGCGGCCGAGCAGGTGCGGATGGCGCTGCGACCAGCGCAGCAGGCGCGCCAGCCAGCCGTCCATGCGTGCGGCCGACCATCGGTAGCCATACAGCACGATGGCCCATACCAGCCCCAGCATCACCCCGAGCAGGGCCACCACCAGGAACAGCCGCCCGGCCACTGCCGCCACCGCGTCGTAGGCCTGGCCCAGCGCCCAGCCCGGCAGCAGGAACAGTACCGCCCACGACAGGCTGGCGACGGCGCTGGGTTGGGCGTAGCGCGCCAGCGGCATCTTCGCCATGCCGGCGATGGCCGGCACGAACGGACGGATCGCGCCGACATAGCGCGCCACCAGGATGCTCTTGAACGCATTGCGCCTGAACAGCAGTTCGCCACGCTCCAGCAGCTGCGGATAGCGGCTGAACGGCCACACCCCGCGCAGGCGGTCGCCCCAGCGCCGGCCGACCCAGTAGCTCAGTCCATCGCCGCAGAACGCGCCCAGGGTGGCGCAGGCCACCGCATAGGGGCCGGAGATCTCGCCCATGCCGATCAGCACGCCGACGGCGATCATCAGCGGCAGCGCCGGCACGATCGCACCGAGGATGATGACGGCGTCGCAGAAGGCGATGGCGAAAATGACGGCGCCGGCCAGCACCGGGTGCGCGGCGATCCAGGCCAGGGTGGTGTCGATCCAGGAAGAGTCCATCGCGGGATTATAGAAGGGCGCGGGTGTCAGACCGGTGGCATGCGACGAGGTTCCGGACAGCGGCCGTGCAGGTAGGGAAAACCCCTGGACACGGGGCGGCCGGCCCGGCCAACGAGGGCCGGACGCTAGAATGGCGCCGATGGCGAACACCAACGAAGACGGCATCCAGATCCTCAAGTCCGACAGCTTCGGCCGCATCCTGCTGGTGCGCGAGGGGGGGCGCCGTTTCGTGCGCCGCGATCTCGGCGCCACGCCGTGGTGGCTGCGGCTTCCGGCCTGGTGGCTGGCACGGCGCGAGGCCCGCGCGCTGGCCAGACTGGGCGGCATGGAGGCGACCCCGCAGCTGCTGGGCTGGGACGGGCGCTGGCTGGACCGCAGCTACATGGAAGGCGCGGCGATGCACCTGCGCCCGCCGCGCGGCGACGTGGCCTGGTTCCGCGCCGCGCGCCGGCTGCTGCAGCAGGTGCACCGCCATGGCATCGCCCACAACGA
Organism: Stenotrophomonas nitritireducens; assembly: GCF_001431425.1. GTDB lineage: Bacteria > Pseudomonadota > Gammaproteobacteria > Xanthomonadales > Xanthomonadaceae > Stenotrophomonas > Stenotrophomonas nitritireducens. The sequence continues at coordinate 34,413 of NZ_LDJG01000007.1, forward strand.
CCTGGCCAAGGAAGCCAACTGGCTGGTACGCGCCGACGGTTCGCCGGCGCTGATCGATTTCCAGCTGGCGGTATGCGGCGACCCGCGCTCGCGCTGGATGCGCCTGCTCGCCCGCGAGGACCTGCGCCACCTGCTCAAGCACAAGCGCATGTACTGCAGGCAGGCCCTGACGCCGGTGGAGCTGCGCCTGCTCAAGCGCCATTCGTGGGTGCGCGAACTGTGGTTCGCCACCGGCAAGCCGGTCTACCGCTTCGTCACCCGGCGCATCCTGCACTGGGAAGACAACGAGGGGCAGGGGCCGAAGATGTGATCCATCCCGCGCAGCGGGATGGATCACCGGAAAACCAGACCGCCTTGTAGAGCGGGGCAACGCCCCGCTGGGGCATTACCAGGCAAGCCCCGCCGGGCGTTGCCCGGCGCTACAGAACCCCGCCGCTTTGTAGAGCGGGGCAACGCCCCGCTTGGGGCATTCCCAAGCAGGCGCCGCCGGGCGTTGCCCGGCGCCACGGAACCGGGTCGCCGTATAACGCTCCGACCCGGCTCAGCGCACCTCCACCACCTGCCTGCCGAGGTAGCGACGCTGGGCGTCGAAGTCATAGCCCAGAGTGAGCACGCCGTCGTCGGCGCAGGCATGGCAGCCGCGCAGCGGGGTGGCGTAGAGCAGGCGCACGCCGCCATCGGGCAGGGGCGCAGTGCCGGCCGCCTGTGCCGGGGCGAAGGGTGTGGCATCCGGATGCCTGTCGAAGAAGGCCTTGGCCGATGCCTCGGCGCGCGCGCTGTCCGGCAGCACGTCGGCGTCCACGTCGATGGTCCTGCCCTCGGCGTCCACCAGCCAGGTGCCCTCGTTGGTGTTGGCGCGCAGCGGGAATTCCAGCGTCGCCACGCCGACGCCGGACTGGTCGTCCCATGCGCTCACGTAGCCGGGGTTGTCCTGTGCGGCCAAGCGCTGCGCGGCGGCGATCGCGGCCGGTGTCGCCCCGGCGCCGCGCATGGCCTCGACCACGCAGTTGCCGCCGGCGGGCGGTGCGTCGCTGCGGCAGGCGTCGGTCGATCCGCTCCACACCGCGCTGGCGTCGATCCGCGAGGGGACGGCGTCGCTGTTGCCAAGGCCGGTGGTCTGCCCGGCGGCATCGCGCGGGCGCGGCGCATCGGCCGGCGCGGCGGCCTGTTTCTGGCAGGCCGCCAGGGAAAGGGCGAGCAGCAGGGGAACGGCAACAGTCAACGGTTTCATTGGAACGCACGACGGATACGGGAGGGCGCCAGTATCGGCATCGCGCATTAACGGCAGGTGTTCGACGCGCGCGGCCATGGGCGGCGGCGGTCATGGCGCATAATGCGCTCCGCTTTCATCGGGTATCGCGGAGTCGCGCATGAGCAGCCTGCAAGGCAAGACCCTCTTCATCACCGGCGCCTCGCGCGGCATCGGCCTGGCCATCGCGCTGCGTGCCGCGCGCGACGGCGCCAACGTCGCCATCGCCGCCAAGTCGGCGGTGCCCAATCCCAAGCTGCCGGGCACCATCCATACCGCGGTCGAGGCGGTGAATGCGGCCGGTGGTCGCGGCCTGGCGCTGAAGTGCGACATCCGCGAGGAAGACCAGGTGCATGCGGCGGTGGCGGCCACGGTCGACACCTTCGGCGGCATCGACATCCTGGTGAACAACGCCTCGGCGATCTGGCTGCGCGGCGCACTGGACACGCCGATGAAGCGCTTCGACCTGATGCAGCAGGTCAATGCGCGCGGCAGTTTCCTGTGCGCGCAGGCCTGCCTGCCGCACCTGTTGCAGGCGCCGAATCCGCACATCCTCACCCTCGCGCCGCCGCCGAGCCTGGATCCCAAATGGTGGGGGCCGCACACCGGCTACACCCTGGCCAAGATGGGCATGAGCTTCGTGACCCTGGGCCTGGCCGCCGAGTTCGGGCCGCAGGGCGTGGCGGTGAACGCGCTGTGGCCGCGCACCATCATCGCCACCGATGCGATCAACATGATTCCCGGCGTCGATGCCGCCGGCTGCCGCCGCCCGGAGATCATGGCCGATGCCGCGCATGCGGTGCTGGTGCGCGAGGCGGCCGGCTTCAGCGGCCAGTTCCTGATCGACGACGAGGTGCTGGCGCAGGCCGGCGTGGCCGACCTGTCCGCCTATGCGGTCGATCCGTCGCGGCCGCTGCTGCCGGACCTGTTCCTCGACTGAGCCACCGCGATGGCCGCGGCCATCGCCCGGCGCCGCGATGGGGCATGCCGCCTGCTGCCTCCCGGTGCTGGTGCCGGCCGGGTTCGCCCGGGCCGGCAGCGCGTGGAGCAGCCGGCTCGTGCTTACGGCTCGAGCGGCTCGGGCAGTTCATGCCCGCAGCGGTTGCAGTAACGCGCCGCCGGCTCGTGCCCCTCATACCCGCAGACGACGCAGCCGCGGTCATCGCGGCGGCGCCGGCCGGCCGCGGCCTCGGCCTGGCGCATGCCGTTGGCCAGTTCGGCGGTGTAGATGCCGGTGGGCACGGCGATGATGCTGTAGCCGATCAGGATCAGCGCCGAGGTGACGAAGCGCCCCAGCGTGGTCTGCGGCACGATGTCGCCGAAGCCGACCGTGGCCATGGTCACCACCGCCCAGTACATGCTGGCCGGGATGTTGCTGAAGCCGTGGCTGGGGCCCTCGATCACGTACATCAGCGAGCCGGCGACGATGGCGATGGTGATCACCAGCGACAGGAACAGCAGGATCTTGCGGCGGCTGCGCCACAGCGCCTGCATCAGGATGCCGCTTTCCTCGATGTAGCGGGTCAGCTTGAGGATGCGGAACACCCGCAGGATGCGCAGGGCGCGCACCACCAGCAGGGTCTGCGCGCCGGGCAGCAGCAGCGAGAGATAGGTGGGCAGGATCGCCAGCAGGTCGATGATGCCCCAGATGCTGAGCGCATAGCGCAGCGGCCGCCGCACCACCAGCAGGCGCAGCGCGTACTCGGCGCTGAACAGCAGGGTGAAGCCCCATTCGGCCACGTAGAACCACGACGCCCAGGCGGCATGGATGTGCTGCACGCTGTCCAGCATCACCACCAGCACGCTGGCGACGATGGCGTAGACCAGCAGCAGGTCGAAATTGCGCGAAGGCCGGGTATCGCGCCGGTAGATGATGTCGAACCAGCGGCGGCGCCAGCCGGTCTCGGAGGCGGGGTTCAGTTGCGGGGTCGAGAACAGTCGCATGGCGGCATTGTGCCGCAGCCCGCGTAATGGGAGAGAATGCGTCTTTCGCCCACCCTACTTGCCGGAACGCCATGACCGCTGTCGCCGAACCGCTGTTGTCCCTGTCCCAGTACTACCTGCCGGTGTACCGGCCCCGCCAGCTCGTGCTCGAGCGCGGCCAGGGCGCCCGCCTCTGGGATACGCAGGGACGCGAGTTCATCGACCTGGCGGCCGGCATCGCGGTGTGCAGCCTCGGCCACAACAACCCGGAGCTGAAGGCCGCGCTGCTGGCCCAGGCCGACAAGCTCTGGCACACCAGCAACATGTTCTACAGCGAGCCGCCGCTGCACCTGGCGCAGGAGCTGGTGGAGGCCTCGCGCTTCGCCAGCCGCGTGTTCCTGTGCAATTCCGGCGCCGAGGCCAACGAGGTGGCGATCAAGCTGGTGCGCAAGTGGGCCGCCGCGCAGGGCCGGCCGCCGGAGAAGCGCGTCATCCTCACCTTCCGCGGCAGTTTCCACGGCCGCACCCTGGCCACGGTGACCGCCACTGCCCAGCCCAAGTACCAGGAGGGCTACGAGCCGCTGCCGGGCGGTTTCCGCTATGCCGACTTCAACGACGTGGCGCAGCTGGAAGCGGCCATGGCCGGCGGCGACGTGGCCGCGGTGATGTTCGAGCCGGTGCAGGGCGAAGGCGGGATCATGCCGGCCTCGGCCGAGTTCATGCGCCGCGCCCGCGAACTGTGCGACCAGCACGATGCGCTGCTGGTGCTGGACGAGATCCAGGTCGGCATGGGCCGCACCGGCGAGCTGTTCGCGCACTGGAACTGGGGCGTGACCCCGGACATCGTCAGCCTGGCCAAGGCGCTGGGCTGCGGTTTCCCGGTCGGCGCCATGCTGGCCGGCCCGAAGGTGGCCGAGGTCATGGGCGTCGGCGCCCACGGCACCACCTTCGGCGGCAACCCGCTGGCCGCGGCAGTGGCGCGGGTGGCGCTGCGCACGCTGGCCTCGGACGAAATCCGCGCCAACGTCGCGCGCCAGTCGGCCGCGCTCAAGGCCGGGCTGGAAGCCATCGGCGCCGAGTTCGGCGTGTTCGAGCAGGTGCGCGGCATGGGCCTGATGATCGGTGCAGTGCTCAAGCCCGAGTACGTGGCCGACATCGGCACGCTGCTGGACCTGGCCGCCGAAAAGCAGGTGCTGATCCTGCAGGCCGGCACCAGCGTGCTGCGCTTCGTGCCGCCGCTGAACATCACCGACGAGGAACTGGCCGAAGGCCTGAAGCGCGTGCGCGAGGCGATCGCGGCGTACGTGGCTTCGCGCTGATGCAGGAATGTGTGTTCTGCGCCATCCTGGCCGGCGAGCTGCCGGCCAGGATGGCGTGGGAAGACGCGCAGGTGGTGGCCTTCATGGACCTGCGCCAGGCCGTGCCCGGGCACGTGCTGGTGGTTCCACGGCAGCATGCCGAAACCCTCTACGCGCTGGACGAAGCCCTTGCGGGGCAGGTGATGCGCGTGGCGCACCGGGTGGCGCGGGCGTTGCGCGACACGCTCGCACCGGACGGGCTCAACCTGTGGCAGTCCAACGGCGAGGCCGGCGGACAGGAAGTGCCGCATTTCCATCTGCATGTGCAGCCGCGCAGACATGGAGACGGCCTGCTGGACGTCTACCCGATGGGCGTGCCGGCCCCTTCGACGATGGCGCAACTGGAGCCGTTGGCGACGCGGCTGCGCAACGCGCTGGGCGGCGGTTCACAGCAGGTGCCAGCGCCGCAGCACGCGGCGCAGTGACTGGGTGTGGTGCGCGGTGTCGGCGTGCAGGCCGGCGCTGCGCGCGCCCTGCACGTTGCGGAACAGATGGTCGATGAACAGCGTGCGCGCGGGTGCGCTGCCCAGCCTTTCGGCGGCGGCCAGATAGATGCGCGGGTCGGGTTTGCGCACGCCCACCGTGGCGCTGCACAGCACGTCGGTGCCGGGCAGCAGGGCGGCGATCGCGGCCACGCTCAAGGGACCGTTGTTGGTGAGCACGGCGACGCGGATGTCGGGCGGCAACCGTTGCAGCAGGGCGAGCGTGTCGCGGCGCAGGCTGCTGGCATGGGTGCGTGCGGCGGACCAGTCGGCCGCGGACAAGCGGCTGCCCAGATGTGCGTTCAGGGCCTGCAACAGCGCATCGCCATCGAGCTCGCCACGCGCGTGGGCCAGCTCCAGCCCTTCGCCACGCAGCAGTTCGTCGACCTGCGCCGGCATGCAGCCGGCTGCATCGGCCAGGTGCCGGAGATGGCGCGGATGGTCGTAGTCGGCGAGCAGGCCGTCGAAGTCGAGCAGCAGGGCGTGGATCATCGGAATCATGGATGCCGCCCCCGTGGGAGCGGCATCCATCGCGACCGAAGTGTTCCTGCGAAAGCGCCGGTCGCGGCCTGCATTGCCACTCCTGCACGGGCGAGGTGGAGGGCGATCAAGCGGCGGCGACCACCTTGAACGCTTCGCGTGCGGCGGCCAGGGTGGCATCGATCACCGCGTCGTCGTGCGCGCTGGACAGGAAACCGGCCTCGTAGGCCGACGGCGCCAGGAACACGCCGCGCTCCAGCATCGCGTGGAAGAAACGGTTGAACGCCGGGAGGTCGCAGGCGGTGGCCTGGGCGTAGGTCTCCACCTTCTCGTGGGTGAAGAACAGGCCGAACATCGCGCCGACGCAGGTGGTGGTGACGGCGACGCCGGCCTCGCGCGCGGCCGCTTCCAGCCCTTCGCACAGGCGTGCGGTACGCGCGGCCAGCGCATCGTGGAAGCCCGGCTGCTGGATCAGCTCCAGCATCGCCAGCCCGGCGGCCATCGCCACCGGATTGCCGCTGAGCGTGCCGGCCTGGTAGATCGGGCCGGCCGGGGCGATCTGCTGCATCAGTTCGCGGCGGCCGCCATAGGCGCCCACCGGCATGCCGCCGCCGATGATCTTGCCGAAGGTGGTCAGGTCCGGGGTGATGCCGTAGTGCGCCTGCGCGCCGCCCAGCGCCACGCGGAAGCCGGTCATCACTTCGTCGAAGATCAGCAGCGTGCCGTGCTTCGTGCACAGCGCGCGCAGGTGCTGCAAATAGCCCTCGCGCGGCGGGATGCAGTTGGCGTTGCCGACCACCGGCTCGATGATCAGGCCGGCGATCTCGCTGCCCTGCTGCTCGAACAGGGCGGTGGCCGCCTCGAAATCGTTGTAGGGCAGGGTGAGGGTGAGTTCGCTCAGGCCGGCCGGCACGCCCGGCGAGGTCGGCACGCCCAGGGTCAGCATGCCGCTGCCGGCCTTGACCAGGAACGAGTCGCCGTGGCCGTGGTAGCAGCCTTCGAATTTGACGATCCTGCTGCGCCCGGTGGCGCCGCGCGCCAGGCGGATCGCCGACAGCGTGGCCTCGGTGCCGGAGTTGACCATGCGCACCATCTCGCACGAGGGCACCAGGCCGGTGATGGCCTCGGCCATGGTCACTTCGGCCGGGCACGGCGCGCCGAACGACAGGCCGTTGCCGATCGCCTGCTGCACCGCCTCGCGCACCGCCGGGTGGTTGTGGCCGACGATCATCGGGCCCCACGAACCGACGTAGTCGATGTAGCGGTTGCCATCCACGTCGAACAGGTACGCGCCGTCGGCGCGCTGCACGAAGAACGGCTCGCCGCCGACGGATTTGAACGCGCGCACCGGTGAGTTGACGCCGCCGGGCAGCAGCTTCTGCGCGCGGTTGAACAGGGCATGGGACTGGTCGTGGTTCAAGGACATGGCATAGCTGCGTGGCGGGGATTGCGCCCATTGTCCGCTTTCGCGCCGGGCGCTGCCACGCGCCGGGGAATCCATGACCAATGGCCTGCAAGGGGGCGGGTGGGCGCATGCAAGAATGCGGGATGATCCGTTCCGAAGGGAGAGCCATGAAGTTCGATACGACGTTCAAGGCCGGCGCGCTGTCGGCTGCGCTGCTGCTGGTCTTCGCCGCGACCGCCCAGGCCGGTACCGGCCCGGAGAAGATCTCCGAGCGCGCACGCGCCATCCAGGCCCGCGCGATCAATCTCGATACCCATCTGGATACGCCGGCGCTGTTCTCGCAGCCGGGCTGGAAGATCACCGACCGCCATTCATTCCAGGGCGACGGCTCGCAGATCGACTACCCGCGCATGCTCGAGGGCGGGCTGGACGGCGGCTTCTGGGTGATCTTCACCGGCCAGGGCGAGCGCGATGCCGCCGGCAACCTGAAGGCGCGCGATGCCGGCCTGGTGCGCCTGTCCGAGATCCGCGAGATGGTCGCGGCCAACCCGGACAAGTTCGAACTGGCCACCACCGCCGACGACGCGGCGCGGATCAAGGCGGCGGGGAAGAAGTCGGTCTACATCAGCATGGAGAACGCCTACCCACTGGAGCATGACCCCAGCCTTCTGGGTTTCTATTACAAGCAGGGGCTGCGGATGCTTTCGCTGGCGCACATCAGCCACAACGATTTCGCCGACTCGGCCGGCATGGGCGTGGCCCCGGCAGGCGAGCACGGTGGCCTGAGCGACAAGGGCAAGGCGATGATCGCCGAAGCCAACCGGCTGGGCATCATCCTCGACCAGTCGCATGCCTCCAATGCGGTGTTCGACCAGATGCTCGAACTGAGCAGGGCCCCGATCATCCTTTCGCACAGCGGCGCCTATGACGTGTTCGCGCACTCGCGCAACATCGACGACAAGCGCATCCGCGCGCTGGCGAAGAAGGGCGGCGTGATCCAGGTGAACTCGCTGGGCGGTTACCTGATCGACACCGGCGCCACCCCGGAGTACCGCGCCGAGCGGCGCAAGGTCTATGAGTCCTTCGGCGACCGTCACGACCTGAGCGACGCCGAGCGCGAGCAGGTCAAGGCGCGGATGGCGGAGCTGGACGCGAAGTACCACATCCGCAAGGCCGATTTCGACGACTACATGCGCCACCTGCTGCACATCATCAAGGTGGCCGGCTGGGAGCATGTCGGCCTGGGCGCGGACTGGGACGGCGGCGGCGGTGTCGACGGCTACGAGGACATCACCGCGCTGCCCAAGGTGGTGCAGGCCCTGCTCGATGCCGGCTACGACGAGCGGCAGATCGGCGGCATCCTTGGCGGCAACACCGTGCGCCTGATCCGCGACGTACAGGCGCTGGCCGACCCGGCGGCGGTGAAGGCGGCGCTGGAGTAAAGCGCTGCCCTGCGGGAGCGGGGCCGTCCGCGATTGCTCCTGCGCCGACGCAACGGAGGGCGCTCGCTGACAACGCCCGGCTGGGCTTTGGCGGCAATGCTGCAGCGGGGCGTTGCCCCGCTCTACAGGGATGGCCGATGGTGCGGGTGCCTGTAGCGCCGGGCATCACCCGGCGGGGCCTGCCCGGTAATGCCCCAGTGGGGCGTTGCCCCGCTCTACATGGGCGGGACGATGGTGATGGCGCTTGTAGCGCCGGGCATCGCCCGGCGGGGCCTGCCCGGTAATGCCCCAGCGGGGCGTTGCCCCGCTCTACATGGGCGGGACGATGGTGATGGCGCCCGTAGCGCCGGGCATCGCCCGCTGGGGCCTGCCCGGTAATGCCCCAGCGGGGCTTTGCCCCGCTCTACATGGACGGACGATGGTGATGGCGCCTGTAGCGCCGGGCATCGCCCGGCGGGGCTTTGGCGGCAATGCCCAGAGGGGCGTGGCGCCGCTCTACGCGAAACAGGCCCGGTAGCCGCGCAGCGCGGCTACCGGATCGTCGGCGGCGAACACGCTGCTGATGACCGCGAGCAGGTCGGCGCCGGCCTCGACCAGCGGCGTGCTGTTGTCCGGGGTCAGTCCGCCAATCGCCACGCGCGGCACGCCCAGCGCCGCGGCCTCGCGCAGCAGGTGCGGATGCGCGCGCCGCGTGGTGGCCTTGCTGCGGCTGGGAAAGAACGCACCGAAGGCGACGTAGCTGGCGCCGGCGGCCACGGCACGTTGCGCCAGTTCGATCTGGTCGTAGCAGGACGCGCCGATGATGGCGCCGGGGCCGAGCAGGGCGCGCGCCGCGGCGATGTCGCCGTCGTCCTCGCCCAGGTGCACGCCGGCCGCGCCGATGGCGGAAGCCAGCGCGGCATCGTCGTTGACGATCAGCGGCACGCCGGCGGCGGCGCATAGCGCCTGCAGGGCCAGAGCCTGTTCATGGCGGGTGGCGGCATCGGCCACCTTGTTGCGGTACTGCAGCCAGATGGCGCCGGCGGCGAGCAGCGGGCGCGTGCGTTCGAGCAGGCGCGCGGTATCGGCTTCGTCGGGGGTGATCAGATAGACGCCGCGGGCGGCGCTCAGAGCGTGGGGCATGGATGGCTACCTGTACGGCGGCGGGAGTGGGACAATCAGCGGCCGCCCTTGTGTTGCTGTGATTATCCAATGCCTGACGCTCCGCCTCCACTTTCCGCACCTGGATGTGCGTCGTCTGCGGCTTCATCTACAACGAAGCCGACGGCCTGCCCGAGGAAGGCATCGCCGCGGGCACGCGCTGGGAAGACGTGCCGGAGACCTGGACCTGCCCGGACTGCGGCACGACCAAGGACGATTTCGAGATGGTGGAGCTGGACTGAGGTCCAGCAGGCGCCGGGCGATGCCCGGTGCGCTTTCCCGGTGAGGCCCCAGCGGGGCGTTGCCCCGCTCTGCACGGGACAGGGTTCTGTAGCGCCGGGCAGCGCCCGGCGGAGCTTTCCCGGCGAAGCCCCAGCGGGGCGTTGCCCCGCTCTACACGGGACAGGGTTCTGTAGCGCCGGGCAGCGCCCGGCGGAGCTTTCCCGGCGAAGCCCCAGCGGGGCGTTGCCCCGCTCTACACGGGACAGGGTTCTGTAGCGCCGGGCAGCGCCCGGCGGAGCTTTCCCGGTGAAGCCCCAGCGGGGCGTTGCCCCGCTCTACGGGGTCAATGCAGCTGGGGGCGCTCGCCGCCCAGGTCGATCAGGCGTTCGCGCATCTGCGCCGCGTCGGCGGCGTCCGGCTCCAGCCGCAGGTATTGCGACAGGTCGGCGCGGGCGCCGGCCAGGTGCTGCAGCCGCAGGTAGGCCAGGCCGCGGTCGCGCAGTGCTTCGGTCTGTTCGGGGGCGAGCTTGAGGATGCGGTCGGCACTGCGCGCGGCGCGATCCCATTCCTCGCGTTCGGCGTAGACGCCGTAGAGATTGCGCAGCATGCGCATCAGGATCGCGCGCGCCGGCGCCGGGTCCAGGATCTGCGCCAGCACCTGGTCGTCGGGCGTCTCGCCGCCGAGGTTGCTGCGCGCGCGCTCGCGCAGTTCGTCCACGCTCAGCGGGCGCCCGCCATTGAACGGGTCCATGACCAGCACCCCTTCCTCCACCGGCAGCCGCACCAGGAAGTGCCCGGGGAAGGAAATGCCTTCCAGTGGCAGGCCGAGCCGGCGCGAGACTTCCATCTGCACCAGGGCCAGCGAGATCGGGTTGCCGAGCCGGCGCGTGACCACCTCGTTGAGGTAGCTGTTGCGCGGGTCGTAGTAGGCGTCGTGGTTGCCGCTGTAGCCCAGTTCGTTGAACAGGTGGTGGTTGATGGCGGCCACCTTCAGCGGCCACTCGGCGATGGCCTCCACCTCCACCCGCAAGTGGTCGGCATGGGCCTGCAGCAGCCGGTCGTAGCGGGCCGGGTCCAGTTCCGGGTATTCGTCGCGTGCGATCAGCAGCGCGGTGGGCAGCAGGGGCAGCGCGTCGTCGGCCAGTTCGGCCAGCGCGTCCCAGTGCGGCAGGGTGAGGCGTGTGTCGGACATGGCCCAAGACTGGCGGCAAAGCGCGGCCGGTTCAAGGCATGGCGCTGCGGGCGGTGCAGGGGCCTTTTGCGGACGCGCCGGTGGTCGGTCGCAGTGCGCCAACGGAGCCGGTCGCGGCGGGCGTGGCCAGCGCCGCAGAGGGTGCTCCGGCGATGGTGTCGAATAATATTCACGCTCGTGTGAGTGAGTGTTGACATCGGCCCCCGCCAGCCCGCAGTATCCGGTTCGAAGCGTCTTGCTGAGTCAGCACTCTGGGAGGGGGTCTGTGTATGGGAAGTCGTACGTTTGCAGTTGCATCAATGGCCGCATTGCTCGCGATGCCGGTATCCGTTCTGGCGCAGGCCACGGCGGCGGTGATCGAGAAGCAGGCCCGGGAAGGGAGCGAGCGGGAGACCGCCAAGGCCCATGAGCTGGATACCGTCATCGTCAGCGCCACGCGTCGCAGCGAGCCGCTGAAGGACGTGCCGCTGAGCGTGTCGGTGATGTCCCAGGAAGAGCTCGATGCCAAGGGTGTCGTCGGTTACGAAGGGCTGGCCTATGAAACGCCGGGCGTGATCCTCAACCGTGCCAGCGCAAACTTCAACAATTTCACCGCGCGCGGCATCGCCACCAACGGTTATGGCGCTGGCCTGCAGAGCACGGTGGCGATCTATATCGACGAACTGCCGATCTCGGCCAACGGCAACTCGACCATTCTCGACCCCAGTCTCTACGACGTGGAGCGGGTGGAGTTCCTGCGCGGGCCGCAGGGCACGCTGTTCGGTTCCGGCTCGCTGGCCGGCGCGCTGCGCATCCTGACCCATGCGCCGGATCCCAATGTGTTCGAGGGATCGGCGCTGGTCGACCTCGGCGTCACCGGTTCCGGCGCGCTGCGCCAGCGCTACAACGCGATGCTGAACATCCCGCTGGCCGAGGACACGATGGCGCTGCGCGTGGTCGGTTTCTCGCGCAATGAAGACGGCTACATCGACAACGTCGGTACCGGTGTCAAGAACGCCAACTCGCTCAAGAGCTGGGGCGGCCGCGCCACCCTGCTGTGGGAGCCGACCGACCGCCTTTCGGCGCAGATGCGGCTCTCGCGCGAGGAAAGCACGCCGGAGGATTCGTCCCTGGTCAATCCGGACCTGGGCAAGGACAAGCGCCGCTCGGACCGGCCGGACAAGTTCACCGGCACGATGACCAACTACAACCTCACCCTGGGTTACCAGTTCGATGGGGTGAAGCTGACCAGTTCCTCGACCTGGTCGGACTACAAGGCGCTGTTCAACGTCGATCTCGCCGGTACCTACAACCAGGCCCTGGCTTTCGCCCTGGACGGGCCGGGCGAGAACCGTACCTTCGTGCAGGAAGTACGGCTGGTGTCCGACACCGACGGCCCGCTGGACTGGGTGCTGGGCGGCTTCCACTACAAGCGCGACCGCGACGTGTTCTTCGGTTACCGCTCCAACGAGCAGTACCTGGCGCAGAGCGGCATCACCGGCCTGCCCGACGAGTACTACCTGCGTTACCACACCTACGACGTGACCAGGGAACAGGCGCTGTTCGGCCAGCTGACCTGGCACTTCAGCGACGATGTCTGGGCGACCGCGGGGGTGCGCTACGGCAGCATCCAGGCGCAGGGCTTCACCCGCGAGGGCGGCTACAGCAGCGACTACCTGACGCTGGCCTACTACTGCAGCTTCTACGGCGTCTGCGGGCTGCCGGTGACGATCACCCCGGTCGAGGCTGCCACCGGCGCCAAGGCACGCGAGACCGGTCCGTCCTACCGGGTCAGCGCTTCGTGGCGGCCGGTTCCGTCGATCACCACCTATGCGGCGGTCGCCACCGGCTTCCGCGCGCCGGTGGTCAATGCCCGCGCCGGCTCGGCCAGCACCATGGATCCGGACGACCTGATCATTCCGTACGGTGCCGATTCGGACAAGCTGACCAACTACGAGCTGGGCTTGAAGGGTCGCTGGCTGGACGGCCGCATGGCCGCCAACTTCGCGCTCTACTACATCGACTGGAGTGACATCCAGGTCCAGGCCAACCGCGTGTCCGACCAGGTGCAGTTCGCCACCAACATCGGCGGCGCCTACAGCCGCGGGCTGGAGTTCGAGCTGATGGCGATGCCGGCGATGGGCTGGACGCTCGCCCTCAACGGCGCGTTCAACCAGGCCCGGGTGGACCGGCTGACTCCGGCCGAGGCGGCGATGTCCGGCGCGGTCAAGGACGCACGCCTGTCGGGTCCGAAGTTCAGCGGTTCGGCCACGGCCAACTACAGCTTCGACCTGCCGCGCAACGCCCAGGGCAATGCCTCGCTGGCCGTGGCCCACGTCGGCGCCTACCCCAACGCGTTCCCCCATGTCCCCGGCCAGCCCGGCGTGGTCAGCCCGACGTTCGACTACACCCAGGCCCACACCGTGGTGAACGCGAGCGTGGCCGCGGCCTTCGGCACCACCACCGTCGGCCTGTACGTGGAGAACCTGTTCGACGACCGCTCGGTCAACTACGTGCATCCGGAGGCCTTCATCGACGGCCGCTACGGCGTAGTGCGGCCGCGTACGGTAGGCGTGCGCGTCGGGTACACGTTCTGATGGCCGGTGTCGTTCCGGCCCCCCCGGGCGCGCCAGCCGCGCGCCCGGGAGTGGCGGCCTGGCTGGTGCTGGCGGTGCTGTGCTTCGTCTATGTGCTGAACTTCCTGGACCGGCAGCTGCTGTCCATCCTGGCCAAGCCGATCCAGGACGAACTGGGGATCAGCGACGGCCAGCTTGGCCGTATCGGCGGCCTGTACTTCGCGATGTTCTACTGCATCCTGGCGATCCCGGTGGGCTGGCTGGCCGACCGTGCCAACCGGGTGCGGGTGCTGGCCTTCGCCTGCGCCCTGTGGAGCGCGGCCACCGCTGCCTGCGGGCTGGCCGCCAACTATCCGCAACTGGTGCTGGCGCGGATGACCGTGGGCGTCGGCGAGGCCGGCGGGGTGCCGCCGTCCTACGCGATCATCTCCGACTATTTCCCCTCGGGTACGCGCGGTACCGCGCTGGGCCTGTTCAACCTCGGCCCGCCGATCGGGCAGGCGCTGGGCGTGGCCTTCGGGGCCTCGATCGCCGCCGCCTATTCCTGGCGGCTGGCTTTCGTGTGGGTCGGCGTGATCGGCATGGTCACCGCGGTGGGCGTGTGGGCATTCGTGCGCGAGCCGAAGAAGGGAGGCCTTGACCAGCCCGCCGACAGCGGCGATGCCGCCGCGGCGCTGGAGCCAAGGCCGGGCCTGGGCCAGACCTGCAGGGCGTTCTTTGCCAATCCGGTACTGCGCGGCATGGCGCTGGCCTGCGGCGCGACCCAGTTCGTCACCTACGGCATGATCAACTTCACCGTGCTGTTGCTGATGCGCGAGAAGGGCATGAGCCTGGAGGACGTGGCGCTGTGGTACGCGCTGGTGATCGGACTCGGCACGATGTCGGGCATGGTCCTGTCCGGGCGCCTGATCGACCGCCTGGCGCGGCGTTCCAGGACCGCCTACGCCTACCTGCCGGCCGTGGGCCTGATGCTGGCCTTGCCGTTGTTCGTCGCTTTCGTCTGGGTGGACAGCTGGCGGCTGGCCTTGTTGTTCCTGCTGCTGCCGACCGGGCTGAATTATTTCTACCTGTCGCCGGCGGTGACCCTGGTGCAGGAGGACGTGCGCCCGAACCAGCGCGTGCTGTCCGGCGCCTTGCTGTTGCTGGTGATGAACCTGATCGGTCTCGGCCTGGGGCCGACCTGGCTGGGCGCGGCCAGCGACTTCTTCCGCGCCAGCCATCCGCACAATTCGCTGCAGATGGCGTTCTACACGCTCATTCCGTTCTACGTGCTGGCCATCGCCCTGTTCCTGTGGCTGGCGCGCAGCATCCGTCGTCAGGCATTGCAGGAGGCAAATCCATGATCCGTACCCTCATCCGCGCGCTGGCCGTTTCCGCGGCGCTGTGCAGCGCGCAGGCCCTGGCGGCGCCGCAGGTCCAGGCCCCGGCCGGCACGCTGAAAGGCGAAGCGCTGGCCGACGGCATCCACGCTTTCCGCGGCATTCCCTATGCGCAGGCGCCGGTGGGCGCGCTGCGCTGGCGGCCGCCGGTGGCCGCCGCGGCGTGGAAGGGGGTGCGCGATGCCACCCGCTTCGGCCCGGCCTGCATCCAGCCCGCGCCGCGCCCGGGTAGCCTGTACGCGCCGGGCGAGCCGCTGCCGACCAGCGAGGATTGCCTGTCCTTGAACGTATGGGCGCCGGCCGACGCGAAGGACGCCCCGGTGTTCGTGTGGATCCATGGCGGCTCGCTGACCGGCGGCTCGGGCAGCGAACCGATGTACGACGGCGCGCGGCTGGCCGCCCAGGGGCTGGTGGTGGTGAGCATCAACTACCGCCTCGGCGTGCTGGGCTACCTGGCGCACCCGCAGCTCAGCGAGGAGTCGGCCGACGGCGTGTCCGGCAACTACGGCCTGCTCGACCAGATCCAGGCGCTGCGCTGGATCCAGCGCAACATCGGCGCTTTCGGCGGCAGTGCCGGCAATGTCACCATCGCCGGCGAATCGGCCGGCGCGCTGAGCGTCATGTACCTGATGGCCGCGCCCGACGCGCGCGGGCTGTTCCACAAGGCCGTCGCCCAGAGCGCCTACATGATCTCGACGCCGGCGCTGCGCACGACCGTGCACGGCACCCCGGCGGCCGAGCAGTCCGGCCTCGAGCTCAGCCGCAAGATCGAAGTGCGCGGGCTGGCGCGCCTGCGCGCGATGGACGCGCAGGAGCTGACCGCCAAGGCGGCGGCCTCCGCGTTCCTGCCGCTGGCCAACGTCGACGGCAAGGTGCTGCCGCTGCAGCCGGTGGAGGCCTTCGACCGCGGCGAACAGGCGCCGGTGCCGATCCTGGCCGGCTACAACGATGGCGAGATCCGCTCGCTGCGCTTCCTGCTGCCGCCGGCACCGGCCGATGGCGCGGCCTACGCGGCCGAGATCCGCGCCCGCTACGGCGACCTGGCCGAGGCGATGCTGCAGCGCTATCCGGGCCAGGACCTGGACGCGGCCATGCTGGCGACCACGCGCGACGCGATGTACGGCTGGACCGCGGAACGGCTGGTGCGCAAGCAGACCGCGCTGGGCCAGCGCGCCTACCTGTACTACTGGGACCATGGCTACCCGACGGCCGACGCGGCCGGGCTGCATGCCTTCCACGCCGGCGAGCTGCCCTATCTGTTCGGCACGCTGCGCACGACGCCGCCGTGGTGGCCGCAGATCCCGGATACGGCGGCCGAGGCCAGCCTGTCCGCGGCGATGGCCGGCTATTGGGCGTCGTTCGCGCGCACCGGCGTACCCGCCGCGACGGGCATGCCGGAATGGCCGGCCTTCGGCCAGGCGCAGGCCTACATGGCGTTCGGCGCCGTGCCGGCGCCCGGCGAGCATCTCAAGCCCGGCATGTACGAACTGGTGGAGACGGTGGTGTGCCGGCGCCGTGCGCACGGCGGCCTGCCGTGGCACTGGAACGTCGGTATCGTCGCGCCGCCGCTGCCGGAGGGAATGGCAGGATGTCCTTGATCCACGGCCAGATGCAGGACTTCGCGCTGACTCTGGACAAGTTCCTGGACCACGGCGCCAAGTGGCACCCCGATGTGGAAGTGGTCACCGCCGGCGGCGACGGCGCCGTGCAGCGGATCGGTTATGCCGCGCTGGCGCAGCGCTGCCGCAAGGCATCGGCGGCGCTGGTGGCCTTGGGCCTGGGCGCCGGCGACTGCATCGCCACCCTGGCCTGGAACACGCAGGCGCATGTGGAAGCCTGGTTCGCGTCGATGGGCATGGGCGCGTTCTGCCATACCTTGAACCCGCGCCTGAGCGATGCGCACCTGGTGGACATGCTGCTGCAGTCGCGCGCGCGCGCGCTGCTGGTGTCGGCCGACCTGGCGCCGCTGGCGCGGCGCATCGCCGCGCGGGTAGCCACGCTGGAACACGTGCTGTCGATCGACGGCGACGCACTGGAGGGCGGCGGCACGCAGGTCGTCGCGCCGTTCGAGACGCTGGTCGAGCAGGCGCAGGGCCAGGTCCGGTGGGGCGGGTTCGACGAGCAGGCACCGTGCGGCTTGTGCTTCACCTCCGGTACCACCGGCGCGCCCAAGGGCGTGACCTATACCCATCGCGGGGTGTTCCTGCACACGCTGCGCGCGCTGCAGGCCGACACCATGGCGCTGTCCACCCGCGACAGCGTGCTGCTGGCGGTGCCGATGTTCCATGCCAACGGCTGGGGCGTGCCGTTCGCCACGCCGGCGGTGGGTGCGCGGCTGGTATTGCCGGGCCGGCACTTGGACGGCGCCAGTCTGGCGGCGCTGATCAATGCCGAGTCGGTCACCGTGGCGCTGGGCGTGGCCACGGTCTGGCTGGCGCTGCTCGAGCACCTGGAGGCCACCGGTGGGCAGGTGCCGACGCTGCAACGGGTGATCGTCGGCGGTGCGCCGATGGCCCCGGCGCTGATGGAACGCATCGAACAACGCCTGGGCGTGAGCGTGCAGACCAGCTGGGGCATGACCGAGCTGTCGCCGACCGGTACCGTGGCGCCGCCGGGCGACCGGCAGCGGGCGGCGCACCTGTCCGGGCGGCCGTCCATCGGCGTGGACCTGCTGTTGACCGATGCCGAGGGCAACGCACTGCCGCAACAGCGCGGCGTGGAAGGCCACCTGCGCGTGCGCGGGGCCAGCGTGGTGCAGTGCTACTTCGGCCAGGTGCAGCCGGCGGTGGACGCCCAGGGCTGGTTCGATACCGGCGACCTGGCGCGCATCGACGGCGATGGCAGCCTGGTCATCACCGGGCGCGCCAAGGACCTGATCAAGTCGGGCGGGGAATGGATCAACCCCGGGGAAATCGAAAGCATCGTCGGCGAGCGGCCCGAGGTCTCGCTGGCCGCGGTGATCGGCCGCGCGCACCCCAAATGGGGCGAGCGTCCGATCCTGCTGGTGGAGCTGCGCGACGGCTGCGCGCTGACCGATGCGGCGCTGCTCGACGCGCTGCGCGGGCGGGTGGCGTCGTGGTGGTTGCCCGACGCGGTGGTACGGGTGGACCACATGCCTTTGGCAGCGACCGGGAAAATTGACAAAATGCGCCTGAGAACCGAATACGGCGCCGCCGGCAAGGGGCAATGAACGCGCTGTCGCCCAGCCGCGTGCGCCGTGCGATGCACTGGAGGCGCAAGCGTGTCAACGGACACAGTATCCCGGCCTGGACGCAGGAAGAAACCGCAACCGGCCGGCACCCGGCCCCGACGCGCGACCAAGGCCGAGCAGCGCGCGGAGATGACCGAGCAGATCCTCGACGTCGCCGAGCTGCTGTTTTCCCAGCATGGCCTGTACGGGGTCACGCTCAAGGACGTGGCCAACCGGGTCGGCGTCCACCACACCCTGCTCAACTATTACTTCACCGACAAGCAGACCTTGTTCGATGCGGTGATAGCGCGCCGGGCGGACGTGACCAGCGGTCTGCGCATGCAGGCCCTGGACGAGTACGAGGCGGCCAGTGGCGGCAAGCCCACGGTGGAAGGCGCGCTGCATGCCTTCCTCGACACCGACCTGGACCTCTACATCCAGGGCGGCGAGAACTGGAAGAACTACGGCGCGCTCGGCGCGCTGGCCTCGAACACGTCCTATGGCGCCGAGCTGATGGACCGGCATTTCGATCCGGTGGTGCTGCGCCTGATCGACCTGCTGAAGAAGGCGATGCCGGAGTGCGCCGAGGAGGACATCTTCTGGGGTTACCACTTCGTCACCGGCGCGCTGATGCTGACGCTGGCGCGCACCGGGCGCATCGATCGCCTGTCCGGCGGCCTGTGCCAGTCGGACGACTACGACGCGGTCAAGGCGCGCATGGCCACGTTCATGGCCGCCGGCTTCAGGCAGATATGCAAACCACGGGGAGGCCGCAAGGCCCGCTGAACGCGGCTGGCTCCCCTTCACCATCCACAGCAAGGGGAATCGAACAATGGCAATGCCGCTGAACGGCCGCGTGGCGGTCATCACCGGGGCGGGAGGCGGCCTGGGCCGCGAACACGCGCTCTACCTCGCGCGCAAGGGCGCGCGGGTGATGGTCAACGATCTTGGACTGGACGCCGCCGAGGCGGTGGCCGCGGAAATCCGCGCGGCCGGCGGCCAGGCCCTGGCCCTTGCCGGCTCGGTGACGGACGCCGAAGCCGTGGCGGCGCTGGTGGAGCGGACCCTCGCCGACTGGGGGCGCATCGACATCCTGGTCAACAACGCCGGCATCCTGCGCGACAAGAGCTTCGCCAAGATGGAGCTGGACGATTTCCGGCGCGTGGTCGACGTGCACCTGATGGGCGCGGCGATCTGCAGCAAGGCGGTATGGGAGACGATGCGCGCCCAGCAGCACGGCCGCATCGTGATGACCACCTCGTCCTCGGGCCTGTACGGCAATTTCGGCCAGGCCAACTATGGCGCGGCCAAGATGGCGCTGGCCGGCCTGATGCAGACGCTGGCCATCGAGGGGAGCAAGTACGGCATCCGCGTCAACTGCCTGGCGCCGACCGCGTACACGCGGATGATGGAGGGCATCCTGCCCGAGGCGCAGCTGCAGGCGCTCGATCCGGCGCTGGTCAGCCCGGCGCTGCTGCCGCTGGTGGTGGAGGATGCGCCGACCCGCGCCATCGTCTGCGCCGGCGCCGGCCACTTCGCCCGCGCCTACGTGACCCTGACCGAGGGCTGCTACATCGGCGCCGGTGAGGATGCCGGCGAGCGCCTGATGGCCGCCTGGCGGCAGGTCTCCGACCCGACCGGGCAGGTCGTGCCGGACTATGGTTTCACCCAGGCCGAGCGCGAAGTGGCCAGCGCGCAGGCGCACGCCGCGACGCCGGACTGAGCGCCGGCCACGGGAGAGCCGCCATGCTGGATCGCCGCCGCTTCCTGGGCACGGCCGGCGCGCTCGCGCTGGTCGGTGCCGCCCCCGCCCTGGCCGCCGGTGGCCGCTTCGACACGGTCGTCGCGCGCCTGCGCGGGCTGGTCGAGGACGGGCGCCTGCCGTTCGCCTCGCTGCGCATCGCGCGGCGGGGCGAGGTGCTGGCGCAGGCGTACATCGACGGCCGCGAAACCGTCGGCGCGGGCAGCCTGTACCGCATCTATTCGATGACCAAGCCGGTGGTCGCCGCGGCCATGGTGATGCTGGTGGAGGACGGCAGGCTGGCGCTGGAAGATCCGGTGGCCCGCTACGTGCCCGAGTTCGCCGACCTGCAGGTGGCCACCACGTCGCTCGATGCGCGGGAACCGGCGCGGCCGATGACGCTGGCGCACCTGCTGACCCACAGTTGCGGACTGGCCAACAGCTGGGGCGATGCACGGGTCGCGCCGCTGTACCGCCAGGCCGGGCTGGTCGCCGCGGCGTGGATGTACGATCCCGCGGTCGGCGGCCTGGCCGGTTTCGCCCAGCGCCTGTCGGCCCTGCCGCTGGCGTTCCAGCCGGGCTCGGACTGGCTCTACGGCTACGGCCTGGACATCGCCGGCCTGGTGATCGAGCGGATCACGGGCGAGCGACTGGGAACCTTCCTGGAACGCCGCATCTTCAGCCCGCTGGGCATGGCCGCGACCGGCTTCCAGGTGCCGGAGGAACATGCCGGCCGCCTGGCCGGCCTGTACAACGCGGGCGCCGCCGGCCTGGTACGCGTGGCAGATGGCAGCGAGCGCCTGCCGTTGACGCGGCCGTTCGCCGATGCCGGCAGCGCCGGGCTGGTTTCCACGCTGGAAGACTATGGCCGCTTCGTGGACATGCTGGCCGGCGCCGGCGCGCGCGGTGGGGTCCGGGTCATGCGTGCGGCGTCGGCGCGCCTGGTGATGGCGCCGCATGGGCCGCAGGCGCCGCTGTGGCCGGCGTTGCAGCGCTTTGGCGGGTATGCCCCCGGCAGCGTCGGCCAGGCGCTGGGCGGGATCACCCGGCTCGACGACCGCGACGGTCGCGGGTCGAGCGGCGAATACAGCTGGGGCGGAGCGGCGGGAACCGGATTCTGGGCCACGCCGTCGCTGGGCCTGTCGGTGACGCTGATGACCCAGCTGATGCCGGCCGGCGCGGTGCCGGCCCGCGACATGCTGCGGCCGCTGGTCTACGCCGCGCTCTGAGCATCGCGCGCGCCGCGCGCCGCGCGGTGCCGGAGCGGAGCGGCGTGCTTTCCCGCCACGGCGGCGTGCGCGGCCGTGGCGGGAGCGCATCAGATCCGGTTCGCCCGCGCGATCGCGCCCAGGTGATGCGCGCTTGGCTTCGGCGTGCGCTTGAAGGTCTGCCGATCCACCGCCACCAGCCCGAAATGCTTGTCGTAGCCGGAGGTCCACTCGAAGTTGTCCAGCAGCGACCAGTACAGGTAGCTGTGCACCGGGATGCCCGCTTCCAGGCAGTCGCGCACGCCATCCAGCGCCTGGTCGATGAAGGCGATGCGGCGCGCGTCGTCGTCGGTGGCGATGCCGTTCTCGGTGACGTAGATGGGCTTGCCGACCGCCGCATGCGCCCAGCGGATGGTGTTGGCCAACGCCTGCGGATAGAACTCGTAACCGGCGTCGGTCATCTCCGCCCCGGCCGGCGGCGGCACGATCCCGCCGGCATCGACGCGGAAGCGGGTGTAGGTCTGCACGCCGAAGAAATCGGCATGGGTGCGCGCCACCTCCACCCAGTCGCCATACAGCTGCTGGCGATAGGCCTCCACCAGCGCGGGGTCGCCGACCGACTGGATGTCCTGGGTGGTCAGGGTCAGGCCGACCGGCAGCGTCGGCCGGGCCGCCTTGATCGCGTCATAGCCCAGGCGGTGCGCCTGCTGCAGCAGTGGCGTGCTGATCTCGGGGTCGGAAAAGGCCAGGCTGGAAAAATGCGTCGAACCGGTGGCGCGCGCGGCGGCGTCGGCGGCGGCGCGCACCGCCGGCGAGACCGTGTTGCCGTAGAGCAGCCGCACCAGCAAGGTGATGTTGGCCTCGTTGAAGGTGGTCGCCAGGTGCATCAGCCCGCCCAGGTGGCTGGCGACGCGGCCGCAGTAATCGGCGAACAGCGCCGGCGCGTCCGCCACTTCGAAGCCGCCGCGCGCGGCGAACCAGATCGGCACGGTGAAATGGTTGAGCGTCACCACCGGCTTCAGGCCGTGCGCGTGGCAGGTCTCCAGCACCCGCGCGTAGTGGTCGAGCTCGGCGCTGGAATAGAACCCGGGCGCGGGCTGGATGCGCGACCACTCGATGCCCAGGCGGTAGCAGTTGAAGCCCAGCTGCGCGGCCAGGGCGATGTCCTCGGCATAGCGGTGGTAGCTGTCGCAGGCGTCGCCGGAGGGCTCGGCGAACAGCGTGGGGCGCACGTTCTCGCGCACCCAGGCGTCGCTGTTGGTGTTGTTGCCCTCGCTCTGGTGCCCGGAGATCGCCGTGCCCCACAGGAAGTCGCGCGGCAAGGCGCGGCTGCGCGCCGGTGTCGGTGCCGCCAGGGCGGTGGCCGGCAGGCCGCTGGCCAGGGCCGCCCAGCCCAGCAACTGCAGGATGCGACGGCGCAGCGGGGAGTCGGGAAGCGGCATGCCGGTCATGGCTGGCTTCGTTCCGGTGCCGGTCATCAGCAGCGCTCGAACACGGCGGCGATGCCCTGGCCGCCCCCGATGCACATCGTGGCCAGCCCATAGCGGCCGCCGCGGCGCTGCAGCTCGTGCACCAGCTTGACGGTGATGATCGCGCCGGTCGCGCCGACCGGGTGGCCCAGCGCGATGCCGCTGCCGTTGGGGTTGACCTTGGCCGGGTCCAGGCCGAGTGCGTCGGATACCGCGCAGCACTGGGCGGCGAAGGCCTCGTTGGATTCGATCACGTCCAGGTCGTCGACCGACAGCCCGGCCCTGGCCAGCACCACCTGCACCGCCGGCACCGGTCCCATGCCCATGTACAGCGGCTCGACGCCGGCGTGCGCGTAGGCCACCAGCCGCGCCAGCGGGCGCAGGCCATGGCGCGCCACCGCCGCGCCGGTGGCCAGGACCAGCGAGGCGGCGCCATCGTTGATGCCGGAGGCGTTGCCGGCGGTGACCGAACCGTCGGGCTTGAACACCGGACGCAGCGCGGCCAGGTCCTGCGCGGTGACGTTGGCGCGGACGTGCTCGTCGGTCCGGAACTCGGTTTCGCGGCCACGCCGGCCTACCTTCACCGGCACGATCTGGTCGTCGAAACGGCCCTCGGCGATGGCGTCGGCCGCGCGTCGATGGCTTTCCAGCGCGAACGCGTCCTGGCGCGCGCGCGCGATGCCGTGGCGCTCGGCGATGTTCTCGGCGGTGATGCCCATCAGCACGCCGTTGAACGGGTCTTTCAGGCCTTCGTTGAGCCCGTCCACCAGCACCGCGTCGCCGAGCTTGCGGCCCCAGCGGTGGGTGGGCAGGTAGAACGGGGTGCGGCTCATGGATTCGGCGCCGCCGGCCAGCGCCACCTCGCAGTCGCCCAGCAACAGGGCCTGCGCCGCCGAGACGATGGCCTGCAGGCCGGAGCCGCACAGCCGGTTGACGGTCAGCGCCGGAGTTTCCACCGGCAACCCGGATTCGATGGCGATGATGCGCGCCATGTAAGCGTCGCGCGGTTCGCTGGGCAGCACCTGGCCGTAGACGGCGTGGCCGATGGCGTCGGCGGCCACGCCGGCGCGGGTGATGGCCTCCCTGGCGGTGGCGACGCCGAGTTCGGAGGGCGCAGTGTCCTTGAGCGAGCCGCCGAACGCGCCGATGGCGGTGCGTACGCCGGAAACGATGAAGACGTCGGTCATGTCGAATTCCTCAGCAGTGGAAACAGTCTTGGGTGGTTGAGGCGATCAGGTCGTCGCGCGTGGCGGCCAGGTCCAGCCAGAGCGCGGCGCGGGGCAGTTCGTGGGCGAAGAACCAGCGCGCCGCGGCGCGCTTGCCGCGGTGGAACGCGGTGTCCCCGGCGCACAGGCGGGCCATGTCCAGCCACAGCCAGCCGACCACGGCGTGGCCGAAGGCGCGCAGGAAGGAGGTGGCCTGTTCCAGCGCCTGCGGCGCTGGCGCCGAGGCCAGCTCCGCCACCACCGCGCCGAGCCGCTGCCAGGTGGCCTCGAGCTGGCGCGCGAGCGGAGCGAGCCGGGCGTCGGCGACGCTGGCGGCCACGGTCGCCTCGACCCGCGCGCGCAGCTGCGCGACGCCGGCGCCGCCGTCGCGCAGCACCTTGCGGCCCAGCAGGTCCAGCCCCTGGATGCCGGTGGTGCCTTCGTGGATCGGGTTGAGGCGGTTGTCGCGGTACAGCTGTTCCACATCGTAGTCGCGGGTATAGCCATAGCCGCCGTGGATCTGGATGGCGAGGTCGTTCGCCGCCAGCCCGTACTCGGACGGCCACGCCTTGACCACCGGCGTCAGCAGGTCGAGCAGGCGGCCGGCGTCGGCGGCCGTGCCGGCATCGCCGCTCAGCTGGTCGTCCAGCAGCCGCGCCGCATACAGCACCAGCGCGAGCGCGCCCTCGGCGTAGGCCTTCTGCGCCAGCAGCATGTGTTTGACATCGGCATGCTCGATGATCGCGGCCGGCCGCGTGGTGCCGCCCTCGGCGGTGCGCCCCTGCACCCGGCCGCGTGCGTATTCGACCGACAGCAGGTGGCCGCGGCAGCCGGCGGCGGCGGCGCCGAGGCCGACGCCGGTACGCGCCTCGTTCATCATGTGGAACATCTGCGCCAGCCCCTCGCCGGGCTCGCCGATGCGCCAGCCGATCGCGCCGCCGGCGCCGTCGGGGGCGTGCCGGCCCTCGCCGAAATTGAGCAGGCAGTTGGACGTGCCGCGATAGCCCATCTTGTGGTTGAGCCCGGCCACGGCGATGTCGTTGGCCTGGCCATCGGGCAGGTGCTTGGGCACCACGAACAGCGAGATGCCCTTGATGCCCGGCAGCGGCTTGCCGTCGGCGCCGGGCGTCCTGGCCAGCACCAGGTGCACGATGTCGCCGGTGATGTCGTGGTCGCCGGCGGAGATCCACATCTTGTTGCCGTGCAGGCGGTGCCGCGCGCCCAGCGCGTCCTCGCCGTCGGGCAGCGCCAGGGTGCGGATGTCGGCCAGCGAGGAGCCGGCCTGCGGCTCGGACAGGCACATCGTGCCCAGCGCCTGGCCGCGGATCTGCGGCAGGGCGAAGGCCTCGACCTGGGCAGCGTTGCCGAACGCGGCCAGCAGGCGGGCGTTGGCGATGGTCAGCATCGGGTAGGCGGCCACGGCCAGGCTGGCGGCCATGAACTGGCCGATGCTGGCGTAGTGCAGCAGCTGCGGCAGCTGCAGCCCGCCGACGTCCTGCCCGAACGGCCCGGCGAGCAGGCCGGCGTCGATGTAGTCGCGCACCGCGGCGGTG
The DNA here is from genome assembly GCF_001431425.1 of Stenotrophomonas nitritireducens. GTDB lineage: Bacteria > Pseudomonadota > Gammaproteobacteria > Xanthomonadales > Xanthomonadaceae > Stenotrophomonas > Stenotrophomonas nitritireducens. The sequence goes on from NZ_LDJG01000007.1 coordinate 59,606, forward strand.
ACTTCGGGGGCGAGCGCGACGCCGTCCGCCGTCAGCGCCGGTTCGCTGCGGTCGCTGGCCCTGAGCGCCGGCAGGAACGCGTCCGCGGCCAGGCGCTCGCTCAGGTCGAGCACGGCGGCCACGGTGTCGCGGCTGTGCTCGGCATAGTGCGGCCGTGCGAACAGGGCCTCGATGCCCAGCCAGTCGAACAGCAGGAAGTCGAGGTCGCGGCGGTCGAGCAGCGCGGTGCCCATGCTCAGATCACTCCCGCGCCGCCATCGATCACCAGTACCTGCCCGGTGATGTGGCGCCCGGCTTCCGAGGCCAGCAGCAGGGCCGCGCCCTTGAGGTCGTCCTCGCCGCCGAGGCGGCCCAGCGGGGTGTGCGCGACCATGTAGTCGCCGTGCTGGTCGATCATGGCGTTGGCCAGCCGGGTGGGGAAATAGCCCGGCGCGATCGCGTTGACGTTGATGTTCCTCGGCCCCCACTCGGCGGCGAGCGCGCGGGTGAAGTTGACCACCGCGCCCTTGGCCGCGTTGTAGGCGATGGTGCCGATCATGCCCGGGTAGTTGCCCTGCAGGCCGGCCACCGAGGCGATGTTGAGCACCTTGCCGTAGCCATTGGGGATGAAGCTGCGCCGCCCGGCGGCCTGGGTGAGCAGGAACAGGCCGGTGAGGTTGAGGTCGATGACCTTGTTCCAGCCGTCCAGCGGGTAGTCCTCCATGGGCGCTCCCCAGCTGGTGCCGGCGTTGTTGACCAGGATGTCCAGCCGGCCATGCCGTTCGACGATCTGCGCCACCAGCGCGTCGGCCGCTTCCGGCGTGCCGAGGTCGCAGGCCACCGCTTCGGCGCGGATGCCGCGCGCGCCCAGGTGCGCGACGGCCGCATCGAGGTCGGCGGGCCGGCGGGCCGCCAGCACGATGTGCGCGCCGTACTCGCCCAGCGCTTCGGCGATCTGCAGGCCAAGGCCACGCGAGCCGCCGGTCACCAGCGCGATGCGGCCGCCCAGGTCGAACAGCTGGGCCAGGCGGTGTGGGGTCGAGTCAGTCATTGAGGTCTCCGAAAGTCCGGTTTTCGCGCACCAGGCGCACAAGCAGTTCGGCCGGCTGCCAGGTCCAGCCCGCGTGGCCGCCGGCGAAGCGTTCGATGTCGGCCAGCAGCCGCGGCAGGCCGAGCCGGTCGGCGTGGAGCATCGGTCCGCCGCGCACGGCGGGGAATCCATAGCCGGCGGTCCATACCACGTCGATGTCCAGCGGCCGCCAGGCGATGCCTTCCTCCAGGATGCGCGCGCCTTCGTTGACCAGCGCCAGCAGGCAGCGGGCGACGATTTCCGCATCGTCGATGGCGCGGCGCGGCAGCCCGATCTCGGCGGAGTGCGCGACCACCAGCGCGTCGATCTCCGGATCCACCACCGGCGTGCGACCGTCCGGATAGCGGTAGACGCCCATGCCGGTCTTCTGCCCGAAGCGGCCCAGTTCGCACACCTTGTCGGGGAAGCGCGAGTACGGACGCTGCGGCTGTTCGATGGCGCGGCGCTTGCGGATGCTCCAGCCGATGTCCTGCCCGGCCAGGTCCATCACCCGGAATGGCCCCATCGCGAAGCCGAACGCTTCCATGGCGCGGTCGACCTGCTGCGGCAGCGCGCCTTCTTCCAGCAGCAGGTAGGCCTGCCGCAGGTATTCCTCGAACATGCGGTTGCCGATGAAGCCATCGCACACGCCGGCGACGACGCCGACCTTGCCCAGCCGCCGCGCGAACGCCATCGCGCTGCCCAGCACCTCCGGCCGCGTGCGCGCGCCGCGCACGATCTCGACCAGGCGCATCACGTGCGCCGGGCTGAAGAAATGCATGCCGAGTACACGCCCGGGATCGCGTACCGCATCGGCGATGGCGTCGACGTCGAGCGTGGACGTGTTGCTGGCCAGGATCGCGTCCGGCCGGGTGGCCTTGTCCAGCGCGGTGAACACCGCGCGCTTGACGGCCATGTCCTCGAACACGGCCTCGATCACCAGGTCGGCGTCGGCGACCCCGGTCTCGAGCCGCGGTGTCGCCGTCAGTGCCGCCATGCGCGCGGCGGCGGCGGCGCTGGACAGGCGTCCCTTCTGGACATCGCGGCCGAAGGTGGCGTCGATGCGGGCGACGGCCCGGTCCAGTGCCGCCGGGTCGGGGTCGATCAGGGTCACCGGCAGCCCGGCGGCCAGCAGCGCGGTGGCGATGCCCGCGCCCATCACCCCGGCGCCGATCACCGCGGTGCGCTCGAGCGGGTGCGCGCCGCTGCCGGCCAGCGATGCCGGCAGCCGCGCTGCCGCGCGCTCGCCGAGGAATACGTGGCGCAGCCCCTGCGATTCGGGCGAAGCGAGCAGGTCGTCGAACAGCCGTTGTTCCAGTGCCAGGCCTTCGTCGAAAGAGAGCCCGAGCGCGGCCTCGACGCAATCGACGATGTGGCCGGCCGCGACCGCCCCGGCGCCGCGGCGCGTGCCGGCCGCCTGGCGCGCGCTGGCGAGCGCGGCCTGCGCCTGCTCATCCCGCGCCTGGCGGTCGCGTACGCGCACGCAGCGGCCGCCGAGCGAGTCGGCGTGGCGCAGCGCCGCTTCCAGCAGGTCGCCATCGGCGATGGCGTCGATCAATCCGCTGGCCAGCGCCTGCCCGGCGTCTATCGGCGTGCCGTCGATCATCAGCGACAACGCCTTCGCCGCACCGACCAGGCGCGGTGTGCGCTGCGTTCCGCCGGCGCCGGGCAGCAGGCCCAGGCTGATCTCCGGGAAGGCGAAGCGGGCGCTCCTGGCGGCCACGCGCGCATGGCAGGCCAGCGCCAGCTCCAGCCCGCCGCCGAAAGCCACGCCGTGGATGGCGGCGACCACCGGCACCGGCGAGGCATCCAGCGCCTGCATCAGCGCGCGGATCGCGTCGGCCTGGCCGGAATCGTTGCCGAGCTCGCCGATATCGGCGCCGGCGCAGAAGCAGCGGCCATCGCCGACCAGCACGAGGGCGGCGACGCCGGCGGCGCGACCGCTGCGGGCGATCTCGCCGGCCAGCTCGCCAGCCAGGGCGCGCCCCAGCGCGTTGACCGGCGCGGAGGAGAAGCGCAGCACGGTGGTGCTGCCGTATTGAATGGGTTCGATCGGCATGGAGTCCCCTGTCAGCGGGACGGGCCGCGAGAGCCCGTCGGCGATTGGTTACCCATTGAATGATTATTTTACCGATTGTTCAATAGATGGGCGCGGGCGAGCGCGCCGCGGCGGCCTGCGGGCGGGGTGTCCGATGTCGAGAGGGGGCGCCGAAGCCGGCGCGCTCAGCGCCGGCGCGCGGGGCGTTGGGGGGCGTCGGCCGCGGTTGCCGCGCCGGTGCGACGCCGGCGCGGCGCCTGCAGCCTGGCCGCCGGGGCGCTGCTGAGCATCCGTTCCAGCAGCTCGGTCATCAGCGTGTTCAACTGCGCCCGCGACCAGTCGCCGTCGGCCCGGTACCAGCGCGGCACCCAGCTCAGCGCGCCGAGCAGGGCCAGTACCGCCAGCTTCGGATCGCACGGCACGATGCTGCCGTCCTTGATGCCTTCGCCGACGATGTCGCGCAGTGCGTGCTCGAAGCGCTGGCGCTCGGCTTTCACCGCCTGGAAATCGTCGGGCGACAGCGAGCCTTCCTCCAGCACGGTGATGGCCACGCTGTGCTCGCCGATGAAGTACTCCAGCAGGTCGGAAAGCGCTACCCGCAGTTTCTGGCGGCCATCGCCGCCATCGCGGCGCGCGCGCTCCAGATTGGCGAAGGCCACTTCCATCGCCTGGTCGAAACAGGCCTTGAGCATGGCCTGCTTGTTGGGGAAGTAGTAATAGAGCGCCGGCTTGGTGACCTCGAGCCGCTGGGCGATGTCGTCCATCGAGGTGCCGTGGTAGCCATGCTTGTTGAACGAGGCCGAGGCCTCGCGCAGCACGGCGTTGCGCTTGGCGTCGCGCAACTGTTCACGGCTGGGGACGCTGCGTTTCCAATCCGCCAAGGAACCTGCTCCTCACTTGCCCTTCGGGATGCCGGGGCCGAACACCAGTTCGGTGCCGTCCTCCAGTTTCAGCTTCTCGGCCTGGCCGGCGTTGAGTTCCAGCACGTAGCGCGCCGGCCTGAAGCTGGGGTAGGGCGGGCAGGCATCGCCGGCCGAGCAGGGCGGCACGTCGCGCTGCTGGCTGACCAGCCGGCGGCCGTCGTCGAAATAGAGGATGTCCAGCGGGATGCGGGTGTTCTTCATCCAGTACGCCTGCGGTTCCTGGCGGTCGTGGATGAACAGCATGCCGCGGTCGCCGTCCATGCGGTCGCGGAACATCAGCCCGCGCGCGCGGCTGGCGTCGTCCTGGGCCAGTTCCACCTGGTAGCGCGTGCCGCCCAGTTCCACCCAGCTCCCGCCGGCGCTGGCGCAGCCGCCGGACAGCGGCAACAGGAACAGGCAGAGGGCGAGGCGCGGCAGGGACATGGCGGAATCCACGAGCGGAAGGGCGTTGCGCACCTTCACGGATGCGTGGCGTGGCGTCAAGCGCCGCCGCCGCGGGGTTGCGGCGCGCCTGGCGCGGTGGCGAAGGCATCGAGCAGCGCGGAAAACAGGGTGTGCACTTCGTCGTGCAGCCACGCCCGCGTGAGTGCGGAAGGCTGCACGAACAGCTGGCAGGACAGCGCCAGCGCCACGGCATCCAGGCCGAGCGGATCGTCGTGGGTGCGGCCGAGCTGGAAGAAGCGGTCGTACAGATCGAAGCGGCTTTCCAGCAGATGGCCGTGCCAGGTGTCCAGTGCGCGGTCGATATCCAGGCCGCTGGCCTGTCGCGGCGGCGTCCATCCGGGCGGCAGGCAGAGCGGCGGCGTGGGGGCCGGCATCGCGCCTGAATGCGCATAGGCGCGGCAGGCCAGCCAGAAGCGGAACAGGCACAGCTCGGCGATGGCTTCCGACGGTGTGGGGTGCAGGTGCAGCACGCCGGCGTAGCGGCTGCGGTAGTCCACCTCCATGTAGCCGCGGACGAACTGCTCCGGTGCCATGCCGGTGGCGGGGGTGTTTTCCATGGTGCTTCTCCTTGGCGGGGCGGGCGCCTGCAAGGCACCGCGCGTGGGTCCATGCGCCAATGAAAGCAATTAGTTCATTCAAATGAAAGCGAATGGTGATCCCGCCGCGGGCGTGGTCCGTAACGTTGCCGGCCATGAGCGACGAACGCTTCGAATTCTCCCGACGCTTGCAGCAGGCGATGAGCGCGGCCGGTTACGAACCGCGCCCGGCGATCCTCTTCCGCCTGTTCAATGCGCGCTACACGGGACGTTCGGTGAGTTTCCAGAGCGCATCGCGCTGGCTGGGTGGCCGCTCGCTTCCCGAGCAGGACAAGCTGCAGGTGTTGGCCGAGCTGTTCGGCGTCGCGCCGCAGGCCCTGCGTTTCGGCGACGCGCCGCGGGTGGCCGAGACGCACGGCGAATGGAATGCGCTGGGCGCGCACGAGCGCTCCGTGATCAACAGCTTCCTGGCCCTGCCGGTGCGGCAGCGCGAACTGGTCGGCGAACTGGTCAAGGCGCTGGCGCAGACGGAGCGGAAGTCCGCGCGCTGACGGCGCCGCCGCGGCCGCCCGCGGTGTCGATGCATGCGGTTGGACACATCCGCCGGTTCCGTACGTCAGGGAAGCATTCCCTTCCGGAGATGTGCGCATGCCTCTTTCCCGTTTCCCGGCTCCTGTCCTGGCGTCGTTCCTGCTGCTGCTCGCGGGCAACGCGCGGGCCGAAGCGGATTGCCCGCCGCTGCCCGGGCTGGACCGCTGCGCGGCCGGCGCGCATGGCTGGGTCTATGGCCGCGATGCCGACCAGGTGCGGATGCTGGCCGGCGACCTCGCCGCCAGCGCCGCGGCCTTCGAACATCACTTCGCCCGGCCGCCGCTGCGGTTGGCGGTGCTGCTGGATGCGCCCGGTGGCATCGGCGCCGATGACCGCGCGCGGCTGCTCGCCGCCGGGGCCGTGCAGGTGATCGACTGGCCCGGCATGCAGGCCTTCCAGGCCGCGCGCCAGTCGGCGGTGGCGGCCGACGACCCGGGCAGCCGCCTGCTCGCCGCCAACCCGGCCATCGGCCAGGCGATCTGGCGCAACCTGACCCGGCACGAGCTGGGGCATGTGGTCTTCAACCTGGCCTACTGGCCGGACCTGGGCAGGACGTCCGGACATGGCCACGCGCGCAGCCCCGACTGGCTCAACGAGGCGGCGGCGATGACCCTGGAAGCGGACGAACTGGTCGCCCAGCGCAGGCGGATGCTGCGCAGCCTGCGGGCCGATCCGGCCCATCCGCTGCCCGGTCTTGCCGTTTTCCTGGCCATGGCCAACCCGGCCCGTCCCGACGGACAGGCCGCACCGGCCACCAAGGGCGTCAGCCTGGTCTATCGCAGCCCGGCCGAGGCCGGCGACCCGGCGACCGGGGCGCGCTACTACGCCCAGGTGCAGGGCTGGGCCGACTTCCTGGACCAGGCCACGGCCGCTGTGCGACCGGGCGTGCTGGGCAGCATCAGCGAGCGCATTGCCGCCGGCGACCGTTTCGACGACTGGCTGGCCGACACCGGCCCGTCCTTCGGCCTGCCGGACACCCTGCCGGCACTGGAGCAGCAGTGGCGTGCCTGGCTGGACGCCACCGCCGGTTGACGCGCCGCGGCAACCGCCGTCGCGTGTGCGGGCTTACAGCACCTGCGGCGGTTCGCCGCCGACGATGACCACGTCGGCCGGGCGCCGCGCGAACAGGCCGACGGTGACCACGCCCGGGATCTGGTTGAGCTGCTGTTCCAGCTTCACCGGGTCGGTGATGGACAGGTTGTGCACGTCCAGGATCAGGTTGCCGTTGTCGGTGACCACGCCGTCGCGCCACACCGGCTGGCCGCCGGTCAGGGCCAGGATCTCGCGCGCCACCAGGCTGCGCGCCATCGGGATCACTTCCACCGGCAGCGGGAACTTGCCCAGCACCTTGACCTGCTTGCTCGGGTCGACGATGCAGACGAACTTCTTGCTGGCCTCGGCGATGATCTTCTCGCGGGTCAGCGCGGCACCGCCGCCCTTGATCAGGTTCCTGTTGCCGTCGCACTCGTCGGCGCCATCCACGTACAGCGACAGGCCGCCGGTGTGGTTCAGGTCCAGCACCTCGATGCCGTGGCCCTTGAGCAGGGCGGTGCTCTGCTCGGAACTGGAGACAGCGCCTTCGATCTGGTCCTTGATGCGGGCCAGCGCCTCGATGAAGTAGGCGACGGTGGAGCCGGTGCCGACACCGACGATCATTCCCTTCTGGACGTATTCGATGGCTTTTTCGGCGGCCAGGCGCTTGGCTTCGGACATGGTGGGCTCGGTGGAGTTGGAGGAATGCGTTTGTCTGCAGGAGTTCGGCCGCGAACGGGCTTTACCGGGAACGCGTCCTTCGCGGCTGATGGCCCGAGGCCCCCCGGAGCCGCTCCAGCGGGAGGTTCGGGATCAGGCCGGCTTCTTCTTTTCCAGCGCCAGCAGCAGCTTCCACTGCGCGGCCGTGACCGGGAACACCGACAGGCGGTTGCCCTTGGCGGTGAGCGGGAAACCCTCGCCCAGTTCGTCGGTGTGCCGCTTGATCTCGTCCAGCGCGATCACGTGCGCCAGCTTGCGCTCGAAGGCCACGTCCACCAGGTACCAGCGCGGCTGTTCGCGGCTGGCCTTGGGATCGTGGTAATCGGACGTCGGATCGAACTGGGTGTCGTCCGGGTAGGCCGCGCTGGCCACCGTGGCGGTGCCGACGATGCCCGGCACCTTGGTGTTGGAGTGGTAGAACAGGATGCCGTCGCCGACCTTCATGCCGTCGCGCATGAAATTGCGCGCCTGGTAGTTGCGCACGCCGTTCCACGGTTCGGTGCCCACGCGCTGCAGGTCGTCGATGGAAAAGGCGTCCGGTTCGGACTTCATCAGCCAGTAGCGCTTGCGGGCGGTCATGCGTGCGACGGTTCCGGGTAGAGAGTGGCGTGCTCGGTACAGATGGCATCCACCGCCACGTCCCAGTCCTCGACCGGCAGCGCCGGCACCTGCTGGGCGGCGAAGCCGGCGCCGACCAGCCACGGCGGCGCGCTCTGCCGCTGGCGGAAAGCGAAGCTGCGATCATACCAGCCGCCCCCCATGCCCAGCCGCCGGCCCTGCGGGTCGAAGCCGACCAGCGGCGCGACCACCAGCGCCATGTCCTGCGCGTGCAGCGTGCGTTCCGGATCGATGTCCGGTTCGGGGATGCCGTAGCGGTTGGCGCGCAGCGGCTGCCCGGGGCGCCACGGCGCGAAACGCAGCAGCTTGCCGTGCAGCACCGGCAGGCAATAGGTCTGGCGGGCGGGCAGTTGCATCTGCCAGCGGTGCAGGGCGATCTCGCCGTCCATCGCCCAGTAGCCGGCGACCGGGCCGGCCACGTCGGCGAAGGGCAGGGCGAGCAGCCGTGCGGCCAGCGCCTCGGCGGCGGCAATGCGCTCGGCCGCCGGGATGTCGCGGCGGCGCTGGCGCAGTTGTCGGCGGAGGTCCTGGCGGTCGTCGGCAGTCATCGGCGGCGTTGGAGCGGAACCTGTCGGGATTATCGGCCGGCATGCCGGCCGGCGCATGGACCTGACAAAGAAGAACGGCGCCTTGCGGCGCCGTTCCGGAATAATTGCATTCTCCGCCATGACGATGCGTGCGAAACGACCTTGAACCCGGGGTTCAAGTGGGAACGCTGGGGAATCTTCGGGCTTCCCGCTGCAAGGCGGACCTGCACACCTGACTCCGTCGCGCCCCCGTGGTCGTCATTAAGGGACAAGGCGAATGTTTGCACACGCCGTCGTTCACGGCAGAGAACGCGACGCCAGTATAGCCGTGTTGCACGCGCATGGCAGCCCACGGATGCAGCGAAGACGGAACCGTCCGTCGGATGAATGCGACGCCGTCAGCGGCCGTCGTCGATCGCGTTGTCCAGGCGGCGGTTGAGATCGTTCATCGCGCTCTGGAAACGCTGCTGCTGCTGCGCCAGTTCATCGCGCATCAGGTGCAGTTCGTGGGCCAGGTTGAGCGCGGCCAATACCGCCACCCGGTCCACCGCCGCCATGCGGTTGTTGCCGCGGATCTCGCGCATGCGCGCGTCGAGCATGCGCGCGGCGGCGGTGAGGCTGTCGCGCTCGGCCGGCTCCACGCCGACGGTGTATTCGCGGTCCAGGATGCGGACGCTGACCGGCTCGTTCTGGCTCACGTGTGCTGCTCCAGCGACTTGAGGCGGGTGATCATCGCTTCCACCCGCGAGCGCGCCTGTTCGTTCTTGGCCAGCAGCTGCGCGCGTTCGGCGACCAGCTGCTCCTGCTGCTGGCGCAGGCTGCGGTTCTCGTCGGCCAGGCGCTGGTTGCGCTCGAACAGCAGTTCGAGGCGCGCGGCCAGGGCCTGCAGCTGGGTGGCGGGGTCGAAGGAATCCATGCCCGGCACGATAGGCATGCGCGTCGGGGGTGGTCAAGATGGCGCGCATGGCGCCGTTGCTACACTGTGCAGCCGTTGCCGCGCCGCTGCGCGACATCGGCCTTTCCCGCTTCCACAGACCTGTGTGACATGACCGATCTTCCCGCCGTCAACGACATCCTCCAGGCCAGCCAGTCGCTGGACCTTGGCGCCACCCCGGCCGAACTCCACGGTGGCCTGTGCGGCTGGCTCGCCGCCGGCGGCGCCGACCTGCCGGCCTGGCCGGCCAGGGTGCTTGCCGACGACAACCTGCCCACGCCCGAACCGGGCAGCGCGCTCGACCGCCTGCGCGAAGCGGTGGTGGCGCAGCTGGAAGACCGCGATTTCGCCTTCGAGCTGGTGCTGGCCGCGCCGGCGGCGCCGTTGCAGGAGCGTACCGACGCGCTGTTCGACTGGTGCCGCGCGTTCCTCGGCGGCTTCGGCCTGGCTGCGGGCAAGCGCCCGGCGCTGAGCGAGGAGGGCGAGGAAGCCCTGCAGGACCTGGCGCGGCTGGCGCAGGCTTCCAGCGACGAGTTCGACAGCGCCGACGAGGACGAGGACGCGCTGGCCGAGATCGAGGAATTCGTGCGGGTAGCGGTGCTGCTGCTGCACGGCGACTGCGTGATGGGCGCGCGCCACCGCCAGCGCCTGAACTGAGCCGGCCATGCACACGCTGACCGGCATCGCGCCCGCCGAGTACGCGCATCGCCGCCGCCAGCTGATGGAGGCGGCCGGCGACGACGCCATCCTGGTGCTGCCGGCCGCGCCCGAGCGCGTGCGCAGCAACGACACGCACTACCCGTACCGGCAGGATTCGGACTTCTGGTACCTGTGCGGTTTCCCCGAGCCGGAAGCGGTGCTGGTGCTGATCCCCGGCCGCCGCCATGGCGAGACGATCCTGTTCTGCCGCGAGCGCGACGCCGAACGCGAAGCCTGGGATGGCCCGCGCCAAGGCCAGGAAGGCGCGGTGGCGCGCTACGGCATGGACGACGCCTATCCGATCGAGGACCTGGACGACATCCTGCCGGGCCTGCTGGAAGGGCGTTCGCGGGTCTATTACCACTTCGGCCGCGACGCCGATTTCGACCTCAAGCTGATCGGCTGGGTGAACCGGGTGCGCTCGCAGGTGCGCCACGGCGCGCAGCCGCCGCACGAGTTCCTGGAGCTGGGCCACCTGCTGCACGAGCAGCGCCTGTTCAAGTCGCCGGCCGAGATCGCGCTGATGCAGCAGGCCGCCGACATCAGCGTGCGCGCGCACCGCGCGGCGATGCGTGCCGCGCGCGCCGGCATCGGCGAATACGAACTGCAGGCCGAACTGGAACGCGAGTTCCGCCGTCACGACGCCGTGCCGGCCTACAACAGCATCGTCGGCGCCGGCGCCAACGCCTGCGTGCTGCATTACCGCGCCAACAGCGGCGGCAGCCGCGACGGCGACCTGGTGCTGATCGATGCCGGCGCCGAATACCGCGGCTACGCCAGCGACATCACCCGCACCTTCCCGGTCAACGGCTGCTTCAGCGCCGAGCAGCGCGCCCTGCACGAGCTGGTGCTGGCCGCGCAGGCGGCGGCGCTGGAGCAGGCGCAGCCGGGCATCGCCTATGAGGAGGGCCACCTGGCCGCGGTCGAAGTGTTGACCGAAGGCCTGCTGCGGCTGGGGCTGCTGCAGGGCGACCTGGAAGAGAACCTCATCGAAGGCCATTACAAGCGCTTCTACCGGCACAAGACCGGGCACTGGCTCGGGTTGGACGTGCACGACGTGGGCGACTACAGGCTCGCCGGCGAATCGCGGCTGCTGGAGGCGGGCATGGTGTTCACCATCGAACCGGGGCTGTACGTGTCGCCGGACGACGGTAGCGTGGAAGCGCGCTGGCGCGGCATCGGCATCCGCATCGAGGACGACGTGCTGATCACCGGCGACGGCCACCTTGTGCTGACCGGCGAGCTGGAACGCAGCGCCGACGAGATCGAGGCGTTCATGGCGCGCGCGCACCCGTAGCGACGTCCGCAGCAGCGGTTTCAGCCGCGACCAGGGTTTCCCGTCAACGCCCCGTTCGCGACTGAAACGCGCTCCTGCAGAAGCATCTGCGCGGACAGAAATCACGGAGAAAGCCGATGCCAGCGACATTCCACCTGCGCCTGCTGCTCGCCACAACGCTGGCCTTCGCTTCGCACGCCGTGGCGGCGCCTGCCCCCGCCGATGTGCTCGACCTGCACGGTACGCCCGCCAACGCCGACGACCGCAGCTTCAACATCTTCTTCGACGCCGGCGCCTGGCATGGCTACAGCCTGCCGGCCGCGGCCGATGCCGGCAGCGGCTTCAGCGGGCCGTTCGTGCACAGCCTCGGCGCCGGCCGCTGGGTCGGCAAGCGGATGGCGAACGTGACGCTGAAGGATGCCGCCAGCGGCACGCCGGTCGCGCTGCGCGAGGTCGCCAGTCACGCATGGCCGGGTTATCTGGAACGGCGCTTCGAGGGCGATGGGGTGCGCCTGCGGCAGGTGCTGTACTTCGCCGATGCGCGGCGTGCGTTGGTGCGCATCGAGTTGGATGCGACCACCGCACGCACGCTGGACATCGCGGTGGAGGCCGAGCCGATGCTGGCGCCCGGCGATGCCCTCACGCTGCGGGACGATGCGCTGGTGCAGACCTTTGCCGGCAGCGACGAAGCGCTGCTGACCCGGTTGCAGATGGACGCGGGCCGGATGCCGCCGCAGCAGGACCGGCAGGGCCATCGCTTCGCCTCGGCGGCGCCATTGCGGCTGCAGCCGGGACAGCCGTTGACGCTGGTGCTGGAGCAGTACCTGTCGGCGGAGACCGGCACCGCCGTGCCGCCCATCGCCGACGAACCGGCGCGGTGGCGGGACAACCGCGCGCGCTGGGACGGCTACCTGCGCGCGGTCGCGGCCAGCCATGTCGATGGCGTGCCCGACGAAGTGGCGCAGCGTGTCGCGGTGAAGGCGGTGCAGACCCTGATCGGCAACTGGCGCTCCGCACGTGGCGATCTGCATCACGACGGTGTCATTCCGTCGTATTCGGCCGACTACTTCAACGGTTTCTGGGCCTGGGATTCGTGGAAGCACGCCGCCGCGCTGGCGTGGTTCGCGCCGGAGCTGGCGCGCGACCAGATGCGCGCGATGTTCGACTACCAGGCCGCCAACGGCATGGTCGCCGACAGCGTCTACCTGGACGCGAAGGAGAACAACTGGCGCAACACCAAGCCGCCGCTCGCTGCCTGGGCGACGCGGGAAATCCACCGCGCCACCGGCGATGCGGCCTTCGTCGCCGAGATGTACGACAGGCTGGTGCGCTACCACCGCTGGTGGTTCGCCGAGCGCGACCACGACCGCAACGGGCTGGCCGAATTCGGCGCCACCGACGGCACCCGCATCGCCGCGGCCTGGGAAAGCGGCATGGACAACGCGGTGCGCTTCGACGACGCGAAGATGCTGGCCAATGGCGAGGGGGCGTGGTCGCTGGACCAGGAATCGGTGGACCTTAATGCCTACCTCTATCGCGAAAAGCTCGACCTGGCCGGACTGGCCGAGGTGCTCGGCAAACGCGATGAAGCCGCTGCGTGGCGGCATGACGCCGGGGCGATGAAGCAGCGCATCGGCACGCGCTTCTTCGATGCAGCCGCCGGCTGGTTCTTCGATGCGCGCCTGGGCACGGGCGAGCGCATCGGCGTGTTCGGATCCGAAGGCTGGACGCCGCTGTGGGCTGGTCTGGCCAGCCCGGTGCAGGCGCGCGCGGTGATCGCGACCATGCTCGACCCGGCGCGCTTCGCCACGCCGATGCCGCTGCCGACGCTGGCGGCCGACGATCCGCGCTTCTCGCCGGTCAAGGGCTATTGGCGCGGGCCGCTGTGGCTGGACCAGGCGCGCTTCGGTGTGGAGGCACTGCGCCGTTACGACCAGGCGGATGCGGCCGATGCGCTGAGCGCGCGCCTGCTGCTGGCCGCCGATGGCCTGGCCGCACAGGCGCCGATGTACGAGAACTACGACCCGACTACCGGCAAGGGCTACCAGGCGCGCAACTTCAGCTGGTCGGCGGCCAGCTACCTGTGGCTGCTGGGCATCGGCCGCGAATGAGGCGACGCCTGCAGGAGCGCACGGATGCGAGCTCCTGCAGGGCATGCGGGGCGAGCCCCGCATCTACACACCCTTAGGTGCCGGGCTTGCCCGGTACGGGCTTCACCGGGAAACCATACGGGACAAGCCCCGCATCTACGGGGTGCGTCCCCGGTTGCATGCCTGCGATGGGCTCAGGCTGCGAACACCGGGCGCGTGAGGTTGTCGGCCTCGCCGTCGGTGCACAGCACTTCGTCCTCGATGCGGATGCCGCCGTAGGGGCGGAAGAAATCCACGCGGTCCCAGTCCACGCTGGCGGCGTTGCCGGCCTGCTTCACTTCGTCCAGCAGCATGTCGATGAAGTACACGCCCGGTTCGATGGTGACCACCATGCCCGGTTCCAGCACGCGGGTCATGCGCAGGTAGGGATGGCCGGCCGGGCGCTCGATGCGGCCGCCGCGGTCGCTGGCGGCGAAGCCGGCCACGTCGTGCACCTGCGCGCCGATCAGGTGGCCGATGCCGTGCGGGAAGAACGCCGCGCTGACGCCGCTGGCCAGCGCCGCTTCCGGCGACACGGTGATGACGCCGAAATCCTTGAGGATGCCCATCAGCGCCAGGTGCGCATCGACGTGCAGCTGCTTGTAGTCGAAGCCGCCACGCACCGCCGCGCACATTTTCCGCTGCGCGGCGTCCACCGCGTCGATCAGCGCCTGGAACTCGTCATGGCCGGCGGCGGCGTAGGTGCGGGTGATGTCGCTGGCATAGCCATGCGCGGAGGCGCCGGCGTCGATCAGGAAGCTGCGCGCGGGCTGCGGCGTGGTATGGCCGAGGTCGGTGTAGTGCAGCACCGCCGCGTGCTCGTCGAGGGCGATGATGTTGCCGTAGGGCAGTTCGTTGGCGTCCTGGCCCACGGCGCTGCAATAGGCCATGTGGATGCCGAATTCGCTGGCGCCGGCACGGAACGCGGCCTCGGCGGCGCGGTGGCCGCGCACCGCGTGCACCTGCGCCTGGCGCATCAGCGCGATCTCGTAGGGCGTCTTGAACGCGCGCTGGTATTCCAGGTAGTCGATGACCGGCTGCGGATTGTTGGGCACGAAGCTGCCCAGCGCGCTCTGCGGCTCGCCGAGGATCGCGCAGCGCGCCGGATCCTTCGGCAACAGGGCCAGGGCTTCTTCCGGCGTGCGGATGACGTGGATGTCGAAATGCTCGACCCACCAGCCGCTGGGCGCGGCCGGCACCGCGTGCCAGTAGTCGTGCGGCTGGTGGTAGACCAGCTGCGGGCGGCGGCCGGGCGTGTACACCAGCCAGCTGTCCGGCAGGCGGGTCAGCGGCAGCCAGGTCTTGAATTGCGGGTTGACCGCGTACGGGTAGTCGCGGTCGTCGAACAGCTGGTAATGCAGGCGGCCGCTGGGCACGACCAGGTGATCGAAGCCGCCGCGGGCCAGGGCTTCGTCGGCGCGGCGGGCGAGCACGCCCAGGTGGTCGGAATACAGGGCGCCGGGGTCGGGCAGGTTCATGGTGGGGCTCGCGGCAAGGCTGGAATCGAACCACGATTCTGCCGCAATCGGCCCCGGGCCGCTGTGCCGGTTCCGTCGTTCAGGAGGCCGGAAGATTGGATTCGATCCACTGCCGCAGGCGTTCGCGGTGGGTCTTTTCCAGGGTCAGGAAGCGGAAGCCGGCCCAGAAGTGGCCCGGCGCCTGCGCCGCCTCGCGCCACAGCAGGTGCACGCCGACGTCGACCGGCTGCTCGCCGCCGCGGCCATCGGGGACCGGGAAGCGCAGCTGGTAGAGCGCGTCCTCGTTGAGCGGTTCGGAGGCGATCAGCAGCATGCCGGTTTCGGACACGTTGCCGAGCCGCCCGATCACGCCGGCGGTCATCGTGTCGGTGACCGGCACCAGGGCCGGCACCTGCAGGCGCGGGGCGCGCCGGGTTTCGGGGATCATGCGGACTCCGGAGCGGTGTGGCCGCCGGCGAGCGAGCGCAGGGCGCGGACGGTGGCCTGCCAGGCGCGGTCGATCAGGCGGCCGCGGTCCTCGGTGACGATGCGCAGCTGGTCGCGCGCCATCAGCCGCGCCAGCGCGTCGAGCGAATGCTCGGCCATCTTCTGCCCGCGCTGGTTCACGAACAGCGCGTTGTCGGTGACCAGGCTGTACCAGGACAGGCGCAGGCGGCGGGTGTCGCCCTGCTGGTTGGTGGTGAATTCGAACCAGGTGCCGAACGGCAGCGTGCGCAGCTGGCGGTAATAGCCTTCCTCGGCCGGGGTGCGCTCGGAAGGCGGCGGCGCCTGCGGGTCCGCTCCGTCCTTGCCGTCGCCACCGCCGAGCCGGGCGCGGGCCTTGAGCCGGGCGGCCAGTTCGGTGCGCGAGGTGATCTCGTCCTCGCCGCCGGGCGTGGACAGGCGCCGGGCGATCGCGCCGGCCTCGTCCTCGTGGTAGCCGACCTGCAGCAGCGATTCCTCGATCTGGCCGCCCAGCGCCGGATCGGCCGCGCCTTCGGCGCTGGCGGTGATCTCGCCGATGCGGCGGGTGGCTTCCTGACGCTGGCGCCATTCCTCCGAGTCCTCGCCCTGGCGCAGCAGGGTCAGGGTCAGTACGTCGCTCCAGGCTTCGTGCAGCAGGGTCTGCACGAACCGGGGCGGCGTCGCCGCGCTGCACAGCTGGCCGATGGTGCGGCCGGCCAGCTGCTTGGCCGCCTCCAGCCGCTCCTTGCCGCGCGCTGCCTCGATCTGCCGGCGCTCGGTGACCTCGGCCTTGCGTACCGCCGCCTGCAGGTGCGACTGCACCTGGCGGTTGGCGGCGGCGAACACGGATTCGTCGCCCTGGTATTCGGCGACCACGCGGTCCACCGCTTCGCCTAGCTTCTGCAGCAGCACCGGGTCGCCATCGTCCTCGCCCAGCCATACCGCGCCGGATTCGGCCACGGTGTTGAGCAGTTCGCGCGCCGGGTGCTGGTCGCGGATGAAGAACGCCTCGTCGCCGACGGCGGCGCGCGCCAGCGGCACCTGCAGGCGGTTGAGCAGGTCGCTGGCCGGGCCGTCGGCGCGCACTTCGCGCTGGATCTGGCCGTAGAGCATGCCCAGCAGGTCCAGGGTGTTGCTGTCGCGGGGCGAGAGCGTGGCGCTTTGGCCATGCTCGGCGCGCACCTGCGACAGCAGCGCCTTCTGGATGTCGCCGAAGCTGCGCCGCGTGCCCTGTGCCGCGCCCTGCGGCTGCAGGCGCGCGAGCACGTCCATCACCGCCTCGCTGGGAACGGCGCGTGCCGGCACCGCCGGTGCGGCGGCCTGCAGCGTCGCGGCCATGCTGGCCAGGTCGGCCACCGGGGCGGACGGAGCGCCTGCAGCGCCTGGCGCGGCGGCGGTGGCGCCAGCAGGGCGCTGCTGGCCTGCCAGGGCGGCCAGGGCGGCGAGCATGTCGGCGGGCGGAACCGCGCCGCCAGCGCCATTGCCGGCACCGGACTGCAGCTGCTGCGCCAGCAACTGGCGCGCGGTATCGAGCAGTTCGTGCAGCGAGGCCATGCCGGCCGGGGTCGGGGCGGAGGCCGTGCCCGGTCCCGGTCCCGTCGATGCGGGCGCTGGCGCCGCTGGCGTGGGCATTGCGCCCATCGCGGCGTCCGCCCACGACGCCGCCGGCGCCTGTCCCTGCCAATGGGTGAGCGGCCGCGGCGCGGCTGCGGCCTGGCCCTCGCGCGTGGCGCCCGCGGCGGGCGCGCCGACGGTGCGGCGCTGGCCCGCGGGGCGCGGCAGATAGGGGATGTAGACCAGCCCGGGCAATACGCCTTCGCGGGCCAGCAGGATGTTCAGGCGGTCCAGCAGTTCGACGTGCCGTTCCAGTGCCTGCCGTTCGAACACGTGGTAGAGCTGCTGCTGCGCTTCCAGGTTCAGGCCCAGCCGCTCGCCGCAGGCACGCAGTATCCGGCACAGCGCGTGCGGGCCCACCGGCAGCCGCTCGGCGTCGAATGCCGGCTGCGCGCAGAGCACGCCGAAGCGCTGCCCGAGCAGCTGCAGGTGCGACTGCGCGCGGTAGCTTTCGCGCCGCGCCATTTCGTGCAGGACGATGTCGCGGTCGATGTCGGTGTCGTTGACCAGGGTCATCGCCGGTATCGCCGGCGCCGGCGTGGCGCCGGGCGTGGACGGTTCGCGCAGCCGCGCCAGGTCGTCGGCCAGCGCGTCCAGGAACCAGCCGGGGAATTCGGCGGCATGCACGCCCAGCTGGCGGATCTGCGCGTAGACGTCGGCCTGGACCTGGCTGTTGCGCGCCTTCTCGGCGAGGCCGAACAGTTCGCGTTCCAGCTGCACCATGGTCAGCTGCAGCGGCGAGGCCAGCACCTGCGCGGCGATGCCGTGGACGGCTTCGAGCAGATGGCGCACGCGTTCGGGGACCTGCGCGCCGGCGAGCCGGGCGAGCGCCTGGCTGGAGGAGCTTGCTGTAATGCCTGACATCCGATGTGCTTTCCACGCCCCCTGGTGGGCGATTTCTATCATTTCGCCGGTGGCGCCGCCACTTGCGGGGCGGCGATGGCCCTGTTCAGGGCAGGAACAGTTCGACCACGTCGTTGGTGAAGCGCCGCCCCAGCTCGGTGGGAACGATGCGCTCGCCGTCGTGCAGCAGCCAGCCGCGCTCCACTGCGGTGGCCAGCGCCGGCCGCAGCACGCCGCGGTCCAGGCCGGTACGCGATTCGAAGTCGCGCAGCCCGAAACCCTCGTGCAGGCGCAGCAGGTTGAGCATGTATTCGAACGGCAGGCGCGCGGCGTCGATCACGTCGTCGCCGCCGATCGCCGCGGGCGTGCCGGCCGTATCCATGAACGTCTGCGGGTGCTTGTGCTTCCAGCGGCGCAGCACGTGCTGCTGCGCGCCGGAACTGATCTTGCCGTGCGCGCCGGCGCCGATGCCCAGGTAGTCGCCGAAGCGCCAGTAGTTCAGGTTGTGCTGGCACTGCCAGCCGTCGCGCGCATAGGCGCTGACCTCGTACTGGCCATAGCCGCGCTCGGCGAGCAGGGCCTGGCAATGCTCCTGGATGTCCCAGGCGCTGTCTTCGTCGGGGATGCCCTGCGGTGGCTTGGCGAAGAACACCGTGTTCGGTTCCAGCGTCAGCTGATAGTGCGAGATATGCGTGGGGTCCAGCGCAAACGCGCGCTCCAGGTCGTGCTCGGCCTGGGCCAGGGTCTGCTGCGGCAGCGCGTACATCAGGTCGATGTTGAAGTTGCTGTAACCGGCATCCTGGGCCAGCTTGACCGCGCGTTCGGCCTCGTTGCTGTCGTGGATGCGGCCCAGGCGCTGCAGCGCTTCATCGTTGAAGGTCTGGATGCCGAAGCTGATGCGGTTCACGCCGGCCGCGCGGTAGCGGTCGAAGCGGCCGTGCTCGGCGGTGCCGGGGTTGGTCTCCAGCGTCACTTCCAGGTTCGGGGCGAAGCGCAGGCGCGCGCTGGCCTGCTGCAGGAAGCGGTCGATCGCCTCGGGCGGGAACAGGCTGGGGGTGCCGCCGCCGAAGAACACGCTGTTGACCACCCGGCCCCAGACCAGCGGCAGGTCCTGGTCCAGATCGCGGATCAGTGCGTCGATATAGGCATCGAACGGCAGCGCGCCCTTGCCGGCGTGCGAGTTGAAATCGCAGTACGGGCATTTGCGCACGCACCAGGGCAGGTGCACGTACAGCGACAGCGGTGGTGGGACCAGCTGCACCGCGGCGGGCGCGTCGCAGCCGCAGGCGTCGTCATGCACGTGGGAATGCGCACTCATCGTCGCGACTCAGTGCGCCAGCTGGCGGGAAAGCTGCTGCAGCAGCAGGCGCAGCGCCGCGGCGCGATGGCTGCGGGCGTTCTTCTGCTCAGGCAGCATTTCCGCGGCGGTCAGGCCCAGTTCTTCATCCAGGAACACCGGGTTGTAGCCGAAGCCGTGGCTGCCACGCAGTTCGTCGATGATGCGGCCTTCCCAGCTGCCTTCGCAGATCAGCGGCTGCGGGTCGTTGGCGTGGCGCAGCAGCACGATCACCGCGTAGAAGCGCGCGCTGCGGCGCTCGGGCGGTACATCGCATAGTGCGGCGAGCAGCTTGGCGTTGTTGGCGGCATCGTCGGTGGGGCTGCCGGCGTAGCGCGCGCTGTACAGGCCGGGCGCGCCGTCGAGCGCATCGACGATCAGCCCGGAGTCGTCGGCAAGCGCCGGCAGGCCGGTGACCGTGCAGGCATGGCGGGCCTTGATCAGCGCGTTCTCGACGAAGGTCAGGCCGGTTTCGGGCACGTCGTCCACGCCCAGTTCGCGCTGCGGCACGATCTGCAGCGGCAGGTCGGCCAGCATCGCCTGCAGTTCCTTCAGCTTGCCGGCGTTGCCGCTGGCCAGGACCAGTTTCATTGCTTGGGCTCCAGCAGGTCCCAGGTGTTGCCGTACAGGTCGCGGAACACCGCGACCGTGGCATAGGGTTCTTCGCGCGGCTGTTCCAGGAACTGGACGCCGGCGGCCAGCATGGCCGCGTGATCGCGGTGGAAGTCGTCGGTGTCGAGGAAGAAGCCGACCCGGCCGCCGGTCTGGTTGCCGATGCGGCCGCGCTGTTCCTCGTCGCTGGCGCGGGCCAGCAGCAGGGCGGCGGCGCTGCCGTCGGCCGGCCCGACCACCACCCAGCGCTTGTGGCCCTGGTCGATGTCCTGCAGCAGCTGGAAACCGAGCTTGCCGGTGTACCAGGCGATGGCTTCGTCGTAGTCGGCCACCACCAGCGTGACCAGGGCGATGCGCCGGTTCATGCCTGGGCCAGGGCTGCCTGCTGCGCGGCGAACAGTTCGCCGATGCCCTTCTCGGCCAGCGCCAGCAGCGCGTCCAGTTCGTCGCGGCGGAAGGCATGGCCCTCGGCGGTGCCCTGCAGTTCGATGAAGCCGCCGCCGTCGTTCATGACGACGTTCATGTCGGTGTCGCAGTCGCTGTCCTCGGCGTAGTCCAGGTCCAGCACCGGCACGCCCTTGTAGACGCCGACCGACACCGCCGCGACTGCGCCGAACACAGGGTTGCGCTTGATCTCGCCGCGCTTGAGCAGGCTGTTCACCGCGTCCACCAGCGCCACGTAGGCGCCGGTGATGGCCGCGGTGCGGGTGCCGCCGTCGGCCTGCAGCACGTCGCAGTCCAGGGTGATGGTGCGTTCGCCCAGCGCGTTGCGGTCGATGCAGGCGCGCAGCGTGCGGCCGATCAGGCGCTGGATCTCCAGCGTGCGTCCGCCCTGCTTGCCGCGCGCGGCCTCGCGGTCGGAACGGGTGTGGGTGGAGCGCGGCAGCATGCCGTACTCGGCGGTCACCCAGCCTTCCCCCTTGCCGCGCAGGAACGCCGGCACGCGGTTCTCGACGCTGGCGGTGCACAGCACGCGGGTATGGCCGAAGCTCACCAGCACCGAGCCTTCGGCATGGCGGGTGAAGCCGCGTTCGAGGGTGACGGTGCGCAGCTGGTCGGCCTGGCGGCCGCTGGGACGGGAAAAGGTCATGGGAAGTCCGGGTGGCGATGGAGCGTCGTGGGGGTGTCCGGGCGGCCTGCGGGCCGGCATCCGGAGGCGCCTAGGGTACCATTCGCCCTTTGCAACGCACCGGAAATCCACATGATCCGAAGCATGACCGCCTATGCCGGCGGCGAACGCGTCACGCGCTGGGGCACCCTCGGCTGCGAGCTGCGCTCGGTCAACCACCGTTTCCTCGAAGTGGGGGTGCGGCTGCCGGAAGAACTGCGCGCGCTGGAGCCGCAACTGCGCGAGCGCGTGGCCGCGCGCATCAGCCGCGGCAAGGTGGATCTGGTCATGCGCCTGCGCGCGCCCGAGGCGGCGCCCACGCTGTCGGTGGACGAGGCGCTGGTCGAGCAGCTGGGCGAGGTGGCGCAGCGCCTGCACGGGCATTTCCTGAACATGCGCGTCAGCTTCACCGAGCTGCTGGCCTATCCGGGCGTGCTGCGCGGCGAAGCGGTCGATGCCGCGGCGCTGCACGCCGAGGCGCTGGCGCTGCTGGACGAGGCCATCGACGGCTTCGTGGCCGCGCGCGAGCGCGAGGGCGCCAAGCTGACTGCCGCGATCAGCGAGCGGGTGGATGCGATCGAACGCATCGCCGGCGAGGTGCGCGAATTGATTCCCGCCATCCGCGAGGGCCAGCGCGCCAAGCTGGCCGCGCGTCTGGCCGACCTGCCGCATCCGGTCGATCCGGGCCGCGCCGAGCAGGAGCTGGTGCTGTGGCTGCAGAAGCTCGACGTGGACGAGGAGCTGGACCGCCTGGGCAGCCACATTGGCGAGATCCGCCGCGTGCTGCGCCAGCGCGAGCCGGTCGGCCGCCGCCTGGATTTCCTGCTGCAGGAGTTCAATCGCGAGGCCAATACGCTGGGCTCCAAGTCGGTGGACAGCCGCACCTCCAATGCCGCGGTCGAACTGAAGGTGCTGATCGACCAGATCCGCGAGCAGGTGCAGAACCTGGAGTAGGACCTGGGCGTGCGCAGGGGCCATGCCGGGCATGGCCTTCCTGCACGCAGGGGCGTGTGCTCGGTACGTTGACGCCCTGCCCGCAAACCCCCGGGTCCGGCAGGTGGCGGATGTGGGAGTGGAAAGGCCGCAATGCTGGACGGGAGCGCCATCGGGCTTCGGCGGCGAAGCGGGCATGGGGTGGATCTGTTTTTCGTCGGCCGGAAACCGGACTTCGAGGCCGCGCAGGCGCCCGGGTCCGGGCTTTCCGCCGCGCGGTCGCACCGGCGGGCCGGGGTGCTCGCGGCCGAGGCCGGGAAATCCGGGCGGCCATGATCGGCGACGGCGCCTGCTGCGGCCTGCGGCTGGGTTTGCCCGGGGCGAGCCGCCCGCGCATCCGGGCCATCCGCGCGAGGCGGCGCAGGGCATCCCCGAGGGCCGCCTGATCCGGCGAGGCGCGACTCTTCACCGGGGCAGCCGCGGCGCGGAAGCTGCCCGGGAGAATCCGAAAGCCACTGGCCGAACAAGCCCTGACCCTGTGGGGGCGTGCAGTGCCCGCAACGGGAGTTTCCAGGACGGCATGGTCGCCAGGTAGGCTCCTCCCGGACTGATGTTTCGATCCCAGGGGTGATGTACATGCAGGAGATGGCCGCCATGCCGACTTCCCGGCGCAGGTTCCTCGCCATGGCCTCGGCCAGCGCGTCGCTCGCGCTGCTGCCGGCACCGGCGCTGCAGGCAGCCCCGCCGGTGCGCGATGACCGGCCATGGATTCCGTCCGACGCCTTCCTGGCCGGACTGCCGGAATGGATGCGCGCCTTCGGCGTGCCCGGCGTCGCCATCGCGGTGGTGGAGCGGGGCGAACTGGCCTGGCATCGCGGGTTCGGCGTGGCCGACGTGGAAAGCGGCGCGGCGGTGGACGCGGACAGCGTGTTCGAGTGCGCCTCGCTGAGCAAGCCGGTGTTCGCCTACCTGGTCCTGCAGCTGGTCGATGCCGGCGTGCTGCAGCTCGACCGCGCCCTGGTGGACTACCACCGCCCTGACTTCCTGGCCGGCGACGACCCCCGGCTGGAGCGGATCAGCGTGCGCGACGTCCTGCGCCACGGCAGTGGGCTGCCGGACTGGCGCGCGCATCCCGAGCGCGATCCGCTGCGCACGATCGCCGAGCCGGGGCAGCGGGTGAACTACTCGGGCGAGGCCTTCTTCTGGCTGCAGCGGGTAGTGGAGACCGTCACCGGCCAGAGTCTGGATCAATTGGCGCAGCGGCGCCTGTTCGAACCGGCCGGCATGCGCGGCAGCACCTACACCTGGAACGCGCATGCCGCGCGCCATTCGGTGACCGGCGTGCCCGCGCCCGGCGCGCAGCCGGTGGTAGAGACCTTCCGCGCGCAATGGCCGCTGCTGCAGCCCTTGGCCGAGGCGCAGGGCAAGCCGCTGTCTGCCTGGACCTGGGACGACGCGGTGCGCGCGCTGCCGCTGGCCCAGGCCGCGGCGCCGGAGGGCATGTTCGTGTGGCCGGGGGATCTGCTCGCCAATGCCGCCGCCAGCCTGCGCGGGCCGGTGCAGGACTATGCGCGCTTCATCGCCCACGTCATGCGGCGCGAGACTCGGCAGGAGTGGGAGATCGGCGAAGCCACCCGGCAGGCGATGCTGGCGCCGCAGCTGGCGGTGCGGCCGGGCTGGCTGGACAAGGGCCTGGGCTGGAACCTGGAACGCGTGGATGCGGATGCGCGCTGGTTCTTCCACGGCGGCTCCAACGCCGGCCGCTACAAGACCTTCGCGGTGGGCGATCCGCAGCGCCGCCGCGGGCTGGTGGTGATGACCAGCGGCGGTGGCGGCACCGGCGTCTACCAGCGCATCGTGCGCGCGGCGACCGGGCGCGACATGCTGGCCTTCGACCTCTGATCCGGCGCCGGCGGCCCCGGCCCCGTGCGCGGTGGGAATCGGCGGCACCGCCGGCCCCGGCATTTGCAGCGGCGGCCCGGGCTGGTTATCGTGCGCCGCCCGAACCATCGACCGGAGATCCGCGCGATGCGTGGCACCCTCTATATCGTCGCGGCACCCTCCGGCGCCGGCAAAAGCAGCATCGTCAACGCCACCCTGGCGCGCGATGAGCAGATCGCGCTGTCCATTTCCTTCACCTCGCGGGCGATGCGCCCGGGCGAGGAGAACGGCCGGCACTACCACTTCGTCAGCGCCGCCGAGTTCGAGCGGATGATCGCCGCGGGCGACTTTTTCGAGCACGCCAGCGTGCACGGCGACTGGAAGGGCACCGCGCGGCAGTCGGTGGAGCCGCAGCTGGCCGCCGGCAAGGACGTGCTGCTGGAGATCGACTGGCAGGGTGCGCGCCAGGTGCGCGAGAAGGTGCCGGACGCGGTCAGCGTGTTCATTCTGCCGCCCTCCAAGCAGGCGCTGGACGACCGCATGCGCAAGCGCGGCCAGGACAGCGAAGCGGTGATGGCGCAGCGTCTGGCCGCCGCGCGCGAGGAGATGCTGCATTACGACGAATTCGACTACGTCATCGTCAACGAGGTGTTCGACACCGCGGTCGACGAGATGTGCGCCATCTTCACCGCCAGCCGCCTGCGGCGGGCGCAGCAGCAGGTCCGCCACGACGGCCTGATCCGCTCGCTGCTGGACTGAGGCGGCGCTGCGCCGGGATGGGCGGGACAGGGCGAAGCCGGCCGGAGGGCCGGTCCCACGGGCTTTCCCGAACGGCAACTGATTGATTCCAAAGGGCTGGCCTGGGGCGCGATTTGATTTTCCCGGGTGCCGGCCTGTACAATCCACGCCCTTTCCCTCATCCGATCGAGCGGCCGCTGCTGGTCGCCGGGAGCTCGCATGGCCCGCATTACCGTAGAAGATTGCCTGGAAGTCGTTAACAACCGTTTCGAGCTGGTCATGATGGCGTCCAAGCGCGCCCGCCAGCTGGCCAACGGCGTGCAGGCGACCCTCGACAACAGCGAGACCGAGGACAAGCCGACCGTGCTGGCGCTGCGCGAGATCGCCGCCCGCAAGATCGACAACGCGCTGATCGAGGAAGTCGAGAAGGCCGAGCGCGAGCGCGCTGAGCGCGAAGCGCTGGAATGGGCGGCCGCCGAAGTCGTCGCCGACGAGGACATGTCCAAGAACGACGACTGATCGCCTGCCGATCATCGTTGTGCACCGACAGCCCGCCGCGTGCGGGCTGTCTGCTTTCCGGGCATCCGCCACCCTGGAAACCCGTCCCCCGGATGCGTCTGGAGGAAAGTCCCCTGAGTCAGGAGGCGCCGCGAAGCGGCGGGGCGTGGGTGAGCGGAAGACGGGGCTCTCGGTTTGCAATGCAAACCGCGGGGCGACAGCGCGGGAGCGGTGTCGCGTCTCCGGCGTTGCCGTGTTGTTGCCGCTGGCATATCTTCCAAGCATGAACCCAGGCCCCTCTGCCCAGGTCGCTGCGTCCGCGGGTGGCGCGGTGCCGGACTACGTACTCCAACTCGAACGCGCAGCCAGCTACCTGCCCGCCGAGCAGCTGCCGATGCTGCGCCGCGCCTGGGAAGTGGGCGCGGCCGCGCACGCAGGCCAGACCCGCAAGTCCGGCGAACCCTACATCACCCATCCGGTCGCCGTGGCCGGCATCCTGGCCGAGCTGGGCCTGGATGTGGAAGCGCTGGTCGCGGCGATCCTGCACGACACCATCGAGGACACGCCGCTCACCCACGATGAGCTGGCCGGACAGTTCGGGCAGACCGTGGCCGAGCTGGTCGAGGGCGTCACCAAACTGGACAAGCTGCGCTTCCGCGACCGCCAGGAAGCGGCGGCGGAAAGCTTCCGCAAGATGCTGCTGGCGATGTCGCGCGACCTGCGCGTGATCATGATCAAGCTGGCCGACCGCCTGCACAACATGCGCACGCTCGGCGCGCAGAGCGCCGAAGCGCGGCGCCGCATCGCGATGGAGACGCTGGACATCTATGCGCCCATCGCCCAGCGCCTGGGCATGAGCCTGATCAAGTCCGAGCTGCAGAACCTGGGCTTCAAGGCGCTGTACCCGTGGCGCCACGCGATCCTGGAAAAGCACATCCGCAGCCAGCCGGTGGTACGCCGCGAGGCGATGGCGCAGGTGGAGGTGCAGTTGTCGCAGCGGCTGGCGCGCGAGGGCCTGGAGCACCGCCTGATCAGCCGCATCAAGACCCCCTGGAGCATCTACACCAAGATGCACGAGGAGAACAAAACCTTCGACCAGGTGATGGACGTGTTCGGCTTCCGCCTGGTGATGCGTTCGGTGCCCAGCTGCTACCACGCGCTGGGCGCGGTGCATGCGGCGTTCAAGCCGCTGGACGGGCGCTTCCGCGATTTCATCGCCATTCCCAAGGCCAACGGCTACCAGTCGCTGCACACGGTGCTGTTCGGGCCCTACGGCTCGCCGATCGAGGTGCAGATCCGCACCGAGGAAATGGACCTGATCGCCGAACGCGGCGTGGCCGCGCACTGGACCTACAAGTTCGGCGGCGATACGCCCAACAGCGCACAGAGCCGCGCCCACGCGTGGATCGTCGAGCTGATCGATTCGCAGCGCTCGGCCGGTTCCTCGCTGGAATTCCTCGACAACGTCAAGGTCGACCTGTTCCCGGACGAGGTCTACCTGTTCACGCCCAAGGGCAAGATCCTCGCCCTGCCGCGCAACTCCACCGCGCTGGATTTCGCCTATGCGGTGCACACCGACGTCGGCAACCGCGCGGTGGCCTCGCGCGTGGACAAGAAGCTGGTGCCATTGCGCACCCGGCTGGTCAGCGGGCAGACGGTGGAAGTGATCACCGCGCGCTCGGCTACGCCCAAGCCGCAGTGGCTGGAATTCGTGGTCAGCTCCAAGGCGCGCACCGCCATCCGCCACCAGCTCAAGCAGCTCGAGCACGAGGACGCGGTGCAGCTTGGCCACCGCATGCTCGACCGCGCGCTGGAGGCGATGGACAGCTCGATCGAACGCCTGCCCAAGGGCCGGCTGGACGCCTTCCTCGCCGAGCACCGCTACCCGCGCCTGGAGGCCTTCCTGGCCGATGTCGCGCTCGGCAACTGGATGCCGACCCAGGCCGCGCAGGCGCTGATGGCGCACGGCGAGCCGCGCGCCGGCGGCACCACGCAGCGCGCGCAGGAGAAGATCCTGATCAACGGCAGCGAGCGCGGCGTGGTCAGTTTCGCCGGCTGCTGCCAGCCGATCCCGGGCGACGAGATCATGGGCTACCACACCGCCGGCAAGGGCATCGTGGTGCACCGCATGGACTGCCCGAACCTGGCCGAGCTGCGCAAGTCGCCCGAGCGCTGGGTGCCGATCGGCTGGGACAGCAGCGTGGTCGGCGACTACGACACCGCGCTGGTGGTGGAAGTGGAGAACGGCACCGGCGTGCTGGCGCAGCTGGCGGCGGCCATCGCCCAGAGCCAGTCCAACATCGAGCGCGTGGATTACCTGGACCGCGATTTCAACGCGGCGGTGCTGTGCTTCAACATCCAGGTGCGCGACCGCAACCACCTGGCCGAAGTGATGCGGCGGCTGCGCCGCCTGAGCGTGGTGCAGGCGGTACGCCGCCAATGAGCGCGGCCAACGGGTAGGGCGGGCAACGCCCCGCCGTGGCCTCTACGGGGAAGCCCCGCCGGGCGCTGCCCCGCGCAACCGAACCCGCACCGCCTTGTAGAGCGGGGCAATGCCCCGCTGGGGCATTACCGGCCAAGCCCCGCCGGGCGTTGCCCGGCGCCACAGATGTAGAGCGGGGCAACGCCCCGCTGGGCTTTACCGGCGAACCCATATCAAATGCAGCCGCTCCCCCGGATTGCCGCATGGGCCGCGGGTTCTCCACAAGCGATGTGCAACGCCATGCCGACAACCTGTGGATAACCGTCCGTGCGCATTGCAGGGCGGGCATCCGCGAGAGGTGGTGAAGAATTGTCCAGCATCGCGCTGCCGGGGTATTGCCCCGCAGCGCACGGGAGCCGATGCGCCGGGAGCGGACGGTACAATGGCCCGTCTTTATCCCAACCGGAGCTCCCCATGTCCCGCCAGATCATCAACACCGCCAATGCGCCGGCCGCCATCGGCCCGTACTCGCAGGCCGTGCGCGCCGGCAACACCGTGTACTTCTCCGGCCAGATCCCGCTGGACCCGGCCACCGGCGACATCGTCGCCGGCGACGTCGCCGCGCAGGCGCGCCGCGCTTTCGACAACCTCAAGGCGGTGGCCGAGGAAGCCGGCGGCTCGTTCGACAAGATCGTGCGCCTGGGCCTGTACCTGACCGACCTGGGCGAGTTCGCCAAGGTCAACGCGGTGATGCAGGAATACTTCCAGGCGCCGTTCCCGGCCCGCTCCACCATCGAAGTGTCGGGCCTGCCCAAGGGCGCGGCGTTCGAGGTCGATGCGGTGATGATCCTGGACTGATCTCCACGCATGGCGCGTACCCGGCCGGCCGCCCCCGCACTGGCGGCCAATGGCGAAACGCCGGTGACGGCGCTGCCGGGCGTCGGCCCGGCGGTGGCCGCCAAGCTGCAGGCGCGCGGCATCGGCAGCCTGCAGGACCTGTGGCTGCACCTGCCGCTGCGCTACGAGGACCGCACCCGGTTGAGCGCCATCGCCGCGCTGCAGCCGGGCGCCGCCGCCCAGGTCGAAGGGCGGGTAGTCGCGGTGGAGCGGGGCTTCCGCTACCGGCCGATGCTGCGGGTAGCGGTGGAGGATGGTTCGCGCGGCACCCTGGTGCTGCGCTTCTTCCATTTCCGCGCCGCGCAGGTGGCGCAGTTCGCGGTTGGCGCGCGCCTGCGCTGCTATGGCACCCCGCGCCCCGGCCAGCACGGGCTGGAGATCGTGCACCCCAGTTACCGCATGCTCGGCGATGGCGAGGAAGCCGGCCTCGACGATGCGCTGGATCCGGTCTATCCGGTCGTCGAAGGCATCGGCCCGGCGACCCTGCGCAAGCTGATCGGGCAGGCGCTGGAACGCCTGCCCGGCGAGGCCGCGCTGGAGCTGTTGCCGGCGCACCTGCTCGACGGACTGGCCCTGCCGTCGCTGCGGCAGGCGCTGTTGACCATGCACCGCCCGCCCGCCGATGCCGACGTGGCCGCGCTTGGCGCCGGCACGCATCCGGCGCAGCGGCGGCTGGCGATGGAAGAGCTGCTCGCCCACCACCTGAGCCTGCGCCGCCAGCGCATCGCCCTGCAGCAACACCACGCACCTGCGTTGAAGGGCGGCGACAAGCGCGTGCGGCAATTGCGCCAATCGCTGCCGTTCCGGCTCACCGGCGCGCAGCAGCGCGTATTCGCGCAGATCCGCGAGGATCTCGCGCGCCCGCACCCGATGCTGCGGCTGGTGCAGGGCGATGTCGGATCCGGCAAGACCGTGGTGGCGGCGCTGGCGGCGATGCTGGCGGTGGAGCAGGGCAAGCAGGTGGCGCTGGCGGCACCGACCGAACTGCTCGCCGAGCAGCACCTGGCCAACCTGCGCGGCTGGCTTGAACCGCTGGATGTGCGCGTGGCGTGGCTGGCCGGCAAGGTCACCGGCAAGGCGCGGGCGAAGGTAGTGGAGGACATCGCCTCCGGGCAGGCGCAGGTAGTGGTCGGAACGCATGCGCTGATGCAGGACAGCGTGGTCTTCCACGACCTGGCGCTGGCCATCGTCGACGAACAGCACCGCTTCGGCGTACACCAGCGGCTGGCGCTGCGCGACAAGGGCGCCGACGGCCGCAACGTGCCGCACCAGCTGGTGATGACCGCCACCCCGATCCCGCGCACGCTGGCGATGGCGGCGTATTCCGACCTGGACGTATCGGCGATCGACGAACTGCCGCCCGGGCGCACCCCGGTACGGACCATCGTCATCAGCGCAGAACGCCGCCCTGAACTGGTCGAGCGCATCCGCCTGGCCTGCGCGCAGGGGCGCCAGGCCTACTGGGTGTGTACGCTGATCGACGAGAGCGACGACGAGGACGGAAAGCCCGGAGCGAACGCGGGGCGCATGGAAGCCGTCGCCGCGCAGGCCACCTTCGAGGCCTTGTCGGCGCAGTTGCCGGGCGTGCGCGTCGGGCTGGTGCATGGGCGCATGAAGGCCGCCGAGAAGCAGGCGGCGATGCGCGCGTTCAAGGCCGGCGAGACCGGCCTGCTGGTCGCCACCACGGTGATCGAGGTCGGCGTCGACGTGCCCAATGCCTCGCTGATGATCATCGAGAACGCCGAGCGCCTGGGCCTGGCACAGCTGCACCAGCTGCGTGGGCGGGTGGGGCGCGGCGCCGCCGCGTCGAGCTGCGTGCTGATGTACCAGGCGCCTTTGTCGGCGATGGCGCGGCAGCGGCTGGAGGCCATGCGCCAGACCAATGACGGTTTCGTGATCGCCGAAAAGGACCTGGAACTGCGCGGTCCCGGCGAACTGCTCGGCACCCGCCAGACCGGCCTGGCCGCGTTCCGCATCGCCGACCTGGCCCGCGACGCGGCGATGTTGCCGGGCGTGCATGCCCTGGCCGAACACCTGCTGGCCGAAGCGCCGGCCGTTGCCGACCGTGTCGTCGCGCGCTGGGTGGGCGGCGCGGCGCGCTACGCCTCGGCCTGAACGGGCGCGGCAGATCACGGCGCTCGGGTAGCGCCGGGCAATGCCTGGCGGGGCTTGGCCGGAAAAGCCTCAGCGGGGCGTTGCCCCGCTCTACAGATTGGTGGGCCGCAACGGCTCCGTAGCGCCGGGCGGCGCCCGGCCGGGCTTGGCCGGGAGAGCTTCAGCGGGGCGTTGCCCCGCTCTACAGATTGGTGGGCCGCAACGGCTCCGTAGCGCCGGGCGGCGCCCGGCCGGGCTTGGCCGGCGACCGTTCCAGCGAATCGCTGCTCCGCTCCGCGGGTGCTTGCGGGGAGCGTCCGGCCGCGATGCTTCCCCTGTCATGACGGAGGTGCCAGACTCCATGGCCGACCAGAAGACAAGCATGAGATGAGCAAGAAGATTCCGTTGCTGATTGATACCGACCCGGGCGTGGACGATGCGCTGGCGCTGTTGATGGCCTTTGCCGACGAACGCCATGACGTGGTCGGGTTGACGGTGGCGGCGGGCAACGTCGGCCTGGACTACACCGTGCGCAATGCGTTGAAGCTGTGCGAAGTGGCCGGCCGCGAGGACGTGCCGGTGTTCGCCGGCGCTCCCGATCCGCTGGTATACCCGGCCGAGGACGCCGCCCACGTGCACGGCCGCGACGGCTTCGGCGATGTCGAACTGCCTGCCGCCGCGCGAGCGGTGGAGGCCGAGCACGCGGCGCTGGCGATCCTGCGCCTGTCGCACCAGCACGCCGGCGAGCTGCTGCTGGTCGCGCTGGGGCCGCTGACCAACATCGCGCTGGCGCTCAAGCTCGATCCGACCCTGCCGCAGCGCGTGAAGCGCTTCCTGGTGATGGGCGGGGCGATCACCGGCCACGGCAACATCACGCCGGTGGCCGAGTTCAACATCGCGTTCGACCCGGAAGCGGCGCACATCGTGTTCACCGCCTTCCCGCACATCGAAGTGGCCGACTGGGAAGCCACCGTGGCCCATGGCCTGCTGCACCGGAACGTGGAGCAGTGGCTGGCTGCCGATACCGACAAGGCGCGCTTCTACGAGCTGATCTCGCGCCAGACCCGGCTGTGGTCCGAGGACAGTCGCGGCGAATACTGGTACGCGGCCGATGCGCTGGCGATGGCCTGGGCGCTGCAGCCGGAAGGCGCGACGAAGGTGGAGCGGCGCCCGCTGGCGATCGAGATGGCCGGTGGCCGCACCCGCGGCGCCACCGTGGTGGACTGGAACCGCCAGACCGGCGCTGCGGACAACACCACCCTGCTGATCGGCTACGACCGGGAGCGCTTCGAACGCCAGGTACAGCGGGCGTTGGGGCTGGTTTCCTGATTTCCTGCATTCCCGGCTTGCCCCCGCGGGCGAGCCGGGACTATAATGCCGCTCTTGACCACCAGCCCACACGGTGTGAGCCCATGAAGGCCGATATTCATCCCGATTACCACAACGTCGTGTTCCACGACGTCACCTCCGATTTCAAGTTCCTGACCCGTTCGACCATGTCCTCCAAGGACACAGTCAAGTGGGAAGACGGCGAAGAGTACCCGCTGATCAAGGTCGAAATTTCCTCGGCCTCGCACCCGTTCTACACGGGCAAGCACAAGGTCATCGACACCAGCGGCCGTATCGACAAGTTCCAGAAGCGCTACGCGCGCTGATCGGAAGCTGTCGTTTCGCCCGAGCAGCGGCCGCGCCTTGCGCGGCCGCTGTTTTGTTGCCGCCTTCTTCCATGGCGGCGAGCCGTGCGCCAACCGCAAGCTGACGCAGCAACCGCGCCGGCTGCTTCGGTGTGCCTGTCATTCCATGGCAGTCGTTCGCCGGCGGCATTGCTGATGCAGCCAATGCTTCCCGCCGGAGCTTCCATGCCGTTCACCGGCCGCCTGAACACCGGCGTACCCGCAGGCGGCGTGATCGCGACGCTGTGTCGCAGGCATGCGCCGTCCATAGGACTTTCGTCTGGCAACCGGCAAATGCTGCTGTGCGATAATGGCGCGAATCCGCGGTGGAAAACCGCGGAACTTCTTTCACGCGCCTGCCCGTCATTCCTCGTCAGGACAGGCGCCTTCCACTTGAGGAGCGCACACTGTGTCCGATCTTGATCAGGTCACGCTCAACGCCGGCGACAAGTCGGTCGTTCTGCCTGTAGTCAAACCCGTCCTGGGCAACGACTGTGTCGATATCTCGAAGCTGACCAAGGAAACCGGTCTCTTCACCTACGATTCCGGTTACACCGCGACCGCCAGCTGCAAGTCGGCCATCACCTACATCGATGGCGACAACGGCGTGCTGTTGTATCGCGGTTACCCGATCGAACAGCTGGCCGAGAAGTCCAGCTTCGTCGAAGTGGCCTACATGCTGGTCAATGGCGAGCGCCCGGACGCCGCGCAGCTGAAGGCCTTCGAGGCCGAGCTGGCCGAAGAGGCCGGTGTCGACGCGTCGATCAACACGCTGATCGGCAGCTTCGCCAAGGACGCGCACCCGATGGCGATTCTGGCTGCCTCGATCGCGCAGCTGTCGGCCAAGTACCACGCTTCGCTGGACCTGGCCGACGCCGAGCAGCGCCGCAAGGCCGCCGTGCGCCTGATCGCCAAGGTGCCGACCCTGTCGTCGCTGATCTACCGCCATGGGCAGGGCCTGCCGGCCAACACCCCGGACACCTCGCTGGACTACGTCAGCCGTTTCCTGAAGCAGACCTTCGAGTCGGCCGACGGCAAGTACGAGCTGAACCCGAACGTGGTGAAGGCGCTGGACCTGCTGTTCATCCTGCACGCCGACCACGAGCAGAACGCCTCGACCTCGACCGTGCGTCTGGTCGGCTCCACTGGCGCCAATCCGTATGCCTCGGTCGCCGCCGGCGTCACCGCGCTGTGGGGTCCGGCCCATGGCGGCGCCAACGAAGCCGTGCTGAAGATGCTGGAAGAGATCGGCAGCGCCGACAACGTCGAGTCCGCCGTGCTCAAGGCCAAGGACAAGACCTCCGGCTTCCGCCTGATGGGCTTCGGCCACCGCGTCTACAAGAACTTCGACCCGCGCGCCAAGGTCATCGGCAAGATGACCCAGAGCGTGCTGGAGCAGCTGAACCTCAAGGACCCGCTGCTCGACGTCGCCATCAAGCTGGAGCAGGCGGCGCTGCAGGACGACTACTTCGTCGCCCGCAAGCTGTACCCGAACGTCGATTTCTACAGCGGCATCATCTACAAGGCGCTGCAGATCCCGACCGAGATGTTCACCGTCATGTTCGCCCTCGGCCGCACCGCCGGCTGGGTGTCGCACTGGCTGGAGCAGCAGGTCGATCCGGAAATGAAGATCGGCCGCCCGCGCCAGGTCTATACCGGCCACGACGTGCGCGACTACAAGTAAGTCCGTGGGCGCAGCGATGCGCCTGCACGGCAGCAAGGAACCCCGCTTCGGCGGGGTTCTTCGTTCATGGCATCGTGGGCGCGCCTTCCTGGTGCAGAGAGTGGAGCAGGTGCCACAGGCGGATTTCCTCCTCGCTCCCTGAATCGCGTTTCCGCGCGGCGTAGTGCCCGTTCACGCAGGCCTCCAGGAAGAGGGTGTGGCCATCGAGCCGCGGCGCGGGCGTCCCGGTTGGAGCGACCTGCGGCGAGAGCCATAGCGCCTCGGATGCCCACGCCGCACGGATCTCCTCCATCTGCTGCCTGGGCAGGCTGCGGACCGTGACCGGTCCCGGGGCGTCGGATGCGAACGGCGGGTGCCCGGGCGGTGGCGGCAGTTCTCGGGGTGGCGGGACATCTGTCTGGAACCGGACCGTTATCGTGCTCGCCTGCACCTGCAGCACCGCGTGGATGTAGGGCCGATCCCAGCTTTCGGTTGTGTAGATGGAATAGGTGTCGAGCTCTGCGCCGGTATCGCGCCCGCGCGCCGGGTTCCCGCACCGGAGGGCCAGGTTCGCCTCCAGTGGACGGTTGCCGGCATACCAGAGCAGCCAACGGCTGTCAGCGTCGGTCTGGCCCAGTGGAATGGAGGGCAGCGGAATCCAGGGCGTCGCGACCGGGAGGGTGGGGCGGCGGGAAAACGGGAGGATCAGGGCGAGCGCGACGGCGGCGGATACCGCCGCAGCGATGATGGCGATCCGGTAGATGCCGATGCGATGTACCCGCATGCCTCACCTGGAATCCGCGGCATTCTGGCTGGAAGGGGTTTCCAGCAGCTGCCGCAGCTGCGCCAGCGTCGCCCTCGGCAGCGGTCGTCCGTCGTCACTGGAAACCGGCGGATGGCGCAGGGCGTCCTCGGGCAGCACGACCAATTCGAAGGCGATGCCGTCGGCGGCGAATTCCCAGCCCGGATAACGTTGCCGCGATGCCTGTCCGGCCAGCTGCAGCAGCGACGTGCACGCCTCGGCGGGAATGCGCTGCTCGTGCAGGAAGCGCTGTACGGCGTCGGTGTCGTCGCAATGCAGGTGCAGGACCACCGGGCTGCCGCCATCGGCGGTGCCGGCGAGCACCGCGCCGGCCAGGCGCGGATGGAAGGCATACAGGAACTGCATGGCCTGCACGGCCGATTCGCGATGTCCGCGCAGCGCCGCCGGCTGGGAGTCCATGTCGAACAGACGCTGCTGCTCGCGCAGCACCTCTTCGACCTGTGCCTGGCGCGGCCACAGCGCTTCGTCGTGGATGCCGAGCCGGCCGGCCGCCTTGCGCCGGGCCTGGTCGAGATCGTGGATGCCGCTTTCACGGACCAGGCGGGCGGCTTCCTGGGCGATCAGCAGCCGCTCGCGGCTGCCGCGTTGTGCATTCGGTAGCGGGCGTGGCATCGCTCGTCCCCTGGTTGTCGGCGGCCCGCGCCGGAACCCGGGCCGGTGCGGGAAGGCGGCCCGTGCCGCCTTCCCGGCGTGCGTCAGAAGATATCGAACGCGGCGTCGTCGGCCTGCTGGTCGTGCTGGTCGAAGTCGAATTCCTGCATCCGGTCCAGATCCTCGACCTTGATCCATTCGGTGGCGCCGTTGATCGTGGCTTCCACCATGCCCGAGGGCGGGTCATTCCTGGCGATCGGCGCGTCCTTCAGCGCCACGCGCATGTAGTCGATCCAGATCGGCAGCGCTGCGCGGCCGCCGTATTCGCGATAGCCCAGCGAGCGGAAGTCGTCGCGGCCGACCCAGACGGTGGTGGCGAGCGCGCCGCCGAAGCCGGAGAACCAGGCATCGCGGTGGTCGTTGGTCGAGCCGGTCTTGCCGCCCACGTCCTCGCGGCCCAGCACCTTGGCCGCGGTGCCGGTGCCGCGCTGGACCACGTCGCGCATCATCGACACCAGCTGGTAGGCGGTGCGCTCGTCGATCGCGCGCGGTGCGGTGCGGGCGTCGGGGTCCGGTGCCGCCGGCTCGGCCTTGGCTTCGGCTTCGCTGGCGACGGCGTCGGGCCTGGCCGGTGCGGGTGCGGCCTCGGCGCCGAAATTGAAGCCGTCCACGACCTGGCTGGCCGGCATCGTGCCGGCGGCGCCGCCGCAACCGCGGCAGGCCAGCACCGGGTTCTCCTTGAACACCACGGTGCCGTCGCGGTCCCTGATCTCGTCGATGGCCCAGGTATCCACGCGCGAGCCGCCGTTGGCGAACACCGCGTAGCCGCGCGCGACGGAGAGCGGCGTCAGCGAGGCGGTGCCCAGCGACATCGACAGATTCGGCGGCAGCTCGGCTTCCTGGAAGCCGAACTCGCTGATGTAGCGGCGGGCGAAATCCACGCCGATGCTGTCCAGCAGGCGCACCGACACCAGGTTGCGCGACTGCACCAGCGCTTCGCGCAGGCGCATCGGGCCGCGGAAGCCGCCGCCGTCGTTCTTCGGCTCCCAGGTCTTGCCGCGCCGGTCGCGGAACACCACTGGCGCGTCGAGCACGATCGAGGCCGGATTGAAGCCCTTGTCGAAGGCGGCCGCGTACAGGAACGGCTTGAAGCTCGAGCCCGGCTGGCGGCGCGCCTGGGTGGCGCGGTTGAACTTGTTGCCGGCGAAGCTGAAGCCGCCGACCAGGGCGCGCAGGGCGCCATTGCCGGTGTCCAGCGAGACCAGTGCGGCCTGGCCGAGCGGCAGCTGCTCGATCAGCCACTCGTCTTCTTTCTCGCCGCTGCGCACGCGGACAAGGTCGCCGCGCACGACCAGCTTGGCCGGGGTGCGCGTGGTCCAGCGGCTGGCGGCCACCGGCAGGACCAGTTCGGCCCGGTTGGCCAGCACTACGCTGATGCTGCCGTCGGCATGGACCGCCGAAACGATGGCAGGCAGCAGCCCGGACTGCGACGGAATCGCGGCGATGTGGCGGGCGAGCGCCGCGGCATCGGCATCGGCCGGAACGTCGAAATGCTGTTCCGGTCCACGCCAGCCGTGGCGGTGGTCGTACAGCAGCAGGCCGTCGCGCACGGCGATGTTGGCCGCTTCCTGCATCTGGCTGTCGATGGTGGTGGTGACCCGGTAGCCCTTGTTGAGAACGTCGCCACCGTGCAGGGCGATCATCTCCTGGCGCACCATCTCGGCCACGTAGGGGGCGTTGACCTCGATCGGCGGCTCATGCGGCGTGGCGTGCATCGGCACCGCCTTGGCCGCATCGGCCTCGGCCTGGCCGATGAAGCCCAGGTCGGCCATGCGCTGCAGGACATAGTTGTCGCGGCGCTGGCGCGCACGCTCCGGATTGCTGATCGGGTTGCCGCTGGACGGGAACTTGGGAATGCCGGCCAGCGAGGCCATCTCGTCCAGGTCCAGTTCGCCGAGCTTCTTGCCGTAGTAGTACTCGGCCGCGGCGCCGATGCCATAGGCGCGGTTGCCGAAGAAGCTCTTGTTCAGATACAGCGCGAAGATCTCGTCCTTGCTCAGTTCGCTCTCGATCTTCCGCGCCAGCAGGATCTCGGCCAGCTTGCGGGTGTAGCTGTATTCGGAGCTGAGGAAGAACTGGCGGGCCACCTGCTGGGTGATGGTCGAACCGCCCGGCACGCGCTTGTCGCTGGTGGTGGCCAGCAGCCATACCGCGCGGGCGATGCCCTTGTAGTCGACGCCGCCGTGTTCGTAGAAGCGGGCGTCCTCGGTTGCGAGGAACGCCTGCTTCAGGCGTTCGGGCACGTCCTTCATCTCGATCGGATAGCGCCGGGTCTCGCCGAACACGGCCATCAGCTTGCCGTCGCTGGCATAGACGTACATCGGCTCCTGCAGTTCCACCTCGCGCAGGGCCTGCACGTCGGGCAGCTTCGAGGAAACGACGTAATAGAGGGCGCCTGCGGCGATCGCGCCAACCAGGGCCAGGGCAACGAACAGGGCCAGCAGCCAGCGCAGCCAGCGGCGGAAACGGGGCATCAAGCAGGATCCCGATTGCGGATTTCGTGGCCGCAGAGTATAGAGTACGCCGAGGAATGGCTGGGGCCGTTTCTGGGGACAAGCAGTTGGGGGTGGCTTCGCTGACGTGACGGGTTTCTCGGCCTGCATGCGGAGCGGTTGCCAACCGCTAAAAATTCATTATTAATGCGCGGGCGCAACACATGCGTCCAAGTGCCCGTCGGCAGGGGAGAAACCGTGGGGCTTATCCCAAAGAGTCAGCCACCGATCATCGGTGTTGACATCAGTTCGACTGCGGTGAAGCTGCTTCAGCTCGCCCGCAGCGGCAACCGCTTTCGCGTGGAACATTACGCCGTGGAACCGCTTCCGCCGAATGCGGTGGTGGAAAAGAACATCGTCGAGGTCGAGGCGGTCGGCGAGGCCATCCGCCGCGCGGTGGCGCGTTCGGGGACCCGCGCCAAGGGCGCGGCGGCCGCGGTGGCCGGTTCGGCGGTGATCACCAAGGTGATCCCGATGCCGGCCGAGCTGGACGAGGCCGACATGGAAGCCCAGGTCGAACTGGAGGCGGTGAACTACATCCCGTATCCGATCGAGGAAGTGAGCCTGGACTTCGAGGTACTCGGGCCGGTGCCCAACAACCCGGAAATGGTCCAGGTGCTGCTGGCGGCCTCGCGCTCGGAAAACGTCGAACTGCGCCAGTCGGCGCTGGAACTGGGCGGTTTGACGGCCAAGGTCATGGACGTGGAAGCGTTCGCGATCGAGAACGCCTTCGCGCTGGTGGCCAGCGAGCTGCCGGTGGCCAGTGACGGCGTCGTGGCGCTGGTGGACATCGGCGCGACCATGACCACGCTCAACGTCCTGCGCGGCGGACGCAGCCTGTACAGCCGTGAGCAGGTGTTCGGCGGCAAGCAGCTCACCGACGAGGTGATGCGCCGCTACGGCCTGAGCTACGAGGAGGCCGGGCTGGCCAAGCGCCAGGGCGGCCTGCCGGAGAGCTATGAAGTCGAGGTGCTGGAGCCGTTCAAGGAGGCCACGGTCCAGCAGATCGGCCGCCTGTTGCAGTTCTTCTATGCCGGCAGCGAGTTCAATCGCGTCGACCACATCGTGCTGGCTGGCGGCTGCGCTTCGCTGCCGGGCCTGCCGACGATGGTCGAGGAGCAGCTGGGGGTGAGCACGTCGGTGGCCAATCCGCTGGCGCAGATGACGCTGGGGCAGAAGGTGCAGGCGCATGCGCTGGCCCAGGATGCCCCGGCCCTGATGATC
Source organism: Stenotrophomonas nitritireducens (assembly GCF_001431425.1). Lineage (GTDB taxonomy): Bacteria > Pseudomonadota > Gammaproteobacteria > Xanthomonadales > Xanthomonadaceae > Stenotrophomonas > Stenotrophomonas nitritireducens. Next base: position 98,545 of record NZ_LDJG01000007.1, read on the forward strand.
GCCACAGGCCTGGCCCTGCGGGGGTTCGACTGATGGCACGCATCAATCTATTGCCATGGCGCGCCGAACGGCGCAAACAGCGCCAGCGCGAGTTCTACGCCATGCTCGGCTTGGCCGCCGTCGCGGGCGTGCTGCTTTCGCTGCTGCTGTATTTCTATTACGACGGGCAGGTCAGCGGCCAGAACGAGCGCAACGCCTACCTCGAGGCCGAGATCGCCAAGGTCAAGGAGCAGAACAAGGAGATCGACCGGCTCGACAGCCAGAAGAAGCGCCTGCTCGCCCGCAAACAGGTCATCGAGGAACTGCAGGGCAAGCGTTCGCAGATGGTGCATCTGTTCGACGCGCTGGTGCGCACCATTCCCGACGGCGTGGTGCTGACCGCGCTCAAGCAGGAAGGTGAGACCCTGACGCTGGAGGGCCGCACGCAGTCCAACGCGCGGGTCAGTACCTATATGCGCAACCTGGAAGGCTCGGGCTGGATGTCCAATCCGGAGTTGACGGTGATCGAGGCCAAGGCGCAGGAAACCTCGGGTTCGGCGGTGGACATCAAGTCGCTGCCTTACGTCTTCACCTTGAAGGTGAGACTGCCGGCGCCCGGCGAGAACGCGGCGCAGCAGGCTGAAGCAGAGGCCGCCGCACCGGCCACGGCAGCGCCCGCGGTGGCTGCCCCTGCCGCCGACACGGCGCAGAAGGAGGCCCGCCCGTGAGCCAGAAGAAGAGTGGTTTCAACAATCTGGACCTCAACAACATCGGCAACTGGCCGCAGGGCCCCAAGCTGGTGTTCTGCGCCCTGCTGACGGTGCTGATCCTCGGCCTTTCCTACCTGCTGGTGATCCGCGGCGCGGCGGAGGAGCTGGAAGGGCTGGAAGCCAAGGAAGTGGAGCTGCGCGCCAAGTTCGAGGAAGAGCAGAAGCGTGCGGTCAACCTCGAGCCGCTCAAGCAGCAGCTCGCGCAGATGGAACAGGTGCTGCAGCAGATGCTGCGCCAGCTGCCCAGCAAGACCGAGATGCCCGACCTGATCATCGACGTATCGCAGACGGCGCTGTCCAGCGGCCTGAACAATGAATTGTTCAAGCCCGGCGACGAACAGCTCGAGGAGTTCTATGCCGAGAAGCCGATAGCGTTGCGCCTGGTGGGCAGCTACCACCAGTTCGGCGCCTTCGTCAGCGGCGTGGCCTCGTTGCCGCGCGTGGTGATCCTGACCATGCATGACATCAACCTGAAGCCGCGGGATCCCAAGGCCGGTATCTCCGCGCGCAGCGGCGCGCTCGAATTGTCGGGAACGGTCAAGACCTACCGCTATCTGGACGACAACGAGCTGGCAGACCAGGAAAAGAAGGCCGCCGATGAAGAAGCGGCACGCAAGAAGGGGGGCAGGTGATGAATGGTTCCCTTCGCATCCGGGCGTTCGGTGCGGCGGTTCTGCTGCTGGCCGCGACCGGTTGTTCGCGCGACATCACCAGCACGCCGGGCGATGCGCCCAATCTTGAGAAGTGGGTGGCCGACGTGCGTGCGCGTCCGGCCACGCCGCTGGATCCGCTGCCGGTGATGCAGCAGTTCGAGACCTTCGAGTATTCGGCGCAGGGGCTGCGCGATCCGTTCAGCGATGCCTGGGCCAATCCGGAGGGGAACAGCGCGCTGCGGCCGGATCCGAACCGGCGCAAGGAGCCGCTGGAAGCCTTTCCGCTCGACAGCCTGGACATGGTCGGGACGATCGGCAACGGCGCCGGCATGGTCGCGCTGGTGATGGGGCCGGACAAGGTGACCTACCGCGTCCGTCCGGGCGTGTACCTGGGGCAGAGCGATGGCCGCGTCACCAGCGTGCGCGAGGACGGCATTGAGCTGATTGAACTGGTGCCCGATGGTGCCGGCGGCTGGCTGGAACGTCCGGCTTCGCTGGCACTTGACGATCGATGAATGATTATTGGGGATAGCACGATGACTTTTTCCAAAGCCCTGAGCCTGCGTCCCGCCCGGCGCCAAGCGATGGTCCATGCCCGCGCATTGGGAGTTGCGCTGGCGTTGGCCTGCGGCTCTCCGTTCGCCGCCTTTGCCGCGGACGCTGTTCCGTCCGTTGCGGCGCAGCCTGCGGCGACCGTCGCGATCACCAAGGTCGACTTCAAGCGCGGCGACGACGGTGCCGGCCGCCTGGTCCTCCAGTTCGACGGACAGGGCGCCAGCCCCGACCTGCGGACGCAGGGCAACAGCGTCGTGGTCGACATGGGCAATGCCACCCTGCCGGGTGAGTTGCAGCGTCCGCTGAACGTGGTGGATTTCGCCACGCCGGTGCAGCGCATCGACGCCAGGCCGTCGGGCCATGGCTCGCAGCTGGTACTCAGCACCCAGGGAGCGTTCGAGTCGCTGGCCTACCAGTCCGGCAACGAGTACGTGGTGGAAATTTCGCCCCGCCAGGAGCAGGCCGCGACCGGTGCGGTTACCGCCCGGACCGTGGCGCAGGCCGCGGCGACGGTTGCCGCCCGCGGCTACAGCGGGCGCCCGGTGACGTTCAATTTCCAGGACGTGCCGGTGCGTACCGTGCTGCAGCTGATCGCGGAGGAGTCCAACCTCAACGTGGTCGCTTCCGATACCGTGCAGGGCAGCGTGACCCTGCGCCTGGTCAACGTGCCCTGGGACCAGGCGCTGGACATCGTCCTGCGCGCCAAGGGCCTGGACAAGCGCCGCGATGGCGGAGTGATCTGGGTCGCGCCGCAGCCGGAGCTGGCCAAGTTCGAGCAGCAAAAGGAAGACGCGCGCATCGCGCTGGAAGAGCGCGAAGGCCTGGTGACCGAATACATCCAGATCAACTACCACAATGCGGAAGCGATTTTCAAAGCTCTGACCGAAGCCAAGGGGATTGGCAACAACGGCAATAGCGGCAGTGGTGGTGGTGCCAATGGTGGTCAGCGCGAGAACGGCTTCCTGTCCCAGCGCGGCATGATCGTGGCCGACGAGCGCACCAACACCTTGATGGTCAGCGACATCCCCAAGAAGATCGCGCAGATGCGCGAGCTGATCGCGGTCATCGACCGGCCGGTCGACCAGGTGTTGATCGAGGGGCGCATCGTGATCGCCACGGACACCTTCGCACGTGACCTCGGTGCGAAGTTCGGCGTCAACGTCAACAACATGAATGCTGCAGGACGCGGTGATGCCTATGGCGGTTCCCTCGGTACGATCGGCAACACGACCGATGGCCGCGGACTCAACGTGAACCTGCCGGCCAAGACGTTCACCGAGAGTCCGGCCGGCGCCATCGCCTACACGCTGCTGCGTGGCGGCTTCTCGCTGGACGTGGAACTGTCTGCGATGCAGGAGGAAGGCCGTGGAGAGGTGGTTTCCAATCCGCGCATCGTCACCGCCAACCAGCGCGAAGGCGTGATCAAGCAGGGCAAGGAAATCGGCTACGTCACCATTTCCGGCGGCGGTGGCGCGGGTGGTGCGCCTACGGCAAACGTGCAGTTCAAGGAAGTGCTGCTGGAACTGAAGGTGACGCCGACCATCACCCAGGACAACCGCGTGTTCCTCAACATGAACGTGAAGAAGGACGAGGTCGACCGGATGCTGGAAGTGACCGACTACGGCACCGTGCCGGTCATCAACCGCCGCGAGGTCAATACCGCGGTGCTGGTGGACGATGGCCAGACCGTGGTGATCGGTGGCGTGTATGAGTTCAACGACCGCAGCAGCGTGGCCAAAGTGCCGTTCCTGGGCGATGTGCCGTTCCTGGGCAACCTGTTCAAGAAGCGCGGCCGCAGCAAGGACAAGGCCGAACTGCTGGTGTTCGTGACGCCGAAGATCCTGCGCGTCGCCAAGCCGCACTGAGCCAGCTCCGGCTCGACGATCGTGGGAAGGCCGCCGCAGGGCGGCCTTTCCCATTGCGGGTCCTGCTGCAGTGCAGGCCTCATGCGATGAACCATTTCATCGCGGATCGGTCAAACTGCCCCTATGAACCTGCCCCCGCACATGTCCGAACCGCCGGTCGCCGAGAACGGCCTGCATGCGGCCTTCATCGCCCTGCGCGATGCCCTGGCCACCGAAATCGTCGGCCAGTCGGTACTGGTCGAGCGCCTGCTGGTCGCGCTGCTGGCCGATGGCCACCTGCTGGTGGAAGGGGCGCCCGGCCTGGCCAAGACCACGGCGATCCGCGCGCTGGCGTCGCGCATCGACGCCAGCTTCGCGCGTATCCAGTTCACTCCGGACCTGCTGCCGGCCGACCTGACCGGCACCGATATCTGGCGTCCGCAGGAAGGGCGCTTCGAATTCCAGCCCGGTCCCGTGTTCCATCCCATCCTGCTGGCCGACGAGATCAACCGCGCCCCGGCCAAGGTGCAGTCCGCCCTGCTGGAGGCGATGGGCGAACGGCAGGTGACGGTGGGGCGGAAAACCTACCCGTTGCCGACGGTGTTCCTGGTCATGGCCACGCAGAACCCGATCGAGCAGGAGGGCACCTTCCCCCTGCCCGAGGCGCAGCTGGACCGTTTCCTGATGCATGTACGCATCGGTTACCCGGATGCGGGCGCGGAAACCGAGATCCTGCGGCTGGCGCGCGAGCGCGCGCTGCGCGAGATGGATGCGGCCCCCGTGCAGTTGGAAAAACTGTCGCTGCAGCAGGTCGAACAGGCGCGCCGCGCGGTGCTGGAACTGCACATGGCGCCGCAACTGGAGCGCTACCTGGTCGAACTGGTGCTGGCCTCGCGCGATGCGGCCGCCTATGACGCGTCGCTGGCGCGCCGTATCGCCTGGGGCGCGAGCCCGCGCGGTTCAATCGCGCTGGAGCGCTGTGCACGGGCCAAAGCGTGGTTGGCGGGGCGCGATTACGTGACGCCGGACGACGTGCGTGCGGTCGCGCCGGACGTGTTGCGGCACCGGATCCTGCCCAGCTACGAAGCGGCGGCCGAGGGCTGGGACGGCGAGCGTCTGGTCGCGGCGCTGCTCGACCGCGTGCCCCTGCCCTGAGACCGGCATGAGGGCGGCGGGGCGCGATGCGGAGCGCGGGAGCGAGGCGGCCATGGCGGCTGCACAGGCCGCGCCTGCGCCATCCGGAGGCGAGGGCATCGTGCCTTCGCTGGCAGAACTGATCGCGCTGCGGCGTTCGGCGACGCGGGGCCGCGACCCACGCCATGGGCTGCGCGGCGTGTCCGCGCGCGCGACATCGGCGCAGCGCGGGCGTGGCATGGAGTACGCCGAGTCGCGCGAATACGTCGCCGGCGACGATGCCCGCCACATCGACTGGAAGCTGAGCGCGCGTACCGGCTTCACCCATACCAAGACGTTCCAGGCCGAACGCGAACGGCTGACCCTGCTCGTGGCCGATACCGCGCCGGCGCTGTACTTCGGCACCCGCGCGCGCTTCAAGTCGGTGCAGGCCGCGCGCGCCGGTGCGGTCGCGGCCTGGTCGGCATTGCGCGACGGCGATCGCGTGGCGGCATTGTGCAGCGGCCGGGAAGACGGGCTGGTGCCGCCCGCCGGCGGCATGCGCGGCGTGCTGCGCGTGCTCGATGCACTGGTGCGCTGGTACCACGCGCCGTCCGCCGCCGGCGCCGGCCTGCAGTCGGCGCTGGAGCGCGCGACGCGCCTGCTGCATCCGGGCGCGCGGGCGCTGGTGCTGGCGGACCCGGCCAGCGCCCTGGCCGTGGCGCCGGCCACCTGGTCGGCGTTGTCGATGCACGTGGACGTGCGCCTGTTGCTGCTGGTCGATCCGCTGGAGATGCAGCCGCCGGAATGCCTGCTGCCGGTGGTGGCACCCGGCGGGCGCATGGAACTGGACCTGGCGGGCGGGGCGATGCGCGATGCCTGGCATGAAGCCTTCGTCGCCCCGGTCGAAACGCTGTGCCAGGCCTTGCCGGGCCGCAGGATCCAGGTGCAGGTGCTGGCCTCCGACGATGCCAGCGATGCCTGGCTGGGCGCCGCCGCGGGGAGGGGAGGCGGATGATCGGCACCTCCCTGCCGCTGCGCGACGTGCATCTGCCTGCGGCTCCCGGCTGGTGGCCGCCAGCGCCGGGCTGGTGGCTGCTGCTGGCCGCGATGCTGCTCGTCCTGCTGGTGGTCGTGGCGGTGCGCGTGCGCCGCCAGCGTCGGCGCCGGCGCTGGGAATCCCTGTTCGAGGCATCGCTGGCGGCAGCGGCCGGACCGGCCGCCCGCATCGGCATGGCATCGGAACTGCTGCGACGCGCGGCCCGCCACCGCGACCCGCAGGTCGCGCTGCTGCAGGGCGAGGCGTGGCTGCGCTTTCTCGATGGCGGGCAGGGCCATGATTTCAGTGAGGGCGACGGGCGGGTACTGCTCGATGGCGGGTTCCGCCGCGAGGTCGACGACGCACCGGCCGCGCGTGCCTGCGCGCTGGCGCGCAGCCGCTTCATCGGCCTGATGGAGCTGCGCCGGTGATGGAACACCTGCACATGCTGCTGGGCGGCCTGCCGCAATTCGCCTGGCCATGGCTGTGGCTGGCCGTACCCCTGCCGCTGCTGATGGGGTTGTGGCCGCTGCGCAGCGGCAACGGCCCGGCGCTGCGGGTGCCCTGGGAGCCGGCGCGGCTGCAGGTGGCGTCGCCGCGCCGGCGCGCGCCTTCGCTGCGCACGGTGCTGTTGTGGCTGGCGTGGCTGTGCCTGTGTGCCGCCGCCGCGCGGCCGCAGCAACTGGGCGATGCGGTCGAGCCGCCGCGGCAGGCGCGGCAGATGATGCTGGCCGTGGACCTGTCCGGCAGCATGAGCGAGGACGACATGCAGCTTGGCGGCCGGGTGGTGGACCGGCTCACCGCGGCCAAGGCGGTGCTGGCCGACTTCCTCGACCGCCGCGAAGGCGACAGCATCGGCCTGCTGGTGTTCGGACAACGGGCTTATGCGCTCACCCCGCTGACCCGCGACCGCGCCAGCGTGCGCGAGCAGCTGCGCGACAGCGTGGTCGGGCTGGCCGGACGCGAGACCGCGCTGGGCGACGCCATCGCGCTGGCGGTCAAGCGCCTGCGCGAACAGCCCGAAGGCCAGCGCGTACTGATCCTGCTGACCGACGGCGTCAACACCGCCGGCGTGCTCGACCCGCTGAAGGCGGCCGAGCTGGCCAAGGCCGAAGGCGTGCGCGTGCACACCATCGCCTTCGGCGGCACCGGCGGATTCTCGCTGTTCGGCCTGCAGGTCCCGGGCGGCGAGGACCAGATCGACGAGGACACGCTGACCCGCATCGCTAACGAAACCGGCGGGCGGTTCTTCCGCGCGCGCGATACCCGCGAACTGGCCGGCATCTATGCCGAGCTGGATCGCCTGGAGCCGGTGCGCAGCGCCGGCCCGGCGCTGCGTCCGCGCCTGGAACGGTACGCATGGCCGCTGGCGGCGGCCCTGCTGCTGGGGATGCTGGCGCTGGCCTGGCCGGGGCGTCGCTCATGACCGCGTTCTGGGACAGCCTGCATTTCATCCGCCCCGATTGGCTGTGGGCCTTGTTGCTGTTGCCGGCCGCGCTGCTTGGTGGCCGCTACCGGCGCCGCCGCCGCGGGGACTGGCGCCGTGCGGTGGACGCGCACCTGCTGCCGCACCTGCTGGTGGGCGGCGGCAGGCACGGCATCGGCGGATGGCTGGCCCTGTTGGCCGGCCTGCTGTTGGCGGTGCTGGCCCTGGCCGGGCCGAGCTGGCGCCAGGTCGAGCGGCCATTGTGGGAATCGAAGACGCCGCTGGTCGTGGTGCTGGACCTGTCCAGCCGTACCGGCGCGGCGGACCTGCCGCCGAGCCGGCTGCTGCAGGCGCGCGCCAAGCTGGCGATGCTGCTGCGCGAACGCCGGGGCGGCGGCGTGGCGCTGGTCGCCTATGCGGACGAACCTTTCACCGTGGCGCCGCTCACCGACGATGCCGCCAATGTCGCGCTGTTCCTAGACGCGCTGGCGCCGGACATCATGCCGGTGGACGGGCAGCGGGCGGACAAGGCGCTGGAATGGGCCGGTGACCTGCTGCACCAGGCCAGCGCGCGCGATGGCGCGATCCTGCTGGTCAGCGACCACGCCGATGCCGCGGCGCGGGCCGAGGCCGTGCGCCTGCGCGCGAACGGCTACCGGGTATCGGCGCTGGGACTGGGCACGCCGGTGGGAGCCGCCTATCGCGACCGCGAGGGGCATATCGGCCAGGCCCGGCTGGACGAAGGCACGCTGCGTTCGCTGGCCGTCGCCGGCGGCGGCCGCTACGCGCGGCTGTCGGCCACGGATGCGGACCTGCAGTCGCTGGGCGTGCTGCGACCGCAGGCGGCCGATGGCGACCGGCCCGGTCGCGGCGCCGGCAAGACCTGGCAGGACGAAGGCTATTGGCTGCTGCCACCGCTGATGCTGGTCGCGCTGCTGGCATTCCGGCGGCGCCGGCAGGCACTGGCCGCCGTCGTGCTGTGCCTGTGGCTGCCGTTGGCCATGCCTGCCCAGGCAGCCGGAAGCGGAGGCTGGTGGCAGCGCGCCGACCAGCGCGACCACCAGCGCCTGGCCGAAGGTGTCGAGGCCTACCGCAAGGGCGATTTCGCCGCCGCGCAGCGTCGCTTCGAGGGCATCGACAACGCGCAGGGCTGGTACAACCTGGGCAACGCATTGGCGCGGCAGGGCCTTTACGACGAGGCGGTCGACGCTTACGACCATGCGCTGAAGCTGGCGCCAGGCATGGCCGATGCGAAGGCCAACCGCGCCGCGGTCGATGCCGTGCGCAAGCGCAAGCCGCCGCCGGGGCAGCAGGGTGGCGGCCAGCAGAACAAGCCCGATACGCAACAGGGCAAGCCATCGCCCGTGCAGCAGTCGCAGGACGGCAGGTCGCAGGATCCGCCATCGCAGAGCCCGTCGCAGCAGGGGCAGTCGTCGCAGCAGAAGGACGCGCAACCCCCGCAGCCCGGCCAGGGCCAGCCCTCGGCGGACGAGCAGGGCAAAACGCCGCAGGCGGAAGATGCCCGGGGCCAGCAGCAGGCCGACCAGGCCCAGCGCGAGCGCATGGCCGAGGCGATGCGCCGGCAGCAGGACAACGACGGCGACGCCGCGAAGCGCGCGGCGCAGGCGGCGATGAGCCCGCAGGAGCGCGAGCGGCGGCAGGCGATGGAAGCGTGGATGCAGCGCGTGCCCGACGAGCCGGGCGATCTGTTGAAGGCGAAATTCCAGCTCGAATACGAGCGGCGCAGGCGGGAAGGGCGATGAAGCGGCGAAGCGTTCTGATGATGGTGTGGTTGTTCGCGTTGCTGGCCAGCGCCGCCGGCGTGCAGGCGCAGACCCGCGCGTGGCTGGATCGCGACCACATCGGCGAAGGCGGCGTGGTCACCCTCAACATCGAGACCGACCAGGCCGGCGCGGCGCCGGATTACACGCCGCTGCAGGCCGATTTCGCGCTGGGCGGGCGCACCAGCGGGCGACAGACGCGCATGGTCAACGGCAGCGTCAGCAATACCGCGCTGTTCGGCGTCGTGCTCAGCCCGCGCCGCAGCGGTGTGCTGGACGTGCCGCCATTGCGCGTCGGCGCGACGCAGACCCAGCCGCTGCGGCTGACGGTCGAGGCCGCGCCGGTGGCCAGCCGCGCCGGCGATGCGGCGGCCTTCGTGGAAACCGAAGTCGACGACCCGCAACCCTACGTGCAGCAGAGCGTTGGCGTGGTGGTGCGGCTGTATTTCGCGACCCAGCTGGCGTCGGGCGAACTGGACCTGGCGACGCCCGCCTCCGCCTCGCTGCAGCGCGTGGGCCAGGACCGCAGCTCGTCGCGCGAAGTCGGCGGCCGCCGCTACAACGTGGTCGAACGGCGTTTCCTGCTGATCCCCGAGCGCAGCGGCCCGCTGCGGCTGGAAGGCGCGCGCTTCAGCGGCCGCGGTGCCGGCGGCTTCTTCGACGATGTCTTCGGGCGCGGCAACGGCGCGCTCAGCGCGCGCGCACCGGACCAGACCCTGCAGGTGCGCGCCGTGCCCGATGCCGCGCCGCAGCCCTGGCTGCCGCTGAAGGATCTGCGCCTGCGCTACACCGCCGCGCCGCAGTCGGCGCGGGTCGGCGAGGCGGCGACCCTGGAAGTGGAGGCCACCGCCGTCGGCGCCACGCGCGCTCAGTTCCCGGACCTGCCGGTGCCCGCGCTCGGCGACGCCGCGCAGGTATTCGCCGAACCGGTCCAGTACGACGAGACCTTCGATGGCAACGGCCCGCAACTGAAGCTGACGCGCCGCTATTCCATCGTGCCGCAGCAGTCCGGCACCCTGGTGGTGCCCGGCATCCGCCTGCGCTGGTGGGACGTGCGCGCCGCCGAGGCCAGGACCGTCGCGTTGCCCGACCTGAGCCTGCCGGTGGCGCCGGGGACCGCGGCTGCGATGCCGCCGCCCGTCGTGCCGGATACCGCCCTCGTCCCGGCGCCCGCGCCGCAGTCCGGCGATGGCGCGATCGCGCTGCAGGGCGGCCGCAGTCTGCCGAAGATGCCGTGGCCGCTGCTGGCGGCGGGATTCGCCCTGCTGTGGCTGGCGACCCTGGTCTGGGCGCTGGCCCGCCGGCGTGCGGCGCCGCGCCGCGACCTGCCGGCAGGAAACGACGCCGGGCGTCCCGCCACGGGCACGGCCACGCATTCGCTGGCCGATCTCAAACGCGCGCTGGATACCGGCGATCTGGACGACGTCGAGCAGGCGCTGCGTGGCATGGCCCGTCCCCCGGTCGCCGACCTGGACGCGCTGGCTGCGCGCCTGGGCAATGCCGCGCAGCGCGAGGCGCTGGATGCGCTGCGCCGCGCGCGCTGGGCCGATGGCAACGGAACTGCGGCACGGACCGCGCTGCGCGCGGCATTCAGCGGTGGGCCTTCCTGGCGGACGGACGAAGAAGCGCCGCCAGGGCCGTTGCCGCCGCTCTATCCCGGCCGCAGATCCAGCTGATCCTTTCCTGTCGAAGGCGCCTCCGCTGGCCGGTACGCGCCGATGGCGCCGGGCAACCGGGCGCGCACCCGCGCGGCAAACGAGGCGATGCCGGCGCGGAGGGAACTGGCCCATATGGCAGGGGTGGCCGGTGTGCAGCTTTTGTTAAGCTACGCGACCTTTCGCCCGCGAGTACCGACGCATGCCCAACGCCCAAGCGCCAAGGAAACCCTCCATGCCGTTGCACATCAAGGTGCTGCTTGGGTTCATGCTGGGCACGATCGTGGGCCTGGTCGCACACGCCACCGCGGCCGACGCGGCCTGGGTGAAGACCACCATCGACTACGTCACCCAGCCATTCGGGCAGATCTTCCTCAACCTGCTGTTCATGCTGGTGGTGCCGCTGATGTTCTCGGCGCTGGTGCTGGGCGTGGCCGAGCTGGGCGACATCGCCTCGCTGGGCCGCCTGGGCTGGAAAACGCTGAACTACACCGCGGTGGTGACCGCGCTGGCGGTCGGCATCGGCCTGCTCTGCGTCAACCTGCTGCAGCCGGGCACGCACATGGACCCGGCCCTGGTCGAGCAGGCGATGAGCAACGCCAAGACCGGCGAGATCATCAGCAAGGGCAACGAACTGCGGCTGATGGACCTGCTGGTCAACATCGTGCCGCACAACATCGTCAATGCGATGGGCGACGACAGCAAGAAGCTGGGCATCGTGTTCTTCGCGCTGATGATCGGCATCGGCCTGGTGATGAAGCCGACCGCCGGCACCACGGCGTTCAAGAACGCCGTGCAGGGCCTGTTCGAGGTGTGCATGCACCTGATCGGCATGTTCATCAAGCTGGCGCCGTTCGCGGTGGCGGCCTTCATGTTCAACCTGACCGCGCGGCTGGGCTGGGACGTGATCCAGAGCCTGATGTGGTTCGTGGTCACCGTACTGCTCGCGCTGGCGATCCATGGCTTCGTGGTCCTGCCGCTATGGGTGCGGCTGCTCGGCGGAATGCCGGTGCGCACCTTCTTCCGCGGTACCCAGGAAGCCACGCTGACCGCCTTCGCCACCGCCTCCTCGTCGGCGACCCTGCCGGTGACCCTGCGCGTGGCCGAGGAGAACCTGAAGCTGCCGCGCAAGGTCTCGCGTTTCGTGCTGACCGTCGGCGCCTCGGCCAACCACCACGGCACCGCGCTGTTCGAGGGCATCACCGTATTGTTCCTGGCGCAGGTCTATGGCCTGCACCTGGGCATGCCGCAGCAGCTGATGGTGCTGCTGCTGTGCATCCTCGGCGGCATCGGCACCGCCGGCATCCCGTCCGGCTCGCTGCCGGTGATCGCGATGATCTGCGGCATCATCGGCATCAAGCCCGAAGGCATCGGCATCATCCTGGGCGTCAACACGTTCCTGGACATGTGCCGCACCTCGCTCAACGTCACCGGCGACCTGGCCACCGCCGTGGTGGTCTCGCACCGCAGCGGCGTGACCGACGACGAGGTGCCGGAAGTTCCGGACAACGCCGGCCATCATTGAGCCGGCCGCAAGCCGGAGCCGCACGAAGGCCGCCCCTGGGCGGCCTTCGCCGTTCCGGAAGCAGGCGCGGCTTGCCTGTGCCGCAGGCGGACATGGCCTGACCTGCCCGGTGCTCTGTGGGACAATGGGCCGCCCGCAGCTCCGCGGGAGCCTCCCGACCCGACGAACCATGACGCAGCCCACCCGCCGCCAGTTGGCGAACGCCATCCGTTTCCTCGCCGCCGATGCGGTGCAAGCCGCCAACTCCGGCCACCCCGGCATGCCGATGGGCATGGCCGACATCGCCGAAGTGCTCTGGAACGACTATCTCCGCCACAATCCGAACAACCCGAAGTGGTTCAACCGCGACCGCTTCGTGCTGTCCAACGGCCATGGTTCGATGCTGCAGTACGCGCTGCTGCACCTGAGCGGCTACGACCTGCCGATCGAGCAGCTCAAGGCCTTCCGCCAGCTCGGCAGCAAGACCGCGGGCCACCCGGAGCGCCATGAAACCCCGGGCGTGGAAACCACCACCGGCCCGCTGGGCCAGGGCCTGGCCAACGCCGTGGGTTTCGCGCTGGCCGAGAAGCTGCTGGCGCAGCGCTACAACCGCCCCGAATTCGAAGTCGTCGACCACCGCACCTGGGTGTTCATGGGCGACGGCTGCCTGATGGAAGGCATCTCCCACGAAGCCGCCTCACTGGCCGGCACCTGGGGCCTGGGCAAGCTGGTCTGCTTCTGGGACGACAACAACATCTCCATCGACGGTGAAGTGGAAGGCTGGTTCACCGACGACACCCCGGCGCGCTTCGAGTCCTACGGCTGGAACGTGGTGCGCGGCGTCGACGGCCATGATCCGGAAAGCATCAAGGCCGGCATCGACGCGGCGCTGTCGCAGTTCGACAAGCCGACCCTGATCTGCTGCAAGACCACCATTGGTTTCGGTTCGCCGAACAAGGCCGGCCAGGAGTCCAGCCACGGCGCACCGCTGGGCAAGGACGAGCTGGAAGCCACCCGCAAGGCGCTGGACTGGCCGTATGGCCCGTTCGAGATCCCGGAAGAGATCTACGCCGGCTGGCGCGCCGGCGGCACCGGCACCCTGCGCCAGGCCGAGTGGGAGCAGCTGTTCGACAAGTACGCCGCGCAGTTCCCGGCCGAAGCCGAGGAGCTGACCCGCCGCTCGCACGGCGAGCTGCCGGCCGACTTCATTGCCCAGGCCGATGCCTACATCGCCCAGGTGCAGGCCGAAGCGCCGAACATCGCCTCGCGCAAGGCCTCGCAGAACGCCATCCAGGCCTTCGCACCGCTGCTGCCGGAAATCATCGGCGGCTCGGCCGACCTGGCCGGTTCCAACCTGACCCTGTGGAAGGGCGCGCATACCGTGGTCGGCGACGACCCGCAGGCCAACTACGTGCACTACGGCGTGCGCGAGTTCGGCATGAGCGCCATCGCCAACGGCCTGGCCCTGCACGGTGGTTTCCTGCCGTTCGACGCCACCTTCCTGGTGTTCAGTGACTATGCCCGCAACGCGCTGCGCATGAGCGCGCTGATCCCGGCGCAGGTCATCCACGTGTTCACCCACGACTCCATCGGCCTGGGCGAGGACGGCCCGACCCACCAGCCGGTCGAGCACGTCTCCTCGCTGCGCTACATCCCCAACAACGATGTGTGGCGTCCGTGCGATGCCGCCGAATCGGCGGTGAGCTGGAAGGCGGCGATCCTGCGCAGGGACAACCCGAGCTGCCTGATCTTCAGCCGCCAGAACCTGGCGCCGCAGCAGCGCAGCGCCGAGCAGGTCAAGCAGATCGAGCGCGGCGGCTACGTGCTGGCCGATGCCGCCGGCACGCCGGACGTGATCCTGATCGGCACCGGCTCGGAAGTGGGCCTGGCCATGGCCGCCAAGGCCGAACTGGACGCGGCCGGCATCAAGACCCGCGTGGTGTCGATGCCGTCCACCAACGTGTTCGACCGCCAGGACGCGGCCTACCGCGAATCGGTGCTGCCCAATGCCGTGCGTGCCCGCGTGGCGGTGGAGGCCGGCGTCACCGGTTTCTGGCGCCAGTACGTGGGCCTGGACGGCGCGGTGATCGGCCTGGATACCTTCGGTGCCTCGGCCCCGGCCGACAAGCTGTACCAGCACTTCGGCATCACCACCGAAGCGGTGGTCGCCGCAGCCAGGGCGCAGCTGGCCAAGTAACGCGCGACAGCGTTGCGAAGCGGAAAAGGCCGGGGATTCCCCGGCCTTTTCCTTGTCGGCCTATCACCACCTGGCCTGTAGAGCGGGGCAGCGCCCCGCTGGGGGCATTGTCGGCCAAGCCCCGCCGGGCGGTGCCCGGCGCTACAGAGTCACCGCGACTTCACCCCCCATGTAGAGCGGGGCAACGCCCCGCTGAGGCCTCACTAGGAAAGCCTCGCCGGGCGGTGCCCGGCGCTACAGAGCTGCATATGCCGGCGGCCTTGCGCGCCGCTTTCTTTGCGATCAAGTCGGGAAGCACTTCTTCCTGGGCGCGCTGGTTCCCTTGTTCCGGGCATGCGAGCATCCCGATGCCGGAAGCCCATCGTGGGTTTCCGATCCAGGCTGCCTGCATGGGGGCCATCCGGAGACCAACAATGAAACGCGTGACCGGCATCGGCGGCATCTTCTTCAAGGCGAAGGACCCGGCCGCACTGGCGGCCTGGTATCGCGATCATCTCGGGCTCGATGTCGCCGGCTGGAATGGCGCGGTCTTCCCGTGGGGCGGCGAGGGCAGTGCGCCGGGCATGACGATCTGGAGCCCGTTCGCCGCCGACACGACCTACATGGCGCCGGGCACCGCCTCGTTCATGGTCAACTTCCGCGTCGCCGATCTCGATGCGCTGCTGCCGGTGCTCCGTGCCGAAGGCTGCAACGTCGTGGACGGAATCGAAACCTCGGAGCAGGGCAAGTTCGGCTGGGTCATCGACCCGGAAGGCAACAAGGTCGAGCTGTGGGAGCCGCCGGCGGGGCAATAGCGCGCACCGTGGAGAATCCGATGAAAGTGAAGCGCATCGTCGCCAACATCCATACCGGCGAACCGGCCGCGGCCGACGCGTTCTACCACGCGATCCTCGGGCTGGAGCCGGTCATGGATCATGGCTGGATCCGCACCTATGCGGCAGCGTCGCGCATGATCCCGCAGTTGAGTTTCGCCGTCGAGGGCGGATCGGGGACGCCGGTGCCGGATCTGTCGGTGGAGGTCGACGATCTGGCCGAAGCGCTTGCGCGCATCCGCGCCGCCGGCATCGCCATCGAATACGGGCCGGCGCGCGAACCATGGGGCGTGCGCCGCTTCTTCGTGCGCGATCCGTTCGGCAAGCTGGTGAACATCCTGCAGCACGATCCGGACGCCGCGGGCGCCTGAGCGTCGGTGCTCAGGCCCGCGCCGTGCGCGCCAGTGCCAGGCGCAGCAGGCGCGCGTCGAGCCACTCGCTGAAACCCGCCGGCCGCTCCAGTTCCATGCGCTGCAGGTACATGGCGTCGTTGTCGCCGGCGCGCTGCAACAGGGCGGCGAACACGGTGCGCAGCTTGCCGCCGACGCTGCCGGTGCTGGCCTTCAACCAGGTCAGCGCGCGCAGCAGATCCTGTTCGACCGGGGTGAAATCGCTGCCCAGCGGGTAGTCGGGCAGGCTGCCGTCGCGGCGGAACGGCGCCAGCGCGGCGGCCCGCACACCGGCGCGGTTGCGCTGCCAGTGGGCGGGCGCGCTGAAGCCGCGCTCCAGTTTCTTCGCCGCCTTCGCCTGTTCCAGCAGGGGCGCCTGGAAGGCGGCGTCGGTGATGCCGGCCATCGCGATCACGCAGTCCTCGTCGGTCATGCCGCGCAGGTCGGCGATGCCGTATTCGTCGATGAAGAGGTCGCGCAGGTGGCGGGGAATGGTGGTGTGGCCGTAGTTCCAGCGGATGTTGGAACGCGGGTTCCCGGCACCTTCGCGCAGGGCGCGGAACATGAGGACGCTGCGCGCATCCGGCAGCGCGTGCGCCATCGCCACGAAGTCGTGCTGGCCGCCGACGCCGGACACCACGCGGCCATCGTCCAGCGCGTCGGACACCGCCGCGCCGAGCGCGGTGGCCATCATGCAGGAGTTGAAGAAGCGCGCCTGGCGGCGCTGCAGCCGCTGCAGGGTCTCGTCGCCGCCGTAGATCTGGTTGATCTCGCTGATGCGGCGCATGCCGATGGCGCGGCGCTCGTCCTCCGGCAGGTGCCGCAGCCAGTCGTAGAACGCCGGCGAGCCGAGATAGAACGCGCCGTGCAGGTATTGTCCTTCCTCGGCCAGCCGCGCATGGTCGGCGGTGTAGGCGCTGCCGTTGGCCAGGCGCTGCATCAGCCCCAGGTCGTCGTGCACCTTGCGACGGATCACGCCGCTCTGCACCAGCTTGCGGAAGCCCTCGTTGAGCATTTCGCTGCAACCGAACAGGCCGGTCGCGAACGGCTCCAGTCCGCCGATCTCGCGCACCAGCGGGTGGTCCTCCAGTGTCGGGTCGAGTGCGCGCAGGATCTGGCGGTAGCGGACGTTGTCGGTATGGCGCAGCACCAGCGCATGGCTTAGCGCGTCGGCCAGCGCGCCGATGCCGATCTGCAGGGTGCCGCCGTCGCGCACCAGCGCGCTGGCGTACAGGCCGATGGCGTAGTCGGCATCGCTGACCGGCTGCCGGGGCAGGCCGAACAGTTTCGGATACGGGCCGGGCGGGGTGAGCACCAGGTCGAAGAACGCCGCGTCCACCGTGGCGGTGCCGCCCAGCCACGGCAGTTCCGGGTCGATCTCGGCGATCAGCAGCGGGCGCGGCAGGCCGCGCGCGGCGATGGCATCCAGCGTGTCTTGGGTGATGTCGTTGTTGCAGGACAGCGACAGCCGCGCGCTGCCTTCGCACGCGGCCACCTTCTGCACGATGGCGTGCGGCGCGCGCTGCGCCACCGCGTCGGCGGCCTGGGTGTAGTTGAGGCTGGTATAGGCGCGCTGCGCCTGCGAAGAGCCGAGCAGCGCGCCGGACTGCATGTAGAACTCTTCCACCTGCACATGCGCGGGCAGGGCGTCGCGCGCGACCGCCTGCGCATAGGCCAGGCGCGGAAAGTCGGCGCCGAAGTGTCGCTCGACGAACGGGCGCAGGAAGCGCGCCTGCAGGTCATTGCCGCCGGCGTGGGGCGGATCGAGCGAAAGCGCGGTGTACAGCTGCAGTGGGCGCGAGGGATCCCGCTCGATCCGGGCATACAGCGCATTGAGCAGCCGGTGTGGTTTTCCCAGCGCCAGCGGCGCGCCGATGCGCAGCGGCCCTTCGACACGGGCCAGCAGCCACGCCGCGGCGGCATCGGGATCGGTCACATGGTCGGGCATGGCAGGTGCGTTGTTCCAGGAAGGCGGCATTACAGCATCCGGGCGATGAAGCCGCGGTCGGGACGCTTGACAGGCGCTCCGTTTACTCATGTAATCGATAAAAATTACGAGCGTAAACGATGATCCGGATCAGCGAAGCCGAAGCGGTGGTGATGGAGGTCCTGTGGGAGGCGCATCCGCTTGCCGCCGAGGACGTGATGGCGCGCCTGGCCGGGCGCAACGACTGGGCCGAGGCCACCATCAAGACCCTGCTCAACCGCCTGCTCAACAAGGGCGCGATCAGCGCGGCGAAGGAGGGCCGGCGCTATCTGTACGCGCCGCTGGTGCAGCGCGACGCATGGCTGCTGGAGGAGAGCAGCAGCCTGCTCGAGCGCCTGTTCGACGGGCGCGTCGCGCCGCTGGTGGCGCATTTCAGCCAGCACCGGAAGCTGAGCCGCGACGACGTGGCCGAACTGCGCCGGCTGCTGGAGGAGCTCGACGATGACCAGCCCTGAATTCATGCGTGCCTTGCTGGCGACCGCGCTGGCCGGCGGCATGGCGATGGCCGTGGTGCTGATGCTGCGCGGCGTGGTGCGGCGCTGGCTGGGTGCCAGCGCGGCCTATCTGCTGTGGCTGGCGGTCCCGGCGGCACTGCTGGGCGTGCTGCTGCCGGCACCGCGCATGGCGGTGCTGCCGATGGTGGCCATCGACGCGGCGATGCCGGTGGCCGCCTCCACGGCCGGAACGGGCCTGCCGGCATTGCCCTGGTCGTTGCTGCTGGTCGCGGCCTGGCTGGCCGGTGCGCTGGCGATGGCGGCGCGGCTGCGGTACCAGCAGCGCCATTTCGTGCGCGGGCTGGGGCCGCTGCGGCGCCGCGAGGATGGCGTCTGGCAGGCGCGCGGCAGCGCGGGCCTGCCGGCGGTCGTCGGCCTGTGGCGGCCGCGCATCGTGCTGCCGGCGGATTTCGAGCATCGCTATACCACCGGCGAGCGGCAGCTCGTGCTGTTGCACGAACAGGTGCATCTGCGCCGCGGCGACACCGTGGTCAACGCGCTGCTGGCGGCGATGCAATGCCTGCACTGGTTCAACCCGCTGCTGCCGTTGGCGGTGCGCCGCTGCCGCGAGGACCAGGAACTTTCCTGCGACGAGCGCGTCATCGCCCAGGGCGGTGGCGCACGCCGCAGTTATGGCAACGCCATGCTCAAGACCGGGCTGGCGCTGTCACCGCTGCCGGTGGGCTGTCACTGGCAACACCCTCATCCGTTGAAGGAGCGTATCGCCATGTTGAAGCGTCCGGTGCCGGGAAAAAAGCAGTGGCTCGCGATGGTGTTGTTGTCGCTGGGGTTGTCGTCGGGCCTGGGCTATGCGGCCTGGGCCGCGCAGCCGGCGCAGGTGCAGAAGAGCGGCGCGGATGCCGCCTATTACAGCGTGAAGCTGCGGCTGGAGGTGGATGGCCAGGCGCGCGATTTCGAAGTGCGTGAGCATGCGGGCAAGCCGTTCGCGTTCTCCATGGAGACGCCGGCTGGCCACACGTGGACGGGCGAGTTCAAGGTGGAGCCGCTGTACGCCGCACACGTCGCGCTGTCCGGCACCCTCCGCGAAGGCAGGCTGATCATCACGGCGCCGCGGCTGGTGGTGGAGATCGACGGTACTGCGCGCATGCATGCCAGGACGAAGGACGGAGATTCATTGTTCAAGATGGAAGCGGTCGTTGCCGACCTCGGCATGCAGGCCGGCGCCATGGCCGCCGTCCAGGATCCTGCGGCGCGGGCGCGCGTTGGCGTGGAGCCGGCGGATGCGCCGGCGCGCACGCCGGGATTCGCCGACATGCCGCCGCCGCGCTATCCGCCGAGCATGAACACCGGCGAGGTGGTGCTGAAAGTCGATGTCGCGGCCGATGGAACGGCCACAGGCGTGGTGGTCGATCGCAGTTCGGGACATGCGGATCTGGATGAAGCGGCGATGGACGCGGCCCGTCAGTGGAAGTTCGTTCCGGCCTACAAGGATGGCAAGGCCGTTGCCGGCCAGGTGCGCGTGCCGGTGCGCTTCGCGATGGACGAAACGACCACCACGACCGAGGAGAGCACTTCCTGATGCGGCGCCAGCCGGCAGCGGTTCCGTTGTGCGCGTTGTGCCTGCTGCTGGTGGCGACCGGCTGCGCGACGCGCCCCGCCGCCACCCAAGACGTTGCGGACAGCAGCTACAACATCGGCCAGCGCCTGCTTGTGGCGGAGAGCGGCGGTGGGCAGGGCGGGGAGGTACAGCCGTATGCACTGTCGGCGCGCGAAGTCTTCCGCATGCCCGCGCCGGTGCATGCGCCACCGCCGGAACTGCCGACCCTGCAGGGCCGGCAATCGATGCCGCCGGTGACGGTGTGCCTGAATGTCGTCGTCGACGAGCAGGGGCTGGTGCAGCGCAGTTTCCCGCTGCTGGCGCACAGCCAGTGCGGTGCTGGCGGCGACGCGGATAACGGCCATCTGCTGCAGGCCGCGGGCGATGCCGTGCGGCGATGGCGCTTCGCGCCGGCGGCGATCTGCCACTTCGCCCCCGGTACCGCCCCGGCCGCAGCGGGCGACTGCGCCGGTGCCGCGCGGGTGGAGGAGGTTCCGGTGACGTTGCCCTATGCGTTCACGTTCGAGATCGTGCAGGGACAGGCGCGCGTGCGGGTCGGCAGCACGCCGCAGTGAGCCTGCGGTGCGGGGCATCCCCGTAGAGCGGGGCATCGCCCCGCAGGAGCTGCACCGATGAAACCCCGGCCGGGCGATGCCCGGCGCCGCGGCGTCAGTGGGGCTTCTGCGGGGTATCCAGCAACTCGTTCAACAGCGCCGCCAGGCGTTCGCCGGCCAGGCGCAGCTGTGCCTCGGCGACCGGGCGCCAGACGCTGGCATACGCTTCGTCGACCTTGTGCCCCGGCGGGTAGACGCCTTCGCGCGTGGCGATGCGGCAGCTCTGCTCTGCCCATGCCGTGGCATCGCGCTGCAGCTGCGGCGCGCCGATGCCGGTGGGGGCTGGCAGCGCCTGCAGGCGCTGCAGGTACTGGTCGTCGTCCAGCTGCAGCGCATAGAACATGCCGCTGTCCCACAGCGAGTGCAGGTTGGTGCCGCGCTCGTTGAACTGCAGCTGGTAGGTGTTGCCGCCCTTGTCGTGGCCGTAGCCGGCATGCATCGGCTGGTGCATGTCGCCGACCAGGTGCACGACGAACTTGAGCGCCTGCAGGCGCTCGGCATCGGAAAGGCTGCGGTCGGCCAGGCGCGCGCTCTGCGCCTTCAGCGCCTCGATCACGCAGTCGCCATCGCGGCAATGCTTCGGCGGGTCGTAGACGCAGCCGTCCTCGGCCATGTTGACGTAGTGCCAGCCGGCCGAACGCTTGCCCAGGTCGGGGTCTTCGGCGCGCAGCTGGTCGGCCCAGGGGGCGATGTTGGCCAGGGTGTCGCCGGGCTCGGTGGCGAGCAGGCGGTCCACTTCCGCCTTCGCGGCGGGATCCAGACGCGCTTCGGCGAGGCGCGCGACCAGGCGGTGGCCCTGCGCGCCCCAGGCGAACGCCGGTGTGGACACCAGGGTGGATGCAGCCAGGACGATGCCGGAAAGGACAGAGGGAATGCGGGCGCGGATTTTCATCGCGGCATTCTAGCCGCCGCACCGTTCCGGCCATGTGCCGAAAGTGGCGGGCCTGCCCATGATCCCGCCGCGCTTGGCTCGCGACGGGTCATGAACAGGCCCTGGGAACCTGCTTACCCCGCGGTACCGGGGGAAGGCCGGGTCAGAACTTGCGGACGTAGGCCACGCCGTACACCAGCGGGTCGATGTTGGCGGTGCCGAGCTTGTTGCCGTTCACCTTGACCTTGGTGTCGATGTCGGCCCAGCGCAGGTCCACGCGCAGCGCGTCCTTTTCGGTCAGCGCGAAGTCCAGGCCCGCATGCGCGGCCAGGCCCCACGAGTCTTCCAGCTTGAGCTTGGTGCCGGTCAGCGCGCCCTTGCTGTCGGTGCTGAAGAACTTGGTGTAGTTCACGCCCAGGCCGACGAACGGGGTGACCTTGCTGCTGTTGGCGAAGTGGTACTGCAGCGAGACCACCGGCGGCAGCTGCTTGGTGCGGCCGACCTTGCCCACGCCGTCGATGCTGATGTCGTGCTGGAACGGCAGAGCGGCCAGCACTTCCAGGCCCACGTTGTCGGCGACGAAGTACTCGAACGTCACGGTCGGACGCACGCTGCTGTCCACCTTGGTCGGCAGGGCGCCCAGGCCCAGGGCCGAGCCGTTGAGGTCGCCTGCGCTGGACTTGGGATCGACGTTGTGCACGCCGACGCCCAGGGTCCAGTCGCCCTTGGACTGCGCCATGGCGGGGGAGGCGGCCAGCGTCAGGGCGGCGGCGAGGCTGGACAGCAGCAGGGCGGGGGTCTTGCGCATGGTGCGTTTCCATTGCTTGGTGAGGATGTGGCCAGTCTCCGCCGCGTGCCTGGTGCCCGCCTTGATCCGGATCAAACGGATGTCCGCGCTCAGAGTGCGTTCATGGTTTTGCCCATGTCCCGGCGCCGCTTTCGTCATGTGCGGCGTAGCGGGGCCCGGGCCAGCCAGACGGGCCCGGCTGCTACAATGCCGGTCCCTTTCCACCCCCGCCGCAGCAGTCTGCGGCCGCAGGAGTTCGTGAACATGGCAATCAAGGTCGGCATCAACGGTTTCGGTCGCATCGGACGCAATGTGCTGCGTTCGGCGGTGTTGAACTTCGGCAACGACATCGAGATCGTTGCCATCAACGATCTGCTGGAGCCGGACTACCTGGCCTACATGCTCAAGTACGACTCCGTGCACGGCCGCTTCAAGGCCGACGTGGCCGTCGACGGCGGCCACCTGCTGGTCAATGGCAGGAAGATCCGCCTGACCCAGGAGCGCGATCCGGCCAACCTGAAGTGGGACGAGGTGGGCGTGGACGTGGTGATCGAATCCACCGGCCTGTTCCTGGACAAGGCCAGCGCGCAGAAGCACATCGATGCCGGCGCCAAGAAGGTGCTGCTGTCGGCCCCGTCCAAGGACGACACGCCGATGTTCGTGTTCGGCGTCAACCACAAGACCTATGCCGGCCAGGCGATCATCTCCAACGCTTCGTGCACCACCAACTGCCTGGCCCCGCTGGCCAAGGTCATCAACGACAAGTGGGGCATCAAGCGCGGCCTGATGACCACCGTGCACGCGGCCACCGCGACCCAGAAGACCGTCGACGGCCCCTCCAACAAGGACTGGCGCGGCGGCCGCGGCATCCTGGAGAACATCATTCCGTCCTCCACCGGCGCGGCCAAGGCCGTCGGCGTGGTGATCCCGGAACTCAACAAGAAGCTGACCGGCATGAGCTTCCGCGTGCCGACCTCGGACGTGTCGGTGGTCGACCTGACCGTCGAGCTGGAGAAGCCGGCGACCTACGCCGAGATCTGCGCCGAAGTGAAGGCGCAGAGCGAAGGCGCGCTGAAGGGCGTGCTGGGCTACACCGAGGACAAGGTCGTGGCCACCGATTTCCGCGGCGAGACCCACACCTCCGTGTTCGACGCCGAAGCCGGCATCGCGCTGGACTCGACCTTCGTCAAGCTGGTCAGCTGGTACGACAACGAGTGGGGCTATTCCAACAAGTGCCTGGAAATGGTGCGCGTGATCGCGGCCTGATCGGCCCGTTGCGTTTGGTTGAAGGAAGGGCGCCGATGGCGCCCTTCTTTTTGCCCTGTGTCGCGACTGTAATCCGCCTCTTGTAGAGCGGGGCATCGCCCCGCTGGGGCATTACCGGACAAGCCCCGCCGGGCGCCGCCCGGCGCTACAGAGCCGCCGCGATCCGCGTTTCGTAGAGCGGGGCACCGCCCCGCTGGGGCATTGCCGGGCAAGCCCCGCCGGGCGTCGCCCGGCGCTACAGAGCCGCCACGATCCGCGTTTCGTAGAGCGGGGCACCGCCCCGCTGGGGCATTACCGGTCAAGCCCCGCCGGGCGTTGCCCGGCGCTACAGAGCCGCCGCGATCCGCGTTTCGTAGAGCGGGGCATCGCCCCGCTGGGGCATTACCGGGCAAGCCCCGCCGGGCGTTGCCCGGCGCTACAGAGCCGCCACGATCCGCGTTTTGTAGAGCGGGGCAAAGCCCCGCTGGGGCATTACCGACCGGGCTCCGCCAGGCGCCATCCAGCGTCATGGATACCTTGCGTTTCCGCGGAGCGTGGATAAGGTGGTGCCGCACCTCCCGGTGACAAGGATGAGGAATGGACGGCGGCGCGTTTGTGCTCTTGGGATTGCTGGTGGTGGCAGTGGCGTTGGCGGTACCGGTGCTGCTGGTCATGGCCTTGGTATCGGTGTCCTCGCTCAAGCGGCGCCTGGCCGCGCTGGAAGCTTCGCTCGCGCGACAAGGGCGGACGGGCGCGCCTGTGGCCGAGGAGATCCGGCCATCTGCAGGGCAGGAACCCATACCGGAGAGGGAGGCGTTCGAGCCTTCGCCCATCGTTCCCGGGCCTGGGCCCGTGCGGGAGGCCGCTGAGCCGGTGCGGCCCGTCGTCGTGCCCGTGCTGCCGCCTCTGCCGGAGCCGGTTCCACCGCCGTCGGTCCACAGCGCACCCGCGCGCGGGCCGGAACCGGCGGCGCCGGCCGGGCCGAACGTCATCGAGCGTGGCGTGGAACGCGTCAAACAGTGGTTCACCAGCGGCAACGTGCCGGTCAAGGTCGGCATGCTGGTGCTGTTGGCCGGCGTGGCGGCGCTGCTCAAGTACGTCAGCGACCAGGGCTGGCTGCGCCTGCCGATCGAGCTGCGCCTGGCCGGCATCAGCGCGGCCGCGCTGGCCGGGCTGGTGTTCGCCTGGCGCAAGCGCGAGAGCCATCGCGCCTTCGCCCTGGCCCTGCAGGGCGGCGCCATCGGCGTGCTGCTGTTGACCGTGTTCGCCGCGACCAGGAACTACGGCGTGCTCGGCCCCGGGCCGGCGTTCGCGGTCAGCGTGGTGCTGATCGCCGGGCTGTGCGTGATGGCGGTGCTGCAGGAGTCACGCACGCTGGCCATCCTCGGCGTGCTGGCCGGGTTCATGGCGCCGGTCTGGCTGTCCGACGGCGGTGGCAACCACGTCGCCCTGTTCTCGTACTACGCCCTGCTCAACGCCGGCATCTTCGCCATCGCCTGGGTGCGGCCGTGGCGCATCCTCAACCTGCTCGGCTTCGCCTTCACCTGGGGCATCGGCACGCTCTGGGGCGTGCTGGACTACACGCCGGCCAAGTTCGCCAGCACCGAGCCGTTCCTGCTGCTGTTCTTTGCGTTCTACCTGCTGCTGCCGCTGCTGTATGCGCGCCGGGCGGCGACGCCGGGCGGCGCGCGCATCGACGGTTGCCTGCTGTTCGGCACGCCGCTGGTGGCGTTCTCGCTGCAGGCCGGGCTGCTGCAGGGCGAGCGCATGCCGCTGGCGCTGTGCGCACTCGGCGTGGCCCTGCTCTACGCGGTGCTGGCGCGCGCGCTGCTGGGGCGCGAGCGCCTGCATCTGCTGGCCCAGGGCTACGCCATCCTCGCGGTGGGTTTCGCCACGCTGGCGGTGCCGCTGGCGCTGTCGGCCAAGGCCACCGCTTCGGTGTTCGCGCTGGAAGGCGCCGGCCTGGTCTGGCTGGGCCTGGTGCAGCAGCGCCGGCTGGCGCGCTGGACCGGCATCGGCCTGCAGCTGGCCGCGGCGTTCGCGCTGGCGGTGGGCATCGACGGCGCCCATGCCATCCGCGGCGGCGTGGAGTTCGCAGTCGCCAATGCGGTCTTCATGGGCGCGCTGCTGATCGCATTGGCCGCCTTCGCCAGTGCCTGGCTGTACCGCGGTGCGGGCAACCGGCCGGTGGCGGTGATCGCCTACGCCTGGGCCCTGGCCTGGTGGCTGGGCAACGCCGGCACCGAGATCGCGCGCTTCGTGGAGCCGCGCAGCGTCCTGCACGGCATGCTGCTGCTGCTGGGCGTCACCGGCTGGCTGGCGGCCGAGGTGCACCGGCGGCGTCCGGCACTGGCGCTGTCGCTGACCACCCTGGGCGGCTTCGTGCTGGCGTTCCCGCTGGCCTTCATGCAGGTGGCCGAGCATGGCCAGCCGTTCGCCGGCCACGGCGCCTGGGCCTGGCCGCTGTTCGCCGCACTGGGCGTGCGCAGCCTGCTGTGCCTGCGTTCGGCGGGCGATGCCATCGCCGGCCCCGCGCAGCTGGCCTGGTGGCTGCTGTGGCCGACGGTGTTGTCGCTGCTGTCCTGGCACCTGGGCAAGCGTTTCGAACTGGCCGGCGGCTGGGTCGGCATGCTGCTGGCGCTGCCGTGGCTGCTGCTGGCGGCGCTGTCGCTCCGCCGCTGGCACTGGCTGGCGCGACCGCTGGGCGTGGCGTTCGACCGCTACCGGCCGATCCTGCAGGCGGCGACCTTCGCCGTGCTGGGCCTGTGGTGGCTGGTGTCGCTGGCCAGCGCCGGCGCCGCGGCGCCGCTGCCATGGATCGCGCTGCTCAACCCGCTGGACCTGGCGCAGCTGGCCGCGCTGCTGCTGGCGGCGATGTGCCTGTGGTCCGCCGACGCGCGCCCGCGCCTGGCCGGGCTGCGCCTGGGCCTGCTGCCGCTGGCGGCGTTGGTGCTGGTCAGCACCATCACCCTGCGCGCCGTGCACCACTGGGGCGGCATCGGCTGGGACGGCCGCTTGATCGACACCAGCCTGGCGCAGACCAGCCTGACCGTGGTGTGGAGCCTGCTCGGCGTGATCGGCTGGGTGAGCGGCTCGCGGCGCGGGCAATGGGGGCTGTGGCTGGCCGGCGCGATCCTGATGGCCGTGGTGCTGGCCAAGCTGCTGCTGATCGACCGCGGCAACCTCGGTGACCTGCTGGGCATCGGCGCTTTCATCGCCTATGGGCTGTTGTGCACGCTGGTTGGCTGGCTGGCCCCGGCGCCGCCGCGCAAGAGCGGCAACGCTACGCAACGAGAGGAAGCTTCCGCATGATCAAGCGTCTGTGGTGGATGGCGCTGTTGCCACTGACGGCGCAGGCCGCCGACGATTTCGCGGCGCAATGGCCGCTGCAGCTGGCCCAGGGCGACGCCGGCGCCTACCGCGTCGTGCTGGATGAGGGGGTTTACCGCGCCGCGTACTGGCGCGACCTGCGCGATGTGCAGGTGATCGACGCCGACGGCAGGCCGATGGCCAGTGCGGTGCAGGCCGCGGCCATGCCGACCGCCGGGCCGGCGCGGCAGGTGGCGCTGGACTGGTTCGCCTTGCCCGCCAGCGCCGCCACGACGGCGGGTGGGGACCTGAGCGTGGTGGTGCAGCGCGATGCCGGCGGCAACGTGGTCTCGGTGCGCAATTCGCCGGGCTCGGCGGGCGCGGCCAAGGGCGATCCATCGTGGCTGGTGGACCTGGGCCGGCAGGCCGGGCAGGTGCAGGCGCTGCGCGTGGAATGGGAAGGCGAACCGACGGCGCTGGACCTGGGCTATCGGCTGGAAGGCAGCGACGACCTGCGCCGCTGGCAGGTGCTCGACCCGGAAGTGCGGCTGGTGCGCCTGCGCAACCAGGGACGGCAGCTGAGCAGCGACCGCGTCGTGCTGTCCACGACGCTGCGTTACCTGCGGCTGGTGCCGCTGCAGCGCGAAGGCGCGCCGCCGCTGCGCGCGCTGCGGGGCGAACTGGCCGGCGACGCGGGCACGAACGACTGGCAGTGGATCGAGCTGGCCGCTTCCGCGCCCGACACCAATGTGCCGGCCCGTTTCCGTTACCGGATGCAGGGGCGTTTCCCGGTGCAGCGGCTGGACGTGGCGATGCCGGCAAACACCGCGGTGTCGTGGAATGTTTCCAGCAGCGACGCCGACCGCAAGGTGGCCGATGCCGCACAGGCCTGGCAGGCGCGCGCCAGCGGCTGGAACACCTGGACGCTGCAGGAAGGCGAACGCCGGCAGGCCTCGGCGCCGCTGGAACTGGGGCGGGAAACCAGCGACCGCGACTGGCAGCTGCAGGCCGAACCGGCGGTGGCCGGCACGCCGGCGCCGGCCTTGAAGCTGGGCTACCGGCCGGGCAGCGTGGTGTTCCTCGCCCAGGGGCGCGCGCCGTACCTGCTGGTGGCCGGCAATGCGCGCGCCGGCGTGCGCGAGAGCAACCTGGAGCCGATGCTGGCGGCCCTGCGCGCCCGCAACGGCGCGCAGTGGCAACCGGCGGCCGCCAGCCTCGGCGAAAGCGCGGTGCGCGCGGGCAACAAGGCCTATGCGCCGGCGGCCCCCGCGCGCGACTGGAAGAACCTGGTGCTGTGGGCCGTGCTGGTGGCCGGCGCGCTGGCCGTGGCCGGCTTCGCGGTGAGCCTGCTGCGCGGCAGGCCGCCGCGATAGATCGACCAGGACGCTGGCCGGATCCGGTCGCGGCCTGCGATGGGTTCCGGCATGGCGTGCCTGCACTTTGCGGTTGCGTCTGGCCAACGGAGAGGGTGTGACGAGCGTGAGAGTGCTCCTGGGATTTTTGATGCTCTGTCTGTCGATTGGCGCGCATGCCGGGGAACACGCTCCGGCCAGCCATGCCGAACAGGTTTTCGGGCTCTGGCTGGCCGCATTCAATGCCGGAGACCGCGATGGCCTGCAGGCGTTTGTTGCGGATCACAAGGGCGGCCGCGATGCCCAGCGCGATCTCGACCTGCGCGAAGCGATGGGCCGTTTCCGTTTGCTGGGAATCAAATCCAGCAGCACGCACTCGATGCAGGCGATGCTGCTTTCCGAATCGACCGATCGCGGTGTGCTGGCGAGCCTGGAGGTCGATCCCGCGAGCCCGGCCGATGTCAGCCGGTTCCAGCTCGAGGGCATGGAACTGCCGGCCGAATTCCAGCCGCGGCGCCTGCCGTTGCCGGTGCTGCTGGCCGAGAGCCGGCGGCGGCTGGATTCGGCCCGGGATGACGACACGCTGTCCGGTGCGCTGCTCGTGGCCAAGGACGGGAAAATCCTGCTGCGCTGGCAGGGCGGGCAGGCGGACAGGGAGCGGAAGATCGGGGTCGACGGGGCGACCCGGTTTCGATTGGCGTCGTTGAACAAGATGTTCACGGCGGTAGCGATCCTGCAACTGCAGGAAGCGGGCAGGCTGTCGCTGGACGACAGCGTCGCCACGCATCTGCCGGATTATCCGGATCAGGCGGTGGCCGGAAAGATCACGGTGCGGCAGCTGCTCAACCACACCAGCGGGCTGGGCGACATCTTCGGCGAGGAGTTCGAGAGGCGTTCGCAATCGCTGCGGACATTGCGGGACTATTGGAGCCTGGCCGGCAACGAACCGTCGAGCGCCGCGCCGGGAAGCGAGGACGGGTATTCCAACTACGGTTACATCCTGCTCGGATCGATCATCGAGGCGGTGAGCGGGCAGTCCTACTACGACTATGTCGGCGAGCACATTTACCGTGTCGCCGGCATGGATTCGACGGGGGCGGAGCCGGAGTCGTCGCCGGTGCCCGGGCGGGCGGTGGCCTACACCCGGGTCGAGGGCCGTTGGGTGCCGGAAACCCGGACGTTGCCATGGCGGGGTACGTCCGCCGGTGGCGGTTACAGCACGGTCGAGGACATGCTGAAATTCGTCGAGGCTCTGCGCGCTGGCCGGCTTGTTTCGCCGGCGTCGCTGGCGACGGCGACGTCGCCGCAGAACCACAAGGGATGGTACGGCCATGGCTTCATGGTGGGCGGCGAGGGCCAGGCGCGGCAGTACGGGCATGAAGGCGGGGCGCCAGGCGCCAACGCCGCCCTGGCGGTGTTGCCCGGACCAGGCTACGTGGTGGTCGGCCTGGGCAATGTCGATCCAGGAGCGATGGAGAACATGGTGAATTTCATCGTCCATCGCCTGCCGTTGTAGGCCGGCGCGGCGGGCCCTGCCTCCGCAGATCCGCTGCATGCATCTTCGAGCAGGCTTGGCCGCGGCCGGGAAACCGGATCGCGGCATGCGGCAGGGCTCGGGTTTGCCCCGCCTGCGGGAGCGGGCGAGAATTGCGGTTTCCCCACCCTTCGCGGAGCCGCGCTGCCATGTCCATCGTTCGCATGACCGACCTTGATCTTTCCGGCAAGCGTGTCCTGATCCGGCAAGACCTCAACGTGCCGATCGACGACAACGGCAGGATCACCTCCGAACAGCGCATCACCGCCTCGCTGCCGACGCTGAAGCTGGCGCTGGAGAAGGGCGCGGCGGTCATGGTCACATCGCACCTGGGCCGCCCGCAGGAAGGACAGTGGAGCCAGGCCGATTCGCTGGCGCCGGTGGCCGCGCGCCTGTCCGAACTGCTGGGCATGGACGTGCCGCTGGTCCGCGACTGGGTGGATGGCGTCGAGGTCGCGCCGGGCAGCATCGCGCTGCTGGAGAACTGCCGCATGAACGTCGGCGAGAAGGCCGACGATGAAGCGCTGTCGAGGAAGTACGCCGCGCTGTGCGACGTGTTCGTGATGGACGCCTTCGGCACCGCGCACCGCGCGCAGGCCTCCACCCATGGCGTGATCCGTTTCGCCCCGGTCGCCGCCGGCGGCCCGCTGCTGATGGCCGAACTGGACGCGCTGGACAAGGCGCTGGCCAACCCGGCGCGGCCGCTGCTGGCCATCGTCGCCGGCTCCAAGGTCTCGACCAAGCTGGAGCTGCTGTCCAGCCTGGTGGGCAAGGTGGACCAGCTGATCGTCGGCGGTGGCATCGCCAACACCTTCATCGCCGCCGAAGGCCACGGCGTGGGCAAGTCGCTGGTCGAGAACGACCTGCTGGACACCGCCCGCAAGATCGACGCCGACGCCAGGGCGCGCGGCGCAGAAATCCCGCTGCCGACCGACGTGGTGGTAGCGCCCGCATTTGCCGCTGACGCCCCGGCCACGATCAAGGCGGTCGATGCCGTTGGCGCCGACGACATGATCCTGGATATCGGCCCGCGGACTGCCGCGCAGTACGCCGGACTGATCGCCAGGGCCGGCACCGTGGTCTGGAACGGCCCGGTCGGCGTGTTCGAATTCGACGCCTTCGGCAAGGGCACCGAGGCGCTGGCGCGCGCCATCGCCGCGTCCAGCGCGTTCTCCATCGCCGGCGGCGGCGACACCCTGGCGGCCGTGGACAAGTACGGCATCGCCGGCGAGGTGAGCTACATCTCCACCGGCGGCGGCGCGTTCCTGGAATTCCTGGAGGGCAAGACCTTGCCGGCCGTGGCCGCGCTGGAGGCCCGCGGTTCGTGAGCCGCGACGTCCTGTTCTTCGATCTCGACGGCACGCTGATCGATTCGGCCGTCGGCATCACCCGCTGCGTGGCTTACGCGCTGGAGAAGATGGACCAGCCGGTGCCGGGCGACGCCGAACTGCGCAAGTGGATCGGCCCGGCGCTGCGTACCAGCTTCGCGCCCGTGTTCGGCGATGCGGTGCGCGTCGAGCGGGCCGTGGAGTTGTACCGCGAACGCTTCGACCAGCATGGCTGGCAGGAGCACGACGTCTACGCCGGCATCGGCGAGGTGGTGCAGGGCCTGCATGCGGCCGGTCATCGCCTGGCCGTGGTCACCGCCAAGAACGAGCCGCATGCGCGGCGCATCGTCGAGCACCTGCCGTTCGGCGGCTGCTTCGAGGACGTGGTCGGCGCGACCGAGGATGGCGTGCGCAGCCACAAGCCGGAGCTGATCGCCGAAGCGCTGCAGCGCCTGTCGCTGGCGTCCGGGCAATGCTGGATGATCGGCGACCGGCGCATGGACATCGAAGGCGCGCGCCACCACGGCATGCGCAACGTCGGTGTGCTGTGGGGCTTCGGCGGCCGCGAGGAACTGACCGCGGCCGGTGCCGGCTCCCTGGCCGATACCCCCGCCGAACTGGCGCGGCTGCTGTCGCGCTAGAACGCACCGCGCCTCGCGCGTAAAGCGGGGCAACGCCCCGCTGCGGCTCTACCGGGAAGTCCCCCGCCGGGCGTTGCCCGGCGCTACAAGGCGGCGCGGGTCGCAGGTTCTGTAGAGCGGGGCAACGCCCCGCTGTGGCTTTGCCGGGAAGTCCCCCGCCGGGCGTTGCCCGGCGCTACAAGGCAGCGCGGGCTGCAGGTTCGGTAGAGCGGGGCAGCGCCCCGCTGCGGCTCTGCCGGGAAGTCCCCCGCCGGGCGTTGCCCGGCGCTACAAGACGGCGCGGGCTGCAGGTTCTGTAGAGCGGGGCAACGCCCCGCTGCGGCTCTACCGGGAAGTCCCCCGCCGGGCGTTGCCCGGCGCTACAAGGCGGCGCGGGCTGCAGGTTCGGTAGAGCCGGGGCAACGCCCCGCTGTGGCTTTGCCGGGAAGTCCCCCGCCGGGCGGCGCCCGGCGCTACAAGGCGGCGCGGGCTGCAGGTTCGGTAGAGCGGGGCAACGCCCCGCTGCGGCTCTACCGGGAAGTCCCCCGCCGGGCGTTGCCCGGCGCTACAAGGCGGCGCGGGCTGCAGGTTCGGTAGAGCGGGGCAACGCCCCGCTGTAGCTCTACCGGGAAGTCCTCCGCCGGGCGCTGCGCGGTGGTGCGGCAAGACAGGGCGATGTCCCGGCTGGCTTTCGGCCTGTCCCGCGAAGGCGGGTCGATGCCGGCGCCTGTCCATGCGTCGCGCCACCGCAGGACAGGATCGGATGGCTGTGCGGCATTGTCCGGACAGGCTGTCCGCCCTGTCTGCGGGACAGTGCGGAAAGTCTCTTCTGAAATCGTATGCGACATCGTTGTCATGCACTGGATATGCTAATTTCGGCGGTCTTTCCGGGAGTTTTCGCACCATGATCGAACGCCAGCGCCGCACCAAGATCCTCGCCACCCTCGGACCGGCCACCGATGCGCCGGGCGTGCTCGACGATCTGTTCCGCGCGGGCGTCAACGTGGTGCGGCTGAACTTCTCCCATGGCGATCCGTCCGGCCAGGCCAAGCGTGCGGCTGAAGTACGCGCCGCGGCCAACCGCGTCGGCGTGGAAGTGGGCATCCTGGCCGACCTGCCGGGTCCGAAGATCCGCATCGAGCGCTTCGCCGGCGGCAAGGTGCAGCTCAAGGCCGGCGACCGCTTCGACCTGATCGCCAGCGCCGACGCGG
Organism: Stenotrophomonas nitritireducens; assembly: GCF_001431425.1. Taxonomy (GTDB): domain Bacteria; phylum Pseudomonadota; class Gammaproteobacteria; order Xanthomonadales; family Xanthomonadaceae; genus Stenotrophomonas; species Stenotrophomonas nitritireducens. Next base: position 131,172 of record NZ_LDJG01000007.1, read on the forward strand.
CCCCCGGCGACGCCAGCCAGGTGGGCGTGAGCTACCTCGGCCTGCCGCAGGACGTGGGCCCGGGCGATGTCCTGCTGCTGGACGATGGCCTGATGCAGTTGCAGGTCGTGGAGGTGCAGGGCGAGCGCATCATCAACACGGTGCTCAACGATGGCGTGCTGTCCGACCGCAAGGGCCTGAACAAGCAGGGCGGCGGCCTCTCGCTGGGCGCGCTGACCGAGCGCGACAAGGAGCTGATCGGCATCGTGGCGAAGATCGGCGTGGACTTCATCGCCGTCTCCTTCTGCCGCAACGCGCAGGATATGAACGATGCGCGCGCCATCGCCCAGCAGCATGGCTGCGACGCGGCGCTGGTGTCCAAGATCGAGCGCACCGAGGCGATCGAGAACCTGGAGGAGATCGTCGAGGCCAGCGACGTGGTGATGGTCGCGCGCGGCGACCTGGGCGTGGAGATCGGCGATGCCGAACTGCCGGGCCTGCAGAAGAAGATCATCAAGGCCGCGCTGGCGCAGAACAAGGTGGTGATCACCGCCACGCAGATGCTGCAGTCGATGGTCGAAAGTCCGATCCCGACCCGCGCCGAGGTGCTGGACGTGGCCAACTCGGTCATCGACGGTACCGACGCGGTGATGCTGTCGGCCGAAACCGCGGCCGGCGCCTATCCGGTCAAGGCCGTCGAGGCGATGGCGCGCATCTGCCTCGGCGCCGAGCGCCAGTTCCAGATCGATACCGATTTCAACGCATCGCCGCGCAACCTGGAGCGCGCCGACCAGGCCATCGCCATGGCCACGATGTTCCTGTCCCAGCACGTGGGCGTGCGCGCGATCGTGGCGATGACCGAGTCCGGCGGCACTGCGCGCTACCTGTCGCGCTTCCGCGCCAAGGCGCCGGTGTTCGCGGTGACCCGCCACGACGGCGCGCGCCGGCAGATGGCGCTGATGCGCGATGTGTTCCCGATCAACTTCGACAGCCGCGGCTTCACCCCGCGCGAAGCCGCGCGCGGCAGCATCCGCCTGCTGGTCGAGGCCGGCCTGCTGCAGGTCGGCGACCGCGTGGTGTTCACCAGCGGCGAGCACATGGAAACCCATGGCGCCACCAACACCCTGCGCCTGCTCGAGGTCGGCAACGACGGCCGCGCCAGCGGACTGGGCGAGCTGTAAGTCCGGCTTGGCCCCGGAAGGCGGTGGTGCCCGGCCGTTGGTCGGGCAATGCGCCGTGATTCGCGGCATGACCGGGTCTGTAGAGTGAGGCTTGCCCCGCCGCGGTTCGATCATGAGGCCCGTGTCCATGCCCGGGCAGAACCGCTTCTTGCAGGAACGAGGTCAGTCGCGAGCGGGGCATCGCCGGTAACGACTCAGCGGGGCGCTGGCCCGCTCCATGGAGGGATTTGCCGGCTTCCCCGGTAGTCGGCGAACAACCACGGAAACGGGGGTGGTTGCCCACCGCCGGCGACTTCCCTGTCGGTGCCGCCCGCCACATCGGGAAACCCAGGATGCAACCGGCTTGGGGACCGCTCGGGGCCGGCGCATGGACAACCCCACGCGGCCACCTGCGACCGGCTCCGGCGGTTGCCGTACGCTGTCGACGCCGGCCTCCGCTACCAGCTGAAACCCGCGCCGGCGGAAACGCCCCTCTCACTGCCGGAGAACGCGCCGCTCAACGACACGCTGGCATTGGGGGCGACGATCCGCTGGTAGCCCACTGCCAGTGCGGAGCGTCCGCCCTGCATGCCGACACCCACGCCCACCCGGTTCTGTCCGGGCAGGCCGGCGGTATTGAGCGCGGCGGCGGCCATGGCGCCGCCCATCGCGCCCAGGCGGTCGATGCGCGCATCCATGTGGCCGAGGCGGCGGTCCAGGTCGCTGCGGAACTGGGTGAACTGGTCGTTCCAGGCTGCGAATTTCTGGTCGGTGTAGGTCCTGGAGGAGGCCAGCGTCTGGGTGGCACTGGTGTCGGTGTAGGACTTCGACGTGGCCAGCGTGGCGGCATCGCCGGCGGCCATGTCCTCGCGGACATCGGTGTAATCCTTCGCCCCGCCCAAGGCCGCGCCGGCGACGGAAGCCACCTGGGCGTCGGTATAGGCATTGGCCGATGCCAGCGTTGCTGCATCGCCGGCATCGGCATAAGACTTGGCCGCATCCAGCGCCACGTCCGCCGCGGTACCGGCGGCGGATGCCACCTTCGCATCGGTGTAGGCGTTGGCGGCGGCCAGGGCGCTGGCGTTGCCTGCCTGCAGCTGTCGAAGGTTCACCGCATCGGTGGCCTGGGTGCCGTCTGCCAGATGGATGATCTGTTGCTCGCCGCCGGTACGCCCCACGGCCACGGCGTAGTCGCGGTCGGCAACGGCCATGTAGCCGATGGCGGTGCTGCCGATGTTGTCGGCATGCGATGCGTAGCCGAAAGCGCTGCTGTATTGGGCGTTGGCGACGTTGAAGGCGCCGAAGGCGCTGCTGCCCCAGCCATTGGCGGTGTTGGTGTAGCCCACGGCGCTGCTGAGCATGCCGTTGGCGGTATTGAACCCGCCGATTGCAGTGCCGTAATCAGCGCTGGCTTTGCTGCCCACCCCTACGGCGCTGGCGGCTTCGCCGCTGGCGGAGACGGCAGCGCCGACCGCGACCGAGCCGGCGCCACTGGCGGTGCTGGTCTCGCCGGGATTCCAGACGCCGTCGCCGTTGAGGTCATACCACCCGGACAGGACGATGCTGCCCGTGCCCGAAGCCTCGCCCATGTAGCCGAAAGCACTGCCCATATTGCCGCTGGCGTCGTTCTTGTAGCCAAAGGCGTTGCTGGCGGTGCCGGTGGCGATGTTGAGGTAGCCGAATGCATTGCTGAAAGGACCACTGGCGGAATTGCTGCTGCCGAAGGCACTGCTGCCTGTGCCTGCAACGAAGTTTCTCCAGCCATAGGCGTTGCCGCTGCCGCTGGCATTGTTCTGATATCCGGAAGTCGTGGCACTTGCAGAGCATGTGGTGTTCTCGACGCCGCTTTCAGTGCCTTGGTTGGTGTCGAGCGCTGGATTGGCGACCCAGCTCTGAGTCGCTGGATCCCACACCAGGCATGCCGGGTCTGCGGCCAGCGCCGGCAGCGCGACGGACGAGGCCAGCGCGAGCGCCAGCAGTGAAAGCACGGGACAGCGGGAAATGCGCGGCTTGCGGATGTACATGACGTTCTCCGGTCGGGCGGGGCTTCATTGCCACCACTGCGGAGAACACGGAAAGCGGAAGCCGGCTGACAGCCGGCGTGAGTCCGTGCCTTGCCACCGGACGACGCAACACTGCCGGCCGGCTTTCCTGGAGGCAGCGACCACGTCCGTGGGGACGGGTTTATCGGCGACGGCTTTCGGCTATCGTGCCGGCATCCACCTGCCGGAGCCGACGCATGTACAAGTCCTGTCTTCTGTCGCTGCCGCTTTTCGTCACGGTGCTGGCCGCCTGCTCACCCACGCCACCGCCTGCGGCATCCGCACCGGAAGGGGTGCCCACCGAATCTGCCGGGACTACGGGAGCCGGGGATGCGACGGTGGTCGCTCCTGTCGTCGACACCTGGGAGCTTCCTGATACCCCCGGCACCCGCGCGCAATGGGAGGCGCGTTTCGGCAAGGAAAACCTGCGTGCGGAAACCCGCTATGGGCCGGAAGGCGAGGGCGAGTATCCGGTGCTGGTGCTGTTTCCGGACGATGCGCGCAAGCGCCTGGTACTGGACCTGGACGCCGACCGCGCGGACGCGGCGGTCACCGGCGTGAGCGTGTCCGATGCGGAGTCGCTGTGGCATGAGGCCAGCGGCCTGCGCGTCGGCATGCCGTTGGCGGAACTGGTGGCGCTGAACGGTGCGTCGATCAGCTTCTTCGGGCTGGACTGGGATTACGGCGGCACGGTCGAGGACTGGCACGACGGCAGGCTCGGCAACCCGCCAGGCGCCAGCCGGTTCCGCGCGGTGACGCTGGTCGCGCGCGAGGGCGCCGATGGCGATGCGGTACCGGTGGGCGACAGCAGCTTCCGCAGCGATGACGCCCAATGGCCCGGTATCGGCAAGGATCTGCTCGTGGGGGAGATCGGCATCCATTGGTCGATGGACGGCACGCCATAGGCGGCGTCGGCTGGCGGACATCCAGCGGGCGGACAGGGGCAGCCTGACCCGCCCTCCTTGCCGGCGACCGGGGAGCAATGGAAGATCGCCGGCAGGACGGGGAGGGCGAAGGGATGGGCGATCCGGCAGGGGACGTCGCCGCGCGCGCGGCATTCTGCGAGCTGTACGACGAACTGCAGCGGCTGGCGCATCGCCGGCTGGGCCGCGCGCGGCATACCGCGCTGGATACCGTGGCCCTGCTGCACGAAACCTTCCTCAAGCTGGATGGCAAGGTCGCGTCCGTGGCCGGTCGCGGGCAGTTCATGGCGCTGGCCGGCAAGGCCATGCGCCAGGTGATCGCCAACTACCTGCGCGACCGCCAGGCGCAGAAGCGCGGTGGCGGGCTGGAGCGGATCACCCTGCACACCGGCCTGTCCGGCGCTGCCACCGACACCGACGCGCTGGACCTGGAGTCGGGCATGCAGGCGCTGGAGCAGCTGGACCCGCGCCTGGTCGAACTGGTGGAGTGCCATTTCTACGGCGGCATGGAATTTTCCGAGATCGCTGCCCTGCGCGGCTGCAGTGAACGCACCGTCTACCGCGACTGGCAATGCGCGCGCGCCTGGTTGCATGCGCGCCTGGGAGCGCCGACATGAGCACGGAAAAGGAGCGCTGGCAGCAACTGTCGGCGTTGTTCGAACGCGCGCTCGATGGCGATGCGCGGCAGCGCACGCTCCTGCTGGCGAGCCTTGCAGGGCAGGAGCCGGCACTCGCCGCCGAACTGGCGCGGATGTTGGCGGCGGTGGACAAGCGGGGTCCGCTGGATGCGCCGGCGGCCGACATGCTCGATGGCCGCCTGCCGCCACATGCGCCGGTGGATGAATCCGGCCAGCAGCTCGGGCCGTGGTGCCTGCTGCGGATGCTCGGCCATGGCGGCATGGGCTGCGTCTATGAAGCGCGGCGCGAGGACGACAGCGGCCAGCGCGCGGCGATCAAGCGCCTGCAGCCGCACTGGGCCGGCACCGTGCATGAACGGCGCTTCCTGGAGGAACGCGGCATCCTGGCGCGGTTGTCGCATCCGGGCATCCCGGCGTTGATCGACCATGGCATCGATGCGCAGGCGCGCCCGTGGTTCGCGCTGGAATACGTGGATGGCGGCGACCTGCTGCACCATGCCGACACGCAGTGCCTGGACCTGCGCCAACGCGTGGAACTGCTGCGGCAGGTGTGCGCTGCCGTGCAGCACGCGCATGCGCACCTGGTCGTGCACCGCGATCTCAAGCCGGCCAACCTGCTGGTCGATGGCGAAGGCCATGCCAGGGTGCTGGACTTCGGCGTGGCCAAGCGCCTGGATGTGGACGCAGGCACCACCCGCACCGGTTCCCATGCCGGTTTCACCCCCGAATACGCCGCACCCGAGCAGGTCCTCGGGCAGCCGGTGAGCGTCGCCACCGACGTGCACGCGCTGGGCGTGGTGCTGTACGAGCTGCTGTGTGGCGAGCGTCCCTGGCGCTTCGATCCGGCCAACCTGCAGGCGGCGGCGCAGGCCATCACCACCGGCATGCCGGCGCGGATGGAGACGGTGCTGTCCTCCGGCAGGCCCGAGGAAATGGCCGCGCGCATCGCCAGCCGGCGGACCACCGGGGCGGCGTTCCGTCGCTTCGTGCGCGGCGATCTCGGCCGCATCGTGCAGACCGCGCTGGCCAAGGAGCCGGAGCGGCGATATGCCAGCGTGCAGGCGCTCTCCGACGATCTGCAGCGTTTCCTGCAGGGGCGCACGGTATCGGTGATGGGCGATACCTTCGCGTATCGCGCGCGCCGGTTCGTGCGGCGCAACCGCTGGAGCGTGGCGATGGCGGGGCTGGCCGTGCTGGCGATGCTGGCAGGCCTGGCCGGCACCACGTGGCAGTTGCGACAGGTGCGCGTGCAGCGCGACGCGGCTTTGGCCGAAGCGCGCCGCAATGCGGCCATCGGCGATTATTTCGCCATGCTGTTCCGCGATGCCGGCGACCGCATCGATGGCGAGCGGGCGACCGCGTCCGATGTGCTGGGCGACGGTGCGCGCCGCCTCGCCGACAGCTACCGTGGCGATCCGGCCACCGGCATCCACCTGGCAGTCACCACCGCCGACCTGTCGCAACGCCTGGGCGACCTGAAAGCAGCGCAGGCGTTGTACGAGCAGGCGCTGGCATGGCCGGGCATCGAGGGTTTCCCCGGCCAGCGCGCCGCCGCGCAATACGGGCTGGGCGTGGTGCGTTACTTCAATGGCGACAATGCCGGCGCACGCGCGCTGCTGGACGAGGCGCTGGGGTACTGGAAGCGCGATCAGGCCCGGCACGTGGTGGACCTGCAGGAAAGCGCGTCGCTGCAGGCCAACCTGGAGCGGGCCGATGGCCATCCGGACGTGGCGGCGCAGGTGCTGGAGCAGGCCATCGCCGCACGCCGCGCGCTGTTGGACGGCGGTCCGGATCGTATCGTCGCCGCGCGCACCGCCGACCTGGCGGCCGCCTACATGGGCATGGGCGATGCGGCGCGGGCGCGGGAGACGGCGCATTCCGCATGGGCGATGTTCGAGCGGTTGCAGCTGCAATCCACCAGCGACGCACTCGGCGCGCTCAACAATGCCGCGGTTGCGTCGGTGCAGCTGGGCGACCTGGCAGTGGCCGAGCAGTCGTTCCGCCGCGCGGCGGAAATCTACCGGCGGGCCAATCCGCAGTCGCCGCACCTGGCCGCGCTGCTCAGCAACCTGGGCACGCTGGAACTGAAACAAGGGCGGCTGGACGACGCGCGCGTTGATCTCGAACAGGCGCTGGACATGGGCACGCGCCTGGGCGGCGAAGGCAGCCGGGTGGCGATGGGAACGCGGCTGCGCCTGGCCGAACTGCTGGCGCGGCAGGGAAACGTGGTCGAGGCGATGACCCTGCTGCAGACGCAGTTCCATCTGGCCGAGCAGCAGGGCGATACGCGCGGGCCGCTGCATGCCGGCGGTCTGCTGCTGCGTGCGCGTTTGCGGCTGGGCGCGGGCGATCACGGCGGCGCGCGCAACGACCTGGATGCGCTCGATGGCCTGGTCGCCGCGCTGGGACCGGCCGGTGCGGCGATGGGCAAGGAAGCCGCGGCGCTGCGTGCGGGATTGCGTTGAGGCAGGCGCTTCGTCGCCGGGCAGCGAGACCGGTGCAAGCGGATGCTGTTGCCGGCATTCCTTCGGGCCATCGATGGTCAACGCCAGGACCGTTCCTGGCGGCCTCTTGTCCGTTACGGACAAGCTGGAAACGTTTGCAGGCCATCCCTGCGGCCGGCCCATGACGGCCACGGGCTATAATCCGGTTTTTCCCGCACCCCGTCACAGGAACTTCATGAGCATCGAACTGCTGGCTGAAACTGCCCAGGCCATGGTCGCCCCGGGCAAGGGCATCATCGCCATTGACGAATCCACCGGCACGATCGCCAAGCGCTTCGCAAGCGTCGGCATCGAGAACACGGAAGAGAACCGCCGTGCCTACCGCGAGCTGCTGCTGACCACGCCCAAGCTCAACGAGCACATCTCCGGCGCGATCCTGTACGACGAGACCATCCGCCAGTCGACCAGGGACGGCGTGCCGTTCGCCAAGTACATGGCCGACCACGGCATGATTCCGGGCATCAAGGTGGACAAGGGCGCGCATCCGCTGGCCGGCTGCCCGGGCGAGCTGGTCACCGAAGGCCTGGACGGCCTGCGCGAGCGCCTGCAGGAGTACTACCGGCTCGGCGCACGCTTCGCCAAGTGGCGCGCGGTCATCAACATCGGCGAGAGCATCCCGTCGGGCACCTGCATCGAATCCAACGCCCATGCGCTGGCCCGTTATGCGGCGCTGTGCCAGGAATGCGGCCTGGTGCCGATGGTCGAGCCGGAAGTGATCATGGACGGCGACCATGACATCGAGACCTGCTACGAAGTCACCGAAGCCACCCTGCGCTCGCTGTTCGACGCGCTGTACCAGCAGAACGTGCTGCTGGAAGGCACCATCCTGAAGGCTTCGATGGTCATCTCCGGCAAGGACTGCGACGAGCAGGCCGACGTCGAGGAAGTGGCCGAAGCCACCGTGATGTGCCTGAAGAGCACCGTGCCGGCGATCCTGCCGGGCGTGGTGTTCCTGTCCGGCGGGCAGAGCGACGAGCAGTCCACCGCGCACCTGAACGCGATGAACCAGCTCGACAAGCTGCCGTGGCCGCTGAGCTTCTCCTACGGCCGCGCGATGCAGCAGGCCGCGCTGAAGCTGTGGGCCCAGGACATGAAGGGCAATTACGACGCCGCCCAGAAGACCGTGTTCGAGCGCGCCAGGGAAAACGGCATGGCCGCGCTGGGCAAGTGGGAAGGCTGATCGCGGCCTGCCCGTGATGGATATGGAAACGCCGGCCTTGCGCCGGCGTTTCCGTTTCCGGGCAGGTCGAAAGCCTGGGCCTGGCCGGCCCCGCGGTATCGGGCGACGCCCGGGGCTTTCGCGGTAATGCCCCAGCGGGGCGTTGCCCCGCTCTACGGGGAAACGTGAGGTTCTGTAGCGCCGGGCAGCGCCCGGCGGGGCTTTCGCGGTAATGCCCCAGCGGGGCGTTGCCCCGCTCTACGGGGAAACGCGAGGCTCTTTAGCGCCGGGCAACACCCGGCGGGGGCTTTCACGGTAATGCCCCAGCGGGGCGCTGCCCCGCTCTACAGGGAAACGTGAGGTTCTGTAGCGCCGGGCAACGCCCGGCGGGGGCTTTCGCGGTAATGCTTCAGCGGGGCGCTGCCCCGCTCTACGGGGAAACGCGAGGCTCTGTAGCGCCGGGCAACGCCCGGCGGGGGCTTTCGCGGTAATGCCCCAGCGGGGCGCTGCCCCGCTCTACAGGAAGCCGCTGCCCGCCGCGTCGGGTAATTGCGCGAGGCGCTTCTGGAGAAGGGCTAGCGCGCGAAGGAGGGCAGCGGCTCGTCGATGGCCGGCGTCGCCGCGCTGGCCTGGCCGGCGACGGCCAGCGCCTGCTGGTAAGCCTTGAAGGTGGCGGTGTTGTAGGCCACCAGGACGATGCGTACCGGACGCGCATGGCTTTTCTGCCAGGTGACGGTCTCGGTGACGGCAATGACGGCGGCCTGGTGCATCGGATAGCCGTAGACGCCGCAGCTGATGGCCGGGAAGGCGATCGATTGCAGCTGCATCTGTTCGGCCAGGCGCAGGGATTGCCAGTAGCAGTTGGCCAGCAGTGCGGCCTCGTCGCGCTGGCCGCCGTGCCAGACCGGGCCGACGGTGTGGAAGACATGCCGTGCCGGCAGCGCGTGGCCGGCGGTGGCGCGGACCTCGCCGGTGGGGCAGCGCACGCCCGGTCGCAGTTCCGGCAGGCGCTCGCATTCGGCCAGCAGCCCGGGGCCGGCAGCGCGGTGGATCGCCCCGTCGACGCCGCCGCCGCCGAGCAGGCTCTCGTTGGCCGCGTTGACGATGGCGTCCACGTCCAGGCCGGTGATGTCGCCCTGCCAGATGTCGATGTTCATGCCCGCGATCTTCCCTTTCCCTATATGAGCAAAACGTGACGGATGCACGGCTTGCGTCCGCCCGCGGCAAAGTCTGAGGCGGGGGCGTCTCGGCCGCTGCGACAGGCGGCCGGACAGCACGAAGGCCGCGCGGGGCGGCCTTCGTGCCGGGGGAGGTACAGGGATGCAGCGCAAGAAATGGAACCGTTGCGGGCGGCGGAAATCACCGGGGCGTCCCCCGGTCGCGGCAGCGCAGGTCCCGGGGCCGTGGCTTACGGCAGGCCGGCCAGCCAGTCGTCGTCGCTGCCTTCGTTGATGTCGGCGAACAGCGGGGTGGAGAAGTAGCGCTCGCCGGTGTCCGGCAGCATCGCCAGGATCACCGAGCCGGCCGGGGCCTTGGCGGCCACGTCCAGTGCGGTGGCGGCGGTGGCGCCGGAGGAGATGCCGACGAAGATGCCTTCCTCGGCGGCCAGCCGGCGCGAGGTTTCGATCGCGCGCTCGTCCTGCACCGAATACAGCTCGTCGTAGGCATTGCGGTTGAGCACTTCCGGCACGAAATCCGGGGTCCAGCCCTGGATCTTGTGCGGCTTCCACTCATCGCCCTTGAGCAGCGAGGCGCCGGCCGGTTCGGTGGCGATGATGCGGGTGTCGGGCCGCGCCAGCTTGAGCACTTCGCCGACGCCGGTCAGGGTGCCGCCGGTGCCCCAGCCGCTGACGAAGTAGTCCAGGCGCCTGCCGGCGAAGTCGCGCAGGATCTCGGCGGCGGTGGTGTTGCGGTGGTAGGCCGGGTTGGCCGGGTTGGCGAACTGGCTGGCCAGGAACCAGCCGTGCTTGGCGGCCAGTTCCTTCGCCTTCTCCACCATGCCGGTGCCGCGCGCCGCGGCCGGGGTCAGGATCACCTTGGCGCCATAGGCGCGCATGGCCTTGCGGCGTTCGACCGAGAACGTCTCGGTCATCACCGCGACGAACTTGTAGCCGCGCGCGGCGGCGACCATGGCCAGGGCGACGCCGGTGTTGCCGGAGGTGGCCTCGACGATGGTGTCGCCGGGCTTGAGCACGCCGCGCTTCTCTGCATCGAGCACGATCGCCAGCGCCAGGCGGTCCTTGACCGAGCCGCCGGGGTTGAACGATTCGACCTTGACGTAGACGTCCACGCCGGCTGGTGCCAGGCGGTTGAGTTTCACCACCGGGGTGCTGCCGACGGTATCGAGGATGTTGTTGTAGATGGCCATGGAGATCTCCTGGAAAGGAATCAGGCGGCGTCGGCCAGTGTCGGCGGCGGCGTCTTTGCGGAAGGTGAGGATGTGCGGGAGGTGGCCGGCAGCGGCGCGTCGCCGAACCAGTGCAGTTCGGCGGCCAGGCCGGCCACATCGCCGAGGATCAGCAGCGCCGGCGACCGCACCGCGTGCAGGCTGGCTGCGCCGGCCAGTTGCTGCAGCGTGCCGCTGACCACGCGCTGGTCGGTACGCGAGCCGTTTTCCACCAGCGCGAACGGCGTGGCGGCGGGCAGGCCGGCATCGAGCAGGCGCGCCTGGATCTGCGCCAGCGCGGCCACGCCCATGTAGAACACCAGGGTCTGCCGCGGCGCGGCCAGCGCCGGCCAGTCCAGCGTGTCCAGCGAATCGCGGCAGTGCGCGGTGACCAGGCGCAGCTGCTGGGCGTGGTCGCGGTGGGTGAGCGGAATGCCGGCGTGCGCGGCGCAGGCCAACGCGGCGGTGATGCCGGGCACCACTTCGTAGGCGATGCCGTGCGCGCGCAGGAACTGCAGCTCCTCGCCGCCGCGGCCGAACACGAAGGCGTCGCCGCCCTTGAGCCGCACCACGCGGCGGCCGGCGCGGGCGTGCTCCAGCATCAGTGCGTGGATGTGTTCCTGGCCGGTGCTGTGGCCGCGCGCGGACTTGCCGACCTCGATGCGCTCGGCGTCGCGGCGGGCCAGCTGCAGCACCTCGGCGCTGACCAGGCGGTCGTGGAGGATCACGTCGGCCTGGTTCAGGGCACGCAGCCCGGCCAGGGTGAGCAGGCCGGGATCGCCGGAACCGGCGCCGACCAGCACCACCGAACCGGCGGCGGCCGGCGGTTCGCCGGTCATCGCCTGCTGCAGGGCGAGCTCGGCGTCGGCCTGGCGGTGGCGGCGCAGCAGGTCCAGCACCGGTCCGTCGAGCAGGCGGTCGAAGAAACGGCGGCGCGCGCCGGTGTCGGGGAAACGCGCGCGGATGGCCGGGCGATGGCGGCCGGCCAGCTCGGTCAACCGGCCCCAGGCGCCATCGAACAGTTCTTCCAGCCGGCGGCGGACATGGCGCGCCACCATCGGCGCGGCGCCGCCGCTGGAGACGGCGATCTGCAACGCGCCGCGTTCGACCACGGCCGGTACGTGGAAGCGCGACAGCTGGGCGTCGTCCACCACGTTCACGAACAGCCGCTGCGCCTCGGCGGCGCCGGCCACCGCGCGGTTGACCACCGGCTCATCGGTGGCGGCGATCACCAGCCAGACGTCCTCGGCCAGCCAGCGGGTGTCGAACAGGCCCGGAAGCCAGTCGATGCGGCCGGCCTCGGCCAGTTCCCGCAGCGCCGGCGACAGCTGCGGCGCGCCGACCCGGGGGCGGGCGCCGGCGTGCAGCAGCGTCTCGACCTTGCGCCCGGCCACCGCACCACCGCCGACCACCAGCACGGCGCGGCCGTTCAGATCGGCGAACAGGGGGAACAGGGGAGCGTCCAAGGCGGTGGGAGAGGCGGTGGCGGAAGGGATGCTGACCGTAGCCCCGGCCCCTGAAGCCCGGAAATGACTTGCGCCGCCTATTAAATTACTTTCGGTTATAAGTAGATCGGGCAATCTGACCTACAGTCATCCGTCCCCGCCGAGCCGCCTTCCCGACTCCGATGACCCTGACCCAACTGCGCTACCTGGTGGCCATTGCCGACGCCGAGCTCAACATCACGCTGGCGGCCACGCGCGTGCACGCCACCCAGCCGGGACTGTCCAAGCAGCTCAAGCAGCTGGAGGACGAGCTGGGTTTCCTGCTGTTCGTGCGCAAGGGGCGCAGCCTGGAATCGGTGACCCCGGCCGGCGGGGAAGTGATCGCCCGCGCCCGCCTGGTGCTGGCCGAGGCCAACAACATCCGCACCTACGCGGCCAACCAGCGCCGCGAGAGCCACGGCCAGCTGATCCTGACCACCACCCACACCCAGGCGCGCTTCGTGCTGCCGCCGGCGGTGGCGCGGATCAAGCTGGCCTATCCGCAGGTCAGCGTGCACCTGCAGCAGGCGGCCGAAAGCGACGCGCTGGACCTGCTCAGCCAGGGCGACGCCGACATCGCCATCGTCAGTACCGCCGGCGGCGAACCCAGCACCGGCATCGCGGTGCCGCTGTACCGCTGGCGGCGGCTGGCGCTGGTGCCCAAGGGCCATGCGCTGGACCGCGCCGGCAAGCTGCCGGACATGGCCGCGCTGGCCGCGCACCCGCTGATCAGCTACGAATCCTCGACCCGCCCGAGTTCCTCGCTGCGCCGCGCGTTCGCCACGCAGGGGCTGGAGCCGGATCTGGCGCTGACCGCGCTCGACGCCGACCTGATCAAGACCTATGTACGCGCCGGCCTGGGCGTGGGCCTGCTGGCCGAAATGGCGGTCAGTGCCGGCGACAGCGACCTGCGCGCCTGGCCGGCGCCGGCGGCGATTCCCGAGTGCGTCGCCTGGGCGGTGCTGCCGCGCGACCGCGTGCTGCGCGACTACGCACTGGAACTGGTGCACGTGCTGGCCCCGCAGATCGACAAGCGCGACCTGCGCCGCGTGCTCGACGGCAACCAGGAGGCCGACTGGCCGACGCCGCCGAGCTGGGAAGAACTGACCCAGACGATCACCAGCTGAGGCGTTGAGGCGAGGAGCGGGTAACCCTTACCGGCGAAAGCCGAAGCATCCGCCCGACCGTTCCTGCTTTTGCTTTCTCCCGTTGCTCCCCCTGCGGCAGTCCGTCGCAGGGGCGGGCCGCGGTATCGGCTCTAAACTATCGGCGTGAACCGGTCTCCGCTCCTGCACCGCTGGATGTTGCTGCTCGCGCTGGCGGCCACGCTGCTGATGGCGTTGGCGCCGGTGGTCAGCCGCTGGGTGCAGGCCGGGCAGGGCGCGCACGCGTCCATGGCGCATGCGATGCCCGCGATGGCGATGGCGGACACCGTGCCGGCCGATCACCACGCGATGGACGCGCACGCCGGGCATGGGGCCGCCGAAAGCGCGATCGGCAAGACGCCGCCGGCCGATCCCCACGCCGCCCATGGCGAGGCCTGCGACTACTGCACCATGGCGTCGCGGCTGCTGCCGTGGCTGGCGGTGCTGCTGGTGCTGGCGCCGCTGCTGTACCGCATCGCACCGCAGTCGCCGCGCGCGACCGTCTTCGCCGCCGGCCTGCGCTGGCCGGCGCACCTGGCGCGCGGACCGCCGCTGTTCTCCTGACGACACTTCCCCTTCTTCCCGCCGCCTGCTGCCCTCCGGCAGTACGCGGCATGTCGTACCGGAGAACCTCATGTATCCCGTTTCCCGTATGCCGGGCGTTCCGGCGTGCCTGGCCGCCTGTGTCTGCCTGGCGCTGTTTCCCCAGCCCGCTCACGCCGACGAACCCGATTCGATCAAGACGCTGGACACCCTGGTCGTCACCAGCGCCGCGCCTTCCTCTCCGCTGAACTGGGTCACCGACCCGCGCCTGCCGCGGCAGCCGGTGCCGGCCAGCGACGGCGCCGACTATCTGAAGACCGTCCCGGGCTTTTCCGCCATCCGCAACGGCGGCACCAATGGCGACCCGGTGCTGCGCGGCCTGTCCGGTTCGCGGCTGAACATCCTCAGCAACGACGGCAGTCTGATCGGCGCCTGTCCCTCGCGCATGGACAACCCGCTGTCCTACATCGCTCCTGAAACCTACGACCGGCTCACCGTCATCAAGGGCCCGCAGAGCGTGCGCTGGGGCGCGGGCGCCTCGGCCGGCACGGTGCGCTTCGAGCGCGACATGCCGCGCTTCGACGCGCCGGGCATGCAGCTGCAGGCCAGCGCGCTGGGCGGCTCCAGCAACCGCAACGACCAGATGCTCGACGCCAGCTTCGGCAGCAGCCCGGGCTATGTGCGGGTGAACGGCAACCGCTCCGAGTCCGGCGACTACCGCGACGGCAACGGCGAGGTGGTGCCCTCGCGCTGGCGCAAGTGGAACGCCGATGCCGCCATCGGCTGGACGCCCGACGCCGATACCGTGCTCGAACTCAACGCCGGCACCGGCGACGCGCTGGCCCGCTATGCCGGCCGCGGCATGGACGGCGCGGCGTTCAAGCGCAGCAGCTACGGCCTGCGTTTCGAGCGCGGCAACCTGCCCGGTGCGTGGGACAAGCTGCAGGCCAACCTGTACTACAACGACGCCGACCACGTGATGGACAACTACACGCTGCGCACGCCCAACCCGCACGGCAGCATGCCGATGCCGATGGCGTCGAACGTGGAGCGGCGCACCACCGGTGGCCGCGTCGCGTCGGAGTGGCGCTGGCAGGACGTGGCCGTCGTCGCCGGCGTCGATACCCAGGACAGCCGCCATCGCAAGCGCAACGGCATGGGCCGCGGCACCTTCCGGCAGATGCCGTGGACCCGCGACGCCGAACTGCGCAACCACGGCGCGTTCGCCGAACTGACTTTCGGCGAGGACACGCCGCGGCGCTGGGTGAGCGGCCTGCGCATGGACAGGGCGCAGGCGAAGGACCTGCGCCTGACCACCGGGATGAAGGGCATGCCCAATCCCACCGCCGGGCAGACGCGCGAGGAAACGCTGGGCAGCGGCTTCCTGCGCTATGAGCGCGACCATGGCCAGGCCTGGACCTGGTACGCCGGGCTCGGCCATGCCGAGCGCATGCCCGATTACTGGGAACTGTTCTCGGCCGATGCAGGGCCGGCCGGCAGCGCCAACGCCTTCGCCGGGGTGAAGCCGGAAAAGACCACCCAGCTCGACCTGGGCCTGCAGTTCCATGGCCGCGCGCTGGACGCCTGGGTGTCGGCCTATGCCGGGCGCATCCAGGACTACATCCTGTTCGCCTATCGCAGCGGCGGCATGATGGGCAGCAGCACGCGGGCGGGCAATGCCGATGCGCGCATCGCCGGTGCCGAGGCCGGGCTGGAATGGCGGCCGGTGCACGGCTGGAAGCTGGGCAGCACGCTGGCCTACGCCTGGGGCGAAAACCGCGACGAGCAGCGGCCGCTGCCGCAGATCCCGCCGCTGGAGGGGCGCTTCACCGCGTCCTGGGAGCATGCGCGCTGGTCCACCGGCGCCCTGCTGCGGGTGGTGGGCCGGCAGAACCGGGTGGCGCTGGACGAGGGCAACGTGGTCGCGCGCGATCTCGGCCCGAGCGCGGGCTTCGCCACGCTGTCGCTCAACGGCGCCTACCGCATCAGCGACGGCCTGCGCGCCAGCGCCGGTGTGGACAACCTGTTCGACCGCGCCTACGCCGAACACCTGAACCTGGCCGGCAGCGCCGATTTCGGCTTCCCCGCCGATCCGGTGCGGATCAACGAACCGGGCCGCACTTTCTGGTTGAAGCTGGATTACCGCTACTGACGCGCACTCCCCCGCTGCCGGTCAACCGGCAGCGGGATGCCTGTGGCATGCTCGCCCGACCCAGCCAGAGGATGCGTGGATGACGCGATGGGCAGTGGCATACGCCAGTACCGCCGTGGCCGGGCTGGCGGTGGCCGACCTGGATCGCCTGCTGGTTGATGCGCGGGCGCACAACCATCTGGAGGGCGTCACCGGTGTCCTGCTCCACGATGGCCGCCGCTTCTTCCAGTACATCGAGGGACCGGAAGGTAGCGTGGCGCGCATTTATGCGCGCATCCGCGCCTCGCGCCTGCATGTCGAACTGGTGGAACTGCAGAACGGCCCGGTGGAACAGCTGTATTTCACGCGGTGGCACATGGGCTGCAGCCATACGAAGGGCAGCGTGCTGCAGGCGTTGAGCAGCCGCCAGTGGCGACAGGAGGCGCGCTATCTGCACGAAGACGTGGCGCGTACCGGCGAGGCGCCAGGCCTGCGCGAGCTGCTCGCGTTCTGGGAGCGGCAGCAGGACGCCGCGGACACCTGATCCCACCGCACCGGCCGTCTTCCCGGCCGGCATCGAATCTTGCGATACCCCGCATCGTTGCCCGGCCCGCGCTGGACGCGGTCACATCTCGTGCAGGCCGCACTCGCGCTTGAGCCCGAAGAAGCGGGTGTCCTCCTCGCGCATGCCCGGCTCCCAGCGGCGGGTGGTGTGGTAATCGCCGATGGAGACATAGCCCTGTTCCCACAGCGGGTGATAGGGCAGGTCGTGCTGCTTGAGGTACCGCCACACGTCGCGGTCGCTCCAGTCGGCGATCGGGTTGACCTTCCAGCGCCCCTCGCGGCGCTGCAGGACCGGCGTGGCGGCGCGGCTGGCCGACTGGCTGCGGCGCAGGCCGGTGAACCAGGTGCCGGCCTGCAGTTCGTCCAGGGCGCGCTTCATCGGCTCGACCTTGCGCAGGTTGTTGTACTGCTCGATGCCGACCAGCCCCTGTTCCCACAGGCGGCCATGGCGCGCTTCCATCCACGCGCGGCTGACCAGCGGCCGGTACACCTTCAGGTTCAGGCCCAGCCGCTGGGTCAGTTCGTCGGCGAAGCGGTAGGTTTCCGGGAACAGGTAGCCGGTGTCGATCAGGATCACCGGGATGTCGGGCTGCTGGCGGCTGAGCAGGTGCAGGGTCACCGCCGACTGCGCGCCGAAGCTGGAGGACAGCACGTGCGTGCCCGGCGTGTGCCGCAGCGCCCAGTGCACGCGCTGCTCGGCGTCCATCGTTTCCAGCCGCGCGCCAAGCGTGGCGGCGTCCTCGTCCAGGGGCGGGAGGGTCTCGTCGTTGAGGGGGGGCAGGGACAGGGCGTTCATGCGTGCAGTTCCACGGCGATCTGGCGGTGGGTCGGGTAGGGCGGCAGCTCGATCAGGCCGCTGCGGTGCAGGAAGTCGCCGAAGCGTTCGTCGCTCCCGCGTTCCGCGGCGTAGCGGGCCAGCAGCGGGTCGAGGGCTTCGAGGATCTGCGCCTCGGTGATGTTGTCGCGGTACAGCGTGTTCAGGCGCTGGCCGCGGTGGTCGCCGCCGAGGAACAGGTTGTAGCGGCCCGGTGCCTTTCCGACCAGGGCGATCT
>NZ_LDJG01000070.1 GCF_001431425.1 Stenotrophomonas nitritireducens
CCCCCGCACGCGCGAGATCAGGCTCAGGTCCGGCGGCATCTTGCCGAACCACTTGTCGCCCTGCTCCTTGGTCATGGCGACGTGGATCTGCTCACCGAACTTGGCGCCGGTGAAATTCAGGTTGTCCATCACCTGCTGTTCGGTCAGGCCCAAGTCCGCGGCCATGCGCGAGTAACGCAGGTACTTCAGCGAGTGGCAGCCCGAACAGTAGTTCATGTAGGCCTGCGCGCCGCGCTGCAGCGACGCCTGGTCGGACAGGTCGTTGCCCGCCTGCTGCAGCGCGGCGCGCAGGCCTACATGAACTACTGTTCGGGCTGCCACTCGCTGAAGTACCTGCGTTACTCGCGCATGGCCGCGGACTTGGGCCTGACCGAACAGCAGGTGATGGACAACCTGAATTTCACCGGCGCCAAGTTCGGTGAGCAGATCCACGTCGCCATGACCAAGGAGCAGGGCGACAAGTGGTTCGGCAAGATGCCGCCGGACCTGAGCCTGATCTCGCGCGTGCGGGGCAGCGACTGGATCTACACCTACCTCAAGTCGTTCTACCTGGACGAGTCGCGGCCGCTGGGCTGGAACAACAAGCTGTTCCCGAATGCCTCCATGCCCAATCCGCTGTGGGAGCTGCAGGGCCTGCAGCACGCCGAGTTCGGCGAGCCCGACGTGGCCGGCGAACGGCATCCGGAGCGGCTGGTGGTGACCAGTCCGGGGCGGGTGAAGCCGCAGGAATACGACCAGACCGTCCGCGACATCACCAACTTCCTCGAGTACGCCGGCGAACCGGCCGTGCTCAAGCGCCAGAGCATGGGCGTGTGGGTGGTGCTGTTCCTGGCGCTGCTCTCCTTCCTGGCCTATCTGCTGAAGAACGAGTACTGGACGGACGTGCATTGACGTGAGGGTGGGTCCGCAGGCCGGTGCGGAAGGTTGGCTGGCACTTGGCATCGGCGCCGGCTGACTGCACA
>NZ_LDJG01000071.1 GCF_001431425.1 Stenotrophomonas nitritireducens
ACTTGCCACGCCGGGGCAAGCGCCGCCTGCCTGACCGCATCCGCGAGCCGTTGGCGATTCCCGATCAAGCCAATCACACCTGGTCGGCAGACTTCATGGCCGATGCCCTGTGGTCCGGGCGGCGCTTCCGCACTTTCAACGTCAACGACGATTTCAACCGCGAATCGCTGAGGATCGAGATCGACACGAGTCTGCCGTCGCAACGGGTGATCCGGGCGCTGGACGAGTTGATAGAACTGCGTGGTGCACCACTTCGCCTACGCTTGGACAACGGCCCGGAGTTCATCAGCGCCGCGCTGCGGCAATGGGCCCAGCGCCACGACGTCGAACTGCTGCACACCCAGCCCGGTAAGCCGACCCAGAACGCCTACATCGAGCGCTTCAATCGGACGTATCGCACCGAGGTCCTGGACCGCCACGTCTTTACCAGCCCGCAGGAAGTTCGACGCATGACCGAGGATTGGCGTCACCGTTACAACCACCAGCGACCCCATCGCTCACTCGGCGGGCTCTCGCCCGTTGCCTACGCCATGGCATCATCAACCACCTCTATGTCTAGGTGACTCGGAAAAACGAGGACGCTTCACTTAGCCGGTGGCTTCAATGACCTGCTTGCCGTACCTCAAGTGGCCCGTGACACGAGCTAGATCGTCTTCTCGGATGCGATCCAGCTTTGCAAGGTGCGCATAGGCCCTCAAT
>NZ_LDJG01000072.1 GCF_001431425.1 Stenotrophomonas nitritireducens
AGACGTGTACAAAGAGACAGCCGCATAGGCCCTCAATTTGTTCCTGTATCCCTTGGTCAACCGCACCCGCTCGCCATGTACCAAAAGTCCATGAACTTTCAGCCTACGGGGAAGCTGATCAAACTCGGTCTTGTCAGGGGATAGCCTCCACGGCGAATCCCCAAAAATCCGATCAACATCAATTCTCAACTCATCGGGAAAATCATGGATGCCCGAAAAAACAATATCATCCGCGTATCTGCTGAGACGAACGCCGAATCTCTCGGCTAGCTGCACAAGCCTCTCGTCAATGTTGCGAAAAGCCAAATTGGACACCACCGGGCTAGTGGGGGCACCCTGAGCCAGAAAGCCTTTATAGCAACAGAAACCAGCTAGCATCTGGGATGATTCGGGGCTGTATCCAAGTTGCAGGAACACCTCACACACCACGTCACGTGATGTGGTCGGAAAGAAATTTTCGATATCGACTGAATACGTCCACCGGGCGCAAAGATGCTTTTGTGCCGCTTGGATATGTGATCGTCCCGGAATGAAGCCGAAGACATGATTTGGCGGAACGTAGTTGCGCTGCAACTGGATGGACAGCCATTTCTGCAAGACTTTCAGGGCAACTTTAGGGGCTACGATCGTCCTTTCACGACCTGCTCCTTTGGGGATCGTAAAAACTCGATAGTGTTTCTGTGGTCTGTTTTCAAACGACCAAAGGAGCCCTGGATTGATGCCCAGCATCGTCGCCAGAGCATCCTTGGACGATATTGGCGGCAAGCCAAGATCGGCGAGTCGCAACACTTCCTGTTTCTCGGCTGGATCAATGACACTTCCGAGTGCAGACAGCAACTCCTCAACACCCGAGAAGAGGAAAAATTGCGATTCTTGAAGAAGTTGCGGGAGCCTCATATAGCAAAGTTTTTCTTTCGTTGAGCGCCGGTAAAACGTCCGGCGA
>NZ_LDJG01000073.1 GCF_001431425.1 Stenotrophomonas nitritireducens
CGCGCTGCTGGACGTGACCCGGCTCATTTCGCTGGACCCGCGCCGGCAGTCGAGCTGAGCCCGCGCAGCCGCTGCAGGATCACCTGCGCCAGCCCGGCGTAGTCGCCTTCGAAGTGGTGGTCGCCGGGCAGGCGCACCACCTGCGCCGAACCGGCCGGCAGGTGCGGGCACAGCGCATCGTCGTCGTCCTGGCCGTAGACGCAGACGGTACGCGCGGCCGCCAGCCGGCGCATCTCCGGCGCGATCGGCAGCCCGCGGTCGCTGCCGCCGCCCAGCCAGTTGCTGACGTGGAATTCGTAGTCGGCGCGCGTGCCCACCGACAGCAGGGCGGTCATCGCCAGCATCGACGCGGTGTCGGTGGACAGCCGGTTGATCGCCGCCGGCAACACGTCGGCGCCCTGGGAGAAACCCACCAGCATCAGGTTCGGGCGCTGCCACTGCCGTGCGTAGTGGCGGGCGATGCGATCCAGGTCGGCGGCAAAACCGGCCGGCGTGCGCTCGCTCCAGAAATAGCGCAGCGAATCCACGCCCACCACCGGAATGCCGGCCTGCGCCAGCGC
>NZ_LDJG01000074.1 GCF_001431425.1 Stenotrophomonas nitritireducens
CTGGCAGGAGGCCTCCTGCCTCTACGCGCGCGGCGCGGTGGCCTGGACCCTGGGCGATCCCTGCCTGCACGTGCACGGCGCCATCAACCGCGCCAGCGGACTGCGCAGCGGCCTGGACCTGCACCCGATCATCGCTTCGCGCGGCCACGCCCGCTCGCGCGCCCTCGACCCCACGCCCAACCTCACCAATACCGCGCTGTTCGCCCGCGACGCGCAGCTGTGCCTGTACTGCGGCCAGCAGTTCAGCCGCCCGCACCTGACCCGCGACCACGTGATGCCGCTGTCCAAGGGCGGCCGTGACATCTGGGAAAACGTGGTCAGCGCCTGCTTCCAGTGCAATTCGCGCAAGAGCAACCGCACCCCGCAGCAGGCCAACATGCCGCTGCTGGCCGTACCCTACCGGCCGAGCTGGATCGAACACCTGATCCTGTCCAACCGCAACATCCTCGCCGACCAGATGGCCTTCCTGAAGGCGCAGCTGCCGAAGAAGGCGTTGCGGCGCAGCGCCTGATTCCGCGCAATACCGCCTGGCGCATGCCCGGCCCACGCGCAACCCACCGGCGCACATCGACGCGTGGTGCGTCACTGGAAGATCGCAAGCGCGCCCATTCACCCTCGCCGGCGAGCGCGCATTCCTGAAGGCACGACTGCCGAAAAAACAGTGCGGCGCGGCGCCTGGCCCACGCGACGGGAGGATGTCTTGGCGCAGGCGCGATGCACGGGAAACGGGCTTCCGGCGGAGTCGTTGGTGCCGCAAGCTGAACCATGCCCCCGTTCCCTTGCCCGGAATCCTCATCGGCCGCTCACGCAACCGGCGGTTTGCTTGCCCCACCCCGGAATGGGGGCGAAAATACCGGTTCGGCTGAAATACGAAGAAAATGATCGACTCCGTCCGCTACCCGCGCCTGTCGCGCATCCAGACCCCGCACGACCTGCGCGCATTCGATGAAACCGAACTGCCCGCGGTCGCCGGCGAACTGCGCGATTACCTGATCGAATCCGTGGGCCGGAGCGGCGGCCATTTCGCCGCCGGGCTGGG
>NZ_LDJG01000075.1 GCF_001431425.1 Stenotrophomonas nitritireducens
TAGCGGTATTGCTGGGCCAGGCTGAACAGGCTGCGCAGCGCGTGGGCACCTTCGTTGAGCCAGCGCTCCAACGTCGAGCGATCGATCAGCGCGGTGTGGTGGGCGAGGATCAGCTTGCGGGCGATGTCGTCGTAGTCGGCCAGCAGATAGACGGCGGCAAAGCCGAGCTGCGCGTTCACGAACAAGGGGAGCTTCACCGGCTGCACGTTGAGGTTCTCACCCAGGCTCAACGCCGCAGGCACGCCGGCCAGTGCCTGGTCAACCTGCTCGCGCAGCGATTGCAACGTGGTCCTGGTCTGGTCGAGCTTTTCCTCGATGCGCAACATCCACCAGTCGCTGTACGGGTCGTCCTGCTCCGAGCCGCGCTTCATCTTGTTCATCACGGCGATGTAGCCGTTCAGGCCGACGATGCCGGGTCGCCCCTCGGCGGCGGCGCGGCCATGCCAGATGCGCGAGGCGTGGTGGGTGTGCAGCGTCAGCGACATCGCGCTGCGCAGGGAGCCGAGGTTGAGTTGCAATGGTTCGTTGCTGGTTGCCATGGTGATCGCTCGCTGGTGGACAGGGAGCCGCCAGCATCCGCA
>NZ_LDJG01000076.1 GCF_001431425.1 Stenotrophomonas nitritireducens
GCGGCATCGCCGAACTGCTGTTCTCGGTCGTGCGCGACCTGGCCTACATGGCCATCGAGCTGGGGCCGGAATACGCCTCTGACCTGGAAACCTCGGAGGGCATCACCAACGCGGTGTTCGGCGTGCTGCGCAATGCGCGCATCCTGCAGCCGAGCGAGCCGAACCTGGTCGTCTGCTGGGGCGGCCACTCGATTTCCCGCGACGAATACCTGTATACCAAGCAGGTCGGCTATGAGTTGGGACTGCGCGGACTGGACATCTGCACCGGCTGCGGCCCGGGTGCGATGAAGGGGCCGATGAAGGGCGCGACGATCGCCCATGCCAAGCAGCGCAAGGCCAATACGCGCTACATCGGCATCACCGAGCCGGGCATCATCGCGGCCGAGTCGCCGAACCCGATCGTGAACCACCTGGTGATCATGCCGGATATCGAGAAGCGCCTTGAGGCCTTCGTCCGCATGGGCCACGGCATCATCGTGTTCCCGGGCGGCGTCGGCACCGCCGAGGAAATCCTGTATCTGCTGGGCATCCTGCTGCGCGAGGAGAACAAGGCGCTGCCGTTCCCCCTGATCCTCAGCGGCCCGACCGTCGCCGCGCCGTACTTCGAACAGATCGACCGGTTCATACGCATGACCCTGGGCGAGGAAGCGGCCAGCCGCTACGAGATCATCGTCGGCGACCCTGTCGCCGTGGCGCGGCGCATGACGCAGGGCATCAAGCGGGTGCGCGAGTACCGGCTGGCGCACAAGGATTCGTTCTTCTTCAACTGGTCGGTGGAAATCCCGAGGGAATACCAGCAGCCGTTCGTGCCGACGCATGAGGCGATGGCGGCGCTGGACCTGCATCATGGCCGTCCCGCGCCGGAGCTGGCGGCAGCAGTGGAGCCGGCGTCTACGGGTAA
>NZ_LDJG01000077.1 GCF_001431425.1 Stenotrophomonas nitritireducens
GGGCATCTTCGCCACCACCGTCACCGGCGATTCGCCGGACGACTACTACGAATTGGTGGCGCCGGCCGATTCGGACATGGTGCTGCGCCCGGACCCGGACACCGTGCGCATGGTGCCGTGGGCGACCGACCCCACCGCGCAGGTCATCCACGACTGCTACACGCGCAGCGGGCAGCCGCACGAACTGGCGCCGCGCAACGTGCTGCGGCGGGTGCTGGCCGCCTACGACGAGCTGGGGCTGAAGCCGATCGTGGCGCCGGAGGTGGAGTTCTTCCTGGTACAGAAGAACACCGACCCGGATTTCCCGCTGCTGCCGCCGGCCGGCCGCTCCGGACGCCCGGAAACCGCGCGCCAGTCCTACTCGATCGACGCGGTCAACGAGTTCGACCCCATCCTCGACCTGATGTACGACTACTGCGACGCGATGAAGCTGGACGTGGACACCCTGATCCACGAATCCGGCGCGGCGCAGCTGGAAGTGAACTTCACCCATGCCGACGCCATGGCGCTGGCCGACCAGGTGTTCCTGTTCAAGCGCACCATGCGCGAGGCCGCGCTG
>NZ_LDJG01000078.1 GCF_001431425.1 Stenotrophomonas nitritireducens
TTGTATAGTACATGTCATATTGATAGAGATGAGAATTCTTGTTTTGGTGTGTATTGGTGTATAAGCGAAGGCTACAGTATGGCTATCGTCTGCATCGTCGGTTGGATAGAATAGTCAGGTACAGGCGCATCCGGTTGCATTACGTGACGGCATTCCTCCCTCTCTATGAATTCGTCTTCTCTGTGGTGATGTGTCCTCCAGCGGGGTCTACCCAAGGGGCATCGTCGGCAGCGTCAGATGTGTAGAATTGACACGAACTTCTGCCCCCCGCACGAAAACTTGGCCACAGTGCGGTCGAACTCGTGGTGAGGGAGGAACTGCGCCAAGTAATGCGACCGGATGAGCCTGTACACGGCCAGTTCCTTCTCGCTCATGGCGGAGAGCTTCGCCGGTTCGAGCGTCGGGATGATGCCGTGGTGCGCCGTGACCTTGCCATCGTTCCAGGCGCGCGAGCGCTGCGAGCGGTCGAGCTGGCCCATGATCGAGCGCAGCGAGGGATCGGTCTTGAGCAGGCTGTCGAGAACGGTGGGCACTTCGGCAAACATGCTCTCGGGCAGGTAGCCGGAGTCCGAGCGGGGGTACGTCGTGGCCTTGTGCGTCTCGTACAGGGCTTGGGCAATCTCCAAGGTTTCCTGCACGTCCAGCCCAAGCTGCTTGGAACACACTTCCTGCAAGGTGCCCAGGTCGAACGGCAGCGGCGGGCCTTCGCGGACACGCTCAGTCTCCACCGACACGACGTGGGCACTGCCCGCAGCGCGGATCTGCTGCATGGTCTGCTGTGCGACCGGCTGCCGCAGGCAGCGGCCTGCGTC
>NZ_LDJG01000079.1 GCF_001431425.1 Stenotrophomonas nitritireducens
GCTCGGTCACGGTCAACCGCGAAGTGCTGCAGCGCCTGCTCAACCAGGCACAGGACGTGGAGAAGGAAATCGCCACGGTCGATCGCATGCTGCGGCTGGGGGCCAGCACGGAGATGGTCAGCCGCTTCTATGGCCTGACCCATCAGGAAGTCGCCCTGCGGCGGGAGATCCTCGGCCTGCCCAAGCGCAAGGGGCGCCACCCCGTCCTGGACGAGACCCAGGACACCGAACTGTGGCGGCAATGGAAAGCCGTGACCAGCAGCAGGAACGTCGATCTGGAGGACGAGACCTCGATTCTCGATGCGGCCATGGACCTGGCCGAGGGCATGTCGCTGCCGCTCTCGGTGGTCTGGGCCGCGATCAGGAACTGGGTCGATCAGGGATTGGGCTAGGCCATGGCCGTGGACGACACCGCCCCACGAGCCCAGCGCCCTGGCCCCATCGCACTCGCCGACCTGTTCGACGCTGCGCTGAAGGACCTCGCGCCCAAGTCCAGCTCTGGCGCTCCCGCGTCCCTGCCTGCTCCAACGCCCACGCCTCCTACGTCCGGCGACGCCTTCCTGTTCAGTGGCAATCGGCACG
>NZ_LDJG01000008.1 GCF_001431425.1 Stenotrophomonas nitritireducens
CCGTCGTCCACCAGCATCGCAGAGGTGAGCCGGCCCCAGATCATGTCCGATACGCCCATCTGCACCATCTTGGCGCGGCTGGTGAAGCCCATCTTGATGCCGATGCGGCGCTCGCCGCGGCGCAGCCGGCGTTCGATGCTCAGGCGCTGGATCGCATAGGCCTGTTCCAGGCTGATGGCCTGTTCCAGCTGCGGGGTGGCGGTGGCGTGGCGGGCGGCGTCGTCCAGGCGCCCGGCCAGTGCCTCGATGTCGATGGCGGTCATGCGGTCTGTCCCTCGGTAGTGCGGTTGCGCGCCAGCAGGTCCAGCGCGACGTCGACGATCATGTCTTCCTGTCCGCCGACCATGCGCCGGCGCCCCAGCTCGACCAGGATCGAGCGCACGTCCAGGCCGTGGTCGGCGGCGGCCTTCTCGGCGTGGCGCAGGAAGCTGGAATAGACGCCGGCATAGCCCAGGCTCAGGGTTTCGCGGTCCACCCTTACCGGGCGGTCCTGCAGCGGCCGCACCAGGTCGTCGGCCGCATCCATCAGCGCGTACAGGTCGCAGCCGTGCTCCCAGCCCATGCGCTCGACCGCGGCGATGAACACTTCCAGCGGCGCGTTGCCGGCGCCGGCGCCCATCCCGGCCAGCGAGGCGTCCACGCGGGTCACGCCGTTCTCCACCGCGACGATGGAATTGGCCACGCCCAGCGACAGGTTGTGGTGGGCGTGGATGCCGATCTGGGTCTCCGGGCGCAGCGCGTCGCGCAGCGCGCGCACGCGGTCGCGGGTATCGTCCATGGTCAGCGCGCCGCCGGAGTCGGTCACGTACACGCAGTACGCGCCGTAGCTCTCCATCTTCAGCGCCTGCGCGGCCAGCTCGGCCGGCGAGGTCATGTGGCTCATCATCAGGAAGCCGGCCACGTCGATCTCCAGCCGGCGCGCCTCCTCGATGTGCTGGCGGGCGACGTCGGCCTCGGTGCAGTGGGTGGCCACGCGCACCGAGCGCACCCCGGCGGCCACCGCTTCGCGCAGGTCGTGCACGGTGCCGATGCCGGGCAGCAGCAGGGTGGTCAGCTTCGCCTGCTGCACGCTCTCGCGTACCGCGGCGATCCATTCCAGGTCCGAATGGCGGCCGAAGCCATAGTTGAAGCTGGAGCCGGCCAGGCCGTCGCCGTGCGCGACCTCGATGGCGGCCACGCCGGCGCGGTCCAGCGCGGCGGCGATGGCGCGGGTGTGTTCCAGCCCGTACTGGTGGCGGATGGCGTGCATGCCATCGCGCAGGGTCACGTCCTGGATGTAGAGCCGGTTCATCGCGCGTCCTCCTCGGTGGCGGTTTCCAGGGAAACCTCGACCATGCGTTCGGCCGCGGCCAGCGCCGCGGAGGTCATGATGTCCAGGTTGCCGGCATAGGCCGGCAGATAGTGGCCGGCGCCTTCGACCTCGAGGAACACCGACACCTTCAGCCCCGGCGCGGCGTCGGCGCGGCCGAGGATGGCCGCGCACGCGGCGGCGTCCAGGGCTTCGAACTGCACCTGCTGCTTGAGCCGGTAACCGGGCACGTAGCCGGCCACGGTGGCGACCATGGCCTCGATGGACGCGGCGATCGCGGCCGGGTCGCCGCCTTCGGTCAGGCAGTACACGGTGTCGCGCATGATCAGCGGCGGCTCGGCCGGGTTGAGCACGATGATGGCCTTGCCGCGCTGCGCGCCGCCGACGGTTTCCAGCGCACGCGAGGTGGTCTCGGTGAACTCGTCGATGTTGGCGCGGGTGCCGGGGCCGGCCGACTTGCTGGCGATCGAGGCGACGATCTCGGCGTAGCGCACCGGCGCCACGCGCGCGACCGCGGCCACCACCGGGATGGTGGCCTGGCCGCCGCAGGTGACCATGTTGACGTTGCCCGCGGCCAGGTGCTGGTCCAGGTTGACCGCCGGCACCACGTAGGGGCCGACCGCGGCCGGGGTCAGGTCGATCACGCGCTTGCCGTCGGCGCGCAGCAGGCGGTCGTGGCCGACGTGGGCGCCGGCCGAGGTGGCGTCGAACACGATGTCGATGCCGGCGTATTCCGGCATCGCGCGCAGGCCTTCGATGCCGTCGTGGGTGGTCGCCACGCCGAGCCGGCGCGCGCGCGCCAGGCCGTCCGACTGCGGGTCCACGCCGACCATCGCCGCCATCTGCAGGTGGCGGCCGTGGCGCAGGATCTTGATCATCAGGTCGGTGCCGATGTTGCCCGAACCGATCACCGCGACGTTGTGCTTGCTCATGGGCTTACTCTCCACGGAAGGCGGCCGCGACCCGGCCCAGGCCGGAGATGCGGGCTTCGAAGACATCGCCCGGGCGCGCCACGGCCATCGGCCCCAGCGCCCCGGACAGCACGGTGTCGCCGGCGCGCAGCGGCCGGCCGATGCGCGCGGCGGTGCGCGCCAGCCACACCACCGCGTTGAGCGGATTGCCCAGGCAGGCCGCGCCGCAGCCCAGCGAGACCGGTTCGCCGCGCTGTTCCAGGCTCATGCCGCACAGGCGCAGGTCCAGCGCGTCGATCTTGCGGGGCGTGCCGCCGAGCACGTAGACGCCGGAGGAGGCGTTGTCGGCGATGGTGTCGAGGATGCTGATCTTCCAGTCGCGCACGCGGCTGTCGACCACCTCGATGGCCGGCAGCGCGTAGCCGATGGCCCCCAATACATGCCCCAGCGTCGGCCGTTCGGCGTCCAGGTCGCGATCGAGCACGAAGGCGATCTCGGCCTCGACCTTGGGCTGGATCAGGCGGCCGAGCGGGATCTCCTCGCCGTCGCCATAGGCCATGTCGTCGAACAGCATGCCGTAGTCGGGCTGGTCCACGCCCAGCTGCTGCTGCACCGCCACCGAGGTCAGGCCGATCTTGCGCCCGGACAGACGGCGGCCGTTGGCCAGCGCCTGCTCGGTGAGCAGGTGCTGGACCGCGTAGGCGGCGTCGATGCCGCCGGATCCGAGCAGCGGCGCGACCGGCTCGCAGGCCGTTCCACTGCGTGCGGCCTCGCCCAGTAGGCGCGCGGCCTCGCGCACCGGCGCGGTGCCGGCCAGCGCTTCAAAGCTTGATGCAGACATTGCGCAGCTCCGTGTAGAACTCCAGCCCGTGGACGCCGCCTTCGCGGCCGATGCCCGACTGCTTGGCGCCGCCGAAGGCGGTGCGCAGGTCGCGCAGGAACCAGCAGTTGACCCAGGCCACGCCGACCTCGATGGCGGCGGCCACGCGGTGGGCGCGCGACAGGTCGCCGGTCCAGATCGAAGTGGCCAGCCCGTAGGGGCTGTCGTTGGCCGCGGCGATGGCTTCGTCCTCGCGGTCGAACGGGGCGATGTGGCAGCACGGCCCGAAGATCTCCTCGGTCAGCACCGCCGAATCGGCCGGCAGGCCGGTCCAGATGGTCGGTTCCACCCACCAGCCGCCGGACAGCGGCGCCGGCAGCGACGGCACGCCGCCGCCGGTGACGATGCTGGCGCCCTCGTTGCGCGCGCGGGCGTAGTAGGACAGCACCTTGTCGCGGTGCGCCTTGCTGATCAGCGGGCCGAACGTGGTGTCCCCGGCGTTCGGATCGCCCGGGCGCAGCGCCTCGGCCGCCTGCTTCAGGCGCGCGACGAAGGTGTCGAAGATCGGCCGTTCGACATAGATGCGTTCGGTGCCCAGGCAGACCTGGCCGCTGTTGAGGAAGGCCGAGCGGGTGGTGCCGGCGATGGCCGCGTCCAGGTCGCAGTCGGCGAAGACCACGGCCGCGTTCTTGCCGCCCAGTTCGAAGGAGACCGGGCGCACGCCCACCGCGGCGGCCTTCATGATCGCCGTGCCGGTGCGGGTTTCGCCGGTGAAGGTGATGCCGTTCACGTCGGGGTGTTCGGTCAGGTACTGGCCGGCGCTGTCCGGGCCGAAGCCGTGGACCACGTTGAACACGCCCGGCGGCACGCCGGCATCGTTCATCACCTCGGCCAGCAGGGTGGTCGTGCTGGGGGTTTCCTCCGACGGCTTGACCACCACGGTGTTGCCGAAGGCCAGCGCCGGGGCCACCTTCCAGGTCATCAGCAGCAGCGGCAGGTTCCACGGGCAGATCACCGCGATCACCCCGCGCGGGGTGCGCAGGCCGTAGTTGAGCGCGATGCCGCCGTCGGGCGTGGGCGAGCGGAACGCCTCGGTGGCGCCGTGCGCCAGCTGGTCGGCGAACACGTCGAAGTTGGCCGCTCCACGCGGGATGTCCAGGTGGCTGGCCAGGCTGTACGGTTTGCCGGTATCGCGTACTTCGGCGGCGACGAACTCGTCGAAGCGGGCGCGGATGCCGTCGGCCAGCCGGCGCAGGATCGCCGCGCGCTCGCCGTCGGTGAGCCGGCCCCAGGGGCCGTGCAGGGCATCGCGCGCCGCGCGCACCGCCATGTCCACGATGCCGGCATCGGCCTCGTGGACGTGGCCCACGACCTGGCCGGTGGCGGGATCGACATTGGCGAACGGAGGCCGGCTGGAAGTGACCGGGCGGCCTGCGATGTAGTGCGTGATGACAGAGGAGGCGGGCGCTTGCGCTGCAGTGATGTTCATGCGGTTTCCGTGGTCGAATCCATAAATTACGAAATTTATTCCGTTTCCTCGTGGTGCTTCGGGGGCCGGATATCTGCCGTATTTCAGCCAAACATCAATGTTTATTGGATTGGCTTGGTGCGGCGATCATGCCAGACAAATTTCGAGATGTCTGCAAAATATCGAAATTAAATTTGACAAGCGAGGGGCGACTCTGCTTTGATCGGTCCCACGCCCACGTTCCGGAGATGCACCCTGATGGCCGCCGTTCCTGATTCCGTCCTCGCCCTGGCACCGCGCATGGCCGACTGGCGCCAGCGCATCCATGCCTGGCCCGAGCTGGGCTTCGAGGAAGAGCGCACCTCGGCACTGGTGGCCGAGGTGCTGCGCGGCCTCGGGCTGGACGTGCAAACCGGCCTGGGCGGCACCGGCGTGGTGGCGGTGATCGACTCCGGCAAGCCGGGGATGTCCATCGGCCTGCGCGCCGACATGGACGCCCTGCCCATGGACGAACAAAACGAGCTGCCGTACCGCTCGCAGCGCCCGGGCGTGGCCCACACCTGCGGCCATGACGGCCATACCGCCGCGCTGCTCGGCACCGCCGAGCACCTGGTGGCGAACCCGCCGGCCAGCGGCCGCGTGGTGCTGATCTTCCAGCCGGCCGAGGAAGGCGGGCGCGGCGCCATCAAGATGGTCGAGGACGGCCTGTTCGAGCGCTGGCCGTGCGATGAGGTCTACGCCTTCCACAACATGCCGGCGCTGCCCGGCGGCCAGGCCAGCGTGCGCACCGGCGCCACGCTGCAGTCGCTGGCGGTGTTCGAGATCGCGATCGAGGGCGTCGGCGGCCATGCCGCCGCACCGCACCGCGCCAACGACCCGCTGCAGGTCGCCGCGCGCCTGGCGGTGGAGATCAGCGCCATCGTCGGCCGCCACATCGACCCGATGGAAGCGGCGCTGATCAATGTGGGCAGCCTGCAGGCCGGCACCACCCACAACATCATCCCGTCCTCCGCCTCGCTCAGCGGCACCATCCGCTCGCTGTCGCGCGAGGTGCACGAGGAGCTGCTCAAGCGCCTGCGCGCACTGTGCGAGGGGTATGCGCAGATCTCCGGCTGCAGCATCGACCTGCGCATCCCGCACTCCTGCCCGCCCTGCGTCAACGCGCCGGAACAGGCCGCGCTGGCGGCGCAGGCGCTGGGCGACGTGCTGGGCGCGGACAACGTCAGGACCGACATGCGCGCCTATCCGTTCTCGGACGATTTTTCCTACATGCTGGAACAGTGGCCCGGCGCCTACCTGTTCCTGGGCATGGACAGCGCCATGTGCCACCACCCGACGTTCCGGTTCGACGACCAGCTGCTGCCGGTGGCCGCGGCGGTATTCGAGCGGATCGTGCGCCGCCGCCTGGGCTGAGCCCGGGCGCCGCGCCGGCGCAACGTTCCTTCCCACGGCCCCCCGCATCCATTGAGGTACCGCGTCATGTCGATCGTCGTCGAGCAACTGCGTTACGTCGTCCTTGGAACCCGCGACCTGGACGCGGCCGCGCATTTCGCCGGCACCGAACTGGGGCTGCAGGCGCTGCCGGCCGGCAACGGCGAGCAGGCGTTCCGTTCCGACGAGCGCCAGTACAGCCTGGTCTATTCCAGCGCGTCGCCGCGCCGCCATGCGGTCGGCCTGGAACTGCGCGACGAAGCGGCGCTGCAGGCCGCGCTGCAGGCGCTGCAGGCGCGCGGCATCCCGGCGCAGCGCGATGCGGCGCTGGCCGCACGGCGCAACGTGCGCGTGCTGGCCGCGTTCACCACGCCCGGCGGCCTGTGCCTGGAACTGGTGGTGCGCCCGCAGAACCAGGGCTGGCGTTTCTTCCCCGCGCGCGACAGCGGCGTGGCCGGGCTGGCGGCGCTGGCGCTGCGCAGCACCGACGCGGCCGCCGACGAGGCGCTGCTGGTCGACCTGTTCGGCCTGCAGGTCCGCGACTGGATCGGCGATGCGTCCTACCTGGGCATGGATGCGGCGCACCACCGGCTGGCGTTGTTCCCGGCCGCGGCCGCCGGCGTGCTGGCGGTCGAGTTCGAGGTGCAGGGGCTGGACCAGGTGATGCAGCAGTACCACCGCCTGCGCGGACTGCCGCAGGCCATCGCGCACGGCCCCGGCCGCCGCCCCGCATCCGCGCAGGCGTTCGTCACCTTCGCCGGTCCCGACGCGGTGTACTACAGCTTCGTCGCCGAGGGCGAGCGCATCGCCGCCGCATCGCCGCGGCGCCCGCGCCAGTTCGCGATGCGCGCCGATTCGCACTGCGCCTGGGGCAGCGACTGCGCCATCGCCGAGCTGGCGGCCGACGCGGTATCGCCGCGCCCGGCGCTGCGCGGAGTGCCCAGCGCATGATCCAGCTGCGCGACGTGAGCTACGTGCGCCTGGGAACCCGCGACCTGGAAGGTGCCACGCGCTACGCCACGGCCATCCTCGGCCTGGAAGTGGCCGAGCGCGGCCATGGCGCGGCGTACTTCAAGTCCGACCAGCGCGAGCACACCCTGTGTTATTTCGAGGGCGACCCGGCCGACCAGGTCGTCGCCTTCGAGGTGGACACGCGCGCCGAACTGGACGCGGCGGGCGCCGAGCTCGAGCGGCTGGGGCATCCGGTGCACCGCGGCACCGCCGGCGAGGCGCAGCAGCGCAAGGTGCGCGACTTCATCGCCTTCCGCGACCCCACCGGCAACCGCATCGAGCTGGTGTGGCGGCCGCAGATGTCCTCGCGCCGCTACCACGGCGCGCGCGATGCCGGCATCACCGGCTTCAGCCACATCGGGCTGTGCACCACCGACGCGGTGCGCGACGAGGCGTTCTGGACTTCCGTGTGCAATGCGCGGGTCAGCGACCGCATCGGCGATGCGCCGCTGCTGCGCATCGACGAGGTCCACCACAAGATCGCGCTGTTCCCGACCAACCGCGCCGGCATCCAGCACATCAACCACCAGGTGGCCAGCGCCGACGACGTGCAGCGCTCGCTGCACCATCTGCGCAGCCAGGGCATCCCGGTGGTGTTCGGGCCCGGCCGCCATCCGACTTCGGGCGCGCGCTTCCTGTACTTCGAAGGGCCCGACGGCATGGTCTACGAATATTCCTCGGGCGTGAGCAGCATCGCCGACGAACTGCTGTACCGCGAACGCCAGTTCGAGTTCGCGCCGCCGGGCTTCTGCATGTGGGGCGCCGAGCCGCAGATCCGGGAGTTCCGCAAGTGAGCGCGCAGCTGGAGGCGCTGGCGCGCAGCGTGCGCGTGGCCGCTCGCGCGCTGGGCCGCGCCGGGCTGGTGCATGCCTATGGCCACTGCAGCGCACGCATCGACGCCGCTTCGTTCCTGGTGGCGCCGTCGCGGCCGCTGGGGCTGGTACGGCCGGGCGAGCGCTGCACGGTGGTGCCGCTGGAGGGCGAGCTGCCCGAGGGCGTGCTGCCGGAAGTGCGCATCCACCGCGAGATCTACCGCCGCCGCCCCGACGTCGGTGGCGTGGCGCGGATCCAGCCGCCGAAGCTGATGAGCCTGAGCGTGCTCGGCCGCACGCCGCTGGCCCGGCATGGTTTCGGCGCCTATTTCCACCCGCAGCCGCCGCTGTGGGACGACCCGCTGCTGCTGCGCTCGGACGTGCAGGCGCGGCGCCTGGCCGAACAGCTCGGCGACGCGCGCGCCATCGTCATGCGCGGCAATGGCGCGGTGACCGCCGGGCAGTCGCTGCAGGCGGCGGTGGTGCTGGCCTGGTACCTGGAAGACGCCGCGCGCGTGGAACTGGACTGCCTGTCCGCCGCCGCGCACACCCTGCCGACCTGCCTGAGCGAGGAGCAGTCCGCGGTCCGCGCGACCTGGAACGGCCGCCTGCTCGAGCGCATGTGGGACTACCTCACCGCGGGCGACGCCGAGCTGGACTGAGCCGCCGCCCGCTTCCATTGCCACCCGAAGACGGAAGAAAGACCGATGAAGATCCTGCTGAACGCGTCGCTGTTGGCGGCGCTCGGCCTGGCCGGCCATGCCGCGGCCGCCGACACCTGCGCCTCGGCCGATGATGCCAAGGTGATCCGCCACTACTACGCCCAGACCCGCCCCGGCGCACCGCCGCCCGCAGTGGCGCGCCTGTTCCGGATGGAGGAGACGCGCGTGGTCAGTGCGCTGGAGCCGGCCCAGGCCTACGGCGTGCGTTCCAACCGCCTGCTGTTCGACGAAGTCTGGAAATCGGTCGACGCCTGGGGCGCCGATACCCGCATCGGCATCGTGTTCACCTCCGGCGGCATGCATGTCTGGAACTTCCCCAGCAAGGTGCCGCAGACCCAGTCGACCACCACGCCGATCTGGTACGACATGTACGCCGATGGCGGCGCGGGCGTGCACGGGCACATCACGCCGCAGGAAGTGGACCAGATCTGGGCGTTGCAGATCCCCACCAAGGAAGCGGACAAGTTCACCCGCATCCTCGGCTTTTACGACAAGCAGGGCGCGCTGATCGTCGGCCTGTACGTGTCCGAGGGCGTGAAGGATTTCGATCCCAAGGCGGTGGCGGGCTTCGAGCGCACCCGCGAACTGCTGCGCGCGCAGCCGCGGATCTGCGCGGCCGGCTGAGATCCTGCCTCCGCGCCCGGCGGGCGTGGAGGCACCTGGCCGCGGCGTGCGGCAGCGCCGGTCACGAAGCGTCTTTCTGCCCGGCGTCCAGCGCCGCCACGGTCTTGCGCACCTCGTCGTAGGTGCGCATCAGGTGGTCGTGGGTAAGGCGGCAGGCGCGCAGCGCGTTGCGTTCCAGGGTCGCCTCGAAGATCGCCTGGTGCTCGTCCTGCACGAAGCGCTTGCCGCGCGAGGCGCTCAGCGACACCCGCCGGTAGCGTTCGGCCTGGTGGTAGAGCAGTTCCTGCAGCTTGATCAGCCACGGCGAATCGCAGGCGGACACCAGCGCATAGTGGAACTGGCGGTTGCGGTCTTCCCAGGCGTCGAGCAGCTCCTGCGGAGCGGCTTCGCCGCGGCCCAGCACTTCGCCCTCGACCTCATTGAGGGCGTCGTAGGTCTCGCGCACGCGCGCTTCCCAGGCTTCGTCGCCGCGCTCGATCGACAGCCGCAGCGCCTCGGTCTCGATCAGGTTGCGCACCCGCGAGATGTCGTCCAGTTCCTCCAGCGACAGCGGCGACACCCAGAAACCGCGCTGGTCCTCGGTCTTCACCAGCTGGTCGCCGACCAGCCGCGCCAGCGCCTCGCGCAGCGGCGACATGCCGATCTCGTAATGCTGGACCAGGGCCTCGAGCTTGAGCTTGCCGCCCGGCGGCCACTGGCCGTGGACGATGTCGCGGCGCAGGCGCTGGTAGGCGCGTTTGGCCAGGGTACGGGCGGCGGCCGGGGCGGAGGCGGTGGTCTTCATGCGTACAGTGTGGGGCGGGAATTTCGAAAATCAAATTTCTCTGCTGTGATGCAGCATTCCCCGGATTAATTTCGACAACGGGAATTTCGCTAAATTTCCGTGACGGAAATAAGTGATTGTTTTTAAACATTTCGATTGGGGGTTGTCGTGCGTTGTTGTCAATCAATCGCATGATGGAAGAAAAAATATCGTAATTTTCGTTGACACCTCGACGCGCTCTTGCTGTGATCCGGGTGCACTCCGGCGCCAGCGCCGGCCTTCGGAACGTGGATGGGGCATCGGCCCGGGCCCGGGAACGGCCACTGCCGGCGACATGCCGGGCAGCGTGGGCGTCCATCCGTCAGCCACAGTGAATTGCGGGGGAATGATGAGCAGTCGAGCAGGGCAACAGCGGGTTCTGGCCAGCGGATTTTCGATATTGGCGGTGTGCATCGCCGGCGCATTGCAGGCGCAGGAGGCACCGGTGCAACTGGATACGGTGGTCGTCACCGGCACCAACATCCGCGGCGCGACGCCGGCGGGCAACGCCGTGATGGTGATCGGCGCCGAGCAGATCCAGGCCAGCGGCAAGGCCACGGTGGGCGATTTCCTGCGCGAACTGCCGGCCAACTTCGCCGGCGGCGTGGGCATGAGCGACAACATCCAGGGGTCGGACAGCAGCGTCGCCGGCTCCAACATGACCGGCGGCCAGGGCGTGAACCTGCGCGGCCTGGGCGCCCTGTCCACGCTGGTGCTGGTCAACGGCCGCCGCGTCGCGGCCGCCGGCCAGTACGGGGATTTCGTCGACATCTCGACCATCCCCAGCAATGCGGTCGACCACATCGAGGTCCTGCTCGACGGCGCTTCGGCGGTGTACGGCTCCGACGCGGTCGGCGGCGTGGTCAACATCATCCTCAAGCGCAGCGACGACGGCGCCCGCACCACCGTCCGCCTCGGCAACGCCACCGAGGGCGGCAACAGCCAGGTCCAGATCGGCCAGACCTGGGGCAGGCACTGGGACGGCGGCGGCATGATCGTCGGCTACGAATACGACCGGCAGGACGCGCTGGCCGCCACCGACCTGGGCATCTACCGCTCCGGCAGCGACTTCAGCGACCGCGGCGGCGTCAACTGGCGCCGTGCCGGCGCCCGTGCCGGTGCGGCGGCCAACCAGTTCAACACGCCCACCGCCAACGGCTGGGGCACCCCGGCCCGGCGCATCTCCGGCGGCAGCCTGGTCGCGGTGACCGATGGCGTCGGCAACACCCACGATGCCTGGGACAAGGTGGACATCCTGCCGGAGATGCAGCGCCACAGCGCCTTCGTCGGCTTCGAGCATGAGGTCGGCGCCGTCGGCCTGTACGGCGACCTGCGCTATACCCGCCGTCGCGGCACCTACAACCAGGGCTACCAGGCGCTGTACGGCACCCTTGGCCCGAACAATCCGTACCTGATCCCGGGCGTGGCCAACAACTATGGCGTGCTGATCGACGACCGCCCGCTGCAGCGCGAGGTCGGGGTGGACAGCATCGCCGCGACCATCGGCGCCGGCTTCGACCTCGGCGGCAGCTGGCGCGGCGAAGCCACGCTCAGCTACAGCCGCGACGAGCAGTTCCGCAACTCCGACGTGCAGCGCAACGCCAACATCTACGACTACCTGCCCACGCCTGCCGGCGGCAGGGTGCAGGCGCCGACTGCGATCCAGTGCAGCCAGGGCCTGCCGGCCAACGCCACCCCGGCACAGCTGGCCTACTGCGCCGGGCTCAACTACGCCGCGTTCAACCCGTGGACCACCGAGCCGCTGTCCGCGCAGGTGCTGTCGCAGCTGATCGGCTACGAGAACCTCGACTTCGCCTCGTGGCTGGCGCAGGCCAGTTTCAAGGTCGATGGCGACCTGTTCGCGATGCCCGGCGGCATCGCCAAGCTGGCCGCGGGCATCGATTACCGCCGCGAGAACATCGGTGGCGAACTGGACTTCAACTGGCGCTCGACCTCGGGCAAGCACGAAGTCTTCGGCACCACCGAGCGCGACGTGGGCGCGGTGTTCGCGGAACTGGCCTTCCCGCTGATCGGCAAGGACAACGCCTCGCGCTTCGCGCAGAAGCTGGACCTGTCCCTGGCCGCCCGCTACGAGCGCAGCAGCGGCATGGGCGACTTCTCCACCTTCAATCCGAAGGTCGGCCTGGACTTCAAGCCCACCGACGCACTGACCCTGCGCGCCAGCTGGGGCACCTCGTTCCATGCCCCGCCGATGCGCTACGCCTACGACGGCGTGCAGCCGATCACCGGCGGCAATGGCGCGTTCCTGCGTGCGGACCTGTACCGCGCGCCCTGCGATACCACCGTGGTCCCGCTCAACGGCGTGTCCAACACCGCCGCCGGCTGCACCTTCAACGCGATCGTCGTCTCCGGCGGCGCCGGCCCGACGCTGAAGCCGGAAGAGGCCAGGACCTGGACCCTGGGCTTCGACTGGAAGCCGGAGTGGGCGCCGGGCCTGCGTGCCGGCGCGAGCT
This sequence comes from Stenotrophomonas nitritireducens, assembly GCF_001431425.1. GTDB lineage: Bacteria > Pseudomonadota > Gammaproteobacteria > Xanthomonadales > Xanthomonadaceae > Stenotrophomonas > Stenotrophomonas nitritireducens. The sequence goes on from NZ_LDJG01000008.1 coordinate 12,385, forward strand.
ACTTCAACCTGAAGGTCGACGACCGCATCGTGCGCATCCAGGCCGGGCAGCTGGGCGGCATCCTCAACGACCTGTTCACCAAGGGCGCCACCCCGTACATCGGCAGCCTTGAGATCAATCCGGGCGCGGACCGCGTGCGCCAGATCATGGAGAACGACCCGCGCTACCTCGGCCAGCTCGGTGCCGGCCCGGTGATGGGGCCGGCGGACGTGGCGATGATCGTCAACGCCACCCAGCTCAACCTGGCCTCGCTGAGGATGGACGGCTTCGACTTCAATCTGGACTACGGCTTCGACACCCGCTACGGCGGTTCGCTGGAGTTCTTCAACCGCGGCACCCTGCTCAAGTCCTACGAGATCGAGGCCACGCCGGGCGCCGGCTACGTCGACCGCCTCGCCAGGTACAGCGCCGCCGACGGCTCCAGTCCGGTCAAGCTGCGCTCGATGCACGGGGTGAAGTGGTACTACGGCAACCTCAACGCATCGCTGACGATGAACTACGTGGACGACTACCAGTGCGTGGCCGGCTGCTTCCTGCCCAATGCGCAGGGCATGCCGGTGGCGGCGACCGCGCCGGTGAAGATCAAGGCCTGGAAGACCTTCGACTTCCACCTGGGCTACGACCTGTCCGACATCGGCGGCCTGTTCCGCGACTCGCGGGTGAACTTCACCGCCATCAACCTCACCAACAGTGCGCCGCCGTTCTTCGACACCGGTACCACCGCTGCCGTCGATACCCTGCCGGACCCCTATGATCCAGCCAACGCGACGGTGATGGGCCGCAGCCTGGTGCTGTCGTTCGACAAGCGCTGGTGAGCAACGCAGGCCTGTCCGGCATCATGCCGGGCAGGCCGGGAGAGAATCGATGATGAAAGCAGTATCCGTGGTGCTGGCACTGGGCCTGGCCCTGGCGCCAGCGATGGCGGCGGCCGCACCGGACCAGCCCGCCGCAGCGGCCGCCACGCCGTTGCAGGTCAAGGGCGCGCAGCAGTTCGACCTGGCCGCCGCCGATGGCCGCAACTACCGCATTTTCGTGTCGGTGCCGGACAAGCCGGCGCCGCGCGGCGGCTACGGCGTGTTCTACGTGCTGGACGGCAACGCCATGTTCCTCACCGCGCTGGAGACGGTGCGCGCCATGGAGCGCCGCCCCGACGTGCCGCGCGACCTGGCCACGGTGGTGGTCGGCATCGGCTACCCCGACGGCGTGGACATCGGTAGCGCGCGCACCCTGGACCTGACGCCGCCGGGCAGCGGCAACCCGCGCATCAGCGCGGCTTCGGGCGGCGCCGATGCCTTCCTCGACTTCATCGAGGGCCGGCTCAAGCCGCGCATCGCCGCACTGGCGCCGGTCGACCCGGCCCGGCAGGCGCTGTTCGGGCATTCCTTCGGCGGCCTGTTCGTGCTGCATTCGATGCTGCGCAAGCCCGATGCCTTCGCCGTGCGCGCAGCGGCCAGTCCGTCGATCTGGTTCGACCGCGCCGACATCGCCCGGCGACTGGCCGATACCCTGGCCACGCGCCCCTCCGGATCGCCGCCGCTCAAGCTGCTGCTCACCGCGGGCGAGTACGAGCAGGCGCTGTCGCCGCTGGCGCACTCGCGGCCGAATGTCGCCAAGCTGGCGCTGCTGCAGAAGGAACGGGCGCAGGTGGACAGCAGCCGCGCCCTGGCAGCGGCACTGGTGGAGCGCACGCCCGTGGATGCGCGCTTCGACGAGATCGCCGGCGAGGACCACGGCACGGTCATCCCTGCGGCGATCAGCCGCGCGGTGTCGTTCATGCTGATGCCGCAGATGGAAGTGCCGCCGGTGCCCACGGCCGCCGCGTACTGGCAGATGACGCCCGAACAGCGCTACGACCTGCGCATGTGGGTACGGCAGCTGCCCGACCGCCAGCGCATCCCCTGGCTGACCCGCCTGCGCGACACCCTGCACGACGGCCTGAGCAAGGAGCAGGGCCAGGTCCTGCATGAAGAGCGCAACCGGATGGACGCCGAGCAGGGCAGCCGGCCGCATGACGTAAACGCGCCGGCGCGCTGAGCCGCGTGATCGCGGCGACGCCCGCGCCCGCGCCCGCTCCGGGCGCGGGCGTCGTTTTTCCAGGCACCCGCCCGGCAGCAGGGTCCATCGAGGCGTCTAAGCGGTACCTGTCGGCGGTCGCGAACAGGGATGGCGATGGATCTGCAGGCAAGTGCAGGCGAAGCATCAGCTTCGACCGCACGCATCAACTATGTGCTGATCGATTACGAGAACGTGCAGCCCGAATCGCTGGCGCGGCTGGAACGCCCGGAGTTCCGGGTGATCGTGTTCGTCGGCGCCAATCAGGGGAAGATTCCGTTCGAGATCGCTGCGGCGCTGCAGCGGATGGGGCGGCATGCCGAGTACGTGAAGATCGCCGGCAACGGCCCGAACGCGGCCGACTTCCATATCGCCTGGTACATGGGGCGCCTGGCAGAGGCCGATCCGCGGGGGTTCTTCCATGTCATCTCCGGCGACACCGGCTTCGATCCGCTGATCCGGCACCTCAAGGAGAACCGGATACTTGCATGCCGCTCCACCGCCATTACGCGGATGCCGTGCTTCGCGCCGGCCGCGCCACCGCCGGAGCAGGAAGCGCGGCTGCAGCTTGTCCTGCAGCGGCTTGCGGCCATGACCCGGCCGACGCGGGTGAAGACCCTGGAAAGCGCGATGGATTCCATGTTCGGCAAGAAGCTGCCGCGTGCCGAGGTCCAGCGGCTCATCGCCGGGCTGCGCGAGCGGGGCTATGTGAAGGTATCGGGTACCGCCGTTTCCTATGCACTGCCCGGGGCATGAGCACCGCCGGATGGTCGTGGCCGCCGTTCCAGCCACCACAGCAGCGCCGCCGCCAGCACGAAGCCCAGCAGCCACGGCCAGCGCGGGCCGGGTACCGGCAGCGCGGATGCTGCGGTAATTCCGTTGCTGCCGCGCAAGGCTGAAGTGGCCTCGCGCGTGGCCTGTGCATGCAGGGCGCGCGCGTCGGCCGGGTCGATCACCCGCACGCCGGCGCTGAAGTCGCCGGCGACGGCACGGTGCCAGCCGGCCTGCCGCGGCCACCAGCCGCTGCAGTTGCCCGCGTGCGGATCGGCCACCAGGGTGGTGGTGCCGCGATCGGGCGCTTCGATCCGCGTACCGGCAGGCAGGCCGCACAGCGCGGTGCGTTCGCCGGCCCAGGCCCAGGCAGGCAGCGTGGCGAGCGGCGATGCCGGCAGCGGCCGCGCCAGCGTCGCCAGTACGCGGTTCCACAGTTCGGCGTGGGCGTCGGCATGGCCGGCGAGCACCAGGGTGTAGCTGTCGGCGACCGGCAGTACGCCGATGCGCCCACGGCCCACGGCCCGCCAGCCGCCGATCGCGGCGCCGTCGGCGGCGCGCAGCAGCGGCACCACGCCGGTGTCGGCGAACGCCAGATCGAAGCGCTCGACGTCCAGCGTCGCCGCCGCGCCGCCATCGCCGGTATCGATATCGCGCAGCTGCACCGTGGCGGTCTGCCCGCCGCCGCGCGCGTCCAGCTCCCATTCGCGCAGGGCGCGGCGGGCATCGCCGTCTAGCGTCCCGCCCATGCGCACCAGCACGCCGAGACCGTCGCGCATGGCCGCGGCGATGGCCGTGCGCTGCGCCGACGACAGCGCGGCCAGGCGGCGTTCGTCGAGCAGCAGCAGGTCGAGCCTGGCGAGGCTGGCCGCGTCGATGGCCTGCGGCGCGTCGCCCAGCTGCACGCCGCCGCCGACGCTGATGCCGGTCTGCAGGGTCGCGCCGGTATCGGCGGCCCAGCGCTGCAGGTACTTCAGTTCCGGCCCGGGTGCGCCAGCGAGCAGGCGCAGCGCGGGCGCCGCTACCGCCTGCACGCGCACCGGCACCGGCAGCTGGTCGAGCACCTTGCCCTCGGCGTCGAGCGCGCGCAGGGTGAATTCGACATCGCCGGCATCGCGCGCGCTGGCGGCGAGACGCACGCGGCCATCCTCGCCGGGCGTGGCGATAGCGACGCGATGCCCGGCTGGGTCCAGCAGTTCCACCCGCGCCTGCGGCAGGCCCTGCACGTGCGTGCCGACCTCGAAACGCGCGCCTGCGGCGAGCGGCGGCGGCGCCTGCAGTTCCACCAGCCCGTGCGGTGCGGCGGCGGGCAGGAAGCGCAGCGGCGGCAGCGCGACGTCGCGGTCGCGCGCCGGCAGGCCCTGGCCGACGACGACGAGTGCGCGCGTGCCCGGATGCTGGCGCAGCGCGGTGGCCAGATCCGGTACCCGGTCCACGTCCGTCAGTGCCGGTGCTTCCGGCAGGCGCAGCCGCACGGCGGCCGGGATGGCCGCCATGTCCGCTGCGGTCGTGCCGGCGGTGGCGATCAGCAGCGTATCGGCGGGCACGGCATGCCGCGGCGGGAACAGGGCCAGCCGGAGCAGCAGCGCCGCCGCCAGCTGCAGCGCCAGCAGCAGGCCCAGGCGCGCAAGCGGCGGGCGCGGCGCCAGGCACAGGCGCAGGCTGCCGAGCAGCACGGCCAGGGCAATGAGGGCGAGGGGCAGCCAGCTCATCGCGCGGTCTCCTGCGGTGCGGTCAAGGCGTCGAGGTAGCGGCGGCCCATGGTGTCGGCGGCGTCGCGCCGCGCCGGCGGTCCCGGCGCGCGCGGCAGCGCCGGCCACAATTGGTCGCGCAGGCGCTGCCGGCAGGCGCGGCAATCGGGTTGCTGGCGCAGTTCATCGATGGCGGCGGCGATGTCGAGCGGATCGGGCACGGCCTGCGGATGCGCATCGAGCCAGCGCGACAGCGTGTCCAGATCGACCGCCGCATCCGCCGTGGCCAGCGCCCGCCAGGCGTTCACCGGTATGGCGTCGCCACTTTCGCGCGGTGCCGGTTGCAGGCTGCGATTGCCAAGCCCGTCGCGCTTGCCGCCCATGCGCCGCGCCATGTCGATCGGCGGCAGCTCGGGGCCGACCCGCGCCAGGTAGACGCGCTCGGCCTGCTGCACCTGCTTGATGAACCCCAGCGCCTTGTAGGCGTAGGGCAGCGCCTTGTCGGGGTGGCCCTGGCGCAGGTGGCCTTCGGATTGCCACATCTGGTCGAGCGCGGCCTTGAGGATGGCGCGGGTCTGCGGATCGAGCAGGGTCGCGGCCTCGGCATGGTCGTGGGTGTGGCCGTACTCGGACAGCACGTCGGTGGCGCTGCCGAAGGCCGCCGTGGCGTCGCCGCCGCCCGCGTGATCCTGGTCGTGGTCGTGGCCATCGTCGTGCGCATGGTCGCTGGCCGCCGCGTCGGCGGTGGGCGGGCCGTCTCCGGTCGGCGGCGGTTTTGCACCGCCTTCGGCTTCCTCGCCCAGGAACTGGCCATAGCGCAGGCGCAGGATGCGCTGGTCCACGCCGATGGCGTCCGCGCGCTTGATGAAGGTGTCGGCGTCGAGCGCGCTGCGCTGCTTCAGCAATGCCTCGGCGTCGATGATGATTTGGCGCTGGCTGCGGAAATAGGCCGGCATCACCTTCTTGATCGCCCCTTCCAGGTCGCTGGTCTGCACCTCCTGCTCGCTGGGCAGGCGCAGGATCAGGCTGGGGCTGCGCGCCTCCTGCGGTTGCGGCGCGCGGTTGTCGCGTACGCTCAGGCGCGCGACCACTTCGTCGCCCGGCCCGACGCCCAGCGCGGCCAGATCGACGTCATGGGCGAAGCGGCGTGAAGTGGCCGGGCCGCTGCCGGCCAGTTCCACGCGGCGCTGCTGGAAATCGATGTTCTCGCCGCTGCCCTTGGCGGTGGTGAGCTCCAGCACCGCGCCGGCGGCGACGCCGAAGTCGTCGCTGGCCTCGAAGCGCAGCGTCCAGCGGCGCTGGTGCGGCGCGGCCTGGGTGAGCGTCTGCACCGGTTCGATCACCTTCACCTGCGGCGGACGGTCCGGCACCACTTCCAGCCGCCATGCGCGTCCGGCGTCGGCCAGCGCGGGCTCGGTGACGATGCGGTACAGGCCGGAGCGCTGCAGGGGTTCCTCGGCCTGCCAGCGGTCGCCGACAGGCTGCAACGGCAGGCGGCGGCCATCGTGGAATTGCAGCCATGCCTGCCGCGGCTGCGGCGCGAACCGCAGCTGCCAGCGCAGATGGCTGCCCTGCAGGGCGCGCGCGTCGAGCTTCTCGCCGGCGCTCGGCGGTTGGCCGGTGTAGGCCGGCGGCGTCACTTCGAGACGGGTGCCGCGCAAGGCGGGCGGCGGCGTCACCGCGGAATGTACGGCGCCTCCATCGCGGACATCCGTGGCAGCCATTCCCGCATCGCGCGGCCACAGCACGGCGGCGGTGGAGATCAGCAACGCAATGCCGAAGCAGGCGAGCAGGCGCGGCCACGGCCAGCGCGGACGCAGGTCGGGCGGTGTCGCGTGCAGGCGCTGGTCGATGCGCGCGCGTTGGCGCTGCTGCAGCGGGTTCAGCGATTCCGGCGCGGCGAACAGCAGGTCGGCGCTGTCCTCGAAACGCGGCTGCGCGTCTAGGCGCGCGACCAGCCAGCGCGCATCCAGCCGCCGCGCGCGCCAGGTGGCGAAGGCGGCGACGGCGAGCAGGGCGAGCGTGAGTGCCACGCTGCCCGCATCGAAGCCGGCAGCGCGCAGGGCAAGCAGGCCGGTCGCCAGCGCGAGCGGCACGCCGCCGGCCAGTACGATCAGCAGTACCCGGCGACGCGCGACGCGCAGCAATGCCTGCGGGTTCATGCCTGCCCCCGGCGCCGGCGCGCGCTGGCCAGCCAGCGCTCCAGCAGGAACAGCAGGGCGATGGCGGCGGCCAGCCACGGCACGGGTTCGTACGCCGGCTGCGGCCATGCGGCGGCGCCGGCGTCCGGCCGCATCGCCGTGGCCAGCGCGCGGGTGGGAGCCGGTGGCGCCTGCAGCAGTCCGCGCAGGCGCTGCGGAAAGCCGGCATCCAGCAGGACAGGCATCGTCGCCGGCTGCAGCGGCGCGGCCCAGCGCAGCCAATGCGCGTGCGGGCCATCCACCTGTTCGATCACCGGTGCGCCACCGTCGTCGCGCCACAGCGGCAGGCGCTGCGCGGTATCGGGCAAGGGCGCGCGGGCATCGACCAGCAGCCGGCCGCCTTCGCGCGCCCACGCCTGCAAGGCATCGGGAACCGGTTTGGCCGAGAGCCAGACGCGCACGTCGCCGTCATCGGCGAAGGCATCGTTGTCGTCGGCAATGTCCACCGGCGTGTTCCACGCCTGACCGACCGCGCGCAACCATGGCAGCGCGGCGGCGCCGGTTTCGTCATGACGAATGTGCAGGCGTGGCGCGGCTGGCAGGGTGGCAGTGGCTGCCGGCGATGCGGTTTCGATCACCTGCCAGCGCACCACGCGCGACAGCTGCGGCCGCTGCGCATCCAGCCCATCCAGCGCCGTTGGCACGACCACGGTGAGCGGTGCCTTGGGCGGCAGCGCTGCATCCAATTCGCGCAGCAGGCTGGCGAGCGGTTGCGGGGGCAAGGGAGCGGCTGGCGCATCCAACGCCGGAAAGCCCGGTGCCAGCCACAGCCATCGCGACTTGTCCGCATCGACAATCGCGCGTACAGCGGCAAGGTCCACGCCGGGGGCGACGGCGATGCGCGGCGTGTCGTCCTCGACGCCTTCCAGCGCCGGCCGTGCCAGCAGCACCGCCAGCAGTGCGAGCAGCAGCAGCCGCACCAGCAGCAGCGGCCATTCGTCGAAGCGGATGCGCCGGCGCGGCCGTGGCCTGGCCGCCAGCCAGCGCAGCGCCGCGAAGTCGATCAGCCGCTGCTCGTCGCGCCGCGCCAGATGGATCAGCAACGGCAGCAGCAACGCCGCCAGCGCGGCCAGGCCTGCCGGGAAAAGCCACACCAGGCTCATGCGCCGCGGCCTCCATGGCGCGCGGACAGCCGTTGCAGCGGCGCGTCGATGGCTTCGTCGAGGAACCCGGTCTCGTGGCGGATGCCGGCGGCCTGCAGGCGCGCATCCAGCGTGCGTCGCGCCTCGGCGAAACGGGCCAGGTACCCGGCGCGTACCGTCGCGCCGTCGCTGAGCAGTTCCTCGCCGGTTTCCGGGTCGCGGAAGCGGTGGCCGTCGCGGAACGGGAAGTCGCGCTCCTCGGCGGTCAGCAGCTGCAGGTGCACGACATCGCGGCCGGCCTTGGCCAGGCGCTCGGCCAGGGCGATGGCGGCTTCGTCGAAGCCATCGCCGATCATCACCACCAGGTCGTTGCCGGCGATGCGTTCCCACACCGGCGCCAGCCGCTCCTGTGCCGGCCACTGGCCCTGCGCGCGCAGGGCGTGCAGCTGCAGGTGCAGGCGGTCGCGCTGGCGCAGGCCATGGCCGGCGGGCACCAGTTGCACGCCGTCGCCGCCGATGGCAGCCAGGCCGAAGGCATCGCCCTGCTGCAGCGCCAGTTCGGCCACGCAGGCGGCCAGGGCGCTGGCCGCCTGCAGGCGGGTCCAGTCGCGCCGCGCCTGGTCGGCCTGGGCCATCGAGGCGGTGGTGTCGAGCAGCAGCCACACCGTGAGCGGGCTTTCGCGCTCGGACTCACGCACGAAGAAGCGGTCCGAACGCGCGTAGAGCTTCCAGTCGATCTGGCGCAGTTCGTCGCCGGGCTCATAGGCGCGGTACTGCGCGAACTCCAGCCCGGCACCGCGGCTGCGGCTGGCGTGCATGCCGATGCCGCGGCTGCCGCTGGCCCGTTGCGGCAACAGCCGCAGGCCGCGCAGGCGGCTGCGCACGTCGGCGGGAATCAGCGGTGGCGCGGTGGCGGCCAAGGCGAATGCAGAGGACGAGTCAGGCCGGGTACGGCACCGCGCGCAGCAGCGCGGCGATCACGTCGTCGGCGCTCTTCTGCTCGGCCTCGGCGGCGAAGGACAGCAGCAGGCGATGGCGCATCACCGGCGCGGCCAGCGCCTGCACGTCCTCGCGGGTGGCGGCGAAGCGGCCGTGCAGCAGGGCGCGGGCCTTCGACGCCAGCACCAGCGACTGCCCGGCGCGCGGGCCGGCGCCCCATTTGATCCAGTTGTTCACCTCGGCCGGTGCTCCATCGCCCGGGCGGCTGGCGCGCACCAGCCGGGTGATCCAAGTCAGCAGGTCGGCGCCGATGTGCACGTCGCGTACCGCAGCCTGCAGCGCCTTCACCGCCTCGGCATCCATCACCTTCGGCACGGCGCCACCGCTGCTGCCGGTGGTCTGCGCGAGGATGTCGCGCTCTTCGGCCTCGCTGGGGTAGTCCACGCGCACGTGCAGCAGGAAGCGGTCCAGCTGCGCTTCCGGCAACGGGTAGGTGCCGGCCTGCTCGATCGGGTTCTGCGTGGCCAGCACGAAGAACGGGGAGGGCAGGGTGTAGGTGGTGCCGGCGTAGCTGACGGTGCGCTCCTGCATCGCTTCCAGCAGTGCGGCCTGGGTTTTCGGCGGCGTGCGGTTGAGTTCGTCGGCCAGCAGCAGGTTGGTGAAGACCGGGCCCTGCTGGAAGCGGAACGCGCGCTTGCCGGTGCCGTGGTCTTCCTCCAGCAGCTCGGTGCCGAGGATGTCGCTGGGCATCAGGTCGGGGGTGAACTGCACGCGCCGGAACTGCAGTTCCAGCGCCTGGCCGAGCGAGCGCACCAGCAGGGTCTTGCCGAGGCCGGGCGCGCCTTCGAGCAGGCAGTGGCCGCCGGCGAGCAGGCCGATCAGCAGTTGCTCGACCACGTCCTGCTGGCCGACCACCGCCTGGGCCAGCGCGCCGCGCAGTTCGCCCAGGCGGGGCAGCAGGGAATCGAGATCGTGGGCGGGGGCGTTCATGCGGTCACCAGTGGGGTCAATGCGTCAGTGCGTACATCACGATGTTCACGCCGAACTTCGTGTTGTCCTCGGCCAGGAAGCGTTTGTTGCGCCAGTCGTAGTCCCATTCGCAGCCGTAGTCCTTGTTGCTGTAGAGCACGCCCAGGCGGCCGTCGATCTCGATGCCCTTCAGGTAGTCGTGCACCAGGTCGTCGCCCCAGCCGTTAAGTTCGAACGCGGTCGCCGGCGGGCCTTCGGGGAATTTGAAGAAGCTGTTGTACAGCGCGTGGGTGTTGGGCAGCTTCTTCAGTGCGTTGGCGCCGAAGATGCTGCGCATCTGCGCCTCGAACGAGGTGGCGAACAGGCCGTCGATGTCGTGGTTGCAGTCGTCCACCAGCACGAAGCCGCCGTTGCGCACGTAGCGCTCGAAGTTGCGGCGTTCGTCGGGATTGAACTCGACCAGCTTGTGCCCGGCCAGGTAGCAGAACGGCGCGCGCAGCATCTTGGGGTCGGACAGGGCGAGGACGTGTTCAGTCGGATCCACGCGCAGCGTGGTGTAGTCGATCAGCGAAGTGATCAGGTTGGACGGCATGCGCGCGTCCACGTCCCAGTCGCCGGAGTCGTACTTGAGGCGGGTGAACCAGAAGTCGTAGCGGCTGGCCTGGGCGCCCGCCCGCCCGGGCAATGCGGCCGCCACCGCGCCGCCGAGCAGCAGGTGGAGGAATTGCGCGCGCGTTAGCCGGGACTGGGACAAGACAGGAGCGGTCTCTGGGGCACGGAACCCCCCCTCCCGTGGGAGAGGGGTCGCGGAGAGGGCCGGGGCTGCGCCCGGACCCTCATCCGCCCTTCGGATCCCTTCTTCCGGAGGGAGAAGGGAAAGGCAGGGTCACACCGCGTCGGACAGCGAGGTGAAGGTGAAATCGCGCAGCTTCATCGGCGGGATCATCATCACGTAGCTGGATTCGTCGCCGGCCACGCGCACCGGCTTGCCCAGCTCGTCGATGTTGTTGAGCATGATCACCGGCGATTCGTTGAAGCGGAAGTTCTTCACCGGGTGCTTGATCTGGCCGTTCTCGATGTAGAAGGTGCCGTCGCGGGTCAGGCCGGTCAGCAGCACGGTCTGCGGATCGACCATGCGGATGTACCAGGTGCGGGTGAGCAGGATGCCCTTCTGCGTGCCTTTCACCAGCTCGGCGATGGACTTGCTGCCGCCGCTCATCAGCAGGTTGCCGGGCCGCGCGTTGGCGGTCTTGCCCTGCTTCTGCGCCCAGTAGCGCGAGTAGTTAAGGTTCATCACCTTGCCGTTCTCGATGATGGCGATGCGCTCGCGCGGCGTGCCCTCGCCGTCCCACGGTAGCACCGGCGCGTCCGGGTGCCACGGGTCGGCGAACATGTTCACCTGCGGGTCGTAGACCTGCTCGCCGAGCTTGTTGCCGCCGCCCTTCTTGGACAGGAAGCTGCGGCCTTCGTCGGCGGAGCGGGCGTCGAAGAAGTTCATCATGAAGCTGATCAGGCCGGCGGCGGCGGCCGGTTCCAGGATCACCGTGTACTTGCCCGGCTCCAGCGCCTTGGCTTCGGCCGATTCGATCGCCTTGCGCTTGGCGATCTCGATTTCCTGCTCGGCATGGAAGTCGGACGCGTCCTTCAGGTTGCGGCCGACCCAGCCCGAACCGCGGCCGTCTTCGGTGCGCACGGTGCAGGTGTAGTCGAAGGAGGTGTTCTGCTGGTAGCCGAAGTTGCCCTTGCTGTTGGCGATGGCGACGAAGCCGCGGCTGTCCTCGAGGAAGCCGGCGGCGATCAGCCCGTGGCCGCGGCACGGCGTGATCGAGTCGGCGGCGACCTTGGCGCGGAACTCCGGATCGATGGCGGCGGTGGAGGCGCTGAAGGTCGGGCTCGGCTTGTATTCCTGCTTGCCGATGATCGGCATGAACTCCGGGTTCTCCGGCGCCAGCCGGGCCAGGTCCTCGGCGCGGCGCACCACGCGCTCCAGCGAGGCGTCGTCGAACTCGTTGATCGAGGCGGTGCCCACGCGCTTGCCGAAGGCGACCTGCACCGCCAGCTCGGCGTTGTTGACCATGCCGCTGGTGGAGACGTTGTTCAGCGCGAAGCGGATGTTGCCGTCGATGGAGCCGGCCAGCGTCGCGGTGCATTCGTCGGCCTTGGACAGCGCGATGACCTTGTCCAGGATGGCCTTGGCTTCCTGTTCGGTGAAGATGCTCATTGCTCAAGAACTCCTTGGACGGTCAGCCGAGGCTGCGTGCGGTATTGATGACGTTGATGCCGTCGAAACGGGCGGTGGACGAGCCGTGCGACACCGCCGAGACCTGGCCCGGCTGGCCCTTGCCGTCGAAGAACGAGCCGCCCAGGCGGTAGTCGCGCTCGTCGGCCACGGCGCTGCAGGCGTTCCAGAATTCCGGCGTGCGGATCTGGTAGGCCACGTCCTCCAGCATGCGGGTGATCTTGCCGTCCTTGATCTCGTAGAACAGCTGGCCGCCGAACTGGGCGTTGTAGCGCTGCTGGTCGATCGAGAACGAGCCGTCGCCGATGATGTAGATGCCGTTCTCCACGTCCTTGATCAGGTCGGCCACGCTCAGCGGGGTCTTGCCCGGCGCCATCGAGACGTTGGCCATGCGCTGGAACTGCACGCTCGACCACGAATCGGCATAGCAGCAGCCATCGGACTCGGTCTTGCCGAGGATGTGGGCCTGGTCGCGGATGGCCTGGTAGTCGACCAGCTTGCCGTCGGTGATCAGCGGCCAGCGCTTGGTCTTGACGCCTTCGTCGTCGTAGCCGACCGCGCCGAGGCTGCCCGGCTGGACCTTGTCGGCGAAGATGTTGACCTTGTCGCTGCCGTACTGGAAATGCTCTTCGCGCTTGTCCAGGGTGGCGAAGCTGGTGCCGGCGTAGTTGGCCTCGTAGCCGAGCACGCGGTCCAGTTCCAGCGGGTGGCCGACCGATTCGTGGATCGTCAGCCAGGTGTGCGAGGGGTCCAGCACCAGGTCGTACTTGCCCGGCTTGACCGACGGCGCCTTGAGCTTTTCCTGCGCCTGCTTGGCCGCGGCGATGGCGTCCTCGCGCATGTCGTAGGACAGGCCGTAGTTGACCACGCCGTTGGGCGAGACGAATTTCTGGCTGGCGTCGCCGTCCAGGTACTCGAAGCCCATGCCCATCGGCGAGGACAAGCCGTCGCGGGTGCGGAACTTGCCGCTGGCCTTGTCGATGGCGGTCACCGACATCGGCGCCCAGATGCGGTGCACGTCCTGGTCGATGTAGGAGCCGTCGGTGGAGGCGAAGTACTTCTGCTCGTTGACCAGGAACAGCATCGAGTTGACGAAGCTGGCGCCGGCGGACAGCGCGGCGGCGTTCACGCCCAGCAGCAGGTCGGCCTTGTCCTTGATCGGCACTTCCATCGCGTTCTTCTTGATCGGCGTGCGCCAGCTGACCTCGCCGAAGCCCGGCGCCTTGGCGAACTGGACCGGCGCGGTCTGCACCTTGGCGTTGGCCTTGGCGATGGCGGCGGCCTGCTGCGCGGCCTTGACCACGCCGGCCGGGCTCAGGTCGTTGGTCGCGGCGAAGCCCCAGGCACCACCCGCGATCACGCGGATGCCGGCACCGGTGGATTCGGTGTTGACCACGTTCTGCACCTTGTCTTCGCGGGTGATCACGAACTGGCGCAGGTAGCGGCCGATGCGCACATCGCAGTACGTGGCACCTGCCGCGCGCGCGGCATTCATCGCATCGTCGGCCAGGCGCTTCTTCAACGCCGGGTCGATCGTGCTGAGCAACTGTTCGGCGGCGATGGCCTTGCCGAAGAACGACGGCACCATCAGGCCGCCCGCGGTAAGCCCGGTCAGGGCGAGGAAGTCACGTCTATGCAAGGCTGCTCTCCAAGGGCACGGCCCGCGCGGCGGGCGTTACGGCAACGAACGACGATGGCTTCGCGGTGCTCTGCGAACCGTTCGATTCTTGCGGGGAGGCGTTTGCAGCGGTAGTGACTTTAGACATAGAAGCCGCGGGAAGCGCCGGTTCTGCGTTGCGCCCGGGCGCACTGCCCGGCTACCGGACGGCTTCGCCCAGCACCTCCTGCAACCAGGCCACGAACACCTGCAGCCGCTGCGACGGGTGCCGCCGGTGCGGATACAGCAGGTGCATCGGCAGCGGATCGGCGCGATGGCCGGGCATCACTTCGACCAGGGTGCCGTCGGCCAGTTCGCGGCGTACGTCGTATGCCGGAATCTGGATCAGGCCCATCCCGGCGATGCAGCAGGCGATGTAGGCCTCGGCGCTGTTGACGGTGACGCGCCCGCGCAGCGGCTGTTCGTGCAGCACGCCTTCCTCGCGCCACTCCCAGGGTTCGACCCGGCCGTTGCCGGGCGAGGCGTAGCGCACGCCCCAATGGTCGGGCAGTTGTCGGGGATGGGCGGGGATGCCGTGCGCGGCGAGGTATCCGGCGCTGGCCACGTTGACCAGCGGCAGCTGGCCGAGGCCGCGCGCCACCAGCCGCGAATCCTGCAGCGGGCCGACCCGCAGCGCGCAGTCCACGCCATCCTCGACCAGATCGACGGTGCGGTCGGTCATGCCCAGCTCGACGTCGATCCCCGGATGCGCGTCGAGGAAGCGCGGCAGCGCCGGCGCCAGGATCAGGCGGCCGATGCGGCCGGGCACGTCCACCCGCAGGCGGCCGCTCAGCGCATGCGGCGCCTGCCGGAACAGCTGCTCGGCCTCGTCCATGTCGGCGATCAGCTGTTGGCAGCGGGCGTGGAACAGCAGCCCGTCCTGGGTCGGGGTGACCTGGCGGGTGGTGCGGTGGAGCAGGCGCGTGCCCAGCCGCTGCTCCAGCGTGCGGACCGCCTCGGAAACAGTGGAGCGCGGCAGGTTCAGCTGGTCGGCGGCGCGGGTGAAGCCGGCGCAGTCCACCACGCGGACGAAGATGCGGCACAGCTCGATGCGGTCCATGGCGATTGTCCGGGATATCCGACAAGTGAAGTCAGGATGGCTGGCTTTATCCGGAATTCCAAGCCGATAGCCTCTGTGGGCATTCCAGCCACGGGAGTTCGCCATGACCGACCACCGCATCCACGGCAAGACCGCCCTCATCGCCGGCGGCGCCAAGAACCTGGGCGGCCTGCTCGCCCACGACCTCGCCGCGCACGGCGCCAGCGGCATCGCCATCCACTACAACAGCCTGGCCACCCGCGGCCAGGCCGAGGCGACCGCGGCCGCGGTGCGTGCCGCCGGCAGCAACGCGCACCTGTTCCAGGCCGACCTGACCCGCGCCGGGGCGGTTGAGAAACTGTTCGCCGACGCCCGCCAGGCGCTGGGCCGCATCGACATCGCGGTCAATACCGTCGGCAAGGTGCTGAAGAAGCCGATGGCCGAGATCGGCGAAGCCGAGTTCGACGAGATGGACGCGGTGAACAACAAGGCCGCGTTCTTCTTCCTGAAGGAAGCCGGCCGCCAGCTCGCCGACAACGGCAGGATCTGCACGCTGGTGACCTCCCTGCTGGGCGCGTTCACCCCGTTCTATTCCAGCTACGCCGGCACCAAGGCGCCGGTGGAGCACTACACGCGCGCGGCGGCCAAGGAGTTCGGCGGGCGCGGCATCTCGGTGACCGCGATAGGCCCGGGGCCGATGGATACCCCGTTCTTCTACCCGGCCGAGGGCGCCGACGCGGTGGCCTACCACAAGACCGCGGCGGCACTGTCGCCGTTCTCGCGCACCGGCCTGACCGACATCGAGGACATCGTGCCGTGGATACGCTTCCTGGTATCCGAGGGCTGGTGGATGACCGGGCAGACCATCCTGGTCAACGGCGGGTATACGACGCGCTGAGGCCGTTGCCCGTTTCCCCGCGAAGCCGGCCGGGCAGGCATGCCCGGCTGCGCGGGAGGCAAGCGGCTCCTGTGCGCTGCGGTGGCAGCGCGCACGGGGCAATGAAGGCTCTTCCCGCCCTTATCCCAGCGACCGCGCCGTATTGATGATGTTCACCCCGTCGAAGCGCGTGGTCGCCGAGCCGTGCGACACCGCCGAGACCTGGCCCGGCTGGCCCTTGCCGTCGAAGAACGAACCGCCGAGGCGGAAATCGCGCTCGTCGCAGATGGCCGAACAGGCGTTCCAGAATTCCGGGGTGCGGATCTGGTAGGCGGCGTCCTCGACCATGCCGGTGATCTCGCCGTTCCTGATCTGGTAGCAGAGCTGGCCGCCGAACTGCGCGTTGTAGCGCTGCTGGTCGATGGAGTACGAGCCGCGGCCGTGGATGTAGATGCCGTTCTCCACGTCCTTGACCATCTGCGCCGGGGTCAGCGGCGCCTTGCCCGGCGCCAGCGACACGTTGGCCATGCGCTGGAACTGCACGCTCTTCCACGAATCGGCGTAACTGCAGCCGTGCGAGGCGCTCTCGCCGAGGATATGCACCTCGTCGCGGGTGGCCTGGTAGTTGACCAGGACGCCGTCCTTCACCAGGTCCCAGCGCCGGCACTTCACGCCCTCGTCGTCGTAGCCCACCGCGCCCAGGCTGTAGGGCTGGGTCTTGTCGGCGGTGAAGTTGACGATGTCGCTGCCCCAGCGGAAGCCGGCATCGCGCTTGTCCAGCGTGGCGAAGCTGGTGCCGGCGTAGTTGGCCTCGTAGCCGAGCACGCGGTCCAGCTCCAGCGGGTGGCCGACGTTCTCGTGGATGGTCAGGAACAGGTTGGACGGGTCCAGCACCAGGTCGTACTTGCCCGGCTTCACCGACGGCGCCCTGAGCTTCTCCTGCGCCTGCTTGGCGGCGGCGATGGCGTCCTCCACCGGGTCGTAGGAGTGGCCGTAGCCGATCACTCCGCCGGGCAGGTGGTACTTGCCGGCGGCGTCGCCATCGAGGAATTCCCAGCCCATGCCGGCCGGCGCCGAGAGCCCGTTGCGGGTGCGGAACTTGCCGCTGGCGGTGTCGATGGCGGTGGCGGTGAACGGCAGCCAGATGCGGTGCACGTCCTGGTCGATCCACGAACCGTCGCTGGAAGCGAAGTATTTCTGCTCGTTGACCAGGAACAGCTGCGAGTTGATGAAGCTGGCGCCGGCATTGAGCGCAGCAGCGTTTATCGACAGCAGCAGGTCCACCTTGTCCTTGACCGGCACCGCCATCGCGTTGCGCCGGATCGGCGTCTGCCAGCGCACCTCGCCCACGCCGGGCGTGGGCGCCAGCTGCACCGGCCTGGTCTGGATCTTCGCGTTCGCGCTGGCGATGGCCAGCGCCTGCGCCACCGCGGCGGCCACGCCCTGGTCGGTGGACTGGTTGCTGGCGGCGAAGCCCCAGGCGCCGTCGACGATCACGCGGATGCCGACGCCGGCCGATTCGCTGTTGGTGACGTTCTGGACCTTGTCCTCGCGGGTGATGATGGCCTGGTTGAGGTAACGGCCGATGCGCACGTCGCAGTAGCTGGCTCCGCCCTTCCTGGCCAGCGCCAGCACGGTATCGGCCAACGCTTTCCTGCGCGCCACGTCGGCCGGCGCCAGCAGCTCTTCGGCGGCGATCAGGCGGGCATTGGGCAGCATCATGCCGGCGAGGCCGAGGCCGGAAAGCGCGAGGAACTGGCGGCGTTGCATGCGGGACTCCATGGGCGTGGCGATGCGGGCATCGCGCGGGACCCCCGAATCTCGGCCGTGGCGCGGTGCGGGCACAAGTGACCATGGTCATGCGTGGCGCGGACCGGCCCTGCGGCACAATCCCACCGCTCACGAAAGAAGCCCGCCGCGATGACCGCCAAGCCCCACGCCGAATCCTGCGACCGCAACCGCGAACCGATCCTGGCGGTGCTGCGGCGCCACCTCGGCGCTGCGCGCAATGTGCTGGAGATCGGCAGCGGCACCGGCCAGCACGCGGTGCATTTCGCCGCGGCGATGCCGTGGCTGCGCTGGCAGGCCAGCGACCACCGCGACCACCTGCCCGGCATCGGCCGATGGCTGGACGAGGCCGCGCTGCCCAACACGCCGCCGGCGCTGGAACTGCAGGCGGCCGTGGGCGAAGGACTGCAGCCCGCGCCACCGCTGCCGGTCGTCGACGGCGTGGCCGGCTTCGATGCGGTGTTCACTGCCAACACCCTGCACATCATGGGCTGGGAGGAGGTGCAGGCGCTGTTCGCCGGGCTGCCGTCGCTGATGGCGCCGGGGGCGCTGTTCATCGCCTATGGGCCATTCAACTACGACGGCGACTTCAGCAGCGACAGCAACCGCATCTTCGATGGCTGGCTGAAGGCGCGCGATCCGCGCTCGGGCATCCGTGGTTTCGAGGCGGTGGACGCCCTGGCCCGCGCGCAAGGGCTGGAGCTGCGCGAGGACGTGGCGATGCTGGCCAACAACCGCACCCTGGTCTGGCGGCGGACGCCGGTGCGGACCGGCTAGGATGCGGAAACTTCAACGCGGGGCAGGTGGACGGATGCAGGGGCGCAACTGGTTGTTGGCAATGGTGCTGGGCATGGCGCCGCTGGCGTGCGCGCAGGCGCAGGACGGCGCCGCGCGGCAGGCGGCGATGCAGGTGCAGGCCCGCTATCCGGGCGTGATCGAACTGGA
Organism: Stenotrophomonas nitritireducens; assembly: GCF_001431425.1. GTDB lineage: Bacteria > Pseudomonadota > Gammaproteobacteria > Xanthomonadales > Xanthomonadaceae > Stenotrophomonas > Stenotrophomonas nitritireducens. Next base: position 30,635 of record NZ_LDJG01000008.1, read on the forward strand.
GGTGGATGCCAGCGACATCGAGCGCCGCATCCAGCGCGTGCGCGAACGCATCCCGGTGGCGCCAGGCCCATTGACCCTGTGGTATCCGCAGTGGATCCCCGGCAACCACGCGCCGACCGGGCCGATCAACCAGATGGCCGGGCTGCTGATACGCGGCAATGGCCAGCCCCTGCATTGGACCCGCGATGCCGGCGACATGTACGCCTTCAACCTGCACGTGCCCGAAGGCGTGGACATGCTGGACATCGAGTTCCAGTACCTCTCGCCGACCGCCGCCGACCAGGGCCGGGTGGCGATGACGCCCAACCTGCTGGACCTGCAGTGGCACCGCGTGGTGCTGTATCCGGCCGGTTTCGATGCGCGCGGCATCCAGGTGAAGCCGGCGCTGCGCCTGCCCGAGGGCTGGCGCAGCGGCACGGCGCTGGACGTCGCCCAGCGCAGCGGTGCCACTGAACACTACGCACCAGTGTCGCTGATGACGCTGATCGACTCGCCGGTCTATGCCGGGCGCTGGTTCAAGCGCTTTGCCCTCGACGACAAGGCCGCGCAGCCGGTATGGCTGGACGTGGTGGCCGAGAACCCGCAGGCGCTGCAGGCCGACCCGAAGGTGCTGGACGCGCACCGCGCGCTGGTGCATGAGGCCGACAAGGTGTTCGGGCCGCGCCCCTACACGCGCTACGACTTCCTGCTGGCGGTGTCGGACGTGTTCAGCGGCATCGGCCTGGAGCACGCGCAGTCCAGCGAGAACGGCATGCACGACGGCTACCTGCGCGGCGAGCGTCCCTACGCCGACAACGACCTGCTGCCGCACGAGTACACCCATGCGTGGATCGGCAAGGCCTGGCGCCCGCGCCCGACCTGGGTGCCGCACTACAACGCGCCGATGCACAACGACGAGTTGTGGATGTACGAGGGCCAGACCCAGTACTGGGCGGTGGTGCTGGCCGCGCGCTCGGGCCTGTGGAACCACGATTACGCGATGGCGATGCTGGCGCAGCTGCAGGCCAACTACGCCACCCAGCCGGGGCGGCAGTGGCGCGACCTGCACGACACCGTCCACCAGGGCATCCTCGATTTCAATTCGAAACCGCAGGCCTGGGCCGACTGGCAGCGCGCCTTCGAGTTCTACAACGAGAGCACCCTGCTGTGGCTGGGCGTGGACGCGCGGCTGCGCAGCCTGTCGAAGGGCAAGGTGACGCTGGACGATTTCGCCAAGCGTTTCCACCAGGGTGGCAAGCAGGGCGAGATCCGCCTGTACGACCGCGCTGACGTTATGCAGGGACTGGAAGCGGTGCAACCCGGCGGCTGGGACGCGTTCATCGGCAAGCGCCTGGATGCGCGCGACGGCGGCGCGCCGGACGGCCTGGAAGCCGCGGGCTGGGAGTTGTACTACAGCGAGGCACCGAACCTGGTGGTCGCCGACGGCGAGGCCGACGGCCTGACCGACCTGCAGTACTCGCTGGGCCTGAAGGCCGGCAGCGATGGCGTGCTGCAGTCGGTCGGCTGGGACAGTCCCGCGTTCAAGGCCGGCCTGGCCAAGGACGTCACCGTGGTGGCGGTCAACGGCCTGGCTTACAGCGGCGCGCGCCTGAAGCAGGCGGTGACCGACGCCAAGGGCGGCACGCCGGTCGAACTGATCGTGCGCCAGGCCGACAGCTTCCGCACCGTGCGCATCGACTATCGCGACGGGCTGCGTTACCCGCACCTGCGCCGCATTGCGGGCCGTGCGGATCTGCTGACGAAGATTCTTGCGCCGCGGCGTTGAGGTTGCCGTGGCATGAAGCGCCCCGCAGTGCAGTGCGGGGCGTCTGTATGCCGTCAGCTGGCCTGGAATTTTGCCAGGCAGCGTTCGCAGGACAGCTGGATTTCGTGCAGCAACCGGTCGATTACCGGATGGGCGATTCCTTCGTCCTGCAGTTGCCTGCGCACCTGCTGCGCCGCTTCGGGAAGCAGCAGGCACATGGCGGCAAGCGCATCCAATGCCCATACCGGTTCCAGCCGCAAGCGGGCGGCAGTTGCCTGCCAGTCCTCCAGGCGGATATCCCACCAGCGGTAGTGGTTGCCGATCTTCATCGCCATCTTGATCTTGCGTTTCTGCAGTTGCGGGTAGGGCAGGGCACTGGAAATGTCGTACAGCGGAGCAAGACGGACGTTGCCGCCGGCGCCGAACAGCAGCGAGTAGTTCTTGGCATGGGCATCCGTGCCGCCGATGAGGTAGTTGAAGGCCAATGCCTGGAACAAGGTCACCACGTCGTTGCGCGGCTGCGATGAGTGATCCCACAGTACCTTTGCCAGATCGGCCGGCCCCGGCCCACCCTGGCTCTGGTATTTGATCTGGGGCATCACGCCCAGGGCCTGGCAGAAATCCTCCTGATGCACGCGCACCAGATTGCCGTTCATGCGGGCGCGGTCGTAGCGGCTGATGCAGATGGCGGTTTCCCCGTCGATCTCGATCTTCTCTGCCGTGGCGGCCGGCAGGCCGAGTGCCCGTGCCAGCCGTAGACAGAACATCTCGTTCTCGACGAAGCCGTCGTAGTCGCCGCCCGGTGGTTTCAGGATATGGGTGGTGGGGGTACGCCCAGCGGGAATGGCCCAGCTGCCGTCGTCCTGCTTCAACAGGGCAATCTTGGATTGCGCGCCCGCGAGACTGAATTGCCCGACGTCGTCCACATTGCGCGCCATGCCACCGTCCTGGCGAAGGCGCCGCAGCCGGCCTGCCAGGTCGGCGTTGCTCAGTGGTTCAATCCGGTCGCCGGCGCCCGCCAGGATGCTTTCAAGCCGTTCATCGCCTACGAACTGCACCGCGCCGGCGCAGTCTTCGCCGACGTGGGAGAGCAAGGCCATGGGATTGCGCGGGGAAACATGGAAATGCGAACCCCAGCGCTGCAGCAGGCTCTCGTTGTCGGGAAGCAATCCCCACAGGACGGCGGAGACCGTCTGCGGTGGGAAATCCCGTTGCGTCAGCGGCAGGCTGAGCGAGACGGGGTAGGCGCCGGCGGTGTGGAGCCAGGTATCGGCATAGCGCAGCCTCGGGTTGCCGTCGCCATCGGCTTCCAGCCGTCCGGCGACGCGCCCGGACAACAGGAGCGCCAGCGCCACTATTTCCTCTCCTTCCGGCCGCTGCTCGGCGGTGCCTTGGGGTCGGGGGGCAACCTCTGTTGTTCTTCAGGCGCGGAGTTGAGCCGTGCGCTGTACTTCTTTTGCTGCTTTTCCAATACGGAGAGAGCGGAGGCAGGCTTGCGCAGGGCTTGGAGCCATGGGCCAAATGCATTGTCCGGCCCGGTCCGGCTGTATTCGACGATATGGTCGACGTCTGCAAGGTCCAGCGTCGGGCCTCCGGAGGCTTTGGGGGCTTCGCGGTGGAGGGCATCGAGTTCGATGCCGAGAACATTGAGCGCCCTCAGTACCAGTTGCAGTTCCGCCCTGGGTTTGCCTTTCTCGATTTCGATGATCCATTGCCGGCTGACGCCGGCCTCATGGGCCAGGCGTGCCTGGTCCCAGCCCAGCGCCTTGCGGCGCTGCAGGATCACATTGCCCAGGTCGGCAGGAGTCTTGAGGGCGGCCATGCGGTCCAATGTAAGCGAGTGCTTACATTGAGGCAAATGTAAGCACTCGCTTACATTGAGCGCGCCCAACCCGGCTGAAGCAAGCGTTCGCTGACATTCATGAGTATGTCAGCGAACACATACATCAGACCGCCTGCACGATATGCAGCGCCTTCGGGTTGCGCCACGTCGCCAGCAGCGCCGCTTCGCGGGCCTTGGCTTCGTGCAGGTGCGCTTCCTTGACGTGGCCGTAGCCGCGGATGTGCTCGGGGATGCTGGCGATGTCCACCGCCAGCGCCAGCCGGCCGGCATCGAGCGTGCCCAGCAGTTCCTGCAGGGTGCGCTCGTAGTCGGCGATCAGCTGGCGCTCGCCGCGCCGCTCGGCGGTGTAGCCGAAGACGTCGAAGCGGCCGCCGCGCAGGCCCTTGAGCCTGGCCAGCAGGCCGAAGGCCTTGAACATCCACGGGCCGTATTCCTTCTTCTGCAACCGGCCCTGTTCGTCGCGCTTGGCGAACAACGGCGGCGCCAGGTGGAAACGCACCTGGTAGTCGCCCTCGAACTGCTGCGCCACGCGCTTGATGAAGTCGCCGCTGGTGTACAGGCGGGCCACCTCGTACTCGTCCTTGTAGGCCATCAGCTTGAAGAAATAGCGCGCCACCGCCTCGGTCAGCGCGGTGCTGTCCGGCGCCACGCGCTGCTCGGCCCTGCGCACCGCATCGACCAGCTGCCGGTAGCGGGTGGCGTAGGCGGCATCCTGGTAGTCGATGAGGAAGCCGCTGCGGCGGGCGATCAGTTCGTCCAGCGAACGCGACAGGCGCGCGTCGTCCAGGGTCGGGAAGGTGATGTCGCCCGGGCGCGGGTCGCTGGAGGGCAGGCCGCGCACTTCCGGTTCGTTGCCCGGATTGCGCGGCGCCGACGGCGCGCCGGCCTCGCTGCCTTCCCATTCGCCCGGCGGCAGCTCGCGCAGCGTGCCCGGGGTGCGCTCGGCCTCGGTGGGCGCGTTGCGCACCAGCCCGGCGGCCTGCTGCACCGCCTGCGGGTCGATCGCGGCCAGGCGGCCCCAGGCGAAAGCGCGCTGGTTCATCTCGATGGCGGCGCCGTTGAGTTCGACCGCGCGCATCAGCGCTTCCAGCGACAGCGGCACCAGCCCCTGCTGCCAGGCGAAGCCGAGGATGAACAGGTTCGCGGCGATCGCATCGCCCAGCAGCGCGGTGGCCAGCTGGGTGGCGTCGAGCAGGATCGGGTCGCGCCCGCCCAGCGCCACCTTGACCCCGGCGATGATGTCGGCGGCCGGGAACTGCATGTCCGGGTGCGTGGTGAAGGTGCCCGGCATCGCTTCGTAGGTGTTGAGCACCACCTGCGAACGCTCGCCGCGCACCTTGGACAGCGCCCAGTAGTCGTTGACCACCACCATGTCGCAGCCCAGCACCAGGTCGGCCTCGCCGGCGGCGATGCGCACCGCATGGATGTCGGCCGGGGTGTTGGCGATGCGGATGTGGGTGGTGACCGCGCCGCCCTTCTGCGCCAGGCCGGTCTGGTCGAGCACGGTCGCGCCCTTGCCTTCCAGGTGCCCGGCCATGCCCAGCAGCGCGCCGATGGTGACCACGCCGGTGCCGCCGACGCCGGTGATCAGGATGTTCCAGGGCTGGGACAGGTCGCTGCGGAACACCGGGTCGGGCAGGTTGTCGAGCAGGTTCGCGGCACTGCTCTTCTGCCCCTTGCGCAGCTGGCCGCCGTGCACGGTGACGAAGCTGGGGCAGAAGCCGGTGGTGCAGGAGAAGTCCTTGTTGCAGTTGGACTGGTCGATGTCGCGCTTGCGCCCGAACTCGGTTTCCTTCGGCAGCACCGACACGCAGAAGCTCTTTTCGCCGCAGTCGCCGCAGCCTTCGCAGACCAGCGAGTTGATCATGGTGCGCTTGGGCGGGTCGACCAGCTTGCCGCGCTTGCGGCGGCGCCGCTTCTCGGTGGCGCAGGTCTGGTCAAAGATCAGGATGCTGGTGCCCTTCACCGTGCGCAGGTGCTGCTGCACCGCGTCCAGCTCGGCGCGGTCGTGGAATTCGACCTCGTGCGGGAACTCGTGGCGGCGCAGCTTCCACTTGGCGATGTCGTCGGACAGCAGCACGATGGTGTGCACGCCCTCCGAACGCATCTGCTGGGCGATCTGCGGCACGGTCAGGGTGCCGTCCACCGGCTGGCCGCCGGTCATCGCCACCGCATCGTTGTAGAGGATCTTGTAGGTGATGTTGACGCCAGCGGCGATGGCCTGGCGGATCGCCAGCGAGCCGCTGTGGAAATAGGTGCCGTCGCCGAGGTTCTGGAATACGTGCTCGGTGTCGGTGAACGCAGCTTGGCCGGCCCAGGTGACGCCTTCGCCGCCCATGTGGGTGAAGGTGTCGGTGTCGCGGTCCATCCACGTCACCATGTAGTGGCAGCCGATGCCGGCCAGCGCACGCGAGCCTTCCGGCACCTTGGTGGAGGTGTTGTGCGGGCAGCCGGAGCAGTAATGCGGCACGCGCGGGAACTGCGCGCGCGGCAGGGCCATCTCGGCTTCCTTGACGTCCATCCAGCGCAGGCGCTCTTCAATCGACTCGGTGTTGAAGAACCGCTGGATGCGACGGCCGATCACGCCGGCAATGGTGGCCGGGGTCAGCTCGCCGGTGGACGGCAGGATCCACTCGCCCTGTTCGTCGTACTTGCCGACGATGGATGGGCGCGCACCCCAGTTGGCCGGCCAGTTGTAGAAGTACTCCTTCATCTGCCGCTCGATGAAGGCTTTCTTCTCCTCCACCACCACGATGTCTTGCAGGCCGCGGGAGAATTCACCGATGCCCTGCGGCTCCAGCGGCCAGGTCATGCCGACCTTGTAGACGCGGATGCCGATGTCGGCGCAGGCCTTCTCGTCCAGGCCCAGGTATTCCAGCGCCTGCAGCACGTCCAGGTAGCTCTTGCCGGTGGTGACGATGCCCAGCCGCGCCTGCGGCGAATCCATCACCACCTTGTCGATGCCGTTGGCGCGGGCAAACGCCTGCGCGGCCTTCACCGCATAGCGGTGCAGGCGCATTTCCTGCTCCAGCGGCGGGTCCGGCCAGCGGATGTTGAGGCCGGCGGCCGGCATCTCGAAATCTTCCGGCAGGATGATCTGGCGGGCGAACGGGTTGACGTCCACCGAGGCCGAGGACTCCACCGTCTCGGCAATCGTCTTGAAGCCGATCCAGCGGCCGGTGTAGCGGCTCATCGCCCAGCCGACCAGGCCCATGTCGAGGATGTCCTGCACGCCGGCCGGGTTCAGCACCGGCATCATCGCGCTGACGAACTCCTCCTCGCTGCCGTGCGGCAGGGTGGAGCTTCGGCAGGCATGGTCGTCGGCGGCCAGCGCCAGCACGCCGCCGTGTTTCGAGGTACCGGCGGCGTTGGCGTGCTTGAACACGTCGCCGCAGCGGTCCACGCCCGGGCCCTTGCCGTACCACATGCCGAACACGCCATCGACGTTGGCACCGGGGAACAGGTTGGCCTGCTGCGTACCCCACACCATGGTCGCGCCCAGGTCCTCGTTGAGGCCCGGCACGAACTTCACCCTGGCCGCTTCCAGGTGCCTGCGCGCGCGCCACAGCTCCAGGTCGAAACCACCCAGCGGCGAGCCGCGGTAGCCGCTGACGAAGCCGCCGGTGTTCAACCCGGCCGCCATGTCGCGCTGCTGCTGCATCAACGGCAGGCGCACCAGGGCCTGCACGCCGCTCAGGTAGATGCGGCCGTCGGTGCGGGTGTATTTGTGCTCCAGCGTGTAATCGGCATCGCGCACGCCGATCAGCGGCGTGTTGGCGGAGGCGGGGGAGGTGAGTTCGGCGGTACTGGTCATGGCTGGCCCATTGCAGGAACGGCTGGCATCGCGGCCGCGCCAGGGCGGCGCGCACGCGGCCGGCGATTGTACCAGCGCGGGTTTTGGCGCCTGCCGCCGCTCCGGCGGGATGGACTCGCGGCCGGCGGGCCGAGCGGTTAGGATCGGATCCTTGCTGGGCGCTGAACGATGGGGATTGCAACATGCAGGTGATAAAGGGCGTGGCTGGCGGCCTGTTGCTGTTGGCCGGCTTGTTCTGTTCGACGGCGTGGGCACAGGGGATGCCGAAGATCGCCGAGTTCTATTTCGATGAAGACACCGCGGCCAAGCCCATCCAGGCGCTGCCGCCGGAACAGGCGGGGCTGGTCGATCAGTTGATGAAACTGCGCGAACGCGAACGCGAACGCGGGCGCAGGAGCGTGGACGCCACCGTCCAGCTGGCCGGCATCGCCTACACCGAGGGCCGCACGGATCTGGCGGCCAAGCTCTACCAGGAAGCGCTGGCGGCGGTTTCGGAAAACTCGCTGCAGTCGCGCGGCATCCGCTGGAACCAGGCCTGGGACCTGTATCGCCATGGCGATGCCGAGGGCGCACTGGCGCTGTGGACGCAGGCAGCCAGCGGCACGCGCGGCAACGCCAGCTGGGCGCCGCCGACCCTGGCCCTGGCGCTGTGGACGCTGGACCGCAGGGGCGAGGCGCTGGAATGGTATGCGGCAGCGGTGCGCACCGAGCCGGAGCAGTGGAACACCCCGGCACGCTTCCCGCAGCTGCTGCCGTTGTGGAGCGACGCCGAGCGCGCGCGCCTGGCCGAAGTGCAGCAGGCCTGGGCCGAGAACCCGCCGGCCTGGCCCTGAGCCCTGCGCGGTGCCGGCGGGCTCTGGTCCTGCCGGCCGATCATGCCAACTGGGGGCGTCGGCCGCTGTCCGCCTTGGCCGGGAATGCTCCAGCGGGGCTTTGTCCGCTCAACGCGAAGGTGGAGAGCCATGCTCCCGCGGCGTCTGCCGGGGCGTTCGCCGGTGACGCTGCTGCGCGGGACTGTCCCGCGTGACGGACTGGTTGGCTGCGCCTCCGCAGTTCAATCGGCCGACACCGTGCGTCCGTGCGCCCATTCGCGCAGCGCCTGCACCTGCTCGGCCATCAGCACCGACAGCGGCCGCGTGTTGCGGATTTCGGCCATCAGCAGGTCGGTGTCCAGTGGCGCGCGCGCCGCGTGCGCGGCGTACAGCCCAGCCACCACCGCCTGTTCGATCTCGGCGCCGGAAAAGCCGTCGGCCGCGGCCGCCAGTGCGGGCAGGGCGAAGCCCCCGGCGTCCAGCCCGCGCCTGCCCAGGTGCAGGCGCAGCAGTTCCACGCGGGTGTCGGGCGTGGGCAGGTCGACGAAGAAGATCTCGTCGAAGCGGCCCTTGCGCAGCAGTTCGGCAGGCAGTTCCTGTACCTGGTTGGCGGTGGCGACGATGAACACCGGCCCCTTGCGCTCGGCCATCCAGGTCAGCAGGTAGCCCAGTACCCGGCGCGAGACGCCGCCGTCCTCGCCGCTGCTGGCCAGGCCCTTCTCGATCTCGTCGATCCACAGCACGCACGGCGCCAGCTGCTCGGCCGAGGCCAGCGCATCGCGCAGGTTCTTCTCGGTCTCGCCGTGGTACTTGTTGTAGAGCATGCCGAAATCCAGCCGCAGCAGCGGCACGCCGAAGCCGGCCGCGGTGGCTTTGGCCAGCATCGACTTGCCGCAGCCCTGCACGCCGAGCAGCAGCATGCCGCGCGGCGGATCCAGCCCGGGCGGCGCGTCGCCGGCGACGAACACCGCGCGGCGCTGTTCGATCCAGCGCTTGAGCCGCGCGGCGCCGGCCACGTCGCCGAAGCGCGCGCTGTCGTACTCGTAGTGCAGGTGGCCGCTGCGGTTGAGCAGTTCGAACTTCAGCTTCGCCAGCTGCGGCAGGTCGTCGGCGCGCAGCGCGCCGTCGCTGTAGATCAGCTGGCGGCCGATGCGCCGCGCGTCGGTCAGGCTCAGGCCCTGCAGGTTGCGCAGGATCTGCCGCACCGCCTCCTGGTCCACTTCCACTCTGCGGCCGCCGTTCTCGCCGGCGTAGGCGGCCGCTTCCTCGCGCAGCATCTTCAGCAGCGCGTTGGCGTCGGGCAGGCGCGGGTTGAAGCGGGTGGCCAGCGCTTCCAGTTCGGCCGGCAGCTCCACCTTGGTGCCGACCAGCACCAGCACGTGCGGCTGGCTGTGGCGGCGCTGCACGATGTCGCGCAGCAGGCGCTGGTGGCTGGCATAGCCCAGGTAGGGGTGGAAATCGAGCAGCAGGTAGATGCCGCGCTGCCCGGCTTCCTGGATCATCCGCAGCGCCGAACTGGCATCGGGCGGGCCGACCGCCTCGTCCTCGCGGTCCATGTCGATGCGGCGCAGGCCTTCGGTGATCGACCAGCGGTACAGCGCACGCCACACGTGCATCAGCGCCTGCCGGAACAGGTCCACGATCCGCGCCTCGTCCGGGGTTTCGATGACGATCAGCGGCGTGTTGGCGCGGATCAGCGCGGTCAGGTCCTGCAGTTCGCTCATGGAGACTCCGGCACGGGCGGTAAAGATAGCAAAGCGCGCCATGCCCGCAGGCGCGCGCCGGCGTTCCCGGCAGAGTCCCTTCGCGCACCACGGGGCGCACGGGCGGCAGCCGTCCTCACGCACCGACTACCGCGGCCGTCGCGCGCCGGTGTACGCTGCGGTCAGTCCCGCGCAAAACGAGGCGTGCATGAAGACGATCCTGGTGGCCGGCTCCAAGGGCGGTGTCGGCAAGACCACCATCGCCACCCATCTGGCCGCGCATTCGGCGCTGGCCGGGCAGGCCACGGTGATCGCCGACGCCGACCCGCAGGGGTCCAGCACGCGCTGGGCGCAACGCCGCGCGGTACTGGACAGCGCCGTGCTGCCGGTGGACGTGCACCGCAAGAAGAACTGGGAAAAGCTCATTCCCGACGGCACCGGGCAACTGATCATCGATGCGCCGGCTGGCGCCTATGCCGAGGATCTGGAGCGTTTCCTCGACGTGGCCGACGCCGTCGTGGTGCCGGTGCTGCCCTCGGCGCTGGACATCGAGGCGATAGTCGGCTTCCTGAACAGTCTGGCCAAGGTCAAGCGCGTGCACACCCGCGCGCTGCCGGTGGGCCTGGTGCTCAACCGCACCAAGCCGTGGACGCAGACGTCGCAGCAGGCGCGGCAGATGCTGGCGCAATGGCCGTACGAGGTCGTCGCGCAGCTGCGCGACAGCCAGAGCTACGTGGTCATGGTCGGCCTGGGCCGCAGCCTGTTCGATTACCACTCCGCCCAGGTCCGCGAACACCAGCAGGACTGGGAGCCGCTTCTGAAATGGTTGAACAAGGTCTGACCCGGAGCTAATGAACCCTCATGCGTGAACTGATTCTGCTGCGACATGCCCACGCCGAGCCGGCCGACAATGGCCTGGCCGACATCGACCGTCCGCTTTCCCCGCATGGCCTGGCCGAGGCCGAGGCGGCCGGCCGCTGGCTGCAGGAGCAGCGGCTGGTGCCGGACCGGGTGCTGTGCTCGCCGGCGCGGCGCGCGCGCGAAACGCTGGAGGCGGTGCTGTCGCTGACCGGCTACGTCGAGCAGCGGCTGGAAGAGCGGATCTATGACGCCACGCCCGGCACCCTCGCCGCGCTGGTGGACGAGCACCGGGAGGTCGAGCGCCTGCTGCTGGTCGGCCACAACCCGGGCATGGAACGGCTGGTGGCGCTGATGCACAGCGGCCAGTCCGGCGACTACCGTGGCATGCCCACCGCCTCGGTGGCGGTGCTGTCGCTGCCGATGGCGGCGGCCATCGAACCGGGCATCGCCCGCCTGGCCGCGTTCTGGTGGCCCTGAGCACATGGTCGCGGCCCGTCGCGAGCCCCGGCCCGCGGCCCTTGGCCGGGCGCGGGGCGTGCCGGCCGGCATGACCCGGGCGCCCGGACATGCGGAGCGGAGAGTGACCGGGCGTGCTTCCGGGGGCGTGGCGGTACGCCGCCCCAAGGCCGTGGACAGGGGCTGAGCGCATGCGGTGGGTGCGTTGTGGACTGCTGCTGACATGGCTGGCGGCGACGGGCGCGGCATCCGCGGCGCAGCCGCTGCAGTTCGATACCACCCATTCGCGCTTCGGTTTCGAGATACGCACCCGCTTCGGGCAGAAGATCGAGGGCGAGTTTCCGCGCTTCGACGGCTGGATCACGGTGCTGCCCGATGGCCGCCACCAGGTGCGCCTGCGCATGTTCACCCAGTACGTCGAGATTCCGGGAAAGCCGCGCTACACCGGCTGGATGCGCGGCGAGGAATTCTTCGACGCGCAGCGGCACCCGCTGGTCGAGTTCGAGTCCGACCCCTATGAACCGGACATCGTCGAGCGCGGGGGCGACGTGCAGGGGCGATTGACCATCCGCGGCATCAGCCGGCGCGAGGTCCTGCACCTGGAGGAGCCTGAATGCGCACGCCCCGGCTATGATTGCGATCTTGTCAGCCGGGGTACCGTCCTGCGCGGTCGTTACGGCATGGACAGCTGGCAGATCGCCCTGAGTGACCGAGTGACTTTCATACTGCGTACGCGCCTGGTCGGCGCCCCCGAATCGTGAACCTGCTGCTCCGTCTCCTGTTGCTGGGCCCGGCCCTGCTGGCCGGCGGCTGCGTGTCGCTGTCGCCGCAGCAGCGCGAGCGCGCGCAGGGCATCGCCGTGGCCGCCCGCTCCACCGCGCTGGACTGCGACCGGGCCAACCGCTGCGCGCTGGATTCGCCGCTGCGCGCGCTGGGCGCACGGGCCATCGCCGATTCCACTGCCGCCGGCGCGCCGCGGCACTACGCGACCCTGGTGGACGAGGGCGAGCTGTCGCTGGTGGCGCGCCTGAACCTGATCCGCAGCGCCAGCCGCAGCGTCGACCTGCAGACCTACATCTTCGATACCGACGACAGCGCGCGCATGATCATCGATGCGCTGCTGGACGCGGCCCGGCGCGGGGTCAAGGTCCGGGTGCTGATCGACCAGCTCTCGGCGATCTCCGACCTGCAGATGCTCGGCGCGCTGTCCGGCGCGCACGCCAACTTCGAGCTGCGCGTCTACAACCCCACCTTCGGCAAGGCCAAGCTCAACTATTTCGACTATGCCGGCAGCGTGCTGTGCTGCTTCCGGCGCTTCAACCAGCGCATGCACAACAAACTGCTGGTGGTGGACGACGTCATCGGCGTGGTTGGCGGCCGCAATTACCAGGACGACTATTACGACTGGGACAGCGAGTACAACTTCCGCGACCGCGACGTGGTCGTCGCCGGCCCCGAGGCGCGCGCGATGGCGGCCAACTTCCAGGCTTTCTGGGAGGCGCGCCGCAGCGTACCGGCCGAACGCCTCAACGACGTCGGCCGGACCCTGCTGAAGCAGGGTGTGCCGCCACTGCCGGAAGCGCACTTCCGGCGTCCGGAGCGGGTGGCGCGCGCCGCCGCCGAGGCCGCCGACGCGGCGTTCGTCGCCGAGGCCTTCGTCGATGCCGCGCTGCCGGTACGGTCGGTGGCCTATGTCGCCGACCTGCCGCGCAAGCACCGCCGCGAGCAGCCGGTGCAGGCGACCGAGCCGCGGCTGGACGCACTCATCTCCGGCGCGAAGTCCGAAGTGCTGCTGCAGACGCCCTATCTGGTGCTGTCCAAGCCGGCGCAGAAACTGTTCAAGGACCTGCGCGCGCGGCAGGCGCCGCCGCGGGTGGTGGTGTCCACCAACAGCCTGGCGGCGACGGACAACCCGATCGTCTATGCCATGGCCTACAAGTACAAGCGCCGCAACCTGCGCGTGCTGGGCTTCGATGTCTACGAATACAAGCCGTTCCCGCTGGACGCGCCGGTAGCGCCGGCCAACCTGCTGTCCGCGGCGCTGGACGAGGCGCCCGCGCCGGATCGCGTGATCGGCGCGAGCGCGGCCGGCAGCAACGTGCGCGGCAGCGGCTTCGGGCGCCGCGCGGGCGCGGACGGCAGCGAGGTCGAGCGCGAAGTGCTGCGTACCGAGACGCGGCCCTCGTTCCTCGGCAGCAAGGCGGCGAACCGACCGTTGCCGGTGACCCGGCGCGGCGCGCGCATGGGCCTGCACGCCAAGTCGCTGGTGGTGGACCGCCGCATCGGCGTGGTCGGCACCCACAACTTCGATCCGCGCAGCGAGAACTACAACACCGAAGGCGCGGTGATCATCGACGATCCGGTTTTCGCCGAGCGGCTGGCGCAGAGCATCCTGCGCGACATCGAGCCGGCCAACGCCTGGGTGGTGGCGTCGCGGGAGAAGGCGCCGGTGTTCTCGGGCCTGAACTACAGCCTGGGCAAGGCGTCCGAAGCCCTGCCCATCCTCGATGTCTGGCCGTGGCGCTACGCTACCAACTACGAATTCCAGCCGGGGCCGGAGTGTCCGCTCCCGCTGTCGCGGCATGACCCGGACTTCCGCCGCTGCTATGCGCCGGTGGGCGATTTCCCCGAGGTCGACGTCGGCCCGAAATGGCTGCTGGTGCGCATGCTGACCGCGTTCGGCGCCGGGCTGGTGCCGATCCTGTAGCGCGCATGCACACGGGACGTGGACGCGGCTTCGGCTGCAATGACGGCCCTTTCCCGCACGGAGACCCGGCATGAGCCACGCCTTCAAGGTCGGCGACCACGTCCGCTGGAATTCCGAGGCCGGCCGCGTCAGCGGCCACGTCATCAAGGTCCATGTCCGCGATACGCCGTACAAGGGCCACATGCACCGCTGCAGCGAGGACGACCCGCAGTACGAGATCCGCAGCGACCGCACCGAGCATATCGCCCTGCACCGCGGCGCGGTGCTGGAGAAGATCGGCTGACATGGCCGGTGTCGCCACGATCTGGACCATCGGCCACTCCACCCGCGACTGGGACGAGTTCCTCGCCCTGCTGGCCGGGTACGGCATCGAGGCCGTGGCCGACGTGCGCCGCTTTCCCGGCTCGCGCCGCTATCCCTGGTTCGCCGGCGAGGCGATGGCCAACACCTTGCCGGCCGCGGGCTTGGATTACCTCTGGCTGCCGCAACTGGGCGGACGCCGCCGCGCGCTGCCGGGCTCGCCCAACGGCGCCTGGCGCAACGCCGCCTTCCAGGGCTATGCCGACCACCTGGACAGCGTCGAGTTCGCCGAAGGCCTGGCGCTGCTGCTGGAACTGGCCGCGCGCCGCCGCACCGCGCTGATGTGCGCCGAAGCGGTGTGGTGGCGCTGCCACCGCCGCCTGATCGCCGACGTGCTCACCGCGCGCGGCATCGAGGTGCTGCACATCCTCGACGCCAATCATGCACAGGTACATGTGCTGACCGACACCGCGCGCCTGCTCGATGGCCGGCTGGTCTATCCGCCACCGCAGGACGATCTGTTCGCTTGAACCCGGCCTCTGCGCCACGCCTTAAACTGACGCCGATTCCACAATGGTCATCGACATGGCTTTCCGCGCACCCGTTTCACTGGACGAACTCAACCGCCTCAGCCGGGGCACCCTGATCGACCACCTCGGCATCGTCTTCACCGGCGCCGGCGAGGACTGGCTGCAGGCGACCATGCCGGTGGACGAGCGTACCCGCCAGCCATACGGCCTGCTTCATGGCGGTGCCTCGGTCGTGCTGGCCGAGACGCTGGGCAGCAGTGCCGGCAACCTGTGCGTGGATACCGCCAGCCAGGTCTGCGTGGGCCTGGAAATCAACGCCAACCATCTGCGCGCGGTCCGCTCCGGCATGGTCACCGGCACCGCCCGTGCGCTGCATGTCGGGCGCACCACCCAGGTCTGGGAAATCCGCATCGAGAACGAGGCCGGCAAGCCGGTATGCATTTCGCGCCTGACCCTGGCGGTGGTGCCGGCCTGAGCGGATGGTGGCGACGGCGCATGGCCGGCGGGAAGCCCGCAGCGGGGCGTCGCCCCGCTCTACACGAAGGCCGGCCACGCAAGCCCTGTAGCGCCGGGCAGCGCCCGGCGGGGCTTTTCCGGTAGGGCTTCAGCGGGGCGTTGCCCCGCTCTACCAGAAGGTTGGGCGCGTGGACTTAGTAGCGCCGGGCAGCGCCCGGCGAGGCTTTTCCGGCGGCGCCGCAGCGGGGCGTTGCCCCGCGTTACGCCTGTGCGGTGCGGATCGCCGGCATGCGCCCGCGTATCCAGGATTCCAGTTCGGGCGCCGGCAGGGCCGGCGTGAAATGGTAGCCCTGCGCGATGCAGTAGCCCTGTTCGCCGAGCAGGCGCAGCTGTTCGGCGCTTTCCACGCCCTCGGCAACCACCGTCAGCCGCAGGCTCTGGCCGATATGGGCGATGGCCCGGGTCAGGGCGCTGGCCACTTCGTCGCTCTCGATGCCGCGGACGAAGCTGCGGTCCAGCTTGAGTTCGCTGATCGGCAGCAGGCGCAGGTAGCTCAGGCTGGAGTAGCCGGTGCCGAAGTCGTCCATCGACAGGCGCACGCCCAGCGCGTGCACCGCATGCAGCGTGCGCAGGGTGCTGGGGTCGGTGTCCAGCAGCACGTCCTCGGTGATCTCCACGGTCAGGTCGCCCGGTGCCAGCGCTTCGCGCCGCAGCACCTGTTCGATCCGCAGCGGCAGTTCCAGGTCGTGGAAGTTGGTGGGCGACAGGTTCACCGCCACCGACGGTACCTCCAGCCCGGCGCGCCGCCACCGCGCCAGCTGCGCGCAGGCTTCCTCCAATACCCAATGGCCGATGTCGCCGATCAGGCCGCATTCCTCGGCCAGCGGAATGAACCGCATCGGCGGTACATCGCCCAGGTGCGGGTGCCGCCAGCGCGCCAGCGCCTCCACGCCGCGCAGGCAGCCATCGCCGATGCCGACCTGCGGCTGGTAATGCAGGTGCAGCTGGCGCCGTTCGACCGCTTCGCGCAGCGCCGTCTCCAGCGCCAGCCGTTCCTGCGCGTTGTGGTCCATTTCCCGGGAATAGAAGCGCGCGCCATTGCGGCCGCTGTTCTTGGCCTGGTACATGGCCATGTCGGCATGGTGCAGTAGGGTCTCGGTGTCATGGCCGTCGTGCGGGAACATGCTGATGCCGACGCTGGCCGACGGCCGGATCTGCACATCGTCCAACTGCAGCGGCAGCGACAGCCGGCGCAGGATGCGCTCGGCGCGTTCGCCGGCCGACTGCGCATCGCAGGAGCTGAGCACCATCACGAACTCGTCGCCGGACAGGCGGCCGACGATGTCGGCCGTGCCGGCCTCGTCCTGCAGGCGGCGCGAGACCGCGCGTAGCAGCTGGTCGCCGCCCGGATGGCCGAACGAGTCGTTGATCTGCTTGAACCGGTCCAGGTCGATGAACAGCACCGCCAGCGCCTGGCCGGCAGCGCCTGCCGTGGCGATCGCCTGGTCGGTCTGGGCGTGCAGCAGGTTGCGGTTGGGCAGGCCGGTCAGGTCGTCGTAGAAGGCCAGCCGGCGGATGCGGTTGCGCGCTTCCTCGCGCTCCAGCGCCAGCGCGCACAGGTGCACTATCACTTCGACCAGGCGGCGATGGAAGGCGTCGGGTTCGTGCGGGTGGCGGTAATAGAAGGCGAAGGTGCCCAGCACGCGGCCGTCGCTGGCCTTGATCGGCGTGGACCAGCAGGCCGCCAGCCCATGTTCCAGTGCCAGGTGGCTGATGCCCTGCCAGTTCGGATCCAGCGCGATGTCGCGCGCCACCACCATCTGTCCGGTATGCGCGGCCGTGCCGCAGCTGCCCACGCCGGGGCCGACCGGTATGCCGTCCACCTGCCGCGTATAGGCTTCGGGCAGGCTGGGCGCGGCCAGGGTGCGCAGCCGCCCCTCCTCCACCCGCAACACCGAGCACAGCACCTGCGGCGCGGTCTGCTCCACGTCGCGGCACATCATCTGCATCACCTCGCTGGTGGGCACCTCGCGCACCAGCGCGTCCAGCATCCGGTGCTGCAGTACCTCGTGCACCTTGGTGTGGGTGATGTCCATCAGCACGATGACCAGGTTGGCCAGCGTGCCGTAGTCGTCGAAGATCGGGTTGATGCTGATCGAGCACCATAGCGGGCGGCCGTCGCGGCAGGCCACGCGCTCGTCGCAGCACACCGGGTCGCCGGCCAGCAGGCGCTTGGCATGGGCCAGTACCGCGCGGCGGCGCGGGCGGTCCGGCACCAGCAGCCTTGCGACATGGCGGCGCAGGGCCTGGCTGGCATCGAAACCGAACAGCCGGCAGAAGCCCTTGTTCAGATGCACGACACGGCCGCGCGCGTCGGCGATGAGGACCGCGCTCTGGGTCTCGTCGAAGCCGAGCGAAAGCAGCCGCTCGCGTTCCTGGCGCTGGCGCCGGGCGGTCACGTCGCGGATGAAAGCCATGTGCAGCTGGCCGTCCGCGCCGGGCGTCTGTGCCAGCGACACGCTGATCCAGCGCATCTGCCCGTCCTTGCGTACCAGCTGCACGTCGCGCGGTTGGCTGGCCAGTTCCCGCACGCGGTTGGCCGAGCCCGGATGCAGGTCGCTGTCATAGCGTTCGCGCATGGCCGCAGGCGCGAGAATGCCCAGGTTGCGGCCCACCGCCTCGGCGCACGGCCAGCCGGACAGGACTTCCATGGCCTTGTTGAAATGCACGATGCGGTTCTGGGCATCGAACAGGATCACGCCGCTGTCGACCTGTTCCAGCGCCGCCGAGAACAGGGGCAGCATGTCCCCGGCCAGCGACCGCGATAACCGCTCCATGTTTCCGCTCCCCTGAAGGCGTGAACGGATTTATACCGCGTTGCCTGCATGTGCGGGTGACAGCGCGCAGGCGCTGTCGGTCCGCTGGCGGAAGCCGGACCGCATCCGGTATCGTGCGCGGATGACTTCCCCCCGTCCCGCCCGCCCGGGCAGCGTGGCGCGTGCGTTCCGCTATCTGTACCGCGTGCCGCTGCTGCTGGTCCACGTCGTGGTCTTCCTGCCGCTGATCCTGCTGCTGATGGCGCCGCCGTTCGGCCGCCTCGGCACGGCTGCCGACCCGCTGGAGCACAAGGTGGTGCGCTGGTGGTCGGGCGGGCTGATGTGGATCTTCGGCTTCCGCCTGCGCCGCCGCGGCCAGCCGCTGCCGGGGGCGGTGCTGTTCGTCGCCAACCATGTCGGCTGGGTCGACATCAGCATGATCCACAGCCAGAAGATGGTCGGCTTCGTCGCCAAGCGCGAGATCGCCGGCTGGCCGCTGGTCGGCTGGCTGGCCAGCCGCGGCCACACCATCTACCACCAGCGCGGCAACACCGAGTCGCTGGGTGGGGTGATGGAGGAAATGGCCAACCGGCTGCGCGAGGGCCGGCCGGTGGCGGTATTCCCGGAAGGCCGCACCCGTGGCGGACACGAGGTCGGCCCGTTCCATGCGCGCATCTTCCAGGCGGCAGTCGAGACCGGCGTGCCGGTGCAGCCGGTGGCGCTGCGTTACGGCGTGCGCGGCGACGCGCAGACGCGGGTCGCGTTCGCGCCGGGCGAGAGCTTCTTCGGCAACTTCCTGCGCCTGCTGGGCGAGCCGGCGCGGCGTGCCGAGGTGCATTTCCTCGAGCCGGTCG
Source organism: Stenotrophomonas nitritireducens (assembly GCF_001431425.1). Classification (GTDB taxonomy): domain Bacteria; phylum Pseudomonadota; class Gammaproteobacteria; order Xanthomonadales; family Xanthomonadaceae; genus Stenotrophomonas; species Stenotrophomonas nitritireducens. The sequence goes on from NZ_LDJG01000008.1 coordinate 49,531, forward strand.
GCAGCCACGACCTGGAAGGGCGCCGGCGCATCGCCGAGACCTCGCGCGCGCGCATCGTGGCGGCGATGGAAGGCCCGTAACGGCGTGTTCCCGTGGCGTTCGTCCTGCAAGCCGCATGCGATGCCCGGAACGCCCCCGTGTCCCGCGTGCGCGCGGCTGCCGGGCGGCGCTGCCGGCCGCTCGTGAGGGGCTGCCGGCCGACGCTGGCGGTTCACGCCTTCTCCCGCCGGGAGCGCGCAGCATGAGCGCCATGTTGAGCGCCGCCCAGTACCAGCCGCCGCGTTGGCTGCGCAATCCGCACCTGCAGTCGATGCTGGCGTCCAGCGGCGTGCGCCTGCGCCACGGCCAGCGGTTGCTTGCGTCCAGCGGCGCGGTTACCCGCGAACTGATCCTCGACGGTGGCGACGGCGTGCGCCTGCAGGCCTGGCACAGCCGCCTGCCGGGCAATGCCCCGGTCGGCCTGGCGCTGCTGCTGCATGGCTGGGAGGGCAGTGCCGAATCCAGCTACATGCGCATGACCGCCGCGCGCATGCTCGAACGGGGCTTCGACGTGGTGCGGCTGAATTTCCGCGACCACGGCAATACCCATCACCTCAATCCGGGCATCTTCCATTCCTGCCGCATCGGCGAAGTGGTGCAGGCCGCCGGCGACGTGGCGAGCCGTTTCCCCGGCCTGCCGCTGGTGGCGGCGGGCTATTCGCTGGGCGGCAACTTCGTGCTGCGCCTGGCCCTGCACGCGCCCGCCGCCGGCGTGCCGCTGCGGCACGTGGCGGCGGTATGCCCGGTGCTGGACCCGGCGCTGACCATGGACAGCATCGAGCGCGGCCCGGCGATGTACGACTGGTATTTCCGCCGCAAATGGACCGGCTCGCTGCGGCGCAAGCGCGAACTGTTCCCCGAACTGGCCGACTGCGACGACGCGGTGCTGAAGCTGGACATCCGCGCGCTGACCGGCTGGCTGGTCCAGAGGCATACCGCCTTCGCCACGCTGCAGGACTATTTCGACGGCTATTCGATCGCCGGGCAGCGCCTGTCCGCGCTGCAGGTGCCGGCCGACATCCTGATGGCGCGCGACGATCCGGTGATCCCGTTCACCACTTTCCGCCACTGGCGCCTGCCGGCGCACGCGCGGCTGGAGATCGCACGCTGGGGCGGGCACTGCGGCTTCATCGAGAACCTGCGCGGCGACGGCTTCTCCGAACGCTGGGTGGCGCAGCGTCTGTCCGCCGCGGTGGGCATGGAGCGGGCGGCGCAAGCCATGGCGGTTCCGGTCGGCTCCTGAGCATTCCGGTTCCGGCGCAGGACGGCGGCGCGCGGACGCCGGCTACAATGGCTTTTTGCGCCTACGCCGGACCGCCATGCAAGACACGATCATCCAAGCCCTGCGCCGCAACGCCACCGACGAAGCCGTAGCCGCGGCCCGGCAATGGGTCGGCGCCGAACCACAGCAGCCGCAGGCCCATCGCTGGCTGGCGCTGGCCCTGCAGCAGCAGGGCGACGCCGCTGCCGCCCAGGCCAGCCTCGAACAGGCGCTGGCGCTGGCCCCGGACGATGCCGCCCTGCACCTGCAGCACGCCGGCCTGCTGCTGGCCCAGCGCCGCATCGACGACGCCGGGCAGGCGCTGGAGCGCACCACCGCGCTCAATCCCAACGAATTCTCCGCCTACCTGATGCAGGCGCACCTGGCGCTGGCCCGCGAGGACATCGAGGAGGCCGAGCGCCTGGGCCGCATGGCCGCGCGCGTGGAGCCGGACAGCCCGGAACTGGGTGCCATCGAAGGCATGGTCGCGCTGCGCCGCGGCGACGCCGACCGCGCGCTGGCGGTGTTGTCGGCGGCCAGCCGGCGCCTGCCCGACGATCCGCGCGTGCTCTACGCGCTGGGCTTCGCCTATCTGGCCAAGGATCTTCTGGCCTTCGCCGAGCAGGCGTTCCGCCGCGTGGTCGAGCTGAATCCCTCCAACCGTGCGCTGCAGGGCCTGCTGGTGCAGCTGGCGTTGCGCCAGGGCCATCCCGACCGCGCCGCCGAAGTGATGCGCCAGGTGCTGTCCACGCCGGAAGGCGACACCCTGGGCATGCGCCGGCTGGCCGGCGAGCTGGAACTGGCCTCGGGCCAGCCGCTGCAGGCGCTGGAATACCTGCGTCCGCTGCTGGCGGAACTGCCCGGCGACCGCGCCACCCTGCAGATGTTGCTGGTCGCCTGGCAGCGCCTGGGCCGCGAGGAAGAGGCGCGCGCCGACCTGGACGCGGCACTGGCCGCCCAGCCTCAGCTGCACGACCTGTGGCTGGCGCGACTGGCGGTGGAGCCGGTCGGCAGCCCGGAAGCGGTGGAGGTGGTCGAACGCTGGCTGGCGGCGATGCCCGACCACCTGCCGGCGCTGGAAGCGCGCCTGAGCCTGCACGACATGAGCGGGGAAGCCGACGCTGCCGAAGCGGTGGCGCGGCGCATCGTCGCGCTGGAACCGGGACGGGTCAGTGGCGAGCAGCGCATCGTCGAAGCCCTGCTTGCACGCGAGCCGGCGGCTGCCATCGCCCATGTGCAGGCCCTGATCGACAGCGCCCCGGAAGCCGCGCATCCGGAACTGCGGGTGTGGCTGGGCGTGGTGCAGGACCGTGCCGACGAACCGGCCGCGGCGCTGGCCACCTGGCTGCGCCTGCATGGCGACCTGGCGCCGTCGCGGCTGCCGTTGCCGCCGCAGGCCAGGGCCCCGGCCGAATGGCCGCCGCTGGGCCAGGTCGCGCAGGACAACCCGGTGCGGCCGCTGTTCGTATGGGGCGCGCCGGGCTCGGGCGTGGAGCGGGTGGTGACGGTGCTGGCCGCCAGCAGCCAGGTGCTGCGCGGCGACCGCTTCGGGGCCAATCCGCCGGACGATGCCTTCCAGAATTTCCACACCCTGCAGCGGCTGGCCGACGACGCGCTGAGCCCGGCGCAGTTCGTGCAGCAATGGCGCGATGCCCTGCCGGCGCGCGGCATCGCCGACGGCAACGTGATCGACTGGCTGCTGTGGTGGGACAACGCCCTGCTGTGGGCGCTGCGCCCGCAGCTGCCGGAAGGCCGCCTGGTGATCGCCGTGCGCGACCCGCGCGACATGCTGGTCGAATGGCTGGCGCTGGGCGCGCCGGCGCCGATGGCGTTGACCTCGGCCGACGAGGCCGCGCGCTGGTTGGCACGCGCGCTGGAACAGGTGGCCGATCTGCACGAACAGGACCTCTACACCCACCTGATCCTGCGCATCGACGGTGCGGTCAACGACCCGGTGGCGATGGGCGATCTGCTGGAACAGGCCTTCGGCCTGCGCTTCCCGCAGGTGCCCAGCCTCGGCCCGGCCACCATCGAGGGCGGCCATTGGCGCAGGTACGCGCAGGTGCTGGCGGCCGAGTTCGCGCACCTGGCCCCGGTCGCCGTGCGGCTGGGCTACCCCGAAGCCTGAGTACAGGATCCACGCGGGTGCCGGCCATGGGCCGGCGCCCCCATCAGGAGAAGGCAGATGAAACTGAGCAGCCAGAGTTTCGGCAACGGCCAGCCGATCCCGGCCGGGTTCGCCGCCGGCGACGCCAGCGGCTTCGCCGCGAACCGCAACCCGCAGCTGGCCTGGAGCGATGTGCCGGACGGCACCCGCTCGTTCGCGCTGGTCTGCGTGGACCCGGATGTCCCGACCGTGCCGGAAATGGTCGGCCGCGACGACGTCGCCATCCCGCTGGAGCAGCCGCGCGGCGACTTCATCCACTGGGTGATGGTGGACATTCCCGCGTCGCTGCGCGAGATCGCCGCCGGCAGCTGCAGCGAGGGCTTCAGCGCACGCGGCAAGCAGCCGCCGATGGGCCCGGCGGGCGCGCGCCAGGGCATGAACGACTACACCGGCTGGTTCGCCGGCAACACGGACATGGCTGGCCTGTACCGCGGCTACGATGGCCCGTATCCGCCGTTCAACGACGAGCGCGTGCACCGGTATTTCTTCCGGCTGTTCGCGCTGGACGTGGACCGCCTGCAGGTCGAAGGCGATTTCACCGCTGCCGATGCGTACCGCGCCATGCACGGCCACGTGCTGGCCGAAGCCACGGTGCATGGCACCTACACGCTCAATCCTGCGTTGGGTTGAGCGGTGCCGTACGCGCGGGGCTTGCCCCGCACGGAAGCTCGAATCCGCGCGCGTGGATGTACGTGCCGTCGCAGGAATACCTGCACGACGCCCACCGTGCTCCTGCCGGATGGAAAGAAGGGCGCCGCATGGCGCCCTTCGTCGTTTTCAACCACTGGCGATGCCGGTTACTTCTTCACCACTTCCGAGCCGACCACCATGTCCAGCACATAGGCGCGCGAGGAGGCGTCGGCCGGCGGGTTCTTCACCTCGTAGCGCTTGACCCGCAGCACGTTGCGCACGCCGTCCTCGTGGGCATAGCCCTCGATGCTGTCGTAGAAATTGTAGAACTCGCCGCGCTTGCCCTGTTCCAGGCCCTTGTCGTCGTAGTGCACTTCGCGCACCTGCAGGCACTGCATGTTGCGGATCAGCGGATGCGAACAGGGCTTGGTCCGCGAGTCGACTTCGAGGAACACGGTTTCGCCCGGACCGCCGTAGCGGGTCTCGGCGGTCGGTTCGCCGCGGAAGGTCAGCACGTCGCCGGTGGCGCTGGTCAGCTTGAGCGTGGAAGCGTCGAGCTGGTCGATCTTCAGCGTGCCTTCCAGGCGGCTGCCCACGGCCTGGTCCAGCGCCATCAGCGCCTGGTCGGTACAGGCCATCATCGTCGAGGCCATGCGCGAGACGGTCATCTCGTTGCCGGCCAGGGTGTAGCCGCCGCCCATGTGGTTGCAGGCGTTGTCCACGGAAAGGCGGCCATCGGCGAAATCCAGCGTGACCGGCTTGTCGGCGCGTACGAACAGCGCGTCGATGCGCTTGCCGCTGCTGTCGGTGGCGGAATCCAGTACCCAGTGGTTGGCGCCGAGCAGCTTGCCGTCGATGGGCGCCGCCGCGGCGGCCGCTGGCGCCTTCGCGGGCGCGGCATCGCCCTCGGCGGCGGACGGGGCGTTGTTGCAGGCGGTCATCAGGGCAATGGGCAGGGCCAGCAGCAGGATGCGCTTCATGTGGTACTCCTTGGGACGCAGTTGGAAAGAACGGATGCAGAAACGTAGGACGCCGGCTGCAGGGGTTGCCGGCTGTCTGCTGCATTCAGTTTCCAGCAGGCAGGAACAGCAGGAGCGCGGCGCCAAGGGCGAGCCTGTATATCGCGAACCACGTGAAGCGATGGTGCTTGATATAGCCCAGCAACCACTTCACCACCACGAAACCGGTGATCACCGCGGCGGCGAAGGCGATGCCGACATCGCCCCAGTCCTGGTGGCCCAGCTGGCCGTGCCGGGCCAGTTCCAGGAACGCATAGGCGCTGGCCGCGAACATGGTCGGGATGCCGACCAGGAACACGAACTCGGCCGCGGCCGCGCGCCGGCTCAGGCCCAGCAGCATGGCCAGGAAAATCGCCGCGGCCGAGCGCGAGGTGCCCGGGAACACGCCGGCCACCACCTGCGCCAGGCCCACGCCGACGGCGATCTTCCAGGTGACCGTGTCGCGTTCGGGCATGCGTTCGGCCCAGCGTTCGGCCAGCAGCATCCACACGCCGCCGATGACCAGCGCCCAGGCCACCGGCGTCACCGTCTCGGGCAATTGCCAGCCGGCCAGGCGCACCGGCAGGCCGACCAGCGCGGTCACCAGGAACGCGGTGCCCAGCTTGAGCACGTAGTCGCGATTCTCGCGTTCGCCCAGTCCGGTGGCCAGCGACCACAGGCGCTGCCGGAACACCAGGACGACGGCGATGATGGCGCCGGCCTGGATGACGATGTTGAAGAAGTCCGAGCGGGCGCCGAGCCAGCGTTCGGCGATCAGCAGGTGGCCGGTGCTGGAAACGGGCAGGAATTCGGTGAGGCCTTCGAGGATGCCAAGCAGCAGGGCGGAAATCGGGTCGGACATGGGTGTGGGCCGGGAAAGGACCGGCAGAGGATAGAGCATCAAGCTTTCTGCACCCATGCAGTGCGCTTCTTCATGAAATGCACCTCTTTGGTGCATGTCGGGGCTGGTGGATTCGTCGGATTCCTTTGGAAACAATGGCTTGCGAACCGCCGAAAGTTGGCACGCGAGTTGCTTTGATCAAGGCACGCCACTTCCATCCGAGGTTTTGCCCGATGTCCCTGGAAAATATCGAGAAGCTGATCAAGGACAACCAGATCGAGTTCGTCGATCTGCGTTTCGTCGACATGCGCGGCATCGAGCAGCACGTGACCTTCCCGGTCTCCATCGTCGAGCCGGCGTTGTTCGAGGAAGGCAAGATGTTCGATGGCAGCTCGATGGCCGGCTGGAAGGGCATCGCCGAATCGGACATGGTGCTGTTGCCCGACGCCGACACCGCCTACATCGACCCGTTCTACAACGACCCGACGCTGGTGCTGACCTGCGACGTGCTCGACCCGGCCACCATGCAGGGCTACGGCCGCTGCCCGCGCGGCATCGCCAAGCGCGCCGAGGCCTACCTGAAGTCCTCCGGCATCGCCGACCTGGCCTTCTTCGGTCCGGAACCGGAATTCTTCATCTTCGATTCGGTGCAGTTCGGCAACGAGATGGGCCACACCTTCTTCAAGATCAACTCCGAGGAAGGCGCCTGGAACACCGGCAAGAGCTACGACGGCACCAACACCGGCTATCGCCCGGCGGTGAAGGGCGGTTACTTCCCGGTGCCGCCGACCGATTCGCTGCACGACATCCGCGCCGAGATGTGCAAGGTGCTGACGCAGGTCGGCATCGAGGTCGAAGTGCACCACCACGAAGTGGCCAATGCCGGCCAGTGCGAGATCGGCGCCAAGTTCAACACGCTGGTCAGCAAGGCCGACGAACTGCTGCGCATGAAGCACGTGATCCGCAATGTCGCCCACCGCAACGGCAAGACCGCCAGCTTCATGCCCAAGCCGATCGTCGGCGACAACGGCAGCGGCATGCACGTGCACCAGTCGCTGGCCAAGGAAGGCAAGAACCTGTTCTCCGGCGACGGCTACGGCGGCCTGTCGCAGATGGCGCTGTGGTACATCGGCGGCATCTTCAAGCACGCCCGCGCCATCAACGCCTTCGCCAACGCCGGCACCAACAGCTACAAGCGCCTGGTGCCGGGTTTCGAGGCGCCGGTGATGCTGGCCTACTCGGCGCGCAACCGCTCGGCGTCGTGCCGCATCCCGTGGGTGTCCAACCCGAAGGCGCGCCGCATCGAGATGCGCTTCCCGGATCCGATCCAGTCCGGCTACCTGACCTTCACCGCGCTGATGATGGCCGGCCTGGACGGCATCAAGAACCAGATCGACCCCGGCGCTCCTTCGGACAAGGACCTGTACGACCTGCCGCCGGAAGAAGAGAAGCTGATCCCGCAGGTGTGCTCCTCGCTCGACCAGGCGCTGGAAGCGCTGGACAAGGACCGCGAGTTCCTCAAGGCCGGCGGCGTGATGAGCGATGATTTCATCGACGGCTACATCGCGCTGAAGATGAAGGAAGTCACCGCGTTCCGCGCGGCGACCCATCCGCTGGAATACCAGCTGTACTACGGCTGCTGATCGAGGCGGCCGCCATCGCGCGGCCGTCCCTCCCTTGCCGCCGGCAACGGCGGCGATGGCAAAGTCCCTCCCTCCCGCTTTCGCCATCGCCGCCACCCGGCGGCAAACCCCGGCAACATCCAGGCAGTGGCAAGAGAATCCGGAAACGCGCTGCGCGGGCCAAGCTTCGTCCCCGCGTCACCGGCCCGCAGCGCCTCCGGAGCAACGCCAGCGGTCGTTTCCTGGCCGATGGACGACACGATGCCGGCCCGCGTCGGCCGGCCTCCTCCACATCGGGACCCGCGCATGAAACTGATCTCCGCCATCATCCGCCCGTTCAAGCTCGACGAAGTGCGCGAAGCCCTGGGCGCAGCCGGCGTATCCGGCATCACCGTCACCGAGGTCAAGGGCTTCGGCCGGCAGAAGGGCCACACCGAGCTGTACCGCGGCGCCGAGTACGTGGTCGATTTCCTGCCCAAGATCCGCATCGAGACCGCCGTCACCGACGACAACGTGGATGCGGTGATCGAAACCCTGCAGGCGGCCGCCGGCACCGGCAAGATCGGCGACGGCAAGATCTTCGTCACCCCGCTCGAGCAGGTGGTGCGCATCCGCACCGGCGAAACAGGCGCCGACGCGCTCTGAGTACCCGCTGACGCCCCGTCCTCCGGCGGCGGCAGCCGCCGGGCAGCGGCAGGTCGCCGGCAGCTTTCCCCCCAACCGGAGTCGACAATGCGAACGGAAATTTTCACCGGGCCCAGGGCCCGGGTCGGTGGTCTGTGCCTGTCATCCGCGTCCGCTGGCCTTGCGCTGGCGATGCTTCCCCTGGCTGCATCGGCGCAGGAAGCCGCGCCCGCGTTCGACCGCGGTGACGTGGCCTGGATGCTGACCTCCACGCTGCTGGTGCTGATGATGGTGGTACCCGGGCTGGCGCTGTTCTACGGCGGCCTGGTGCGCGCCAAGAACGTGCTGTCGGTGCTCAGCCAGGTGCTGGTGGCGTTCTCGCTGGTGCTGCTGCTGTGGGTGGCCTACGGCTACAGCGTGGTGTTCAGCGAGGGCAATGCGCTGTTCGGCTCGTTCACGCAGTTCGCCTTCCTCCGCGGCTTCGGCCCGGGATCGGTGGGCAACACGCCCGTCGCCGGCCTGCCGGATTATCTGTTCGTGGCCTTCCAGTCCACGTTCGCCGGCATCACCACCGCCCTGATCGTCGGCGCCTTCGCCGAGCGCATCCGCTTCCGCGCGGTGCTGCTGTTCTCGGCGCTGTGGTTCACCCTGGGCTACCTGCCGGTGGCGCACACCGTCTGGGGCGGCGGCTGGCTGGGCGAGATGGGCGCCATCGACTTCGCCGGTGGCACCGTGGTGCACATCAACGCGGGTGTGGCGGGACTGGTGGCGGCATGGTTCGCCGGCAAGCGCCTGGGCTACGGCCACGTGGCCTTGAAGCCGCACAACCTGCCGTTGACCTGGCTGGGCGCGATGCTGCTGTGGGTCGGCTGGTTCGGCTTCAACGCCGGTTCGGCGGCCGCCGCCGACACCGTGGCGGCGCTGGCCTTCCTCAATACCCTGCTGGCCACCGCGGCGGCGGTGCTGGGCTGGACGCTGGTGGAAGCGGCGACCAAGGGCCATCCCTCGGCGCTGGGCGCGGCCTCGGGCGCGGTCGCCGGGCTGGTCGGGGTGACGCCCGCCTGCGGCACGGTGGGGCCGCTGGGTGCCATCGTGATCGGCTTCGTCACCGGCATGCTCTGCGTGTGGGGCGTCACCGGGCTCAAGCGCCTGCTGCGGGCCGACGACACCGCCGACGTGTTCGGCGTGCATGGTGTCGGCGGCATCGTCGGCGCGATCCTCACCGGCGTGTTCAGCGCGCAATCGCTCGGCGGTACCCGGGCCAGGCTGGATATCGCGCACCAGCTGTGGGTGCAGGTGGTCGGCGTCGGCTTCACCGTGCTGTGGAGCGCGCTGGTCACCGCGCTGGCGCTGCTGGTGGTGCGCGCGCTGGTCGGCCTGCGCGTGGGCGAAGAGGCCGAGCGCACCGGCCTAGACATCAGCACCCATGGCGAATCGGCCTACGAGACGTGAGCCGGATGGGCGGCGCAACCGGTGGGCGCCGTCCCTGCAGGAATCGGCAGGGCGGCCGTCTTTGCACTACATTGGTGCAATGCGCGATTCCGGATTCCCGCCCACCCCAGACATGATGGCCACGCCCCTGGTGTGGGCCGCGCCGGACGGCCGCATCGCCGGGGCGAATCCGGCGTTCTGCCGCTGGCTGGGGGTCAGCGTGCGGCGCCTGCTGGGGCAGCCGCTGGCCTCGCTGGAAAGCCAGGGAGAGGATCTGGCGGAACGGCTGGGCCAGCGGGAAGGCACCGACGCCGCGCGCCTGCCGCGGCTGGCGCTGGCGCTGCCGGGCGAGCGCGCCCGTTTCGCCGAGGGCTGGCTGACGCCGCTGGATGCCGGCGGCTGGCTGCTGGAGGCGCACCCGGTGGATGAGTTCGCCGCGCCCGATCCGGCGCAGGTGCTGCCCGGCGCCTTCGCCGCCGCGCTCAAGGGGCTGGCCCATGAGCTGCGCAATCCGCTGGCCGGGCTGAAGGGCGCGGCGCAGCTGCTGGCGCGCCGCGCGGGCAACCGCGATGCCGCCGAAAGCGAACTGATCGAACTGATCGGCGCCGAGATCGAACGCCTCAACACCCTGCTCGAACAGCTGCTGTCGCCGGCGCCGCAGCGGCCGCACGCACCGCTCAACATCCACGCCGCGCTCGAGCGGGTGCTGCGCCTGGCCGAGAACGAGGCCGGCTGGGCATTGCAGCTGCAGCGCGACTACGACCCGAGCATCCCGGAATTTTCTGGCGATGCCGACCGCCTGACCCAGGCGCTGCTCAACCTGGTGCGCAACGCGATCCAGGCCGGCGCCACCCGCATCGTGCTGCGCACCCGCGTCGAGCATGGGGTGCGCGTCACCGAGCATGCCCCGCCGCTGGCGCTACGCCTGGAAGTGGCCGACGACGGCCGCGGCGTGCCCGACGATCTGGCCGAGCACCTGTTCCTGCCGCTGGTCAGCGGCCGCGCCGAAGGCACCGGCCTCGGCCTGGCGCTGGCGCAGCAGGTGGCACGCGAACACCGCGGCACGCTGAGCTTCCGCTCGCGCCCCGGGCATACCGTGTTCACCCTGCTGCTGCCGTTGCCGGCTGCCGGCGAGGACAAGGAGATGGCCGATGCCTGACGTTCCCGCGCCGGCAGCCACGATCTGGGTGGTGGACGACGACCGTTCGGTGCGTTTCGTCCTGACCACCGCGCTGCGCGATGCCGGCTACACCGTGGAGGGTTTCGACAGCGCCGCGGCGGCGCTCGACGCATCAGCGCGGCAGCCGCTGCCCGACCTGCTGTTCACCGACGTGCGCATGCCCGGCGACGACGGGCTGGTCCTGCTGGAAAAACTCAAGGCCGCGCATCCGCAGCTGCCGGTGATCGTGATGTCGGCCTACACCGACGTGGCCAGCACCGCCGGTGCGTTCCGCGGCGGCGCGCACGAATTCCTGTCCAAGCCGTTCGACCTGGACGACGCGGTGGAACTGGCGCGCCGCGCGCTGCCCGAACCCGAGGCCCGCGTGGAAACGCCGCGCGCCCCAGCGGAGGGCGGGCAGGCGCCGCAGCTGATCGGCGACACCCCGGCCATGCGCGCGCTGTTCCGCGCCATCGGGCGGTTGGCGCAGGCGCCGCTGTCGGTGCTGATCAACGGCGAGACCGGTACCGGCAAGGAACTGGTGGCCAATGCGCTGCACCGCGAATCGCCGCGCGCGCGCGGCCCGTTCGTCGCGCTCAACACCGCCGCCATTCCCGCCGAACTGCTGGAAAGCGAACTGTTCGGCCACGAAGCCGGCGCCTTCACCGGCGCGGCCAGGCGCCACATCGGCCGCTTCGAGCAGGCCCACGGCGGCACCCTGTTCCTGGACGAGATCGGCGACATGCCGCTGCCGCTGCAGACCCGGCTGCTGCGGGTGCTGGCCGAAGGCGAGTTCTTCCGCGTCGGCGGGCGCGAGCTGATCCACGTCGACGTGCGCGTGGTCGCCGCTACCCACCAGGACCTGGAGGCGCTGGTCGAGCAGGGCCGCTTCCGTGCCGACCTGCTGCACCGGCTGGACATGGTGCGGTTGTGGCTGCCGCCGTTGCGCGAACGGCTGGACGATGTGGCGAGGCTGGCCGCGACTTTCCTCGCTGGCGCGTCGCGTCGACTGGACATGCCGCCCAAGCGTCTGTCCTCCGCCGCCGTACACGCGCTGCGCCAGCACGATTGGCCCGGCAACGTACGCGAGCTGGAGAACGTGTGCTGGCGCCTGGCCGCGCTGGCGGTGGCAGACACCATTTCCGCGGACGATGTGCATGCGGCGCTGGCCCGTGGCGGCCGCGCCCGCGCGGGCGGAACCGCGGCGGCGCCCGCGCAATGGGACCAGGCACTGGCGCAGTGGGCGCGCCAGCGCCTGGCCGAAGGCGCCAGCGGCCTGCATGCCGAAGTGCGCGAACGCATGGAGGCGGTGCTGCTGGAGGCGGCGCTGGCCGCCACCGATGGTCATCGCGGCGACGCCGCGGCGCGCCTTGGCCTTGGCCGCAACACCGTCACCCGCAAGCTGGGAGCGGGGCGCAGGCGCTGACCGGATCCATCCTTGTCCATCCCGGACTCCTGCCGGCCGGGCGGAATCGGGGGCGGGGCGGCCGTGTATGATCGGCTCCCGATGGAGAAGCCGCTGCCACCTTCGGACATGGCCGGCCAGGCGCGGGGCGTGGCGGATGGCCGGCCGCAGAGGCGCGCGGCACCGGCGCATGGCCCGCGCCCCCTGCATGTCTGGCCTGTACCCCGGATACCATGCTGAACGCCGATGCCTGGAACCGTCTGACCGACCTGTTCCACCGCGCCACTGAACTGCCCGAATCCGAGCGGATCACCTTCATCCATTTGCATGCCGGCGATGACCCGGAGCTGCAGCGCGAGCTGCTGGCGCTGATCGTCGCCGACACCGACGCCACGCGGCTGCGCGCTCCGTTGCGGCAGGCGGTCAAGGCCGTGGTGCAGGCCCGCGATGCGGAGGTGGCGTCCGGGACGCGCTTCGGCCCGTGGGCGGTGGAGCGGCTGATCGGCTCGGGGGGCATGGGGCGCGTCTACCTGGCCCGGCGCGCGGACGGCGCCTATGAGCGCGAGGTCGCGCTCAAGCTCGTGCACACGCCTGCGCTGGACGAGCGCCGCCACGGTCGTTTCGAGTACGAGTGCCGATTGCTGGCGCAGATGCAGCACCCCGCCATCGCGCAGATCCATGACGCCGGCGTCGACGCGGACGGCCACGCATGGCTGGTGATGGAGTACATCCATGGGCAGCCGCTCTCCGCATGGTGCGACCAGGACGCGTCGAGCCTGCGCCAGCGCGTCAAGCTGCTGGCCAGGGCCGCCGAAGGCGTGCAGCACGCGCACCAGAAGGGCGTCATCCATCGCGATCTGAAACCGGGCAACATCCTGGTCGCCACGGTCGATGGACAACCCCTGCCGAAGATCATCGACTTCGGCATCGCCATCGAGACCGAAGAGGCGGCCGACGCGGTGGGCGGCGGCACGCCCGGCTACATGAGCCCGGAACAGGCGGCGCCGGGCGGCGACATCGATGCGCGCAGCGATGTGTACTCGCTTGGCGCGCTGCTGTACGAGCTCGCCTGCGGCGTGCGTCCGGAACCCGGTTCCGGCATTCCCCCGTCGGGATGCCTGCGGGCGCTGCCGGATGGACGGCAACGGGAAGCCGCGGAGCTGCGCAGGACCACGCCGCGGCGGTTGCTGCGCGAACTGCGCGACGGACTGGATGCGATCGCGCTCAAGGCGCTGCAGGCCGAGCCGGCTGCGCGCTACGACTCGGTATCGTCGCTGCTGGACGACCTGCGGCGCTGGCTCGCCCACTATCCGCCGCGCGCGGCGGGGACCGCGCGGCTGTTGGCGATGCGCTCGTTCGTACGCCGGAACCGGCTGATGGTGGCCGCCGCCGCCCTCGTGGCGGCGGCACTGGTATCCGGCCTGGCCATCACCGCCTGGTCGCTGCGCGAAGCGCGCCAGGAGGCGGCACGGGCGAAGGTGACCTCGGAGTTCCTGGCCTCGGTGCTGGACAGCGTCGATCCGGCGATCTCGCAGGACATGGACAAGACGCTGATGCTGCGCGTGCTCGACGATGCGTCCAGGCGCGCCGCGCGGGAGCTGGCCGCCTATCCGGACATCCAGGCCGACATGGAGCTGCTCATCGGCATCAACCAGAACAGCCTGGCGGAGTTCGGGCCTGCCGTCGCCCACCTGCAGGCGGTGCGCGAACTGGCCGGGCGGCATCCCGGCCTGCTCGAGTTCCAGTACCTGCGCGCGACCCAGGTGCTGGGCGATGCGTTGGTGGGCGCCGGCAAGCAGCGGGAAGCCGGCACCGTGCTTGCCGAGGGCATCGAACGGGCACGCCGCGGCAAGCCTGAGTACCTGTGGCTCGCCTACGACATGCAATCCCGCCTGGCGATGGTGCTCATCGGTATGGGGCGACCGGCCGAAGCATTGCGCGATGCGCGCGAGGCGGAGAAGGGACTGGCGCGCCTGCTGCCCGCGGACAACCAGAACCGCCTGGACGCGGAAAAGCGTCTCGCCAACGTGCTTTCCAGCACGGGCGGTCAGGTGCAGGCCATCGCGCTGCTGCGCGACCTTGTCCAGCGTCGGACGGCCGCCATGGGGGCCGATCATCCGCTGACCCTGGTCACCCGCAGCGATCTCGCCGTGGCCTATCTGTACCAGCGCGACTTCCCTGCCGCCGAAGTGCAGTTGCAGGAAGTGGTGAGCGCTTATCGGCGCCTGTATGGGGACGACAACAGCTATACCGCCTCCGTCCGCGGCCTGCTGGCCAGCGCCCTGCGCCAGCAGGGCAAGGTGGAGGAATCCGGGCCTCACTATCGCGCCGCGATGGAATGGAGCAGCGCCCATTCGGGGCCGGAAGCGCTGGATACGCTCATCACCCGTCACAATCACGCCAACTGGCTGCTGGAGTCCGGCCACGCGGAAGCGTCGGAACAGGAGCAGCGCGCACTGCTGGAGATCGCGGACCGGACCCTGTCGCGCAACCACCCGGTCACCGCCGAGATCCTGCGCGGCCTGGCCGAGGCCGAACTGGCGCTCGGCGAAGTCGGCGCTGCGCATGGCCATGCCGAAGCCGCACTGCGGGCGATGCGGGCGGTCCATGGCGACGACAGCGACGATCCCCTGCGCAGCGTGCGCGAGACCCTGGCGAAGGTCGAGGCGGCCGGCAAGAAGGCGTCCGGCGGCTCGAGACAGGCACCGCCGTAGCGCACCGTCTGCGCTCACGCGGCTCGCATCGTGCATGCGCGGAGCCGCATCGGCGCCCGCGATCAGGGCGATGCGTGCGTTTGTCTGGTGCCGGGCATACGATGGTTTCCCTGCCCGAGGCAGGAGCAGACGACCATTGCAGATGCCCCGGGAGCCCACCATGCGCCTTCGCCTACCTCTGACGATCCTCGCCGGCAGCGCCCTGCTGGCCGGTTGCGGCACCCGCCCGCCGGCCAGGCCGGAAGCGCCGCCAGCACCGGCGGCGGTCAGCACCGCGCAGATGGCCGAGGCGAACCTGGCACCGGCCTCGGCCAGCCTGGTCAGCGGGCGCGTGGCACTGGTGCCGGAAGCCGGCGGCGTACATATCACCGGCGTGATCGGCGGCCTGCCGCGCGGCCGCCAGGCTGCATTCCACGTGCACGAGAAGGGCGACTGCAGCGCGGTGGATGCCGCCAGCGCGGGCGGTCACTTCAACCCGGCGGCGCAGCCGCATGGCCGCGCCGGCAGCGGCGCGCACCATGCCGGCGACATGGATAACCTGCAGGCCAATGCCGATGGCGTCGTGCACGTGGACGTACACCTGCGCGGCGTTACCCTTGGCGGCGGCGCGGCCAACGACATCGCCGGTCGCGCGCTGGTGGTCCATGCCGATGCCGATGACTACCACAGCCAGCCGGCAGGCAATGCCGGCGCCCGGGTCGCCTGCGGGGTGATCCGCGTGACCCGCTGAATGCGGCGATCCGGTCGATCCGGCACCAATCAAGGGAGTACGACGATGCGTTTGATCCACACCAGCCTGTTCCTCGCCAGCGCCTTGGCGCTGGGCGCCTGCAAGCAGGGCGCCGAGCCCGCTGCCGCCCCCGCCGACGCCGCCAGCGCGCCGGCCCCGGCCGTCGATCCCGCCGCGCCGCCGGCCATGGAGCCTGCGGCAGCCAGCGCAGCAGCCGTGGCCACCGCCGACCTGCAGCCGACCAGGGACAGCACCGTCAAGGGCAGCATCCGCTTCACCCTGGTGGACGGCAGGCTGCATGCCAGCGGCGACATCAGCGGGCTCAAGCCGGGCAGCGAGCATGGTTTCCACATCCATGAGAAGGGCGACTGCAGCGCGCCGGACGGCACCAGCGCCGGCGGCCACTTCAACCCGGGCAACGCCGAGCACGGCAGCATCGACGCGGCCGTGCACCATGGCGGCGACATGCCCAACATCGTCGCCGACGCGCAGGGCAACGCCCATGTCGACGGCCCGGTGTCGAGCAACGTCAATGCCGGCAAGGGCGATGGTTTCGACATCATCGGCCGCGGCCTGATTGTGCATGCCGATCCGGACGACTATCACAGCCAGCCGACCGGTAATGCCGGCGCGCGGCTGGCCTGCGCGGTGATCACCAAGGCCGAGTGAGGTTTCCGTCGCGGAAGTGAAAACGCCGGCATTGCCGGCGTTTTCGATCAGGCGTTTCCCCGCAGGCGCTTGAATGTGGGCGGGTGGTGGGGCCCGGGCTAGGTCCCGCAGCCGGCGGGGCTCGCCGGGGCCGGGCTCACATATGTGACTTGCCCGTTGCAGATGCGGTAGGCGAACGATTGGCTTGCCAGGCCCGGGTCGGGAACGGTCGCGGTATGCAGCACGCGGCCGTCGCGTGATACCAGGCGGACCAGCGTCCCATGCGGGCTGGCGGCATTGCCTGGCGTCACGAGTTCCAGTGCGGCGCCATCGGCCAGCTGGAGTGTCATTGCCTGGCGGGCCGGAAGGCGAAGGTCGAAATCCACCGGCACACCGTCGTCGTACTGCACGGAGCCGGTGAACTGGACTTGCTCAGGGGCAAGTGCGAAAGCGGGAAGCGGCAGGCCGCACACCAATAAGGCGATAGCGATGGTCTTCACCGTGCATCTCCAATGTTGTGTGAGCGGGCCCCGTACAGGATAGAGCGGATGATCCCCGCAGCCTGGCCGGCATCGTCGCCCTGCGGGAAGACCGCTGCAAGCAGGGCGCCATCGCATCGGAACAGTGGGCGGCAGGGAAAAGAAAACGCCGGCGGAGGCCGGCGTCTGTCCATTCATGCTTGGCTGGCCCGTGGTTGCCCGATCGTCAGCGCGCCATCACCACGCGCGCGTCCTGGCCGGCTTCGACGTGCACGTACAGCACGTCCAGGCCGTGGGCCTCGAGCACCGCGGCCATCTGCCGCTGGCGCATCAGGTACTGCTCGTAGATGCGCTGCAGGCGGTCGCAGTCGTTTTTGTCCTGGGCGTAGTGCGCGCACCAGCCGGCGGGATCGAACAGCGCCATGCGTACCTCGCTGCCGGCATAGCGCAGCAGCGGTTCGGGCGCGACGTCCAGCCACTGCTCGCGCTCGGGCGAGAACATTGCCGTCTCCAGCAGCGGCCACAGTCCGGCCAGGCCCTGGTTGTCGTACTGCATGGCCATCATCGCGGCCAGGTCGTTGACGGTGAAATAACGCGCGTGCTCGACCTGCGCGCCGAAGGCGTTCTGCGCCAGCAGGGCGGTATCGGCCTGGGCCATGCCGTTGGCCAGCAGTACCTCTTCCAGCGCATCGCGGGTCTCGGCCAGCAGCGTGCCATCGCTGCCGGTCAGCACGAACGGCAGGACGCGCAGGCCGCCGCCGGTGAGCGCAGGGTCGGCCTGCAGGGGCAGCGGCACCTCGCCGGAGGCGTCGGCACCGAAGGCGAGCAGGCGTGGTCCCTGGTTGCGGCCGGGCGCGCGCATCTGCAGCTCTTCCAGGCGCCGGTGGACCGGCCAGCCAGGGCGCAGCACCTCGGCCGGGTCGAAATGCGCCGCGGCCAGCACCAGGTCCAGCCCGCTGGCCTGTGGCACCAGCCTGGCCAGGTCGCGGCCCACCAGCGTGGCCAGTTCGCCGGCCTGATCGGAAGGCAGCGCGGCGCGCGCGGGTTGCTGGCCGCCGGCCAGTTCCAGCGCCATCACGCCCAGTGCGTTCATGTCGGGGTTGGAATTGCTCATGGTTCGCGGTTGGCCCGTCACAGGCTCGAAGCTACACTCGATGTCCATTATGCCTGCTGCCGCAGGCAGGTCCGCGTCGCCTTCCCCCACCAGCCCCAGGTAACCGCATGTCCAGCGCCCGTCCCGTCGCCATCCTCGGTGGTGTCCGCATCCCGTTCTGCCGCCAGAACACCGCCTACGCGGATGTCGGCAATCTCGGCATGTCGGTGCGCACGCTCGGCGCGCTGGTCGAACGCTTCGGCCTGCACGGGCAGCAGCTGGGCGAAGTGGCGATGGGCGCGGTGATCAAGCACCCCAGCGACTGGAACCTCGGCCGCGAGGCCGCGCTGTCCTCCGGGCTGTCGCCGCTGACCCCGGGCATCACCCTGCAGCGCGCCTGCGGCACCTCGCTGGACAGCATCATTACCGTGGCCAACAAGATCGCCCTGGGCCAGATCGACTCGGGCATCGGCGGCGGTTCGGACACCACCTCCGACGTGCCGATCGTCTACGGCAAGAAGCTGCGCGGGCGCCTGCTGGCCGCCAACCGCGCCAAGAGCACCGGCGACAAGATCAAGGCGCTGCTGTCCGGCTTCCGCCTGTCCGAGCTCAAGCCCGAGTTCCCCGGCGTGGCCGAGCCGCGCACCGGCAAGAGCATGGGCGACCACTGCGAGGACATGGCCAAGGAGTGGAACATCTCGCGCGATTCGCAGGACGAATGGGCGGTGTCCTCGCACCGCAAGCTGGTCGCCGCCTACGAGCGCGGCTTCTTCGGCGACCTGATCGCGCCGTTCCGCGGCGTCGAGCGTGACAACATCCTGCGCCCGGACACCTCGCTGGAGAAGCTGGCCACGTTGAAGCCGGCGTTCGACAAGACCTCCGGCCGCGGCACGCTCACCGCCGCCAACTCCACGCCGCTGACCGACGGCGCCGCCGCGGTGCTGCTGGCCAGCGAGGAATGGGCGCGCGCCCACGGCCACGAACCGCTGGCCTACCTGCGCGACGCGCAGGTGGCGGCGGTGGACTTCGTGCACGGCGAAGGCCTGCTGATGGCGCCGACCATCGCCGTGCCGGAGATGCTCCGGCGCAACGGCTTGACCCTGCAGGACTTCGACATCTACGAAATCCACGAGGCCTTCGCCGCGCAGGTGCTGTGCACGCTGCGCGCCTGGGAGAGCGAGGACTACTGCCGCAACCGCCTGGGCCTGGACGCGCCGCTGGGCCGCATCGACCCGGAGAAGATCAATCCGCTGGGTTCGTCGCTGGCCACCGGCCATCCGTTCGCCGCCACCGGCGCGCGCATCGTCGCGACCGTGTCCAAGGAACTGGCCGAACGCGGCGGCGGCCGCGCGCTGGTGTCGATCTGCACCGCCGGCGGCATGGGCGTGGTGGCGATCATCGAGCGCTGAGCGCAGGTGACGGCTGTCGGCCTGCGGCACGGGCCGGCCGCGGCTCACACAGGCCTGCGTGACGGGCCGAATCCCGGCGGCCTGCGTTGCGCCTGCTTCCTTCGGGTGAACCGGCGTCAGTGCCCGCTGGCGGCATCCAGCCGCATGTTCCGCTTGATCGCCGACTGGCGGATGGTCTCGTCCGGTGCGGCGCCGGACGCCAGCAGCAGGTCCACCATCGGCTGGTTGCGGCAGCCGACGGCATAGCGCAGCGCCGTGGCGCCGCTGTCGGTCGCCAGGTTCGGCGATGCGCCGGCCTGGAGCAGTACGCGGGCCATGTCGAGCCGGTTGTTGGCCGCAGCGACGATCAGTGCGGTAGCGCCGGACTCATTGGTCATATCCAGTGCCGCGCCGCGTGCGAGCAGGTAATCAAATACCTGCCGCGAGCCGGAATGGACCGCATCCTGCAGCAGGCCGCCCGCGCGTTCCTGCAGGGGATGGCCGGCGGCTTCCATGCGTTCGAGCATGGCCACGTCGTCGGCGAAGGTCGCCAGGATCAGGGGGTCGAGCCACCTGCGTTCGGTCAGCAGGGCCGGGTTGACAAAGGCTGCAACAAACTTCGGATCGGGCGACTCGGGCAAGGGGGGCTCGACGCTTGCCAGTGCGGTGCTTATGGCATTGCGTTGCGCCTCGGTCGGCACCCCCAATGCGCAGACATTGCCGGAAGTGCGGGTGTTTTCGTATTGATGGCCCAGGACATCAAATGCCAGCGCGCGCGCCTGCATGTAGCGGCTTTGCGCCAGCGCGGGCGGGATGCACAGCACCAACAGGGCGAGTGCGGCCAGCTTCTTCATGGGCGTCCTCGCGCGAGGGGTGTTCAACCCGGCAGCCGCGGGAAACCGTGTGCGTCGCGCTCCTCGGCCACGGCCTGGTCCTGGATCTGCTGGCGCAGGTCGCGGCGTTGCAACGACTGGGTGGCGTGGCCGCGGCGGTGGTGCAACGCGTTGAGCAGGCATTGACGGGCCAGTGCGTCCTCGCCGGCGGCGGCGAAGCCTTCGCCCAGTTCCTCCCAGGCGTCGCTGCCGGCGCCCTGGGCGATGGCGCGATGCAGGAATTCCTCGGCCTGCGTCCACTGGCCCTGGCCGCGCGCCAGGCGCCCCAGGGTCAGCAGCAGCGCCGGGCTGGACGGATGCGACTGCAGCCAGCGCTGTGCGCTGGCGCGGCGCGAGTCGAGCTTGTCCACAGGCAGTTCGCCGTAGAGCGCGATCAGGGCTTCGTCCCAGTGGCTGTCCAGCGCCTGTTCGATGCTGCGCAGGGCGACGTCGTTCCAGTTCAACGCCACCGCACGGCAGGCGTAGCGCGTCACCGCGACCGGCGTGCCGCGCAGTGCCCTGGGCAGGACCTCCCAACGCGCGGCCAGGGTGTTCACGTCGCCGGCCTCGTCGAGCATCTGCAGGGCGAGCCGGGTTTCCAGCGCGGCCAGGGTGTCGGCCGGTACCGCCTGCTGCTGGCGCAGCGCGCCGAGCTGGCCATAGGCCTCCTCGGCGCGGCCGGCGCGGGCCAGCGCGTCGGTGCGCAGCCATAGTCCGCGCGGCGGCAGCGGCTGGATGGCCGGCAGGTCCAGGGCGTCGATGGCCTGTTGCGGCTTGTCCAGCTGCAGCCAGCGTTCGGCGCTGTGCAGGGCGTGGAGGGTGGCGTCCAGCGCGCCCAGCTGCTGCAGGTGCTGGCCGGCGCCGGCGGCGTCGCCACGCGCTTCGGCCGCGCGCATCGCCGCGACCAGCGCGATCGGGCGCACTTCCTTTTCGCTGGCGGCGCTGGCCAGCAGCTTTTCCGCGCGCTGCCACTGCCCGCCGTCCAGGGCCTGCAGGCCGTCGATCAGCCGTGCGCGCCCTTGCCGGCGCCGGTAGCGTGCCCAGGTGCGGAACGGTGCGCTGAGAAGGGTCCACAGCAGCCACAGCAGCAGACCGGCGATCAGCAGGGCCAGCAGCGCCTGCGGCAGGGTGGCGATGTAGTCGTTGCCGCCGGCGCGCACGATCACCTCGCCGATGCCGCGTACCGACTCCTGCCCCAGCCACTGCGCGCCGAGGATGCCGATGGCGGCCACCAGCAGGACGATCACCAGCGAACGGAATGCCTTCATGGCGCCACCTTGCCGTCGCGCATGCCGCGCAGTTGCTGCAGGGTACTGCCCAGTTCCGGCAGCGCGATGCGCAGGTCGACCTTGCGCAGTTCCGCCAGCGCATGGCGCTGGCTGCGCCGTCGCGGCGAATCCGGCCACAGCCGCAGCAGCCAGCCGTCCACGCGCTGCAGCGCCTGCTGCCAGCCATCGGTGTCGCCGCGCTCCAGCGCGGCGCGGGCCAGGCTCAATTCGATCTGCAGCGCGTCGCCGGCGGCGATGCGTTCGGAACGGGCCACCAGTACCTGCGGGTCGGCCGGGCGGATCTGTACCAGCGGCGAGAGCATCTGCTGCCACCACGATGGCTGCGCGCCGGCCACCTCTGCGCCCTGTTCCGGCAGGGAGTCCAGTGCTTCGACCCACTGAGTGAGCTGGCCGGCGGTGCGGGCACGGACGCCCGGGCCGAGCGCGTCGACCGCGCTGCGCTCCTGCAGCAGCGCCTGCCGCAGGTTCAGGTAGCCGGGGCTGTCCATGTTCTCGAGCACGCCGGCGGCCAGCGCATACAGATGGCGGGCGCCGTCCAGGTCGCCGGCATAGGCCAGGCGCTGCTGCGCCTGGCTGAGCAGCAGCTCGGCCTCTTCGCGGCGCACCGCCTGCGCGCCCTGGCGCGAATGGTCGGCCAGGCGCGCCACGTTCTCCTCCAGCAGCGCGTTGCGCTGGCCCAGCCCGAGTACTTCGTCGCGCAGGATGCGGTTGGTGGCGGCGACGTCCTGCAGGCCACGAGCGTTGGCGCGCTGGTCGCGGCGCAGCGCCTCCACCGTCTGCTGCAGCGCCGCCAGCTGCTGGCCGGCGGTGGCGCGGCTGCGCTCGGCCAGGCGTTGCTCCGCCTGCCAGCTCCGCCAGCCGTACCAGGCGGCCGCGGCCAGCGCGGCGAGCAGCACGATGGCGATGATCCAGCGCGCCATGCGGCGCCGTGGGGAGGGGGAGGAATCGTCATTCATGGGGGTACGGCATCCTTGGCAGGCCGCCCAGCGGGCGGCGGCGGTGCGCTTCAAGCATCGCCGCGACGCCGCACGGCTGCAAGCCGCCCGGGTGCTTCAGGCCGGGGTGGGAAACAGCGCGTCGCGCGCGGCGGCCGCGAGCTGGCCCGGCAGGGGCCCGGCGGCCACGTACGCATGGGCGAAACCGAGCGTGGTGGCCAGTTGCGCGAGCCGTGCGCTGGCGGCGACCACCGGCTGCTCCTGCCAGCGTCGGCGCAGGGCGGGCGGCATCTGCGGCAGCACGCGTTCGAGCGCTTCGCCGCTGCTTACCGCCAGTACGGCGGGGGCATCCAGCGCCTGCAGGCGCGACCACAGCGAGGACGGGACCTGCAGCGGCACGCGTTCGTAGACGTCCACGCGCAGCAGCAGCGCGCCGCGTGCCTGCACCTGGGCCGCGATCATGCCGCGGCCACCGGGCGCGGTGACCAGCGCCACCCGCTTCCCTTCCAGCCCGGCCATGGCCGGCAGCGCCAGCAGGCCTTCGCTGTCCATGCGGGCAGGCGCCTGCACGGCGGCTGCGCCATGCCGCACCAGCGTGCGCGCCGTGCCCTGGCCGACGGCGACAAGGCTGCCGGCCTTCAATTGCCCGAGCGGCATCAGCCGGGCGGCAGCGCTGGCGGCCGCCGGACTGGTGAAGACCAGCCGGTCGCAGGCCTGCGCCTGCAGCAGCTGGTCGCGGGTCGCGGCATCGTCGCGGGCCTGCAGGCGCCACGGCGAAACCGCGACCGTGCGCGCGCCATGGCGGGCGGCGGCGCGGCGCAGGCCGTCGTGCTGGCCGGAAGGACGCAGGGAAATCAGATACCAGGCCGTGTCGGCCGGCACATGGGCACGGCTGTTCATTCCATGCATTATGCGGGCGCTTTCCGTTTCCTGTTCTCCCGTACGGCTCCCCCATGTCCGATACATCCGATCACGACGCCCTGCTGCGAAGGCTGCAGGCCACCCTCGATGCGATGCCGCCGGTTGCGGCGATGGGCATCCGCATCGCCGGCTACGCCGATGGCGCGCTGCGCCTGCAGGCGCCGCTGGCCACCAACGTCAACGACAAGGGCAATGCCTTCGGCGGCAGCCTGGCCTCGGTGATGACCCTGGCCGGCTGGGCGCTGGTGAGCCTGCGCCTGTCGCTGGCCGGGCACGGCGCCGAGGTCTACGTCGCCGACAGCAGCATCCGTTACCGGGCGCCGGTCTATGGCGACCTGGACGCCACCGCGCGCGCGGCCCCCGACGAGGACTGGGGCGCCTTCCTGGCCCTGTTCGACAAGCGCGGCCGTGCGCGCATCGCCGTGCGCGCGCAGATCGAGGGCGGCGCCGCGGAACTGGAAGGGCGCTTCGTGGCCCTGGCCAAGGGGTAGGATGGCGCGGTTCCGGGGAGACACCATGCAACGACGACTCATCCAGTCCGCCATCGCCGTGCTGCTGGGCGTGACCATGGCCGCCCAGGCCGCCGGCCCCAGCCGCAGCCAGCGCAACAAGCTCACCCAGACCCAGGACGCCTACGTGGCGGCGGTGCGCTGGAGCGACTTCGAGGCCGCCGAGGGATTCATCGACCCGGAATACTGGAGGGCGCATCCGCTGACCGACCTGCAGCGCGAACGCTATAAACAGGTGCAGGTATCCAATTACCGCGAACGCTCCAGCGGCATGGCGGCAGATGGCGCCGTTGAGCGCCGGGTCGAGATGGGCGTGATCAACCGCAACACCCTGGCCGAACGCACCGTGATGGTGACCGAACGCTGGCGCTGGGACCCCGACGCCAAGCGCTGGTGGCAGGCGCAGGGGCTGCCGGACCTGTGGCAGGGCCAATAGGCGGGGCTGGCCGTCCCGTGGCCGGCTTGTGCGACAATCGCCGCCCGCTTGTCTGACCGTGACCCGAGTGAATTACGAAGAGCTGCTGGCCTTCGCTGGCCGAAACCCGATGCTGTCGCTGGCCTTCGCCGGCCTGACCATCGCCATCATCGTCACCGAGATCGCACGGCTGTTCCGCGGCTACAAATCGATCAAGCCGGCCGAACTGACCCGCCTGATCAATGCCGGCGACGCGGTGGTGATCGACCTGTCGGCGGGCAGCGACTTCGAGAAGGGCCACATCACCGGCAGCCGCAACGTGCAGCCGGCCCAGCTGACCCCGACGCACAAGCTGCTGGCCTCGGCCAGGCAGTCCCCGGTGGTGCTGGTGTGCCGTACCGGCACCGGCACGGCCTCATCCAATGCCGCCAAGGCGCTGAAGAAAGCCGGTTTCGAGCAGGTATCCGTGCTCGATGGCGGCATCGCGGCCTGGCAGGCGGCGGACCTGCCGCTGGTCAAGGGCCGCGGCTGAGCCTTCATTTGACGTTAAGCCCTTGTGCGGGGCCGCTGCCGCCCCCATCGCAGGTCTTGTAACAATCCCATTCAACGAACGAACCGTTCTGGAGTCACAGAGAAATGTCCGAAGAGAACAACAACGCCGTTCCGGCCGAAGCCAACAACGGCCCGGCGTTCACCGTCGAGAAGATCTACGTCAAGGACGTTTCCTTCGAATCCCCGAACTCGCCGACCATTTTCAGCGAGAACGTGCAGCCGGACCTGCAGCTGAACCTGAACCAGAAGGTGCAGCGCCTGTCCGACGAAGCCTTCGAAGTGGTGCTGGGCGTGACCCTGACCTGCAAGGCCGGCGACAAGACCGCCTACGTGGCTGAAGTCGAGCAGGCGGGCGTGTTCGGCCTGATCGGCCTGGAGCCGCAGGCGATCGACGTGCTGCTCGGCACCCATTGCCCGAACATCCTGTTCCCGTACGTGCGTTCGATGGTCAGCGACCTGATCCAGGCCGGCGGCTTCCCGCCGTTCTACCTGCAGCCGATCAACTTCGAAGGCCTGTACGCCGAAACCCTGCGCCAGCGCCAGCAGCAGGCCGATGGCACTTCGCTGGCCGACTCCGAGCCGGCCGGCAACGCCTGACCGGCGTCCATCCCTGCGGATGAGTACCAACGACGCGGAAAAGATCGCCGTCCTCGGCGCGGGCTCCTGGGGCACCGCGCTGGCCAGCCTGCTGGCCCGGCATGGTCACCCGACCGTGCTGTGGGGGCGCGACGCGAATGTGGTCGAGGCGATCGACCGTCGTCACGAGAATCCCCGGTACCTGCCGGGGATTGCGCTGCCCGACTTCCTGCGCGCCAGCACCGATCTGGCCGGTACCGTCGCCGGTGCCCGCTGGATCCTGGTGGTGGTGCCGTCGCACGCCTTCGGCGAGACCGTGCGCGCGCTGGCGCCGCTGCTGCCGGCCGGTGCCGGCGTGGCCTGGGCGACCAAGGGCTTCGAGCCGGGTTCCGGCCGCTTCCTGCATGAAGTCGCGCGCGACGTGCTGGGCCCGGACGTGCCGCTGGCAGTGGTCACCGGCCCGTCCTTCGCCAAGGAAGTGACCCTGGGCCTGCCCACGGCGATCACCGTGCACGGCGACGATGCCGCGTTCACCCAGCAGGTCGCCGACGCCATGCACGGCCCGGCGTTCCGCGCCTATACCGGCGACGACATGGTCGGCGCCGAGCTGGGCGGGGCGATGAAGAACGTGCTGGCGGTGGCCACCGGCGTGGCCGATGGCATGCAGCTGGGCCTGAACGCCCGCGCCGGCCTGATCACCCGGGGCCTCAACGAGATGCTGAGGCTGGCCGCGGCCATCGGCGGCAGGCCCGAGACCCTGATGGGCCTGGCCGGGCTGGGCGACCTGGTGCTCACCAGCACCGGCGACCTGTCGCGCAACCGGCGGCTGGGCCTGGCGCTGGGGCGTGGGCAGAGCCTGCCGGAAGCGGTGAAGGAGATCGGCCAGGTGGTCGAGTCGGTGCAGACCGCCGACGAGGTCATGCGCCAGGCCGGCCGTCATGGCATCGACCTGCCGATTTCCAAGGCGGTGCAGTCGGTGCTGCACGGCGAACTGAGTCCTTCCGATGGCCTGAAGCAGCTGCTGGCCCGCGAACAGAAGCCGGAATATCCGGAGACGCTGTTCAAGTAGGAATCGGCGAAGAAGAAAGAAAAAGCCCGGCGATGCCGGGCTTTTTCGTTGGCGACTGCATTGCACGGGCGCCGGTTCCCGTGGCGGTCGCCTTCAGCTCGTCTGGATCCTGCAAAGTGGGGCAGCGCCCCGCTGGGGTCTTCCCTGCTACAGCCCGCTGGACAATGCCAGGCCTGGCAGAACATCCCGCCCCGGCAGAAAACGGCCGCCCTGGGGCACCACAAAAAAAGAGCCCGGTCGGGGAGGACCGGGCTCCGGGGCGCGGGGGAGAGAGAGCACGCGCCTTGAAACGATGTACTGCCGGCTTACCAGGTGAAACGCGGGCCGACGAACCATTCCTTGTCGCCACCCTTGCCCAGCTTCACTTCGCCGCTCACGCCCCAGTTGGCGTTGAACTTGGCGGCAGCGCCGACGCGGCCATAGAACTCGCCGTCCGGGTTGTGGCCGGCCTTCTTGTTGTAGTCCTCGTAGCCGGCCAGCGCGTAGCCTTCGATCATCGGGGTGAAGGCGGTACGCACGCCGACCTCGGCGCTGTAGCCGTTGAGGGTCGGGGCATGCTGCAGGTCGAAGCGCTGGTAGGCCACGCGGGCCAGCAGGTCGGTGTTCGGGGCGACGCCGTAGTTGTAGCCCACGCCCAGGCGCCACTGGTCGACGTCGTTCTTGAAGGTGTCGGTCTCCTGGGTGCTGTAGTCACCGAAGACATGGAAATTCGGATGCACGGCCACCGAACCCTTCACCTTCCAGCCATCGGCGTCGCCGCCCTTGGCATCGGTGTTCACGTAACCACCTTCCACGTAGTTGTAGGACAGGCCATCGGTCGCCGAAGCAGCGAACGGCAGGGCGGCCAGCAGGCCCAGAGCGATCAGGGAAGTCTTCATTACGGATTACCTTTTTATTTTGGTTTGATCGACTTGGCGGTAATGGCTTGCCGGTCGACAGGTGTGAATTATCCGTTAGCCAACGGAATCGGCCCTGAATATCAAACTGACCAGTACATAAATTAGCCGGTGTCGACGGGAACTTGTGCCGCCGCGGTGGAACACGGCCTGGCGCCGATCCAGCCGCCGCTTCCGTCGGGTTGTGTGGCGGATCCGGGCTGCATCGGGAACGCAGCGCGCCCGGGCCGCATCAGACAGGACAGGAGCGTAGGAATGGGCGGTTCGAGCTCGCATTCCCCTCCTGGAGGCTGCTTTCCCACGTCACCCACCGGAGCCGTCCAATGCTTGCCTATGCCCTGATCGTCTTCGCGGTCGCCGCCATCGGCGGCCTGGTCCTCGCCGCGCATGTCCTGCGCGGGAAGTTCGCGCCCTGGGCGCTGTCCCTGCTGCATGCGGTGCTGGGCGCCACCGGGCTTGTCCTGCTTGTCGTGCTGATGGTCCAGGGCGC
The DNA here is from genome assembly GCF_001431425.1 of Stenotrophomonas nitritireducens. Lineage (GTDB taxonomy): Bacteria > Pseudomonadota > Gammaproteobacteria > Xanthomonadales > Xanthomonadaceae > Stenotrophomonas > Stenotrophomonas nitritireducens. The sequence continues at coordinate 77,284 of NZ_LDJG01000008.1, forward strand.
CGCTTCCCGACCGGTCATGACCGGCCTGGCGGTATTGCTGCTCGCCGCGCTTGGCGGGTTCTTCCTCGCTTCGTTCCATCTGCGCCGGAAGCTGCCGCCCAAGGCGGTGGTGGCGATCCACGCCGGCGTCGCCGTCGCCGGCTTCCTGGTGCTGCTCAGCCAGGTGCTCTGACGCCATGCGCCATCCCCTGCATCCGGCGATAGTGCATTTCCCGGTGGCCTGCTGGTTGCTGGCCGTGGCGGCCGATGTTGCCGGCCTGTGGCTCGGGGAAAGCGCGTGGCGATGGTCCAGCGGCCTGCTCGTCGTTGGCTGCGCCATGGCGCTGCCGGCGATGCTGGCTGGCCTGCTGGAGCTGCGGCAGGTGCCCGAAGGCGCGCCCATGCGCGACGCCTATGCGCACATGACCGCCATGTTGATGGCGTTCGTCCTGTTCGCGGCGCGCCTGCTGCTGTGGCAGGAACAGGGTCATCCCCTGCCGCCGGGCCTGCCCGCCGTGCTGCTGGACGTCGCAGGCGCCGCCGCACTGGTGACCGGCGGATGGTTTGGCGGACGATTGGTGTACGGCCACGGCGTCGGTCGCGGACAGCCTTGAGCCGGCGCGACGACAACGTTTCATCCGATCAAGCATGACTCCCTGTCCTGGAGATGCACATCAACACCTTGTCCGCCACGCATGAATCGCTGCAGGCCCCGGGCATGCCGGAACCATCCGAGGCCGAGCTGACAGCACGCGCAATCTCAGGCGACGGCCGTGCCTTCGAAGTCCTGATGCGCCGGCACAACCGGCTGTTGTTCCGAACCGCGCGGAGCATCGTCAACGATGACGCGGAGGCCGAGGATGTCGTCCAGGACGCCTACCTGCACGCCTGGAGGGCGTTGCGCGACTACCGGACGGAGAGCCGCCTTTCGACCTGGCTGGTGCGCATCGCCATCAACGGGGCGCTGGGCCGCCTGCGCCGTAAAAGCGCGCAGGTCATTCCGCTGGAAACCGCCATGGCCGACCACGATTCCGACATCCAGTCCCGGCTTGCCGATGCGCCCGAACGCGGCCCGGAGCCGTCGGTGATGCGCGAGCAGATGCGCAGGCTGATGGAGGCGCGGATCGACCGGCTTCCGGAAGCGTTCCGCCTCGTGTTCGTGCTGCGCGCGGTCGAGGAAATGAGCGTGGAGGAAACCGCGCAGGCGCTGCGGATACCGGAGGCGACCGTCAGGACGCGCTTCTTCCGGGCACGCAGCCTGCTGCGCGAGAGCCTGGCCCGCGAAGTGGATACCGCACTCACCGACGCTTTCGGCTTCGACGGCGCGCGATGCGACCGCATCGTCGGGCGGGTGCTGGCCAAGGGCCTGGAGGAAGGATGGGTGCTCCCGGCGCCATCCTCGATGCCGGACTGAGTGGCCGCCCCCGCTACTTCACGTCGCCGCTGAAATCATGTCTTGACACCTGTGCGCCCCAAACTGAGGCTAGCGGCATGCACATCGACCTTACCGCCCTGAATCTCCGCGAGCTGGACATCCTGATCCGGGCCGCCAAGGACAGGCACAAGACGCTCACCGGGCGCGCGCCGGCGGAAAAGGTCAGGCGCATGCTGGCCACCGAAGCGCGGCGCGCCGGCTATGCGATCGAGGAAATCTTCGGGCCGGATGCCGATGCGGCGCGGCCGGAGCCGAAAACCCGCGGCAGGCGCAAGCGCGCCAAGGTCGAGCCGAAGTACCGCGATCCCGACAACCGCCGCAACACGTGGACCGGCCGTGGCCGGATGCCGCGCTGGCTTGCGGCGAAGACGAAACATGGACGGAGCGTGGCCGACTTCCTGATTCCGGGCGTGGCCAGGCTCACGCCGAAAACCCAGGCGGTCACCGGCCAACGCCGGCTGGTCAAACAGGGCTGAGTCGTTCGCCGAACCGCGTCGGCGTGGTGGCCGCCACGTCGCCGTTGCATCGGGAGAAATAGAAATCCGGCGGCGCGGTGACGATTGCCGCCACGCGGAAGGCACGTATCCACGCGCGGCGGATCGGCCGGTTTCACGCCCGCGTGCACACCGATTCACGACTGCATGACGAAACCGATGGGACCGTTGGGGCTCCGCTTCGGGAGTGCTCCGTGTCGCTGCGCATCCATCGCCCGCCATCTGCCCATCCATGCTTGGAGGCCCCGCAGGAACAAGCCGGCAGGGCGGCGCGGTGGCGGGAACGGAGGCGAAATGCCTGAGGGCCCGTCTCTTGTCCTGCTGCGCGAGGCCGCCGAGCGGTTCCGTGGCCACATCGTGCGCGAAGTGAGCGGCAACTCCCGCCAGGATCTGGCCCGCATGCGGGGGCGCGAGGTGCTCGGCGTGCGCACCTGGGGCAAGCATTTCCTGCTGGAGTTCGACGACTTCAGCATGCGCATCCACCTGATGATGTTCGGCAGCTGGCTGATAGACGAACGCAAGCCGGTACTGCCGCGGGTATCGCTGCGCTTCGACAACGGCGAGTTGAACTTCTACGCCTGCTCGGTGAAGTTCGTCGAACAGCCACTGGACGAGGTCTACGACTGGCGCGCCGACGTGATGAGCGACCAGTGGGATCCGCGCCTGGCGCGGCGCAAGCTCAAGGCCCTGCCCGACATGCTGGCCTGCGATGCCCTGCTGGACCAGCAGATATTCTCGGGCGTGGGCAACATCATCAAGAACGAGGTGCTGTTCCGGATCCGTGTCCACCCCGCGACCCGCATCGGCGACTTGCCGTCGCGCAAGCTGGGCCAGCTCATCGCGCAGGCGCGCGAATACAGCTTCGATTTCCTTGCCTGGAAACGCATCTACGAACTGCGCAGGCACTGGCTGGTGCATACCCGTGGCACCTGTCCTGTCTGTGGCGGCCCGATCAGGAAGGTCTACATGGGCAGGACCAATCGCCGCACGTTCTTCTGCACGCATTGCCAGAAGAACTACAGCGCCGAGCAGGCACCGGCGCGGTGAATCCGGCCCCGGGCCCGCCGGCGCGATTCCGGAGCATGGGCCGATAGCCTACGCTGCGGCTTCAACCTGGCTTCTTGAGAGTTGTCATGGGAAGGGGATTGCGTGGGGTGTTGTTGCTGTTGACAGGGATGTTCGGTGGCACGGCATGGGTGCCGGCAGTAATGGCCCAGGCAGTGCCGGTGGAAGCCTTCGCCAGGGCCAGCCCGTTCTCGCTGCCGCGCCTGTCGCCGACGGGCGAGTACCTCGCGTTCTCAACCGATTTCGGGGAGGGCAGCCATGCCGTGCAGGTCCTGCGCCTGTCCGACATGACGCGGACGGCCGTGCTGCGCCTCCCGCGCTACGAAAGCCCGTTCCAGATCGCCTGGGTGGGCGACAGGCGCCTGGTCGTCGCCAAGGGGCGCAAATATGGGTCGCTGGAGAGGCCGCTTCCCATGGGCGAGATCATCGCCAGCGATTTCGACGGAAAGAACCAGCGCTACATCTACGGCTACGAGCAACAGAACGCCGCGGCGGGGCTGGATCGTGGCTTCGGCCATATCGAAAGCGTGGCCGAGAGCAATGACGGCCGTTTCTACATGCGCCAGCTCAAGCGCAGCCCTACCTCGTCGATGCTCTACGTGGTCGACACGCAACGGCCGACGTTCAAGCTCATCGCCGACATCAATGTTCCGCAGCTGGAATTCCTGATCGACCGCAACGGCGTGGCGCGCTATGCATGGGGACGGAACGATGCGGACGACTACCTGTTGTACCGGTCGGATGACGGCAGGCGCTGGCAGCCCATGGCGGCGCCGCAGGCCGGCAGCATCTGGACGCCGCTGGCATTCTCGGCGGACAACACCAAGGTGTACGCCCGCTTCAGCCGCGACGAGCGGCCATCGCAGCTGGTAGTGAGTGACCTGGATGGCCGCGACTCCGAGGTGCTCGCCGGCGACAGCTTCGCGAGCATCGGCCTGACGCAGTGGACCGGCCACCCCTCGGTTCCGTTCGCGGCCGCGCCGCAGAGCGGTCGCCCCCGGCTGGATTACTTCGATCCGGGACGCCCCGAGGCCGAACTGCACAAGACCCTGGCGGGCCTGCTGCCGCAGCAGCACGTGACCTTCGTCGATGTGAGCCGCAACGGCCAGGTGGTGCTGCTGCATGTGGCCGGAGACCGCGACCCCGGCAGCTGGTATGTGTTGCGGCGTTCGGCCAACAAGCTGGAGAAGGTGCTGTCGACGCGCGAGGCCATCGATCCGGCCCTGATGGCCGAGCGGCGCGCGGTGCGCTTCAAGGCTGGCGACGGACTCGAACTGGAGGCCGTGCTCACGATCCCGCGCGACAGCGGGGGCCGCCGCCTTCCCACGGTGGTGTTGCCGCATGGTGGGCCGCATGGGGTCAGCGACGACTGGTTCTACGACACCGACGCGCAGTTCCTGGCCAACCGGGGTTACCTGGTGGTGCAGGTCAACTATCGCGGCAGCGGCGGGCGCGGGCGCGCGTTCGAGCGCATGGGCTACCTGCAATGGGGCACCCGCATCCAGCAGGATCTGCTGGACGGGCTGGATCACGCGGTGGCCTCCGGGCTGGCCGATCCTGAGCGGGTCTGTGCGATCGGCGCGAGCTTTGGCGCCTACTCGGCGATGATGCTGGCCGCGCGTGCGCCGGAGCGGATCCGGTGCGCTGTCGGCCTGGCTGGCGTCTACGACCTGAAGATGATGTACAGGAAGGGCGACATCAAGGATGACGCCTATGGGCGCAACTATCTGCAGCGCGTGATCGGCCGCAGCGACGAGGAGCTGCTGGCCAATTCGCCGGTGAGCCTGGCCGCGGACATCCAGGCACCGGTGCTGCTGGTGCATGGCGAGCGTGATGAAAGAGCGCCCATCGCACAGGCGAACGCCATGCGCAGCGCTTTGATTGCGGCAGGGAAGGCGCCGGGCTGGATGGCGGTTCCAGGCGAGGGCCACGGCTTCTACAGCGACGACAACAGCATCGCGTTCTATCGCGCGCTGGAAAAATTCCTGCAGGAGCATATCGGCGGCTGAACCGCGCCCGGAATATATCCCGAAGCGCAGCCGATGGATTCCATCGGCTGCGCTTGGCCGGCTACTTCTGTGTGGACAGGTACTCGATCACCGCCTGCCGGCGCTGCGGGTCGGAGGTCGCATTGAGCATGCGCGTACCGGGCACCTGCTTCTGCGGCGAGGCGAGGAAGGCATCCAGCGTCTGCGCATTCCAGACGATGCCGCTGCTCTTCATCGCCTCGGAGTAGGCATACCCCGGCGCACTGCCGGCACGGCGGCCGATCACGCCATGCAGGTTGGGACCGAAGCGATGCCCCAGATCGGCGCGGGTGTCGTGGCAGCCGGCGCAGATGGCGAAGGCCCGCTCCAGTTCGCGTTGATGCGGCGTGGCATCGGTGGCGTGGTTGAACGCGTCGCGCTGGCCGCAGGCGCATAACGCCGCGCCCATTCCGAGCAGCAGGATGCAGCGCCGCACGGCACCCTTGCGCCAGCGCATCCGCAGCTGCCGGGCTTGCCCGCCGGAACGCGAAGCCTTTTCCATTCCCATGCCGGCAACCACGCGCGGTCGCGCCATCACATCGCCGGGTAGTTGGGCCCGCCGCCGCCCTGCGGGGTCACCCACACGATGTTCTGGGTCGGGTCCTTGATGTCGCAGGTCTTGCAGTGCACGCAGTTCTGCGCGTTGATCTGCAGTCGCGTGTCGGCACCTTCTCCAACGAACTCGTACACGCCCGCCGGGCAGTAGCGCGCCTCAGGGCCGGCGTATTCGGCCAGGTTGATCCGTACCGGCACCGCCGGGTCCTTCAGCGTCAGGTGGCTGGGCTGGTCTTCCTCGTGGTTGGTCGAGGACAGGAACACCGAGCTCAGCCGGTCGAAGGTCAGCACGTTGTCCGGCTTCGGGTAGTCGATCTTCGAGTGTTTGGCCGCCGGCTCCAGGCATTGGTGATCGGCCTGGGCGCGGTGGAGCGTCCACGGCGCATTGCGCAGGCCCAGCTTGGGCAACAGCCACTGCTCGATGCCGGTCATCAGCGTCGCCAGCGTTCGCCCCTTCTTGAACCACTGCTTGAAGTTCTTGGACTGCAACAGTTCGGTCTTGAGCCAGCTGTTCTCGAATGCTTCCGGGTAGGCGCTCAACTCATCGCGCGAGCGGCCAGCCACCAATGCGTCGAACGCGGCCTCGGCGGCCAGCATGCCGGTCTTGATCGCCGCATGGCTGCCCTTGATGCGGCTGACGTTGAGGTAGCCGGCTTCGCAGCCGACCAGCGCGCCGCCCGGGAACACCGTCTTCGGCAGCGACAGGATGCCGCCGGCGGTGATTGCACGCGCGCCATAGGCGATGCGCTTGCCGCCCTCCAGGTGTTTGCGGATCGCCGGGTGGGTCTTGAAGCGCTGAAACTCCTCGAACGGGCTCAGCCACGGGTTCTTGTAATCCAGGCCGACCACATAGCCGATCGAGACCTTGCCGCCGTCGGCGTGGTACAGGAACGCGCCGCCATAGGTGTCGTCATCCAGCGGCCAGCCGGCGGCATGCACCACCAGTCCCGGCTCATGTTTGGCCGGGTCGATCTGCCACAGCTCCTTGATGCCGATGCCGTAGCTCTGCGGATCCTTGCCTTCGTCGAGCTTGAAACGAGAGATCAGCTGGCGGCCGAGATGGCCGCGCGAGCCCTCGGCGAAGATCGTGTACCGGGCATGCAGTTCCATGCCGCGCTCGAAGTTCGGGCCGGGCGTGCCGTCCTTGTGGATGCCCATGTCGCCGGTGGCCACGCCCATCACCGCGCCGTTCTCATCAAACAGCACCTCGGCGGCGGCGAAACCCGGGAAGATCGCTACTTCCAGCGCCTCGGCCTGCTGCGCCAGCCAGCGCGTCACTTCGCCCAGGCTGACGATGTAGTTGCCGTGGTTCTGGAAGCACTCGGGCAGCAGCCAGTTCGGCGTGGCCTTGGCGCCGGTCTCGTCCAGGAACAGGAACTCGTCGCGGGTCACCGCCTGCTTCAGCGGCGCGCCCTTGGCCTGCCAGTCCGGGAACAGCTCGCTCAACGCGCGTGGGTCCATCACCGCGCCGGAGAGGATGTGCGCGCCCGGCTCGGAGCCCTTTTCCAGCACGCACACCGACAGGTCCTGGCCCTTCTCCATGGCCAGCTGGCGCAGGCGGATGGCCGTGGCCAGGCCGGCCGGGCCGGCGCCCACGATCACCACGTCGAACTCCATCGCTTCGCGCGGCGGAAGGGCGGAGGAAGCTTCAATGTTCATGCAGGGACTCTTGGCTGGGGCCGGCGACGGCGTGGCGACGGTCTGAAGCCCCATTTTCACCGACCCGGCGGCGATCTTCCAATCTGCGGGCACTGCCTGCAGCCTCGCCAGCCACATGAAGGCGGCGCGTGGGCCTCGGCGGTGGTCGAACAGCCGGGCGATACGCGCCTGGGAGAAGGGGAATTCCGACTCCTGCCGAGCTCGATGAGCGCGCACGCAGTGGGCCCACTGGAACGTCCATGACCAGCCTGCCGCGGTAGGCGATGTCCACGATCACCGGCTCCGGGGAGTCGAATGGCCGGTCCAGCTCCCTGTGTGCCTGACGCCTGCATCAAGCCGAGCCTCGAAGCGGGTTCGGCTTGAACGGGGTGTTGGATCGCCTCCCCACCGTGTCTGGGCACTTGTACCGCACGAATTTCTGGCTTGGCACGGACGTGTCGTCAATCAGCTGACGCCCATCTCGAGAGAGCTTGAAGTTTGCAGTGGAAAGCCAAGTCTCCCCTTCACCCGATAGTTCAGAGATCAGGGCGATCTCGCCGTCTCCACGGGTCACCACAGCTCTGATCGGACCATCGCTTTCCCAGTAGGAAATATGCCGGGGCGCGATGCGAAGAACCATGTCGTCCGCGTCCGACCCGCAAGAGTCAGGGCTTCCGGCCCAATGCCCAAGAAAACGATCTGGAACCGCCGCGCCACCATCGTCGGCAAGAACCGAGGCGGGCAGCAGCAATGCGGCGATTGCCCAGGCGGTCTTCATTGGACTCTCCGAAGGTCTAGCGCCTGGGCCAAGCGGCGCCGCGAAACGGCGTCGGCTTGAATGAGTCGTCAGGCTGCGTCACGACGATTGGCGATATGGATGACGCGCCCGATGAAATAGAGAGTGACGCCACCCAGGAAGCTTCCGAACGTAAGCCAGATAAGAAGGAATCGCGTTGATTCCGCCGCAGGACGCAGGAACAGCGTCGAGGCAAAGGCGACGACGGCGATGGCCAGGAAAAGCAGGCCGGATTTGACATAAATATTTGCGCCATCAAGGCGGAATTTGAACATGCATTACTCCTTTTCCATCTTCTGCCGTCAGCCTGGCAGGCTCACGCTTCATGCCTTGAGTTTCCCCGGCCTGGGTGCCGAGAGCCCGGCGTGCGTACCCGATAACGTCCCGGTGTCGGCGCCACCATGATTCAGCATGGGGCGTACGTCGGACCTCGCGTCCAGCGCCCGGACAGCGGGTCGGGGTTTCCCTCGAACTGATGAGCGCGGGCCTGGGACGCGATGCTGACGGCCAGCCAACTGTAGCGGAGAAATGCCATGGCGGCAGCAGGGATCGCGGTGATCAAGACCCGCCTGGATCAGCTGCTGGAAGGGCCGAGCAAAGTAGCCCGTTTCCCAACACCGCAACCGGAACGGCCAAGGCCATCCAGCGGCTGCGAGTACTGAAGTCGACCGGGATCGTGGGGGGCTCCATCGGCGGCTACAGGCAGTCGCTGTTGGAAGCCTGCTGCGATGCTGGCCTGTGGACTGCGCGGGTGTGCCCATGCCAAGCCTGTAGCTTCGCGCGAGCCACGGGTGAGCTGGCCAGGACCGATGCCATGGATGCCCCTTGCGGGCACTGATGGCGCGGCTCTTTGCCGATCGCCTTCCGTCCCTGCCAGGCACGGCCACCATGGCAGCGTGAGATGCGCGACCGACTGCGTCGAAGGGCTCAGGAGGTCGTGACGTTGCAGGCAAAGAAACAGCAGGCGGCGGCGGCCCCAGCATCGGTGCGCAAGCGGGTTTCCCGTACCATCGCTGTATTGGCCCGCCGCCGAATCTCGATCAATGAAGCCGTCCATGTACTGATCAAAAGGTATGGATAGCCTGGCGTGCGATCCAGCGAGGGACTCGGCCCGGTCTTCCAAGCCACCGTACTGGTGTTGCTGCCCGAGTCGGGTCATCTCGGTCGCCGATGGATCGCCAAGCCGCCCGGCGTGGCGCCCATGAATCGGGATGGTGGCCAAGGCGGCGGACAACGCCGCCCCGCGCACGGCGATCGTCAGCGTAGGTAGGCCACACTGTCAGCGATGCGTTGAGAGCCGCTGATGAAAGCGTAATGCCAGCAACTGCATGGGCGCGGAAAGCAGCGCAGGGCCGCGCTGGTGGCCTGCATGCGCAAGCTGCCGGGAATCGTCAATGCCAATCGGCGTTATGAAACGCGTACCGGAAATTTGACCATGGCCTGGGCAGCAGCTTCAGAAGACTGTTGCTGGATCGGGACCGGCCGCGAAGCGAAGGCGGCCTGGATGCGTTGTCAGGGTGCACTCAACTGCGGTCGACAATTCTTGTGATCTGCCCATTGCCGAACGAAAATTCTGATTCGCCCTGAAGATAAAGGACGGTGCCTGCCGATGGGCCATCGGGAATGTCTGCGGCCAGTTTCCCCCGGTAGGCGATGACTGCGATGGCAGAATCATGGCCGAATTCCAGGCCTGCGATGCGCTGCTCGCGCTCGGAGAACAACGACCTGGATTGCTCTGCGAGTTTCCTGAACTCATCTATGCCACTTGTCGCTGCTGTGAGTTGATCGCCGGAATAGTTCTCGAAGCGAACATCCTGGGAAAGAAGCGAAAGCATGCCGTCAACGTCGTAGGCGTTGTAGGCAGCCAGGTAGCGGTCGATGAGGTCTTTCATGCTTGAAATTTTCATGATCTCTCCATGCACATCTGCCGCTTGAGTTGAGCCGCGTGCGAAGCAGCGCCGGCTTGAACCAATTGTCAGTCATGGTGTCCGGCAGGCTGTGATTGCTTGAGAAAGTGCATGCACATACGCACGAACCCGAAAGAGAAAAGTACTGCAAATACGGCATACACGGTGAGCGTGGCCAGATGTGCCTCAGGGCCGAACGTCATCTCCAGGCTGCCGCCCCAAGACTGCTCGAAAATCCACCACGCCGGAAGTAGGAGCGTACTTGCCAGAACGCTGAAGCGGCCAGGCAACCGGGTCTTTACGGCAACGAACAAGGCCGCCATGGCCACGCAAAGAAAGGCAAACACGCTGATCCAAAACCCGATCATGCCGATGCTGCCAAGGAGCTCGATCTCTCCTGCCGTAGGTGGCGTTGCGTCAACGATGCGAACAGGACTACCTGCCATGATGGCTGATGTCCATGTCAAGCCACGCCGCGCCACGAAGTGGCGTCAGCTCGGGCAAATTGTCAGGTGCCATGCAGGATCCTATAAATCAATGGAGAAATAATTGGCCTCATGCAACATGCCTTTTCGAAAATAGAACCGGTGCGCGTCCGTGCGTTTCACGCCAGATACCAGCCGCAGCTGGCGGCAGCCTTCACGTTTGGCTTCGGCGGCAAGCCAGTTGAACAGATGATCACCATAGCCCTTTGATCTTTCGGTCTGCCTGGTGACGAGGTCTTCGATTTCAAGGTATTTTCCGGAATGGAGCCATTCGGAAATCCGGTATCCCGCCACCGCCTTTATGTCTTCGTCGATCAGATAGGCGATTCTGAATCCAGTGGTCTGGCTCAGTCTGTTTATCGTGTTGAGAAAATCTTTCTCCTGGAGATGCGGCCTGAGTTCACGGATTATCGGATGACACGCGGCGATCTCATTGCTGCTTTGTGCAACTTGTATTCTGACGGTCACGAATGCTTTCCTTGGTGGCCAACGCCGGAGCTGAGCTGCGTCACGGAGCGGCGTCGGCTTGAGTGATTGTTGGGCCGCAGGCGGCCTGCAGGCCTGGTTGGCGTTGTACTGCAATGGATCCCAGCGATTTTCGGTCCTGCGCTGCAGCGTGCGGAAGCTCGCCTTATCGTGCAGCAAGCCTTCAGAGTTTCCTTCCAGCATCTTCTCGGGTGAAATTCGAAAAGGTCTTCCCGTCGAAACGGTACACGCCGCCCGATGTGCCCACCCAAAGAGTTCCATCCCTGTCTTCCAGGATGCTTTGAACATAGGTGTTTCCAAGACCGTCTGCGCTCGAATAATGGGTGAATGACTTTCCATCATGGCGATACAGGCCGTCGCCCAGGAGGCTCACCCAAAGCAACCCCGCCCGATCTTCCAGCATCGTCCAAACATAGCCGCCATCAGCGTCGGGCTTCATCGATGAATGAGCGAATGCAATCCCATCGTAGCGGCTCAGTCCGGCATCGCGGGTGCCGAACCAGAGGATCCCTGCCCGGTCCTGCATGATCGTCTGCACGATATCGCTACCCAGCCCATCCTGCTTGGAGAAACGGACTATGTTGGACCCATCGTAACGAAAGGCACCCCGGCCATTGGAACCGAACCAGATATTTCCATCGCGATCCTCGGCGATACTCCACATCAGGCTGGCCGCATGACCGGTGACATCGACCCCCGGGATCTCGAAGTTGGAGAAAGTGTTTCCGTCGTAGCGCGACACGCCACCCGCAGTGCCTATCCAAAGGACTCCCGACCGATCCAGCAGCAGGCTCCATACATCATCATCGGGTAGCCCGTCACGTGCGGTAAAGTTTGCAAACGACTTGCCGTCGTATCGTGAGACGCCGCCCGAAGTGGCGAGCCATAGATGGCCATTCCGGTCCTGAACGATGCCTCTTACCGTTCGGCCCGCCAATCCTTGCTCAACTGAATAGTAGTGCAAGGCGTTGCCGTCATACCGAACTACGCCGTCGTCATTGGTGCCGAACCATATGTCGCCAGCTTTGTCCTGAAACATCCGGCGTATGTACTGACTGACTTGGGTGGTTTCTGACTTCAGGAAGCCGGGTTGGCGCAAGGCAACTGCACTGGTCGGGCGCGCCTCGACTGAGCTTCCGAGTGCAGGAGCTCCGTTCGGGCGAGCGCCGCTCTCTTGCCCCCTGAAACACACCGCTAGCATCAACAACAACATCGGCCATGACAGCTTTAAGATCCAGGCGTTGCTTTTCACACGACTTCCTCTGATCTCGTTACGTGCTGTATCCCCGGGGCGGATGTTTGGCGTCTGTAGCAGTGACGGTCAGAAGCAGCAATGAATCTACTTCTGCGGTCTTACGCCTGAGTTAAGCCGTGCCGCGAAGCGGCGTCGGCTTGAATGAATTGTTAGCAGACTACTCGTGTGGTGCCAGTCGATAGGTTTTAGGAAACTTAGACTGAAAGCTGTCGATCCCCGTGTAGTCCAACAGACCAATCGCTTGCTTCCTAGCCATATCGGATTGCTTGGCCAGCGACCCGGAAAAGCGCTGATCGCCCCAATGCAACAGCAAGGCCAGAACTGAGCAGGCATGCGGCTCCGCACCTGCGCCAATGATGCTTGATCGATCCAGATATGCAAGGAAGTTCTCGAGCCCTTGCTCAGAGGCGAAGGCAGCTTTAAGGCCAGCCAGATAGTCGTAATGATCGAACTGCTTGGCTTGCGGGCAGAGGTCGGAGCAGGCGTCGGCAGAACCGGACAGGATCTCCTTAACCCAAGACGCGCATTGTTTATCCGCGTCATCGGCGGAGGCCGAGCCAGGCGCAAGAGCCAAGGCCATCAAAGCTGCGAGCCGTTTCATGTCTGCTAACTCTGGAATTAAGCCGACTCGCGCAGTGAGTTCGGCTTGAATGAACTGTTAGGCCGCCGGCTCATGGCTGCTAAGCCTGACTTGATAGTTAAGTTGTCTGTCAACAGTGCCCACTGCCTCTACGGCACCAGCAGCTACAAGCTTGCGCAGGCGGTATGAGAAGAAGACGTCTGGCACCGCTGGAAAACTTGAGAGCAAGGAAGCGTATGCGCTTGCAACTACGTTCTTTGCGTCACTCCAAGACAGCGTTAGCGCGTCGATGACAGCCGCATCAATGGCTTGAACGTCGCTGCCACTGAGCGATGCCACACGCTCAAGGTCAGACTCTCTTGGCTGTTCTTGTGGATTCACGACTGTGCTCTTCCTGCGGCCTAACGCTTGAGTTAAGCCGCGCCGCGAAGCGGCGTCGGCTTGAATGAATTGTTAGCCCGTCTATTCAACCGGCTTGGGCCGACTTTGAGAAAATTCTGTCTCAATAAAATCTAACCATGCATTAACTCTGTAGTGTTCCTCTGGGGCGACTTTGAGCAGGCCTTTTAGAACCTGTTTAGCCTCTGAGAGCTCGCCAAGCTGGTAGTGCGCTTTGGCAAGAGCCCAGTGGGCCGCAGGACGCCTGGGTTGAGCACCAACCCACTCCATGGCAGTGAATTTCGCTGCCGTGCTTTGGCCTGAGGCAAGCAGGTCCTCTAGTTCATTGTGCTTGGATTGACTGGCGTTCTCGCGGCGGTTGTCTCGCATCACGCTGATGATGTTGGCCACCAAGAAGAAGAAAATGCCGACAACAGCTACAACGCCGAGGGCGATGAACGCCAGCAGCCACTTGATGGCAGTCAGTTCGCGAAGAAGTGGCTCGACAGATTCCAAGGGAACTCCGCTGTGAGGGCTAACTCTGGAATTAAGCCGACTCGCGAAGCGAGTTCGGCTTGAATGAACTGTTAGGGCGCTACTCCACTACGCTCGTGCCCCAGCCATCATAGTCACCGCCGTGCTTGGTCGCTACTGCCTCAAGAGCACGCGTCGTTGCGGTCATAGCATCCAATTGCGGCACCATCTCACGGGTAGCATGAATCTGCCATTGCGACTGTCCGGAAGTACGATCTATTGAAGTGATGGTGTAGCCAAGTTGCTCCATATCCGCAGCCGCAGCTTTAGCTTTTCTTTCGGTTGGTACGAACATGAAGAAATCAATGTTATGCGGCTTTGAAACGTTCGATCCGGCAGAAACCAAGTTCTCTATGACGCGAGCGTCCTGTTGTTCTGCTATGGACTGAGCCATGCAAGGGCCAGAGAAGAGCAGGGAAAGCAAAGTCAGATGGAGGAAAACTTTCATAGTGCCCTAACGCTTGAGTTAAGCCGCGCCGCGAGGCGGCGTCGGCTTGAATGAATTGTTAGGCCTCACTTGCCCGGTAGGGAAGAGGTGCCGTGAGCGCTTTTGCGAGACTTGGAAATAGCTAAGAAGGCGACACCTAGCGCCGTGAGCGAGGGGCCGAGTGCCCAGAAGACCGTTAGTTGAGTGGTTAGGCCAATGATGAGAAAGACGATTCCATTGGCGAGAAACACGAAGCCGATGAGCAAGAGGCTTCTAATCGAATCCATGATGTTGCTCCTTGTGAGGCCTAACGCCTGAATTAAGCCGCGCCGCGAAGCGGCGTCGGCTTGAATGAATTGTTAGGCCTCACGGCCTGGCCCCTGAATCGCCTCAAACCGCTCTGCACAATCTAAGCAAAGCCCAATTTCATTGAGGGCAAGGGGATGGAAGTGCTCCATTGCTTTGTCCTTAAAGTACAGCCCTTCTTTCACCTGAATCTTGACAGGATCGTATCCGGTGCTTTGGCACATGACACATTGGTTCAAGTACTTCTTGAACCCTCGATACTCATCCAGCCACTCGTCCCGATCACGTCCTGTCTTCATAAGGCCTAACGCCTGAATTAAGCCGACCCGCGAAGCGGGTTCGGCTTGAATGAATTGTTAGGTGGCAGCTTAACGCTCATTGGTCCGACTAGCCTCCTGAAAAAGCGCAGCCAGGTCCGAGCTGGACATCTTGCTGAGACTGTCATAAGCAGGCTTGGTGGCGGACTCGGCCCCAGTCCCTTCGCCGTGCAGCTCAATGCCACCGTTACCGTTCGGCGTGAGGACAAATACGAACGGAGTAGCAGGATTGGGCGCGTCGGCAGCGACCACTACAGAATGGCCATCAGCGCAGCCATACGCGAGCCAGTCATTGCCTCCGAACTGCTTCACTGCAGGTCCAATGTCGCATCGGAGCGCCGGTTGCTCAGTGGCAGGCTCAGTCGACGTGCCAGCAGTAAGAATCGTTATGAGTAGAGTTGCGATCATGTCTGCTCTGCCGCCTAACGCTTGAGTTAAGCCGCGCCGCGAGGCGGCGTCGGCTTGAATGAATTGTTAGGCCTCACTTGCCCGGTAGGGAAGAGGTGCCGTGAGCGCTTTTGCGAGACTTGGAAGTAGCTAAGAAGGCGACACCTAGCGCCGTGAGCGAGGGGCCGAGTGCCCAGAAGACCGTTAGTTGAGTGGTTAGGCCAATGATGAGAAAGACGATTCCATTGGCGAGAAACACGAAGCCGATGAGCAAGAGGCTTCTAATCGAATCCATGATGTTGCTCCTTGTGAGGCCTAACGCCTGAATTAAGTCGCGCCACGAAGTGGCGTCGGCTTGAATGAATTGTTAGGGGGCGCCACGGCTAGTCGAAGCACATGCCAGCCACAACCATCCCCGCCTTGACCTCGTTGTAGCATCCGTAGATGTCATGCGTATCCGTTTGGCACGTGCCACCGGCTTTAGCCCCTATGACGGCATCCTGTGCGGCCTTGCACATACCCTGACACTCCGCCCCATCTTTGCACTCCCTGCCGCCATCCGTGTAGGGAACGACACAGGCTGGTGCGGCCAACATACCCACACCCCGAACCGTACCGCCCTGAGCTTTGCATTGGGCCACATCAACTCTGGGATGCGAAGCGCACGACGTGCAAGCCAAGACAACTGAAAGCATGGTCAGACGGTAGCGTCCCAACATAGCCCCCTAACGCCTGAATTAAGCCGAGCCGCGAAGCGGCGTCGGCTTGAATGAATTGTTAGGCATCAAGCTCGCGTAGCCGCTGCTCAATTTTGTCACGATCCAAGCAATGAGCTACCACTGGCCAATGCTGTGCTGCCGTAATGCGCAAAACACCGTGCCCAATGACCAAGCCGACAATAAGCGCCCCTGCCGTGGCGAACAAAGTAATCATTGACTGTGCCCGAAGTACGCCTAAAGCGATAGCCGCAATGAGGAGCGGGATTGTCAGCGCAACCGCCTGCCTCTTGAGCATTGATCGCCAGCTATTGTCTATAGGCTCGTTTAGACCAGCGAGCATAGACGTCAGCACCTGCTTCTCTTCTCGTTTGGTGAGCGAGCGAATCTTCATTTGATGCCTAACGCCTGAGTTAAGCCGACGCTGCGAAGCAGCGGTCGGCTTGGACGAACTGTTAGGCGGGAATGGGCCAGTGATCCGTCCCTGGGCCAGTGCCGCCTCCCCAACTACCTGATGCAACCCGATGGTGCCACAGCTTGCATGACGGGGCTTGCCTGTCGATGCATGAAGCGCGGAACCACCGAGGTGACAACAATGATTGCGTGGAACAGGTAACGCCTGAGCCGGAGCGGAGAGCCTGCCGGCACACGCGGCGGTGATGACTGCTTGCCGGGGCCGACCGGGAAACTATTAGCGCATTGGCCGAAGCCAGAGCCACCTGCCCACTGCCCCCATTCCACCTAACGCTCTGAGTTAAGCCGCTGCCACGAAGTGGCAGTCGGCTTGGACGAATTGTTAGGTCGCAAGCCGGCGATTGATGAGTGCACGAGCTAACGCGCCGACAACGCTCCCGGCTGCAAAGCCCATGATGAGCCCCATGGTGAGCTTGCCGAAAGCATAATGGCCGATAGCACCGCCTGCGGTCAGCCCAAGAAGAGCAAGCACGCGCCAAGCAAGCTGGCCCCGGCTTTGCAGCCGAGCAGGTCGCATCTGCATATTGGCCTGAGCAGCCTCTTGCTCCTGCCTGAGTGGGTGGAGTAGAGCATCTGTGGCTACTTCAGTTTGTTCCCTTCTCACGGCTGCGACTCCTCTTGATTTCTGCGGCCTAACGCCTGAATTAAGCCGCGCCGCGAAGCGGCGTCGGCTTGAACGAATTGTTAGGCGCCGATTCGCTAAGTGCCGGTTACCACTAACGATAATTATCAGCGAGGCAGCGCCTTGGGAGCGACGACATCCGGTGTAATGGTCGTCTTTCTCTCCCGTAGCAGCATCATGCCGGAGGTGTGGCCTGTAATTGCATCTTTGGCAACAGCGGCTCCCGCCCAACCAGCCGCAATAGCTATGTTGCCGGTGTGATCAATGATCTTCTGAGTTATCCGTTTTGCAGGGCTAGCCAAGTTTGGATGAGCTTGGTTGTAGTGGATCAGCATGCGCTCCGCGCTGATCATCGTGACGATTTCTTTCTCCTTCGTCACGCCCGGCTTTGGGAATTTCAATTTCTTCGCTCCAGTGACCATTTCTTACCTCGTGATCGTTATTGAAAGATGAGTTTGTCACAGCCCACATGCTCTCTACGACGCCTAATACCTATTCGGCCGCCTACCTGCGGCGTTGCCCGGAGTATCGCTGCTTCCCATTGCCTTGTGAACCGGATAAATCCTACCTCGTATCAATGGGTTGGGTGATGGAGGTGGATGTGGCGCGGGCTGCAGGATGGCAGCGTTATGCCGCAGGAGCGCAGCCATATGGATTACACCCCTCAATCTGCTGGTGTACTTGAGCCCAGATCACCGCGCCTGCTTGATCTGGTCCGTGAGCGGATCCGGCTGCGCCACTACAGCATCCGCACCGAGCAGGCCTACGTCGGTTGGATCCGGCGTTTCATTCTCGCCAACAGCAGGCGCCATCCAAGGGAATTGGGGGCGAAGGAGGTCGAGGTATTTCTTACCCGCCTGGCGACGCAGGGCAAGGTGGCGGCGGCCACGCAGAACCAAGCGTTGTCGGCATTGCTGTTCCTTTACCGGGTGGTATTGGAGATCGAGTTGCCCTGGATGGAGGACGTGGTACGTGCCAAGCGGCCGCGCCGGCTGCCGGTGGTGTTGTCGCAGGAGGAAGTGGCATGCATATTGGCTGCCATGCCCGAAGGCCTGCCCGAGTTGATGGCGCGCCTGTTGTACGGCACTGGTATGCGCCTGCTGGAATGCCTGCGCCTGCGGATCAAGGACGTGGATTTTGCCCGGAAGGAAATCTGCGTGCGCAGCGGCAAGGGCGACAAGGATCGACGGGTACCGTTGCCGGAATCATTGCGCGGGCGTCTGCTGCGGCAGCGCGAGCGGGCGTTGCTGCTGCATGGGCAGGACCGGGTCGCCGGCCGCGGGCGGGTATATCTGCCGCATGCGTTGGCACGGAAATACCCGAATGCGGACAGCGAGCCGGGTTGGCAGTACCTGTTTCCTTCCGGGCGGATTTCTGCCGATCCACGCAGTGGCCGGGCAGGGCGCCATCATGCTGGCGAGGAGACCCTGCAGCGGGCCATCAAGACCGCACGCATGCGTGCCGGCATCGCCAAGCCGGCCACCTGTCATTCGTTGCGGCATTCCTTCGCCACGCATCTGCTGGAGGCCGGGCACGACATCCGCACCGTGCAGGAACTGCTGGGTCACAAGGACGTGGCGACCACGCAGATATACACGCACGTGCTGGGGCGTGGCGCCGGTGGCTTGTTGAGTCCGCTGGACCGTTTGCCGGGGGCAGGATCGGTTTCGGATTGATGGTGTATGCCGGGCGAGCCCGGCATCTACAGGGGTGTGCGAACCGGGGAGGAACGCACGCCGGCGTGGACGATCACCCTTCCAGCAGCGCCTTGTCCCGCACGGCGCCCTTGTCCGCGCTGGTCGCCAGCAGCGCATAGGCTTTCAGCGCAGTGCTGACCTTGCGCGGGCGCGGCTGCGCCGGTTTCCAGCCGCTTGCGGCCTGTTCCTCGCGGCGACGCGCCAGCTCGGCGTCGTCCACCAGCAGGTGGATGCCGCGCTGCGGTATGTCGATGCGGATGCGGTCGCCGTCGCGGACCAGGCCGATGGCGCCGCCGGCGGCGGCTTCCGGGGAGCAGTGGCCGATGCTCAGGCCCGAGGTGCCGCCGGAGAAGCGGCCATCGGTGAGCAGGGCGCAGGCCTTGCCCAGGCCTTTGGATTTCAGGTAGCTGGTGGGATAGAGCATTTCCTGCATGCCGGGCCCGCCCTTGGGGCCTTCGTAGCGGATCACCACCACGTCGCCGGCCTGCACCTCATTGCCGAGGATGCCCTTCACTGCCGCGTCCTGGCTTTCGTAGACGCGGGCGTTGCCCTCGAACACGTGGATGGATTCGTCCACGCCGGCGGTCTTCACCACGCAGCCGTCGGCGGCGAGGTTGCCGTACAGCACGGCCAGCCCGCCTTCGCTGGAGAAGGCGTGGGCGACGTCGCGGATGCAGCCCTCGGCGCGGTCCGTGTCCAGCGACGGCCAGCGCGTGCTCTGGCTGAAGGCCACCTGGGTGGGGATGCCGGCCGGGCCGGCCTTGTAGAACTCGTGCACGGCGGCGTCCTGCACCTGGGTCACGTCCCAGCGTGCGATGGCGTCGCCCAGGGTGCGGCTGTGCACGGTCGGCACGTCGGTATGCAGCAGGCCGCCGCGCGCGAGCTCGCCGAGGATGGCCATGATGCCGCCGGCACGGTGCACGTCCTCGATGTGGTATTTGGGCGTGTTCGGCGCGACCTTGCACAGCTGCGGCACCTGCCGCGACAGGCGGTCGATGTCGCGCAGGTCGAAAGCCACTTCCGCCTCCTGCGCGGCGGCGAGCAGGTGCAGGATGGTGTTGGTCGAGCCGCCCATGGCGATGTCCAGCGTCATCGCATTCTCGAAGGCCTCGAAGGTGGCGATGCCGCGCGGCAGGGCGCTGGCGTCCTCGCCGCCATACCAGCGGTGGCACAGCTCGACGACCAGGCGTCCGGCGCGCTTGAACAGCGCCTCGCGGTCGCTGTGCGTGGCCACCACGGTGCCGTTGCCCGGCAGCGACAGGCCCAGCGCTTCGGTCAGGCAGTTCATCGAGTTGGCGGTGAACATGCCGCTGCACGAGCCGCAGGTGGGGCAGGCGCTGCGCTCGATGGCGGCCACCTGCTCGTCGCTGACCGCTTCGTCGCCGGCGGCGACCATCGCGTCGATCAGGTCGAGCTTGTGCTCGGCCAGCTTGGTTTTGCCGGCTTCCATCGGCCCGCCGGAAACGAACACCACCGGGATGTTCAGCCGCAGCGCGGCCATCAGCATGCCGGGGGTGATCTTGTCGCAGTTGGAGATGCACACCAGCGCGTCGGCGCAGTGCGCGTTGGCCATGTACTCCACCGAGTCGGCGATGATCTCGCGGCTGGGCAACGAGTACAGCATGCCGTCGTGGCCCATGGCGATGCCGTCGTCCACGGCGATGGTGTCGAATTCCTTGGCCACGCCGCCGACCGCTTCGATCTCACGCGCCACGAGCTGGCCAAGGTCCTTCAGGTGCACGTGCCCGGGCACGAACTGGGTGAAGGAGTTGGCCACGGCGATGATCGGCTTGTGGAAGTCGCCATCGGTCATGCCGGTGGCGCGCCACAGGGCGCGGGCGCCGGCCATGTTGCGGCCGGCGGTGGAGGTTTTCGAGCGGTATTCGGGCATGGGGAAGGCAGAAAAAACGCAGTGCGAACGATTCTGCATGAAGAACCCGGTTGCTGTTGCAACCATCGCCCTGGTGGGAATGGCGGCTGGAAAGCGGGCGCGCAAGGCGTACGCGGGGAGAAGACGGTGGTCGTCAGGGCCGCGGACCTTGCCGGCGGTCCGGTCCTTCAACCTGAAAAGGCGTTCAGGTTGGATGGGGCGCCGATTTCCGTCCACGGGGCTGGATCGGGCATCATCCGGGAACGAATTCATGGGGTTATCGACGATGAAGCGATCCAGGACCACCGCGCTGCTGCTGATGAGCACCGCGCCGCTGCTGTTCACCGCCTGCCAGCAGGAACAGGCCGTACAGGTGCAGGAAGGGCTGTACACCTCGGTGGAAGCCTGCAGCGAAGCCACCGGTGATCCGTCCGCCTGCCGCACGGCCTTCGCCACCGCGCAGCAGCAGGCTGCCGACGCCGCGCCCAAGTACGCCAGCAAGGAAGAGTGCGCCAAGGAGTACCCGGCCGAGCAGTGCGTGCAGCAGCACACCAGCGCCGGCACCTCGTTCGTCGGCCCGATGATGATGGGCTTCTTCATGTCGCAGATGCTCAACAACCGCGCAGGTGCCGTGGCCGCTCCGTCGGCCGCGCAGCCTGCGTTCAAGGACAACGCCAACGGTTGGGCCAAGCCGGCCGCCCCGGGCGGCAGCGGCGGCCTGAACACCGCCAGCGGCATCGGTGCCGGCAAGGCCGGCCTGGCGCCGGTGACCAGCGAACCGAACCGCGCCGTTACTGCCAGCCGCGGCGGCTTCGGTTCGCGCAGCGGCGGCCGCACCACCGTCGGCGGTTGATGCGGTGAGGCGGGTTGCCATTGCCGAGCGCTCCAACTGGCGCGCGCGTGCCGCCGAGGCGGGGTTCCGTTTCCACACCATCGACGGCGCGCCGTACTGGGACGAGACCGCGTACTACGCCTTCACCCTGCGCCAGATCGAAAGCGACCTGGAAGACCCCAGCGCCGAGATGCATGCGATGGCGATGGACCTGGTCGGCGAGGTGGTGGCCAGCGAGGAACTGATGGAGCGGCTGGCGATTCCCGCGCCGTTCCGCGACTGGATCGCCGAAAGCTGGCACCGTCGCGATCCGCATCTCTACGGGCGGCTGGACTTCGCCTACGACGGCAACGGCCCGGCCAGACTGTACGAACTGAACTACGACACGCCGACCTCGCTGTACGAGGCGGCGTTCTTCCAGTGGCAATGGCTGGAAGACCAGCGCAACCGCGGCGCGCTGCCGCAGCAGGCCGACCAGTTCAATTCCCTGCACGAGACCCTGGTCGAACGCTTCGCCGGACTGGCGGCGCAGCTGCCGCCGCCGTTGTACTTCAGCGCGGTGCGCGAGTCCGAAGAGGACCAGGGCACGGTCGCCTACCTGCGCGACTGCGCGGCGCAGGCCGGCCTGCACGGCGCGGCGATCGCCATCGAGGACATCGGCCTGTCGGCCGACGGCCGCTTCACCGATCTGGACGACACCGTGATCGGCAGCCTGTTCAAGCTGTATCCGCTGGAAGACCTGATGCGCGAGGAATTCGGCGCGGCGCTGCCCGGTTCGGGCGTGCAGCTGCTGGAGCCGGCGTGGAAGGCGGTGCTCAGCAACAAGGGCATCCTGCCGCTGCTGTGGCAGCGCCATCGCGGTCATCCCAACCTGCTGGAAGCGCACTTCGACGACGGCAGCGCCCTACCGGCCGGCTGGGTGCGCAAGCCGCTGCATTCGCGCGAGGGCGCCAACGTCGCCATGCACATGAGCGACGGCCGCTGGCAGGAAAGCGAAGGCCCGTATTCGGGGCCGTGCATCGTGCAGGCCTTCCATCCGCTGCCGGCGTTCGAGGGCAATTACCCGATGGTCGGCAGCTGGATCGTGGGCGACCGTGCCTGCGGCATCGGCGTGCGCGAAGACGACAGCCGCATCACCCGCGACAGCGCCCGTTTTCTGCCGCACGCGATCATCGACGATGCACCGCAGGGAAGCACGCGCATCTACGTCTGACGCCGACACACCCGTAGAGCGGGGCAACGCCCCGCTGGGGCTTTCCCGGCGAAGCTCCGCCGGGCCTTGCCCGGCGCTACACATCAACAGGACGGAAGCCAACCGCAGGGCCGCACGATCAAGGCACGGCGACGCCAGCCGGCCGCATCTGCTCTGTAGAGCGGGGCAACGCCCCGCTGGGGCTTTCCCGGCTAAGCTCCGCCGGGCGTTGCCCGGCGCTACACATCAACAGGACGGAAGCCAACCGCAGGGCGGCACGATCACGGCGCAGCGACGCCAGCCGGCCGCACCTGCTCTGTAGAGCGGGGCATCGCCCCGCTGGGGCTCTACCGGCAAAGCCCCGCCGGGCGTTGCCCGGCGCTACAACAACCCGTCGCGCTTGACCGCGAGGTAGCGCTCCACCAGCGCGGCGGGCAGCTCTTCGGCGGTGACGTCCAGCACCATCACCCTGTGGCTGCGCAGCGCCTCGTGCGCGGCGGCGCGCTGCTGCAGGTAGCGGGCGATGGCGCCGGCCTGCACCGCGTCGGGCAGCGTGTCGGCGCCCCGGGAGAGGGCATCGTCCAGTTCGCGCTCGCGCAGGCTGGCCACGCATACCAGGTGCCGCTTCTGCAGCAGGCGCACGGCGGCGAGCAGGTCCTCGATGTCCTCGTCGCGCACGTTGGTCACCAGCATCACCAGGCAGCGCCGCGACTGTCGCAGCGACAGTCCGGTGGCGGCGGCGAGGTAGTCGGTGGCCACCGGCTGCGGTTGCAGGTCGTAGCTGGCGCGCAGCAGCGTGTCGATCGCACCGAGCCCGCGCTGCGGCGCCACCCAGCGGGTCTCGCCGCCGCTGGCGAACAGGCCCACGCCGTCGCCCTGGCGCAGCGCCAGGTAGGACACCACCAGCGAGGCGTTGAGCACATGGTCGAAGTGCGACAGCCCGCCCTCGTCGGCCAGCATGCGCCGGCCGGTGTCGATCATCATCACCAGCTGCTGGTTCTTCTCGTCCTGGTACTCGCGGGAGATCAGCTTGCGCGCGCGCGAAGTGGCCTTCCAGTCGATCTGGCGCAGGCTGTCGCCGACGCGGTACTCGCGCATCTGGTGGAAGTCGGTGCCCTCGCCGCGGCGTCGCTTCAGGTGTGCGCCTACCAGGCGAGAGGCCATTTCCGCGCTGAGCAGGGCCAGCCGCGTCAGCGGCACGAAGTTCGGGTAGACGCGCACCTTATGGGCTGGCCCGGCGATGCGCGATTGCCGCCACAGCCGCAGCGGCGAATACAAGCGCAGCTGCACGCCGTCGAAGGCGAAGGCGCCGCGCGCGCCGGGGGTGAAGTGGTAGCTGAAGCGGGATTCGCTGGCGCGTGAAAGCCGCAACGTACGCGGCAGGCCTCGCGTGGTCCAGCCGCCGGGTACCAGGTCGAACACGTCCACGCGCTGCTTGCCGAAGCTGTCCAGCTGCAGCCAGGTTTCGCGCTCGATGCCCAGGGCCAGGGTTTCGGGCAGTTCGCGCCGTACCGAGGGGGTTGGGCGGCGCCGCAGCCATAGCGCGTCGGCCAAGGCAGGCAGAGCGATCGCGCAGGCGGTTGCCGTCCAGAGGATGGTGGGCAGCAGGTGCAGGGCGACGGGGATGCCGAGCAGGCCCCACAGGGCGAGCAGCGCGATCAGCAGCGGTGCGGGCCTCATGCGGTGGCCCTCATGCCGGATGCGATGCCTGCGGACGAGCGCGGATGCACAAAATCCTTTGCGGTTGCGGTTGCGGTTGCCTGTGAATTTGCTGCCGCTTTTGGCTTTTGACTTCCGGGTCCCCTTCCGCAGCGACGGAGCTGGCGGGAAAAACCTGAAGGGCGACGTGCAGGGATGCACGTCGTTTTTCTAAGCGACAGGGATGTCGCGTAGAAAAATCCCGCCGGCGGAGTGGACCCGGCGCGTGCAGGGCGTCGGGCGCGTAGGCAGGGGCGTGTTTCTTTGGGCCACGTTTCTTTGCACGAGCAAAGAGAAGCTTTTTCAACAGCCGAATGGCTGGTCAAGGTGGCTCGCTCCTGCGGAGCAGGAGTGAAAGCTCTGCTTTCAAGATTCCGCTTTGGTTCTTCGCCGTGGCCGTTGCCGTTCTTTTCAGTTTTGAAAAGCCAAGGCAACGGCATAAACAGGATCAAGGGCTTTCGCTCCCCTTCGGGGGAGCGAGTTACTTCTCTTTGCTCGTGCAAAGAGAAGTAACCAAGAGAAAGCACGCGCCGGGACGCGATCCGTCGGGCTGCGCCCGCCGGTCCCCTGCGCTCCTCGCGTGCCGAGGGGACGGCGCACAACTCGCTTCGCTCAGACACGTGCGCCTCTTCGCCCCTCGGCCCGCTGCGGTGCTCGGCTCGCTCTACGGCGATAGGGGTCAAAAGCCGGAAGGAAGAAGAAAAATCACGGGCAACGGCAACGGCAACGGCAACAACAACAGCAACAGCAACAGCAACAGCAACAGCAACAGCATTTCCTGCCTGTGCGGCGACCTCGATGGATGCACACATGGCAATGACGGCAACAGCAGCCCGCCCCAAGCCCTCCCTCCGCACCGTGTACGAGGGAGAAGGAACCGAAGCCGCATGGCCGCCACACGGGCTCACTTGCGCGGCGCCTCTACCTTGGCCAGCAGCGCGGTCAACGCATCGTCCGCCGACTGCCCTTCGATCTGCAGCTCCGGCGCCAGCGCGATGCGGTGCCGCAGCGCGGGCCTGGCGATCTCGCGCACGTCATCGGGGGTGACGAAATCGCGCCCGGCCAACACCGCCTGCGCACGCGCCGCGCGCACCAGCGCAAGGCTGCCGCGCGGGCCGGCGCCCAACGCGATGCCGGGCCACTTGCGGGTGGCGGCCACGATGCGCACGGCGTAGTCGATCACCTGCGGGTCGACGGTGATCGCGGCCACCGCCTGCTGCATGCGCACCACGTCGGCGCCGCTCATCACCCGCGGTACCTGCGACAGGTCGAAGTCGCTGGCGCTGCGGCCGGCGGTGATCGCCTCGACCATGCGCTTCTCGTCTTCCAGCTGCGGGTAGTCGATCAGCACCTTGAGCAGGAAGCGGTCCAGTTGCGCTTCCGGCAGCGGGTAGGTGCCTTCCTGCTCCACCGGGTTCTGCGTGGCCAGGGTGAGGAACGGCGGGTTGAGCGGGAAGGCGCGGCCCTCGATGGTGACCTGGCCTTCCTGCATCACCTCCAGCAGCGCCGACTGGGTCTTGGCCGGCGCGCGGTTGATCTCGTCGGCGAGCAGCAGGTTGGTGAACACCGGGCCGCGGCGGATCTTGAAGCTCTCGGTCTTGGGGTCGTACACGGCGTGGCCGCTGACGTCGCTGGGCATCAGGTCGGGGGTGAACTGCACGCGCGCGTAGTCCAGCTCCAGCGCCTGCGCCAGGGTGCGCACCAGCAGGGTCTTGCCGAGGCCGGGTACGCCTTCGATCAGTATGTGGCCGCCGGCCAGCAGCGCGACCAGGATCTGGTCCAGCACGTCGGCCTGGCCGATGAAGGCCTGGCCGACGGCTTCGCGCAGGCGTTCGACGCGTTCGATCAGGTCGGTGTTGCCGGGCGCGGGCGCCGGTGCGGGCGCATCGCCGGGGAGGGCGGGCGGAGCAGGCAGGTCGGTCATAGCTGGTTTCTCATCTGGATCAGCAGGGCGATGCGTTCGCGCAGCGCGGTGTCGTCGCGCGACGGCGGAACTTGCAGGGCGAGCCGCACGCGTTCAAGCGGCCAGCGCAGGTGGTCGGCGATGGCCTGCAGCTGGGCGTCGCCGGCGAGGGCGGCGGCCAGCGGTGCGCGCCGGCGCAGGCGCGCAAGGAAGGACTGACGCACCGCGTCGTACAGCAGCGGCGCCTTGCCGTAGCGGTGCAGGTGCTCGCCGCTGGCGCGCACGTGTTCGAGCAGCGAGCGGCGTTCCTGCCGCGGCGAAGGCAGCAACGGACCGAAGCGCTGCGCACGCATCCACAGCCATGCGAGCAGGGCCAGCAGCAGCGGCAGCCAGATCGGCCAGCCGCGCTGCAGCACGGTGCGCCACAGCGACGGCGCTTCGGCCGCATAGACCAGGTGCATGCGGCCCTTGCCGTAGTTGGGGGCGAGCACAAGCCGCGCGAGGTCGCGGTGCGGCAGGTCGCGCAGGCCGGTGTCCTTGTCGTCCCGGCCGTTGCGCAGGAAATCCATATCGGCCAGTACATCCACGCGGCCGCTGCCGTAGCGCAGCCGCGCATAGGCCAGCGTGTCGTCGCTGGCGTCGCCCCAGCGCAGCTCGGCGCGGGCGCTCTCGCCCAGGGTGAAGCGGTTGCCGGCGCAGAATTCCTGGTGCTCTTCCTGTCCCTGCACGCGCCATGGCTGGCAACGCGGTGCGGCCTCGTCGGGAACGATGCCGAAACGGTCGAACAGCGTCTGCTCGCCGTCCAGCGTGTCGTCGGCCTTGGGCATGCGCAGCAGCAGGTGGCCGCCGTACTCCACCCAGTCCACGAGCTGTTCGACCTGTGCGGATGCGAGCTGGCGCGGGTCGTCGAGCAGCAGCACGGTGTCGCGCGGCTGCAGGTGCATGGCCGGCAGGTCGAGCGTGCGCCGCGTCTCGGCATCCACGCCGTCGCGGCGCAGGGTTTCGCGCAGCGCGAACAGCGGGTTGAAGCTGGGCTCGCCATAGGCCGGCAGCGTGGCCTGTTCGCAGACGCGCTGGTAACTGCGCAGGAACCACATCACCGCCACGCCCGCCAGCAGCAGGACGACCACGGCGATCAACGCATTGCGCCAGCGCGGGCTCATGCCGTCCACCCGTACTGCTGGCGCAGGTCGTCGAGCAGGGCCTGGAACTCATCCTCCGATGGCAGGCGGCCGGCGTAGGCGGCGTACTGCCAGGTGCGCACCATGCGCGCGAACAGGCGCCGGTCCGCTTCCTGCGGCATGCGCTTCGATGCGCGCAGGCACTGTGCCTCGGTGCTGCCCGGCGGCAGCACGATGTCGGCGCGCTGGGCCAGTTCATCCAGGTTGGCGCGGTACAGCAGGGCCAGCGCATGCCGTGGCCTGCCGTCCTGCCACAGGCGGCGGGCGCTGGCGAGGATGTCCGGTGGCAGGGTGTCGGGCAGCTGCAGTTCGTGCTGGGTGACGTCCGACTCGGCTTCGCGCCGGCGGCGGTGCCCGCTGCCGCGCAGCCAGGGCAGCCACCAGCGGGCGGTCAGCGCCAGCGCCAGCAGCAGCGCACCGACCACGATCCACAGGAAGCCCTCGCTGAGCAGGGCCAGCAGCTTGATGAACGCGCCCACCAGTTCGCCGCCGGGGAAGTTCCAGTCCCGCGTCGGCTTCTCTTCCTCCGGCTTCCTGCGCTCCCAATGGCAGACCATGTGTTTGGCGCCGAGTTGCGGATCCTCATAGGCGCGTGCGGCGGCCTGGCGGAAGCCGGCGGTATCGACCGGCGACGGGCCGAAGATCGCCACCGGCGTGTCGGCCACGGGTGCAGGCGCGGTGCCGCCCTTGTGGTTGTCGTGCGTCGTCGGTGCCGCATCACTGGCTTCCTGCGCGTGGACCGGAAGCGACAACGGCGCGAATGCCAGCGCCACCAGCAGCAGGAGCGGCGCCGCGCGTGCCAGCCGCTCACGCAGGCGGCGGAAGGCGATCTCTACGTCCCAGGCTTCCAGCTGGGTGCGGCGGTTGAGGTACAGGCCGAAACCGGCGCCGCTGTAGAACGGGCCGATCAGCGTCATCGCCGCCCAGGCCAACAGGTTGAAACCCAGCCATACCCACGCCGGGGTGTCGCTGCCGATCAGCGATACCGCCACGCGCAGCGATTCGGGCAGCGCATCCAGCGGCACGAACATGAAGACCAGGGCGATGCCGGCCAGCTGCAGCATCACCTCGAAATGCCAGTACACCAGGGTCAGCAGCGCCGCATGGCCGTAGGCCGTGCCACCCAGCACACGCCGCCGCAGCCGCCGTTGCCCGGCGTCGCCGCCTTCAAGCAGGTCCACCGGCATCAGCAGCGAGCGCGCCGGGCTCAGGCGCCGCCAACTCAGATAGGCCAACAGGTCACGCCAGCCCCAGCGCCACTGCGCGCGCAACGTATCGGCGGTGCCGGGCACCGCACCGAACGCGCCGCGCGAAATCACGTACAGCGGGATACGCTCGAACGCCGGCTTCAGCCACCACATCAGCAGCGCCGGCAGCCAGAAGGCCTCCAGCCACCAGCCGGCCAGGTTGAGCAGCGCGAACACCGGCAGGGTCAGCAGCAGCCACGGTTTCCAGATGGCCGCGGCATGGCGCCGCACCAGCGCGCTGCCCAGCTCCATCGCCTCCCACTGCGAACGTGCGCGCAGCACCACGTCGAGCTGGTCAATGCGCATCGCCGCCCCCGTGCCCGCCGCGCCACAGCCAGGCGAACACCAGCGTCCACAGCACGCCGGAGACGGTGAACTTGCCCCACGCCGGCACCCAGGCGATGGACGACCAGAACGCCTCGATGAAGGCTGCCACCAACAGCATGAACGCAATGCCCAGGCACAGCCGCGCGCCGATCACCCCGCCTTCCACCAGCGCGTCGATGCGCCGCTTGCGGCCCGGCGCGATCAACCGCAGGCCCAGCTGCAGGCCGGCGCCACCGGCAATGACGATGGCGGTCAATTCGAACGGCGCATGCCCCACCACGAAGCGCCAGAACGCATCGCCGTAGCCCACGTGCTGCAGGTGGCCGGCCACCGCGCCGATGGTCAGGCCGTTGAACAGCAGCACCAGCACCGTGCCGACGCCGGCCAGCAGGCCGCTGGCGAAGGTGCGCAGGCCGATGCTGATGTTGTTCATGATGTAGTGGCCGAACATCGCCCAGTCGGTGCCGCTGTCGCGGCCCAGGTGCTCGGCGGTGGGCGCGTACATCTTTTCCATCTGCGCGACCTGCTGCGGGTCCAGCAGCAGGTGCACCAGTTCCGGCCTGTACTGCAGCAGCACGAACACGCCCACCAGCGGCACCACGAACAGCGCGCACGCCACCCACATCGCCGCGGCCTGGCTGCGCACCAGCTGCGGGAAGCCGGCGAACAGGAATTCCACCGCGCGCTGCCAGCGCGGCGCCGGCGCGCGGTACAGCAGGTTGTGGCCGCGCTGCATCAGCTGCTGCAGGCGTTCGACCAGCTGCGGGCTGTAGCCGCGGCGGCGCGCCAGCGCCAGCTGCTGGCACAGGCGCCGGTAGCGCTCGGGAATGGTCTCGTCGCCCGGCAGGTCGGGCGCGGGCGTGCCGCGC
This sequence comes from Stenotrophomonas nitritireducens, assembly GCF_001431425.1. Taxonomy (GTDB): domain Bacteria; phylum Pseudomonadota; class Gammaproteobacteria; order Xanthomonadales; family Xanthomonadaceae; genus Stenotrophomonas; species Stenotrophomonas nitritireducens. Next base: position 106,963 of record NZ_LDJG01000008.1, read on the forward strand.
GCCTTGCGCGCGTTGCCGCCACGCTGCCGCAGCCAGTCCTCGAACTGGCGCCATTCGTGCTGGTGGCGGGTGACGAACTGTTCCTGCCTCATCGGCGCCCCAGCAGCCAGTTGGCCATCGCGTACAGGCGCAATACGCCGGTCTGGCCCTGCGCCCGGCTCAGGCCGCCGGCGATGTCGGCCAGCTCGCTCTGGCGCGGGCCGGACAGCGCCGGCGCGCGGTCGGCGAAGGCGATCACCGCCTGCTGCTCAGCCGGTTGCAATGGCAATGGCGGCGCCAGCACGGTATCGATGCGCGCCGGCGGCACCGGCGCGGGCGCCGGCACATGCACCACCAGGCTGCCGGCCACCAGGTCGCCCAGCCGGCGCCCGTGCGCGTCGCACAGGCAGGCGATCAACCCGAGCGCGTAGCCGAACGGCAGCATGTCCACGGTGCGCAGCAGGTTGCGCACGATCGCCGGCATCCAGCCCAGCGGCGCGCCGTCGCGCGCCACCACGCGCAGGCCGAGCACACGCTTGCCCAGGGTCTGGCCGAACCAGACCTCCAGCACGATGGGGTAGCCCCAGAACATCAGGAACATCAGTCCCAGGTACAGGCCCTGGCCCAGCCCGCCCAGCGCCATCAGCAGCGGGCTCATCAGCGCCAGCACGCCGAAACGCGCCATCAGGTCGATCAGCCACGCCAGCGCACGCGGCACCGGCCCGGCCGCAGGCAACTGCAGCGGCACGCCTTCGGGCGTGATGACTTCGCGGTAGGTATCGAGCATGGGCGGCGCTGCGCTCAACGGCCGGGCGCCGCCCGTCGCGTGCAGGGTCGGGAGTTGTCGCAAGCCCGGTATCCGGACCGGGCGGCTGCCGCTGGCATGCGTGTCTCGGTAGCGTCCTGTCAGCGGCTGACTTTACCGGCCGCCGCAACGGATGCCCAGCCCGCGGAAGGGGGCTCCCGCGGGCCGGTACGGCTTACCGCACCGTGGTGTTCTTGCGTTCGCCGCCGAAGAACTTCTTCACCACGCCGCCCAGCGCCACCACGCCGATCAGCAGCAGCTTCCAGAACTTGGCGAAGATCAGCCCCAGCTTGGCGAACAGCCCGGCCTTGGCCGCAAGCCCGCCGCCGATCAGCGTCGCCACGCCATAGGCGGCGATCTTGTCGGTCTTGGGGTTGTGGTCGGCATAGCGCGCACCCTGCTCGAACTCGGCCATCGGCAGCAGCTTTTCCATGCCGGTGCGCACCAGCGGCAGCTCGCCCATGCCCGACACCGCATTGAGGCTCAGGTAGCCATGGCGGCCGAGCACGCGGATGCCGTAATTGAGCACGTGGCCGGACTGGCCATTGAACTCCAGCTCCTTGGCCCAGTACAGCTTGTTGTTGCCGGCGTCGTAGCGCGGCGGCACCGCCCAGCCCACCAGCTTCAGCGTGCCGTAACCGGCCTTTTCGCGTTCCGGGTTGGCTTCGTTGATCTGCTCCTGCATGTCGCGCAGCAGCTCGTCGTAGTTGATCTTCGACGCGTCCTCGTCGGACACATAGCCGTCGTCGGCATAGGTGACCACCACCGCCCAGCTGTCCTCGTCGGCCAGGCTCGGCGAGCGCGGCACGATCAGCCCCAGCACGTCCTCGTCGGGCGGGTTGCCCCACATGTCCTCCAGCACGCGCCGCGCATCGGCCTGGTCCAGATAGCGGAACTCCGGGCCCAGATTGAAGCGCGCCTTGGCCTCGGGCACCTCGATGGCGCCCGAGCGGAAATGCAGCGACTGCACGAACGCCGCGGCGTCCTGCTCGTCCTGCGCCAGCGCGGCCGGCGAAGCGGCGCAGAACAGCGTCGCGCCGGCCAACAGGCCCAGCGCCATGGATCTGATCGACATGAAAGGGTTCCTTTCCCTGGAGGGCGTCCCCACGCCCGAGGCCGGCAGTGTGAGGCAGCGTGGACCCGGCGGCAACGCGAAACGCCGGCGGCGCCCTGTAGAGCGGGGCAACGCCCCGCTGGCCAGCCGTCAGCCCGCCATCCCCAGGTACTGATCCTTCAACCGCACGTAATGGTCCGCCGAATAGCGCAGCCCTTCGATGTCCTTCGCGCTCAAGGTGCGTACCGGCCGCGCCGGGTTGCCCACCCACAACTCGCCACGCGCCACCCGCTTGCCCGGCCCCACCACCGCACCGGCACCGATGAACGCCTCGTCCTCGATCACCGCGCCATCGAGCACGCACGCGCCCATGCCGATCAGGCAGTAATCGCCGATGCTGCACGCATGGATGATGCAGCCATGTCCCACGGTCACGCCCTCGCCGATCAGCGTGGGATAGCCGCCCTTGTTGTACGGGCTCTCGTGGCTGACATGGATGATGGTGCCGTCCTGCACATTGGTGCGCGCCCCGATGCGCACATGGTTCACATCGCCCCGGATCACCGTGCCCGGCCACACCGACACGTCATCGCCCAGCACCACGTCGCCGATGATGGTGCAGGCGGGGTCGATGTAGACGCGCTGGCCCAGGGTGGGGGATTTGTCTAGGAAGGAGCGGAGGGGGGGCACGGAAAAAGTCCAAGGCTGGTCGTCTGGCTTTGGATGATAGGCGTATGCCCTGCGTTCTCCTACATCGGGTGGATTGTCGGAAGTGAAGTGGTTGCCGAGCGGAAAGAACAGAAAGCCTGCTAGCCTAGCTGGATTCCGTCGAAGGCTTCTGGTCTGGTTGCTCGGCAACGAACGCGCGGGGTGGTGTTTTCCATGCATCGAACATGCTCTGAGCTGCCTACTCGGCAGCGAACAGGTTGATCTGGATGTGCACGGTGTCGGCGCTTTTCTGAGCTGCCTACTCGGCAGCGAACAACGAAGCGCTGGACCTCCTCGCCGCCTACATTCTCTGAGCTGCCTACTCGGCAGCGAACCGTGGCATGTACCAGCCCATCAGCCTCGACATTTTCTGAGCTGCCCACTCGGCAGCGAACCAGTACAGCCCCCATAGAACCAGCAGGATCATTTTCTGAGCTGCCTACTCGGCAGCGAACTCCCTGTGCCTCTGGCGCGTGGCCCTGGCGTTTTTCTGAGCTGCCTACTCAGCAGCGAACCGGCGACGCGGCGGCGCCCAGCTTGGCTAGCATTTCTGAGCTGCCTACTCGGCAGCGAACCGTGGAGAAGCCGGTGCTGCCGGTGATGGTGTTTTCTGAGCTGCCTACTCGGCAGCGAACACCAGCAGATGCTTTCTGCTCCGGTTGCCGCATTTCTGAGCTGCCTACTCGGCAGCGAACATCGCCCGAGGTGATGAACTCCCGGCGCTTGGTTTCTGAGCTGCCTACTCGGCAGCGAACTTGGGCCTGCGGGGTGAGGCCGTTGTGCCCAATTTCTGAGCTGCCTACTCGGCAGTGAACGTCGGCAACGGACCAAAGCGAGATTCCCGCAATTTCTGAGCTGCCTACTCGGCAGCGAACAACAGCAAGGCCCTGCGCCTGCGCCCGGTCAATTTCTGAGCTGCCTACTCGGCAGCGAACTTGACTAGGAATTCAATCTCAACGGAGACGATTTTCTAAGCTGCCTACTCGGCAGCGAACGCGGTGACGCTACCCGGCGCGGGTTCCGAAGTTTTCTGAGCTGCCTACTCGGCAGCGAACTTCATTCGCGCCCTGGAGGGTCAGGGCGGTCGTTTCTGAGCTGCCTACTCGGCAGCGAACTAGGGCATGAATTGGAATTCCCCTTTCGCCATTTTCTGAGCTGCCTACTCGGCAGCGAACCTGCAGGCGGCGAGTTCGAGGTCAGTGCAACATTTCTGAGCTGCCTACGCGGCAGCGAACGGTACGGCGCGGGATCGACCAACATGTCCAAGTTTCTGAGCTGCCTACTCGGCAGCGAACAGGGCTTGCTTGAGCGCCGGCTTCTCGTCCGGTTTCTGAGCTGCCTACTCGGCAGCGAACGAAGGCGTTCTTTCGCCGGCATGGGCTCGACTTTTCTGAGCTGCCTACTCGGCAGCGAACTTGGAGGACTGGGCAAATGGCGGAACTGGATTTTTCTGAGCTGCCTACTCGGCAGCGAACCAGGGTGAGCGGAATGGCCCAGAGGGCGCAGATTTCTGAGCTGCCTACTCGGTAGCGAACGCTCCACCTTCAAGCAGTGGGCCGATGAGGTTTTTCTGAGCTGCCTACTCGGCAGCGAACGGCTGGGAAGGCTGCGCGGCGGCGGCGGCGCTTTTCTGAGCTGCCTACTCGGCAGCGAACACCAGATCGAGCAGCTGGGCGGCAGCGCTTCCTTTCTGAGCTGCCTACTCGGCAGCGAACACGAAGCGCTCGCTGATGCGCAACGCCGAAATTTTCTGAGCTGCCTACTCGGCAGCGAACTCAAGCGGAACGCCGCCGGGAAGCATGGAGGCTTTCTGAGCTGCCTACTCGGCAGCGAACTCGTGCGCTGGTCGCGCAAGGTGCTGTCCCGTTTTCTGAGCTGCCTACTCGGCAGCGAACCCGACCAGTGGACCCAGTCCCTGAAGGACTATTTTCTGAGCTGCCTACTCGGCAGCGAACTGCCGAGGCCCTGCGTGCGGCGCGCTCGGCCTTTTCTGAGCTGCCTACTCGGCAGCGAACGCGTCGTCGTCGTGTCGCGCCGCGCTACCGCTTTTCTGAGCTGCCTACTCGGCAGCGAACAGCGTGGTCGCCAACGTCATCGAGGCCACATTTTTCTGAGCTGCCTACTCGGCAGCGAACAGGCGGGCGGTATAGGTGCCGTCGCGGCGGATTTTCTGAGCTGCTTACTCGGCAGCGAACGGCAATAGTCGCGCATACAACGGGGTCAGGGATTTCTGAGCTGCCTACTCGGCAGCGAACTCAACCGAGCGGAGCGTGACAAAGTTGGGGGCTTTCTGAGCTGCCTACTCGGCAGCGAACATGAGGCCCGCAAGTGCCGAATTGGCGTGAACTTTCTGAGCTGCCTACTCGGCAGCGAACCAGGTCCAGCAGGCCCATGTAGCTGATGTCGATTTCTGAGCTGCCTACTCGGCAGCGAACTTCTTCAGGGCCACGATGTTCGTGCCCTGTACTTTCTGAGCTGCCTACTCGGCAGCGAACGTGCTGGTGCACCGGCCACCGAGGGCGGGGAGTTTCTGAGCTGCCTACTCGGCAGCGAACGGTTGCAGGGTTCATGCAGCAATTATTCCTATTTTCTGAGCTGCCTACTCGGCAGCGAACGGCCACGGCTACGATGCCCCGCTCAACAGCCTTTTCTGAGCTGCCTACTCGGCAGCGAACCGGGTCGGCGAAGAACTCGACCAGTTCGGGGTTTTCTGAGCTGCCTACTCGGCAGCGAACGGCATCAAGGCGCGCAACTCCAAGCTGTTCGATTTCTGAGCTGCCTACTCGGCAGCGAACGTACTCGTTGGCATGCTTCGCCGGGCCGTGATTTTCTGAGCTGCCTACTCGGCAGCGAACACGAGAGCGCGCCTCAGCGCTGCGATTGCATTTTTCTGAGCTGCCTACTCGGCAGCGAACCGGGCCACGTCACCGGCCTTCGCCTGCATTTCTTTCTGAGCTGCCTACTCGGCAGCGAACAGTGCTAGATGGCTTCCCGGTGCACGGCTCTTTTTCTGAGCTGCCTACTCGGCAGCGAACAGTCAGGTCCTTTCGCAGCTCGGCGCCAGGCATTTCTGAGCTGCCTACTCGGCAGCGAACTGCCGGTCAAGGGTGGCGTGGTGGTGGTCGATTTTCTGAGCTGCCTACTCGGCAGCGAACGCCTGCCGGTCGCCCATCAGGCAAACCATGTCTTTCTGAGCTGCCTACTCGGCAGCGAACGCCAAGCTGACGCCCGGCGCCGGCGCGGTCAATTTCTGAGCTGCCTACTCGGCAGCGAACGCGCGGGGTGCGGCCGAGCCCGAACTGATCGATTTCTGAGCTGCCTACTCGGCAGCGAACGCTGCAGCCAGGCCTCGGTGTGCTTTCCGAAGTTTCTGAGCTGCCTACTCGGCAGCGAACAAGCGCTGGCACGTGCACGGGATGCCCTGCGTTTTCTGAGCTGCCTACTCGGCAGCGAACCCGAGCACGACCGCGCCGGCCACGATGTCAATTTTCTGAGCTGCCTACTCGGCAGCGAACTCATCCAGGCTGTCACGGGCATAGCCGATACGTTTCTGAGCTGCCTACTCGGCAGCGAACCAGGTCCGCGATGAATGCCTGGTAGCTCTGTATTTCTGAGCTGCCTACTCGGCAGCGAACGCCGGTTGTGCCCTCCCACCCATGCACGCCCATTTCTGAGCTGCCTACTCGGCAGCGAACTCCACGACATTTCCGCACGCTTCGCCCGGCCAGTTTCTGAGCTGCCTACTCGGCAGCGAACGACTTCAACCGCATCGCCGGCGTGCCCGGCACTTTCTGAGCTGCCTACTCGGCAGCGAACGAGCAGAGCCTTCAGGCGCTCGTCCCACCGCATTTCTGAGCTGCCTACTCGGCAGCGAACACGGTTCCGGAGTACGAGCAGCCGATCCTCGAGTTTCTGAGCTGCCTACTCGGCAGCGAACAAGCAGGCCGTTGTAGGTGCCGCTGGCATCATTTTCTGAGCTGCCTACTCGGCAGCGAACACCAGCGGTATGCCGGTGAGTCCGGCCAGCGTTTTCTGAGCTGCCTACTCGGCAGCGAACCGCGAAGAAGCACAACAACACCGGCCGCGACATTTCTGAGCTGCCTACTCGGCAGCGAACCCCGTGCTGACCATTCGCCCCGACTTCGGTGATTTCTGAGCTGCCTACTCGGCAGCGAACAAGGTCACGAACGCCACCCGGATGCGCTACGATTTCTGAGCTGCCTACTCGGCAGCGAACGGATGATGGGCACCTACGCCGAGCTGCCGATGTTTCTGAGCTGCCTACTCGGCAGCGAACCGTCCCTGCAAGTCGTCAACGGGCAAGCCGATTTTCTGAGCTGCCTACTCGGCAGCGAACGCTCTCGGTGCGTGCCCAGGCGTCGACCAGCATTTCTGAGCTGCCTACTCGGCAGCGAACACAATCATCCGCAACACTATCGATGCGCAGAATTTCTGAGCTGCCTACTCGGCAGCGAACGAAGTGGCCTTCGACTGAGGGCTCCGCGCCCATTTCTGAGCTGCCTACTCGGCAGCGAACGGAGTCGGCGATGCCTTCCGCCGTGTTGACAATTTCTGAGCTGCCTACTCGGCAGCGAACGCTACCTATCGACTGGTCTATCGATCCCACTTTTTCTGAGCTGCCTACTCGGCAGCGAACGGCCATGCACAAGCACACGGACGGCATCGCCATTTCTGAGCTGCCTACTCGGCAGCGAACGTGCAGCAGTTGCAGAAGCTGCGCGAAATGGTTTTCTGAGCTGCCTACTCGGCAGCGAACCCGGCGATGCGCTTCTCGTTCTCGGCGGTCTTTTTCTGAGCTGCCTACTCGGCAGCGAACCCGATGAAGTGGTTGCCGTCCTGGTCGACGTATTTCTGAGCTGCCTACTCGGCAGCGAACCGTCTCCGCGCTGCGCTGAATCAGTTCAAGCATTTCTGAGCTGCCTACTCGGCAGCGAACGCACGACGTACACAGTTCGCTGGTTGCTCAATTTTCTGAGCTGCCTACTCGGCAGCGAACCGCGACGGACGGCTTGCCGCGTTGGAGCGTGTTTTCTGAGCTGCCTACTCGGCAGCGAACGCATCCACTTCGGAGGCCCCAGCTTGGCGCCATTTCTGAGCTGCCTACTCGGCAGCGAACTGGTCCACCCAGTACACCGCCACGCCCGGGTCTTTCTGAGCTGCCTACTCGGCAGCGAACGGGAATGGCCGCGAACTTGGCCCGGTGCTGGTTTTCTGAGCTGCCTACTCGGCAGCGAACAGTTCGCGGCAATCGCGCTTAACGCCGTTGATTTTCTGAGCTGCCTACTCGGCAGCGAACAGTGCCCGTACCACAACCTCACCTTCCCCAGCTTTCTGAGCTGCCTACTCGGCAGCGAACAAAAAGCGGCAGCACCTGCGTTGACGCATTCCTTTCTGAGCTGCCTACTCGGCAGCGAACTGGTCGGCAGCCGCGAGCGGAGGTACTTGATTTTTCTGAGCTGCCTACTCGGCAGCGAACGACGTGCAGCTGCTTGAGGCAATCCGTCAGCATTTCTGAGCTGCCTACTCGGCAGCGAACTCGTCGTCCGACGTGGGGGCCGTGCCCAGCAGTTTCTGAGCTGCCTACTCGGCAGCGAACCCGGCCCTGCGCAGCTGCTTGGCCAGCACGTTTTTCTGAGCTGCCTACTCGGCAGCGAACCTGCTGCACGTAGTAATCGCGCACTTTCACGATTTCTGAGCTGCCTACTCGGCAGCGAACTCCCACCGGATGATGTGCGCCACCGCGGCGTCTTTCTGAGCTGCCTACTCGGCAGCGAACTCTGGCTGGACGATGAAATGCCGCTACGGCCATTTCTGAGCTGCCTACTCGGCAGCGAACGCGGATGGTGTTCAGGCCACCGAACTCCAACAGTTTCTGAGCTGCCTACTCGGCAGCGAACTGGTGCAGGTGGACATCCGGGCGGGCTCGTCTTTTCTGAGCTGCCTACTCGGCAGCGAACTCGTCAGTCGCATAGGACTGCATCTGGTAGTTTTTCTGAGCTGCCTACTCGGCAGCGAACCATGCCCCCAGCTTGTCCATCAGCCCCCGCTCGTTTCTGAGCTGCCTACTCGGCAGCGAACTGCGCGCTCTAGAGATGGCGCTCATCTCGACATTTCTGAGCTGCCTACTCGGCAGCGAACTAGACGAATTTCACGTCAAGTCATTGGTAATGCTAAGGAAATCCATGAATAAAGGAATGCCCCCAAAATTCCGGGGGCATTCGCAAGCCACTGATTTTCAAAGAGCGTTACTGACTCCCTGGAAATTGGGTCAGAACCACGGGACGGTACTGGTGCTGCTCAATCCGTGGCTGTTGAACTTTCCCGGTGTGGGGGTAGCCGCCAACGGACCCAGGGCGACGAACAGACAGAAGGGCTGCCCGGTGCTGCGGCTGCGCAGGTGCAGATAGGGCAGGTTGGGGCGGCGCTCCACGGTCTGGGGGATGGCTTGTTGCGCTTGCTGTTCGGTCTCCCCTTGGCGTCGCATACGGCGGCGCCGCAGGCGTTCGACGTTGGTTTTGAACTGCCGGCGGTGCACGGTGCGTTGCGGCACCCCCTCCGGGACCGGATTGATCCCGGTGAGGCGTACGTGGTCGCGCAGACCCTTGAGCCAATCTTCCTGCAGGAGGCGGAGCAGGGTCGCCTCGCTGCCATGCAGGCGCAACACAGTGCCCAAGGTGCGAGGCGCAGTGCTGTAGCCCGGGAAGCTCGCGCCGATGTCCTCGATGCGCTGCTGGACCAGCACCAGGTGCAGGCGGTCATAGAGCGCGCCAAGTAACTGCGGAGCCGTGGTTTCCGGGTCGGGGACGACCTGGATGTCGACATGATGGCTGGTCATGATGTTCAGCTCGCTTCGCCGAACACGCCACCCCGAACCAACGTGGCGATGACAAAGTGCTGCTGCTCCACCGGTGGAGCCTTGTCCTTCAATACCCAGGCATCGAGCAGGTTGTAGAAATCCTGCTTTTCCTTGGGCTGGCGATAGGCCTTGCCCTGCGTGGTCACCGAGCCGTAAGGCTCCACTGCGATGGGGCCGTTGCCGGTAGCCTCCGGATACCAGGTATCCACCGTTCGCAGCGCATTGCCGATCTTCTGCGAGTGGATGGCAGCCACCTTGTCGACGTGGTACAGGGTTTTGCTCTTCTTGCTGGCCGCCTTGTCCAGGATAAGCTCCTGCGAGGGGAAAACCTCTTGGCCTGCGCCCATGCGGACGAAAGCGGTGACCTGCAGCAGCACATGGTTGTCACCGGCCAGGCCAGCGGCAATCAGCTCACCCAGTTCGGCCAGGGCAGCGGTTTCCCCTGCCGGCGCCATGAGATCGTGCAGCGAATGTGCCAGTGCATCGAAGGTCCATTGCTGGGCGGGCTTGCCGTCACGCAGATGGGCCACGCTTACTTCGACCTGCTCGGCGCCAATGCGGTTGCGCCACAGGAAGCGGCCATTGGCCAGATTGGCCGCATAGCGGCGGGCCAGCTCGTTGAAGCCGTGCTGGCGTACATAGCCGTCCACCGTTTCCAGCAGCTTGCTGCGATAGGCGGCGTCGTTGCAGGCCGAGGGCCTGCCGGTTCCACCGAGTACGCGCAAGGTGAACTGCACCATCAGCGTGTCGGCATCAGCTGGCAATGCCGCCACGTCCACGGTCTGCAGGTTCGGCTTCTGGATGTCGGCGTCCAGCTTGGCCGGGTCCTGGCCGCTGGTTTTCAGGCGGTTGGAGATGGTGCCGCGCACGGACTTTTCGCGCAGGCCTACCGGCTTCCAGTCCGCCGCTTGGGTGCGGGCGGCCCAGTTTCCACTGGTGAACAGGGCATCGGACGGGTCCAGCTTGCGTTCGAAGGCCAGGACGGATGCGGTCTTGAGTTCCTTGGACATGATGGGATTCCTTTTCTGCCGGGTCAGTAGGTGGTGGTGTCGAATTCAAGCGGTGTATCCAGCTCATCCTCGTCGAGAGGTTGCGCATGGTCGTTGCGACAGCGATACAGGCCGAGCTCAGGCTGCGTGTCGGCATACCAGAGCAGGCTTTCAGGCACATGCAGACGGTGCGGGCTGATCCATTGACCCGCCGAGTACAGGCTTTCGACGAAGCGGAACGGCGTTACAGCATCGCGGGTGTTGACCACGCTACCGGCAGCGTGCAGTTCGCCCAGCGCGCCGTACCCTACTGGGATGGGAACCACCCAGCCTTTACCAGTTCGGTCGTTGGACCAGCTGCCCTTGCCGGTATCGTGGTCGGCCTGCCAGCGCCAATTGATGCGGGACAATGACAGCCAGGCATCCAATGGGTCTGGCGCCTTGCCTGATCGCTCCTGTTGCTGCAGGCGCTCGGCCAGCAGGTCGTCACGGCTCACAAGCGCGAAGCCGGGCAGCAGGCGCATGCGCGCCTTGGCGAACAGCGCCTGGCGATCGGCTGCGGTGCCTGTCAGCTCCAGCGCCCAGGGTTGGTAGCGCCTACACCAGGGATGGGCCGGCGGTATCAGGCTGCCACCCGCGATGCGCATGCCGGCCAGCAGTTCGGCCAGTGCCCGCAGATCGCCTTCACGCGTTTCTGGCTCCTTCTGCCAGCGAAGGCTTTTGGCGGCCAGCAGCAGGCTCAAGCCCAGATGGATGCGGCCTTCCTCGACGATCGCCGAGCTGCCGCCTTCCTTGTTCATCGGGTTGCGGGTCAGATGGAAGCTGTTGACGAAGCGGCCTTCGGTGGCCAGTTCGCGATGCTGGTGGCAGACCACTCCCACTGCATTGAACCGGACATCCAGTCCCGCAGCATCCGCCTTGCGCTGCAGGGCCCACATCAGCCCCAGGAAAGCCGTCATCGACGGGAAGCCATGCGACAGCGGGCTGGAAATGGCGTTGGCGTTCTGCACCTGCAGATGCGGGAAGACAAGCAGGTGATCGAATTGCGGGCAAGTGCTCATGCCGTGCCTCCTTTCGGTACGCGCCGCCGCACGGGTACCGGCCAGGTCGCATCGGCGACCGCATGGCGCGCCCAGTGCCGGTATTCCGCGTCTCCGACAGCGATCAGTCCGGCGGAGCGCAACCGGTCATTCAACCAGTTGGCGAAATCGCCAGCCACCTGATCAGGCCAATCGCCGAACTCCCAGATGGCGACGAACGCTTCGTCCTCAGCGGCCAGCTCGGGTTCCGGGCGCGGATCCAGCTCCACGCGTTCGGGGTCCAGCCAGACCTGCTGGTGCAGGGGCAGGGTGCAGCTTTCATTCCGCGTCCATCCCGGTTCGAAACGAACCTGCGTTTCTACGGCGAAGATGGCCAACTGGGCCCCCAACTCCTGAGCCAGTTCGGTGCGTTTCCGTCGCGTTGCCTCGGTAGGGGGCGGATTGGACAGAAGAAAGCTGGCCAGTTGGTCAACGGTGTCGCGAACGCCAGGGAACCAGGCCAGGCGGTCCATTGCCGATTCGAGATTCAGCAATTTGCGCGATTGCTCGATGTCCCAGCTCGGCGGAAGGGAGGCCAGCAGGTAGTTGATGCCGCCGCGCTCGCTGTTGAGCTGCGACACATTCTGGGGCTTGGTGCCCCCCAGCTTGCGGGCGACCAGGTTGCGGTAGTCGCGATAGGGCGCTTCGTGCGCCTCCCCGGCGCGGAACGCCTGCCGTGCGGCCTTGTTGTCCTCACCGAAACGCGCGTCCTGGATTTCGGCATGCACGGCATGGGCCAGGCTGCTGGAGAACAGGGGTTGCAGCAGGTGATAGGCCTCGTCTTCCGTCGGTGCGCCGTCGACCAGCCAGTACAGCTGTTTTGCGGCTTCGTGCGACGTAGGGTGGGTATCGCCGCGGACCAGGCCGCTGAAGGCCTTCATCCAGTTGGCCGCGGTCTCGGAATCCGCGTGCAGAGCCGAGCGCAGGTCTGCATCACCGGCTTGCATCCAATCCAGCAGCCGGCGTCCCTCCACTTCGACCTTGAGGAACTTGAATACATCCAGTGCTGCGGCATTGCCCACGACATCCTCTGCGAAGTCGTCGCCCAGCACATGGGTGCCGATCTCGGCGTGGCGGGGCAAGGCGTCTGGCCGGACATGCAGGCTGCTGCCCCGTGCGTCCGGGTGGGTGGCCTTGAGTACGTGGGTGACCGCCTGGATCTGGCCTACCCGCCGGGCAGCATCGGCCAACCAGGCGCCATAGTCGTATTTGGTGGAGATATCGCCTTCTTCTTCCTTGCCTTTCAGCTTGGCTTCGCGCCGGGCTTCGATGAAGCCGGCGATGGCCATACGAAAGCCCTTCCCTCTATCGGTTAATTCCTGCACCACCCATCTCCTTGGTTGATGATCGTGTATGACTCTTTAGAACATATCTTTATCAGTAGCCAAGACGATCATGGTCCGATCGTCATGGATTGAATCCCAACAACGGATGCCATCTCCAGCCATTTGGGCTGGAGCTCACCTCAACTGTGGTGAAGCGCCGGGCGCAGTAGTCCAGTGAGTCTCCCGAGTGTGCGGCCTGATCTTCCAGCAGGGTCATCAGCTCGAACTGTCCCCAAGGGCTGATTCCAATGCCTAAGGTCAGCTGGATATCCCTGCGTTGGCTCTGGTCGACCAGGACGTACAGGGGGGGGGAATGCCGGCCAGCGGCTTCCTCGACCCGATGCAACAGCAACCGCTCACCCTCGTCATCGGGCAGGAACACCAGCGTGGTGGTGTGCATGGTCTGCCGCCGGAACCGCTGCTGTTGGGGGAGAACGCCGGTCAATGCGGCCCGTGGGTATCTCCAGGCAACATAAGCCTGATCCTGCTCGACAGGAGGAATCTGGCTCTCCGTGGCGGCTGATACTGGCAGCATGCTGAGGGCGGTACGTGCCTGCTCCAGGTCGACGAGGCTATGGCGCGTCCGCCAGGTCTTCGACGGCCGTGGCTGGATACGCGGCAAGGCGTCGAGTACCTCGAACTCGGCCGGCTGAAGCAACTCGGCAAGGCGATGCGTGGACAACTGCAGGCGTTTCTGCGCGGGGCTGGAGCCGGACTTCTCGTAACCGGGCCGCTGGAATGCCGGCCGGTCGGAATGAGTCTCTGCAAAGTGGCGAAGGTTGGTATCGAACACCAGCACATTCGCCTCCGACGGTGCATGGCCCCGATGCCGCTGCACGCGTCCAGCCAGCTGGATCAGTGAGCGCATGGATGAAGGTTCGGCTACCGCCCAGTCCGCGTCCCAGTCCCGGCCAACCTCGCAGACGGGGGAGGCCAGTACCACAAACAGGTGCTGCGGTTCCGGGTGGGCATCCAGCGCACTGCGGATGGCGGGAAGCTGGAAGACGGCGTTGGCGTCGCCGCGACGATTGAAAGAACCATCCAGCATTGCCTCGATGGCCGAACGTTGCAAAAGGGGGAAACGCGCGTGATAGACACAGAGGTGGATGCGGACATCTTCCGGCGCGCCTTGCGTGAAAATAGCTCGCGCAACGTCGAACAGCGGGCCTATGTTCGCCATGCGTACCAGCCCGAGGCTGACCTGCTTTCCGCTGACAGGGTCCTTCTGGCAGTGCGCACGATGGAGTTGCAGGCAGGCGTCGCGGACATGCAGGGCGAATTCGGCGTTCCGCTGCTCAGGCTTCCTGGCTTCAAGCGACAGTGGCAGCAATCGCGCGCGGCGCAACGGCGCTACTTTCCGCAGCTGTGCGGCGCGCTTGTCCACGAATCGCAGGTGCTGTTGTTCGAAGTCCTGGCCACCCACACCCGCTACCTGAACGCCGAACTCGTCCGTCCATAGGCAAGGAATCTCCGCCCCAATATTCGCGATACCTGGCTCGCCCCGGTTCTGGCGATACAGCCGCCGCCCGGCGCGGTAAGCGAGATACATGCCGGTGACCAATGCCGGTGGTAGCGTGGCCGACGACAACACCACGCGGCAGCCCAGCATGCCGGCCCAGTGCACCAGCCGCGTGAGCGCTGGCATGTCGTCCAGGTCGTAGTCATCCAGTTCGTCGAGCACCAGGTCGGCACTCATCAAGCGCAGCATCGGGGCGATCTGGCGGCCGGCACGCAGGGATTCCGTTGCGGGCACCATGTGGTCCACCGTGCAGACCAGCACGGGCGCCGATAGCAGGTTGCGGATGTCCGGATCGTGCAGTGCGCGCGACACCAGCGGATGCTGACTGCTGTTGCCCTCGTAAAGAATGTGGCTGTCTTCCTCGATAAGATCCTGGATGGATGCCGATCCGGAAGACTCTGCCTGCTGTTCGTAGTACTCGAACACCGCCCGGCTCGCCGAACCGCCAACGCGTATGGCCAGTTCGTCCTCTCCAAGATGGAGGTCATTCCGGTAGCTGCGGCCGGTCTGCAGCGTGAGCATGCGCAGGCCGAGCGCATACGTCACGCGCATGCCGAGTTGCGGATCGCTGAGTGCGTACAGGATACGTGCATTGGCCAGCGTCTTGCCGCAGCCGGTGGACGCCATGTTGACAATGAAGCCGCCGAGCCTCTGGAAGTCTTCGCGCAGGCTTGTCGCAGCATCAGCGGCCTTGTCCTGCCATGCGAACTTCGGGTTGCTGCTGCGCTTACGCAGTCCCCGGTGATTGGCCAGCCGCGGAAGGTGGCGCTCAAAGCTGGGAAGTGCGTGCGCGACCATGCCTGCATCGCGGGCGACACCGAGCAGGTGCTCAAGCAATGTCTGTTTGAGCTTCCCGTCCTTATGGGTGTTGGCATACAGCTGGCTGTCCGTCTTGACCTTCAACCGCTCGGAAGCATCCGGTGGCAGGCTGGAGTAATGATGGTCAGCCAGCATCAGGCACAGGCGTGCGAGATGCATGACGTAGGGATTGTCGATCCACTGGTTGTCGTCAAGCCGCTGTAGTTGCAACAAATTTCCGGCAACGCGAGCGGCTTGGCGCAGCCAATCCCCCTCAATCACTGGCAAGTATGCGGCGGGTTCCCAGTACGGCTGGGCTTCCTGCTCTGAAGGCGATTGAGGTCTCTCGTTCCACCCATGTGAGACCAGTGCGAGCGGGTCCTTCAGCCAGAGCTCATTCCAGTGCGCGGTACGGGACCCGAGCGGCTGTTGAGTGCCGTCGCTGGCGAGGGCCGGAACAACGGGAAGGCGATGATGGCTGACCACCAGCCACGCGATGGCGCCAGCCAAGGGAGGCAGCCGCTGGAACGGGAAGGCATGCGAGGCATCCATGCCATCGCGCTGATAGCGGTCCTCGGCCAGCCAGTCCAGTTCATTGGCGTTCTCGATATCGCTCAACCGTTTTAGCCACCCCGCGTCGTCATCGGTTCCGACGAAAGCCTGGAACAGGCGCAGCGATACCCACTCATGGCGATACAGGTTGCGTTCGGTACGGGTGCCGCGCAGGCGTTCCTGGAAGGCGATGCTGGCCTTGCCCAGGTCGTGCAGGAGGGCGGCCAATTGGGCCAGGAGTCGGATTGGTTGGGCGGTGTGCCAATCGTTCTCATCGTGGGGGCGCAGGATGTTGCGGCGGGTAGCGTTGGTCGGTACGGCGCCCTCGGCATTAAATCGTCGGGCATCACCAACCACCCACAGCAGTTCGCTGTGATCGCGTCCCCGGATCCAATGGCAGGCAACGGCGGTATTCTTCCGCGCGGTCTTGCGCAGCAATCGCCTCAGCGTATCCAGTCCCTCCTGGGTGATGGCGGTCTGCCAGCTGCGGTCGCCACGGCGCTCGGCGAACTGATCCAGGATGCGCCGTGTTTCGGACAGTGCCCTCTTCTCGCATTGCGAGATCAGCAGGATGTTCAAACTTTCACCTGTGCAGCCGTCGAGAGAGCGATGGCCTTGAGGCTGTCGATGATGAAATCCAGCGAATCGCTGCGTGTAAGCGACTCGATGCAATGGCGGCGGAAGCTCTGCTCGTCGTCGCCACGCATCGCCGAGAGGAATGCCTGGGGAAGGATGCTGGCGTCCTTGATAAGGTCGGCGGCATCGAATACCAGCCCGCCGCGACGGGTCTTTCCGTGCAGTACTGCCAGGCCGTGCGGCAGGCCCAATACCCAGCAGGCCGTGGCGCCCAATCCATAGGCGAGGTAATTGCCATGATCCAAGAAACGATTCGCCGGATCTGTGCCGGTGCCTCGTTTGGCGCGGCTGAATTCGCCGTAGCCGACGGTATCCACCGCAAGCTTGAACAGGGCTTTGCTCAGGCGTGCCTCCTCGGTGAGCAGTGCCGTTGTGTCCTGCGCCAGTTCGATGTTGCGGCTTGAAGGTTGCAGCAGGCTTTCAAGCCGGCCGGCATCGACCTTGAAGCCAGCCTCATGCAACGCACGTTGCTGCCATTGCCCGGATAGCCGCTGCAGCCGCAGTTGTTGGAGCTGCTTGGCCGCCAGAAGACGGAGTTCGTCGTCGAACCAGAATTTCACCCACGCCTGCAGATATTCGGTAGGACGGTACTCGCTCTGTGGCGAGAACCAGGCTACGTCGACGTCGATCTCGTTGGCGCTGAAGAGGGGCGTCCCACCCCCGCCACAGAAGCCCACCAGCACGCCCGCCTTGGCCAGCTCGCGCATCGCCGCCTGGGTGACAGAAGTGCCGGTACCCAGAAGTACGGTAGTGGTGTTGGCGATCGGAATGTTCCAGTAAAGCGATTGTTTCCCGGCGTCGGTGACATACTCGACGCGGCCACCATTGACCAGTACCCGGCAGTGTTGCAGGTAGTAAATATTGGCCCGCTTTGAATGCAGGATTGTCTTCAGGTCCGAAGACGGCAACTGTTCCATGTCGATCCCCTATGCCGTGCCATCCATATGTGCCCTGAACGGATCTCACGGAAGGAGACTGTAGCGGCAATCATGCTGGTCCGGGTACTGGGCTCTGCAGGTCGTTCCGTTTGCCACATCCAATTGGGTGGAGGGAATGGATGGCGGTTCTCTTATAGCTCTGTTGGCCATCTCGGATACTCATGGGCGGTCCCGATCCGTTGACAACTGTTGCGATCCGGCAGCACCAATTACTGGCTGCGGCTGAATTCCGCAGTCGGGTTTGGCA
Organism: Stenotrophomonas nitritireducens; assembly: GCF_001431425.1. Lineage (GTDB taxonomy): Bacteria > Pseudomonadota > Gammaproteobacteria > Xanthomonadales > Xanthomonadaceae > Stenotrophomonas > Stenotrophomonas nitritireducens. The sequence goes on from NZ_LDJG01000008.1 coordinate 124,469, forward strand.
GCTCGAAAGCACAAGAATTCCCTATCGCTCAAGGAGTCCGATATGCGCCGTTCCAAGGAAATCACCCGCGCTTCCACCCCTGCGTCCAACCGCAACCCGTCCAAGCACGAGGTACTCACGCCGCGGATGATCGATTCCGCGCCGGTTCCGGAGTTGTTCTCACCACCGTCTTCGACACCGCCTGCTTCCAGCGGCTGGGCGCGCATGCCCAAGCGCTGCACGATGGGTTGCCTGTACTACGACGAGCGCAGGGGCGAGCAGATAGTCGGTCGTGCCGTGCCCAGGCTGCGTTTGTTCGGCCGTTGGTTGGAACGTTGCGGCTTTGCCGTGGGCGATGCGTTGCAGGTGACGGTGGGGAACGGGTTGTTGTTGATCAGCCGTGGCAAGGGCGACGACTGAGCAGTCCGCTCCGTGGCTGGCGACCAGCACGCACATACGCTGGTGGTGGTCACCATAAAGTGACGTGTGGGTAACGAAACCAAGAGGCCCGCTTGTGCGGGCCTCTTCGCAGGATTGAACGGTCCATACGCCATGGTTTCCCCTATTTTCCTTCCAGCGGGTTCCCACTGACCACGTTCCACAAATGGCCGTTGACAAACCCCCGGCGGAAACGGAATCTGCGTCGCCTTACGCCAGCCCGGCGCTCTATCGGTGGATCACATGCAGCAGGGAAGGGGGCAGGGAATGTGGGGACGCGGTGTAGTGATCGGCACGCTGTTGGTAGGTGGGCTGCTGGCGGGAGTGGTGCAGGCGCAATCCTTCGATCTGCGCGCGCACAAAGGGCCGCAGCATGGGGTGAAGAACGAGGTCGCGGTGCTGGGCACCACGCATCTGGCGAGCATGCCGGAGACGTTCGACCCTGCGACGCTTGATGCGCTGATCGAGCGGATGGCGGCATGGCGGCCGCAGGCTATCGCCATCGAGGTGGTGTCGGGCCTGCAGTGCGACATGATGCGCCGCTACCCGTACCGCTACGCGAGGACGGTTGGCGGCTACTGCCCCGACGTGTCGGCGGCGGCCAAGGCCACCGGGCTGGATGTGCCGGCGGCGAATGCGGCGGCGGAGACGATGCTGGAGGCATGGCCCGCGCAGCCGGCGGCGGCGCAGCGGCGCACGCTGGCCGCCACGTTCCTGGCGGCGGGTGAGCGCGAGTCGGCGTTGGTGCAGTGGCTGCGGCTTCCGCTGGCGGAGCGGCATGCGGGCGACGGGCTGGACCAGGCGCTGGTGGACGTGCTGGAGGCGCTGCGTACCAGCCGTAACGAAACCACGCTGCTTGCCGCGCCGCTGGCCGCGCGCCTGGGGCATGAGCGGCTCTGGCCGATGGACGACCACAGTTCCGACCGCTACGGCCGCGACATCAAGGCCTACGTGGCCGCCATCCGCAAGGCGTGGGACAACCCGGCGACCCAACAGCGGAGCGCGATGTTCAGCGAAATGGAAGCGCAGATGGACACGCCGGAGAAGGTGCTGGCCATGTACCGCCGCTACAACGCGCCGGAGCTTGCCGCCATCGCCTTCGAGAGCGACTACGGCGCCGCGCTGGAGGAACCGTCGGAGCAGGGCTACGGGCGCCTGTACGTGACCAACTGGGAAACCCGCAACCTGCGCATGGCCGCCAACATCCGCGACCTGATGGGGCCGACCCCGGGGATGCGCACGCTGGTGATCGTCGGTGCATCGCACAAGGCGTATCTGGATGCCTACCTCGACCAGATGCACGACGTGCATATCGTCGATGTGCGGCCGCTGTTGAAGTAGCCCACCGACGCGGGGGCTTTCCCGAGGGGAAAAGGAAACAGGCACCCAGCGCGAGCCGGGTGCCTGTTTTCATTGCGGGTCGTGAAGGGTTTGAACCTTGGACCCGAAGACTAAAATTCTTCTGCTCGATCAACATGCAGCACCGCCGGCGCGCTCACGCCACCTTCCCGCGCCGCGCCCGCTCCAGGTGGACCAGCAGCAGCGAGATCGCCGCCGGGGTCATGCCGGGGATGCGCTGCGCCTGGCCGATGGTCTGCGGGCGCACGCGCTCGAACTTCTGCAGCGCCTCGGCCGAGAGGCCATGCACCGCGGCAAAGTCGAAGCCCTCGGCGATCACTGTGTTCTCGTGGCGCTGCTGGCGTTCGATCTCCACCCGCTGGCGGTCCAGGTAGCCGGCGTACTTGACGCTGATTTCCACCTGTTCGGCCACGCGCGCATCGCTCACGCCGGGGCCGAGCGAGGGCACCTGCATCAGCTTGGTGTAGTCCAGTTCCGGGCGCTTGATCAGGTCGAGCACGTTGGTTTCGCGGCTCACCGCCACGCCAGTGGCTGCCTGTACCTCGCGGCCCAGTGCGTTGGCGGGGGTGGCCCACAGGCCGCGCAGGCGCGCGCTTTCGCCGGCGACGGCGGCCTGCTTGGTTTCGAACGCGTGCCAGCGGCGGTCGTCGACCAGGCCCAGCTCGCGGCCGGTCGGGGTCAGGCGCGCGTCGGCGTTGTCCTCGCGCAGTTGCAGCCGGTATTCGGCGCGGCTGGTGAACATGCGGTAGGGCTCGCTGGTGCCGTGGGTGATCAGGTCGTCCACCAGCACGCCGATGTAGGCCTCGTCGCGGCGCGGGCACCAGCCCTCGCGGCCCTGCACGTACAGCGCGGCGTTGACGCCGGCCAGCAGGCCCTGCGCGCCGGCTTCCTCGTAGCCGGTGGTGCCGTTGATCTGGCCGGCGAAGAACAGGCCGGCGACCTGGCGGGTTTCCAGCGTGTTCTTCAGCCCGCGCGGGTCGAAGAAATCGTATTCGATGGCGTAGCCGGGGCGGGTGATGTGCGCGTGCTCGAAGCCGCGGATGCTGCGCACCAGTTCCAGCTGCACGTCGAACGGCAGCGAGGTGGAAATGCCGTTGGGGTAGATCTCCACTACGTTCAGGCCTTCGGGCTCGACGAAGATCTGGTGGCTGTCCTTTTCGGCGAAGCGCACCACTTTGTCCTCGATGGACGGGCAGTAGCGCGGGCCGATGCCTTCGATCTGGCCGCTGTACAGCGGCGAGCGGTGCAGCGCGTTGCGGATCACCTCGTGGGTGCGCTCGCTGGTGTGGGTGATCCAGCAGCTCACCTGTCGTGGGTGCTCGGCGGCGTTGCCCAGGTAGGACATCACCGGCAGCGGGTCGTCGCCGGGTTGTTCGTCCATGACGCTGTAGTCGAGCGAGCGGCCGTCGATGCGCGGCGGCGTGCCGGTCTTGAGCCGGTCGATGGCGAACGGGCGCTCGCGCAGGCGCGCGGCCAGGGTGGTGGCCGGCGGGTCGCCCATGCGCCCGGCGGTGTACTGGGTTTCGCCGATGTGGATCTTGCCGGCGAGGAAGGTGCCGGCGGTGAGCACCACGGCCGGCGCATGGAAGGTCAGCCCGGTCTGGGTGATGGCGCCGCGCACGGCGTCGCCTTCGATCACGAGATCGTCCACCGCCGCCTGGAATACGGTCAGGTTGGGCTGCGACTCGACGATGCGGCGGATCGCCATGCGGTACAGGTTGCGGTCGGCCTGGCAGCGGGTGGCGCGCACCGCCGGGCCCTTGGAGGCGTTGAGCGTGCGCCACTGGATGCCGGCCAGGTCGGCGGCGTGCGCCATGGCCCCGCCCAGGGCGTCGATCTCCTTGACCAGGTGGCCCTTGCCGATGCCGCCGATGGCCGGGTTGCAGCTCATCGCGCCCACCGTTTCCACGTTGTGGGTCAGCAGCAGGGTGCGGGCGCCGCCGCGCGCCGCGGCCAGTGCGGCCTCGGTGCCGGCGTGGCCGCCGCCGATGACGATGACGTCGTAACGATGGAAGGAGTCGGTCATGGGGGTAAGGGCTGGAAGTGTGAAATCCGTCGGTGGCCTGTGGCACAAGCCCTTGGCGACGGCGTGGTGATTTTACCGCCAATGCCTGGCGGGCATGCAGGAAGGCCTAAAGTTGGCACGCAAACTGCAGTTAACGTCATTGCACCCGGTGTGGCATGCGCCATCGGCGCAGTGGCTGGAATTGGAACAGGGGCCAGCCGAAGCGCACACCGGGGAAGCATGGGGCCGGCAGTCGGGGGACTGCCGGCCCTTTTTTCATGGCGCATGTTCCTGTGCGCGACCCGTGTGGCGGCTTTGCCTTGAAGACGGCTGCCCTGCCGCTATTCCCTGCGGGTTCCGGCTATGCCGGCCGGGGGTGCCCGCCTTGTGCGGGCAGGCCTGTCCGGATGGCTGGCAGGAGCGGGCCCGAACCCGGAAAGACGAAGCCCCGGCATGGCCGGGGCTTTGTCGTTATAGGCGCCGATGCCCGACAGGGCCGGAACAGGGGGGATCCAGATTTCCTGACGGACATCGACATTGAAGCGGTGAGGTGTGAAGGGCAGTTCGTGTCAGTTATCGACGCTGCCGGTCACCCGGTTCAACAAGATTGCCTGGTTTTTCCGCAAATGCAAGCGTCTCAGGGCTCCTGCTGCTGCGCCGGGCGCGGGCGATGGGACTGTGACGGCGGTCGGGCCGGTGCCGGACGCTGCATCATCGGGCGCGGCGCGCCATTGGCCTGCGGCGACGGCATCGAGCGCGGCATCGCCTGGGGCTGCGGACGCGGTTGCGGGCGCGGCTGGCGGTCCATGTCACGCCACGGCGACTTGCCGCTGCCGCCGCCATCCACCGGCGGGCGGGGATGCGGCGGGCGTCCGTCGCCGTCACCGGGGCGCGGCGGTGGGCGATGGCCGCCGTTGTCGTTGCCCGTCGGCGGCGGACGATGCCCGTCGCCCCAATGGCCACCGTGCGGCGGGCGCGGGGGCGGGTTGTACGGCGGGCGGTAGACCGGGTACGGGTAGCGGTCGTAGTAGCCGTAGCTGCCGTAACCGTACGGGCCGTAGCCGTAGGAGCCATAGCCATAGGAGCCATAGCCGTAGGAACCGTAGGGATAGCCGTACGGGTAGGTGCGCTGCACCGGCGCCGAGCCGCTGTAGTAGCCGCCGGAGCCACTGCCGACATAGTCGTAGGTGGCGCAGCCGGACAGGCCGAGCAGCAGGCCGGCCGAAAGAATCAGGCGCATTTTCATGAGTTTCTCCCCCTGTTGGGCACGCGGCCAGCTTCGTGCGTTTGCATTGAATCGGTCCTTAACCCTCCCGGCCGGGGCTGAACGCGGGTCCAGTGGCGGCCCGAGATGGTCCGGCACCCGGGGCCTACGTTAACCTTTCCCCATGGTTGAACTCACCCTGCCAGGGCCGGCCGACGTGCTGGCCGCCGCGGCCCGCATCGCACCCCATGCCACGGTCACCCCGGTCCTGCGCTCGCGCGAGCTGGATGCGCTGGCCGGCGCCCGCCTGCACTTCAAGGCCGAGCACCTGCAGCGCGGCGGCGCGTTCAAGTTCCGCGGCGCCTGCAATGCGGTATGGGCGCTGGGCGAGGAACAGGCGCGCCACGGCGTGGTGACCCATTCCTCCGGCAACCACGGCGCGGCGCTGGCCCTGGCGGCACGCTCGCGCGGCATTCCCTGCCATGTGGTGGTGCCGGAAGGCGCGGTGGCGGCCAAGCTGGCCAACATCGCCCGCCATGGCGCGACCCTGTGGCGCTGCGCGCCGACCCAGGCCGCGCGCGAGGCTGAGTGCGCGCGGGTGCAGCAGGAAACCAGGGCGACGCTGGTCCACCCCTATGCCGACATGCAGGTGATCGCCGGGCAGGGCACGGCGACGCTGGAACTGCTGCGCCAGGCCGGCACGGCGCTGGATGCGGTGGTGGTGCCGGCCGGCGGCGGCGGGCTGGCCTCCGGCACCCTGCTGGCGCTGCGCCAGGCGGCGCCGGACTGCGAGCTGGTGCTGGCCGAGCCGGCCGGCGCAGCCGACACCGCGCGTTCGCTGGAAGCCGGGCGGCGGCTGGTCGATTTCGTACCCGACACCGTCTGCGACGGCCTGCGCGGCGCGCTGGGTGAACCCAATTTCGCGTTGCTGCATGGCAGCGCCACGGTCGTGACCGTGGATGACGCCGCCACCGTGGCGGCGATGCGCCTGCTGTGGCAGGTGCTCAAGCAGGTAGTGGAGCCCTCGTCGGCCACGGTGCTGGCGGCGGTGCTGGCGCAGCCGCAGCGCTTTGCCGGGCGCAACGTGGGCCTGGTCCTGTCCGGCGGCAACGTCGACCTGGACGCGCTGCCGTGGATGGGCGCGTGAGCCGCAAGCGCGCCGGCCTGTTCGATTGGCTGTGGCGCCTGTGCGTGCTGGTGCTGCTGTGGCTGCTCGGCGTGGCGGCGTGGATCATCTGGGTCGGCGACCGCGACCAGGCCGCGCCGGCCGACGCGATCATCGTGCTGGGCGCGGCGGCCTACGACGCCAAGCCGTCGCCGGTGTTCGAGGAGCGCATCCGCCATGGGCTGGACCTGTACCGGCAGGGCTATGCGCCCAAGCTGATCTTCACCGGTGGCTTCGGCGGCACCGGCGCGCGTTTCTCCGAATCGCAGGTGGCGCGCCGCTATGCGCTGAAGCAGGAGATTCCCGCCACGGACATCCTGATCGAGAACCGCTCGCGCACCACGCGGCAGAACCTGGTCGAGGCCAAGCGGCTGATGGATGCGCATGGCATGCGCCGCGCCATCCTGGTCAGCGACCCGCTGCACATGGCGCGCGCGCTGCGCCTGTCGCGGGAACTGGGCATCGATGCACTGGCCTCGTCCACGCCGAGCACGCGCTTCCGCAGCTTCCACACCAGCTGGCGGTTCCTGGCGCAGGAAATCTATTTCTTCCACCGCGACCTGTTCGCCGGCGCCACCTGAGCGCCGCCGCTCTTCGAGAAATCCCATGAGCCACGACGTTTCCCCCGCGCAGCAGCAGGCCATCGACCTGGTCCGCGGCTACTACGATGCCTTCAACCGCGGCGACTGGGCCGGAATGCTGGAGCGTCTGAGCGCTGACGTGGCGCACGACCTGAACCAGGGCACGCGCGAAAGCGGCGTCGAGGCGTTCGCCGCGTTCCTGCAACGCATGGACGCCAGCTATCGCGAACAACTGCGCGACGTGGTGGTGATGGCCAGCCTCGATGGCACCCGCGCCGCTGCCGAATACGTGGTGCACGGCGAGTACCACCACACCGACGAAGGCCTGCCGCCGGCCAACGGCCAGCGCTACGTGCTGCCCGGCGGCGCGTTCTTCGACCTCCGGGACGGCCGCATCGCGCGCGTCAGCAACTACTACAACCTGCAGGACTGGATCGCGCAGATAGGCGGTTGAAGGTAGAGCGGGGCAACGCCCCGCTGGGGCTTTACCGGGCAAGCCCCGCCGGGCGTTGCCCGGCGCTACAAAGCGCTTCGCTCTTCCAGGACGGGATCGCGCGGGTAGGTGGCTGAATGTAGAGCGGGGCAACGCCTCGCTGGGGCTCTACCGGGCAGGCTCCGCCGGGCGCTGCCCGGCGCTACAAACCGCTGCGATCCGCTCCCTTCAGGACGGGATCGCGCGGGTAGGCGGCTGAAGGTAGAGCGGGGCAACGCCCCGCTGGGGCTCTACCGGGCAAGCCCGCCGGGCGCTGCCCGGCGCTACAAAGCGCTGCGATCCGCTGAGGCATTCCCGGCAGGCGTCTTCGCGCTGCCGTGGGGTGGCCCCGCGTCTACGGACTCTGTGGCTTGCGCCGGATCGGAATGGCCGACACCGGTACTGCGGCGATGTCGTGGCCGTGCTCGCGGATCGGCGCGCCCGGCTCCGGCGCCCAGGCGTGGGCGTAGATGACTTCCCAGCTGCTGGGAAGTTTGCCGTCGGGCCGGCGCAGCGGTTCATAGGCCGCCTGCGCGGCGTTGAAGCGGCCGCGCCCGGTGAGCGTGTGGCGGCGTTCGCTCAGCGCGTTGGTCGCACCGATGGCCTTGAGTTCGCGCATCAGCGCCGGCAGGCCGTCGTAGGTGAGGGTGAACAGGTCGCGGTCCAGCACCGGGTCGCGGAAGCCGGCCATCATCAGCGCGTCCCCGAACTGCGCGATCTGCACGAAGCGGCTCACGTGCGGGGTGGCGTCGGCCTGTGCGAACGCCTCGCGCAGCTCGATGAGCGTGTCCGGGCCGAAGGTGGAGCACACCAGCAGGCCGCCGGGCTTGAGTACGCGGCGGAAGCCGGCGAACACCGACGGCAGGTCTTCCACCCACTGCAGGCACAGGTTGCTGAAGATCACGTCCACGCTGTTGTCGGCCAGCGGCAGCGCCCGCGCATCGGCGCATACGCGCGAGAACGGGCGCCACCAGCCGGCCTGCTTCTTCGCTTCGGCCAGCATCGGCAGGGCCAGGTCCAGCGCGATCACCTGCGCCTTGGGCCAGCGCTTCTTCATCGCCGCGGTCGAATGCCCCGGGCCGCTGCCGACGTCCAGCACCACCTGCGGCTGCCGCTGCTCCAGGTAGTCCAGCGATTCCAGCAGGCGTTTTGCGACCTCCTGCTGCAGCACGGCGGCGGCATGGTAGCGGGAGGCGGCGCGCGAGAAGGCGCGGCGGACGTGCTTGGCATCGAACAGGGAAGGCATGGGAATACGCGCTTGCAACAGGGTCAGAAGGTACCGGGGTAGGCGCCGCCGTCGAGCAGCAGGTTCTGCCCGGTGATGTAGCCGGCATGCGCACTGCACAGGAAGGCGCAGGCGGCGCCGAATTCGTCGGGCGTGCCGAAGCGGCCGGCGGGGATGCCGGCGCGGCGGCGCGCGGCCACCTCGTCCAGCGGCTGCTGCTGCCTTTGCGCGCTGGCCTGCAGCGTGCCGCGCAGGCGGTCGGTGTCGAACGCGCCCGGCAGCAGGTTGTTGATCGTGACGTTGCGCGCCAGGTGGGTGCGTGCGACGCCGGCGACGAAGCCGGTCAATCCCGAGCGCGCGCCGTTGGACAGGCCGAGAATGTCGATCGGCGCCTTCACCGAACTGGAGGTGATGTTGACCACGCGGCCGAAACCGCGCGCGGCCATCGCATCGACGGTGGCGCGGATCAGCTCGATCGGGGTGAGCATGTTGGCGTCCAGCGCGGCCAGCCACCGTTCGCGGTCCCAGTCGCGGAAGTCGCCTGGTGGCGGGCCGCCGGCGTTGGTGACCAGGATGTCCACCTGCGGGCAGGCGGCGAGCGCGGCGGCGCGGCCGGCGGCGGTGGTGATGTCGGCGGCGACGGCGACGACCTGGCCGGCACCGGGAAGGGCGCGCAGTTCCATCGCGGCCGCTTCCAGCGCGTCGGCGCCGCGGGCGACGATGGCCACGTTGGCGCCTTCGCCGGCCAGTGCGCGCGCGCAGCCCAGGCCAAGCCCCTTGCTGGCGCCGCAGACCAGTGCCCAGCGCCCGGCGATTCCAAGATCCATCGGTCTACTCCCGGTGTGTTCGGTGGCCGCACATGATCGGCGATGCGCGCACGCGGCGGCTCACATGCAGTCCGCAACGAAGCGTTGCAGCAGCCCGGCGACGTGGTCGGCGTGGCCGAGGAACGGCGCATGGCCGCCGCCGTCGATGGTATGCGCGGCGTGCCGGCCGGCCGGCGCCAGCGCCGCGGCGCTGTGCATGGCCTTGGCGGGGACCAGCCGGTCGCGCTGGCCGCCGATCCACAGGCCGGGCGTGCGCAGGCCGGGCAGGGCGCCGCGCAGGTCGCTGCGGTCCAGCAGGGCGAGGCCTTCGTGCAGGGCGCGCGGCGCCGGTTCGCCGCGCTCGACCAGGGCATCGCGCAGGGCGCGCAGTTCGCTGCGCGCGTGCTGCGAGCCCATCACGTCCAGCGCGAGGAAGCGTTCCAGCGTGCCGCGGTAGTCCTGCTCCAGGTCCTGGCCGAACTGCTCGAACACGCTGCGGTCCACTGCGTCGGGCCAGTCGGCATCGCGCACGAAGCGTGGCGTGGCGGCGAGCATCGCCAGCCCGCGCACCTGCGGCAGCGTGGCCGCGGCGTGCAGCGCCACCAGCCCGCCCAGCGACCAGCCGCACCACACCGCCGGCGGCGTGGCGGCGGCGATGGCGTTGACCAGGTAGGGCAGGCGCAGCGGGGTGGTGTCGTCGCGGCTGAAGCCGTGGCCGGGCAGGTCCACCACGTGCAGCTGGAACTGCGGCGACAGGCGCTCCACCAGCGGCGCGAAGATGCCGCCGTGCAGCGCCCAGCCGTGGATCAGGACCAGTGCCGGGCCGGTGCCGGTGACGTCGATATGCATGCGTGGACGATGTGCTTCAGGCGCTGACGGTGTTCAGCGACTGCTCGTAGGACAGCAGGTCGCGCGCGCGGGCGGTGGCATCGACCAGCGCCTTGACCTGCTCGACGGTGTGCAGCGCCGAGAGCGTGATGCGCAGCCGTGCCTTGCCTTCGGGCACGGTCGGCGGGCGGATCGCACCGACCAGGAAGCCGGACTGCTCCAGCGCGGCGCCCAGCGCCATCACCGTGGCCTCGTCGCCGCACAGCAGGGGCTGGATCGGCGTTTCCGAAGGCATCAGTTCCAGCCCGTTGCGGCGCGCGCCGTCGCGGAAGGCGGCGATCAGCTCGACCAGCTTCTCGCGGCGCCAGTGGTCGCGGCGCGCCAGCTTCACCGCCGCCAGCGAGGCGGCGGCCTGCGCCGGCGGCAGCGCGGTGGTGTAGATGTAGGGGCGCGCGGTTTCGGCCAGGTGCTGGATCAGGCTTTCCTCACCCAGCACCACCGCGCCATGGCCGCCCAGCGCCTTGCCCAGCGTGGCCAGCTGCAGCGGCACTTCGTTCACGCCCAGCCCGGCGTCGGCCACGCAGCCGCGGCCGTGTTCGCCGACCACGCCGATGCCGTGCGCGTCGTCGACATAGAACAGCGCTTCCTGCATGCGCGCCACCAGCGACAGCGAGCGCAGCGGGGCGATGTCGCCGTCCATGCTGAACACGCCATCGGTGGCGAGCATGGCCGCGCCGTCGGCGGCGTTCTTCAGCTGGCGCATGGCGCCTTCGCTGTCCAGGTGCGGGTAGCGGCGCAGGCGGCAGCCGGCCAGGCGCGTGGCGTCGAGCAGGCTGGCGTGGTTGAGACGGTCCTGCACGCAGACGTCGCTGTCCTCGGACAGCAACGCCTGCTGCACGGCGAGGTTGGCCATGAAGCCGCTGTCGAACAGCAGTGCGCGCGGATAACCGAGCCAGTCGGCCATCTCGCGTTCCAGTTGCTCGTGCAGCACGTGGTGGCCGCAGACCAGGTGCGAGGCGGTGCTGCCGGCGCCTTCGCGGCCGGCGGCGTCCTGCAGCGCGGCGACCACTTCGAACTGCTGCGACAGGCCCAGGTAATCGTTGCTGCAGAAGCCGGTGAGCCACTTGCCGCCGACGTCCAGGCGCACGCCGTCGCGGCGGGCGACGCTGCGGCGGACGCGGATGCGCCCCTGCGCTTCGCGCAGCTTGCGCTGGTCCTGCAGGCGGGCAAGGAGGTCGGGGCGGGCCATGGCGTCAGTTCATGGGCGGGTGGGTGGCTAGCGTAACCGGTTGCCGGTGGAACCGCTTGCGGGGCGGGTTCGGCGCAGGAACGCTGCTTGGCGCGCGAGGGGCTCTACCGGGAAAGCCTCATCGCGCGGTAAGCGGCGCTCCTGCGGTCAGGCCGCGCAGCCGCACTGCGGGGCGATGTCCAGGTGCACCGTGCCGGGATGGTCGTGGTCGTCGGCATCGACGTTCACTTCCATCGGGCGGATGCCCAGCCGCGCGAACAGCGCCTGGTCGCGTGCGGTGTCCGGGTTGCCGGTGGTCAGCAGCTTCTCGCCGTAGAAGATGGAGTTGGCGCCGGCGGCGAAACACAGCGCCTGCAGCTCGTCGCTCATGCTCTCGCGCCCGGCCGACAGCCGCACCATCGAGCGCGGCATCGCGATACGCGCCACCGCGATCATGCGCACGAACTCGAACGGATCCAGTTCGGCGCTGCCGTGCAGCGGCGTGCCGGCGACCTGCACCAGGCGGTTGATCGGCACCGAATCCGGGTGCGCCGGCAGGTTGGCCAGCGCCAGCAGCAGGCCGGCGCGGTGCCCGCGGGTCTCGCCCATGCCGACGATGCCGCCGCAGCAGGTCTTCAGGCCGGCGTTGCGCACGTGTTCGAGCGTATCGAGCCGGTCCTGGTACTGGCGGGTGTGGATGATCGAGTCGTAGTAGTCCGGCGCGGTGTCGAGGTTGTGGTTGTAGTAGTCCAGCCCGGCGTCCTTGAGCGCGCGGGCCTGGTGGCCTTCGAGCATGCCCAGGGTGGCGCAGGTCTCCAGGCCCAGCGCCTTCACCTCGCGGATCATCGCCGCCACCTTGGGGATGTCGCGGTCCTTGGGCGAGCGCCACGCCGCGCCCATGCAGAAGCGCGAGGCGCCGGCCTGCTTGGCGGCGCGGGCGCGGGCGACCACGCTGTCGGTGTCCATCAGTTTCTGCGCGTCCACGCCGGTGTCGTAGCGCTGCGCCTGCGGGCAATAGGCGCAGTCTTCCGGGCAGCCGCCGGTCTTGACCGACAGCAGGGTGGAGACCTGCACCTGGGCCGGGTCGAAATGCTCGCGGTGCACGCTGGCGGCGCGGAACAGCAGTTCGGGGAAGGGCAGGTCGAACAGCGCCAGCAGTTCCTCGCGGCTCCAGTCGTGGCGGATGACGGCAGACATGGGTGTTTCCTGACAGATCGGGCAACGGAAGCGGGGCAGTCTGGTGAGCATGCATGCCGCTGTCAACAAATCGCTTTCCAGTTGGGTTTACAGGGTGGGCGGGCGGCTGTCCGACCTGCTGTTCCCGCCGGTCTGCCTTGTATGCGGGGAACCGGGCCAGCCCGGGCGCGACCTGTGCCCGGCCTGCGCCGCCGCCCTGCCATGGCTGGAAAGCGCCTGCCGCGGCTGCGCCCTGCCGCTGCCGGCCACCGAGCCGGGCGATGCGCTGTGCGGTGCCTGCCGTCCGGGACGTTCGCCGCTGACGGAAGTCCATGCCGCCTTCCTGTATGCGGCGCCGATGGATGGGCTGCTGCGCCGCTTCAAGTTCCACGGCGATCTTGCCGCCGGGCGCCTGCTGGCGCAGCTGATGCACGCGCCGCTGGCGGCCGTCGAGCGGCCGCAGGCCCTGGTGCCGGTGCCGCTGCACCTGTCGCGCCTGCGCCGGCGCGGCTACGACCAGGCGCTGGAACTGGCGCGGCCGCTGGCCCGCGCGCTGCGCCTGCCGATGCTGGCCGGGCTGCGCCGTACCCGCGCCACCGCGGCGCAGTCGGAACTGGACGCGGCTGCCCGCCGCCGCAACCTGCGCGCGGCCTTCGCCGCCCGCGGAACGCTGCCGGCGCACGTGGCCCTGGTCGACGACGTGATGACCACTGGCGCCACCCTGCAGGCCGCTGCCCGCGCGCTGCGCCGGGCGGGCGTGGCGCGGGTCGATGCCTGGGTCTGCGCGCGGGTACCGTGAACACGGCGGGATGACGTCCCGCTGCCTATGCTAGGCCGGTAGCGGCAATCCCTACGATCACTGCAAGGAGCGATGAGATGAGTGGCAACCCGAATTTCCCGTCCGGTGCGTTGTTCGGCGCGCTGTCCCGCCACTGGTGGGTGGTGCTGCTGTTCGGCCTGTTCGCGGTGGCCTTCGGCGTGCTGGCGCTGATGGCGCCGGTGCGCACCGCGGCGGTGCTGGCGATGTGGCTGGGCGTGATGGCGATCGTCGAAGGCGTGGTGGCGCTGGCCGCGGCCATCGGCGGCTCGGCGCCGGTATCGCGCGGCTGGGCGGTGTTCTACGCGCTGGTGTCCATCGCCTTCGGCGTGCTCGCCCTGCTCAACCCGCTGGCCACCGCGAGCGTGCTGCTGCTGTTCCTGGCGGCGTGGCTGGTGGTGGGCGGCATCTACCGCATCGTCTTCGCCATCCGCGTGCGCCGGCACATCCGCGGCGAATGGCTGCTGATCCTCAGCGGCCTGCTGGCGGTGGCGCTGGGCGTGATGTTCGCCCTCAACCCGCTGGGCGGGCTGATGGTCACCTCGCTGTGGATCGGCGCGATGGCGCTGGTCTATGGCGTGCTGCAGGTCGTGGTCGCGTTCCGCCTGCGCAGTCTGGGCAGGACCGCCGTCTGAGCCATCGGCACGGTCGTTCAAGCGTGCGGCCCGCCATGGGGCGGGCCGTTGCGTGTCAGTCCAGGTACTGGCTGGCGACGATGCCGGCGAACAGCGCGGCCCCGACCCAGTTGTTGTGCAGGAAGGCACGGAAGCAGGCCTCGCGCTCGCGCCGGCGGCACAGCCAGAATTCCCATGCCACCATCGCCGCGGCCACGCCCAGCCCGGCCCAGTACATCGTCCCGAGTCCGGCACGTTGTCCGACCAGCGCCATCGCGGCGAAGAACAGCGCGTAGAGGATGCCCTGGATCACCAGGTCCAGGTCGCCGAACAGGATGGCGGTGGAATGCGAGCCGACCTTCAGGTCGTCGTCGCGGTCGACCATCGCGTACCAGGTGTCGTAGGCGGTGGACCACAGGATGTTGGCCGCGTACAGCACCCAGCCCAGCGGCGGCACTTCGCCCTGCACCGCGGCGAAGGCCATCGGGATGCCCCAGCCGAAGGCCATGCCCAGATAGACCTGCGGCAGGTGGGTGTAGCGCTTGAGGTAGGGATAGGTGGCGGCGAGGAACACGCCGACGAAGCTCAGGCCGATGGTCAATGCGTTCAGGGTCAGCACCAGCGCGAACGCGGCCAGCATCAGCCCGGCGAACAGTGCCAATGCCTGGCGCCCGGAGACCGCGCCGGTGGCCAGCGGGCGATCCTTGGTGCGCTTGACGTGCGGGTCCAGCCAGCGGTCGGCGTAGTCGTTGATCACGCAGCCGGCCGAGCGGGTCAGCCACACGCCAGCGGTGAACACGAACAGCGTCCACAGCGGCGGCAACCCGCCGGAGGCCAGCCACAGCGCCCACCACGTCGGCCACAGCAGCAGCAGGGTGCCGATCGGGCGGTCGGCGCGCATCAGTTTCCAGTAGCTGGCCAGCCGCGAGGGCGTGGGCGCCGGCTCTTGTTCGTATCGTTCGTAACCCATGCGCACAGGTTACCAGCCGTGCCCGGCGCGCCGTTGCGGCGCGTGGTCGCGACGGGGGCAGACCTGCGCATGCATTTGCCGTTAGAATGCGCCTCCGCCCGGCAGCGCCGGTCGGCAGGGAGCCATGCGCTCCCGCTGCAACACACAACGCGCCCGTAGCTCAGCCGGATAGAGTAGTGGCTTCCGAAGCCATTGGTCGGGGGTTCGAATCCCTCCGGGCGCGCCATCTTTCGATGGCATATCGCGTGATTTCCCGCCTTCGCTCACAGCGCCCGCTCATGGCGCCCGGGTGCTTGGCGCCGCGCACGTTGCTGCATGCAGGCGCGGCACTCATCCTTCGAGTGCAGTTGCACCATCGACAAAGCCAACGAAGAAAGCCGGAGCGCCTGCAGCGATTCCGGCTTTTTTGTTGCCGTCGTCCGTGGCGGCGGAACTTCGCGCCCGCCACTGGCCCCGGCAACGCGATGGGTGTACAAATGTACACCCATGATCCCCGCCGACCTGCCACCGCAACGCGCCGCCGTCCTCGCCTTCCTGCGCGGGGAGCTGGCGGCCGGGCGCGCACCCAGCCTGGCCGAGATCGCCGCGGCCTTCGGCTTTTCCTCGCGCAATGCCGCGCAGAAGCATGTGCAGGCGCTGCTGGCCGAGGGCCTGCTGGAGCAGGTGCCGGGGCGCAAGCGTGGCCTGCGCCTGCCCGGCGGCGATGCCGACCTGCTGCCGCTGCCGGTACTGGGACGGGTGGCCGCGGGCCAGCCGATCGGCGCCGACATCGGCCTGGACCAGCAGTTCTGGCTGGACCGGCGGCTGTTCGCGCTGCGCCCGGACTACCTGCTGCGGGTGCAGGGCGATTCGATGATCGATGACGGCATCCTCGATGGCGACCTGGTCGGGGTGCAGCGCACGCCCGAGGCGCGCGACGGCCAGACCGTGGTGGCGCGCGTGGATGGCGAACTGACCATCAAGCGCCTGCAGCGCGGGCCAAAGCGCATCCGCCTGCTGCCGCGCAACCGCGCGCATGCGCCGATCGAGGTGCGGCCGGGGCAGGACTTCGCCATCGAAGGCGTTTACTGCGGGCTGGTACGCCCGGGTTGAATGGGCACGGTGGTCGCCCTCGACAGCCTGCTGGCCGCGCAGACGCTGTGGCATGCCGGGCGTGCGTCGGCCACGGCGCTGGGCGAGCCCACCGGCCATGCCGCGCTCGATGCGCTGCTGCCGCAGGGCGGCTGGCCGCGGCATGCGCTGACCGAACTGCTGCTGCCGGCCGATGGCGTGGGCGAACTGGCCCTGCTGCTGCCGACCCTGGCGCGGCTCAGCGAGGCCGGCGCGACGGTGGCGGTGGTGGCGCCGCCTTATGTGCCCTATGCCCCGGCCTGGCAGGCCGCCGGCGTGGCGCTGGAACAGCTGGAGATCGTGCAGGCCACGCCGCGCGATGCGCTGTGGGCGTTCGAGCAATGCCTGCGCAGCGGCGCCTGCGCCGCGGTGCTGGGCTGGCCGCTGCACGCCGATGCGCAGGCGCTGCGGCGGCTGCAGGTGGCGGCCGACAGCGGCCGGTGCCTGGGCTTCGCCCTGCGCGACCGCCGCCATGCCGCCAATCCCTCGCCGGCCGCGCTGCGCCTGGAGGCGGTGCGCGACATGCACGGCGGCAGCGCCTGGCAGGTGCGCAAATGCCGTGGCGGCCCGGCGCCGGCGCGCGCCTTCGCCCTGGCCACGCCCTGAGCCGCGGCCATGCTCTGGGCCTGTGTACTGTTGCCGCAGCTGGCGCTGGACGCCGTCCTGCGCCGTTGTCCTGATCCGCAGGCGCCACTGGCGCTGATCACCGGCCCGGCGCAGCTGCGCACCCTGCAGGCGGTCAATGCCGCCGCGGCCGCGGCCGGCGTGCAGGCCGGCATGCGCCTGACCGCCGCGCACGCGCTGCTGCCCGGGCTGGCCCTGGTCGAACACGATCCGCAGGCCGAACAGCGCTGGCAGCGTTTCCTCGCCGCCTGGGCCTACCGGCACAGTTCGCTGGTCAGCGCGCAGTGGCCCGGCTGCATCGTGCTGGAAGTGCGCGCCAGCTTCGCCCTGCTCGGGCCCTGGCCGCGCATCGAGGCGCGGCTGCGCGAGGAACTGGAGCTGCTGGGCTTCAGCCACCGCATCGGGCTGGCGCCGACCCCGCGCGCCGCGCAGGTGCTGGCCGGCCTGCGCGACGGCCTGGCGGTGACGCAGCCGGCGGCGATGGCGGCCCTGCTGGACCGCGTGCCGGTGCGCCGCGCGCGGTTGCCGGAGGATGGTGGCGAGCGCCTGCGGCACATGGGCATCGGTGACCTGCACACGCTGCGCGCGCTGCCGCGCGATGCCCTGCGCCGCCGCTTCGGCCTGCCGCTGCTGGAACACCTGGACCGTCTGTACGGCCAGGCTGACGACCCGCTGGCGTATTACGCGCCGCCGGATCACTTCGACGCGCGCCTGGAACTGGGCTACGAGGTCGAGAGCCATACCGCGCTGCTGTTCCCGCTGCGCCGCCTGGTCGGCGACCTGTGCACCTATCTGTCGGTGCGCGATGGCGGCGTGCAGCGCTTCGTGCTGCGGCTGGAGCACGAGGAAGGCCACAGCGACGTGGCGGTGGGGCTGCTGGCCGCCGAGCGCGAGCCGGCGCTGCTGTTCGAGCTGGTGCGCAATCGCCTGGAGCAGGTGCGGATCGGCCAGCCGGTGGTCGCGCTGCGCCTGCTGGCGCGCGAGCTGCCGCCGTTCGTGCCCGCCTCGCGCGACCTGTTCGATCCGCGCACGCGCCAGCAGCAACCATGGCCGCAGCTGCGCGAGCGCCTGCGTGCGCGGCTGGGCGATACGGCAGTGCATCGGATTACGCCGACCACCGATCCGCGCCCGGAACGTGCCTGGCGGCCGCTGCAGGGCGACGAGGGCCGCATCGGCGATGCGGCCCCGGGGCTGCCGCCGCGTCCGGCGTGGCTATTGCCGCAGCCGGTGCCGCTGCGCGATCCGCGCCCGCGCATCGTGTCCGGCCCGGAGCGGCTGGAAAGCGGCTGGTGGGACGGCGACGACGCGCGCCGCGACTACTACGTGCTGGAAACCTCGCAGGGCCAGCGCGCCTGGGCATTCGCGCCGCCGGGCGAGCGGGGCGGCTGGATGCTGCACGGGTGGTTCGCATGAGCCGGCGCGAAGCGCGCGACTCGCATGCCGGCACCCGCGCGCCGCGCGCCTGGGAAGTGGCGCAGCGGCTGGGCCGCGAAGCCGCCAACGACGGCGCGCCCGGCGAGGAAAACCTGCCGGCCTACGCCGAACTGCACTGCCTGTCCGACTTCTCCTTCCTGCGCGGCGCGGCCAGCGCCGAGGAGCTGTTCGCGCGTGCGCGCGACTGCGGCTACGAAGCGCTGGCGATCACCGACGAGTGTTCGCTGGCCGGCATCGTGCGCGCCTGGGAAGCGGCGCGCGCCAGCGGCGTGAAGCTGGTGGTCGGCAGCGAATTCGCCCTTGCCTGTGGCCTGCGCTGCGTGCTGCTGGTGGAAACCGCCGCCGGCTACGCACGGCTGTGCGAACTGATCACCCGCGGCCGCCGCGCTGCCGGCAAGGGCGATTACCTGCTCGGGCGTTCCGACGTGGAAGCGGTGCTGGAAGGCATCGATCCGGAGGCCTCGGGCCTGTTCGCGCTGTGGCTGCCGGGTGCGGAGCCGCAGGAGGAGCAGGGCCGCTGGCTGCAGGCGTGGTTCGGCGCGCATGCGCACCTGGCGGTGGAACTGCACCGCGAGCAGGACGACGACGCGCGGCTGCAAGGACTGCTGGCGTTGGCCGATGCGCTGCGGATGACGCCGCTGGCCAGCGGCGACGTGCACATGGACGTGCGCCGCCGCCGCATGCTGCAGGACACGATGACCGCCATCCGCCACAACCTGCCGCTGGCCGACTGCGGCGCGCACCTGTTCCGCAACGGCGAGCGCCACCTGCGCACCCGCCGCGCACTGGGCAACATCCATCCGCCCGCGCTGCTGGACAACGCGGTGCGGCTGGCGCGCCGCTGCAGCTTCGACATGAGCCAGCTGCAGTACCGGTACCCCACCGAGCTGGTGCCCGCCGGGCATACGCCCACCAGCTGGCTGCGCGAGCTGACCGGACGCGGCATGCGCGAACGCTGGCCGGAGGGAACGCCGCCCGATGTCGCCCGGCAGATCGAGGACGAGCTGGAGCTGATCGCCTACAAGCAGTACGAGGCCTTCTTCCTGACCGTGCAGGACATCGTGCGTTTCGCCAAAGAGCGCGGCATCCTGTGCCAGGGCCGCGGTTCCTCGGCCAACTCGGCGGTGTGCTTCGCGCTGGGCATCACCGTGGTGAATCCGGCCGAAAGCCGGCTGCTGATGGCGCGTTTCCTGTCGCGCGAGCGCGACGAGCCGCCGGACATCGACGTGGACTTCGAGCACGAGCGGCGCGAGGAAGTGCTGCAGTACGTTTACGGAAAATACGGCCGCCACCGCGCCGCGCTGGCGGCCACGGTGATCCGCTACCGCGGCAAGAGCGCGGTGCGCGACGTGGCCCGCGCCTTCGGCCTGCCGCCGGACCAGATCGCGCTGCTGGCCGGATGCCAGGGTTGGGGCAATGGCGAAGTGCCGATGGCGCAGCGGCTGCGCGAGACCGGCTTCGATCCGGACAATCCGCTGATCCGGCGGTTGATGGCGGTCACCGCGCAGCTGCGCGGCCATCCGCGCCACCTGTCCCAGCACGTGGGCGGCTTCGTGATCAGCGATGCGCCGCTGTCCAGTGTGGTGCCGGTGGAGAACGCGGCGATGGACGGGCGCACCATCATCCAGTGGGACAAGGACGACCTGGAGACGATGAAGCTGCTCAAGGTCGACTGCCTGGCGCTGGGCATGCTGACCTGCATCCGCAAGGCGCTGGCGCTGGTGGAGCGCCAGCGCGGCTACCGTATCGATCTGGCAGCGCCTGCCGACGACTCCCACACCTACGACATGATCGAGGCCGCCGACACCGTGGGCGTGTTCCAGATCGAATCGCGCGCGCAGATGAGCATGCTGCCGCGGCTCAAGCCCCGCTGTTTCTACGACCTGGTGATCGAGGTGGCGATCGTGCGCCCGGGGCCGATCCAGGGCGGCATGGTGCATCCCTACCTGCGGCGGCGGCAGGGCAAGGAGGAGGCGACCTGTCCGGAGGCGCTGAAGGAAATCCTCGGGCGCACCTGCGGCATTCCGCTGTTCCAGGAGCAGGTGATGGAGCTGGTCATCATCGCCGCCGATTACACCCCCTGCGAGGCCGATGTCCTGCGCCGTTCGATGGCGGCCTGGGGCCGGGGCGGCGACATGGAACCGCATCGCGTCCGCATCCGCGAACGGATGCGGGACAACAACTACTCCGACGAATTCATCGACCAGATCTTCGAGCAGATCAAGGGTTTCGGTTCCTACGGGTTTCCGCAGAGCCATGCCGCCTCGTTCGCCAAGCTGGTCTACATCAGCAGCTGGCTCAAGCGCCACGAGCCGGCGGCCTTCGCCTGCGCCCTGCTCAACGCGCAGCCGATGGGCTTCTATTCGTCCAGCGAGATCGTGCAGGACGCGCGCCGTGATGGTCGCGGTGGACGTCGCGGCGTGGAGGTGCGGCCGGTGGACGTGACCTGCAGCGGATGGGACAACACCCTGGAAGGCGGGCGGATGCGCCGCGGCAAGGACGACGACGCAGGACAGGCGGCCCTCCGCCTGGGCCTGCGCCAGGTGGCCGGACTGTCGGAAGCCGCGGCGTCGGCCATCGTCGCCGCGCGTGCCCTGCGTCCGTTCGCCGACGTGCGCGACCTGTGCCTGCGCGCCAACCTCGACGACCGGGTGCGGCGCGCGCTGGCCGAGGCCGGCGCGCTGCAGGCACTGGCCGGGCACCGTCACGCCGCGCGCTGGGAAGTGGCCGGCATCGAGCGGCAGCGGCCGCTGCTGCCCGGCAGTCCCGACGAGGACGCCGTCGTGCTGCCGGCGCCCTCGACCGGGGAGGACGCGCTGGCTGACTACCGCACGCTCGGCCTCACCCTCGGCGAACACCCGCTGTCGCTGCTGCGCGCGCGGCTGCGGCGCGAGCGCATGCTCGACATCGCCCAGGTCCGGCAACTGCCGCACGGTCGCGGCGCGCACGTGGCCGGCATCGTCGTGCAGCGGCAACGCCCGGGCACGGCCAAGGGCACGGTGTTCGTCACCCTCGAGGACGAACACGGCCCGCTCAACGTGGTGGTGTGGCAGGACCTGGCCGCGCGCCGGCGCAAGGTGCTGCTGGGCGCGCGGCTGATGGCGGTGCGCGGGCGCTGGGAACAGGTGGACGGCGTGCAGCACCTGATCGCCCGCGACCTGCACGACCTCAGCCACCTGCTGGGCGACCTGCAGACCCGCTCGCGGGATTTCCACTAGCGCGGCGCACGGCGAGTGCCGCGACGGGGCGACGCAGGCGATGCGCTACCTTCGCAGCGCCCGGCAGCGCCGACGGCCGGGCGCCGCATGCTTGCCCGGTTCCAGTGCGGAGTGACGTTGAACACCGCACGCTTGGCGGCCGCCGTCGGCATCGGTGCGGTACGCGGCGGGCCCGGGATCCGGCCGCACCTGCCGCTTCTCGCCTTCGGCCAGTGCCAGTTGCGCCTGCCCGCCCTGCAGCTGGGCCGGCAACGCGTCGGCACGCAGCGCCACGCCGGCCTGGATGGCGCTGCGCACGTGCGGTCGCTCGAAGCTCGCCGACAGCGGCCTTCGACCACCGCACGCTGTTCCAGGTCGAATCCTCCGCGGGTCCGGGTGCCGCCGTCGCGCAGGCCGGCGTGACGGTGCCTTCCTTCGCCCATCCGTTCCGGTGCCTGCCCGGAGAGTGCCGCCGTCAGCGGTCCGTTCCCGGCCTCACGCCCAGTCCGACAGCGCGATCTTCAGCTCCGCCGCGAAGCCCTTGGCCGAGGACAGGGGCACCGTGAATACGTTGGGAGCCTGCTGGCTGATGCCGATGGCCCTGGCCTTGGCGCTGTCCAGTTCGGCCTGCGTCTTCGGGCCGCCGGCCCATTGGTCGTCGCCCCAGACATAGCGCAGCCGCCAGCCGTCGCCATCGGGCTTGGCGAACAGCACCAGCGTGTTGCGGAACAGGTACTCGCCGGGGATGTGGTTCTTGAGGAACAGCGCGCCATCGACCTCGTAGCCGGCGTTGCACACCGCCAGCTCGATGGAGAAGGCGATCTCGCTGCCGGCGGTGATGCGGCGGCTGTCCAGGAACACCGAGAACAGTACCGGCGCGCGCGCGTCGCGGCGTACCTTGCCGTCCGCGTCGAAGATGTCGCTGTATTCGCGGCGCACCGCGCACTCGTTGGCCTGGGTGCGCGCGGTGAGCTCGTAGGTATAGGCGCCGCGCGGCGCCACGGTGGCCTCGATGTAATACGAGGAACGCACCTGCTTGCCACGCTTGCGCGCGGCCTCGACTTCCGGCGGCAGGGCCAGCGCGGTGATGTCCAGCTGCGCGGTGGCGCAGATGTCGCCGAACAGGAAACGCGACAGGTTCTGGTAGCCCTCCTCGGAATTGACGATGCCGAAGTAGCCGCTGTGGCTGCGGTTGACGAAGGCCCGCGGCGCGCCTTCGACATACGCATTGGCGATGCGCACCAGGCCGTCGCTGAGCGCGCCGACCGCGAATGAGGACAGGCCGCGCGCCACCGCGTAGTCGCGGCTGTTGGTGCCGATCAGGCAGAACATGCGCTCGGGCGGGAAGCCGGAATCGCCGAGCGTGTTGACCTTGTCCCTGGGCACCTTCAGGTAGCGCGCCATGTTGCCGCGGTTGAAGTTGTTCATGTCGTTGGCCGACAGCAGGTCGGGCACGTTGATGCCTGCGATGTCGATGCCGTTGTGCGGCGTAGCGTAGGTGAACACCTTGTCCACCAGTGTGCGCGCTTCGGCGCCGGCGACCTCGGGGTTCTGCAGCAGGCAGCGGCAGATCAGCCCGCCCATCGAATGCGCGACCAGGTACACGCGGAAATCGCGGCGCTGGCTGGCGTTGTTGCCGCACACGCTGTCGCGCAGCTCCAGGATGCGCCGGCCCAGGCTGGCGGCGGCATCGGTGATCGACGGCGCCTTGCCGTCGCCGAACGCCGGGTCAGCCACGTCGTAATAGCGGTGGATGACGATGCTGCGCGGCGCGATGCCGCTGCGCAGTTCGGCGCCGCCGTCGTAGACGTCGCGGTACCCGTAGTCCTTCATCAACCGCACCAGCGGCGACTCGAACACGAACTTCAGCACCGAGCCGTCCTGCGCCTGTCGGATCTTGGTGGAGCCAGCTTCCAGGCCCATGTAGGGCGTGGAGGTGGTCTCGACGATCTCCGAGCGGGTCATGGCGTAGCCGCGCACGTAGATGATCGGGAAGAAGGGGCGTTCGATCCTGTCCATGTCCGGCTCCGCGGGAAGGGAAGGCGATGCTTGGCCATTGTGGTCGCATCCGGGGCGATCGGCGACCGGGCGTGGGCTAGCGGCAGGGCGGTCGGGCTGTGTAGCGCCGGGCAGGGCCCGGCGGGGCTCGCCCGGTAATGCTCCAGCGGGGCGTTGCCCCGCTCTACAGGGAGGTGGGGTTCTGTAGCGCCGGGCGACGCCCGGCGGGGCTTGGCCGGGGATGCCCCAGCGGGGCGTTGCCCCGCTCTACAGGGAGGTGGAGTTTTGTAGCGCCGGGCGACGCCCGGCGGGGCTTGGCCGGTAATGTCCCAGCGGGGCGTTGCCCCGCTCTACAGGGCGCGGTCTGTGGGGCTGCGATCCAGCTGGCGGTAGCCGATGGCCTCGGCAAGATGCGCGCGTTCGATGGGGGCACCGCCAGCCAGGTCGGCGATGGTGCGGGCCACGCGCAGGATGCGGTGCATGGAGCGGGCCGACAGCTGCAGGCGTTCCATCGCCTGTTCGAGCATCGCCTGGTCCGGGCGGGCCAGGGTGCAGTCGCGCAGGGTCTGCCCGGGATCCAGCCGGGCATTGGGTTTGCCCGCCCGCTGCAACTGGCGGATGCGGGCCTGCGCCACACGCTCCCGCACGGTTGCGCTGCTTTCCCCGGGCGGCGCATCGCCGTGCAGTTCGGCCGGCGCCAGCCGTGGAACCTGCAGCTGCAGATCGATGCGGTCCAGCAGCGGACCGGAGATGCGGGCGCGATAGCGGGCGATCGCGTCGCCGGAGCAGCGGCAGCGTCCGCTGCGGTCGCCGGCCCAGCCACAGGGGCAGGGGTTCATGGCGGCCACCAACTGGAAGCAGGCGGGAAACTCGGTGCTGCGTGCCGCGCGCGAGATGGTGACCACGCCCGATTCCAGCGGTTCGCGCAGGACCTCCAGGGCCTGTCGTTTCCACTCGGGAAGTTCGTCGAGAAAAAGCACGCCGTTGTGGGCGAGCGATACTTCGCCAGGTCTGGGGAGCGAGCCCCCGCCGACGAGCGCCACCGCGCTGGCCGTGTGGTGGGGAGCTCTGTATGGCCGTTGCCGCCAGCGCGCCGGGTCCACGCCATGCCGGCCGGCCGAGGCGACGGCGGCGGTTTCCAGCGCTTCGGCCTCGCTGGCTTCGGGCAGGATGCCGGGCAGCCGCGAGGCCAGCAGGGTCTTGCCGCAGCCGGGCGAGCCGACCAGCAGCAGATGGTGTCCGCCGGCCGCGGTGATTTCCAGCGCGCGCCGTGCCTGCGCATGGCCGCGCACATCGGCAAGGTCCGGGAGTGGAACCGGTTCCGTGGTGGCGACCTGCGCGTCCGGCAGTGCCTTCTCGCCGGACAGCGCGGCGCAGACTTCCAGCAGGGTGCGCGCGACCTTGACCGTCGCCTGCCGGGCGAGCGCGGCTTCGTCCGCGTTGTCCGGTGCCACCACCAGGGTGCGCTGTTCGCGCGCCGCGGCGAGGGCGGCCGGCAGCGCGCCATCCACGCCGCGCAGTTCGCCGGTCAGTGCCAGCTCGCCGATGAACTCGTGGCCCGCCAGCGCCTGCCGGTCGATCTGCCCGCTGGCGGCGAGGATGCCGAGTGCGATGGGCAGGTCGAAGCGGCCCCCCTCCTTGGGCAGGTCGGCCGGGGCCAGGTTGATGGTGATGCGCCGGGCCGGGAACTCGAACTGCGCACAGAGGATGGCCGCGCGCACGCGGTCGCGCGATTCGCGCACCGCCGCTTCCGGCAGGCCCACGATCTGGGTGCAGGGCAGCCCACCGGAGAGGTGCACTTCGACCCGTACCGGCGGCGCATGTACCCCGGCGCGGGCGCGGCTGTGCACCAGCGCCAGGCTCATGGCCTGCGCCTCAGGCGTCGCTGGCGGGGCGCTTTTCCAGTGCGGCGACGGCCTGTTCGAGCGCGTCCAGCTTCTCGCGGGTACGCAGCAGCACCGCGCGCTGTACCTCGAACTCTTCGCGGGTGACGAGGTCCAGCCTGGCCAGGCCGGCCTGCAGGGCGCTCTTGAAGGTGGCCTGCAGTTCCTCGCGCGATTCGCGCAGTCCCGGTGGTACCAGGTCGCTCAGGCGGCGGGCCAGCGCATCGATGTGGTTCAGGTCGATCATGGGAAGTCTCCGCAGGGCAGGCTGGCAGGTTAGGCGCCGCCCGCAAACGCGGCCATCGGGCTCTTTTGCGTGGGGACGTAAGGATAATCCCCTGGTGCCCGCGGCGGCACGCCGGGCCTGCCCGGTCGGGGCCGGGCAGGCTATCCTTCACCGGCACACCGACAGGGAACCGACCGATGAAAATGATCATGGCCATCGTCAAGCCGTTCAAACTGGACGACGTGCGCGAGGCGCTTGCCGAGCGCGGCGTGGCCGGCATCACCGTCACCGAGGTCAAGGGTTTCGGCCGCCAGAAGGGCCATACCGAGCTGTACCGCGGCGCCGAGTACGTGGTCGATTTCCTGCCCAAGGTGAAGATCGAGGTCGCGGTCACCGATGCCCAGGCCGACGAGGTGGTGGAAGCCATCGTCAAGGCCGCCGGCACCGGCAAGATCGGCGATGGCAAGGTGTTCGTCTACGACCTGGGCAGCGTGGTGCGCATCCGCACCGGCGAGCTCGACGCCGACGCGCTCTGAGCCAGGGCGGCCATGGACGGCGACTTCGGTCGGCGCCTGCAGCGGGCGCTCGTGCTGCTGGACGGCAAGGGGCTGCCGCGCGGTACCTCCGCGCCGTTGCTGTACCGGTTGCTGTGGAAGCTGGGCTTCCGCGTGCCGCCGCCACCGATGGCGGGCTTCGCCTCCACCGCCCTGCTGACCGGCGCCTTTTTCGGGCCGGTGTGGGGCCTGGCGATGTGGCTGATGATGTGGCGCCGTTCGCAGATGCCGGTGGGCATGGTGTTGTTGGCCATGGTGCTGGCGGGCGTGCTGTTCGGTCTGACGATGGGACTGCATGGGCGCAGGAATGCGCGCCGGCGCGGCATTCCGCTGTGGCGCGATTTCCAGGGCTGATCCTGCCGGGCAGCCTGGCGCAGTGAGGTGTGGCAAATGAAAAACCCGCGTCGCCGCGGGTTTTTTCTGGACGAAGACCGGGCTTCGCCCCCCAATGTCCTGGCCACGAAAGGCGGGCGGGCCAGAAGCGGCGATCTGGCGTGATGGCTCTTTGCAGGAAGAGATCATCGGGACGAGGCGACCGCATGCCGGGAGGCATCGGCATACCTCAATCGCTGCTCTCCCCGGGTTGTTTATCCGCCTCCATTTCCTTCAACGCCGCATGGGCGCTCTGGCTGGTCGGATCCAGCTTCAAGGCGGTCTGATAGCTTTTGCGCGCCTCATCCAGGCGCCCCGCCGCCCGGTACGCCTCACCGAGACTGTCGTGGGTATTGGCCGAGCCGGGATACGCTGCCACGCCCCATTCGAATACTCTGACCGCCTCGTCCTTCCGGCCAGCGCGAAGAAACTTGTAGCCCAGCGCGTTCAAGGCCTTCTCGTTGTGGTCGTAGTCGTCGCGACGCGGCCCCAGGCCTTCATAGGCCGCGGCCATGGCCGGGAGCCCCTGGCGATAGGCGATCGGGGTCAGCAGGTCGTCCAGGCTCCGCTTTGCCGGTTGCATCGGCTTGCCGTTGAGAACCTCCATGAGGTCCTGGCCCATCGCCACCACAAGCGAACCCTGCCAGAAGTTGTCGAGGATGATGACGCAGTCCTCATGCGACTCGGACCGCAGGTAATAGCTCTGGTAGCCCGGTACGCTGCCGGTGTGGGAAACAACCTGCAGCGTGGCGCCATCGGGCAAGGTCCAGTCATCGACGTTCCATCCGAATCCATAGCTGGAGGCCTGCACGGTCAGCATCTTCCGCCGCGTGTCATGGTTCAGCAGGCGCTCGCCGTACAGCGCCCGATCGAAGCGGTAGAGATCATCGACCGTGCTGTAGATTCCCGCCGCCGCGAACGACACGCTCGGGTCGATCCACTGCGGGTGCACCAACGTGCCTTCCGCCGTGCGGGTGTAGCCTTCGGCGAGCCGTTCCTGCACCGACCTGCCGTTGAAAAGACCACTGGAAGCCATGTCCGCCGGGGCGAATATCCGCTCCTGCAGGTTGTCCGCAAGAGACCGCCCCGTGGCCTGTTCGATCAGCAGGCCGAGCAGGAAAAAGCCGTTGTTGTTGTATCGCCACTGCTGGCCCGGGTTTTCCAGAAGCGTCGGTCTGATCCACTCCCGCGCGAAGTCCATCGGCGCATAGCTGCGGCGTGCGGCGGTCTGCCACCACGGGTCGGTGTAGCGCCCGGGGATGTCCGCAAGCCCCGAGGTGTGGCTGAGCAGCTGGGCCACAGTCACCGCCGCGGCGGGCGTCCCGGCATAGAGCGCCGGCAGGTATTCGCCCAGTGTCCCCTCCAACCGCAGCTCGCCCTGCTGGATCAACTGCATCGTGAGCGTGGCGACCAGCGGCTTGCTCAGCGAACCGACCCGATAGCGCCCTTCCACCCGGTTGGGCGTTGCCCATTCGACGTTGGCTTGGCCATAAGCGGCGCGCAGCAGCACCTGGTCTCCCCGCGCCACCAGCACTGTCCCGTTGAATCCACGGTGATCGGCGTAGCTGTCGACCAGGCGGCGCAGTTCATCGGCAGTAGGAGGTTGCTTCGCCAGGGCGACTGCGCTGCACATCAGCAGGACGAAACCACACACCCGGGCAATGGGACGCATCGACTGACCTCAATTGGCGAATCCGCCTGAAACTATCTCTTGACTACATATGTAGTCAATGGGTCTTCGGCGCCGCTCGAGAGCCGCTTGGGGCGAGGTACTGGGCTGTGCGGGGTGAGGGCTGCGCCCGGCAGGGGAGTGGATCCGGGTGGGGGCGTGGGGTACCGGAAGAACAATGAAAACCCCGCGCCGGTGGCCGGCGCGGGGTGCGGTACGGTACAGCGATGCAGTGCGGGCTTACTCGCCCAGTGCCTTGGCCACGAACGGCGGGCTGACCAGCACGCCGGTGTGCAGCGGGGCGGTGTAGTACAGGGTGTCGAAGGGCTTGGCGGCCGAGTCGGCCTCGCGGAAGCCGAAGCCGAAACCGGCCTGCTTGCTGGCCACGGTCACCGACCACCAGCCGGTCGGGTAGCACGGCTGCGGGAACGGCAGGGTCTTGAACGACTGGAAGCCGGCCTTGCCCATTTCCGTGCGCATGTCCTTGATCAGGTCCAGCAGCGCCAGCGGCGATTCGCTCTGCTGCACCAGCAGGCCGTCATCCTTCAGGGCGCGGAAGCAGCTCTCGAAGAAGGCCTTGTTGAACAGGCCCTCGGCCGGGCCGACCGGATCGGTGGAGTCCACGATCACCACGTCCACGCTGCTCGGGGCGCAGTTGGCCATGTAGGC
Organism: Stenotrophomonas nitritireducens; assembly: GCF_001431425.1. Lineage (GTDB taxonomy): Bacteria > Pseudomonadota > Gammaproteobacteria > Xanthomonadales > Xanthomonadaceae > Stenotrophomonas > Stenotrophomonas nitritireducens. The sequence continues at coordinate 153,072 of NZ_LDJG01000008.1, forward strand.
CACGCCGTCGTCGAACAGCAGCTCGGCGCGGGCGTCGCCGTTGGATTCGCACAGTTCCGGGAAGTACTTCTCGGCCATGCGGGTGACCTGCTCGTCGATATCGCACTGGGTGGCGCTCTCCACGCCCGGGTGCTTGAGCACCTCGCGCAGGGTGCCGCAGTCGCCGCCGCCGATGATCACCACGCGCTTGGGCGCCGGGTGGGTGAACAGCACCGGGTGGCTGATCATCTCGTGGTAGAAGAAATTGTCCTTGGTGGTCAGCATCATGGCGCCGTCGATGACCATCAGCTTGCCCCAGTCGGTGCTGTCGTAGATCTCGATCTTCTGGAACGGCGACTGCACCTCGTCCAGCTTGCCGGTGATGCGGAAACCGATGGCCGAGCCGGTCGGCTGGAAGTGTTCGATGAACCAGTTTTCGTTGGTGGTCATGGGGGATCCTGAGTGCTGGGGGCCGGCCTTCTCCGGGCGGAAAAAGCGGCCACGAAGGAAAGGATGCGGCCGGGTGGAGCCTGCCACGGGCAGGTTTCATCCGGGCTGACGTCCAGGCCGATCGTTCTCCCCGGGTAGAGGGGAGGTGGCGCGGGCGCGGATTGTAACGGACCGCCGCCCCGCAGGCGTTAGAATGCGCGCCTGCGCCGCACTGGCCCGACCGTTGCGGCAGACGATGAACGCGTCGCCACGCGCCAGATACAGTAAATAGCCATGACCCTCAGCTGTACCTGGTCCCTCGACCAGGCCCGCAAGACCTATTCGATCCCGCACTGGTCCGACGGTTATTTCGACGTCGATGCCGCCGGGCATGTCGTGGTGCGCCCCACCGGCGCGCAGGGGCCGGCCGTGTCGTTGCCGGAAGTCGTCGATTCGGCCCGCGCCGCCGGCGCCAAGCTGCCGCTGCTGGTGCGCTTTCCGGACATCCTCGGCCAGCGCCTGGGCAAGCTGCAGGCGGCGTTCGCCCAGGCCCAGTCCGATTGGGACTACGCCGGCGGCTATACCGCGGTGTATCCGATCAAGGTCAACCAGCACCAGGGCGTGGCCGGTACGCTGGCCTCGCACCACGGTGAGGGCTTCGGCCTGGAGGCCGGTTCCAAGCCGGAGCTGATGGCGGTGCTGGCGCTGTCGCGCCCGGGCGGACTGATCGTCTGCAACGGCTACAAGGACCGCGAGTACATCCGCCTGGCCCTGATCGGCCGCAAGCTCGGCCTGCAGACCTATATCGTCATCGAGAAGCCGTCCGAGCTAAAGCTGGTGCTGGAGGAATCCAGGGCGCTGGACGTGAAGCCGGGCCTGGGCGTGCGCATGCGCCTGGCCTCGCTGGGTGCGGGCAAGTGGCAGAACAGCGGCGGCGACAAGGCCAAGTTCGGGCTGTCGCCGCGCCAGCTGCTGGACCTGTGGAAGTCGCTGCGCGACACCGAGTACGCCGATTGCCTGAACCTGCTGCACTTCCACATGGGCAGCCAGATCAGCAACGTGCGCGACATCGCCAACGGCATGCGCGAGGCCACCCGCTACTTCGTCGAGCTGTCGCGGCTGGGCGCGAAGATCAGCCACGTCGACGTCGGCGGGGGCCTGGGCATCGACTACGAAGGCACCCGTTCGCGCAGCTACTGCTCGATCAACTATGGCCTGAACGCCTACGCCAGCAACATCGTGCAGCCGCTGGCCGAGGCCTGCGAGGAGCACGCGTTGACCCCGCCGCGCATCATCACCGAGTGCGGCCGTGCGATGACCGCCCACCATGCGGTGCTGATCGCCAACGTGTCCGAAGTGGAGCAGGCCGCCGAAGGCCGCATCCCCGAGGCGCACGACGACGAACCGGCCGCCGTCCGCCACCTGCGCGAGATCCACGGCGAGCTGGACCAGCGCCCGGCGGTGGAACTGTTCCAGGAAGCACAGCATTTCCACGCCGAAGGTCTGAGCGCCTACGCGCTGGGCCAGATCGACCTGCCGCAGCGCGCGCGCATCGACGACCTGTTCTACGCCATCGCCAACGGTGTGCGTGCGCGCCTGAGCTATGACGAGAAGAGCCATCGCCCGGCGCTGGACGAACTGAACGACCGCCTGGTCGACAAGTACTTCGTCAACTTCAGCGTGTTCGAGTCCATTCCCGACGCCTGGGCGATCGACCAGGTGTTCCCGATCATGCCGATCCAGCGCCTGGACGAGCGCCCGCAGCGCCGCGGCGTGATCGCCGACATGACCTGCGACTCCGACGGCATGGTCAAGACCTATGTCGAGAACGAGAGCCTGGACAGTTCGCTGCCGCTGCACGCCGTGCGCCATGGCGAGAGCTACCGCATCGGCTTCTTCCTGGTCGGCGCCTACCAGGAGATCCTCGGCGACATCCACAACCTGTTCGGCGACACCGATGCGGTGGAAGTCACGGTCGATGACAGCGGTTACCGCATCGCCCAGCAGCGCCGTGGTGACACCACCGACGTCATGCTCGACTATGTCGGCTACAGGCTGGACGACCTGCGCGCGGCCTACCGCCAGCGCGTGGCCGCCGCCAACCTGCCGGCCGCACGCGCCGCCGAGCTGGACGCGGCGCTGGAAGCCGGGCTCACCGGCTATACCTACCTGTCGGACGAGCCGCTGGGCTGAAGGCAGGTCCCCGGCGAGGCTGCGGCAATCGCTGCAGCCTCGATGGCACCGGGACGGTCGCGTCGGTGGCAGCGCGCCGTCTGATCGCCGCGCGGCGCGCTTCATTCCGGCCTGAGCGCCCGTTCACCGCCCGGGTGGCAGCGCACGGGCGATGGCGGCATCAGCTCCCGCGCGCGACCTGGAAGCCGGCGAACGACTGGCTGACCGGCATCAGCTCGAGGCGATTGATGTTCAGGTGCGGTGGCAGGGTGGCGACCCAGAAGATCTGCTCGGCGATGTCCTGTGCGGTCATCGGGTTGGCACCCTTGTAGAGCTGGTCCGAGGCGGCCTGGTTGCCATGGGTGCGCACCAGGGTGAACTCGGTCTCGGCCATGCCCGGTTCGATCGCCGTCACGCGTACGCCGGTGCCGTGCAGGTCCGCGCGCAGGCCCAGCGAGAACTGGCTGACGAAGGCCTTGGTGCCGCCATAGGCGTTGCCGCCCGGGTACGGATGGATGGCGGCGGTCGAGCTGATGTTGATGATCGCGCCGCGGCGCTCGATCAGCTGCGGCAGCAGGCGATGGGTGAGGGTGACCAGCGCGGTGATGTTGGTGTCGATCATCGTGCGCCAGTCTTCCAGGCTGGCGTGCTGGGCGGCGGCGGTGCCCTGTGCCAGCCCTGCGTTGTTGACCAGCAGGTCGATGTCGCGGAATCCCGCCGGCAACGCCGCCAGCGCCGCTTCCATCGCCGCGGTGTCGCGGATGTCGAAGACTGCCGCGTGCACCGTGTCCGCACCGAACTCGTCCATCAGCGGTTGCAGGCGTGCGGCGCGGCGGCCGGTGGCGATCACTTTCCAGCCGGCACCGGCAAAGCGGCGCGCCGCAGCGGCGCCGAAACCGGACGTGGCGCCGGTGATCAGGACGGTCTTGGACATGACGGGTTTCCAGGGAAAGGGGCTGTCGATTTTCGCACCTTCGCGGGCCACCGGCGCCGGTGGATGCAGGACATGACCGACATGGCGCATTCCGCCAAAGCCCCAGCAGGGCAAGCCCCGCACCTGCGCAGGCAACCGGAGAAACAGCCCTCTTGAGTCAAGGGGGCGCGCCGACAGGCGCGGGGATGTGGAGGTAACGGACACGGGGCCCAAGGTTTGCTGTGCAAACCTTGGGGTAATTCCGCCTTCGCGGAATTACTGCGCCTTGATCGCCATCGCCTGCAGGCCGCTGCCGTCGAGCTTGGCCTTGGCTTCGGCCAGTTCGCTGGCGGTGCCATAGGGGCCCATGCGCACGCGGTAGACCGTGTTGCCGTTGATCTGCGCCGATTCGACGCGTGCGGCCAGGCCCATCATCGCCAGTTTGGCCTTGGTGGCCTCGGCGTCGCCGGAGGCACCGAAGGCGCCGGCCTGCAGGATGTAGCGGACGTTGTCGTTGCCTGCGGTGGCGACGCTGGCCATCGCAGCGGCGGCTTCAGGCTGCTTCTGCGGGGGCGTCGCCGCTGCCGCGGGGGCCGTGCTGGCCGCCTGCGCGGTGCGGGCCGGGGCCGTGTCGGCGGCCGCCGTCTGCTGGCGTGGCGCTTCGGTGATGGGCGCGGGCAGGGGGGCGGCGGCCGGCGGTACCGCACGGCCTTCCAGCGCGGCCTGTGCGCGCTGGGCTTCGCTGGTCTGCGCCGTACGCGCGGCCTGGGCGCGGCGCTGTTCCTCGGCGCGGGCGCTGGCGGCCAGTTCGGCGTCGGACATCTGGACTTCCTTGCCCGGCAGCAGGGTGTAGAAGTCGTACTGGGTCGCAGCCGGCTTTTCTGCCGGCTGCGCTCCCGTGCGCGCGGCCGGACGCGGCAGGTCCGCACCGGCGTCGATGTCGGCATCGGCGACCGGCGCCGGCTGCGCGTCCGGGTTGGGCTGCGGGCCCACCCGCAGGAAGCCGTCGCCCTCCTTCTTGAACAGATTCGGGGCGGCCAGGAACACCACGGCCGCGATCGCCGCGCCGGCGACCAGCCATACCCAGCCGGGCGTCCCGTTGCCGCTGTTGCGCCGGGCCTGGCTCTTGCCGCGTCGTGCTGCCATTTCTGCTGCTTCTCCTTGCTTACATCTTTTCCGGCGCGCTTACGCCCAGCAGGCCCAGGCCGTTGGCGAGCGTCTGGCGGGCCGCGCCGGCGAGGGCGAGGCGGGCGTTGCGCGTGGCGGCATCGTCCACCAGCACCGGCGTCCCGTGATACCACGTGTGGAAGGCATGCGCCAATTCACGCAGGTACTGCGCGACCAGGTGCGGCTCCAGTGCCACGCCGGCGGCTTCGACCACTTCCGGGTAACGCGAGATCTCGTTCATCAGCTCCAGCGAGGCGGCGTCGTCCAGCTGCGCCAGTGCGGCCAGGCCCTGCGCCTGGTCGTGGTCCAGGCCCTTCTCCTGCGCCTGGCGCAGCAGCGAGCAGACGCGGGCATGCGCGTACTGCACGTAGAACACCGGGTTGTCGTTGCTCTGCTGGCGCGCCAGGTCGATGTCGAAGGTCAGCTGCGAATCGGGCTTGCGCGCGATCAGGAACCAGCGCACGGCGTCGCTGCCGACCTCGTCGATCAGGTCGCGCAGGGTCAGGTAGCTGCCGGCGCGCTTGGACAGCTTCACTTCCTCGCCGCCGCGCATCACCGTCACCATCTGGTGCAGCACGTATTCCGGCCAGCCCTGCGGGATGCCCACGCCCAGCGCCTGCAGGCCGGCGCGCACGCGCGCCAGCGAGCCGTGGTGGTCGGCGCCCAGTTCGGTGATGGCACGCTCGTAGCCGCGCTGCCACTTGCTCAGGTGGTAGGCCACGTCCGGCAGGAAGTAGGTGTAGGTGCCGTCGGACTTGCGCATCACGCGGTCCTTGTCGTCACCGAAGTCGGTGCTGCGCAGCCACAGCGCGCCGCCTTCCTCGTAGGTGTGGCCGGAGGCGACCAGCTGGTCCACCGTCTCGGCGACCTTGCCGTCCTTGTACAGCGAGCTTTCCAGGAAGTAGATGTCGAAATCCACGCCGAACGCGGCCAGGTCCAGGTTCTGCTCGTTGCGCAGGTAGGCCACGGCGAAGCGGCGGATGGCCTCGAAGTCCCCGGCATCGCCGGCACCGACCACCTGGCTGCCTTCCAGTTCGACGGTCTGGCCGAGCAGGTAGGCCTTGGCGACGTCAGCGATGTACTCGCCGTTGTAGGCCTCGGCGGGCCACTGCGCGTCGCCCGGCTTGAAGCCTTGCGCGCGCGCCTGCACGGAGCGGGCGAGGTTCTCGATCTGCACGCCGGCGTCGTTGTAATAGAACTCGCGCCTGGCGTTCCAGCCGTTGGCTTCCAGCACGCGCGCGATGCAGTCGCCGATGGCGCCGGCGCGGCCGTGGCCGACGTGCAGTGGGCCGGTCGGGTTGGCCGAGACGTATTCCACGCCGACATTGCGGCCGTTGCCGCCCAGGTTGCGGCCATAGTCGGCGCCTTCGCGCAGCACGCTGGCCACTTCGCGCTGGAACGCCACCGGCGCCAGTTTGAAGTTGATGAAGCCCGGGCCGGCGATCTCGACGCTGCTGACGTCGTCGCTGGGCGGCAACGCCGCGACCAGCGCCTGCGCCACGGCGCGCGGGTTGCTGCGCGCGGCCTTGGCCAGCAGCATCGCGGCGTTGGTGGCGAAGTCGCCATGCTCGCGGGTCTTGGGTCGTTCGACCACGAAATCCGGCGGCAGGGTGTCGGCAGGCAGGGTGCCGTTGGCGCGCAAGGCTTCGATGCCTTGGCCGATCAGGGCGCGGAGTAGGGATTTCACGTGACTGTCTGCTTGGAGCGCGGAACTGCGCATTTTACCCGACCGACGGGACAGCTGCTTCCGGGGCCGGCCCGGCGGTCAGCGAAGTCAACGCGGGGTGCAGGAGCGGGCTGTGGCCTGCGTCCGGGGGAAGCAGCATGCGAGGAATGTCTGCCTGCGCTACCGGCCGGCACGGACCCGTGGCGGTTCCCCGCAGCAGGCGCGGCGGTTCCCCGGCACGCGGGGGCCGGGTCCTGCTACATCCAGCCACGGGCCGCCAGGGACACCGGCAGGCCGTCGCCGATGACGAAGTGGTCCAGCAGCCGGATCTGCACCAGGGCCAGGGCTTCGCGCAGGCGCAGGGTGACGGCGCGGTCGGCCGTGGAGGGCTCGGCGTTGCCTGAAGGATGGTTGTGGCCGACGATCACCGCCGCGGCGTTGTGCGCCAGCGCCCTGCGCACCACCTCGCGGGGATGCACCTCGGCGCCGTCGATGGTGCCGCGGAACAGTTCCTCGAAGGCCAGCGCCCGGTGCCGGGTGTCCAGGAACAGGACCGCGAAGACCTCATGGGACTGGGGCCGCAGCCGCTGGACGAAGTAGCGGCCGGCCGAGTCCGGGTCGGTCAGGGTGGTGCCCCGCTTCAGGTCCGAGGCCAGATGGCGCTGGCCCAGTTCCAGCGCTGCGACCAGCCGGCAGGCGCGGGCCGGGCCCAGCCCCGGCACCCGCATCAGCTCGCGCGCGCTGCGGTCCAGCAGCTGCCGCAGCGGGCCATGCGTCTGCAACATCTCGCGCGAGGTCCGTATCGCATCCTGGCCGGGCAGGCCCGAGCCCAGGAAGATCGCCAGCAGCTCCGCGTCGGAAAGGATGCGGGCCCCATGTGCCAGCAGCTTTTCGCGGGGGCGTTCGGAGTCGGGCCAGTCGCGGATGTGCATGGCCTCAGGATGAGCGCGGACCATGCGCAAGGTAATAAGTCGTAACGGACCCTTCGGGTAAGCTAAAGATTCTTGTGCAGGTAGGATTTCCCAAAGTGACCGGCTTTCCCCACAGTGTCCATGCGCCGTCCCGGCCGCTGGACGGACAGAAGCTGCTGCTGTGCGTCGGTGGCGGCATCGCCGCCTACAAATCGCTGGAGCTGGTGCGCCGCCTGCGCGACGCCGGCGCCAGCGTGCAGGTGGCGATGACCGATGGCGCCCAGCAGTTCGTCACGCCGTTGAGCTTCCAGGCACTGTCCGGCCAGCCGGTCCGCACCACCCTGTGGGACAGCGCCGCCGAACAGGCCATGGGCCATATCGAACTGGCGCGCTGGGCCGACCGCGTCGTCATCGCGCCGGCCACCGCCGACCTGCTGGCGCGGCTGGCGCACGGCCATGCCGACGATCTGGTCAGCACCCTGTGCCTGGCCACGACCGCGCCGCTGACGGTGTGCCCGGCGATGAACCACCGGATGTGGCTGCACCCGGCCACGCAGGCCAACATCGCGCTGCTGCGCGAGCGCGGCGTGCAGGTGGTCGGGCCGGAGGACGGCCCGCTGGCCGAGGGCGAATCCGGCCCCGGCCGGCTGAGCGAGCCGGAGGCGATCGTCGCCGCGCTGGCCGGCAATGCCGCGCCCACGGCGCCGGCCGCGCCGGACCGGCTGCACGGCATGCGCGTGCTGATCAGTGCCGGCCCCACGTATGAAGACCTGGACCCGGTGCGCTACGTCGGCAACCGCTCCAGCGGCAAGATGGGCTATTCGCTGGCCGCGGCCGCGGCGCGCCGTGGCGCGCAGGTGGTGCTGGTCAGCGGGCCGGTGCAGCTGCCGACGCCGCCCGGCGTGCAGCGGGTGGACGTGCGCTCGGCCGCGCAGATGCGCGAAGCGGTGCTGGCCGCGCTGCCGGCCGATATCTATATCGGCGCCGCCGCGGTGGCTGACTACACGCCGCGCCAGGTGGCGCAGCAGAAGCTGAAGAAGACCGCAGGCAGCCAGACGCTGACGCTGGAGCTGGTGCGCACCCCGGACATCCTGGCCGAAGTGGCCGCGCAGGAGCAGGTGCTGAAGCTGGTGGTCGGCTTCGCCGCCGAGACCCACGACGTGGAGAAATACGCGCGCGGCAAGCTTGCCGACAAGCATCTGGACCTGATCGTCGCCAACCAGGTCGGCATCGCCGGCGGCGGTTTCGAGAGCGACCAGAACGCGGCCACCGCCTACTGGAACGATGGCCACCGCGTGTTCCCCGGCACCGCCAAGACGCAGCTGGCCGAACAACTGCTGGACCTGATCGCGGAGAGACTGGACGCATGAATACGGACACCGCCCTGCAGCCGCTGCAGGTGAAACTGCTGGATCCCCGCTTCGGCGATGCCTGGCCGCTGCCGGCCTACGCCACCGAGGCCAGCGCCGGCATGGACCTGCGCGCAGCGATCGAGGCGCCGATGACCCTGGAGCCCGGCGATGCGGCGCTGCTGCCCAGCGGCATCGCCATTCATATCGCCGATCCGGGCCTGTGCGCCGTGGTGCTGCCGCGCTCCGGGCTCGGCCATCGCCACGGCATCGTGCTGGGCAACGGCACCGGCCTGATCGATGCCGACTACCAGGGGCCGCTGCTGATCAGCGTGTGGAACCGCGGCCGCGAGCCGTTCACCATCGAGCCGGGCGACCGCATCGCCCAGTTGGTCGTCATGCCGATCGCCCGCGTGACCTTGCAGGTGGTGGATACTTTCATCGACAGTGCGCGTGGAACGGGTGGATTCGGCCACACCGGAGTGCGCTGACAGGGGAAACGCACGATGAGCCAAGGGAACGAAAGCCGGCGTCCGCGCGCGGCGCTCGGCCGTTCGACACCGGTGCTGGCGGCGCTGCTGGTGCTGCTGGCCGGCTGGTTCGGCTGGGGCGCCTTCGAGCAGTGGCAGCAGGCCAGTACCGGCTCCAGGCTGGAACAGGCGCGCGACCAGGCGGTGGAGGAGCTGCACAAGACCATCGCCGCGCAGACCGCGCAGTTCGCCCGCCAGCTCGAGCTGGAACCGGTCAAGGCTGCCCTGGCCAAGGGCGACGCCGCCGCGGCGGCGTCTGCGATGCGCGAGAAATGGGACGGCGCGGACGATGCGCAGGTGTTCGATGGCGGGCTGTCCGACGCTTATGCCGACCCTGCCGCGTTCGGCTATTCGCGGCTGGCCCTGCTGGAACTGGCGATGAGCGAAGGCAAGCCGGTCGCGCGCGTGGTGCGCGACGGCAATGGGCCCCGCCTGGGCCTGGCCGCGCCGGTGCGCCTGCAGGAGCGGTCGGCGGTCGCCTACATCCGCCAGCCGCTGACCCGCCTGGGCGCGGTGTTCGACGCGCTGGACTCGCCGGATTCCGCCTTCCTCGGCCTGCGCCAGGGCGGCTTCACGGTATTTCGCCGGGGAGATGCGGCGCTGGGCAACGGCGCCGATGCGCTGGCGCGGCCGGTGGCCGACACCGGCCTGCGCGTGGTGGCGGAAGTGCCCGACACGACGACAGGCCCGCTGGGCCTGGGCACGGTGAGCAGTGCGACGGTCGCGGTGCTGATGCTGGCGACGGCGGTGCTGTTGCTGGTTGGCCGCAAGCGCCTGCGCCTGCCGGCGCTGCGCCGCGGTGGCGAAGCGCCGGCCGCCGATGACGGCGTCACCCTCAGCGAGGCGCTGGCGCAGGAACCGTTGCCTGTGGCGGCGGTACGCGAGCGCGAGGCCGGCGAGGAGCCGGCGGCGCCCGAGGCGGGCATCGGCGCCGTGGCTTCCGGCATTTTCCGCGCCTACGACATCCGCGGCGTGGTCGGCAGCGAGCTGACGCCGGCCGTGGCCACGCTGATCGGCCAGGCCATCGGCAGCCAGGTACAGGCGCAGGGTCTGCGCGAGGTGGTGGTGGGCCGTGACGGCCGCCTGTCCGGCCCCGAGCTGGTGGCCGGACTGATCGAAGGCCTGCGCCGCGCCGGTTGCGACGTCATCGACATCGGCATGGCGCCGACGCCGGTGGTGTATTTCGCCGCCTACCACCTGCGCGCCGGCAGCTGCGTGGTGGTGACCGGCAGCCACAACCCGCCGGACTACAACGGTTTCAAGATCGTCATCGGCGGCGAAACGCTGTCCGGCGAGGCGATCACCGACCTGTACCGGCGCATCGCCGACGGCCGCCTGCAGCGCGCCGATGCGCCGGGCGGCCTGCAGCAGCGCGAGGTCATCGCCGACTACGTGCAGCGCATCGCCGACGACGTGCAGCTGGACCGCCCGCTCAAGGTGGTGGCCGACGCCGGCAACGGCATTGCCGGCGCAGTGGCGCCGCAGCTGCTGGAGGCCATCGGCGCGGAGGTGATCCCGCTGTACTGCGAGGTGGACGGGCAGTTCCCCAACCACCACCCGGACCCGAGCGAGCCGCACAATCTCGAGGACCTGGTGCAGATGGTCCGGCGTTTCGACGCCGACCTCGGCGTGGCCTTCGACGGCGACGGCGACCGCCTCGGCGTGGTGACCAGGGAAGGCAGGATCGTGTTCGCCGACCGCCTGCTGATGCTGTTCGCCGCCGACGTGCTGGCGCGCAACCCCGGCGCGATGGTCATCTACGACGTCAAGTGCACCGGCAGGCTGTCGGATTACATCCTGCGCAACGGCGGCAGCCCGATGATGTGGAAGACCGGGCACTCGCTGATCAAGGCGCGCATGCGCGAGACCGATGCCGAGCTGGCCGGCGAGATGAGCGGCCACTTCTTCTTCAAGGAGCGCTGGTACGGTTTCGACGATGGCCTGTATGCGGCCGCGCGCCTGCTGGAGATCCTGGCCCAGCGCGAGGAAGGCCCGTCCGAGGTGCTCGACGAGCTGCCCGATGCGATCTCCACGCCGGAGCTGAAGGTGGCGGTGGCCGAGGGCACCCAGCACGCGCAGGTGGCGCTGGTGGTGGCCGCGGCGCAGGCCGAGGATTCGCCGTTCGCCGGTGCCCGCATCTCCACCATCGACGGCCTGCGTGCCGATTTCGGCGACGGCTGGGGCCTGGTGCGCGCCTCCAACACCACGCCGGTGCTGGTGCTGCGCTTCGAGGCGGACGATGAGGCCGCGCTGGAGCGGATCAAGGGCCTGTTCCGCGACCAGCTGCGGCAGGTGCTGCCGGCGGGGACCGAGCTGGGCTTCTGATCGCCGCCGTGGTCGCGCCGGGCAGCGCCCGGTGGGGCTTTGGCTGGGACTGCCACAGCGGGGCGTTGCCCCGCTCTACAGGTTGGCTGTGCTCTGTAGCGCCGGGCAACGCCCGGCGGGGCTTCGGTTGGGAATGCCACAGCGGGGCTTTGCCCCGCTCTACAAGGAGCGCGGTGTTCTGTAGCGCCGGGCAACGCCCGGCGGGGCCTTCGCAGGTAGTGCCGCAGCGGGGCGTTGCCCCGCTCTACAGGGGCATCGCGTGGAAGCGCAGGCCGACGCCGGGTTCGGTGAACAGGTAGCGCGATTCCAACGCCGAGTCGCCGAGCTTGTGCCGCAGCCGGCCGACCAGGATGCGCAGGTAATGCGTGTCGTGGCGATGGCTCGGCCCCCAGACTTCCTGCAGGATCTGCGGCTGGGTGACCACGCGCCCGGCATTGCGCAGCAGCAGCGCCAGCAGCGCGTATTCCTTGCGGGTCAACGCCACCGCCGCACCGTCCAGGCGTACCTCGCGGCGGGCCAGGTCGATGAGCAGGTGGCCGTCGTCGAACAGCGGCACCTGGCCTTCGCCGTCGGCGCTGCGGCCGCGCAGCAGCGCCCTTGCCCGCGCCATCAGTTCCTGCGTGCCGAAAGGCTTGGTCACGTAATCGTTGGCGCCGTTGTCCAGCGCCCGCACCTTCTCCGCTTCGCCGGCGCGCACGCTGAGCATGATCACCGGCACCTGGCTCCATTGGCGCAGTTCGGCCAGCACGTCGTGGCCCTCCATGTCGGGCAGGCCGATGTCCAGGATCACCAGGTCGGCGCCTTCGCCGGCAAGTTTGCGCAGGCCTTCGCCGCCCGTGGCCGCCTGGCTGGTGGCGTAGCCCTGCGCGCGCAGCGAGATGTCGAGGAAGCGGCGGATCTGCACCTCGTCGTCGATCACCAGCACGCGCGCCGGCGGGATGGCGGGGGCGTCAGCCATCGTCGCGCGGGCTCTCCGGATGCGGCTGGAGCAGGGGCAGGGTCATGCGCACCAGCGTACCGCGGCCATCGCGGCCAGGCAGCGCTTCGACGTGGCCGCCGTGCGCGCCGATCATGCCCTGGCAGATGGTCAGGCCCAGGCCGGTGCCCTGGCGGCCACGGTCGCCGCGTTCCACGCTGTAGAACATGTCGAAAATGCGCGCACGCTCGGCATCGGGAATGCCCGGCCCCTCGTCGATCACCTCGATGCACAGTTCGCCGCCGTGCAGGCGCGCGCGCACCTCGACCGCGATGCCCGGGGGCGAGAACTTGGCCGCGTTCTCCATTACGTTGAACAGCGCCTGTTCGACCAGCGCCGGATGCACCCAGATCGGCGGCAGGTCGTGCGGGATGTCCAGCTTCAGCAGCGCATCCGGCTGGTAACGCTGCAGGCGCCGCGCCGCCGAGCCGATCAGCTCGTCCACGCCGATCCAGTCGCGGTTGAGCTTGAGACCGTCGTGGCCGAGCCGGGTCATGTCCAGCAGGTTCTGGATGTAGCGGTCCAGGCGTTCGCCCTCGACCACGATGGTGTCGAGCAGCGCGCGGCGGTCGCTGGCGTCCATCGCCTCGGCATAGCTGGAAAGGCTGTCGGCCGAACCGATCATCGCTGCCAGCGGCGAGCGCAGGTCGTGCGACACCGAGGACAGCAGGGCCGAGCGCAGGCGTTCGGTCTCGTTGTGCAGGTGCGCGGTTTCCAGGTCGGCGACCAGGCGCGTGCGCAGCGCCGCCTGGGCGATGTCGTCGGCCATGGCTTCGGCCAACTGGCGCTGCTCCGGCGCCAGCCGCGGGTACTGGCGGTCCAGGCGCAGGCCGGCCACGCCGATACCGTGCCCTTCGCCGTCCAGCAGCGGCAGGAACCACCAGTCGGCGCCGGCCAGGGTGTCGGTGAAGCGGCCCGCCGGCTGGCCATGGCGCAAGGCCCAGTCTGCCGCGGCCAGGTCGGTGGCGCCGGGCGCCGCGCTGCCACTGGTACTGGTGTCCTGTGCGATCCGCACCCAGGCCGGCGAATCGAGGGCCTGCTCCAGCGCGACGCGGCCGGCGTGCGCCACCTGCGCGTTGTCGGTCGCGCCGACCAGTTGCCGGCCCAGCGCCTGGCGCACGTTTGCATGGCGGTTGGCCGCGCGCAGCGCCACCACCTGCATGCGCAGCCGCGACGCGAGCCGCCCGGCCACCAGCGCCGCGGCCAGGAACAGGAACACGGTGATCACGCCCTGGCGCGCGTTGATGGCGAAGGTGAAGCGCGGGGCGATGAAGAAGAAGTTGTAGGCCAGGAAGCACAGCGTGGCCGCCAGCACCGCCGCGCTCATGCGCGTGCGCGCGGCCACCAGCACCACGGCGACGATGAACACCATCGCCAGGTCGCTCAGGCCGATCCAGCGTTCGCCCAGCCACGCCGCCAGGCAGGCCGCGGCGGTGGCCAGCAGCGCCAGCGCCGCGTCCCTGCTCCAGTTCTCCGGATCGAGCGACAGCCCGGTGCGGCGCGCGCTGGCGCGCGCCTGCGGCGTACTGATGATGGTGATTTCGTAGTGCGCGCCGCGCTGGATCAGCTGCTGGGTCAGGGTCTGGTTGAACAGCCGCGCCAGCGGGCGTTCGCGGGTGCGGCCCAGCACCAGGGTGGAAACGGCGTTGTGCGAGGCGTAGTCCAGCAGCACGTCGGCGATGCCCGGCCCATGCAGCAGTTCGGCATCGCCACCGAGACGGCGCGCCAGCGCGAAGGCGGCGTCGATCTCGCGGCCGGTGGCCTCGTCGTGGCGGCGGTTCCGCACCGTCACCACCGTCCACGGCGCGTCGCGGCGCTCGGCAATGCGCCGCGCCACGCGCACCAGGTATTCGCTCTGGCCGCCGCCGTCGATGGCGACCAGCACCCGCCGCCGCAACGGCAGGTTGCCCTCGCCGCGCGCCGCCCGCGCCTCGCGCAGGCTGCTGTCGACGCGGTCGGCGGCCTCCTGCATGGCCAGTTCGCGCAGCGCGGTGAGGTTGGCCGGCGAGAAGAACGCCTGCAGCGCCTGCGCGGCCTGTTCGGGCACGTACACCTTGCCCTGGCGCAGGCGCTCGATCAGTTCGCGCGGCGGCAGGTCGACCAGCACGATGTCGTGCAGGCGGTCGAACACCACGTCCGGCACGGTCTCGCCGACGCGTACGCCGGTGATGCGCATCACCACGTCGTTGAGGGTTTCCAGATGCTGGATGTTGATGGTCGTCCAGACGTCGATGCCGGCGTCGAGCAGTTCCATCACGTCCTGCCAGCGCCGTTCGTGGCGGCTGCCGGGTGCGTTGCGGTGGGCCAGTTCGTCGACCAGCACCAGCGCCGGGTGCCGCGCCAGCACCGCGTCCAGGTCCATTTCCTGCAGGCGGTGGCCGCGGTAATCGACTTCGCGCAGCGCGATCGCCGGCAGCCCGCCCAGCAGCGCGGCGGTGTCGCTGCGGCCATGCGTTTCCACCACGGCCGCGACCACATCCACGCCGCGGCGCCGCTGTTCCTGCGCGCGGGTGAGCATGGCGTAGGTCTTGCCGACGCCGGGCGCGGCGCCGAGGAAGGCCGTCAGCTTGCCGCCGGCCTCGCGTTGCAGGCTTTCGGCCAGCGCATCGGCCTGGCGGCTGCGGGGGTCGTTCATGGCCGCGATTGTGCGCCGTGTCCGGCAGGCGGGGAATCAGGGCGCATGCGCGGCGGCATCCAGGGCCCGGTTCAACGCGACCACGTTGACGCGCGGCTGCCCGAACACGCCCCATTGCCGGTCCTGCAGCTGGTCCTCCAGCAGCGCCTGCACGCGCTGCGGCGGCCAGCCGCGCGCGCGCGCCACGCGCGCCACCTGCAACCGCGCCGCCGCCGGCGAGAGTTGCGGGTCGAGTCCGCTGGCGGATGCGGTGACCAGATCGCCCGGTACCTGCGCCGGCGCGACCCGCTCGCGCGCGGCCACGGCGGAGGTGGCCGCGGCCACGCGCCTGGCCAGTTCCGGATTGCTGCGCGCCAGGTTGCTGCCGGCGGCGGCCATCGGGTCGTAGCCGGCTGCCGATGGCCGTGCCTGGAAATAGCCGTCGCCCGCGAAGGGCTGCGCCAGCAGGACGGAGCCGCGCACCGTGCCGTCGGCGTCGCGGACCAGGCTGCCGTCGGCCTGCGCCGGGAACAGCGTGCCGGCGATGCCGGTGGCGAGCAGGGCGTAGAGCAGGCCGGTACCGAGCAGGCCGAACAGCGTCAGGCCGATGGCCGGGCGCCACAGTGGAGTGTGCATTGCAGGATTCATGTGCCGGACACCAGGACGAGGAGAAGGTCGATGGCCTTGATCGCCACGAAGGGCAGCAGCACGCCGCCGACGCCGTAGACCAGCATGTTCCGGCGCAGCAGCGCGGTGGCGCTGGCCGGGCGGAAGCGCACGCCGCGCAGCGCCAGCGGGATCAGGGCCGGAATCACCAGCGCGTTGAAGACCAGCGCCGCCAGTACCGCGTTGCGTGGGCTGGAGAGCTGCATCACGTTCAGCGCCGCCATCGACGGGATGGCCGCGGCGAACAGCGCCGGCAGGATCGCGAAATACTTGGAGACGTCGTTGGCCAGCGAGAAGGTGGTCAGCGCGCCGCGGGTGATCAGCTGCTGCTTGCCCACTTCCACCACCGCCAGCAGCTTGGCCGGGTCCGAATCCAGGTCGACCATGTTGCCGGCCTCCTTGGCCGCCTGCGTGCCGGAATTCATCGCCAGGCCGATGTCGGCCTGGGCCAGCGCCGGGGCGTCGTTGGTGCCGTCGCCGACCATCGCCACCAGCCGCCCACCGGCCTGTTCGCTGCGGATGCGCGCCAGCTTGTCCTCGGGCCTGGCCTGGGCGATGTAGTCGTCCACCCCGGCTTCGGCGGCGATGGCCGCGGCGGTCAACGGGTTGTCGCCGGTGATCATCACCGTGCGGATGCCCATCGCCCGCAGCTGCGCGAACTTCTCGCGCATGCCGTGCTTGACCACGTCCGACAACGCCACCACGCCGAGCACATGGCGGCCTTCGCACACCACCAGCGGGGTGGCGCCACCGCGGGCGACCTGCTCCACGCGCGCCTGCAGCTCGTTGGGTACGTTGCCGCCCAGCGCCTGCACGTGCGCGGCGATGGCGTCGGCTGCACCCTTGCGGATGCGGCGGCCGTCGTCCAGGTCGACGCCGGACATGCGGGTCTGCGCGCTGAAGGCCAGGTAGTCCGCTCTTTCCGGTTCGCTGGCGGCGCATCCCTGCTCGCGGGCCAGCCGCACGATCGATTTGCCCTCCGGGGTCGGGTCGGCCAGCGAGGACAGCAGGGCCGCTTCGCGCAGCTGCGCGGCATCGATGCCGGCCAGCGCATGGAAGGCCGTGGCCTGGCGGTCGCCGTAGGTGATGGTGCCGGTCTTGTCGAGCAGCAGCACGTCCACGTCGCCGGCCACTTCCACCGCCTTGCCGGACTTGGCCAGCACGTTGGCGGCCAATGCCCGGTTCATGCCGGCGATGCCGATGGCCGGCAGCAGGCCGCCGATGGTGGTCGGGATCAGGCACACCAGCAGCGCGATCAGCAGCAGCGGATCGACGCGTACGCCGACGAAGCCGGCGATCGCCGGCAGCGTCGCCACTACCACCAGGAAGGTCAGCGACATCGCCGCCAGCAGCAGGGTCAGCGCGATCTCGTTCGGCGTCTTCTGCCGGTTGGCGCCTTCCACCAGCGCGATCATGCGGTCCAGGAAGCTGTGCCCCGGCTCGGCGGTGACGCGCACGATGATCTGGTCCGACAGCACCTTGGTGCCGCCGATGACGCCGGAGCGGTCGGTGCCGGCCTCGCGCAGCACCGGTGCCGACTCGCCCGTGACCGCGGCCTCGTTGATGGTGGCCAGGCCCTGCACGATCTCGCCGTCGGCCGGCACGAGTTCGCCGGCGGAGACGATCACGTGGTCGCCCGGGCGCAGCTCGGCCGCGGCGACGGTGCTTTCGGCCGCGCCTGGTTGCGGCGCGGCCAGGCGGCGCGCCACCAGGTCCCTGCGTGCGCGCCGCAGCGAGGCCGCCTGGCCGCGGCCGCGCGCTTCGGCCACGGCTTCGGCGAAGTTGCCGAACAATACGGTCGCCAGCAGGATCGCGGTGACCGCCAGGCCGAAGCCCAGCGGTGCGTTGCCGGTGAGCGTGAGCAGCAGCGCCAGCAGGGTGCCGGCCATGACGATGGCCATCACCGGGTTGTGCAGCAGATGCATCGGCGCCAGCTTGCGGACCGACTCCAGCAGGGCGCGCCGCCAGCCTGCGGCGTCGAGCAGGGGCGGGCGGCGCATGGCGGCCCGGGAAACAGGGGGGGACATCGGGATGTTCATGGCTGTGGGGCTCCCTGCAGTGCCAGGCCCAGGCGGTCGGCCACCGGGCCGAGGACCAGCGCCGGCATGAACTGCAGCACGGTGAGGACGACGATCACGCAGAGCAGGGTCAGGCCGAAGGTCGGGGTTTCGATCTGCAGGCTGCCTGCGCCCTGCGGTGCCTGCCGCTTGCCGCCCAGCTGTGCGGCGATGACCAGCGGGACGATCAGGATCGGGAAACGGCCCAGCGCCAGCACCAGCGAGCAGCTCAGGTTCCACCACACGGTGTTGGTGGCGAGTCCGGCGAAACCCGAACCGTTGTTGGCGTAGGCCGAGGTGAACTCGTAGAACACCTGGGTGATGCCGTGGAAGCCGGGATTGGACGTGCCTGCCAGGCCGGGGATGGCCAGGGTCAGCGCGGTCAGGCCGAGCAGGGTGATGGGTTGCAGCAGTACCAGCACGGCGAGCAGGCGTATCTGCGGCGTTTCCAGTTTGCGGCCGAACAGCTCGGGCGTGCGCCCGGTCATCAGTCCGGCCAGGAACACCGACAGCATCAGGTACACCAGGAACTGCTGCAGGCCGCAGCCGATGCCGCCCCAGATGGCGCCGACCAGCATGTTGACCAGCGACACCATGCCGGTCAGCGGGCTCATCGAATCCTGCATGCCGTTGACCGAGCCGTTCTGCACCTGGGTGGTCAGCGTGGCCCACAGCGCGGTGCCGTCCGCGCCGAAGCGGACCTCCTTGCCTTCCATCAGCAATGGACTGGCGGCGGTGGCGCCATGGCCTTCCAGCCACACCGTGCCGAAGGTGGACAGCAGCGACATGCCGAGCATGCAGCCGAACACCAGCGCGCCGAACCGGCGCCGGCCGGTGAAGGCGCCGATCATGAACACGACCGCCATCGGGATCAGCACGATGCCGACCAGTTCCAGCGCATTGGAAAGCGGCGTCGGGTTTTCCAGCGGGAAGCTGCTGTTCGGCCCGTACCAGCCGCCGCCGTTGGCGCCGAGCTGCTTGGCCGCGACCATCGCCGCTACCGGCCCCAGCGGGATCTTCTGCGCCTGCATGCCGGCGCTGGCGTCGATCGGCACGGCCTGCGGGCCGGCCGCGAGCGTCGAGGGCACGCCCTGCCAGGTCAGCAGCAGCGTCCACAGCAGGCACAGAGGCAGCAGGAAGCGCAGGCACAGGCGCACCACGTCGGCGTAGTAGTTGCCGACCCTGATGCGTGCGGCGTTGCCGTTGCCGTTGTCCTGCGTTCGGGCGAACAGTGCCCGCAGCGTGGCCACGGCCAAGGCCAGGCCCATCATCGGCGTGATCACCTGCAGGCCGGTGATGGCGGTCATCTGCGACAGGTAGGACAGCTGCGCCTGGCCGCTGTAGTGCTGCTGGTTGGTGTTGGTCAGGAACGACACCATCGTGTGCAGCGCGGTGTCCCAGCGCAAGTTGGGAATGTGGTCCGGGTTGAGCGGCAACCAGGCCTGGCTCATGAACACGGCCAGCGTCGGCACGGCCAGCACCAGGTTGCTGAGCAGGAAGGCGGCGACATAGCCGCGCCAGGACATGGCGCGGCCCGGGTCCACGCCCAGCAGCCGGTACAGTGGCTTTTCGATCCAGTGGAACAAGGGATCGATGCGCATCGGCGTACCGCGCATCAGCCGCGCCAGGTACAGGCCCAGCGGCCAGGCCAGGAGCATGCCGGCCAGCAGGATGACAAGGGCTTCGGTCATGGCGCGCTCCTCAGAACGACTCGGGCCGCAGGACCGCGTACAGCAGGCAGGCGGCGGCGACCAGCGCCACCAGTCCGCACAACAGGGAAAGCCAGCCGGGCATGGGAAACCTCGCTTTCTGGACGCCACTCGCGGGGCGCGCCGGTGGAAGGGCGGGGCGGCGCCGTTGCCGCAGGCCGTCGTCCCGATCAGGACCGGCATCGTCCTCCCGGAGGCCGTAAACGTTCGATGCCATGGAACCGGTGCGGGCGTAAAAACGCCATAAAAATGCGGATCGATGGCGCGTTGCGATGGCCGGGGGCGCCGGCGCCTTCCAGCCATCGCGGTCGAGGCTGCTGTCGGAGCGGTGGCGAAGGGCCCCCCGGCGGTTTTGACCGCGCCTGCCGATGGTCGGAAACGGGAATGGCAGGAACGGGGCAACAAAAAAGTGCCGGTGTCAAGTCTTTCGCGCAAATCACGCAGGGCTTGAAACCGTATATGGGACAGTAGGTTAGCTCTTTTACAGGCCACTTCGTAGAAGTGCCACCGCGTGGGCTAGGAGCCACATAAGAGCGTCGGGAGAGCAAGCCGCATCGCGCTGAATCGTGCTGGATTGCCGAGGAACGGCGAACCTGTTTCGTCATCATAGCCCAGCGGTTTAGCGGCATCCAGAACGAAGAACACGCAGCCCTGGGGCTGCGCGTTCGATGGATGCCGCAGGATGGTAGGCGACGCCATCATGTCGGCTTCGACGGCGCGCTCCGCGTTGCCGTGCCCTTCCTGAATCCCCGATCCCCCGCCATGAACGCCTCCAGCATATGCGGGATCAGCGTCGCCGCATCGACTGCTTCGCCGTAAGTCTGCGCATGCAACGCAGCGTAGCGGTCGAGGTCGGCTTTCAGGCTGGCCGGGCACGCAAAGGTCAGTTTCGTGGATTCTAGTTTCGGCAGCGGCCCCAGCCGCAGTTTCTTGCCGGTGCTCATCGCATCACCCCCCTGTTGAAGAAAAGCGGCTGGTACGGCCGCAGCACCAAGTCGCGGTTAACGATGATCCGCACCGGCAGGCCCGGCCGCTCGGTCAACGTCGGCTGGATATTCATGTTGCGCCGGGTCATCTCCTGGCCGATCTGATTGATGCTGTCCTGCGCGCTGTCGCGCCCGGCGATCACGATGCGGTTGCCGTCCTGTCGGTTCTCCGGCGCGGCCAACTCCGCACCAACGCCCAGCAGCGTGGTCAGCGCGGCACCGGCGACGATGCGGCCCCAGTGATAGTCCACGCCATCTTCCAGGCCGGAATAGCCCGCCGGATCGGTGCCGACAAGGTTGTCGAGGGTCAGCGAGGACGTGTCCGGCAGGATGATCCGGTTCCACACCACTTGAACCCGGCTCTGCCCATAGCTGACCTGGCTGTTGTATTTGCCCAGGATGCGCGATCCCTGCGGGATCAGCAGGAACTTGCCCGTGGCCGTGTCATAGACCGGCTCCGTCACCGTGGCGATCACATCGCCCGGAAGATCGGACTTGATGCCCGTCACGAGCGCGCCCGCGATCACCGTCCCAGCCATCACCTGGTAGGGCGAAGCCGGCATTTGCAGATTGCTGGAATTACGGGTTTCAGTAGCGCCGCCTTTCAGGAAAGCCTCTTTCTGGTCCTGCCGGTTCTGCGTCGCAGTCGGGTCGGCAAGCTGGGCCGCTGTCGAGGCTGGCCCGGCGGCGAGCGGATCGAACCCCGCCAGGGCTGGTGCGGAGCCGGCTGCGGCAACCTGCGTAGTGGTCGGCGCTGCGGTCTTGCCGGGCGTGCCCGAGCGGAAGAACACCGACGAAGCTGCTGCGGCTTCGGCTTCCTTGCGCCGTGCATCCTCCGGGTCGTGGCCCGGCGGCGCATAGGCTGGCGTCACGGGCTGCTGCGACTTCACGATCGCTGGCCCAAGATCGCCCGGCAGCGGCGGCCCCAACTCCGGCACCTTCGGCAGCTTGGAATAGTCCGACGGCAGGCCGTCCAGCCCTTCGGACTTCGAGACGCGATCCACGTTGTAAAGCTCGGTCTGCTCGCCCGCGCCGCGACGGTGCGGTTGCAATGACCAGATCGTGGCCCCGAGCACGGCGACCGACAGGCTGCCGACGAGGACGGCCAGCGTGCGCCGATTCAGGCGCGTGACCGGGCGCGGCTGCGCGCGCAGCGCCACCGCCTCGGGTGCGATCTTTCCCGCCTGCGGCGCGGCGAGGTCGGGGGTGTCGTCCTGGCTCATGGTCAATTCCTCCGCGTGCCGTCCGTGCGCTCGATCCGAACCACGTCACCCTTGTCGCCGCCCAGGCGCAGCTCCGCCGCGCCAAAGAGCCGATCCACGATGTAGTACGGCGCACGGAAGCGGTAGTTCACCAGTTGCCCGTCGCCCTGCGCACCGATCACGAACAGCGGCGGCAACTCGCCTTGCGCGATGCCGGCGGGGAACTGGATATAGACCTTCTCGCCATCATCGAAGGCGCGCAGCGGCTTCCACGGTGGATTGCTGCCGCTGATGGCGTAGCGGAAGCGGATCTTCTCCAGCGACAAGCCGGTATCGACCGGCGCGGCGGCGTTGGCCGCCTGCGCCTGGCGCTGCAAGGCCAGCATCTCGTCCTTCGGGTACTCCCACGACACCGAAGCCATCCACGTCTTTTCCGTCGAGGTCAGCTCCAGCAGGTAGGTGCGCCGGCTGGTGGTGATGACCAGATTGGTCTTGAGGCCCGAGCGGATGGGCTTGACCATCACATTGACGCGCAGCGCATCGCCGCTGCCGCTCGATGTGTCTCCCACGATCCAGCGCACCGTGTCGCCGGCGGCCACCGTCACCAGTTCCTCGCCCGGCTGAAGCGCGATCACGGTCACGCGGCCCACGGCCGCATAGACCTGATACAGCGCGCCGTCGGTGAAGGGCCAAACCTGAATCGCATTGACGTAGCCCTCGCGCGTGGGCGCGACGCGGGCCTCCGTATTGGCCCGCGAGACGCGCACCTTCTCGTCGGCCGGTTCCGGCGCGGGCTTGGCGTCCTCTGCTTCGGGCAATGGCTTCAACTGCGCCGGCAGCGCCAGCGGCTCGGGCACCTTGACCACTTCCACCGGCGCGAGCGGCTCCGGCAGCGGCTGGGCTTGCACCGGCTCATCGAGCGAGATGGCCGGCGGCGGCTTGCCCTGCGTGGCGCAGCCAGAGAACAGGACAGCCGAAACAAGCAGGATCAACGGCAAGGCGGATTTACGGAAAAGCGGGTTCATGGCTTGGCTCCTTCGGAAGAATCCAGTTCGCGGCTCCACGACAGGCCGTTGACGTAGATGCCCAGGGGGTTCTTGCGCAGGCGCTGTTCGGTGCGGGGGGTCTGCTGCACGATGGACACCACGGCCGTCCATCGCTCCAAGCCCGCCGCGGCACCGTTGACGTAGAGGCGCTCCGTCCAGCGCACGTTGTAAGACGTGTCGCTGGCGCGCACGACGCTGGTGATCTGCACCGTCACCGACTCCCTGCCGATGCGCGCGAACGGATCGTTCACGCGCGCGTAGTCGTTGAGCACGGCCGCGCCCTTGTCGGTCGTGTAGTCGTAGGCGTCCAGCCAGTTCTGGCGGACGACGATCGGGTCGATAGACAGCGAGCGCACCAGCGTCACGAAACGCGCGATGTGGTGCGCCGTCTGCGCATCGTTGGGCCGGTACGGCGTGGCGGCTTCGCCGACCGCGCGTACCTGGCCCGCGTTGTCCACTTCCACGACGTAGGGAGTCACGAAGGACTGCGCCGAGCGCCACACCAGGCCGCCGGCCATCAGCAGCGCGAGCGTCAGGCACCCGAAGGCCATCAGGCGCCAGTTCTTCGCCTGCACGCGCGGCGAGCCGATACGGCCGTCCCACACCTGGCCGGCAGCTTGGTACGGCGTGGCAGGCTGCGGCGTGTCGGCGTAGCGCACCTGCGGTTTCTTGAATCGCATGGTCGGTTCTCCTTATGAATCGGAATCGCGCAGGCTCGGCCCCTGGCCGGAGCCGCCGCCATCGCCGCCGCGCAGCGCGTGGGCAGTGGTGGTCGCGGCATGGGTGAGTTGCTGGCGGCGATGCAGCCGCTTGGCCCAGGCGGGTTGTTCCGGCTTCTGTGCAGCGGCGGCACCTGTGGAGGCTTGGCCGGCTGACGCGCCAGCGTCGGCCGTCGAGCCATTCCAGCCAGCGCGGAACGGAGCGGCCATCCGCTGCCCGGCAGCGGAAGCACGGGATGCAGCTGCGCGTCCGGCGGACTGCGCGCCGGTCTTGGCGACGTTGCCCATGCCGGCCATCGCGCCTTTCGCGCCACCGCCTGCGGCGGCAGAACCGGCCTGGAACGCCGACTTCGCACTGCTGGCCGCCGACGTGGCGGCGCGCGCACCGCTACCGGCCAGCTTGGCGGCAGCCGGGGCCATGCGCGCACCAGCAGCCACGGCGCCACCCACGCCCGTCGCGGCGGCGCCGATGGCGACGGCCGTGCCGGCAGCGCCGACAGCAGCACCGGCCATTGCGCCAGCGCCGAGCTGCGGCGCACCGGACACGAGGCCCGTGGCGATGCCGGGGCCGAAGATCCCGAGCGCCAGCAAGGTGAGCGAGGCCAGCATGATGACCAGCGCGTGGTCGATAGACGGCTCGGCGGGATGGACTTGGAACTGAGCGAACAAGCCCGAGCCGATACCGACGATCACGGCCAGCACCAGAACCTTGACGCCGGAGGCCACCACGTTGCCCAGCACTTTTTCGGCGAGGAACGCCGTCTTGTTCCACAGCGCAAACGGCACCAGCACAAAGCCCGCAAGCGTGGTCAGTTTGAACTCGATCAGCGTGATGAAAAGCTGGATCGCCAGCACGAAAAAGCACAGCACCACGACCAGCCACGCGAGAAACATCACCGCGATGGCATCGAGATTGACGAACACCTCGGGGAAACCGGCCATCTCGCCGACTTGCTCCAGAATCGGCGCCCCTGCGTCGATGCCGGTTTTCGCCAGCCGGCCCGGCTGCAAGAAGTTCTCCATCGTGATGGCCGAGCCGGTGGCCGTCAGGCCCAGCCCGGCGAAGGAGCGGAACACGATGCCAGCCAGCCAGTTGAAGTTGCCGATGATGTAAGCGAAGGCACCGACGTAGAGCACCTTGCGCAGCAGCTTGGCGATCACGTCCTCGCCCTGGCCGGTGGCATGGCTCATGGCCCAATACAGGCCGGCGATGGTCATGTCGATGACGATCAGCGTCACGGTCAGGAAGGCCACTTCGCCCTGCAACAGCCCGAAGCCCGAGTCGATGTAGGCGGCAAAGGTGTTGAGAAACTGGTCGATGATGGTCACGTCATTCATGGCGTGTCCTCTGATTCGGCGGGCGATGCCGGTGCCTTGCCATCGGCCGGTTCATCGAAGCTCGGCGGGATCGGCGGCAGGTCGGCCAGCGTTTGATATTCATCCGGCCCGGCCTGGCCGGAGAAGAAGCGCCGCCGGAAGGCTTCGGCGGCGGCGCGGCAGGCGTCCTCGCCCGTGGCCTGCCGATCGGCGGCGCATTGCGCGCGCAATGCCTTGAGCCGCACGGGATCGGCGGCCAAGGCATCGGCAAGGTTGTCGGCCGGCTGCTCGCTGCAAGCGGTCAGCAGCGCCACAAGCAGCGAAACCGACAGGGCGAGGACGCATCGCATGGCGGCCTCCCGTCAGTTGCCGTAAAAGTTCACGGACTGCGGCGTGTACGGTGTGCCGTCGCCCAGGAAGCGCCGCCGCACCTCGCGGGCGCGTTCCGTGGCCGCCGCCTGTCGCGCCAGCTCCAGCGCAGTCGCCCGGTCTTGCGTGATCTGGAGCCGCTGCGACTGGATGGACTGCTTGGCCTGCAAGGCCAGCAACTGGTTCATGGCCTGCATGGCTTGCAGCGCGCCTTCGGCCGACTGGCTCTTGCCCACGAGGTCGGCCAGCACGCTCTCGTCTTCGCCCAGGTTCTGCGACACCTGCGCCTGCATCTGCATCGTGGTCTGCAAGCCGTTGAGCGTGTTCCGCCAACGCTCCTGCGCGTCGCGGTACATCTGGTCGCCGCTGACGGTGGCGGCGTACTGCTCGGGATACAGGCGCGCGAACTCCCGATCGAGGTTCGTCACGTCGTAGGCCAAGCCCCTGGCCTGGGCGATCAGTCGCTCGGTCGTCGCCAGATTGGCGCGCAACTCGTTCACCACACTGGACGGCAGGCTGGCGAGGTTGCGCGCCTGGTTCATCAGCATCTGCGCTTCGTTCTGGAGCTGCTGGATCTGGTTGTTGATCTGCTCCAGCGTGCGGATCGCGGTCAGCGTGTTCTGCACGAGGTTCGTGGGATCGACCACGACCCATTGCGCATGGGCGGTGGCGGTGCAAAGCATGGCCGCGACGGCGGCGGCGATAAGGCGCTTCTTCATGACAGGCTCTCCTGTGGGTGGTCGGTGGTACGGAGGGAACCCGGCGCAAGGCCGGGGAACGAGGGCAGCAGGTCGGCCGCCCAATCGAGGCCGCGATGGCGCAGCCAGGCGCCCGCGAAGCCGGGCACGCCGGCGTCCAGCAGCACGCGATCCATGTCGCGCTGGTCTTGCGGCGTGGAAGCGCCCGCAAACGCCAGCGCCGCCGGCCCCAGGTCGAGGTCGAACAGGCGGTTGCCGAGGCGGGATTGGTAGTAGTAGTCGCGCTTGGGCTGCGCGGTGGCGACGATTTCGATCTGCCGCCTGTTGAGGCCGAAGCCCTCGTAGATCGTGCGAATCTGCGGCTCGGTGGCCTGCGGGTTGGGCAAGAAAATCCGACTCGCGCAGCTCTCGATGATCGCGGGCGCGATGCTCGAATCCTTGATGTCAGCCAGCGACTGCGTGGCGAAGATGACGCTGACATTCTTCTTGCGCAGCGTCTTGAGCCACTGGCGGATGCGCGCGGCAAACACCGGGTCATCGAGGAACAGCCATGCTTCATCGAGGATCAGCAGCGTGGGAGCGCCATCAAAGCGTTCGTCGAAGCGCGCAAAGAGGTAATGCAGCACGGCCATGACGGCGGCCTTGCTGTGCATCAGCTCCTCCATCTCGAAGCACTGCACGTCGGCCATGCCCAATCGGTCATGGTCGGCGTCCAGCAGCTTGCCGTGCGCGCCGCCCAACACATAGGGCGCGAGCGCTTGGCGCAGCGCGTTCGATTGCAGCAGCACGGAAAGCCCCGTCATCGTGCGCTGCTCCACCGGCGCGCCTGCGAGGCTTCCCAGCGCCGACCAAATTGCGGCCTTCTCGTCGGGGCCGACTGCGACGCCTTCGTGCAGCAAGCGGCCCTCGATCCATTCGGCCGCCCAGGTGCGGTAGCCCTCACGGTCGATGCGCGCGAGTGGCTGGAAGGCGATTTCGCCATCCGTGCCCAGGTCGTAGTGTTCGCCGCCCAGGCCGAGGATGGCGGCTCGCATGGAGCGGCCCATGTCGAAGGCGAAGATGCGCGAGCGGCGATAGCGGCGGAACTGCATTGCCAGCGTGGCGAGCAAGACCGACTTGCCCATGCCGGTCGGCCCCGCGACCAGCGTGTGGCCCACGTCGCCGATGTGCGTCACCAGCCGGAACGGCGTCGCACCATCGGTGCGCGTGACGATCAGCGGCGGGCCGTCGAGGTGGTCGTTCTTCTCCGGCCCGGCCCATACCGCCGACACCGGCATCATGTGCGCCAGGTTCAGCGTCGAGACGATGGGCTGGCGCACGTTGGCGTAAGCATTGCCGGGGAGCGAGGACAGCCACGCATCCACGGCGTTGAGCGTTTCAGGGATGGTGACGAAACCCCGACCCTGAATGACGCGCTCCACCATGCGCAGCTTCTCGTCGGCGACGGCGGCGTCCTCGTCCATGACGGTGACGGTCGCCGTCAGATAACCGAAGGCGACTTGATCGCTGCCCAACTCCTGCAAGGCAGCGTCGGCGTCGGCGGCCTTGTTGCTCGCGTCGGTATCGACCAGCGGGCTTTCCTGCTGGAAGATCGTTTCGCGCAGCAGCGCGATGACATTCTTGCGCTTGGCGAACCACTGGCGGCGCAAGCGTCCCAATTCCCGTTCCGCCTCGGCTTTGTCGAGGCAGAGAAAGCGCGTGCTCCAGCGGTACGCAAAACCGAGGCGGTTGAGGTCGTCCAGAATCCCCGGCCAGGTCGAGGTCGGGAAGCCCCGCACCGACACCACGCGCAGGTGCTGGTCGCCCAGCATGGGCGCAAGGCCGCCGACCAGTGCGGAGTCGGTCAGCAGCGCGTCGATGTGGAACGGCACGTCGGGCACGCCGACGCGGTAGTGCCGCGTCGAGATGGTCGAGTGCAGGTAGGTCAGCGTCTGGCTGTCGTCCAGCCAGGCGATCTCCGGCATCACGCCATCGAACAGGTCGAACACGCGATCCGTTTCCGCCATGAAGGCCGCCAGGCGCTCGCGCCAGTCCACGCCATCGGTGGGCCGGTTCTCGTACAGCATCCCCGCCGCGCGGGTGCGCGATTCCTCGGGCGGCAGGTACACCAGCGTCAGGTGATAGCCGCTCTCGAAGTCGTTGCCCGATTCCTCGAAGGTGGCCCGGCGTTCCTCGTCCACCAGCCACGACAGCGGCTCGGGAAACTCCGAGTGCGGGTAATCGGCGGCAGCGCGGCGCTCGGCCTCGATGAACAGCGCCCAGCCCGAACCCAGGCGGCGCAGCGCATTGTTCAAGCGCGCCGACGTGGCGATCAGCTCGCCTTGCGTGGCGCTGTCGAGGTCAGGCCCGCGAAACCGCGCCGTGCGCTGGAACGAGCCATCCTTGTTCAGCACGACGCCCGGCGCCACCAATCCGGCCCAGGGCAGCCAGTCGGCAAGCAAGGCCGGGCGCTGGCGGTATTCGGCAAGGTTCAGCATGGCATTCCCCTCACACGTCCAGCAGCGGGCGGTGCTTGATGTGCCGCGCGAACACGGCCATGAACTGCGGATCGACGCGCGCCCCCCAGACCGCCAGCGCGTGGCCGACGATCCAGAGCACACCACCGGGAATCCAGAGTTGCAGACCCAGCCCGACAGCGGCGGCCAACGTGCCGTTGGCGATCGCCACGGTGCGCGGTGCGCCGCCCAGCAGGATCGGCTCGGTGAGCGAGCGGTGCAAAGGCACCTCGAACCCCGCCGCGAAGCTATCCGGGGCGCTCATACGACAGCCCCGCCGGAGAAGCTGAAGAACGACAGGAAGAACGAGGACGCGGCGAACGCGATGGACAGGCCAAAGACGATCTGGATCAGCTTGCGGAATCCGCCCGACGTGTCGCCGAACGCGAGCGCGAGGCCCGTGGCAATGATGATGATGACCGCGACGATGCGCGCCACCGGCCCCTGGATGGATTCGAGGATGGATTGCAGCGGGCCTTCCCACGGCATCGAGGAGCCGGCGGCCTGCGCGGTTCCGGCCAGAAACAACAGCAGCGCGGCCAGCAGCAGCCCTTGCCCCGCAGGGCGGGCCAGGCAGCGCAGCCGCGCAAGACGCAAAGCCGGATTTGCAGAAAAACGGAAAGCAGGAATGGTCATCTGCGTCATGGCAGTTCTCCAAGTGAGTGAGGGGATGGGGAAGTCGCCGCAGCGGGTGCGGCATCGGGATGTGGCGGCAGCTCGGGAAACGGCGTTTCCAGCGCGTCCGCCAGTTGGTAGCCCACGCCATCGAAGCCGACGACGCGGGCGATGCTCTCGATGCGGCGTTTGCGCCCGCGCCCGGCGATGTGGATCACCACGTCCACGGCCTCGGCGATCAGCGCACGGGGCGGATTCACCGCCACTTCGAGAATCAGTTGCTCCAGGCGCAGCAGCGCGCCGAGCGCGGAGCCGGCATGGATCGTGGCGATGCCACCGGGGTGGCCCGTGCCCCACACCTTGATGAGATCCAGCGCCTCGGCGCCGCGCACTTCGCCAACGACGACGCGATCAGGCCGCAGGCGCATGGACGAGCGCACCAGCTCGGTCATCGACACCACGCCTGCGCGGGTGCGCAGA
The DNA here is from genome assembly GCF_001431425.1 of Stenotrophomonas nitritireducens. Taxonomy (GTDB): domain Bacteria; phylum Pseudomonadota; class Gammaproteobacteria; order Xanthomonadales; family Xanthomonadaceae; genus Stenotrophomonas; species Stenotrophomonas nitritireducens. The sequence goes on from NZ_LDJG01000008.1 coordinate 182,462, forward strand.
GGAACGTGGTCGCGGGCCGCGCATTGCAGCTCCACCGTGTCTTCGAGCACCAGCACGCGGTCGCCCGTGGCAGCGATCTCAGCCAGCAGCGCATTGGCGAGCGTGGTCTTGCCGCTGCTGGTGGCCCCGGCGATCAGCACGTTCTGCCGCTCGCGCACGGCGCGAACGAGAAAGCCCGCCTGCGCGCTGGTCATCATCCCGCCGATGACGTACCGCTCCAGCGGAATCACGCCGATGGCGCGCTTGCGCAAGGCAAAGGCCGGCCCCGGCGCGGCGGGCGGCAAGATGCCCTCGAAGCGTTCGCCCGTCTCGGGCAACTCGGCGGACAACAGCGGCTGGCCGCGATGTACTTCCGCGCCGACGTGGGCGGCGACAAGGCGGATGATTCGCTCGCCGTCCGCCTCGGGCAGTTCCACGCCCATCGGCGCGCGCCCACTGGAAAGCCGATCCACCCAAAGGGTGCGATCAGGATTCAGCATCACCTCCACCACGTCCGGGTCTTCGAGCGCGGCGGCGATCAGCGGTCCCATCGCCGTGCGCAGCATCTGGATGCGGCGGTCGAGCGACGTGGCGGTCATGGATTGGGGAACGGCGCTCATGACGCACGCTCCCGCGCTTGGGCGGCTGCCGCCGCGTCCTCCATCCGCATCGGATCGGGATGCAGTTCCTCCACCACGTCGCGCACCAAGCTGCGGCCCCGCAGCAGGTGGCGGCCAAGCTGCTCGGTGAACTGCTCGAAGCGCGCTTTGCCCTGCGCGCGTGCCGCGTCTTGGTGCGCCTCGGGAACCGGCGTGCTGACGGTCAGGTAGTAGCGGATGAACAGCGCCAGCGTTTCGATGGCGATGTTCTGGTCGCGCTCCATGCGCTCGGTCTGGCGCGAGAGGCGATCCAGCCGCTTGGCGATGGCCGCCTCGCGCTGGTCGGCGGCATCGGGCGACAGCCACGATGCGAGCGCCGCCGCGACGATGGACGACTTGGACACGCCTTTCTTGGCGGCCAGCTCATCCAGGCGCTTGGCGTGCTCCGGCTGGATGAACAGGTTGAGGCGGTAGTGGCTCATAGCTCGATTCCGTCGTTGGGGTCGAGGGAAGCCAGCCGGGCCGTGCGCTGCATGGCTGGATCGAGCTGGCGCGGAAGGGGAAGCGGAAGGTCGTCGTCGTCATCGAGCAGCCCGAGGTCAGCCGCAGGCGCGGCCAGCTCGGGGTCGTAGGCGACGGTTTCGGAGAGTTCGGGCTGACGGCGCGGGCCGCCGTCGTCGGCCGAACCCAAGTTCTCCAGGCCATCGGCGGATGCCGTGGCAGGCGCAGCGGGCACGGACGGAATCGCCAGCCCGCTCCAGTCGTCGGGACGCAGCGTCGGCGCGTCCGCGTACTGCCCGTTCGCCAGTGCAGGCGGCGGCAGCACGCGGCGCTTGAAATTGGCGTCCGCGTAGTAGCGCAGCTTCTTCGCCTTGATCGGCGCCAGGCTGGACACCATCACCACGGCCTCGTCAGGCGGAAGCTGCATGACTTCACCCGGCGTCAGCAGCGGGCGCGCGGTTTCCTGGCGCGACACCATCAGGTGCCCGAGCCACGGCGCGAGCCGGTGGCCGGCATAGTTGCGTTGCGCACGCAGCTCGGTGGCCGTGCCCAGCGTCTCGGAGATCCGCTTGGCGGTGCGCTCGTCGTTCGTCGCAAACGTCACGCGCACGTGGCAGTTGTCGAGGATCGAATGGTTCTGGCCGTAGGCTTTGTCGATCTGGTTGAGCGACTGCGCAATGAGGAAGCTGCGGATGCCATACCCCGCCATGAAGGCCAGCGCCGTCTCGAAGAAGTCCAGGCGCCCCAGCGCCGGGAACTCGTCAAGCATCAGCAGCAGCTTGTGCCGGCGCTCGATGCCGTCGGAGCCGTCGAGCGATTCGGTGAGGCGCCGCCCGATCTGATTGAGGATTAGGCGAATGAGCGGCTTCGTCCGCGAAATGTCCGAAGGCGGCACTACCAAGTAGAGCGACACCGGATGCTTGGCCGCGATCAGGTCGGCGATGCGCCAGTCGCAGCGCGAGGTGACTTCGGCCACCGTGGGATCGCGGTACAGGCCGAGGAACGACATGGCCGTGGAAAGCACGCCCGAGCGTTCGTTGTCGCTCTTGTTGAGGACTTCGCGCGCCGCCGAAGCGACAACAGGATGCGGGCCATCGCCCAGGTGGGGCGTGGTCATCATCCGATGCAAGGTCAGCTCGAACGGGCTGGCCGGATCGGACAGGAAGTTGGCGACGCCGCGCAGCGTCTTGTCTTCGCCTGCGTAGAGCACATGCAGGATGGCCCCGACCAGCAGCGCGTGCGAAGTCTTTTCCCAATGGTTGCGCTTCTCCAGCGCGCCTTCGGGATCGACCAGAATGTCCGCGATGTTCTGCACGTCGCGCACTTCATGCGCGCCGCGCCGCACCTCCAGCAGTGGGTTGTAGGCCGCCGACTTCGCATCGGTCGGGTTGAACAGCAAGCAGTGGCTGAATCGGCTGCGCCAGCCTGCGGTGATCTGCCAGTTCTCGCCCTTGATGTCGTGGATGACGGCCGAAGCCGGCCAGGACAGTAGCGTCGGCACCACGAGGCCCACGCCCTTGCCCGAGCGCGTGGGCGCGAAGGTCAGGACGTGTTCCGGGCCTTCATGCCGCAGGTACTGGCGATCGCGCTGGCCCAGGAACACGCCGGCAGGCTGTGCGAGGCCCGCCTTGCGAATGTCCTGCGCGTTAGCCCAGCGCGCAGAGCCGTAGGTGGTGACGAGGCGTGCTTGGCGCGAGCGCCAGACCGACATGGCGATGGCAACGCCCACGGCGACCATGCCGCTGGCGCCGGCGATGGCGCCGCCGGTGTCGAATACTTCCGGTGCATAGGCCCCGAAGAAGAACCACCACTCAAACAGTTTCCAGGGGTGGTAGATCGACGTGCCAAGGAAGTCGAACCAGGGCGAGCCAAGGCGTACTTGATAGCCAAGGGCGGCTGCTGTCCATTGTGTGGCGCCCCACACGCCAGCGATCACGATGCCGAATACGACGGCGATCTGACCGAACAGCACGTTCGTCCCTTGCATGACCTGGCCTCCGATTTCTCCTGAGCTGATTCCTCATGGAAAGAGCGGCACAAAGGCGTGCCGCAGGCGTCAGGATCGGTGCCGGGCCAGTGCCGGTCAAAGACCGTTTTCGGCAGAAAGGTCGAGCAAAAAGACAGAATGAGTGCGACGGCGAGCCAAAGAAAAACGCCGCAAGCGCGGGCGCATTGCGGCGTATCGAGCAAAAAATTAAGGCGATTCGGCGAACCGCCAACGATCAGAACTTAGGCGGTTCCTTCGGTGGTGTGTACGGCGTTTCGCCGTCGCCATAGAACCGCTTGCGCGTGGCCTCGGCCACCCGGTTGCACAGCACGTCGCCCAGCTTCGGGCGGTCGGTCTTGCATTGCTGGCGCAGCTCTTTGAGCCGCTCAGGATTGGCCGCCAGTTCTTCCACCGTTGGGATATTCGCTTCCGAGGTGTCGGCCTTCTGAGGCATCTCGGACGAGCCGCAAGCAGTCAACGCGGCAGCCAGTAAAAGCGGAAGTATCTTCCTCATGATGCGGGTTCCTCCGATATGTCAGAACAGCGGCCTCGCATAGGCCTGGGAGATTCCAGGGATTCGATCGCCTGTACGCGCCCAATAAATCGTTCTAGCACTTCCAGCGGCTCACTTTCGGGATACAGCAAATAAGTGGTCAGCGGCGGTACGCGCGCCGCCAGAGGCCGGGCCACTACGCCAGGTTCACGGCTGGCAGCAATGTGCGCCGCACCTGCCAGTCCAAGCGCAAAGCCTGCCGCCACCAGCGCCATCATCAGGTCGGCGGATGCCACTCGTTCCGCGATCAGCGGCTCCATTTCGGTACGGCGCAACACTCGCTCGACATGCTTGGCATGGCCTTCACAGATTTGTGGGTCACACAGGACAAGCGGATAGCGCAGCAGTTCGTCCAGAGGAATCCGCTTGTGGGCCAGCAGTGGATGCCGAGCTGGCACCGCAACCATGAGCGGATCGCTCCAGACAGGTAGAGCGAAGATGCCATCGCCTACCTCGTCGGACTGCGCAAATCCCACGTCGTACGAGTCGTCATGCAGTCCCTTGATCTGCTGCGACAGTGGAATCTCGAAGAATCTGAGTTCCACTTCGGGTTCTTCCTGCCGGCATTGCGCCAGCAATGCCGGCAAGCGCGACGGTGTAATGCCGTCCGATAATGCCACGCGCAATTGTCCGTGAAAGCCGTTAGCTGCCGCTCGCACGCTATCCCGTGCTTGCTCCAAGGCGGTGAATACACGGCGCACATGCTCCAAAAACAACTTGCCAGAACGGGTCAATTGCGTGCTGCGTGTGGTGCGCGCAAATAGCAGGACACCCAACTCCTCCTCAAGCTCCTTGATTGCGCGCGACAACGGTGATTGCTCGATGTGCAGTCGCTCGGCAGCACGAACAAAGCGAAGCTCCTCTGCAACTGCGAGAAAGTATCGAAGGTGGCGTAACTCCATTCTTTCTATCTCGCTGACGCTTCATTTTCGGTCAAATCAATCACCCATATATGCAGCTCTAAGAAGATTGGCGCATATTTGAAAATTGCGGCTCGGTAGTGATTCTTTAAGTCGACTTGCAAGCCATGCAGCTCATTTCTGCGATACGAAAAAAGGAGACGAATCCAACCACAACAGTGCCAATGAGGATGGCGTCTTGTATTTGATTGGACACTCTTGCGCCGGAGGCCTGAAAACCATACCTCAAGCAGACTCCGCTCGTCGTAAATTCAACATAAATTTACGATCACAGCCGCCGCGCGCACGCGGACGTCGACGCGCCTTGACCGACTTCACTAAACTCGTGTGCGACAGCGAAGATCTTCATAATTTACGTAGAATTTATGCGTGGAGATTGTTCATGAATGGAAAATTTACGCGCTTTCACTGAATACTTGGTTGCATGGGCATTTCGCTATTCGTTCGCGAGAAAAATCATGCATCTCGAAAAAATTCAGGCGACTAGAAAGGTCGTTGCTGCTGCGATCAGCGTGCTGCTGCTTGGGGCGGCAACCAGCGTTCAAGCGCAAGTCTCCGGCAATGTTGCATTGACGTCGGACTACGTGTGGCGCGGCTCTTCACAGACACGTGAGAAGCCGGCGGTTCAAGCAGGAGTGAAGTACGCCCACGACTCCGGCTTCTATGCTTCGGCCTGGGGTTCCAACGTCAAGTTCAAGCCAGATAACAATGCCAGTAGCGAATTCGATATCGCTTTGGGCTGGAGCGGCAAGCTGGCAGAAGACTGGGCGCTTGATGCGTATTACCTGCGCTACCAGTACCCCGGTACACAAGGCTCCCCCAGCTGGAACGAAGTCAACGCGGCGCTTACTTGGCGCGACAACTACTGGCTGTCGGTGGGGCGCTCCACGAACGCGATGGCCAGCAAGACAACTGGTACCTATGCGCTCATCGGCGTGCGATACCCCGTCAATGACAAATGGCGTTTCGAGGGCACGCTAGCGCGCTACTTCCTGGACAGCGCCTACGCGGATAGCTACACCCACGGCTCCCTGGGCGTGGTGTGGGGATTTCAAGCCCCATTCGAGGCAAGGCTGACGCTGCACGGGACGGACTCCGCCGCAAAAAGGATGTTTCCCAGTATGGCGGGCTCTCGTGTTGAGTTCGCTCTGCAAGCCTCTTTCTAAAAATCATTAACTTGCCAGCAGCATGGCAATTTTCAATAAAGGTGGATCGTGAATTTGATTATCGGATTGATATCGTTCGGGTTATTTGCATATTTGCTTTATGCACTGATCAGGCCTGAAAAGTTCTGATTACAAAATTATTCAAATCAATCGAGGTGCATTTATGGGTGATTTCTTGTTTTTGGTATTGGCTTGCGGATTTTTCGTAATCACGGCGGGGTTCATCGTTGGCCTCGAAAAAATTTGATCGGAGTCCAAGATGACTGTCGACATTGTCCAATTCGCTATCATCCTGGTGATCATGACCGGCCTGGTCGTGGTGCTCGGGAAATGGATGGCACGTCTTTTCACAAGTCCTGCGCACAGTTTTCTGGAGCGTGGTACCTATCGAGTTCTTGGCGTTGACCCGTCGGAGAAGATGTCATGGAAACGCTACGGGATGGTGCTCGTCCTGAGCAACGCCGCCATGATGCTCCTTGGCTACGTTCTGCTGCGCGTGCAGCAGTATTTGCCTGGCGATGCGCTGGAGAGGGCGTCTCAAACGCCTGATCTGGCATTCAATACTGCGGCTTCGTTCATCACCAACACCAACTGGCAAGCCTATTCAGGCGAAAGCAGCCTGTCCAACTTCTCACAAATGGCGGTCATCACCTTCTTGATGTCCGTTAGCGCAACAACGGGCGTGGCTGCCGCAGGGGGGGTCATTCGGGGCCTGAGCCGAAGGTCCACGGGCGACATCGGTAATTACTGGGTGGATTTCACCCGTGTGCTCTATCGGCTCCTGCTGCCACTGTGCTTCGTGATGGCACTGGTTTATGTCTGGCAAGGCATGCCGCAAACGCTGAGTGCCGACGCAGTTGTCGCCACGCTCGAAGGAGCCAAGCAGCAGATCATCATGGGGCCGGTCGCGAGCTTCGAGACGATCAAGCACATCGGCACCAACGGCGGTGGCTTTTTCGGCATGAATGCCGCACATCCGTTCGAGAATCCGACGCCGCTGACCAACACGCTGCACATGCTCAGCATGCTGCTGATCCCATCTGCGCTGACTTACACGTTCGGCTCGATGATCATGCGCCGCAGGCAAGGCTGGGCCTTCTTTGGCGCCTTCGTTGTGATGTTCGTAGGCTTTCTTGCGTTGATCTACAACGCGGAGCACAGCGGCAATCCGATGTTGACGCCCCTGGGCGTGGATCAGACGCAAACCGCTCTGCAGGGTGGCGGCAACATGGAGGGCAAGGAGCTGCGCTTTGGCGTGGCTCAAAGCAGCATGTTTGCAGCAGTAACCACAGCCGCAACCACCGGCTCGGTGGACTCGATGCACGACTCCTACACCCCGATGGGCGGTTTCGTTCCGTTGGCCCAGATGATGCTCAACAACGTATTCGGTGGTGATGGCGTGGGTCTAATCAATCTGGTCACTTATGCCATCCTCACGGTGTTCCTTGTGGGCATGATGATCGGCCGCACTCCTGAGTTTCTTGGCAAAAAAGTCGAGGCACGGGAGATGAAGTACGTGATGATCGCCGTGCTCGCCCATCCGTTGAGCATCCTCGGATTCACGGCCATCGCATGCCTGGTCCCGGCCACCATGGAAAGCTTGGCCAACCTCGGGCCACACGGCTTCAGTGAAGTCCTGTATGCGTATACGTCAGGCACGGCGAACAACGGCTCTGCATTTGCAGGCCTGAATGCCAATACGCCTTTCTTCAATACGACCATCGGCCTGGCCATGCTCGTGGGCCGCTATTTCACGCTGCTGCCCATGCTCGCGGTCGCTGGAGTAATGGCAGCCAAGAACAGCATTCCGGCCAGCGCAGGAACGCTCTCGACAGCCACGCCCCTGTTCACGGGGCTGCTGGTTTTCATCGTCCTCATCGTCGGCGGACTGACTTTCCTGCCCGCTCTCGCTCTGGGTCCCATCGTGGAGCACTTACTGTTGCTCACGGGCCAGACCTTCTAAGGAGTAGCTATGACTGAAATTCAAACACAAGTCAGCCCGGCTGTGACATCGGCATTCAGCGGTGTCACCCGCCCGGTGCTTGTTTCTGCAGTGCTCTTCATGATCGTGACCGGACTGGTGTATCCACTGGCCACTACTGGCGTGGCCCAATTACTCTTTAGCGATCAGGCGCAAGGCAGTTTGATTACTCGCAACGGACAGGCCGTCGGCTCGCGTGTCATTGGCCAGCTTTTCTCTAGCCCTCAGTATTTCCATGGCCGCCCCAGTGCCACTTCCGGCGCTGACCCGAACGATCCAGCCAATTCGATCGACCAGCCGTACAACGCTGCCAACAGCGGCGCGAGCAACCAGGGGGCGCTGAGCAAGAAACTGCTCGACGCCGTGGCAGAGCGCACCAAAGCCTACCGGGAGGAAAACGGTCTGGCAGCTGACGCGAAGGTACCGGTCGATGCGGTGACCGCATCTGCCTCCGGCCTTGACCCGCACATTTCGTTAGCGAACGCCCGGCTGCAAGTGTCCCGGGTGGCAAAGGCGCGCAATGTGCCTGAGAAGGATGTGCTGTCGGTGCTGGAAAAGAACACAGCGCAACGTCAGCTCGGCGTTCTTGGCGAACCCCGCGTCAACGTGCTGGAACTCAACCTTGCACTGGACGAGGCCTTCAAGGCCCGGCCAGTCACCCAATAAAGCTGGGAGTTTTTATGTCCCAAACAGAAGTCATCACGTCTACTAATAGCACCGGCCCGTCTGGTAAGCAGCCAGACCCTCAGCCCGGCGCCCTGCCATGGTCCTCGATCATTGGTGAAGCTTTTCGTAAGCTGTCTCCGCGCGTGCAGATGAAGAACCCAGTGATGTTTGTCGTGTATGTCGGCAGCATCGTGGCAACGGTTCTGGGGATTCAGGCTGTGCGAGGAGATGGCGACGCCCCGGCGGGCTTCATCTTTGCAGTGGCTGCCTGGCTCTGGTTCACCGTGCTCTTCGCCAACGCAGCCGAGGCATTGGCCGAGGGCCGCGGCAAAGCGCATGCTCAAGCGCTGCGCGCCTCTCGGCGGCGAGTGGTTGCCCGTGTGCTCAAGGAACCTAAGCTGGACGGTACGAGCTGGCCCGTCCCCAGCGACGAATTGGCCGTGGGCGCTTACGTCCATGTCAACGCCGGAGAAACCATCCCAGCGGACGGTGAGGTCCTGGTTGGGGTCGCCTCCGTCGATGAGTCGGCCATCACAGGGGAGTCGGCTCCGGTGATCCGCGAGGCTGGGGGCGATCTCAGCTCGGTTACCGGCGGGACCCGCGTGCTCTCGGACTGGATCATCATGCGCGTCACAGCGAAGCCTGGTGAGGCGTTCCTTGACCGCATGATCGCCATGGTCGAGGGTGCCAAGCGAGGCAAGACACCGAACGAGCTTGCGCTGAACATCCTGTTGGTCGCCCTGACGCTGATCTTCCTGCTGGTATGCGTGACCTTGTTGCCGTTCTCCATGTTCGGCGTACAGGTCAATGGCGCAGGACAGCCAGTGAGCATCACGGTCCTCATTGCCCTGCTGGTATGCCTGATCCCGACGACCATAGGGGCCCTGCTATCGACTGTGGGCATTGCTGGCATGAGCCGCATGATGAAAGCAAATGTATTAGCAACCTCTGGTCGCGCGATCGAAGCTGCCGGTGACGTTGACGTGCTGCTACTCGACAAGACTGGCACGATCACCCTGGGCAACCGCGAGGCTGTCAGGTTTGTCGCCGCTCCTGGCCTGTCTGAGCCGGCTGTTGCCAATGCTGCCTACCTGGCTTCGCTGGCTGACGAAACGCCGGAAGGTCGCTCCATTGTGACGCTGGCTAAGGGCAGCTTCAATGTCAAGCTTCGGACACTGGACGGTGCACAGCCCATTGCATTCAGTGCAATGACCCGCATGAGCGGCATAGACATCGATGATCGGCAACTGCGCAAAGGGGCTGCATCGGCGATTCGCGCCTACGTGGAGCATGCCGGCGGGACATTCCCTGAGGCCGTTAGCCGGATCGTCGAGGAAATTTCTCGGCGTGGCAGCACACCTCTGGTCGTGGCCGACGGCCCGAGCGTCATTGGTGTGGTCGAACTCAAAGACATCATCAAGCATGGCATCAAGGAGCGTTTCGGCCAACTGCGCGCCATGGGAATCAAGACTGTCATGATTACGGGGGACAACAGGCTCACTGCAGCCACGATTGCCGCTGATGCAGGCGTGGATGATTTCTTGGCTGAAGCCACGCCTGAAGACAAGTTGCGTCTGATCCGCAAATACCAGGCCGAGGGCCACTTGGTGGCCATGACGGGGGACGGCACAAATGACGCGCCGGCCCTTGCGCAGGCTGATGTGGCCGTGGCGATGAACAGCGGCACTCAAGCCGCAAAGGAAGCGGGCAACATGGTGGATCTGGACAGCAATCCCACCAAGCTTCTGCGGGTTGTCGAGGTGGGCAAACAGATGATCATGACGCGCGGAGCGCTGACTACCTTCAGTGTCGCGAACGACCTGGCAAAGTACTTCGCGATCATTCCGGCCGCGTTCGTCGCCACCTACCCGGCATTGGGGGCCTTGAACGTGATGGGCCTGCACAGCCCCAATTCGGCGATTCTGTCCGCGGTGATCTTCAATGCGCTCATCATCGTTGCCTTGATCCCGCTTGCCTTGCGTGGGGTGAAGTATCGGGCCGAATCGGCCTCGCATCTGCTCAGGCGCAACCTTTTGATCTACGGCGTCGGTGGCCTCATCGCGCCGTTCATCGGAATCAAGCTGATCGACATTATGCTGACCCCATTCTTCTGAAAGTTAATAATCTGGAATAATTGGGCAACGCTAAAAAACGTTGCCCAAAACCCTATGAAGTTATCGAGTTAAGAGGACCGCCTTATGGGAGCGACCCAACCCATAAAATCCGACGCCATACTGGGTGAACTCAAGCGAGAGTCTGCCGGACGGTTGACGGTATTTCTGGGTGCTGCGCCTGGCGTTGGCAAGACCTACGCCATGCTGGCCCGTGCGCGAGAACTGCACCGCCAAGGGGTGGATGTCGTTATTGGTATCGTCGAAACCCATGGCCGTGGCGAGACCTGGGCTCTGGTCGAGGGGCTCCCATTGCTGCCTCGCAAAACAATTGAGTATCGAGGGCGGCAACTGGAGGAAATGGACCTGGATGGCTTGCTAGCACGCAAGCCGGCAATTGCCTTAGTAGATGAGCTAGCCCATCGCAATGCCCCCGGAAGCCGCCATGAGCGGCGCTGGCAGGATGTGGAGGAATTGCTCAACGCCGGTATCGACGTTTACACGACGGTCAATATCCAGCATTTGGAGAGTGTGAACGACGTTGTGCACCAAATTACAGGTATTCGAGTAAACGAGACTGTTCCTGACACTATTTTTGAGCGTTTGCGTGACATTCGCCTGGTCGATTTGCCTGCGCGCGAACTGATAGAACGTCTGAACGATGGAAAAGTCTATATTCCCGAACAGGCTGCGAGAGCGCTACAGGCGTTCTTTTCACCGTCTAATCTCACCGCCTTGCGTGAGCTTGCAATGCAAACGGTGGCGGAGCACGTCGATGTCGACCTTCGCGAAAAGCGTGCCGCACGCGGGTTGGCAGGCATTCCCATTCAACACCATGTGCTGATCGCCATTGATGGCCGGGGACAATCCGAATATCTCGTGAGAGCGGGTTCCAGAATGGCCGAGCGACGTGGCTCGCCATGGTCAGTGGTCACCGTAGACACAGGCAGGTCTGCCGACGCGACACAGCAAGCAGGAAGCATCGCCCAGCCGATCTCATGGCTCAGAAGGAGCGCGCGTGCTGAGCAGCAACGTTTGATGGAGATCGACAAGGCTTTCGCGCTAGCGCGCAATCTTGGCGGGGAGACGGAGGTGATGCACAACACCGACGTCACGCAGGCATTGCTGGACGCTGCGGAAGCGCGCGGCGCAAGATCCATTGTGATCGGTCGCACGCGCGAGCGTCCTTTCGCCCGAATGTTCAACCGTACATTGACGCAGCAACTGCTACAGCGCGGCGCTCGCTACGAACTGACGATTGTCAGCACACCGCAGGCGCGGCAGCAGACGATATATTGGACTGACACGGCCAGCAGCCGAATTACGAAACGGGAAGTCTCGCTGATTCTTCTGGCCAGCGCTGCCACCATAGGTTCAGCAGCCTTGGCTGAACGAGTTCTAGGATTACAGGATCTGTCGCTGATCTTTCTCGTAGCTGTTGTGCTGGTCGCGTCACGCACTCGCATGGCGTCAGCAGTTATCACTGCCGTTCTCTGCTTCTTGGCCTATGATTTCTTCTTTATCGAGCCAAAACTTACCTTTCTGATCAGTGCCCCTCGCGGCGTCGCAACCGTAATGCTGTTTCTCGCAGCAGCACTGATCGCAGGGCGCTTGGCTTCGCAACTACGCAGACAAGTAGTGGCACTGCGAGCCGCCAACACTCACGCTACAGCAATGCAGAAATTGGGACGCCAACTTGCCAAGGCAGCCGATCTTGGACAGGTTATTGCGTCAGGCGCCTCGATACTAAGATCGACCCTTCATGCCGAAGCATGGATACGCATCAACGGGGAATCGGGGCCTACCGCCGCCACAACCCCGCTTACCGATAAAGATTTGATGGCGGCGGACTGGACGCAACAACACGGACAAATGAGTGGGCGTTACACAGACACCTTGAGTAGTTCCAGTTGGCTGTTCCTCCCAGTGCGTTCGGACAAAGACGCGCTAGGCGTGGCCGGACTAAGGTTCCGGTCGGATATGGGGCGTCTATCGTTTGAGCAGCGCCGCCTCGCAGAAAGCATGGTGGAAGACATTGGTCAGGCGGCGCTACGCACGCGGTTGGTATCACAATTGGAGGAGGCGCGGGTCACGGGAGAAACGGAGCGTCTGCGGTCCGCGTTGTTGTCATCCGTGTCGCACGATCTGCGCTCGCCCTTATCATCGATGATAGGGGCGGCCGACAGTCTGGCGCGGTACGGCAAGAACATGGGAACGGAGGATCAGCAGAGTTTGCTGGAAACCATTCATATTGAGGGCGAACGCTTGGATCGCTACATTCAGAACCTGCTCGACATGACGCGACTTGGGCAGCAGGGCCTGACGTTGACGCGCGACTGGATCGGTATAGACGAATTAGTGGGGTCGGCGTCAAGGCGTCTGCAACGGTACGAGCCGAATATCCGCCTGGAGCTCGACATTCCCTCGGGGCTGCCGCCGATTCATGTCCATCCCGCCCTAATCGAGCAGGCTTTGTTCAACGTGATGGAAAACGCGGCAAAGTTCTCCCCTCTGGAAGTTCCCATCCACGTGAAGGTCCAGCGCAATGAAGATGGCCAATTGCAAGTAGACGTCTCGGACCGTGGTCCCGGCATTCCAGAAGACGAACGACGACGCATCTTCGATATGTTCTACAGCGTGGAGCGTGGCGACCGGGGCAAGCAAGGGACTGGTCTAGGATTGACGATAGTGCAAGGCATCGTGGGCGCCCATATGGGCAGCGTCCAGGCACTGCCCGGACGGGAAGGCAAGGGAACCACGATCCGTCTGACCTTGCCGTGGGGCGAATATGCCAAGCAAGAGGCGAAAGAAGATGATGGGACGACCTAATGAAACGACTGCGAGCGCGCCGGCTGCCAGGATTCTTGTAATCGATGATGAAACGCAGATTCGCAAGTTCATCGACATCAGTTTGCGTTCGCAGGGCTATGCGACTTTGTTGGCAGGAACGGGACGCGAGGGACTAACGCTGCTAGCCAGTAAGGGGGCGGATCTTGTCGTTCTTGATCTGGGACTGCCGGACAAGGACGGAAAGGAAGTTCTCAAAGAGCTTCGGCAGTGGTCACGCGTGCCTGTCATAGTGTTGACGGTGCGGTCCGGCGAGGAGGAAAAGGTAGCCTTGTTAGATGCGGGCGCTAACGATTACGTGACCAAACCATTCGGTGTCGAGGAACTCATGGCGCGTATTCGCGCATTCCTGCGAACCGTAGGATCTGGTCTGGAGGAAGGTCCAGTCTATGACGATGGGACTGTCAGCATAGATCTGGTAAACCGGGAAGTGACGGTTCATGGCCAGATCGTCACGTTAAGTCGCAAGGAGTTTTCTCTACTGTCTCTATTGGCTCTCCAACCAGGACGGTTGATCACGCAAACGCAAATTTTAAGGGAGCTGTGGGGACCGACGCACGACGAAGATGCTCACTACTTACGCATTCTTGTCGGCAAGTTGCGTCACAAACTTGGAGACGATGCTTCCGCACCCCGTTATATCGTGACTGAACCTGGGGTTGGACTGAGATTCATCGCGAAGGAACGACAAACGGCTTGAACTGAATTCAGTGATCGGTGCCAAGCAGTTCTTGATGGCCACGTTGCCGACCAAATTCCCATGTCACTCTGCCACCGCACACCGTCGCGGCGGTCTGCTGCCCAAGCCGCTGCTTGATCACAGGTTTCCTCGGCAGACTGAAGCCCATGCCGTCGTCCAGCACGGCCGCGCCAAGGTCACGCGCTGCCCACGCAGCTTTGCCAGCCCCTGTTTGGCCAGGGAGTCGGCGCGCTGCTGCATCGCCTGTTTAGCCTCGCTACCAAAACTCAGCTCGCCCAGGCCCGAACCGCCACTGATCAACTGCTGGTCGAGCCATGTGGCCCCGATAAAGCGAACCTGCCGCTCGATGGGCACGTGCGATTTCAGCTCCACCGTCACGCCGCCTAGGCACTGCGCGTCGTAGCGGCGACCCCATTCGGCCAAGTCGTCCGGCACCTTCGGCCACGCGCTCCACGATACCGGCCTGGTGCAGGACTTCGAGGCGGTGGATGTGGCCCGCAACAACTTCCAGCGGATCAAGGTTCGGCACGGCCTGACCTAGCTCGACGACCAAGTGATGATCGGTGACCGCGCTAGTCGAGCAACCGGCGTGCCATGGCGTTGACGGCCAGATCAATCGCCGCGCACTCGCCATCGTCGATGAACCAGGCTGCCGACAAGCCGGTCCATGCAACGATCCAGCGCAGAAGCCGTTCGGGCTCAAGCCCGGTCTCGGCGGCCACAATGCGGAGCCGGGCCTCCAACCTGCACGGCAGGACCGCAAGCGGCCGATCAGGGTCGCTGAGGTCTGGATTCGTGAAGATGTTGGCATAGTCGAAGGTGCGCTCACCCAGCAGCCCGTGCGGGTCGATGGCCAGCCACCCGCGGTCGCCGAAGTCGAGCACATTCTCGTGGTGCAGGTCGCCGTGGAGCGGGCACACCTCGCGCGGCGCCGCCAGAAGTTGGCGCGCCACGCCGGCGGCGGGCGCAAGTGCCGCGTGCTCAGCGGCCAGCCGGAAAAGCGGCTGGAACCATACCTGTAGCGGATGGAGATCGGGCAGCGGCCCCGACCGCGGAGCATGCAGGCGAGCGGCCGTGTCACAGAGGATCCTGCAGGCGTCGTCGTCCTGGCCGGACCGCGCCATCCGGGGAAGGTCGCCGGCCCCGGACGCGCGCTCCATGGCTCCATGAGCAGAGCGCCGGCCGCCGAGGCGAAGACCCGGGCAGCGCCTTGCCCTTCCCACCAGGTCAACAGGCGGTAACCGGTCTCTTCATCGGGAACCCGCGCGACCTTCAGCATCGCCGGCATGTCCCCTTGGCGGACGGCAAGCAACCAGCTCGGGTGCGTCGTGAGCAGCGCACCGTCGCGCTGCAGGCGCCAGCGCTCCATCCACACAGTGACCTGAGGCGGAAAACGGGAAGACGCGCTCATGAGATGCCTGCAAGCTATCCGTTCTGTATCAGGCGCAGGAGCGTCCCGTCCGAATCGACCAGGGCGGCCATCGTGCCTCCCCACTCCTGCAGTTCGGGGGCATGGATGCGGGGATAGCCTCTGCTGGTTTCCTGGATGCCGACGGATTTGCACCGCTCGTAGAACCCCGCGAGGTCGTCCAGCCTCAGGCAGCAACTGAACCAACTCGTGAGGGGATCGAGCTCGGGGTGGGCGAAGAACTCCAGCATGAGATCCCCCCGCTTGAGGATCATCCAGCCGGAGTCGCGAAAAACTCTCCTGAAGCCCAGCTTTTCATAGAAGGCGGCGGTGGAATCGAAATCCCGTGATGGCAGGTTGGGCGTCGCTTGGTCGGTCATTTCGAACTCCAGGGTCCCGCTCAGTAGAACTCGTCAAGTAGGCGATAGAAGGCGATGCGATGCGAATCGGGAGCGGCGATACCGTAGCGCACGAGGAAGCGGTTAGCCCATTCGCCGCCAAGCTCTTCAGCAATATCACGGGTAGCCAACGCAATGTCCTGGTAGCGGTCCGCCACACCCAGCCGACCGCAGTCGATGAATCCCGAAAAGCGGCCATTTTCCACCATGATATTCGGCAGGCAGGCATCGCCATGCGTCACGACGAGATCCTCGCCGTCGGGCACGCGCGCCTTGAGCCTGGCGAACAGTTCGGCTGGCGCGAGCCCCTGATGCGCTTCATCCAAATCATCCTGATCGACAAGGCCGGCTTCCATCCGCGCACGCGCCCGCTCGACGCGATGCTTTGCCTGGTGGTCGAACGGGCAGGCAGCCGGATCAAGCGCATGCAGCCGGCGCAGGGCGTCGGCCATGAGGGATACCTTCTCGGCGGGAGCAAGGTGAGACGACAGGAGATCCTGCCCCGGCACTTCGCCCAATAGCAGCCAGTCCCTTCCCGCTTCAGTGACAACGTCGAGCACAGTTGCGCAGGGAACGCCCGTCGTGGCCAGCCACGATAGCCGCGCTGCCTCGTCCTGCAGTTCATTCAGGGCACCGGACAGGTCGGTCTTGACAAAAAGAACCGGGCGCCCCTGCGCTGACAGCCGGAACACGGCTGCATCAGAGCAGCCGATTGTTTGATGAGCCCAGACATAACCGGATAGCCTCTCCACCCAAGCGGTCGGAGAACCTGCGTGCAATCCACCCTGTTCAATCATACGAGACGATCCTCATATATCGTCGGTCAGCGCCGGATCGGTCAATTCAAATAGCGGACATTCAGTGATGGCGACTATCCCAAGGCAGGCCCTCGCTGCCGTCCGATCTTCCACGACACCCCGCCGCCGCGCACCGTTGCGGCGATCTGCTGCCCCAGCCGCTGTTCGATCACCGGCCTCCACGGCACCAGGCTGAAACCCATGCCGTCATCAAGCATGGCGTAGCGTCCGCTGGCTAGCATGACAGAGCGCCGGTAGATGCCGGCCACGCGCTGCCCATCGGCCACCGGGCGATGCTTCAGGCCGGTTTCGGCAGCAATATCCCTCGCAGCCTGCGTCAGTTCCCGGTTGCGCAGCGTGCCCAGCAGGTTGCGGGCGAGGATGACGCGCTGCCCGCGCCGCTCGGCCAGCCCCTGTTCGGCAAGGAAGTCGGCGCGCTGCTGCATCGCCTGCTGGGCTTCGCCACCAAAGCCCAGGTCGCCCAGGCCCGAGCCACCGCCGATCAACTGCTGGTCGAGCCAGGTGGCACCAATCACGCGGGTCTGTCGCTCGATGGGCAGGTGCGATTTCATTTCCACGACCACACCGCCCAGGCGCTGCGCGTCGTACTGGCGGCCACGCTCGGCCAGGTCTTCCGGCACCTTCCATAGCCCTTCGGCCACGCGCTCCACGATGCCGACCCGGCGCAGGGCTTCGAGGCGGCGGATGTGGGCTACGACGACCTCCTGCGGATCGCGGCCCGGTACGGCCTGACCCTGTGCGATGGCGAGGTGATGATCGGTGCGGTACAGCCCATCGCTCGCCAGCGCAGCGATGTTCTTGTCGGCGGCGCGCACGTCGGCCGATCCCTTCACCTCCACCACGGCGCCGGCTGGATAGTTCGCCAGCTCGTCGCGGGCGTTGAGCGCGACGTAGTGGGCTTTGCCGTCCACCCCGTCGATAACCAGATAGCCCCGGTCGCGCAGCTCGTCGGCCAGCCCCTTCGCGGCCACGCGGCCCAGAATGGTTCGGCCATCCTCGCCCGGCTCGAACACCGCCAGCTCGCGCGGCTCGCCGCGCATGACACGCTGCATGGTGCGGATGATGTCGCCACGCTCGCCCAGGGCGCGCAGCGTCTTTTCAGCGTCGGCATGGACGGCCCAGGTGCCGGGCCGCAGCTCGTCGGCCAGGCCAAGGCGCTGCAAGCGTTGCAGGCGGCCGATCAGTAGCAGGCGCTGGCGTTGCAATCTCGGCTCGTTGAGGCGTTCGACATGCAACAGGCCATCGTCGCCCAGCTCGCGCTTGAGCGTGCGATCCAGGCTCGTCCACCGCTCCTGCTCCACCTCGCGCTGCAAGGTCTGCTGGATCTCCAGCTCGGTGCGCGGCCCCAGCCATTCGGTCGCCAGCTCGGCGGCCCGATGACGGAAGCCATCGGCAATGTAGTCGCCCGCGATGATGAGGTCTTTTCCGGTGTCGTCGCGCCCGCGCACGACGATGTGCGTGTGCGGGTTGTCGGTGTTCCAGTGGTTGACGGCCACCCAATCGAGGCCCGCGCCCAGGTCGGCGTCCATGCGGCCCATCAGGTGCCGCGTGTAGGTGCGCAGGTCTTCGAGTTCCGCGCCATCCTCGGGCGAGAGGATGAAGCGGAAATGGTGTCGGTCGTCGGCGCAGCGTTCCTTGAAGGCGTCGAGGTCGGCAGCATCGGTCTGCGGCCCGTAGGCTTGGCCCGGCTCGCCATCGCGGCCCACGCCGTCGCGTTCGATGTAGCGCAGGTGCTTGGCGAGCGACTGCGGGCTGGCATGGCGCTGGTTGACCAGCAGCGTCTTGATGGTCACACGCCGCGACAGGTGTGACAGCTTCGCGCCCGCGAATCGCGCCGCGGTGTGGCCGCGACCCAGGCGCGAGCCGGGCCGCTGGCCCGTGCCCCTCCCGGAGCCGCTGGCAACGCCAGGACGACGCACCGACGACTTGCCGCTGCTGGCCTTGCCTGCCTGCTTGAGCACCTTGGAGACGAAGCCCTGGCCCCGGTTCTTCGGGGCGCTGGGGCGGATGCGGAAATCGTCATCGCGGCGGTCGGTCATGGCCGCGTTCCTTGCAAGCTCTGGCGTGTCCGGTCGTGCGAAGCACGCAGACATGCCCGCATCGGCGCGGGCTTCGCGCCACAAGCGGCACGGCGGCGAAGCCGCTCCGTGCCGCGCAACCCCCATGTGCAGACTGGCTTTCGACGCGGCCCGGTGCCGCGTCCTTTTGTCTTGCCTTCCGCCTTTGCCCCTCGCTGGCGCTCCGGGCAGCGGCGGCCCGGCGGCGCTGCTGCGTGAGCAGCCAGCGCGCCGGCGAACGCGACGACGGCCACAGGCCGGGCGCGTTCGAGGCAAGACGCCTGCACGTTGGACGGTTGCGCCGAAGGCAGCGCGAAGTGCGGTGCGAATGCACCCGCACTGCACGCGCGACGACACGGCGACGAACAGCAGAACGACACGCCTGATGGCACGATGAGATGCACGGCGGCGTGGAGCGAATCGACGGCCATCATGGGCGGGATTCCAGCCAGACCGGATCCGCTACGCCGATCACGGCGGACGTGCTGACAGGCCCGAAATACCGGCTGTCAAACGACGCCGGGTTGGTCACGCTGAGCAGGAACAGTTCGCCGGATTCAAGGCGGCGGCATTGCTGCCAGGATGGCAGCGGCCGGCCCCAGCGGTCAGCAGACAGCACGGCGGCCGAAGGCACACCGTCGATGAGGACAACGCGGCCAGTGATGCACACTTCCTGCGGCGCGACGGCGCCCACGCGCTTGAGCAGCGGCACGCGCGCCGGCAGGTAGCCGCGCTGCGCAGCCAGCGCGGCGGCGTCCGGCGGTAGTGTGGTTAGGACGATGCTGCCCACGGACGAAGGGCGTGGCAGCGAGCCGGCGCCGTCGCCTAGCGGATCGACGCGATACCAGCCGACCGCCACGCTGTCGGACGGGTTGTAGATCAGGCGCGGCAGCGGATGCACGAAGGACGCCCAGGCCAGCGCAGCGAGGCCGCAGGCGGACAGGCCCGCCAGCACGATGCGAGCGCGCAGGCGCGAGCGAGGACGCGGCGCGGTGTCGGCAGTGGAAACGGCGGTCATGGCAGTTCCTTCCCGATCAGCCATGCGGCGTGCCGCTGGGCGGTGTATTCGGGCAGCGGCAGACGCGCAGCGAGCCGGTTGGCGAGCGTGCGCCAGTACGCGGGCGAGACAGCGGCGGGTGCGATGCCCAGCACCTCGATGGCGTCGATGCGCTCCAGTACGGTGCACACCTGGTTCTCGCCCTCGGCGTGCAGCAGGAGGCGTGCGCCGGGCTGCACGCCGGGGATGCGCTGCGCTGCATCCAGCGGCGTGCAAGCCTCCATCACCATGAGCTGCCAGCGAATGGTGCCGTAGTCGTTAGCCTGCCAGCGGATGCGGCACAACATGGCGCCCGGCAGGAACACGGCGCAGCGCCGCCAGCGGTCGAGCTGGTGCGTGCGCGCAGGTTCGCCGAAGCGCAGGTAGAGCTTGAAGCGCGGTTCGATGTAGGCCAGCGCCACGCGCGTCAGCGGCGCGCTGGCAGGCTGGCCGGAAGGTGCTGCGAGCGCAGTCGTGGCCGCGCCAGCGGCAGGCGAAGCGGATGCAGTCATGGCGTGTTCTCCCCGCGGTGTTCTGGAAACTCGCGCTCCAGCAGGCCGCGCAGCAGATCGGCCACGGTCACGCCTTGACCGAAAGCAGCGATCTTGATGCGAGCGCGTAGCGCGGGCGTCACGTCGAGGGTCAGGCGGGCGGTGTAGAGGTCGCCTTTGCCCAGCGCATCGGCGTCGCCCTGGCGAATCCACGCCTCGGCGTGCGGATTCGCGGGCGGACGCGCGCCGATGCCGACGCGCTTTGCGCGTATCGGTGGCTTCGCTGTCATGTCGGCCACCGCAGCAGTTCGTCCACCAGCGCAGTGATTTCGCGGGCGGCGGCGCTGTCCGGCGCCGTCTCGCGTGCAAGCCGGCCAGCGGCCACGCTGTCGGCGAACACGATGCGCTGATGCACTTCCGCGCGTAGCGCCGGAAGCGGTTGGTCGGCGAGCGCCTGGCGCGCTTCGCGTCCGATCACAGTGGTACTGACGCGCCGATTGATGACGAAGGCCGCGCGAAGCGTAGGCCGAAACACCTGCGCCTCGCGGATCAGCGCCACCATCTCGGCGCTGGCCCAAAGGTCATACGGGCTTGGCTGCACGGGAATCAGCACGCGCTCGGCCGCCAGCAGCGCGGAGCGCGCCAAAGCGGCGATCCTGGGCGGGCCGTCGATGATGACGTGATCGGCCCGCCTGGCGAGTTCTGGCGCTTCCTGATGCAGTGTTTCGCGTGCGAGGCCCACGGCGCTGAACAGCCGTGGCAAGCCTTGCTGGCTTCTGCGCTGCGTCCAGTCCAGCGATGAACCCTGCGGGTCGGCGTCCAGCAGGACGACGTGCTGGCCGCGCATCGCCAGCTCGCCGGCGATGTGCGTGGCGAGCGTGGTCTTGCCCACGCCGCCCTTCTGGTTGAGCAGCGCGACGATCATGGCGCGGCCCTCCATGCTGGAAAGCCTTGCTTCGATTCGCCTGCAGAACCTGTCTGCTGCTGGTGGCGGTTGCCTGCCGTTTGTGGCCGTTTGGTGGTTGTCCACCGCAACGGCGCTTCCCTACTAAAAGTTAGAGAATTTAAGTTAGGGAAGTTAGAGGGCGCGCAAACCCAGTGCTGGCGAGGGTTTGCGGCCGATCGGCACGCCTGATAGCACGATAGTCCCACGGCTGATAGCACGATACCCCGCACGCCTGATAGCACGACACCATTCACAGGTTGTCCCGGAGTTATCCCCGTGCCGTTTGCGGCACGGGCCGGAAGGTCAGCAACTCCATGCCGTTGTCCGGCATCCGCTCGATGCCCAGGACGTAGCCAGGCAGCGACTGCCGCGCGACCAGCGCGCGCAGGTCGCAGGCGAAGTCGTAGGGCTTCGCGGTGCTGCCTGATTTCTGGTGCAGGTAGCGAAAGTCGAACTGCCAGCCATGCTCCTGCTTGCCGCCGTGCTTGCGCACCAGGCGGTACAACCACCGCTCGATGCCGCCGGTCAGCCGGAAATACGCCGGGTCGATGGTCAGCACCAGGGCGGCATCGAGCACGCCCGCATAGAACCAGTCCGGCAAGATCAGCTCGATGCCCAGCGGCGTGCCGCTGGCATCGGCCAGTTCCTTCCATTCGTTGATCCACGAGAAGCGGTGCAGGCGCCGTCCGGTCGTCTCGCGGATGGACGTAGCCACCGTGGTCGATTGCAGCCGATCCAGCGCGGCCTTGAGGCGCTGGTAGTCGCGCAGCGACTTGCCGCGCCCGATGAAGCGCAGGATCTCGTAAGGCGTGGCGCGCATCAGGCGCGACGGGCGCAGGCCCGCGTCCTTCGCCTCCACGATCTGCGAGGCCGCCCATATCAGCACGTCTGCATCCCAAATCGTGGCGATTCCGTGCTCGGCCGTGCCTTCCACGCGGATCGTGACGTTGCCCGCGTGGAAGTCGATGGGCTTGACCCGCTTGGACTTGCCGAGCGAGAAGAACGGATAGGCCATCAAATCCTGGCTGTCGCGAGGCGCCATGTCGCCGGGCAAGGCGCGGAACAGGTCGAGCTGTTCGCGCTCCTGCAACGGCCGCTGCCGGGACGGCAGCGCGGTGCTGGACATGGCGATGGCCTGCCGCGCGCCGCCGATCAGCGCGCACGGCTGTCGGCCGAGTGGTGCTCGGCGTATTCGGGATCGGAGGTCGTCTCGAAGCTGCGATCGGCGGCCCAGGCGTCGAGGTCGGCCACGGCGTACATGACGCGCCGGCCGAACTTGCGAAAGCGCGGGCCGCCGCCAATCACGCGCTGCTTTTCCAGCGTGCGCGGCGACAGGCGCAGGTACTCGGCGGCTTCGTCGTTGGTCAGATAGCGTTGGGGCTGCGCGGCAGCGGTCGAGGCAGTGGCGGCAGGCCGCAAGGGAGCGGGACGCATGGTGTGAACCTCCATCGGTTGAAAACGCCCGGCCACACAGCGCGACCGGATGGAGGCAGTCTCAAGAAGCGAGGGGTTTCCGATCAGGGCCGTTTTGCGTCCGCATCAAAACGACCCTTTTCAAGCGGCGGAAGCTGTGCTAACCGGCGATAGCCGCCGCGCATCAGCGCATCGCCGCGCCGCACCAGGCGGCGCACCTTGGAGCGCAGGCCGCCGTCGCTGTACCAATCGGCTGCGGCATCTACGCCGAACAAGCCTTCTGCGACTTCACGCAAGGACGCGCCCGCCAGGGTCGCGTCGAGCGCCTGCAAGGTGTGCAGCTCCAGCAGCGCGGCGGGTGTCGGCCTGGGCTTGGCGGCGGCCAGAGCGGTATTGGGCGCACGGCCGCGCGCAAGCGTGGCGGTGGCGCTGCCCCGATGGGCATAGGCGACAGCCATGCCGTCTTCCAGGCCGGGCGCCAGCGCGAAGCGCAGGCAACGGCCTGGGCTGCGCGCGATCAGCGCCAGTCCCTTGCCGTCGTGGAGCAGTTGCTTATGGCCCGGAAGGTGCCAGAACGCGAAGGCCGTGGCATCGGCTGGCGGATCGGCATCAGGATAGAGCTGCACCACGGCGGCATGACCGGGCAGCCAGGCGGGATGCGCCTCGCGCGCATCCAAGGCCGGGTCTTCCAGCAGGCGCAGCCCCCAGCGATGCGCCTGCTGTGCAGCTTGCGGCCGGCGATGGTGGCGCAGCCAGTCGAGCCGGTAGTCGTGATGCCTGCGCAGGTACTCCCAGGCGAGCGCGAGCGTATCCAGCCAAAGGACGTACAGGTAAGCGGCAGTCGGATACCAATGCGCGACGTGATGGGGGTCGACCATGACGCAACCTCCTGCGAACAGGACTCGCCGCCACGGGCAGGGCTACGCGCTACATCGCCATCGTCAGAACGTCATGGGTTAAAAAGGCGGATGGGGCTGTCAAGACCGATTGGCTCCGATGCGTTGCGTTATTCGTCTCAATGCTGCGGCGGCAGCGCCCCAATGTGGAGCGCCGTACAGGCCAGCCTGCCGCAGCCCGCGCCGGGCATCATGTCTATTTGGATCAGACTGGTGCGGCTACGCCGCAAGAATCCCGATTAAGACCTGCCCGGTATGACACCAGACTGAGAAAGTCACAGTAGGCTGTATTCGGTCGGCCGCATTTAGTCCGGGATGGCGCCGTCGCGCTGGGCCAGCCGGGTGTATTCCGACAGCGTGCGCGTGGCGTGGAAATAGAGGTCGCGCATCACGGGCTGCTTGCGCGGCCCGACGATGCTGGCCAGTTCGGACAGCTTGACGGTTCCTTGCGCCGGCATGCCGATCCCCAAGTCAATGAGGCCCCAAGCGGTATCGCCATCGGCGGGATCGAGCGCGGCCAGCAGCCACGTCACATGCGCGTCCGGCGTGAATAGCCGCACCACGGGCACCGGGTCGATCGTTCGGCCAGCGGCGCGGGCCTCGCCGTTGGCGAGCAGTTGCGCGCGCTCCGGGGCGGTGGCGAGTGGCTGGGGCATGGTCGGCAATCCCACAAATCCAATGATGCACGAATGCGGTTTCACGTCGAAGCGCAGAACCACGAAACCGGATTTGCGCCTTCGTGCGCAAGCACGGATGCGGTTCTATGGCTTTGCCGGAATCCGCCGATACGGATTTCCGTAAAGGCACAAAAACGGAGAACACCAAATGAACACTATAGATTGTAGCCCTATAGGGAGCAATGGGATGTCATCTTGGTTTTTGAGAGGAAACCATAGGTGGCGGCTGGGAACTCATTGGCGAAGGCTTTGAAGACAGTCAGGAAAGCGCGTGGCTTGAGCCAAGAAGCGTTTTCGGACGTGTCGAGCCGCACCTATATGAGTACCTTGGAGCGCGACCTCAAAAGCCCGACTTTGAACAAGCTGGCCGAGCTGTGCGAGGTAATGGAGATCCACCCGCTCACGCTGCTGACGCTGGCTTACGCAGGTGATAGCACGCGCAAGGCCGACGAGTTGCTGGCGCAGGTTCGCCAGGAACTTGAGGCGGTATTGAATTCAGATGGAGATTGAGAAGCGCCATGGCATATCGAAATGGAAACTACACCGCCTTTTACGTTGCAGAGCCATTCCATCCCAGCTCGCTGGGTGCCAATGCGACGAAAGATTTTCAGTACTACAACACCCTGCGGATGTGGAAAGGCGCTGATGCGACGTTCCCCTTCGTCGATTCACACGGCAAAACTTACAGCGTCCGCGACGGCAGCGATTGGGAATACACCCTGAAGCCGAGGCTCAGGGAGCGCCTTCGGAACTCGAAGAACATCATCCTCATCTTGAGTTCGATCACGACGAATTCCCTCGCCGTTCGAGAAGAAATCGACTACGGGATCAACGACCAGGGGCTGCCCGTGATCGTCGTCTACCCCGAATATGCCACCAAGGAAAGTCTGTTGGTCGATGGATCATTGAAGCAGGCGATCAAGAACCTGTGGGGAAATCTTCCCGTGTTCCGGGATTCGATGAGCAAAGTCCCTACGCTTCATGTCCCGATGAACAAGGAACTCATCAAAAAGTCCTTGCTGGACAGCGAGTTCATGGTTGGGAGCATGAAGGCCCCAGGCATCTACAGGTACAGCCCATAATCAATCGACATATCGGAGCGAATGGTCCACGTCATGGCGAAGGTCAACTTTTTTGACAAGCGGGTCATCAAGAAATTCCTTGAGATCACCGCTGTCGTCAGCGGTACGCTGTCATTCGTGGTTATTTTTGTTGACGTCCCTGTCGAGTGGAAGCTGAAGGCCGGCTTGGCTTTCCTGGCAATACTGGTACTTACCTACCTGGTGATATGGCTCTGGTCGAACAACCTGAACAGTATCGACATCAATGTCGAGGGCAGCGATGTAGCGATCAAGACTGGCGACATTTTCCAGCAGCCTGGATTGAAGGCCATCGCCTTCAATGAGTATTTCGACACGCAGGTGGACAACAAGATAATTGGCGAGACTTCCCTCAACGGCGTTTTCATCCAGAAGCATCTCGGCGTCCCGCTCTCCGAACTGGACAGCCACATCGAGGAATACGCTTTTGATGACAGCGAAGTCCTGGAGGAGAACGAGGCCAGAAAACAGGGGAAGAAGAAAAGGTATCAGATAGGTACGATCTGCCTGTACAAAGACTACCTCCTGACCGCGTTCTCCAAGTTCGACGAGAACAACAAGGCGCTGCTGATGATGCCGGAGTACCTTGAGTTCCTCATCAATTTTTGGGACAAGGTAAACAACGTCTACGCCCAGCAAAGCGTATCGACCACGATCTTCGGCTCGGGAATCACGCGGATCAAAGGACACAAGAACATTTCCGACGAGGATCTCCTGAAGATAATGCTGTGGACGTTCAGGATCAGCGAGATGCGATTCAAGTATCCCGCGAAGCTGACTATCGTGATCCACAAAGACAAGATTGACCAGATCAATCTTCTCGACATTAAATCCGCTAGAAACGGCGTGTAATTCCCAATAGCGGTTCGGAGCGAGCCTGCTTCTCATAGATGCTGGCTGGGTAGGTGCTGTACCAACAGCGCAGCGCCCCGCCGTAACGGGCGGGGCGCTGCGGCGGTCACGCCGCCTGCGACTTGCTGCGCGACCAGATCAGGTCGTGCGTGCCGTCCTCGCCTTCGATTAGGCGGGCATAGACCGGAGCCGGGAACGAAGGATCGTCAAGGGTCACGGACTTGTAATCCCGCCCGGCCTCGCTGGTCTTGTTCCATGCCGCGCCGATGTCGTGGCCTGCGGCCTGGAGGCGGAAGTCGGGGGCGTTCTCGCTGCTGCCCTTGTCGTTGGGAACCAGCTTGACCTTGGCGTTGAGCGTCAGGGTGCGCAGCGTGCCGGTGAAGCCGTCTTTGTCGGTGGTGAAGGTGCCGATGTTGGCCATGATGATTTCTCCTTTCGGTTGAACAAGGTTCGCGCCCATCGCGTCCTTGTTGTGATCCGACCGGCGGGGGACGGGCTGGCTGCACCGCTTGCGGTCGCAACGTAGTGGAGAGCCGGGAGGCGAAAAGAATTTGCTGCGCGAGGAAGCCGCGCAGCGGCGGGGAAATTGTTTTCGCCAGACGGTTGCAGCCATGAAGCCCGAGGCGCAGCCGCGCCCCTGCCAGGATTCACAACAACACAAGGACGCCTTGGGTCGAACCACTCCGAAAGGAGATGGGGCCGACTCGGCATCCCCGTCCGAAGGCTTCTACGGCTCGCCCGCTGACGCGGGCCAGGTCAACCACCCAACGACAGGCGAGAACGCCCCTGCCACACCTTGCGGCGCAGGTCTTGAGGCGTGGCGTGGAAGCTCCATAGCGATGCCGGGCGGGTTGTCCGTGAACCGTCCTTCGTGACGTGATGGGCAGGAACCGCCAGCGTTGAGGACGGCACGCACCTGCACAACCTGCCGCAGCGAGCGCCAGCGTGTTCGCCAGCGCCCCGCCCATCGCGGCGGGGCGCTGGCCGGGCCGATCCGGCGCAGCCGGTTCGGCGGCATCGAGGGGCGCCAAGCATTGCGCGGCGGGGATAGCCCGTAGGGCTTTCCCCTGGAGGCAAGCGAAGCGCGCAGCGCCGCAGGCGCGAAGGCGTGAGGGATTGAAGCCGAATGGCCGTGACGGCAAAGGCGGCACGGGGCGCAGCCCGAAAGCCCGGTGGCGCGGAGCGGCGACACGCTCACACCAGCATGAATCTAGGCTCTCGGGACAGGAAGCTGGATGAACCGCTCTGGTGACGAAATCGTCAGTGATCGAGTGGCCCGAGAAATAGCCACATAGAAGAGCTTTGCCTGAGCCTGACGCTCATTGGCAAAGTGGGTGGCATCGGGGATGACCACATGATCGAATTCCAGGCCTTTCAATAGCAACGGCGTTGAAACAGTGCGCTTGGGTAGCTTCCGGCCTGAATTGCTGACTCGCTGGCGAATACCGATGGTGGCCTTCGCCATCGTTTCAGCCCGATTCGATGCCACTTCGGTGGCTGCTCGCTCCGCATCGCGCCACAGTTCATTGCGGTAGAGCTTCCATCTAGGCCGTTTGCGGGCCAACGCGAACATCTGGGCAACAGCTTCCGCCCCGTTGTCATTGCCAAGACTAGGCACCAAATCCCGCATCACTTGCTGAAGCGCAACGTCCTCGGGATCAGGAGGCTCGCCGTCCACGGCCGGCTTCTTGTGGAAGCAGTCCTCAATGAGAGCAGTAAACGCTCGAAGCCTGCCGCCACTGTCTGTTGCCCGATCCCACGCGGATGCAAAATCTCGTAGTCGATTTGCGGCGATTTCCTCGATGGCCTGGTAGCCGCCATTCGCGGCTTTGGCCAATCTGTAGCAGATGGTCTTGTTGCAATGGATAGCGGCAAAGCTACCCTCCTTGCCGTCGATGCCTTCAAACAGCGTTCCCATATCGAAAGCGTCGTCGGATTTACGGTAGTTGATGCGGGGATCGGACAGGTCGATGACCTCGCCGCGCATAAGTTTCAATCGAGTCTCGGCGATCCACTCTCCGAGTTCAGGATTTTTACCAGTCCAGCGGTGAGGTGTTTCGAGCGTTCCTGCAAATGGGAAGCGAGGATGGATTTCGTTGTCCCAGCTCAACGTCGCGCCAGCGAACTCGAAGATACCCTGCATCGGGTCGCCAAAGATCAAGGTCGGCACGATGCTTGAGAGCTCCACAGCAAGCTGATGCTGCAATTCGTGGCAGTCTTGATATTCGTCGATCAAGATACGGTCGTAGGAAGCTGCAATGACTTCGCGAACAGCTTTGACCCCGAGGGCCCAAGTCGCACCACGGTAAAGCTGATTCCATTGCTCGCCAGTCTGAGGCATGCCATCAGGCGGTTGAGCCGCACGGGGGAAAGCATGCGCGTAGCGCATGCACCATCCGGCGATGGTATCGACGGCGACGCGCGCATGAGGGACTCCCAAGCGCTTTATGCGTCCTCGAATGGCATGCACGCCCGCATGCGTGTGGGTCAGGATCAGCGCGCGACCGCCCAAGGCTGCGACATTGGCAATGATTTCCGTCTTGCCATGCCCGGCGGGGGCAACCACTGCCGCGTTGCCCAACGCGAAAAGATCGGCGGCGTCAGGCATATAGCCATGTCTCAGCTTGGGTTAGGGCCGTTGCAAGAGGAGATGTTGGGTTTTCTGCCGCGATCTGCCAGACCATTGGCGCTAAGCCACGACCGATCCTTTGATCTTTAAACCATTTTTTCCGGCCAGCCACTTCGGCAATTGCTTCCCGAAGCTGGGTGCCATCCATTTCCGTGAAAAGCTCCCAAGTCGAAAAGTCTCCTCTGATCGTTTCTATATCCAGGTCGAGGACTTTGATGTCGATGTTGTTGTCGATGGCATCATCGCCCCGTTCTTCGCGCGCATAGACCAGCAACTCCTGAACCAGTGCATCGCTTGCCGTCGAGAAAATGGCCTGTTCGGTGTTGAGTCCTCCGCCGTACTCAAAAATGGCAACACCAGCCGCCGCCAGCGCGGCCATGATGGCGGGGTCCAAGACCGTGTCCGAGTCACGATAGATCGCAGTCGAATAGCCGAGGCCAGCGAGCGCAAGAGCCATTGATGATGCTTGCTCACCATTGCCGTCGGCGAGGGCTGCTCCCAATTGCTCAATGGGGCAATTTGCATGACGCGCCGGCCAGTTTTCGCGCAGACCGAGAAGAAGACCAAGCTCCGTGTTCCCTTCAGTCACCAAGATCCGACGGGCGAACATCGCCCTGGGCGTGAAGCGCATCAGTGCACGGATCGGATCAGGGGAATTCGGGTGAGCGATAGTGGCGGCTCGTCCTGGTCGGAACGTTTGGATTACGCGCAGACTGGTCGCACCGGCCTCTCCGAGTGCAACATCGGAGTGTGTGGTCATCAGGACCTGCCCCATAGGCTTGCCCGCATCCTTCGCCTTGGCTTGATCGGTCTTGAGCTGCGCAATCGCGCCAATGATCCGGTGCGGCTCAAGCCCATGCTCGATTTCGTCGATTAGGACAATGGCCCCTTCAGCGATAGCGGATTTCTGGATCGCGAGGGTGGCCAGTCGTCTACTTCCAAGGCCGGACAATCGAAGCGGCACACCACTGTCATGAAGGGCGATAGACCCCGAAGACAGCCCAGATCTTCCAAGCTCCAAGCCGGGCTCATATGCGCCTTCGACGTATGCGCCCAATCCTTTGGCAAATCCTTCCGCCAATTCAGCCGTGTCGGCTAGCGCTTCGATGTCGCTCAGATTGGCACTCGCTCGGGCCGCCCGATACGCCTCTGCGAGCCGGGCTGCTGCCTCTCTGTTGTCGCCTGTCAACCTAGCCAAAACCGATCCCTGGCCCCAAGCCAAATGCCGTGCGTCTTCACCGGCTAACCGAACAAGGCCGAACAGCGCGCGGTCACGGTTGGACAGCGTGCGAGGCTCCTCGCTTCGATCACACACCAGCTCCCAGACAGGCTCCATCGTGGCGTCGACAGTGAGGCGGACTGTCAACACGGGCTCGTCATCATCTTCGGGTTCATCGCGTAGCTGACCAGCAGCCGTCCAGCCCCGGATGTAGAGGCCGAGTCGCTCATCCGATTTCAGAGACTTGGAAAGCTCCCCGACTGTCGCCTCGATGACGATGGGATTGGAGGTGTCGCAGGTATGAAAGTCGGGCTCTGTGAACGAGAACCAGCGAGACGAGAGTGCCGCTTCGGCCGCGTCAAGCAACGTGGACTTGCCCGAATCACCCGAGCCGATTAGGCAGCAGAAGGAAGAGTCAGGCCTCCATTCCAGCGCGGAGATACCGCGAAAGTTAGCTATCTTCAGTTGTCGGATTTGCATGCGTCCCCTTTCGATGCGCGCCGGGTGACTTCTATTTTCAACCTGGAAATAGTATGTCAGGAGGCGCACATCCCAGCGCTTCAGACATTAGTTGAGGGTAAACCCGTCATTTCGGTTCCTGACGTTCACGCCGCTGGCTGAGTGCCAGCGAAGACGGCGGCGTCGCGTTTGGCTTTGAACACCGGGCGCGGCTGTTGCCGCGCCCGGATTTTGCGTTTCACCGCGCCGAGGACGCTACGGCTTGGGCGCGGTGCTGATCGCGGTTATTCCTTTGTCTCAAGGAGCCACCACACGGCACGCGGCAAGGCGCGGCCCGTGATGGGATGCAAGTCAGTCAGGTCGGCGCAGGCCGTCCAGCCACGCGGCGGACGGTAGCCGCGCACGTCACCTTCGCCGTGCCAGCGGCGGGCGCGTACCGTGCCGGGGGCATAGGTCGCCGCCATGCGTGGGCGGCTGGTCGTGGTGCGGGTCATGGGCGGTTCTCCTTCCAGCGAAGCGCCCCGGTCGAGGCCGGGGCGCTTGCCTTCGGCGCGGGTCAAGCGGCCAGCGCCTCGGCGGGTTCATCCGCCATTGCCTCGGCTTCCTGCGGGGCGTCGTCCTGCTCCTGCGGTTCTTCCTGCGTGGCTTCCGGCGTTTCGGTCTTGAAGATGGCGGGCATCCAGCCCGTGCCATCCGCCAGCCGTTCGGCTTCGCTGGCAATGTCGGCCTTCTTCAACTTCGCCAGCCTAGTGACGTGCTCGGGCGCGTACTCGCCCACGGCTTGCAGGATCGCGGCCTTCGGAACGTGCTTGAAGTAGCCTTCTGTGGTCGGTTGCCACCATGCGGCCATGTCGAGGCCCACGGCCTGCGCCAGTTCCTCGCCGGGCCGGTGCGGCGTGGCGCGAGGCGTCACCACGTCCACCGTGGAAGCCACGCACACGGCCAGCAGCCGCACCAGTTCGTCTTGCGACTTCGCCAGCAGCGCGGCGAACAGTTCGGCGCTGTCCTCCGGCAAGGCAACACCTGCCACCTGTTGCAGTTCGCGCAGCGCCACGGCGGCGGGCGATTCCGGCCAGTCCGGGGCCATGCCTTCCAGCCGGTCTTGCACGGTGAGGCGCACGCCCAACGGCAGGCCATCGCCGTAGGCGTCGGGCTGCAAGACGGTCTGCACCATGCCATGCACCAGCGCGGCCAGCGCGACTTGCGGATGCCGGGCGACTTCGATTTGCAGCGCCGCCGTGCGGTGGGCACTCAACCGCTGCGCGAGCCGGTCGGACAGGCTCGCGGCCTTGGGCGCGTCGTCGGCGTCCTCGTGCTCGTCGTCGGCGGCTTCGCCTTCGGTACTGCCGAAACCGCGCCGCAGCTTTTCCAGCGTGCGCAGCGCCTTGGCCTCGACTTCGCGCAGCAGGCCGCGATGAATGACGGCCTCGCCGTTGCGGTCGATGGTGACGATGGCACCGGCCACCTCGCGCACTTCGGGGGCATAGCCTTGCAAGGCATCCTCCGCGTCTTGCAGTTCCCCGACCACCTGATCGCGCCGCTGTTCCAGCTTCTCGGCCTTGGCCTCGTCCTCGGCGTCGCAAGCGTCCTCCAGTTCGGCGTCGATCTTTTCGAGGCGGTTTTCCAGCGAGGCAATGCGGCGGGCCTCGCGGGTGGTCGGCTCGCGGCGATGGCGCGGGGCGTTCTGGAAAGCCTGCCGTTCCTCGTAGGCCAGATGCGGCACGGCCTCCACCCATGCCCAGCCCTCGGCGCGCACGTCCTCGGCCAGCGTTGCCAGCTTGTCGCGCACCAGCGTTTCCAGCACTGCGGTATCGGTGAGGTAGGTTCCGGCATCGCCTTCCGCGAACAGGTCGCGGCGGATGCCGCCGCCTGCCTGCCGGTAGGCGTCCAGCCCGACGAAGCGCACCAGCGCGTGCGCGGCGTCGATTTCGCGCTCGGTCAGGCGCTCGCGCAGCTTGGACGGGCTTCGCTGCCATTCCGGCGCACCATAGAACGCGGCTTCCTGCGCGGCGTGGTCGTCGGTGATGGTCAAGGCCATCAACTGTTCCAGCGTCACGCCACCGGCGCGATAGTCGGCCATGAGGCGCGGCGAGACGTTCGCCAGCTTCAAGCGGCGCTGCACCACCAGCGGGGTCACGCCGAAGTCGGCGGCAATGTCCTCGATGGGGCGACCTTCCTTGACCAGCGCGGCGAAGGCCGCGAACTGGTCGGCGGGGTGCATGTTCTCGCGCTGCACGTTCTCCGCGAGGCTGACGGTGCGGGCGGACGCATCGGCCACCAGCAGGCATGGCACTTCGTAGTCGGCGGGGATGCGCTTCTTCTTCGCCAGCAGCTTCAAGGCGGTCAGGCGGCGGTCGCCTGCGACGACTTCGTATTGCTCGCCATCGGCGGCGAGGATGACGATCAGGTTTTGCAGCAGGCCGATGCGGGCAATGCTCGCGGCCAGTTCGGGAATGGACTGGCGCGGGGTCGTGCGGACGTTGCGCTTGGAACGGCGCGGCAACAGTTGCGACAGGGGAACCAAGATCAGGTTCTTGGTCGGGTCGGCCACTTCCAGCGGTGCGGCGGCTTCGATGGCGAGGGCTTCGGTTTTGAGTACGGCGTTCATGGTGATTTCTCCTAGCGGTTGGGATGCAGCAGCGAGAGAAGCGGCAAGGGCTGCTGCCTGCCCCTGCCGCGTGGGGGTTCAGGCTTTCAACTGGCGCAGGCCATCGGCCAGCAGCCACAGGGCGCGGTTCAGGCGCACGCTTTGGTCGATGCCCTGCACGGGCCGGGTGGTCTGACGGCGGCCATTCGCGGCGCGGATGGACAGGCCGCCTTTGGTCAAGTTCTCCTGCGTGCGGTTGAACACGCTCCACAGGTCGCGGCGGTCGTCGTCGCCACGGCGCGGCATCAGGATTTGCGATTCCGTGATGGGTGCGGGCTTGTCCTCGTCGTACTTCAACGCCAGCGCAGCGCGGGCGAACACTTCCGATTCCCCGGCGTCGAGCGTGATGGACTGCATGGCATCGCGCGATGCCTGCGCCCGGTCGAAGCTGTGCAAGACTTCGTAAGCGCCTTCGATGACGTGCCCGGCTACGTCGCCCTTGTGGGGCACGCGCACGTCGGCCACGGTGTCGCCGCAGACAAGGCCATTGCTGCACACGAAGCGGAACATCCCGGCCAGCATCTGATAGCTGCTGGTGCCGTCATGGGAGTTCAGCAGGATGATTTCGTTGGCCTCGCGGCCGTTGATCTGGCTGGCGTGGCGCAGCCGGATCATGTGCTTGGTGTAGTCGCGGCGGTCGTCGTGGCGCACGCGGGTTTGCGTCACCATGAAAGGCTCGAAGCCTTCCCCGCGCAGTTCTTGCAGCACGGTGGCGGTGGGGATGTAGCTGTACCGCTCGGAGCGGCTTTCGTGCGGTGCCTCGGCGAAGATCGACGGGGCCACGGCCCGGATTTGGTCATCGGACAAGGGACGTTCCGAACGCAGCACCGGGGAACGGGAAGCGAAGCGGGATGCGAGTTGCATGGCATTTCTCCTGACAAAGAAAAAAGGGGTTGCTGTTCACCGCACACCGGATTCCTAGATTCGGAGCCCAGCCTTTCGGCTGTTCGGTGCGGTCGGCACGAGGAACCCGGTTGGCCCTGTTGCCACCGTCTTTCCTGAGTTCATCGCCCGCGACGGTCAGGAGCGCGCGAACGGGTGCCGTCAAGGAGGCAAGCGCAGGGTTGGTGCGGCCCGCAGCGCAGCGAGGACACGGCCCTGCGCGCCTTGACGGCACACGGGCGCGGGCTACAGTCGCGGTGAAGGTGATGAAGTCAGGGGAGACGGCTGGACAAGGCAACGGCCATCCCACACGCCGACCGCACGGCAAGCGAAGCGCGCAGGCCCGGATCTAGGAATCCGGGCCGGAGGCGTCAGCCGAGCGGAGCGAGGGAACGATGGAAGCCCGTCAGGGGCGAGACGCCGAGGCGGCTCGATGCGCCACGCGCACGACAGCGCGACCGGCCATGTTTCTTGGCCGGGGACGCCCGGACTTCTAGGCCCTCGGCCTCAGATCGCGTCAGAAGGTCACTTGCGCCACCAGCAGGATGAACATATGATTCATATATGTTTCATATAAACCAAAGCTCATGGGCATAGTGAACATCGACGACGATCTGCACGATCAACTGCGCAAAGCAAGCGCCGTGTCGTGTCGGTCGATCAACGCGCAGGCGGCCTTCTGGATCAAGATCGGCATACTGTGCGAAATGAATCCGACGCAGAGCTTCAACGAGATCGTTGCTCGTGAACTGCGGGCCGCAGGCGTTGTGGCACAACCTGTCAAGATGGGATCGGCATGACCAAGCGACCGGAAGAAATCGCGCTTCTGGCAGATTCGGGCCAGTTGTTGGCGCAGGTGTTCGGCCATCTCGATCGGTTGGATCTGATCGGCATGTCCACCATGCAGATCAACGATCTGGTAGATGGCCTCATCGTCCATGAACTCGATGCACGTCCAGCCAGCAAAGGCCAGTACGGCTACGCCTATGCGCTCAACGCCTCCCGCAACAACGTGGTCTGCCACGGTGTGCCTTCCGCTGCGGACATCCTGCAAGATGGGGACATCGTGAACTTCGACATCACGCTGGAGAAGAATGGCTACATCGCCGATTCCAGCAAGACCTATCTGGTGGGCGAGGTGGCGCTACCGGCCAGGCGGCTCGTGCAGACGGCCTATGAGGCGATGTGGAAAGGCATTCAAGCCGTCCGCCCAGGTGCCACGCTCGGTGACGTGGGGCATGCCATCGAGCGGCACGCCCGCAGGAATGGATATTCGGTGGTCAGAGAGTATTGCGGCCACGGCATCGGCCGTGAAATGCACGAGGAGCCCCAGGTGCTGCACTGGGGCAAGCCACGAACCGGCTTGGTATTGCGCGAAGGCATGGTGTTCACCATAGAGCCTATGGTGAATCAAGGCCGGCGGGCCGTTCGGACGGAAGACGATGGCTGGACGGTCGTCACGTGCGACGGGCAACTGTCCGCTCAGTTTGAGCACACTGTGGCCGTCACCGCGAGCGGTATGCGAGTCTTGACCTTGCGCTCTGGTGAGAAGAAGCCGCATTGAGCCAAGGTAGTGGATAGGAGCGCCTTGCGGCGCTCCAAGGGCCAGGTCAGACAGCGATCCGCCCGGCCAGCCGCGCATCGCGCGCATAGGCGCTCAACCGCTTCTCGGCGCGGAACGACAGGTCACGCTCGATCGGCAGGCCCAGCCAGCCGCGCACCGTCGCCAGCTCGCCCAGGCTGACCCAGCCGATTTCCGGCTCTCCCAGGCCCGGGTCGCAAAGACCGAAGGCGCGGTCGTGGTCGTCGGGATCAATCTCGGTCAGCAGCCAGGTCGCGCCGGCGTCCGGCGTGAACAGCTTGACCACGGGCGCCGGATCGAAGTCCGCGTTCTCCAAGGATGCGCGGCCGTTGGCCAGCAGCACGATGCGCTGCTCGTCAGTGATGAGTGCGTTGTTCATGGTGAACTCCTGAAAGGATGCCGGGCGGAATTGCCCGACCCTTCCGGGGCACGGCGCAGCGCAAGCAGTCAGGGGTCAACGACGGCCGCCAGGCCGCAAGCGCCATCGGCGCGCAGCCCTTGACGGCGAGCAAGCCGTGGCACGATGAAGGGAACAGCAAGACCGCCTCCCTCACACCTCCGCGCACCCCAGTTTTTGACAAGTGCCCAGCACGCGCAGGCCCGCGAGGGCCGGAGTCGCGCCACCAGGCGCAGCAAAAAGGGGGCCGAAGCCCCCTCGGTCAGATCAGGCCGCGTTCGGCGAAGGACATGGTGCTGCCGCCCGCCACGACGATGTGATCCAGCGTGCGGACATCCACCAACGCCAGCGCCTCCTTGAGTCGCTGGGTCAACACCTTGTCGGCGCCGCTCGGCTCGGGATTTCCGCTCGGGTGGTTGTGCGAAACGATGACCGCCGCCGCATTGAGCCGCAGCGCCTCCTTGACCAACTCGCGCGGATACACCGATGCGCTGTCGATGGTGCCGCGGAACATCTCCGCGTACTCGATCAGGCGATGCTGCGTATCGAGGAACAGCACCGCGAACACTTCGTGCTCGAAGCCAGCCAGCTTGGCGCGCAGGTACTCCTTGACTGCCGCCGGCGAACTGAACGAGGTACCGCGCTGCATCTTGTGCTCGATGGCCTGGCGCGCGGCCTCCAGAATCTGGTCTGCCGTCGCCAGCAGGTAGCGGCCTTGTGCATCGCGCACCATCAGCGAGGCATCGAACGAGGAAAAGGACAGTTGCGACATGATCGCGCTCCGGTTGCTCGGGCGGAATTGCCCGGAACCGTCGCCAGCACGGCGCAGCGCAAGCAGTCAGGGGTCACAGACGGCCGCCAGGACGCAAGCGCGCACAAGCGCGCGCCGCCCTTGACGGCGAGAACGCCGTGATACGGTGAAGGGAACAGCAAGACCGCCCACACCCCGCCCACTGCACACACTCGGCTTTTGGGGCAAGCGAAGCGCGCAGGCCCTCAAGGGCCGGAGGCGTCAGGGGTCAAAGCCGAATGGCCGCGACTCGGAACGAGGCGCGGGGCGCAGCCCGCGAGCCCGACGGCGGTACGCCGGGACGCCATGCGGTTCTGTCTGCTGACGATTTGCGCAATGATTCAATAGATGTTGTATTATCGAATCATGAACGAAGCCCAAGCCGTTTCCGCCCTGAGTGCCCTGGCCCATGCCCAGCGGCTGCGCGTGTTCCGCGCCCTGGTCGTCGCCGGCCCCGAAGGGCTGACGCCCAGCATCCTGGCCGACCAGCTCGACGTGGCCCGCAACACCCTGTCCTTCCACCTGAAGGAATTGGCCCATGCTGGCCTCGTCACGATCGAGCAGCAGGGCCGCAACCTGATCTACCGCGCCGAGTACGGCCACATGAACGGCCTGATCGGCTACCTGACCGAGCACTGCTGCCAGGGCGGCGTGTGCGAGGTCAACCCGTCTTCCGCCACCTGCACCACCTGCTGAAAGGACCTCCCATGAAACGCTTCCACGTCCACCTGCACGTCGATGACCTGAACCGCAGCATCGGCTTCTATTCCCAACTGTTCGCCGCGCAGCCCGCACGCACCGAGAGCGACTACGCGAAGTGGATGCTCGAAGACCCGCCGGTCAACTTCGCCATCTCCACGCGCGGCAGCAAGCCGGGCATCGACCACCTGGGCATCCAGACCGACGATGCCGAGGAACTGGCCGGCCTGAAGGCCCGCGCGCAGGCCGCCGACATGGCACTGCTCGACGAAGGCGCCACGACCTGCTGCTACGCGCGCAGCGAGAAGCACTGGATCACCGATCCGCAAGGTGTGGCCTGGGAGCACTTCCACACGCTGGGCAATATCCCCGTGTTCAACGAAGCGTCCCAGCCCGCGACGGGCACAGCCGCGGCGTGCTGCGCGCCAAACGATGGTCGCGCTGCTGCTGCGACGCGCTCTGCCTCCTGCTGCTAACGCGAGGCGCTCATGACGACAGAGACCACCTACAACGCGCTGTTCATCTGCACGGGCAATTCGGCGCGTTCCATCCTGGCCGAAGGCATCCTCAACGAATTGGGCAAGAGGCGGTTCCGCGCCTACTCGGCAGGCAGCTACCCCAAGGGCGAAGTCCATCCGCTGGCGCTCACCACACTGGAGCGGCTGCATCTGCCGACGACCGGCTACCGCAGCAAGAGCTGGGACAAGTTCGTGGCGCCCGGCGCGCCGGTCTTCGACTTCATCTTCACCGTCTGCGACAACGCCGCCGGTGAAGCGTGCCCCGTCTGGCCGGGCAAGCCGGTCTCGGCCCACTGGGGTGTACCCGATCCGGCGGCCGTCGAAGGCAGCGAGGAACAGCGGCGCAAGGCGTTCATGGACGCCGCGCTGACTTTGCGCCGACGCATCGAATTGTTCCTGTCGCTGCCACTCCAGCGGCTCGATGCCATGTCGCTGCAGCACGAGCTGCGCGCGATCGGCAAACAGTGAGGTAGCACGGTGGCCGTACAGACTGAAGCCGGTGCTACCGCACCGACGTTCTCGATGAGCGCCTTCGAGCGCTACCTGACGGTATGGGTGCTGCTGTGCATCGTCGCCGGCATCGCCCTGGGCCAGCTCGCGCCCGGCGCGTTCCAGGCCGTCGGCCGCATGGAAGTGGCCCAGGTCAATCTGCCGGTCGGCCTGCTGATCTGGATCATGGTGATCCCGATGCTGCTCAAGGTGGACTTCGGCGCGCTCGGCCAGGTGCGCCAGCACTGGCGCGGCATCGGCGTCACGCTGTTCGTGAACTGGGCGGTCAAGCCGTTCTCGATGGCGCTGCTGGCCTGGCTGTTCATCCGCCAGGTCTTCGCCGAGTGGCTGCCGGCCGACCAGCTCGACAGCTACGTCGCCGGCCTGATCCTGCTGGCCGCCGCACCCTGCACGGCGATGGTGTTCGTCTGGAGCCGGCTGACCGGCGGCGATCCGATGTTCACGCTGTCGCAGGTGGCCCTGAACGACACCATCATGGTGTTCGCCTTCGCGCCCCTCGTCGGTCTGCTGCTCGGGTTGTCGGCCATCACCGTGCCGTGGGACACGCTGTTGACCTCGGTGGTGCTCTACATCGTCATCCCGGTCATCATCGCGCAGGTCTGGCGCCGCGCGCTGCTGCGCCAGGGCCAGGCGACGTTCGACCGCGCGCTGGCGCGCATCGGCCCTCTGTCGATCGCGGCGCTGCTGCTGACGCTGGTGCTGCTGTTCGCCTTCCAGGGCCAGGCCATCCTCCAGCAGCCGCTGGTGATCGCCATGCTGGCGGTGCCGATCCTTATCCAGGTGTTCTTCAATTCCGGCCTGGCCTACTGGCTCAACCGCAAGGTGGGCGAGAAGCACAGCATCGCCGGCCCCTCGGCGCTGATCGGCGCGAGCAACTTCTTCGAGTTGGCCGTGGCAGCGGCCATCAGCCTGTTCGGCTTCCATTCCGGCGCCGCGCTGGCCACCGTGGTCGGTGTGCTGATCGAAGTGCCGGTGATGCTGCTGGTCGTGCGCGTGGTCAACCGCTCGCGTGGCTGGTACGAACAGGCTCCGCGCAACGGAGGAAGGCATCCGGCATGAGCCTCGTCACGATCTACCACAACCCGGACTGCGGCACGTCGCGCAACACGCTGGCGCTGATCCGCGCCAGCGGCATCGCGCCCACGGTCATCGAGTACCTGAAGACGCCACCTGACCGCGAAACCTTGCAGGCGCTGATCGCACAGATGGGCATGCGCGTGCGGGACGTGCTGCGCGTCAGGGACACGCCGTACAAGGAACTCGGGCTGGATGCCGCCCGTTGGAGCGATGACGAATTGATCGACCAAATGCTGGCGCACCCGATCCTCATCAATCGGCCCATCGTGGTTTCGTCCCTGGGCGTGCGCCTGTGCCGCCCCTCGGACACGGTGATTGAGCTGCTGCCGCAGCGACCGGCGGGCGAGATTCGCAAGGAAGACGGCACACCGCTGCTGGTGGACACGCCGATCGCGGGAAGCGACACGGGCCTCA
Organism: Stenotrophomonas nitritireducens; assembly: GCF_001431425.1. Classification (GTDB taxonomy): domain Bacteria; phylum Pseudomonadota; class Gammaproteobacteria; order Xanthomonadales; family Xanthomonadaceae; genus Stenotrophomonas; species Stenotrophomonas nitritireducens. The sequence goes on from NZ_LDJG01000008.1 coordinate 222,387, forward strand.
CCACGGCTTTGCAGGAGGCCGGACTTCCCGCGGATGATCTGACCGAACCGGGGCGCAGCTTCTTCGCCTATGCCACGGTGACAGGCGAGCGCGTGGGCTACGGTGGCTTCGAGCATATGGGCCGGGATGTGCTGGTGCGCTCCCTGGTCGTGCTGCCGCACGCACGCCATCGCGGCATTGGCGGCGCCATGCTGGCGTTACTACTGCGACGCGCCTTCGATCAAGGCGGGCGTGACGCCTGGCTACTGACCACGACGGCGGCGCCGTTCTTCGAGCGCGGGGGCTTCAAGCCGGTGGATCGCAAAAGCGCACCGACTTCTGTGCTGGCGACGCGGCAGGCTGCGAGCTTGTGTCCCGCCAGCGCAGCGTTGCTTAGGCGGCCGATCCATTTGTAGTGCAGAACCGTCAGGACTCGCGCTGCTCGATCTGCAACCGTGCCCGTTCGGTCGCCTGCTGCAACCGCTCGCCCAGCACTGCACGCGGCGGCAAGGTGGTCAGGTACTCGGCAACGTGGATGCCGGACTTATCCAACTCCAGCAATTCGATCTGCTCGCGCTTCTTGCCGGTGCAAAGGATGATCCCCAGTGGCGAGGCCTCTTCCGGCTCGCGCTCGTGCTTGTCGAGCCAGCGCAAGTAAAGCTCCATCTGCCCTTTGTACGCCGCCTTGAACTCGCCGATCTTCAACTCCACTGCCACCAGCCGGCGCAGCTTGCGGTTGTAGAACAGCAGGTCGAGGTGGAAATCCTCGTCGTCGATCTGGATGCGCTTCTGCCGGGCGACGAAGGAGAAACCCGCGCCCAGCTCCAGCAGGAAGGATTCCATTTCGCGGATGATGGCCGCTTCCAAGTCGCCTTCCTGCCAGGTGTCGCGCAGGCCCAGGAAATCGAGGATGTACGGGTCGCGCATGACCAAGGCCGGCGACATGCGCTGCGCATCGCGCAGGGTCGCCAGTTCCTGCGCGATCGTCTCGCCCGGCTTTTGGGACAGCGCCGTGCGCTCGTACAGCATCGAGTCGATGCGCTCGCGCAGCGTCCGCACGCTCCAGCGTTCGACACTCGCCATCTGTGCGTAGTAGTCCCGCTGGAGCGGGTCTTTCAGCGGTATCAGTGCGATGAAGTGCGTCCAGCTCAATTCTCGTATCAGTGATACGAGAATCTGCTCGTCGGGAAAGGTGGCTGCGAACTGCACCATACGGCGCAAGTTTTGCTCGGCAAAGCTGCTGCCGTACTCCTTCACCAACTGCGCCGCCAGGGTGGGCAGGACTTCCTTGCCATAGGCACCCCGGCGCCCATCCAAGACCTGCGTGCGGATGCGCTGGCCGATGCGCCAGTAGAGCGTTGTCAGTTCGCTATTCACCGTCGAGGTGGCGCGCTTGCGCGCCGCCTCGATCAGTGCCCGAATGTCGCCCAGCAGCGCCGACGGTGCTGCGGGCGATGCCACGGATGACCGGCGCCCGTTCATGCTGCCGCCTCCGCAAGCTGGCGCGCGCCCGTGATGGCCTTGCGCCGGCTGGCCACCAACTCGGCCGCATCACGCACCGGCTTGTCCTCGGTGTGGACGTAGTGCATGAACATCGCCACGGTCTTGTGGCCTGTCAGCTTCATGCCCACTTTGGTCGGCACGCCCGAATTGGCAATGTCGGTGGTCGAGCGGTGACGAATGCCGTGCGTGCCGACGTGCGGGACGCCAGCGGCCTTGAGCGCCCGGCACCAGCCGCCATAGTGTTCGCCAAAGGTCAGGTGCTTGGTCGGGTCGTTCGGCGACGGTAGGACATAGGGGCAGCCCTCCCGGCGCGGCGCCGTCGAAAGCAGCCGATAGGCTTCCTCGCTCATAGGCTTGGAAATACCGCCGACCTTGCTGTCGGGCCACACCACGCGCCGGTTCTCGAAGTCCAGCCAGCTCCATTCGAGCGGGCAGATTTCGGAGCGTCGGGCGGCGAACTCGAATTGCAGCCGGATCGCCAGCGGGATGACGTAGTTCTCCAGCCCTTCCGCCTCCAGCTTCTCCAGATGGCGGAAGATCCGCACCATTTCCTCGTCCACGATGAGTCGGGTTTCCTTGCCCGGCGGGTACATCGGGACGTGGCGGCACGGATTGGTGCCGTCCGGGCGGAAACCCCACACTTCGGCCAGGTTGAACATCTTGCGCAGCACGCCGAAGGTCTTGTTCGCCTCGGTCGGCTTGTAGGCCAGCTTTTCCATCAGCCCGGCAATGTCGGGCCGCTTCACGTCATGCACCTTCTTGCGGCCCAGCAGCGGGATGATGTTGCGGTCGATGACGCCTTGATAGCCTTCCTGCGTGCTGGGCTTGTTGCGCTTCTTGGAGTAGTCCTCCATGAACTTCTTGCACAGCTCGGCCATCGTGGGCGCCTTGCGCGCCTCGGCCCTGGCGCCGCCGGGGTCGCCGCCCCGGCGAACCTCGGCCAGCCAGTCCTGTGCCTTGACTCGTGCCTGTTCGACGGTCAGCTCCCCGTACAGCCCCAGCGAGGGCTTGCGGGGCTGGCCGGAGTTCGTGCGGTACTGGAGCATGAACACCCGGCGGCCCGTCGGGGTAATCTTGCACAGGAAGCCGGGCACCACGGTATCCCGCAGTTCAACATCCTTGGCCTGGGGCTGGGCCGCCTCCACGGCGGTCTTGGTGAGCTTGATCTTTGCCATGATGACTCCTTGGAACGACCCGGATTCCAAGAGCCAGATAGGAGCGGCGCGAGGGAAAACCGGGTCAAGTTTCAGAAAGCACCGGCATATGATGGACGCGCGTAAGCTATTGATAAACCTGCTGTATCGAGCTATGGCGCAGTCCAGCGAACTACCGGGCTGGAGTCATCGTGAAACAAAAAAGCGGCCCGCAGGCCGCTCGCGTGTTCCCGATACCGATGGGCGGCTCAGCCCGGCGGCGAAGCCGGCGCGCCGGCCGCATCGGCCGGTGCGGCGATGCCCTTTAGCTCGCGGTAGCGGGCCAGGGTCTCGGCGATCTCCACGTCCAGCGCCTTGCGCTGCTGCTCGAAGGCCGCCTGCAGCCGCAGCTGGGCGAGCAGTTCGGTGTGGCGCTGGCGGATGTCCCCGGCCTGCTTGTCGGCCACCTTCTGCCCGGCCAGCTCGCGGTCGCCCGCCACGGAAAGCTGGGTCGCCAGTGCCTCGCGCAGGCTGCCCACGTTGTAGATGGCGGTCTTGATGTTGTTGTCGACGATGGCCGCGCGTTCGTTGAACACACGGCGCAGCGCGTCCTCGCTGCCGTAGGTGGACAGCATGGCCTGTTCGGTGCGCCTGCGGGTTTCCGCCGCGGCCGCATCCACCTGCGCCTGCGCCGCCGCCAGTTCCGCATCGGCGCGTTCCTCGGCGGTGAGCGCGCGCTGCACCTCGGCGCCGCGCAGGCCGCTGCGCGCGTTGAACTCCTGGCGCGCGCTGTTGACCGCTTCCGGCGGCAGGGTATCCGAACAGGTCCGCTCGCCGCGGGCGTTGTCCCAGCAGTAGAGCTTCTTGCCGGTATCGGCCGGTTTGTTCTGCGCCAGCGCCGGCGCGGCCAGCGCAGCCAGCGCCAGCAGCATGCCCGCAACGGCGGTGGACGGATTCGGCCTCATGGCAGCCCCCTGCGGTCAGCCCGTTGGATTGCTTCCGTAACGGGCCCGGTAGGCCAGCAACGGTTCGCGGTAGCCGACAAGTTCCGGGTTCCCGGAAGCGAATGCAAGCAGGTCGGCGAGGTTGGACACGGCGATCACCGGAATGCCGGTCTCGGCCGCCACGGACTGCGCGGCCGAACGGGGGTCGTCCTCGGAGGCGATCTCCTGGCGGTCGAGCGCGACCACTATGCCGGCGGGGATGCCGTTGGCGGCGCGGATGATGGCCAGCGCCTCGCGGATGGCGGTGCCGGCGGTGATCACGTCGTCGACGATCAGGATGCGCTTGCCGGCCATGTCGGCGCCGATCAGGGTGCCGCCTTCGCCATGGTCCTTGGCTTCCTTGCGGTTGAAGGTCAGCGGCAGGTTGCGGCCGCGGTGCGAGAACTCGCAGGCGATGGCGGTGGCCAGCGGGATGCCCTTGTAGGCGGGGCCGAACAGCTGGTCGAAGGCGACCCCGGAGGAATCGACCGCGTCGGCATAGCAGTTGCCCAGCTGGGCCAGCGCCAGGCCGGTGTCGAAACGGCCGGCATTGAAGAAATAGGGGCTTACCCGCCCGGACTTGAGGGTGAACTGGCCGAAACGCAGGGCGTCGGCGTTCAGCGCCAGCTGCAGGAAGCGGGAACGATGGTCACTCATTAGATGCGCTTTCTTCGTCGTCTATAGAAGGCGCCTAGGGTAAAGCATGGCTTCGGGGAATGCTGGCGCGGGCGGTATGCTGTGCCGTCCCGGCCCTGTCAGCGGTTCCCTATGCGCATCATCAGCTTCAACGCCAACGGCATCCGTTCGGCCACCACCAAGGGTTTCAGCCAATGGTTCGCCGGCCAGCAGGCCGACGTGCTGTGCATCCAGGAGACCAAGGCCCAGGAATCGCAGCTGTCCGACCCGCTGTTCCGGCCCGATGGCCACCATTGTTTCTACCGCGACGCCATCACCAAGAAGGGCTACAGCGGGGTGGCGATCTGGAGCCGGCGCGAACCGGACGAGGTGCGCACCGAGCTTGGCTGGGCGCCGTTCGACGACGAAGGACGCTATATCGAGGCGCGCTTCGGCAACCTGAGCGTGGTGTCCTTCTATATCCCGTCCGGCTCGTCGGGCGACCTGCGCCAGGGCTTCAAGTTCGAGGTGATGGACTGGCTGCGGCCGATCCTGGACGAATGGCTGGCCAGCGGCCGCGACTACGTGCTGTGCGGGGACTGGAACATCGTCCGCACCGCGCTGGACATCAGGAACTGGAAGTCCAACCAGAAGAACTCCGGCTGCCTGCCCGCAGAGCGCGACTGGCTCAACGGCCTGTGCGCCGACCAGCCCGGCGACGCCGAGCTGGCCAGCGGTCGCGGCTGGGTGGACGCCTACCGCGCGCTGCACCCGGAAGGGCAGGACTACACCTGGTGGAGCAACCGCGGCGCCGCGCGCGCCAACAACGTCGGTTGGCGCATCGACTACCAGTTCGCCACGCCGGGGCTGCGCGAGCGCCTGCGCGGCTGCTCGATCTACCGCGACGAACGCTTCTCCGACCATGCGCCGTTCACCGTGGACTACGACCTGTGAGCGAGGCCACCGCGAAGCGCCGCCAGGGCTGGCGGGAGGTGATGGGCAACCTGCGCCAGCGCAAGGTGCTGGCGATGCTGCTGCTGGGCTTCAGTTCCGGGCTGCCGATCTACCTGGTGGGCAATACGCTCGGCTTCTGGATGCGCAAGGAAGGCATCGAGCTGGACACCATCGGCTTCCTGTCCTGGGTCGGCCTGGCGTACTCGATGAAGTTCCTGTGGGCGCCGATCGTCGACAAGACCGACGTGCCGCTGCTGGGGCGGATGTTCGGGCGTCGCCGCGGCTGGATGCTGCTGTCGCAGCTGTTCGCCGGGCTGGCGCTGGTGGGCATGGCACTGGTCCAGCCCAAGGGCGGCAACATCGTCGTGCTGGGCCTGTCGGTGGAGCACCTGCTGGTGTTCGGCGTGCTGGCCACGGTGGTGGCTTTCGCCTCGGCCACGCAGGACATCGTCATCGATGCATGGCGCATCGAGAGCGCCAGCAGCAGCGAGCAGCTGGGCCTGCTGACCGCCTCCTCGGCGCTGGGCTACCGCACCGCGCTGCTGGTCACCGACGCACTGATCCTGATCATCGCCGCGCGCGTGGGCTGGCAGCTGTCCTACGAGATCATGGCGGCGCTGATGGGCCTGGGCGTGGCCGCGGTGGCGCTGGCGCGCGAACCGGCGCGGGCGGTGATCGCCGTGCACGACCAGGCCGCCCGGCTGTGGACGCCGCGTGGCCTGTTCGATGCGGTGATCGGCCCGTTCGTGATGTTCTTCCGCGAATACCGTAGCGGCGCGCTGCTGATCCTGGCGGCGATCAGCATCTACCGCATGGCCGATTTCGTGATGGGGCCGATGGCCAACCCGTTCTATGTCGACCTTGGCCTGGACGAGGACACGGTGGGCGCGGTGCGCGGTTCGGTCGGCCTGGTCGCGACCTTCGTCGGCATCGCCCTGGCCGGCGTGATCTCGGTGCGCTGGGGGGTGATGGCGGCGCTGCTGGTTGGCGCCATCCTCGGTCCCTGCTCGAACCTGGCGTTCGCATGGATGGCCTACGTCGGCCCGGGCAAGCTGGAGTTCGCCATCGCCATGGCGGTGGACAACCTGTCCAGCGGCTTCGCCGGCACCGCGTTGATCGCCTACATGTCCAGCCTGACCAGCATCGGCTATACCGCGACCCAGTACGCGCTGCTCAGTTCGTTCTACGCGATGCCGGGCAAGGCGCTGAAGGGCTTTTCGGGCGTGACCGTGCAGTACCTGGCGCAGGGCCGCACCCTGCTGGAGGGCTACGCGCTGTTCTTCATCGGCACCGCCTTGCTGGCGATCCCCGTGCTGCTGCTGTGCCTGGCGCTGGCGGCGATGCAGGCGCGCAAGGCCGCCGCGCCCGACTGAATGCGGCAAGGGCGGATGGATCGCTGGAATCTCCATCCGCCAGCCGTTGAATCCGGTCACCGCCTCGCCGATGATGCCGGCGGGGGGATCCGCCGGACTGCTGGCGTGACGACATGGCCGACGTGATCTTGCGGGATATCGACCCGCTGCTGCTTGAGCGCATCCGCCGCCTCGCGGTGGCGCGCGGCTGGACCCGCGAACATACCTGCGCGGTGCTGCTCGAACAGGGCCTGTTCGCCGGCGAGCATGAAATGAGCCATGGTTTCGAACATCCGGAAGTGGATGTCCTCTCCGAAGCCATCCATGCCCTGCAGGCGTTGCCGGCCGGGGCCGAATTCGGTTGAACGGATGGCCAGCGGGTCGAGGTGACGCACGTGCAGAGCGGGGCGACGCCCCGCTGGCACCTTACTGGGATTCCTCTGCTGCGCGCCGCCGTCGCGGTCGTCCCGCTCTATCGCTGCATCGCGGACGCAGCCGACCTGGCCGGACGGTTTTCAGGCCGGATGGATCGCGCCAAGGATCCGCGGCCCGCGCGCGCCGCTGACGCTGGGCAGGTTGCCCGGGCGTCCTGCCAGGGTCTCGCGCGCCAGCCAGGCGAAGCCCATCGCTTCCATGTAGTCGGGGTCGAGTCCATGCGCGGCGCTGGAGACTACCGCCACGCCGGGCAGGCGCGCGGCGATGCGCTGCAGCAACAGCGGATTGCGTACGCCGCCACCGCATACCAGCAGCCGCCGCACGCCGGGCAGGTGGGCCAGCAGCGCATCGGCGATCGTGGCGGCGGTGAGTTCGAGCAGGGTGGCCTGTACGTCCGCCGGCGAAAACGATCCGCTGCCGAGCCGCGCGTGCACCCAGTCCAGATGGAAGTGCTCGCGCCCGGTGCTCTTGGGGGGTGGCAGTGCGAACCAGGCATCGTCCAGCAGCCGCGCCAGCAATGCGTCGTCCACCCGGCCGCCGGCGGCGAAGGCGCCGTCGGCATCGAACGCGGTGCCGAGGTGGCGTTGGCACCAGCCATCCAGCAGCGCGTTGGCCGGGCCGGTGTCGAAACCGCGCAGGCTGCCGTCGCGGGCGAGCAGGCTCAGGTTGGCGATGCCGCCCAGGTTGAGCACCGCCCGGTCTTCGTCGGCGCTGCCCAGCATGGCCAGGTGGAAGGCTGGCATCAGCGGCGCGCCATGCCCGCCGGCGGCCACGTCGCGGCGGCGGAAGTCGGCCACGGTGGCGATGCCGGTGAGTTCGGCGATGCGGTTGGCGTCGCCGATCTGCCAGGTGAAGCCGGGGTTGGAGGTGGGCCGATGGCGGATGGTCTGGCCGTGTGAGCCGATCGCCTGTACACGCGTGCGCTCGATGCCGGCCCGCTCCAGCAAGCCGTTGGCGGCGGCGGCGAAGGCGATGCCGACCTCGGCATCCAGCTGCCCGAGCGCATCCAGCGACGCGGGTTCGGCGCCCTGGCCCAGCGCGATCAGCGCGGCACGGGTTTCCGCCTTCCAGTCGAAGGTGTGCCCATGCACGAAACGGCAGCCGCCTTCGGCCGGAAACTGCGCCAGCGCGGCGTCGATGCCGTCGGCGCTGGTGCCGGACATCAGGCCGAGGAACAGGGGCAGCTGCGGATCGATGGACGCCATGCGGAGGCCGGAAAGAAAAGGGGCAGGGAAGCTTCAAGGCTCCCTGCCCCGGTCGTCAATGCGCTGGCCCGCCGGTCAGCCGCGCTTGTTCCTGACTGGAGACGTCGCGGCACTGGCCGTGGTGGTGGTCGGTTTGCCCTTGCCGGCGTCGGCGTACATCAGTTCTTCCATGCCCTGGATGCGCGCCATCGCCGGCGAGGTCTGGGCCCGGAACGCGGCCAGCTCGGCGCCCTTGAGCGGCTCCGGCGGCGGCATGGTCACCGACAACGGGTTGCGGTGCTCGCCGTTGATGCGGAATTCGTAGTGCAGGTGCGGGCCGGTGGCCATGCCGGTGGAGCCGACATAGCCGATCACCATGCCCTGGTTGACGCGCTGGCCGGTGCGGATGTTGCCGAAGCGCGACATGTGGCCGTACAGGGTGGTGTAGCCGCGGCCATGGTCGAGGATCACCACGTTGCCGTAGCCGCGCTGGGTACCGGCGAACTGCACGCGGGCGTCGCCGGCGGCCATGATCGGCGTGCCGGTGCCGGCGGCGTAGTCCACGCCCTTGTGCATGCGCATGGTGCCGAGGATGGGATGGCGGCGCGAACCGAAGGTGGAGCTCAGCCGCGCGAACGGGATCGGCATGCGGATGAAGCTCTTCTTCAGCGGCCGGCCGTTGAGGTCGAAGTATTCGAACTTGCCGCCGCGCTCGAAGCGGAAGCCGGTGTAGGTCTTGCCGCCGGTGCTGAAGGTGGCCGCCAGGATCTTGCTGGTGTCGATGCGCTCGCCCTCGCGCCAGGTCTCGTCCATGACCACGCTGAAGCGGTCGCCGGGCTGCACATCCTTGGAGAAGTCGATGTCGTACTTGAAGATCTCGTCGGTCATCGTGTTGATGGCCGAAGGCGACAGGCCGGCCTTGAGCGCCGAGGCATAGAGCGAGCTGCGGATTTCCCCGCTGGCGACCACGGTGCGGGTGGTGGTGACGCGCTCGAGCACCTTCTCGCGGATCTGGTCGCCCTGCAGCGACAGCTCCACGCGGTGGCTGGGATCGCGGTCGAAGCGGATGGTGCGCAGCTGGCCGCTCACCGGCAGGTCGAAGGCGATCTCGGCGCCTGGGCGGAGCCGGGTCAGCGCCTCGCGGGTGCCCGGGTAGTCCAGCAGCTGGTGCATCACCGTCGCCGGCACGCCGGCCAGCTCGAACAGATCGCTCAGGGTCTGGCCGCGTTCCACCCGCAGGATCTGCCAGCTGTCGCCGGGGGTCTCGCCACGCCGGGCCAGCGAAAGCGGCGGCAGCGGCAGGGCCAGAGTCGAATGCGCCGACGGCAGCGGCGCGTCGATGGCGTTGGAGAAGCCCGGCACGATCGTAGCCGCCAGCGCGCCGATGGTCGCGAACAGGCTGGCGTGGATCCAGTGGCGGCGGGTCCAGCGTTCGTTGAACGCGGCCGGGAGATGTTGCTTCAGCTTCCGATGCAGGGCGGTGTCGTGCAGGACATGGAGTCGTTCCTGGAAGCGCTGTTTGCGCGCCTGGCCGTGATCGGGTTGGGACATCGCTCGGTTCTCTGGTCGACCCGGATCGCGGGCCCAAACGCGGGTAACATAGTCACCCTTCAATACCGCGTCAAACCATTGAGCCGCATGGCTTTTTGATGAATTGGGCGGTTAACCTGCACTTAACACCCCATGTCTGACGGCGAAGCCGGGAGTTCCAGCGTGTCCTCGATTGATGAAGCCCTTGCCCTGATCGGCCGCGGTGCCGACGAAATTCTCAAGGTGGATGAACTGCGCCAGCGTCTGGAGAGCGGTCGTCCGCTGCGGGTCAAGGCCGGCTTCGACCCCACCGCCCCGGACCTGCACCTGGGCCATACCGTGCTGTTGAACAAGCTGCGCCAGTTCCAGGACCTGGGGCACCAGGTGATCTTCCTGATCGGCGACTTCACCGGCATGATCGGCGACCCCTCGGGAAAGAACGTCACCCGCAAGCCGCTTTCGCGCGAGGACGTGCTGGCCAATGCCCGCACCTATGAAGAGCAGGTATTCAAGGTGCTCGACCGCGAGCGCACCGAGGTCCGCTTCAATTCCGAGTGGTTCGGGAAGATGGGCGCGGCCGACATGATCCGCCTGGCGGGCCAGCACACCGTGGCGCGCATGCTCGAGCGCGACGACTTCGCCAAGCGTTACGCCGCCCAGCAGTCCATCGCCATCCACGAGTTCCTCTACCCGCTGGTGCAGGGCTACGACTCGGTGGCGCTGGAAGCGGACGTCGAGCTGGGTGGCACCGACCAGAAGTTCAACCTGCTGATGGGCCGCGGCCTGCAGGAGCACTACGGGCAGAAGCCGCAGATCGTGCTGACCATGCCGTTGCTGGAGGGCCTGGACGGCGTCAACAAGATGTCCAAGTCGCTGGGCAACTACATCGGCATCAGCGAGCCGGCCATCGACATCGTCACCAAGACCATGAAGATCGACGACACGCTGATGTGGCGCTGGATCGACCTGCTGAGCTTCGACATCTCCATCGCCGAGGCGAAGCAGCTGCGGGCCGACGTCGAAGCCGGCGCGATCAATCCGCGCGAGATCAAGCTGCGCCTGGCGCGCGAGCTGACCACCCGCTTCCACGATGCCGCCGCCGCCGAGCAGGCCATCGCCGGCTGGAACGCGGCGGTGACCGGGCAGGGCGACATCACCCTGCTGCCCCTGCAGGAAGTTGCGGTGCCGGCCGAAGGGCTGCGCATCGGCGCCCTGCTGACCGCCGCCGGCCTTACGCCCAGCAATTCGGAGGCCTCGCGCAAGCTCAAGGAGCGTGCGGTGAAGGTGGATGGCCATGTCATCGAGGACGCGCAGGCGGTCCTGCAGCCGGGTTTCGAGGGATTGCTGCAGGTGGGCAAGCGCACCTTCGCCCGCGTCCTGCTGGTCGTGGCCTGATCCATACAGAGATGTGTCACCGGCGCCGCCGCCGGGAGCGGCGGCTTGCCGATTGTGGCGTGAGGGTGCTTTTCAGGGATTTGTTGAAAAAAGAGATTGCACATTTCACAAAGATGTCTAGAATTCGCTCCCTCGCTTCACGGCGCCAGTCACTTCGGTGGCAGGGAGCAGGAAGCGGCGGCAACGGCCTCGCAAGCGGGTGTTTGAAGGAAACGAAAACCTAGAA
>NZ_LDJG01000080.1 GCF_001431425.1 Stenotrophomonas nitritireducens
GCCCGGCGCGATGCCGAGCAGCGCGGGCACGGCTACCGGGAGCGGGCGCTGAAGATGTATCCGTGGGTATGCGGGCGCTGCGCCCGCGAATTCACCCGGGCCAACCTGTCCGAACTGACCGTGCACCACCGCAATCACGACCACGATTTCAATCCGCCCGACGGCAGCAACTGGGAGCTGCTCTGCCTGTATTGCCACGACAACGAGCATTCGCGCCATGGCGACTACACCGGGGTGGCGGCAGCCGACGCCGAGGACCGGCATGTAGCGGCGACCGCCCATCCCTTCGCTGGCCTGCGGTCACTGCTCAAGCGCGATTAGCGTCCGGCACTGCGGTCTGGTGGCGGCTGCAACCAATCCGGGTCATGCGCTGGCGCCGTGCCAGAATCGTCGCCAACTTCCCCGGGCTCATCCGATGGCGCCTTCCCGCCCCTGCGTACCCACCGCCAACTCCCCGCGCCGCGTGCTCGCCGCCAGCCTGGTCGGCACCACCATCGAATTCTTCGATTTCTACATCTACGCCACCGCCGCGGTGCTGGTGTTCCCGAAGCTGTTCTTTCCCGAGAGCAGCGCCAATGCGGCGCTGCTGCAGTCGCTGGCGAC
>NZ_LDJG01000081.1 GCF_001431425.1 Stenotrophomonas nitritireducens
CCTGACTCAGGGGGCTTTCGTTCCCATGCATCCCGGTGGTGCCGGCCATTGGACGGCATCACTGTATGGGGGCCATGACCCGCAGTGGCGCCAGGTCGTAGCCCATGTCGGTGGCCTGGCGCTTGAGCCGTTCGAGCAGGGCGCCGTCCATCGATGGCGTGCGCGACAGGATCCACAGGTACCGGCGTCCCGGCTCGCCGATCATCGCCCACTGGTAATCCGGGTCCAGCGCGATCACCCAGTAATCGGCCCATGCCCATGGCAGCCACGACAGCCAGTCCGGCGCGAAGCGGACCTGCAGGCGTCCGGCGTGTCCGGCCACTGGGCGTGCCACGCCTTCGGCTTCGATCGTGCCGCCGTCGGCGGTGCGGCAGCGGTTGAGCACGCTGATGCGGCCATCGGCGCGCAGCCGGTAACCGGCGGTGATATCGGCTACGCAGTTCTTCTGGAACGACACCGGCAGGTGCGCGATCTCATGCCACTGGCCGGCGTAGCGGTCCAGGTCGAAGCGTTCGACCGATTCGACCGGCGACGCCGCCAGTGCGGCGCAGCAGAACAGCAGGGACAGTGGCAACGACAGGAGCAGGCGACGGCGCATGGTCTGGCCTCCGTGGATCGGACGCAGGCTATGCAAAGCCGGGTGCGGCGAAGTAAAGGTTTTGTTGCCGGCGTCCCTGGCGGGGTCTCTTCGGGCCATCGACACGCGGTGCCAGGAACGGCTCCGGGCGGTTCCTTTGTTGCGGCGATCCCGGTCGGCGATCCTCCGCGCCATCGACGGGCGATGCCGGCGATCGCCGCGGCGACT
>NZ_LDJG01000082.1 GCF_001431425.1 Stenotrophomonas nitritireducens
GATGGTGGCCCTGCTGCTGGGGTTGCTGGTTGTTGCGGCTGCCGGCAGCATCTTCCTGTCCAATCGACGCGTATACGGTTCAACCGAATCGTTGAATCGCATCCAGGAAAACCAGCGCGCCGCGTTCGAATTGCTGGCGCGTGATATCCGGGAGGCGGGTGGGAATCCGTGCCTGCGCCTTGGTGCCAGCAAGTCGCCAGTGATACAGCTGGCCTCCTTCGATACTAACTGGTGGGGGCGTTTCGCCGCCGGCATCCATGGCAGCAGCGGCACGTCGGACGCGATCACCCTGTATCTGGCCAACGGCACCGAATACTCCGTGGTGCAACACAAGGCACCTGGTGATCCCATCACGCTTGGTTCCGTGGATGGGCTGGCGGCAGGACAAGTGCTGATGGCCTGCAACAGCGACGAAGCCATCGTGTTTTCCGTATCCGGCATTTCCGGCAAGACGCTGCAGCACGTAGCGGGTGCCAACTGCGGCTCCGCGTTCACGCTGCAGCCGGTAGCTGGAAAATGCGGTGATGCGGTGGCAGGGCCTCCTTATTGTTTCTGGGGCAATCCTGCGGTGTTGCCGACGGCTGCGGAAAGCGGCAATTGCCAGCCGGGAGTTGGCCGCTCGCCTGCCTTCGTCGTACGGCCGTTCGATGCGCAGTGGACGGTGGAGGCCAACACCCGTGGTGGTAGTTCGCTTTACCGCAATGCGCTGGGCAGCAAGGATGAAATCGCCGAAGGAGTTACCGGCATGACCATCGGCTACAAAGTCGGCGACGCCAGTGGTTATCAATCGGCGGATGCAGTCGGAGCGGGTAACGCTTGGGCGCGGGTTACAGCCGTGCACGTGGTGCTTACATTCGAGGCCGCCCGCGGTGCCATGGCCGCAGGCGATGTGCAGGGCGTGGATGGCGGTACGCTGAGCCGCAGCGTGGAGGATTTCATCGTGCTCAGGAA
>NZ_LDJG01000083.1 GCF_001431425.1 Stenotrophomonas nitritireducens
TCCTTGCGCAGGTCGCGGATGGACAGGTAGCCGGGCTCGCTGTTCAGGGCGATGGCGTCGGGCCGGACGTCGGTCTTGGCATCAACGGGCATGAAGGATTCCGGGAGCGGGCGGGACGGGCAAACGCGCGTAGTGTAGTCCCCGCGTTTTGCCGGCGACACCCTGCCGTTCCACGCGGGAATGCCCTGTTCGACGCTGCATGGACCGGGTGGCGCACCAGGAATGCCGGGCCAAGGAGAAGCCCCCCGGGAGTCCAAGGGGGCGTGCCAAAGGCATGGGGGACGGCGAGCCGGGGCCCAGGGTTTGTCCTGCAAACCCCGGGGAACCAGGCCAATGCGCAGTTCAGCGCCCGGTCTTGATCTCGGTCCACAGCCGGGTGTAGAGCTTGTCCACTTCCGGCGGGTTGATCGCGTAGGTGAACATCTTCGCCGCCACGTCTTCCGGCGGGTAGATGGTCTTGTCCTCGCGGATCGCCGCATCCACCAGCGGCGTGGCCGCCTTCACCGGGTTGGCGTAATGGGTGACGTTGGTGTTGTTGGCGGCCACCTGCGGTTCGAGCAGGTAGTTGATGAACGCATAGGCGTTCTCCGGGTGCTTGGCATCCTTCGGGATGGCCAGCATGTCGAACCACAGAGG
>NZ_LDJG01000084.1 GCF_001431425.1 Stenotrophomonas nitritireducens
TACGGACCAAGGTCATTCCCTCCGCCGAGGCGCAGCTGTCGCTGGGCCTGGGCAGCGACATTCCCACCGAACGCCTGTTCTTCGCGGTGATGCCCGATCCGGCCACGGCCTGGCGCATCGCCGAACTGGCCGAGGGACTGCGCGGCGAACATGGCCTGGACGGGCGTCCGCTGGCGCGCGAGCGCCTGCACGTCACCCTGCACCACCTGGGCGATTACGCCGGCCTGCCGCCGAGCCTGCTGGCCAGGGTGCAGCAGGCCGCGGCGCGGGTGCGGATGCCGGAATTCGAGGTGTGCTTCGACGAAGTCGGCAGTTTCGCCGGTGGCCGCCAGCACCCGTTCGTGCTGCGCAGCGGACATGGCGCCGATCTGCTGCACGGCCTGCACCAGGAACTGGCGCGCTGCCTGCAGGGTATGGGCAGCCGCCCCGATCCGGCATTCACCCCGCACCTGACCCTGCTCTACGACAAGCGGCGCATGCCGCTGCAGCCGGTGCAGCCGATGCGCTGGCTTGTGCGCGAGTTCGTGCTGATCCGCAGTTATCTGGGGCAGACCCGCTATCAGCTGGAAGGACGCTGGTCGTTGGGCTGAGGCCTGTGGGCAGGCGTGCCTGATCCTGCAGGATCGGTGCGAGGTCGCGCCGGAGTCGCAGGCTGGCCTTTCGACAACGGCCCGGGCGGCCCTGCATGGGTTGCAGGCGCAAAGTCCGGGCGCGACCTGCCTCGCTCCCGCGGCACGGGGGTGCCTAGAATGGCCGCATGGACCTGATCCCGATGCCCCTGCCGCCGGGCCAACTGGCCGA
>NZ_LDJG01000085.1 GCF_001431425.1 Stenotrophomonas nitritireducens
TTCTGCTCCAGCACGTCCTCGATGGTGACCAGGCCGGCGACGCCGCCGTACTCGTCCACCACGATCGCCATGTGGTTGCGCGAGAGCCGGAACTCCTTGAGCAGCACGTTGAGCTTCTTGGACTCGGGAATCAGCACCGCCGGGCGCAGCAGTTCGCGGATGCTGGCATGGCTGTTGTCGGCGACCACGCCGCGCAGCAGGTCCTTGGCCAGCAGGATGCCGAGCACGTCGTCCTTGTTCTCGCCATGCACGGGGAAGCGCGAATGGCCGGATTCGACCACCTGCTTCATCAGTTCGAGGAAAGGCTGCTCGACCGGCAGGGATACCATCTGCGAGCGCGGGATCATGACGTCGCCGACGGTCAGTTCGGCCACCGCGATGGCGCCTTCCATCATGCGCAGGGTATCGGCGGCGATCAGGCCGTCCTGCTCGGCCGTCTGCAGCACGGCCACCAGTTCGTCGCGGGTATGGGGTTCGCCGGAGAAGGCCGCGCTCAGGCGTTCGAGCCAGCCGCGTTTCTTTTCGCCCTGCTCCGGGGCGGTACTACTGTCGTCTTCGGACATCTCTTCGATCAGGGCACCCGGCGGGCCGGGCGGTGAGGGCAAGTCTAGCAGGATGTCCGTTGCTGCCCGCTCAGGCCGGCGGCGCG
>NZ_LDJG01000086.1 GCF_001431425.1 Stenotrophomonas nitritireducens
CAGCAGTTCCTCCAGCTGCACCCGGCGCGAACGCGCCGTGCAGCCCAGCACCAGCCGGCAATCGGCCACCGCCTCGGCCAGAGTGGCGAACACCGGGGCGTCGCCGAGCACGTCCTCGGCGCCGGCCGAGCGCCGGTAGGCGACATCGTCCAGCGGCTGCTCGGGCGCCACCAGCACCAGCTTCGACAATCCCATGGTCTTCATCGCCCGCGCCGCCGCGCCGATGTTGCCGGGATGCTGGGTGCCGACCAGGACGAAACGGATGCGGGCGGAAGCGGACATGGCGAAAAAAGTCAGGAGCGGGACAGCCGCAGATGGTAAACTGCGCGGCCGGCCCGTGCGCCGGAAACGCTCTTTTCCTCCGCCAATCCGACCCATTCGCCTTCACGGGAGCCCTTCACCATGCAGAAACCCGCCGTCACCGTCATGGTCAAGGCCGCACGCCTCGCCGGCAACGTCCTGTTGCGCAACATCAACAAGCTCGAAGCGCTGAACGTGGTGCAGAAGGGCCGGATGGACTACGCCAGCGAAGTCGACGGCGATGCCGAGAAGGTCATCGTCAAGGAGCTCAAGCGCGCCTACCCGGACTACGGCATCTATGGCGAGGAAGGCGGCCTGCAGGGCAACGGCCGCCAGATGTGGGTGATCGACCCGCTGGACGGCACCAGCAACTACCTGCGCGGCTTCCCGCACT
>NZ_LDJG01000087.1 GCF_001431425.1 Stenotrophomonas nitritireducens
CGGCAGCGACTGCTCCGGCGCCAGCGGCAGTGGCTACATCAATGCCTTGAACCTGTTTACCGGTACTGCACCGAAGTCGGGCAGCTATTTCACTGATACCACCGTGCTGACCGATGGCAAGGGGGGGGAGGGGGTGATCGGCTCCGTGGGTGTCAGCGGCGGCATGGCTACCGAGGTCAATGTGACCAGCGGGTTGGTAACGGTGGGTACGGGTGGCGGGCTTGATACGGCCAGTACCGGCATCAATCCGCCTACCGGTGCTCAACCCAGTCGCGTCAGCTGGCGCGAGATCGTGCAGTAAGGGCGGAGGACGAAGAATATGCGTTTTTCAATGAAAGGGTTCACGCTGATCGAACTGATGGTGGTCGTGGCGATCATCGGTATCCTCGCTTCGATTGCCTACCCGAGTTACATCAGTCATGTCGTCAAGACGCGTCGGGTGGCTGGTGCCACCTGCATGATGGAAATGGCGCAATTCATGGAGCGCTATTACACGACGAAGATGAAGTACTCGGGCGCCACGCTGCCGCAAACCGCGTGCACT
>NZ_LDJG01000088.1 GCF_001431425.1 Stenotrophomonas nitritireducens
CCAGTCGCGGGGCGGCAGGCTCATGCTCAACTGCAGCTTCTGTCCGATGAGCTGCCCGGCCTCGACCTGCGCCTTGATCACCGCCGCGTCGGCGCCAGTGGCGGGCGGGCCGTGCGGCGTCTCCGGCGACGGCAGCGGGAACGGCCCCTGCTGCAATTCGCGCAGCTGCGTATAGGTGCCCTGTTCACCGGCCAGCCGCAGGTCGTGGCGGAAGGCCTCCATGCCGTCGCGGACCGCCTGTTCCTGCGCCATCAGTCCGGCAGGATAGACATAGACGTCGAAGCGGATTTCCTGGTGGTCCTTCAACGCATAGCGGAAACCGGCGCCCGCATATTTCCGTCCGGGATCGAAGGAGCTTCCTTCGAGCTCGAAATCGCCGACCTGCACGGGGGCGATCAGGTAGCTGGTTTCGATGTAGGCCCGGTCGTGCTTCTTCCTGGCGGCCACCGGAAAGCTGGCGGCAACCGCCAGGACCCACAGGGCAAGCAGCAGAGGGGAACGGGGCATGGCGCCTCCTGTGCGGATCGGTGCCGGGAGTGTAGGCCCTTACTCCGCCCCGGGATTGACCCGCTGGTGGCGCGCATCGTCAGCGCCTACGACCGCCGCGACCTGCAGCGGGTCAATCCCGGGGCGGAGTAAGGGCCTACACTCCCGGCACCGATCCGCACAGGAGGCGCCATGCCCCGTTCCCCTCTGCTGCTTGCCCTGTGGGTCCTGGCGGTTGCCGCCAGCTTTCCGGTGGCCGCCAGGAAGAAGCACGACCGGGCCTACATCGAAACCAGCTACCTGATCGCCCCCGTGCAGGTCGGCGATTCCGAGCCCGAAGGAAGCTCCTTAGATCC
>NZ_LDJG01000089.1 GCF_001431425.1 Stenotrophomonas nitritireducens
CGGCGGCGATTGTCGGGAACGAACGCGCCGCCGAGGCGCGGGGATGGGACTGGTAGCTGCCCAGCAGCAGCACCCGCGCGCCGGCTTCGCGACCGGCCCGGGCCAGCGTCCGCACCGCCTGCCGGGATTGTCGGCAGGCCTCTTCGTCGGGCAGGCACATCAGGTCGCCACCGCGCTCCTGCAGGACGAGCACCGCCGGCCTGTAACTGGCCAGCGCCCGTTGCACGGAACCATCGGCCACGCGCTGGGCAAGCGTGGCGCCGCCCCGCACGATCATCGCACTGCGGACATCGTGCCCGTTGGCCTTGGCCATCGCGGCGAAGGTGGCCGGCAGGTTGCCGACATAGGTCAGGCTGTTGCCGACGAACAGGATGCGTTGCGGAGAGGCCGGCTCCAGCGCGAACGTGGGCATGCATGCAAGGAGCAGGGACAACAGCAGCATCCATCGACGCATGGGTTCGATCCGCCCGGAGTGTGCTGCTGTGACCGGCCTAACAGCTGTAGCTTATACCAATCTGACGCTGCCGCCGCACCGCCTTTTG
>NZ_LDJG01000009.1 GCF_001431425.1 Stenotrophomonas nitritireducens
CCGCCGGCTGCTCACTATGATACCCTCAACCGCATCCTGGTCCAGCACTGGCCCGCGCAGGTCATCTGGGTGCTGATGATCGACGACGCGCAGAACCTCACGCTCGAAAGCCTGGAGCTTCTGCGCCTGCTCACCAACCTGGAAACCGGCCAGGAAAAACTGTTGCAGATCGTCCTGGCCGTCTAGCCGGAACTGCGCGACAACCTGGAGCAGCCCGGCATCCGCCAGTTGACCAGCCGCATCTGCAAGCACGTACAGCTCGACGTGCTGGCCGCCGATGAAGTGCAGCGCTACGTGCACTATCGCCTCGAGGCGGCCGGCAACCCCAGCCCCGGCATCCGCCTGCGCGCCGACGCTGCACAGGCACTGCACCGCGCCAGCGGCGGCAACCCGCGCCGCATCCACCAGATCATGGACCGTTGCCTGTACGGCCTGTATGCGCAGCCCGCCGACCAGCGCGTGATCGACGCCGCACTGGTGCACACCGCCGCCGCCGAAGCGGGCGCGCGGCCGCTGCGCCGGCGCCGCCGGATCCTGTGGAAGAAGGCACCGCTGGCGCTTGCCGCCTCCATCGCCGGCGGCCTCGTCCTCTTCGCGCTGGTGGCGGCGCTGGCCGTGCGCAGCGACGCCTCCTACGCCGACGACCACGCCCTCCCGGTGCCGGCCGCCCCTGCCGCAGCGGCCGGCCAGACGCCTGGACAACGCTGGGATGCCTGCCTGCAGGGCCTTGGCACCACGGCGCCACAGGTGCAGGCCGTCAGCGAAACATGGCTGGCACGGCTGCCCTCGCGCGAAGGCCTGTGCCTGCGCCGCCTGCCCGAGGGCTGGCAGGCAGGCTGGCAGGCACGGCTTCGCGTCGAGGATTTCCTCGCCGCCGCCGATGGGCAGGCCGAGGTGCTTGTCGTGCAGGCGCTGCTGCGCGACGCCGGCCTGTACGACGGCGCGCTGGACGGCCGCTATGGCCCGCGCATGCGTGCGGCGATCGGGCGGTTCCAGCAACACAACGGCCTGCCGCCCAGCGGCGCGCCGGACCCCGCCACGCTGCTCCTGTTCGACACCCTGCTGGCGGCACGCGCCGCCGCCTCGCCCCCCTCCCCGGAAACGCAACACCATGGCAACGGTTGATCCCATTCCCGCCCGCTCCGCGCCCCAGTCCGCCCTGCAGAAGGACGGCACGCGCCTTGGCGAACGCCTGCTCGAACGCGGCCTGATCGACGCCACCCAGCTGCAGTACGCCCTGCAGAAGAACGAAGTCGAGAAGCAGCGCCTGGGCCGCGTCCTGATCCGCCATGGCCTGGCCAACGAGTCGGACATCGTGCGCGTGCTGGCCGAGATGAACGGCATCGAGTACGTGCAGGTGGACACCCTGCCGCATGCCGAGCCGCAAGTGCTGGCGATGTTCAACCGCGAACTGTGCCAGCTGCGCCAGTTCCTGCCGCTGCGGCGCGACGGCGACGCGTTGGAGGTCCTGCTCGGCGACGCCGACACCCAGGCGGTGGCGCAGCTGGTGCTGCAGCGCTGCGGCCTGCGCTGCCGCTTCCTGCAGGGCGAATACGGCAAGGTCGCGCGGCTGATCCGCCACACCTATTACTTCGCGCAGAATCCGGTGGAGAGCCTGCTCGAGCGCGAGATCAAGCGGCTGTCCGGCGACAACGACCATGCCTACAGCCCCGAGAAGCTGCTCGACTACCTGCTGCACTATGCCGTGCGCGAACGCACCACCGACATCCACCTGTCGCCCTCGGACGACAGCCTGCACGTGCTGTTCCGCGTCGATGGCGTGCTGCGGCCGATGTTCGCCATGCCCACCACGCTCAACCGCCTGCTCGGCTACATCAAGCTGGCCGCGGAAATGGACATCTCCGAGCAGCGCCGCCCGCAGGACGGCAGCTTCCGCGCCACGGTGCTGGATTCGGCGGTGACCGTGCGCGTATCCACCATCATCACCGACGCCGGCGAGCGCACGGTCATGCGCCTGCTGCCCGAGCACAGCGACCTGGCCGGACTGGAGGAGCTGGGCTTCTTCGCCGAGGACGTGGCCGTGCTCGAGCGCCTGTTCGCCCGTCCCGCCGGGCTGGTGCTGATCACCGGCCCCACCGGTTCGGGCAAGAGCTCTTCGCTGCACGCCGCACTGCGCATGCAGTCGCTGATCGAGCGCAACGTGCTCACCGTGGAAGACCCCATCGAGTACCGCGTGCCCGGCGCCGGCCAGACCGAGGTCAATCGTCGCGCCGGCTACGAGTTCGGCTCGGCCCTGCGCCACTTCCTGCGCCACGACCCCGACGTGATCCTGCTCGGCGAAATGCGCGACGCCGAGACCGCGCAGGCCGCGCTGGAGGCGGCGGCCACCGGCCACCTCGTGCTCTCGACCCTGCACGTGACCACCGTGTTCGGCGTGGTGCCGCGCCTGCGCCCACTGGGTCTGGAAGCGCAGGTCATCGCCGACAACCTGCTGGCCGTGGTCAACCAGCGCCTGGTGCGGCAGAACTGCCCGTTCTGCGTCCATGAAGTTCCGTTCAGCGAGCGCGAACTGGAATGGCTGGACCTGCCCGCCGGCAGCTGCGGCAAGCGTGGTGCCGGCTGCGAGCGCTGCCGTGGCAGCGGCTTCCGCGGGCGCCTGCCGGTATACGACATCATGGTCGTGGACGAGGCATTGGCCAATGGCATCGCCGACGACGTCAGCCGCGAGACGCTGCGCAGCCTGGCCATGAACGCCGGCTTCCGCGGCATCGAGGACGTAGCCAAGGCGCGCGTCGTCGCCGGCCAGACCACCAGTGAAGAAGTGATGCGCGTGGCCGGCGTGGGGCCAGCGCCATGAACGTCTATTACTACCGCCTACTGCTCTCCAGCGGCCGCGTGCGCAGCGGCGTCACTCAGCTGTCGGTCGAGCACGACTCGTCGGCACGGATGTGGCTGGAAAAGAACTTCGATGCCGTGGTGCTGACCCTGTACCGGTTCCCAGGCTGGCTGGCCGAGGCGCAGCGCTCGGTCTTCCAGCTGGTGAAGCCCAGCATCCGACCGGTCGAACTGGCCGGCATGCTGCGCGACCTCGGCGTGATGACGTCCAGCGGCATTCCGATCATGGAAGCCCTGCGCGCGGTAGCCAATGAAGTTGGGGGCGGACGCCCCTCCAACCCGGCCAAGCTGGCGCGGCGGCTGCTCGACGAACTCGATGCCGGCGCCACCTTCAGCGAGGCATTCTCGCGCTACCCGGATGCCTTCCCGGAAACGGTACGCAACCTGGTGATGATCGGCGACGAAACCGGCACCATGGACAAGATGCTGATGGAGGCCGCCGACCACATCGAGCGCATCGCCAAGATGACCGCCGACACGCGCCAGGCGCTGATCTATCCGGCCTTCGTGTTCGCGGCGATCTTCGCCGCCGGCGGCTTCTGGATCTACTACGTCATCCCCAACCTGGCCGACCTGTTCAAGCAGATGAACGCCAAGCTGCCGCCGCTGACCATCGCGGTGATGAAGGGGTCGGAATGGCTGATCGGGCACATCGGCTTCATCATCGGCGCGATGCTTGTGTCGGCCTTCGTGCTGTGGGTGGCCTGGCGCTACAGCCGCGGCTTCCGCCGTGCCGCGCATTACACCCTGCACAAGCTGCCCATCGCCCGGACCATCATGTACTCCTCGGGCCTGGCCTTCTTCACCGAGTACATGTCGCTGCTGATCCGCGCCGGCGTGGACATGGTCAGCAGCCTGCAGGTGATGGAGCGGGCCATGCGCGACGAGTACTACCGCGACCGCATCATCGCCATCCGCCAGGTGCTCGAGCGCGGCGACCGCGTGTCGGCGGCGATGCGCCAGGTCGGCGGCTTCCCTTCGATGATGGTGCGCATGATCGGCGTGGGCGAGGAAACCGGCACGCTCGATTCGCAGTTCGCGCGCCTGTCGGCCGAGTACAGCCTGCGCCTGCAGCGGCTGATCACCAACCTGTCCGAAGTCATCAAGCCGGTGGTCGTGCTGCTGGCCGGCGGCATGTTCGTGTTCCTGATCGTCGCCCTGCTGCTGCCCGTCTACGACCTGGTCAAGCAGGCCATCGCTTCCCCGCAGTTCTGAGGATCCCGCAATGCACCGTCCTACCCGTCCCCTGCCGTCGGCAGCCGGCTTCACCCTGATGGAGATGTCGGTGGTGCTGGTGATCATCGCGCTGATCATCGGCGCGGTCAGCGTCGGCCGCGACGTCTACCGCAGCGCCGAGGCCGAACGCATCGGCAGCGAGTTCGTGCAGGGCTGGATGGTCGCCTACGACCGCTACGTGCAGCAGAGCGGCGTGGTGCCCGGCGACGACCCGGCCAATCCCAGCGGGCGGATCTACAACCAGCTGGGACGCGAACTCTGCCGCGACGAACTGCGCAACGACATGCTCCGACGCGGCGTGAGCCTGCCCCAGGGTCGTGCGGAAGGCGCAGAGACCCGCTATGTCTACCGCGACAGCCAGGGCAACCCGCAGGAACTGGAAGTGTGCTTCGTCAACCTCGGCAACTGGGCCGAACCGGACGTCGCCAGCGGCTACCGCACGCGCGTGCGCAACGTCATGGTCCTCAAGGGGCTCACGCCCGAGCTGGCCAACCAACTCGATGCGCGGATCGACGGCCGCGTCGATGCGCGCTTCGGACGCATGCGCGAGATCAACCGGCACAGCGAGGTCGATCCCATCAGCACCACCAATCCCCCCGCCAATCCCTGGAGCCGCGACAACCGCCAGGACTACAACGGCGGCTACACGCCCGACGCCCAGGTCGCGGTGATGACCGGCTACGTCCGCATGAACCAGTGACGCCCTCCGCATGCACTCCCGGCACTCCAGGACGACCATCATGAACCTGTCCTTCCCCGTGGATTCCGCACTCCACCCTCGCAACCGGCGTTCCGTCCAGGCCGGCTTCGGCCTGTTGCAGGTCATGCTGGTCCTTCTGCTCGTCGGCGCCGCGCTGGCCGCCGGCGCCGTGCTGCTGCAAGCCAAGCGCGCGCCGCAGCAGGCCATCACCCAGGAACAGACGCTGCGCTGGGCCGACGAGGCCATCGCCGCCTTTGCTTCCACCCATGCGCGCCTGCCCTGCCCCGCACAGACACTGGACGGCGAGGAAGCACTGGATAGCACGGGGAACTGCATCCCCGGCAACGCCAAGGGCTGGCTGCCAACACGCACCTTGCTTGGTGCCTCGGGCAACGGCATGCCTGTCGGCCCGGTGGCCTACATGGTCTATCGCGGCGACGCCGCCGCGCACCTGGACCTTACCGCGCCGGGCAATGCCTACCAGCCGCCACTGATTGACGGCACGAACCGCGAAATCATAAGCCTCGACAAGGATCGCAAGGAAACCGGCCGCCGCCCTTTCAGCGCCATCAATGGCCTGGACCTGTGCCGCTCGCTGGAGCTGGCGCAGGTTGCCGGAACCAACCACGCGGACACCACGCGCGCCGGTGTCCACGGCGTTCCCTGGAACGTCGCCTACGGCATTGCCGCCGCCGGCCCGTTGGCCGGCCAATCGCGCCTGGACGACGACAACACCGGCACCGTGGCGCAGATGGAGTCGCCTTGGCGCGAATGGGACAGCGGATACGACGACCGTGTGCGCGTGCGCAGCTTCGATGCGGCCGCGCAGATGCTCGGCTGCCGCCTGCTGGCCGAACTGTCCAGCGCCACCGCGATCGCCGGTGCCAGCACCGCCCCGTTCAGCGTAGCCCAGCTGTCGGCCACCCCCGGCGGCAACGAACCCTACAACGTCTCGCTGGCCGGCATGGACGTGCTGGCCGCCGCCGTCACCCTGCACGATGCGCTGGCGCTGCTGCAGCAGAACAACATCGACGCCACCGAATCGGCGGTGCAGAGCGCTGCCAAGGCGCAGATTTCGCTGATCTTCAAGCTGGTGACCACCGCCGTCAGCCTGTCCGACCAGATCACCACCCTGGTCACCTCCACCGTCAGCCTCACCCGCTCCATCGCCACCTGCATCGCCTCGCTCGGCACCATGTGCTGGGAAGTACCGCTGAAGACCGCCGCCGTGGTCACCTCGATCGTCGGTCTCGGCACCAAGGGCGTCACCCTGGCCGCCAAGGCCGCCTCGCTGCCGTTCGTCGCGCTGGCGCTGGATGCCACGGTCAAGGCGCGCGACCTTGCCAGGAAGGGCCAGAGCGGCAAGATTCCGCAGAATCTGGACGAGGCCCGCGCAGAGCTGGAATGCACGCTCTATGCGAGAAATTGCGACGAAAGCACGTCAAAAGAGGTTGTCTACAAGCGCGACGACAACGGCAACCCCATCCAGAAAAAGGATCCCGCCGGCAATCTTCTGTATGACGAACACGGCAATCCGGTCTTCGAGGTGGAATCGGAAACCGTGGTCCCGCGCATCGGCCTGGACAAGCAGACCGAAAACGCGAAGAAGGAATGGGATCTGCTGCAATACCAGGTGGACATGCTGGAGCGATACCGGCTGGCGCCGTGGGGCGTGGCTGCGCAGGAAGCCAAGGACAGCAACAATCAACCGGTGCTGGACATCAACGGCCTGCCCACCTACAAGCTGGTCGAAATCCCGAGTCTGGGCGAGGACGGCCAATACCGCTCGCAGGTCCAACAGCGCATCCACCCGCAGCGCACCTGCGGCATCGGCGTCAACAGCACCGATTGGCAGGCCTGCAACCCGCAGCGCTACCGCAAACAGGTGGATGAGTGGGTGTGCAAGCCGGCCGGCGGCAACGGCGGCCTGTATGACGCCAACTGCAACCATGTCGGCACCCGCATCGAGAAGGACAGCGATGGCAACGACGTGACGGTCAACGCCGGCACCCACGACCGCGTGCTGGAATCGCACTATGAATTCAATTGGGACGTGGCCACCAACGAGGCCATCGCCCTGCGCAAGAAGGCCGAGGAATGGGTCGACCTGAACAAGCGCGAGCAGGAGCTGAAAAAGGAGATCAAGCAGTTCGAGGACAACATCGACACCTGGTTCAAGGGCGGCGACTCCATCCTCGCCAAGATGCTCAAGCAGATGGATGACGCCCAGCATTGCGGCGGCCGTGGCCGTGGCAATCCCGCCGACCCGAACGCCAATCTGCCCTCCGGCGACATGCAGCGACAGCAGTGCATCAACGCCCGCAGCGCCGTGCGCTATATCGAAACCTGTGAAAAGCCGGTCACGGTCGCCAAGTGCGAATTCATCGGCAACGGCAAGGGCCGCTATTCGGACAGCAGCTGCAAAATCAGCAGCGGCACGCCCAAGAACTATGGCTGGCAGGAAACCAATACCGGCGTCTATGAGCGCGACAAGAACGAACTGGCTACCTGCAAGCCCAACATGGAAGGCCGGCTGGCCAAGCTGCAGGCCGAACATGACGGTCTGGCCGCCAGCCGCGACGCGGCCAAATCCGCCTACAACTCTCTACCCAAGCCCTGGCTGGCCTATCCCGGCCCTACCTCAGCGAGCCTGCTGCCGTATTCGGCTGACAGCGGCTACAACTGGTTCGAGTGGGCCATTGAAATCACCAAGGACGCCAACGACGTACCCACCAAGTACGACTGGGTGCGCTCCAGCTTCATCGAGCGCTATCTCGTTGACGAAGACTGCTCGTATTGGGAGAACCAGAAAATCTGGGTAGCGGAGGACACCTCCACCAGCCCGGTAACCCCCGGCTACTGGCGGGACAACTGGGTGAAGATATCCAAGACTTGCAAGGTCGAGAAGACACGCAGCCTGCCGTGGTACGCGCCGGAGAACTACAAGGATCTCGGCGCCACCGCGCCGCTGCTGGTTACCGAAAGGGGAACCAGAACTTTCCTCGACAACCGTGATTTGGAAATCAACGAAATCATGTCCGAAAAGGTCTGCGAGTACTTCACTGGCCGCAGGTGGAGAAGCAGTGGCTGGTGGTGGCCGGGTGACAACACCTTGAACGGGTGGGACAAAGATACCCAGAAATTCGGCGTCTACTGCCAGCGCTACCCCTACAGCCGCGCCTTCGAGGACTGGCGGCGCGCCAAGCTGGGCGCGGAAAACGCCCGCAAGAACTACCAGGACACCAAGGCCCAGTTCGAGAAGTTGAAAGAGGAGCTGGAAAACATGAACGACGACGGCGGCTCCGGCGGCGGCCCCACCACGCAGATGAGCTTCGGCGCCGAAGCCACGCTGGAACACGCCGACAGCCGCGGCTCCACCGGCCCACAGGCCCCGGTACTGCCATGACCGCACGTCACCTTCGCCAACACGGGTTCTCGCTGGTGGAACTGGCGGTGGCGCTGGCCATCGCCGCCCTGCTCACCGTGTTGTTGTTCAACCTGCTGCCGCTCGGCAACCAGATACTGGATGCCGAGCGGCAGCAACAGGAACTGGCCCAGGCCGAACAGGCCCTGCTCGGCTACATGCGCAGCCACGGCCACCTGCCCGCTGCCGATGCCGACGGCAATGGCAGCGCCGATGGTGCCGCCAGCGGCTGGTTGCCGGTAGCCGACCTCGGCCTGCCCTCGCGCATGCGGCTGTATTACCAGACCCAGCCCAACCTGACCACCGCGCTGCCCGATGACCTGTTCGACCCGGTGTTGCCGCCCGCCGACCAGCCAGCCCCCAGCAGCAACGGGCTGGACCTGTGCATGCGCCTGCTGTTGAACCAGCGCGGCAACATCACCATGGCCGGGCTCGATCTGCCGCTGGCCTACTACCTGGGCCACAGCGGCGTGAGCGGGCATGGCCGCCTTGACGCCGCCGCGCAATGGAAGCCGACGGCACAAACCCTGCCGGGCACCGCCGATGCCGCAGGCGCCCTTGCCGTCATAGCCGCAGGCCCGGGTGAACTGGCCGCGCGGCTGTCCTGCCCGGATCGGCTGGCACGCGCGCAAGGCAGCGCGCAAAGCGCCTATGCCGCCTATAGCGCATTGCGCATGACCGAGTTCAACCTCGAATTCCGCAGCTTCGACATCCACATCGCCGAAACCATCCGCGACCAGGCCAAGGTGGCCCGCGACCTTGCCATCTATGCCCTGGCCGAATCCATCACCAACGAGGCCATCGCCCTCACTCTGATCGCCTCGGGCTGGCCTCCGGATGGCTCGAGCATCGGTGCTGGCGTCAAGCAGCTGGCCAAATCGATAAAAGGCATCTATGACGCCAGCAAGAGCCTGGTCGAGGCGCAGGAAACCTACGACGACGCCCTCTCCGGGGTGCAGGACGCCGGGCACCGGCGCGACCTGGTCAGCACCTTCCGCGACCGCATCAAGGCCCTGCATGAAGACGCCCGCGATACCACCATTGGCCTTGACCGCGCCGGACTGAACCCATGAACCGCCGTTCCCTTGCCCGCCCGCGTGGCTTCTCGTTGATCGAACTGACCGTGGCCCTGGTCATCCTGGGCATCATCGGCATCCTGCTCACGCGCTGGCTTGGCACCATGTCCGAGGAGCGCAGCCAGGTGGCGCGACGCGACCTGCTGCAGCGCGCCGATGACGCGGTGATGGGCTTCGTCACCAGCCAGTCGCGTCTGCCCTGCCCGGACACCAACCACGATGGCCGCGAAGACTGCGGCGGCGGTGAGGTCGGCAAGCTGCCCTACCTGACCGTGGGCCTGCCCGACGCGCGCGGCGGCCGCCTGCGCTACGGCGTACTGCGCCGCACCGGTGACAGCGCGCAGATCGTGCGCTGGAATACCGACAGCGGCCGCGCAATCCCGCAATCCACCGTGCTTGATGCCGACCTTGCAGCGCCGCCAGATCAGGCCATGCCCCTGCAAGTCACCGCCAACGCGGCCGACAGTTTCGTCATCAGCCGGGTGCAGGCGTGGGACCACTGCGCCCATGTGGACTGCGCCGCATTGCCGCAGCTCAACCACAACAGCATGGATTTCTGCGATGCACTGCGCAATGCGAGCCAGTTGCCCACCAGCGACAGCCACGTGCATGCCCGTCACGAACGCGAGCTGACCCGCAACGCCGGAAACGTCGCCTACGCGCTGGCCGCCATCGACCCGCTCATGCCCACTCACGACGATGGCTCGCCAGCCTTCCAATCACCGCGCCGGCCTGGCAGCGGCGACTACCACGACAAGGTGCTGGCCGTGGGCATCGACCAGCTATGGACCCGCCTGCGCTGCGGTGAACATTACAGCCCGGCACTGTTCGCCCATGCCAACGTGGCGGCTGCCGCGCGCCTGACCACCCCGGTCATGCACAACCACAAGACCCAGCTGGACATCATGGTCGAACTGGGCAAGGCCGAAAGCATGAACGCCACCGTCGCGATCATCGACGCCAGCGCGGAACTGATAAACACCACCGCCGACACCCTGGACACCATCGCCGAGATGTTCGAGACCTACGGCGGCTGGAACTGGCGCGTGGCCATTGCCGCCGGCAGCATCGGCACCGCCGTGGGCAGCACCATTGCCGCGGGCGTCGCCAAGGGCGCGGCCGACAGCTATCTGGCCAACGCGGAGAAATACCGCGACCAGTTCACCACCCAGTTCCCCGGCGGCTTCCCCGGCGAAGCACAGCGATTGGAAGACGAAATCGTCACCAACGCCCGCCGTGCCGACATGCTCGGCGGATTTCCGGATGCCGCCGTGCGCGACGTGGCCAAGAACTTCAAGTACAAGGCCGCCGGCATTCCTTCTGGTCCATGACCGGCGCCATCAGCAAAAGAAGCCGCCATCGGCATGCCGTGGCGGCTTCCCTTCTTCAAACGGTCAAGGCGTCGTTATGCCCGCAGCGCCTTGTCCGCCGCATGCGCGGGACGCGCGCGTCCATACCCCCGCTGCTGCGCCGGATGCGCGCGTCGCTGCGCGATTTCCATCGCCAGGGTCCGCGTCGCCGCCTGTGGCTGCACCGCGAGTTCCCGCTCCAGGCCGCGCTCCAGGAGCCTGTAGCAATCCAGGGCCATGTCCGGCTCGCCGCGGTGCGCATACAGGCGCATCAGGCTCCGCTGCTGCGCCTCGTCCCACGGGTCCAGCGTCACCTGCCGGCGGGCGAAGTTCACCGCGGCATCCAGGTTGCCGGCGGCCGCCGCATCATCGCGCGCGCGCTCCAGCGCCCTGAGCAGGCGCTGCTGGGCCCAGATCCGGGCCCCCGGCAGCCATTCGCTGAATTCGTCGCAGCGCTCCGGCACTGCGCCTTCCAGCAGTTCGCCGGCTTCTTCCAGCCATTCCCGCGGCCGCACGCCGGCCGGCAGGGCCGGCTCCAGCAGGTCGATGTCGAACAGCCCCTGCGACGCGTCCGGACACAGGCGCACGGTTTCACGGTCGATCAGGAGCACGCCCTCGCCCACCGCCGCCACGACCGCGCGGTTCAGGTCGGTCAGTACCTGGCGGAGATTGGTCAGTGCGGCGCCATGCGCCAGGTCGGGCCACAGCATCGCCGCGATCCGGCTGCGGCGATGGACGCGCGTGCGCTCGATCGCCAGATAGGCCAGCAGTGCCCAGCTTTTGCGGTAGACGAGCCGGCCCGGTTGCCCGGCGCTGCCGATGCGGCACTCGCCCAGCAAGCGGATCATGGGATGGGCGCTGCCCGGCCACGCGCTCATGGCGTCGCCCCCATGGCGAAAGTCGATGGTATGCACGGGCTTCCAGTCCCCATACGGCAGGCGAGAAAACGATTCATGCGGTTCCCCAACGTTCGGATTGACGGCCCGCTGTTTTCGCGGGCCTCACTAACCAAACCGTGAAAAGCGCCAGGTTCCCATCACTCGCTTTCAAATCCTTTCACTCGCGTTCCGGCGAACGGCCGGTTCGATCTCCGCGGCCGCACAGCGGGGGCGGATGCCTGACGGCAGGCCAGCGCAGCCGCCACCGCGATGGAAAACGCGGCGGCCACAGCCCGGAAGCCGCCCATGATCCGCGCATGCAGCCTGGCATCCGCCTCCCTCCGGATCGCCGCCAAACCACTTTCAACGGCAACCATGCCGCAGCGACAACCGTTTCCGGAGATCACGGCCAGGCGCGCGGCCGCGATCCGTCGCCACGCTTGACAACGCCGAAAGCGCCGTGGTTATCTCGACCCCATGCTGCAACGCCACACCACCGCCAACCCGACCCGCACCCCGGCCTCCGCCGCGGCGTCGCTGCTCGTACTCGTGCTTATTACCGAACCCACAGGTGCGGGACGAGCTGGCGCGTAGCAGAAAAAAGCCAGATTCGATCAAAAACCCCGCACCGGCCCCGGTGCGGGGTTTTTCGTTTCCAGCATCCATTTCAACTGAAACCATGTTCATCACCGATACCGCCACGCACAAACACACCGCCCGCGATGCCATGCGCACCGCTGCGGCGTGCATGGCGCTCCCTCCTCCCCCGGCGGCCGCCGCGTCCTGACTCCTGACGCGACGGCCGTTTTCTTTTGCGCTCCATCTATCACTGCAAGGAACCAAGTCCCATGAGCTCCAACGAACTGCCCCAGATCAAGATCGCCGTCATCGGTTACGGCAGCCAGGGCCGCGCCCATGCCCTGAACCTGCGTGAATCCGGCTTCGACGTGACTGTCGGCCTGCGTCCGGGCGGCCCGACCGAAGCCAAGGCCCAGGCCGACGGCTTCGCGGTCAAGACCCCGGCCGACGCGGTCAAGGACGCCGACCTGGTCGCCGTGCTGACCCCGGACATGGTGCAGAAGAAGCTCTACGAGGACGTGCTGGCGCCGAACATGAAGCAGGGCGCGTGCCTGCTGTTCGCCCACGGCCTGAACGTGCACTACGGCATGATCGCCCCGCGCGAGGACCTGGACGTGGTGCTGGTCGCGCCCAAGGGCCCCGGCGCGCTGGTGCGCCGCGAGTACGAGATCGGCCGCGGCGTGCCGTGCATCTACGCCGTCTACCAGGACAGGAGCGGCAAGGCCGAGCAGTTCGCGCTGGCCTATGCCGCCGGCCTGGGCGGCGCCCGCGCCAACATCATCAAGACCACCTTCAAGGAAGAGACCGAGACCGACCTGTTCGGCGAGCAGGCCGTGCTGTGCGGTGGCGCCTCGGCGCTGGTGCAGGCCGGCTTCGAGACCCTGGTGGAAGCCGGTTACCAGCCGGAGATCGCCTACTACGAAGTGCTGCACGAACTGAAGCTGATCGTGGACCTGTTCTACGAAGGCGGCATCACCCGCATGCTGGAGTTCGTCTCCGAGACCGCGCAGTACGGCGACTACGTCAGCGGCCCGCGCGTGATCGACGCCGGCACCAAGGCGCGCATGAAGGACGTGCTGACCGACATCCAGAACGGCACCTTCACCAAGAACTGGGTGGCCGAATACGAAGCGGGCCTGCCGAACTACAACCGGTTCAAGCAGGCCGACCTGGAGCACCCCATCGAGAAGGTCGGCAAGGAGCTGCGCGCCAAGATGGTCTGGCTGCAGTCCCAGAACGCGTAACCGCGCGGTCCCCCACCCGCACAGAGCAAAGGTCAAGGTCGCTGCATGAACACTCCCGTCCACGGCGCGCCACGCAACGGCGCACGCTGGCTGACGCAGGCCCTGGAGGCCGAAGGCGTGCAGACGCTGTTCGGCTATCCGGGCGGCACCATCATGCCGTTCTACGACGCATTGGTGGATTCCACCCTCAAGCACATCCTGGTGCGCCATGAGCAGGGCGCGGCGCTGGCCGCCAATGGCTACGCCCGCGCCAGCGGCAAAGTCGGCGTATGCGTGGCCACCTCCGGCCCGGGTGCGTCCAACCTGGTCACCGGCATCGCCGACGCGATGCTCGACTCGGTGCCGATGGTGTGCCTGACCGGCCAGGTCGGCACGCCGCTGCTGGGCACCGATGCGTTCCAGGAACTGGACGTGTTCGGCATGACGATGCCCATCGTCAAGCACAGCTGGCTGGTGCGCAGCGTCGAGGACCTGCCGCAGGTGGTGGCCGAGGCGTTCCGCGTCGCCCGCGAGGGCCGCCCGGGGCCGGTGCTGATCGACCTGCCCAAGGACGTGCAGCTGGCCGATGCAACGCACCTGCCCGACCACGTGCCGGCATCGGTCGATCCGGTGCCGGCGCCGGACGCGCAGCGCCTGGCCGCGGCGGTGGAGATGATCGCCGCGGCCGAAAAGCCCGTCATCTACGGCGGCGGCGGCATCGCCCTGGCCGAGGCGGTGGAGGATTTCCGCCAGTTCGTCGAGGCTTCCGGCATTCCCACCGTGCTGACCCTGCGCGGGCTGGGCGCGCTGCCGGCCAACCACCCGCAGTACCTGGGCATGCTGGGCATGCACGGCACCCGCGCCGCCAACATGGCGGTGCAGGAGTCGGACCTGCTGATCGTGGTCGGCGCCCGTTTCGACGACCGCGCCACCGGCAAGCTGACCGAGTTCGCGCCGTTCGCGCGCGTCATCCACCTGGATGCCGACGCCTACGAGATCAGCAAGCTGCGCGATGCCGACATCGGCGTGCCCGGCGACCTCAAGGCCGGCCTGCGCGCGCTGTCCGGCATCCGCGGCAACTGCAACGGCTGGCGCGCACGCTGCGCCGCCAACCGCGAGAAGTTCGCCGCGCGCTACGACGCGCCCGGCCAGGACATCTACGCGCCGGCGCTGCTCAAGCGCCTGAGCGAAGTGGCCCCGGCCGATGCCGTCATCGCCTGCGACGTCGGCCAGCACCAGATGTGGGTGGCCCAGCACTGCCGCTTCAACCACCCGCGCAACCACCTGACCTCCGGCGCGCTGGGCACCATGGGCTTCGGCCTGCCGGCGGCGATGGGCGCGCAGTTCGCCTGTCCGGACCGCACCGTGGTGCTGGTCTCCGGCGACGGCAGCTTCATGATGAACGTGCAGGAGCTGGTCACCATCGCCCGCTGCCGCCTGCCGGTGAAGATCGTGCTGCTGGACAACTCCTCGCTGGGCATGGTCCGCCAGTGGCAGGAACTGTTCTTCGCCGAGCGCTACAGCGAGATCGACCTGTCCGACAACCCCGACTTCGCCGCGCTGGCGCAGGTGTTCGGCATCCCGGCCACGCGCATCACCCAGCGCGCCGATGTCGAGGACGCGCTGGCCGCGCTGCTCGACACCCCCGGCCCGGCGCTGCTGCACGTGGCCATCGACGCACGCGCCAACGTGTGGCCGCTGGTGCCGCCGAACAACGCCAACAGCACCATGCTGGAAGGCAACCCCGCCCACGCCAAGGCCACTCAGGAGAGTTCCAATGCAATACCGGCTTGACCTGGTGCTGACGCCCGCCGAAGGCGCGCTGCTGCGCGTGCTGGGCATGGTCGAACGCCGGGGCTTCTCCCCGCGCAACATCGCCGGCAGCCGCGAGGCCACCGGTGCCGGCCGCTGGCACGTGCAGATGGAAGTGAGCGGCGAACGCCCGCCGGAAACCCTGTGCCGGCAGCTGGAGAAGGTCTATGACTGCGAGTCGGTGCGGATCGTGGCGCTGGACCACGCCGGGGTAGCGGCATGAACCCCGATGTAGGCGACGTACCGGTATCCCCCCGTCACCACCGGCCGCGGAGGCGTCTTCTTCGACGCCCGCCGCGCACGCCGGGCCATGGCCACGTACATGCCTGACCGTGGCCGTCCCGTCGCCGTTGCACCCGCCGCTGGCGACATGAACGTCAGCGTCGCCGACGTATTGGCCGCGCAGGCACGCCTGCGCCGCTTCCTGCCGCCCACCCCGCTGCACTACGCCGAGCGCTTCGGCACCTGGCTCAAGCTCGAAAACCTGCAGCGCACCGGCTCGTACAAGGTGCGCGGCGCGCTGAACGCCATGCTGGCCGCGCTGGAGCGCGGCGACGAGCGCCCGGTGATCTGCGCCTCGGCCGGCAACCACGCCCAGGGCGTGGCCTGGGCCTCGTTCCGCCTCGGCGTGCAGGCCATCACGGTGATGCCGCACGGCGCGCCGGCCACCAAGATCGCCGGCGTGCAGCACTGGGGCGCGACCGTGCGCCAGCACGGCAACAGCTACGACGAGGCCTACGCCTTCGCCCGCGAACTGGCCGAACAGAACGGCTACCGCTTCCTGTCCGCGTTCGACGATCCGGACGTGATCGCCGGCCAGGGCACCCTGGGCATCGAACTCGCCCCGCACGCGCCTGACGTGGTGATCGTGCCGATCGGCGGCGGCGGCCTGGCCTCCGGCGTCGCGCTGGCGCTGAAATCGCAGGGCGTGCGCATCATCGGCGCGCAGGTCGAGGGCGTGGATTCGATGGCCCGCGCGATCAAGGGCGACGTGCGCGAGATCGCGCCGGTCGCCACCCTGGCCGACGGCGTCAAGGTCAAGATCCCCGGCTTCCTCACCCGCCGCCTGTGCGCCAGCCTGCTCGATGACGTGGTCATCGTGCGCGAGGCCGAACTGCGCGAGACCCTGGTGCGGCTGGCGCTGGAAGAGCACGTCATCGCCGAGGGCGCCGGCGCGCTGGCGCTGGCCGCCGGCCGCCGCGTGGCCGGCAAGCGCAAGTGCGCGGTGGTCTCCGGCGGCAACATCGACGCCGCCGTGCTGTCCACGCTGCTGTCCGAAGTGCGCCCCAGCCCGCCGCGCAAGCCGCGACGGCGCAACGCCGAACGACTTAGAAGCCGCGTCGCCCCCAACGCGCCGCGGCCCTCCCGAAACGAACATTCCAACATCATCGCACCCGCTGTCGAGGAGACCCTCTGGTGACTACTCCAACCATCAATACCCCCCGAATTACCATCTTCGACACGACCCTGCGCGATGGCGAACAGTCACCGGGCTGCAGCATGACCCCACCGCAGAAGCTGGTGATGGCGCGCGCCCTGGCCGAGCTGGGCATGGACGTGATCGAAACCGGCTTCCCGGCAAGTTCCCAATCCGACCGCGAGGCCATGGCCCTGATCGGCCGCGAGGTACGCGAGCCGGTGCTGGCGGTGCTGTCGCGCTGCCTGCCCGGCGACATCGAGACCTCGGCCAAGGCGCTGGAAGCGGCCGCCAAGCCGCGCCTGCATGTATTCCTGTCCACCAGCCCGCTGCACCGCGAGCACAAGCTGCGCATGAGCAAAGAGCAGGTGCTGGAATCGGTGCACAAGCACGTGACGATGGCGCGCGGCTACATCGACGACGTCGAGTTCTCGGCCGAGGACGCCACCCGCACCGAGCTGGACTTCCTGACCGAGGTGGCGCAGGTCGCCATCGCCGCCGGCGCGCGCACCATCAACCTGCCCGATACCGTCGGCTTCACCACGCCGGATGAGATCCGCGCGATGTTCCAGCACGTCATCGGCAACGCCGCCGGCGCCGACAAGGTGATCTTCAGCGCCCACTGCCACAACGACCTGGGCCTGGCCGTGGCCAATTCGCTGGCCGCCATCGAAGGCGGCGCGCGCCAGGTGGAAGGCTCGATCAATGGCATCGGCGAGCGCGCCGGCAACTGCGCACTGGAAGAGATCGCCATGGTGCTGAAGGTGCGCAACGCCTTCTACAACTTCGACACCGGCTTCGACACCCGCCGCATCGTGCCGACCTCGCAGCTGCTGCAGCGCCTGGTGGGCATGCCGGTACAGCGCAACAAGGCCATCGTCGGCGCCAACGCATTCGCGCACGAATCGGGCATCCACCAGCACGGCATGCTGCGCAACCGCAACACCTACGAAATCATGCGCCCGGAAGACGTGGGCTGGGAGTCCTCGCAGATGGTGCTGGGCCGCCACAGCGGCCGCGCCGCGGTCGAAGCGCGCCTGCGTGCGCTGGGCTACTGGTTGGAGGAGGAAGAGCTGAAGCTGGTATTCGACCAGTTCAAGGCGCTGTGCGAGCAGCAGCGCGTGGTCACCGACGCCGACCTGCAGACCCTGATGCAGGGCAACTCCGGCAGCGACGGCTACCGCCTGGCGTCGATGACCATCAGCGACGTCGGCAGCCGCGCCAACGCGCTGGTCGAGCTGTCCGACCCGGAAGGCAACCGCGTGGCCGAGACCGCGCAGGGCGACGGCCCGGTCGATGCGCTGTTCTCGGCGCTGTCGGCCGCTACCGGCGTGCAGCTGACCCTGGACAGCTACCACGTGCACAGCGTGGGCATCGGCGCCGACGCGCGCGGCGAGGCCAACCTCGGCGTGCGCCACGAGGGCAACATCTACGAGGGCACCGGCACCAGCCGTGACATCATCGAGGCCAGCGCACTGGCCTGGCTGGACGTCACCAACCGCCTGCTGCGCCAGCGCGAAAGCAGCAAGACCCAGGAAGCCGTCAGCGCCTGAGCGCGACGGCCCCACCAGGCAACGGAACAAGACGCAATGAGCTCCGCACCCAAGACCCTGTATGACAAATTGTGGGACGCGCACGTCGTCGTCCCCGAAAGCGACAGCGCGCCGGCCGTGCTGTACATCGACCTGCACCTGATCCACGAGGTCACCTCGCCGCAGGCCTTCACCGAACTGCGCGGGCGCGGCCTCGCGCCGCGCCGCCCGGACCGCACCAAGGCGACGATGGACCACTCCACGCCGACCCTGCCGGCCGGCGCCGACGGCAAGCTGCCCTACGCGAGCAAGGCCTCCGAAGCGCAGGTGCAGATGCTGGCCAGGAACTGCGCCGAGTACGGCATCGAGCTGTTCGACATGGCCTCGAGCAGCCGCGGCATCGTGCACGTCATCGCGCCGGAACAGGGTTTCACCCAGCCGGGCATGACGATTGTCTGCGGCGACAGCCACACCTCCACCCACGGCGCGTTCGGCGCCCTGGCCTTCGGCATCGGCACCAGCGAGGTCGGCCACGTGCTGGCCACGCAGTGCCTGCTGCAGCGCAAGGCGAAAACCATGTCGATCACCGTCGATGGCGAACTGGCGCCGGGCGTCGGCGCCAAGGACGTGGTGCTGCACATCATCGGCGTGATCGGCGTCAACGGC
Organism: Stenotrophomonas nitritireducens; assembly: GCF_001431425.1. Lineage (GTDB taxonomy): Bacteria > Pseudomonadota > Gammaproteobacteria > Xanthomonadales > Xanthomonadaceae > Stenotrophomonas > Stenotrophomonas nitritireducens. Next base: position 18,749 of record NZ_LDJG01000009.1, read on the forward strand.
GGCACCGGCCACGTGCTGGAATTCGGCGGTTCCACCATCGCGGCGATGGACATGGAACAGCGCATGACCCTGTGCAACATGTCCATCGAGGCCGGCGCGCGCGCCGGCATGGTGGCGCCGGACCAGGTCACCTTCGACTGGGTCGCCAGGACCCCGCGCGGCCCCAAGGGCGCCGATTTCGACAAGGCGGTCGCCTACTGGAAGACGCTGCGCAGCGACGAGGGCGCGCGCTTCGACGTGGACGTGCGCATCGACGCCGCCGACATCCGCCCGACCCTGACCTGGGGCACGCACCCGGGCACCGCCATCGCGGTGGACGCACCGATCCCGGCAGCCAACGATGCCGCCGCGCAGAAGGGCCTGGACTACATGAAGTTCGCCGCCGGCCACGCGCTGGCCGGCACGCCGGTGGACGTGGTGTTCGTCGGCTCCTGCACCAACGGCCGCCTGAGCGACATGCGCGAAGTGGCGCAGGTGCTGCGCGGCCGCCGCGTCGCCGAGGGCGTGCGCATGCTGGTGGTGCCGGGCTCGGAGATCGTCAAGCGCGACGCCGAGGCCGAAGGCATCCACGAGATCGTGCGCGCCGCGGGTGCCGAATGGCGCGAACCCGGCTGCTCGATGTGCATCGCCATGAACGGCGACCTGGTCGCACCGGGCCAGCTGGCGGTGAGCACTAGCAACCGCAATTTCGAGGGCCGCCAGGGCCCGGGCTCGCGCACCCTGCTGGCCTCGCCGCTGAGCGCGGCCTGGGCCGCGGTGAACGGCAAGGTCGCCGACCCGCGCGAACTGTTCAACCAGGAGGTGGCGTGATGGCCGGTTTCCGTACCCTGAGCTCGCGCAGCGTGGTGCTGCGCCAGACCAACATCGACACCGACCAGATCATCCCGGCGCGCTTCCTGTCCACCACCGAGCGCGCCGGCCTGGGCAAGAACGCCTTCAACGACTGGCGCTGGCAGGCCGACGGTTCGCCGAACCCGGAGTTCGCCTTCAACCAGCCACAGAATGAGGGCCGCTCGATCCTGCTGGCCGGCCGCAACTTCGGCTGCGGCTCCTCGCGCGAGCATGCGCCGTGGGCACTGACCGACCTGGGCCTGCGGGCCATCGTGAGCAGCGAGATCGCCGACATCTTCCGCGGCAATTCGCTGAAGAACGGCCTGCTGCCGATCGTGCTGGACGAGGCCGACGTGCAGGAACTGATGCAGCGCCCGGACGACGAGCTGACCATCGACGTGGCCACACGCGAACTGCGCACCCCGGCCGGCAAGGTCTATGCCTTCCCGCTGGACGGCTTCTCGCAGACCTGCCTGCTGGAAGGCGTGGACCAGCTGGGCTGGCTGCTGGGCCGCGTACCGGAGATCGAGCGGTACGAAAGCCAACGCCACGCCTGACCTGCCCCCTGCTCCTGTAGGAGCGACTTCAGTCGCGAAGAAGCCTTCCCGGCAAAGCCCCATCGCGGCTGAAGCCGCTCCTACGAACAACAAGACCACTGGAAGACCCCATGCAAGCCAACATCGTCGTACTGCCGGGTGACGGCATCGGCCCCGAGATCACCGTCGCCGCGGTAGACGTGCTCAAGGCCATCGCCAACCGCTTCGGCCATGACTTCAATTTCGCCGAACACGACATCGGCGGCATCGCCATCGACAAGCACGGCGAGCCGCTGCCGGCCGCTACGCTCGAAGCCTGCAGCAAGGCCGACGCCGTGCTGCTCGGCGCCGTCGGCGGGCCCAAGTGGTCCGACCCCAACGCCAAGGTGCGCCCCGAGCAGGGGCTGCTGGCGATCCGCAAGGCGCTGGGCCTGTTCGCCAATCTGCGCCCGGTGCGCACCCACCCCGCCGCGCTGCACGCCTCGCCGATCAAGGCCGAGCTGCTCACGGATGTGGACTTCGTCGTCGTGCGCGAGCTGACCGGCGGCATCTACTTCGGCGACAAGACCCGCGACGCCGACAGCGCCAGCGACCTGTGCCGCTACACCGTCACCGAGATCGAGCGCGTGCTGCGCAGCGCCTTCCGCCTGGCGCAGCAGCGCCGCGGCAAACTGACCTCGGTGGACAAGGCCAACGTGCTGGAGACCTCGCGGCTGTGGCGGGATGTGGCCGCGCGCATCGGCCGCGAGGAATTCCCGGACGTTGAACTGGAACACCAGCTGGTCGATTCCATGGCCATGCACCTGATCGCCAAGCCGCGCGCCTACGACGTGATCGTCACCGAGAACATGTTCGGCGACATCCTCACCGACGAGGCCTCGATGCTGGCCGGTTCGCTGGGCCTGCTGCCGTCCGCCTCGCTGGGCGAGCAGGGCAAGGTCGGCATCTTTGAGCCGATCCACGGTTCGGCGCCGGACATCGCCGGCAAGGGCATCGCCAACCCCTACGCCACCATCCTCAGCGCGGCCATGCTGCTGCGCCACTCGCTGGGGCTGGAGGCCGAAGCCGCGGCCGTCGAGCAGGCGGTAGCCGCCGCGCTGGACGATGGCCTGTTCACCGCCGACCTCGCCGCGCAGGGACGAGCGCTTTCCACATCCCAGGCGGCGCAGGCGGTTCTCGCCCGCCTGCAATGACTCCATGACGCGGCCTACGGGCCGCGTTTTCGTTCCGGCTGTCCTTTTGCTGTCCCTTCCCCACCTTCAGGAGGAATGCCCTTGAACCACCGTAGTCCCGATGAGTTCCTGGCGTACGTCGCCAGCCGCGATCCTTACCAGCCCGAGTTCCTTCAGGCGGTCAAGGAAGTCACCCACAGTCTCTGGCCGTTCCTGCAGCAGCACCCGCAGTACGCGCGGCATGGCCTGCTCGAGCGCCTGGTGGAACCGGAACGGGTCATCCAGTTCCGCGTGGCCTGGGCCGACGACAGCGGCCGCACCCACGTCAACCGCGCCTTCCGCGTGCAGCACAGCTCGGCCATCGGCCCGTTCAAGGGCGGCATGCGCTTCCACCCCTCGGTGAACCTGTCGATCCTGAAGTTCCTGGCCTTCGAGCAGACCTTCAAGAACGCCCTGACCACCCTGCCCATGGGCGGCGGCAAGGGCGGCTCGGACTTCGACCCCAAAGGCAAGAGCGAGGGCGAGGTGATGCGCTTCTGCCAGGCGCTGATGCTGGAGCTGTACCGCCACCTCGGCCCGGACACCGACGTGCCGGCCGGCGACATCGGCGTGGGTGCGCGCGAGGTCGGCTTCATGACCGGCATGATGAAGAAACTCAGCAACGACGCCGCCTGCGTGTTCACCGGCAAGGGCCTAGCCTACGGCGGCAGCCTGATGCGCCCGGAAGCCACCGGCTACGGCACCGTGTACTTCGTCGAACAGATGCTGCACCACGCCCGCCGCGAAACCCACGGCGCCAGGGTGTTGATCTCCGGCTCCGGCAACGTCGCCCAGTTCGCCGCGCTCAAGGCCGCCGAACTCGGCGGCAAGGTCCTCACCTTCTCCGACTCCGGCGGCACCCTCTACGCCCGCGACGGCTTCGACGAACAAGGCATGCAGGACGTGATGGCGCTGAAGAACGAACGCCGCGGCCGCCTGTCCGAACTGGCCGGCGACAAACGCTTCGAGTTCCTCGAAGGCCGCCGCCCCTGGCACATCCCGGCCGACATCGCCCTGCCCTGCGCCACCCAGAACGAACTGGACGAAGCCGACGCCCGCACCCTCGTGCACAACGGCGCCCTGTGCGTGGCCGAAGGCGCCAACATGCCCTCTACCCTGGAAGCGGTGGACGTCTTCCTGCAGGCCGGCACCCTGTACGCCCCCGGCAAGGCCAGCAACGCCGGCGGCGTCGCCACCTCCGGCCTGGAAATGAGCCAGAACGCGCTGCGCCTGTCCTGGCGCCACGCCGACGTGGACGAACGCCTGCACGTGATCATGAAGGAGATCCACGCCAACTGCGTGCAGCATGGCAAGCGCGCGGACGGCAGCGTCAACTACGTGGATGGCGCGAATATCGCAGGGTTCGTGAAGGTTGCTGATGCGATGTTGGCGCAGGGGTTGTATTGAGGTTTGCTCGTCCCTTCTTCTGCGTGGAAGAAGGGACACTGCGTACCCGATCCATGCAACACACTCCTTCGAGGGAATGAGCGCTTGCGTTATGTCGAGCAACTCGGGGGTGTAACCGATATGGCCGCAAACGCGCGGTATTTACCGCCGGCCTCGGAACCGCACCACACCGCTCATCTCCTCCAAGCCACTGATATTTCTGACATCACTGCATCTTCACATTAGTGCCAGAAAGCAGGACACTTGGGCAACGCCGCGATTAGGCGGTCGAATAGTCGTTAGGTGGATGAACAAACTTATGGCGACGGTTAGTAAGAGCAAAGACGGATGCCTATCAGCCTTCTGCGATGCCGTCCTGAGAACGGAGAAAATCTGGAGTACTGATCAATTCTTTGAGATCTTCAAAGCCTGGGTTGAGAGGGGGCCGCGAGAGATTTCTGTTCAAGAAATTGCTGATCCTCAATTTCAAGCCTATTGCAAGAACCATCTTGCCCAAAGAATTTCTAGCCGATCTATAAATCAGATAAAGCTGCTGATCCAAGACGTAAGAACATATCAAGGAAGGGATCAGCTAGCCGATATCCGATTTGGCTGGGATATTTCAAAAGGATCAGGCAGGAGAATCAAAACCACCGCACTTCCTCCTTTGCAATCAGCATTTACGGTATCTCACGTCAATGAGTACATCCCCCATGCAAAGCACTGCGAGAATCTTGAACAACTTCTGAGTCTCGCATCAAAAAGCCACTTAGAAATACTCTTCTACAAAGAGTGGCTGCGAAGATACTACAGTGATGACGCCCCAGCCCTTATCCCAGAAGTTCATCGGTTCTCCCTGGCCGGAGACTCATGTGGCCAAAGAACCTTCCGGTATGAAGACAAGAACAATATTGGTCATCGCGGAAGGATAGATTTTTTCGTATACAACGCCGCATCCGGAAAGCCCCTATTCATAGAGATTGATGGTCATGAATTTCACAAAACTGTGGAGCAGCGACAGGTTGATGCGATGAAGAGAAACGTTTGCGCAGAGGCAGGCGTTCCGCTTAAGGTCTTCACAACTGCTGACATCAAAGATGATCTTGATGGGGTATTTAGGCAATTGGATCATGTGTTTAAGCCATCCACCTAACAATTCATTCAAGCCGAACCCGCTTCGCGGGTCGGCTTAATTCAAGCGTTAGACCGCATTGGAGGGGCAATGGCGGCATCTAAAGGCACAACGGTTCCTGGCTACCGCAACAAGAATGACCAGGTCACGGTGCGCGCCACAGACCTGCCGGGAACCGATCACTTGCAAAAGATCTACGTTCTACGCTGTGACAGTTGCAAGCTGGAGTACGGGGCCAATGGCAGCGACATCTTCCATCGGCGTTGCCCGCGTTGTGGTGGCGGACGACCTAGCTTGGACTACTGGCATGCGATCTAACACATTCATTCAAGCCGACGCCGCTTCGCGGCGCGGCTTAACTCAGGCGTTAGCTGCTTCTGGCTACTGAACCGAGGCAGGCCACATCATTGCTAGCCCACAGGGGGAGAATGTGAAAACACTGAAAAACATTGTCGTAGCAATTGCAGTATTCATCGCGATCAAAGTCGTTTTTTCTATTACTGGACATATGGCCGTCGATTCTGTCAAGAATCCGCGCAACGCATCCAATCACGCGGCTTCCTTGATCGAGGCGACAAATCAACAGCCGAAACCGACGGAAGGGTTCGAACGGCTCACGCTGAGTGGCGGCCTGCAAATTGATGTTCCACTGCAATGGGAGCCGCTGCCAGAGGCACTCACAACCGCGATTCGAACAACAGCCAATGCACTCATGTCAAACGAGGGCTTAGACACTGGGTCTGACGGCTCACGGCTCCTTGTTGCTTACACTTCACGCCCGACAACGACTTATGCAGCCGTTCGGGTTAAAGAGATTGTGCCCACATCAATCCCACCCGCCGAATTGCTCGCGGCTAGTGACGCGGAGGTGGCCGCAGTTGCGCAGGAACTGGTTCAGATCATGTCTGGGCCTATGGCTAAACAGAACCAAGACATGCAGCCGGGCGCGACAACAACTCGGGAGTTGATTTCTGGCCACCCAGCACTTGTTTTCCGTTATCGGCGTCTGGGCGGAGAAGGCGGGCCGGTTGCAGTGGAGCAAATAAAGGCCATGACTCCGACCCGAGAAATCTCTATTACGCTGTCTTATCGAGAGGCGGAAGGCGTACTGTGGAATCCCGTCATCGAGAATATCCGTCGATCAATTAAGATCCCTACGTAAAGAACGCAGCTAACAATTCATTCAAGCCGACACCGCTTCGCGGCGCGGCTTAATTCAGGCGTTAGGCATCATTGGAGCCATCATGGCAATTGGCTGGCTAAGGAACAGGTACTACCACGACTTGGATATGCTCGTAGCACTGATTTCCAACTTGGCTGTTGGAGAGTACTCACAGCGCACGCCCAACGGGTTATCACGGGACTTATCAATTGATGAGGATGCGCTGGTAAAGGTGCTAGACAATTACAAATCGCTATTTCGAAAAGCGAAGAACCCAAAGCCAGGAGGGAAACAAGCCCCTTACAGTTTGCATCTGCGCTATGCGTTGCAATATGTGGAGGGAGAGGACCCGTCCGTAAAAAAGCCACCGTTGCCAACAGAGCACGTCACTGCGCTCCTTGAGTTTGTTGCTGAAATGGCGAGACAAGAACGGTCATGGAGCATGCAAACCGTAGCTGCCCTCATTGCAGCAGCTGCTTCTTTTATTGTTGCTTCCATTGCACTGCTAACGTGATGATGCCTAACAACTCATTCAAGCCGACACCGCTTCGCGGCGCGGCTTAATTCAAGCGTTAGACCGCCATTAAAATCTCAGAGGACCATGATGTTTGAGTTCATCTCTGCCAACAAATCTTGGCTTTTTGATGGAGCAGGACTGGCGCTGGTTGTTGGTGTTGTTACCTTTATTTATCGAAAATTTTCGAAACCGAAAGAAGCTAGCCATATCACAGTGCATGTCGCGCCGTCTCCGGCAGCGATTGAGCAGACCGTACAAACTACAACTGCAACGCGCATAGCCCCACTTACGTTTGAGCAGGTCGTAGCAGAATTTAGAGACGCGCCACCGCTGCAAATTGAAGCGATAAACGAACGCTTCAAAGGCGTCTCAATCAGATGGGAAACCCGGATCTTCAACATCGAGAAGTCAGCCAACGATACTGTTCGTTTGAGCCTTCATTTCGGCCCTGGAACACCGGGATTGATCATTTGTTATGTTGCTCTAGCAGATTACAAGGAGTTGGCGTACCTCAAAAAGGAAACCCCGGTTACAGTGATCGGTGAAATTGAGCGAGCAACCGATAGCACTGTCTCTCTAACTAACGCACAGCTTCTTCTTTAGATTTTACAAGGCGCGGCCTAACAATTCACTCAAGCCGAGCCCGCTTCGCGGGTCGGCTTAATTCAGGCGTTAGACGCTAAACAGTCACACCCGCGTGGCCAAAACATGTCAGAGCAAAGTTGGCTTGCCTACATCGGAGCAATCGCAGGAATCATAGGTGCAATCACTGGCATCGCAGGTGCCATAGTTGCAGTCTTGGCGTTTCATCGCACTGGCGAACTTAAAGCACTTGATCTTCGCTTAGAACTCCGTCGCATGGAAAGCACATTGCGATCCGACATCCAAGACCTAATTCCGCTCCTGGAGCTGGCAAAAAAATCTCGCACGAGGCTCGCCGCTGCTCAGGGCAATTTTCACTCGGGCGCCACAACGCATTGGCTGTCCCAGTGGAACGCAGACCTTGCAGAGGCCAATCAGCTTGCTGAGGGCGCTTCCTCGTTAGACATAGATTGCTCCTCGTTCTCTCAGGCAGAGCTTGAGGCAAGGCTTGTCACTGTTCACAAGCTTCAGTGTCAAGTTGTTCAGCTCTCCGGCAAGTATCAAAGCTCGCTTACGGCCGACGACTCTGGCCGGGAGCAGTTGCGGGCAGATCAGCGGGTAATCACGCAGGCGCGTCTCGACGGCAAGCCATGAGGCACGCGCCTAACAATTCATTCAATCCGATGCCGCTTCGCGGCGCGGCTTAGTTCAAGCGTCAGGCCTCACGAGCGGCACCTGCCTGTGATTCCACCACCACTTATCGACTGGGCAGTTTGGTCAAATCTTGATCGCTATCGAGAAACTGAGCTGATCTTGCTGAAAGGCCACCTACTGCTGGAGGTCATGCTTTCAGAGTGCCTGCGCACACGCCTTTTATTGACTGAGCAGCAGATCAAAAAGCTGTCATTCCACGAGAAGCTCAAGGCGCTTGCAACCGTGACTGAAAGGGACAAAGGTCTAACAGAAGCACTGGAGTTCTCGGAACAGTTGAATAGGCTGCGTAACAGGCTTGCCCATGAGCCGTTCCCAAAGCTCGAGACTGACTTGGCCACCTGGTCGGATCAGGCCCTACATGTCTTCCTGAAGAACAAGCATCAGAGGTACACGCCCAGGACTAGGATCACGCAAGCGATCTCAGCACTAGCAAGGAGTGTGTATGAGTGTGCGTCCGGCGAAGCCTAACAATTCATTCAAGCCGACACTTCGCGGCACGGCCTAATCCCGGCACCGCGCATTAGGCTCACATCGACAAATGCCATGGGCGGCTTTCGTCCGCCCATGGCATCAAGCAAGGTTATTCCTCAGCGGCAATCACTATCCCGCGCCGAGTCACTATCACCCGCGCGTTCTGGCCGACTTTGAGGCCGGCGGCCTCCAACCAGTCGCCGCAGAGCCGCAGGTACGGTACCTGTCGGGTCTTGAAGCGGCGGTCCTTTTCCTTGGCCCGGCTCTCGTAATACTGGCAGCCGACTTTCAGGATGCGCGACGTAAACCGGGGTTCGGTCTGTTCGGTCATGACGATCTCCTACGATTCGTTCTGTCTATTTCGCCTCCTGTTCAGAGAGGCGGCCGGGTGCTTGAACACGGTCGTAGGGCCGCCCGCAGCTTTTCCCTTTCGGGTCTTGCATGACTGCGCGCCACCCGGCCATAGAAAGCGCGGGGTACAAAAAAGCCACTGAGCTGTCGGGAGTGGCTTCCGCCTACGAAGGTGTGTTCAGCACCTGCGCAGGATCTAAACACTGCCTTCCGGCAGGGTCAACGTCAGGAAATCCCCCGCAGCCGCCCCAGGGTTACCCGATCCCGCTGCTCCAGGTCCTGCACGGTTGCCACCTCGGTGAAGCCGCCCTGCTCCAGCAGCGCACGGATAGCCGGGCCCTGGTCCCAGCCGTGTTCGAGCAGCAGCCAGCCGCCGGGGACGAGGTGGCCGGGGGCGCCGGTGATGATTTCGCGGATGGCGTCCAGGCCGTCGGCGCCGGAGGCCAGGGCCGGGGGCGGTTCGAAGCGCAGGTCGCCCTGCTGCAGGTGCGGGTCGCCAGCGGCGATGTAGGGCGGATTGCTGGCGATCATGTCGAAGCGGTCCGCGCCCAGCGCGGCGTACCAGTGGCCGCGGCGGAACCAGACGTTGTCCAGGCCGTGGGCCTGGGCGTTCTTCACCGCCACGGCCAGGGTGGGGCCGAGCAGGTCGGTGGCCATCACCGTGGCCAGGGGGCGTTCGCTGGCGATGGACAGGGCGATGGCGCCGCTGCCGGTGCCCAGGTCGGCGACGCGCGCCATGTGGTCGGCCGGCAGCCGCGCCAGTGCCTGTTCGACCAGCAGTTCGGTCTCCGGGCGCGGGATCAGGGTGGCGGTGTTGACCTGCAGGTCCAAGGTCCAGAAGCCGCGGTGGCCAGTGAGGTAGGCCAGCGGGTGGCCTTCGGCGCGGCGCTGCAGCAGCAGTTCGAAGCGCTGGCGGGCGTCGTCGTCCACCGGGGCGGTGGCGTGGGCGAACAGCCAGGCGCGATCCACGCCCAGTACGTGCAGCAGCAGCTGTTCGGCCTCATGGCGGGCGTCCTCGCCAGGCAGCGTGGCGGCGCCTTCCCGCAACAGCTCGGCAACCTTCGGGCTGGACACTTCACTACCTCTTCGCGGGACGTTTCCGGGACCGGGAGGATAGTCACCCGGCCTGTCGCTGCCTACCGCAGCGGTGCCGGCCGGGATCGAGCCTGCCTATGCCTGCCCGTTCAGTTTGGCGGGCGCGCCGGCTTGGAAAGCCGGAAAAGCGCCCGATATCGGGGTCAGGGCCTGCTTGGCAGGCTGAATCAATAGTCAATATCTATTGATACGATGCATTCAATTCATTTGTTTTATTAGGCATTGCCTATTAGCCTGTGCTCCACGGTTCACCACCCGTCCCTTCAACCAAGAGGAAGTTCCATGTCCCTTATCAACACCCAGGTCCAGCCGTTCAAGGTCAACGCCTTCCACAACGGCAAGTTCATCGAAGTCACCGAGGAAAGCCTGAAGGGCAAGTGGTCGGTGCTGATCTTCATGCCGGCGGCCTTCACCTTCAATTGCCCGACCGAGATCGAAGACGCGGCCGAGAACTATGCCGAGTTCCAGAAGGCAGGCACCGAGGTCTACATCGTCACCACCGACACGCACTTCTCGCACAAGGTGTGGCACGAAACCTCGCCGGCCGTGGGCAAGGCGAAGTTCCCGCTGGTCGGCGACCCGACCCACCAGCTGACCAACGCCTTCGGCGTGCACATTCCGGAAGAAGGCCTGGCCCTGCGCGGCACCTTCGTGATCAACCCGGAAGGCGTGATCAAGACCATGGAGATCCACTCCAACGAGATCGCCCGTGACGTGTCCGAGACCCTGCGCAAGCTGAAGGCCGCCCAGTTCACCGCCGCGCACCCGAACGAAGTGTGCCCGGCCAAGTGGAAGGAAGGCCAGAAGACCCTGACCCCGTCGCTGGACCTGGTCGGCAAGATCTAAGCCGTCCCTCGCTCCCACCCCGCCCCTGCGGCGGGCGTGGGGGTGAACCGCAGTCCTCTGCCGCCCGCCAGCCGCGGCACGCCAGCCAGCCTGCAGTCGGCTCCGGTTCACCCCTACTTTCCCGGCGCGTTGCCTGCCGCAACCGCGCCCTCCCCCCGTTTTGCCTCGAACAAGGAGTTGCGCCGTGCTCGACGACACCCTCAAGACCCAGTTGCAGCAGTACATGGGCCTGCTGCGCCAGCCGCTGCGCCTGGTGGCCTCGCTCGACGACAGCGCCGCCAGCACCGAGATGCGCGGCCTGCTGGATGACATCGTCGCCGCCGGCGACGGCAAGATCGCGCTGGATACCTCCGGCACCGATGCGCGCACGCCCTCGTTCGTGATCGCCCGCGAAGGCCAGAGCCATGGCGTGCGTTTCGCCGGTCTGCCGCTGGGCCACGAGTTCGAATCGCTGGTGCTGGCGCTGCTGTGGACCGGCGGCCACCCGCCGAAGGTCGCGCCGGAAGTGATCGACAGCATCAAGGCGGTCGACGGCGAGTTCGCCTTCGAGGTGTACATGTCGCTGACCTGCCACAACTGCCCGGACGTGGTGCAGGCGCTGGCGCTGATGGCGATCCTCAACCCGAAGATCAGCACCACGGTGATCGAGGGCGGCGCGTTCCAGCAGGAAGTGGAGCAGCGCCAGGTGATGGCGGTGCCGATGGTGTTCCAGGGCGGTGAGATGTTCGATTCCGGCCGGATGACGCTGGAGCAGATCGTCGCCAAGCTCGATACCGGCGCGGCGGCGCGCGATGCGCTGAAGATCAACGCCAAGGAGGCGTTCGACGTGCTGGTGGTGGGCGGTGGCCCGGCCGGCGCGGCGGCGGCGATCTATGCCGCGCGCAAGGGCATCCGCACCGGCGTGGCGGCCGAGCGCTTCGGTGGCCAGGTGCTGGATACGCTGGCGATCGAGAACTTCATCTCGGTGCAGCACACCGAGGGCCCGAAGCTGGCCGCGGCGCTGGAACAGCATGTGCGCGAGTACGAAGTGGACATCATGAACCTGCAGCGCGCCACCCGGCTGGTGCCGGCCGGTGCCGATGGCCTGGTGGAAGTGCAGCTGGAAAACGGCGCGTCGCTGAAGTCGAAGTCGGTGATTCTTTCCACCGGTGCGCGCTGGCGGCAGATGAACGTGCCGGGCGAGAACGAGTACCGCAACAAGGGCGTGGCCTACTGCCCGCACTGCGATGGCCCGCTGTTCAAGGGCAAGCGCGTGGCGGTGATCGGTGGCGGCAACTCCGGCGTGGAAGCGGCCATCGACCTGGCCGGCATCGTCAGCCATGTCACCGTGTTCGAGTTCGACAGCAAGCTGCGCGCCGACCAGGTGCTGCAGGCCAAGCTCAACAGCCTGCCCAACGTGACCGTGGTGCTCAACGCGCAGACCACCGAGGTGCTGGGCGACGGCCAGAAGGTGACCGGCCTGGCCTATACCGACCGCGTCGGCGGCGATTCGCACCGGGTAGAGCTGGAAGGCATCTTCGTGCAGATCGGCCTGCTGCCGAACACCGAGTGGCTGCGTGGCACGGTGGAGCTGAGCGGTCGCGGCGAGATCGTGATCGACGAACGCGGCCAGACCAGCGTGCCGGGCGTGTTCGCCGCCGGCGACTGCACCACGGTGCCGTACAAGCAGATCATCATCGCCATGGGCGCCGGCTCGACCGCCGCGCTGAGCGCGTTCGATCATCTGATCCGCACGTCGGCGCCGCAGCCTGCCGCGGCGGTGGCCGAGACCGCCTGAACCCCGATGCCGCCGGCCACCCGGCGGCATCCTCCTTGGTAGGAGCGGCTTCAGCCGCGATGAGGCTTTCGCACTGACCCCGCCGCCACAGCCCACACCCTGCGCCTGCCGGGTTTCAATGGGCAGGCCCCTTCGCGGCTGAAGCCGCTCCTACGATCATGTCCGCTGTTGCGAGGCCGTCGAAATGAACCTGCGTGACCTCAAATACCTGGTGGCGCTGGCCGAGCACAAGCACTTCGGCCGCGCCGCGGCCGCCTGCTTCGTCAGCCAGCCCACGCTCTCCACCCAGATCAAGAAGCTGGAGGAAGAGCTGGGCGTGCCGCTGGTGGAACGCGCGCCGCGCAAGGTCATGCTGACCCCCGCCGGGCGCGAAGCGGCGGCGCGCGCGCGTGGCATCGTCGCCGAGATCGAGCAGATGAAGGAGGCCGCGCGCCGCAGTCGCGACCCCGAGGCCGGTACGGTGCGGCTGGGCATCTTCCCCACGCTGGGGCCGTACCTGCTGCCGCACGTGGTGCCGACGATACGCGAGCGTTTTCCGCAGCTGGAACTGCTGCTGGTCGAGGAAAAAAGCGACGTGCTGCTAGCCCAGCTGCGCAACGGCCAGCTCGACGCCGCGCTGCTGGCGCTGCCGCTGGGCGACGAACAGCTGCATACCGAATTCCTGTTCGAGGAACCCTTCGTGCTGGCCGCGCCGGAAAGCCACCCGCTGGCCGCGCATGCCACGCTGACCATGGCCGACCTGGCCGACCAGCGCCTGCTGCTGCTGCAGGACGGCCACTGCCTGCGCGACCAGGCGCTGGATGTCTGCCACCTGGCCGGCGCGCTGGAGAAATCCGAGTTCCAGGCCACCAGCCTGGAGACGCTGCGGCAGATGGTGGCGGCCAATGTCGGCGTCACCCTGCTGCCGATGCTGGCGGTGAAGCCGCCGGTCGCGCGCTCGGAGAACATCCGCCTGCTCGGCTTCGCCGGCGCGGATGCGCCCAGCCGGCGCATCGCCATGGTCTGGCGCCGCAGCTCGGCCATGGGCGACTTCCTGCAGCAGCTGGCAGGCATCTTCCAGGGCCTGCCGCCGGACCTGCTGGCCTTGTAGAGCGGGGCAACGCCCCGCTGGGGCATTACCACGCAAACCCCGCCGGGCGCTGCCCGGCGCTACAGAGCCGCAGCACCCCATTCCTTGTAGAGCGGGGCAACGCCCCGCTGGGGCATTACCACGCAAACCCCGCCGGGCGCTGCCCGGCGCTACAGAGCCGCAGCACCCCATTCCTTGTAGAGCGGGGCAACGCCCCGCTGGGGCATTACCACGCAAACCCCGCCGGGCG
>NZ_LDJG01000090.1 GCF_001431425.1 Stenotrophomonas nitritireducens
GGCAGTTCGACGGGCATGGTCCGTTTCTTTTCTGTCTGGGGCGCCGGGAGCCGGCTGGCTCGGCTTACAATCGGCAGCCACGGAAGAAGAGTCTATCCGACCGGACGGGCCGTTCTTTCGCAGCAGCAGGGAGATTCCAATGGCGGTGATGGAGCAAATCCAGGCGGAGGTGGAGCAGCATCCCCTTGTCCTGTTCATGAAGGGGACGCCGCAGTATCCGATGTGCGGGTTCTCCAGCCGGGCCGTGCAGGCATTGCTGGCGGCGGGGGCAGTCAACCTGCGCACCGTCAACGTGCTCGAATTTCCCGAAGTGCGCGCCAACCTGCCGCGCTATTCCAACTGGCCGACGTTTCCCCAGTTCTTCATGCATGGCGAACTGATCGGCGGCTGCGACATCATTCTCGAACTGCTGGAATCCGGCGAACTCAAGCGCATCGTCGCCGAGGCGGGCCAGGCGTGAGCGCGCAATCGATGGATGCCGGAAACGCTCCCGGTCCACGGCTGGACGGACGCGTCGTACTGGTCGCTGGCGCTGCGGGCGGCC
>NZ_LDJG01000091.1 GCF_001431425.1 Stenotrophomonas nitritireducens
GCTGCCGGCAGCGGCGGCCCGTGCGCGGCGTGGTGCGTCGCTGCAGGCAGCCGGTTTGAGGCGGTAGGACAGTTGGCTGCGCAGGAGCATTCCCTGCCTGGCCCGGGTAGTTTCCAGCACCTGCTGGCGGACTTCGACCAGATCCGGCAGGCCCTGCGGCGTCAGCACGATGTTCGGCAGTGCCTGCGGGTTTTCGAGCATGGGGCGGAAATCCATCTTCGTCGTGCCCGTGCTCAGCACCGGGTTGTTGCTGAGCGAAGCGGCGGAGAATTGCCGCACCGGCCCGGGCACGCGCATCAGATCGGCATGGCTGCTGCGCTGCGGCAGGTTGGTTGCCATGGCCGGCGGCGCCGGTCGACCGCCGGACTGTGCGGCAGCCGGAGGCGCCGGCAGGCCGGGCGTCATCGCGGCAAGCAGGCCTGCGGGCCAGGATGAGGGGCTGCGGATCATGCGCATGCTGCGTCCTTGCACCGGCACGGGCGCCAGCCATTGGTGGAGTGGCGGGAGATGGCGCTCATTGATCGTCCGCGGAGAGGACGAGGTTTTCCTGTTGCTGGTCGCTGCGCTGCGCGTAGAAGTCGCCGCCGGACGGTGAAGGCTCCATCCGCAACAGCGGCTTGCGGGTGACGTCGATCAGCACCAGCCAGCCATCGGCATTGATGAACCAGGCGAATACGTCATCGGGAATGGCGAGTTCGCGGAGGCAGGCGTCGTCGGCGGTCACCGCATAGCCGCCGATGGTGCGCTGGTCGGTGAGGGTGATTCTGCAGACACCG
>NZ_LDJG01000092.1 GCF_001431425.1 Stenotrophomonas nitritireducens
ATCGTCGCGGCCATCGCCGCGCCCGCCTTCGGCAGGATGATCAGCCACAACCGGCTGACGGCCGGGGGCAACGAAATGGTCGGTGCCCTGCAGGCCGCACGTGCCGAAGCGATCAGCCGCCGTGCAGCTGTCACGCTGTGCCCCAGCGCCGATGGCGCCAACTGCACTGCCTCCGCCGGCAGCCAATGGATCGTACTGGTGACCAAGAATGGCGCCAGCAAGCCCGTGCGTTCGGTGTCCTTGCATTCCGCACTGAGGGTGGCGGGCAGCCCGAACCTTGTGGCGGGTAACTACCGGTTTGATTTCAGCCCGGATGGCTTCGTGAAAGTGGGCAGCAGGTCGGCGGGAAGCGTGGCCTTGTGCGCTGCGGACTTGTCGTCGAGCAATGCCATCGACATAAGCGCCAGCACGGTACGCATCGGTTCGGCGCGTCGGGCGGCAGGGGCGAGCTGCTCCGCGCCCGGCGACAATTGAGGAGCGACGATGAATCAAATGACGGCATCACGATCGCGGCAGTCGGGCGTTGGCATGGTCGAAGTGATGGTGGCGGTGCTGGTCCTGGCGATTGGCGTGCTTGGTGTGGCTGCCCTGCAGGCGATCACGCTCAAGAATTCCAGTAGTTCGGCCAGCCGCAGCCAGGCGGCCATCCAGATCTATTCGATGATGGACATCATCCGTGCCGACAGGATCAACATTGGCAGCTACAACACCAACATCTATGTGGCGGGCGACGGTAGTGGCGAGCCTGGCAGCAAGGATGGCTGGCTGGATGGCCTGAAGGGCACCGTGGCGCCGGACGCCCAGGGCAAGATCGTT
>NZ_LDJG01000093.1 GCF_001431425.1 Stenotrophomonas nitritireducens
CCTTCTCGAACAGCGCCAGCTCGTCGGCGGTGGAAATGTGCAGCACGTGCAGGCGGGTGCCGTGCTTTTTCGCCAGCGACATCGCCAGCCGGGTGGACTTGATGCAGGCCTCGCGCGAGCGGATGTCCGGGTGCATGTCCGGGGTCAGCGCGTCGCCGTATTTTTCCTGGAACGCCTTCATGTTGGCGTCGATCATCGGCGTGTCTTCGCAGTGCGTGATGATCGGCGTCGGGCAGTCGCGGAAGATCGCGTCCAGCGTTTCCGGGTTGTCCACCAACATGTTGCCGGTCGAGGCGCCCATGAACACCTTCACCCCCGGCGCCTTCTTCGGGTCGAGCACGCGGATGGCTTCCAGGTTGTCGTTGCTGGCGCCGTGGTAGAAGCCGTAGTTGGCCCAGGCGCGGCCCTTGGCCAGTTCGTACTTGGCTTCGAGGATGGTCGAATCCAGCGTCGGCGGGTTGGTGTTGGGCATGTCCATGAAGCTGGTCAGGCCGCCGGCCACCGCGGCAGCCGATTCACTGGCGATGTCGCCCTTGTGGGTCAGGCCGGGTTCGCGGAAGTGCACCTGGTCGTCGATCATGCCCGGCAGCAGCCAGCGGCCGGCGGCATCGATCACTTCCTCGCCGGCGCGCGGCGCCAGCCCGCTGCCGATCTGCGCGATGCGGCCGTTCTCGATGCGCAGGTCGCCGTCGAAGGTACGGCCCTCGTTGACCATGCGGGCATTGGTGATGAGCGTGGAGGACATGTCAGTGTTTTCCTGTGCAGCGGCAAGAGGGGGCTTCGGCCTTTCCGGGAACCGGATCGAAGCCGACTGGGGGACACGCCTGGCAGCTGACACGCCGAGGCAGCGTAAGCCAGCAGCACCGCAA
>NZ_LDJG01000094.1 GCF_001431425.1 Stenotrophomonas nitritireducens
GGAATGTCCCGGAAGGGATTGAGGGACGCCGGGGGGGGGCGGGGTTGCGTTCCACCAGGGGACTGGCGATGCGGAGCTGGTCCTCGAAGTTGCGGCCCTGTACCAGGTACGTGCCGGTGACGATCAGCGCCGGCGTGCCCGGAACCTTGACGCGCATGGCGAAGGCGCGCGCGGCCTTCACCTTTTCCTCGACCTGGTCGCTGCGCAGTGCATCGATGTAGCGCTGCGGCTGCACCCCGTAGGCGGCATAGAAGGTCGCCAACTCCTGCGGCGATACGTTCTGCATCGGCAGGCTGCGCTGCTCGTGCAGGGCCTTGAACACGTCGGCGTGGCTGCGCTTGAGCACGCCGGTCTGCTCGGCGGCATAGAAGGCGCGCGCGTAGGCGTCCCAATGGCCGCCGAAGGCGGCCGGCACCGCGGTGAAGCGCACGTCGGCCGGCAGCCTGGCCGCCCATACTTCCAGCAGCGGCTCGAAATGGGCGCAGTGGATGCAGGGATAGCCGAACACCTCGACCACCTCGATCTTCCCCGCCAGCGGCGCGAACGGGCCGGGCTCGGCGATCGCCTCATAGTCATGGCCTTCCACCGGCGCGGCGCTGTCGGCGGCGCAGGCCGTCAGCGGCAGCAGGGCCAGC
>NZ_LDJG01000095.1 GCF_001431425.1 Stenotrophomonas nitritireducens
CCGCCCCGACATGAACGGATGCCCGATCGGCCCGTGAGCGGCCCGGCGGCACCGCCGGATCGTCCCGCGCAGTTCGGAACGTGACCAGGCACGACCGGCGTACCCGGTGGGCGGAAGGCATCTGGAGTCCACCCGCCGCCCGTCCGGCATCGTGCGACAAATCCTTGGGCAATGCCAGCTGGCTTATCATCCAAGGGTGATCGGCCGACTCCTCATCGCCCTGCTGCGCTTCTACAAGCGCTTCATCAGCCCCCTGCTGGGGCCGCGCTGCCGCTTTGTCCCCAGTTGCTCCGAGTATTCGATGGACGCGATCCGCATACACGGTCCGTTGCGGGGCTGCTGGCTTACGCTGCGTCGGCTGGGCCGCTGCCATCCGTTGCACCCCGGCGGCTTCGATCCGGTTCCGGGAAAGGCCGACGCCCCCTCTTGCCGCTGCACAGGAAAACACTGACATGTCCTCCACGCTCATCACCAATGCCCGCATGGTCAACGAGGGCCGTACCTTCGACGGCGACCTGCGCATCGAGAACGGCCGCATCGCGCAGATCGGCAGCGGGCTGGCGCCGCGCGCCGGCGAGGAAGTGATCGATGCCGCCGGCCGCTGGCTGCTGCCGGGCATGATCGAGGA